>NZ_CP094532.1:397500-1597500 GCF_022811685.1 Chryseobacterium suipulveris | reverse complement strand
ACTGGCGAAACCTATTACAAGAAATATAAAAACTATCCGTTTTCGCTGCGCAACGGAATTTCTTTAGCGAATTTGGGAGGCGATTTTGGAGTGGTAGGAGCTGAACCTTTGGACAGCAGAGGTTTCGGTGAAACTTATGGTTTCGAAATTCTGGCTCAAAAAAGAACCGTAAACGATTTCTACGGAATTGCTTCCTACACTTTCGGGCAATCGAAATTTAGTGATTTCAATGGCGATTTAAAACCTTCAAGTTGGGACAGCCGGCATATTTTTTCATTAACTGCAGGTAAATATTTCAAACGAAACTGGAATGTCGGAGTGCGTTTCCGTTTGCAGAGCGGACTTCCGGAAACGCCGTATGATTTGCAAAGAAGCCAGTTGGTGAATATCTGGAACATCGCCAATTCGCCGGTTTCCGATTATGCTTTACTGAATTCACAACGCGGAAATCTGGTGCATCAACTCGATATCAGAGCCGAGAAAAAATGGATTTTCAACAAATGGCAAATGACGTTTTATGTAGATGTCGTGAATGCTTATGGTTCGCAAAAACCAAGCGCGCTTCCTGTCATCGCTTTGGAACGTGATGCCAACGGAAACGGAATTATCGTGAATCCATCAGCACCGCAAAACGAGCAAATCTACCAGCTGAATTACGGTGAAGCCGACCGTTCAACGCCGCTTCCTTATTTCGGATTTATTTTTGAGTTTTAGGGTTTGATTTCGGAAATGGATTTCTTGTCCTGTTTGATGAGTTCCATCACGGTATCCAACTGCACATCTTTTTTCTGAAGAATTTCAAGCAAAGTGGGGGTGATTTCTTTATCGGGAATCACCCCTTTTTTGGTGTTGGTGAATTCGATATTCGGTTGAATCAGCATTAAACCAATCGGAAGATAAAGCCGTGAATTCGGAAGTTTTTTGGTGGAATATCTTCCAGCAACCGTGCCGTCGTTGGCGCCGCCGGTTTCTTCACCGACCAAAAATGCGCGTTGGTCTCCTTTCAGTTTTGATGGGAGAATTGCTGCCGCCGAAAAACTGCTACCGTTCATCAGCACATAAACTTTTCCCTCGAAATTGTTTTTCTTTACTTTCTTAATGGAGAAAATTCCGTTGTTCCTCAGATAAAAACGGTCATCTTTTTTCTTGACGGAAAGTGCAGTTCCCAACCAATAAAATGGATATCCGACAACCGCCAATGGTTTATAAATCCACGAAAACTCCGAAAAGTAATCTGCCTGAAACATTGCTGAACGTGAGGTGACTTCGATATCGTTAATAAATTTGAAATCCTCTTTCGCGAGGTAAGAATACAGGTTGTTGATCTCATAAAGTGAGCCGCCCAGATTATCGCGGATGTCGAGTACCAGATACTTTGCAGGTGATTTTTTGAGTATGGCAAAACTTTGCTTGTAAAATTTTCGGGAGAAAGTTCCCGAAAAAGTCTTGATCTTCATATACGCAACCGACGAATCTTTCACGGGAAACTGCAGGTCGCGGTTGTAACTTTTAGTGATGATGTTGTAATCCTTGGTTTTCCCTGTCTCGCTTTTGGTGATTTTCTTGTTGGCTGATTCTTCTTTTTTCCTTTCCTCCTTCGACATTTTTTCGCGGTGCAGGTAGAAAGTTTTTGTGGCATTATTCAACTTCGTCTCGAGTTTTACGGAATCTAAAATCCCGAATTCTGCTGTGAAAAAAGCAGGCCATCTTCGTGCAAGCGAATATTTTTGGAAAGTTTTGTTGAGACCGTCACTGTTGATAAACGGGTGATACTTCTGTAAAAGGTCTTTCAGGGGAATATCCTTAATCTTCAGGATTTCGGTTCCCACGTCCATATTGGCGATTTTCTCGGTATTGTCTAAAACGAAAATTCTGTTATCATCCACCACAAAGTTGAAGCGGCTGAGCAAACCTTTCTGGTTCTTCAGATTTTCGATTTCCTTTTTGGTCAACCGTTTTTCGAGAGGGTAGAGCCGAAGATGCCCCTGTTTTACTTTAGCGATAACGGGCGCTAATTTTTGATAAAAATCGTTGGGTTTTAAAGGAGTTTTAATTGTGGTTTTAATGCTGTCGAACTTGTAATCCAAGCTGTCCTGAGAAATATACCAGTACAGTTCTGGATGGAGCTTCTGAAGTTTTTGGTAGGCGAAGTCGACATCTTTTTTCAGTTTTTCCGGCGCGATGGGGATTTCACGTTTTTCGTTGTGCTTCTTCACGGAAACACAGGATGCCAAAAACGAAAGAGTCAATAAGTACAGCAGTTTTCTCAAAAAAAATTTTCTTTAAAAATATAAAATTCTTAAGAGTAGTCCACAAAAAAAATTCCGCGGTAAAGAGAAGTTTAATTATTTGATGTTGAAAACCACTTTATCCCAAAACAGTCACCGCATTTTGCAGCATTTCGTAAATGGCGTTCTTTCCATTATCGGGTTTCACGTTTACAGCGCGCGTTCCGTTGAAATGCAGACACGTCACATAACCCAAATTCGCTGCATCGAGACAGGTGAACTTCACACAGTAATCCATAGCCAAACCAACAATTTCTACCAATTGGATGTCGTGGTATTTCAGGAAATCATCCAAGCCGGTTTTCACGAAATGGTTGTTGTCCTGAAATCCGCTATAGCTGTCAACATCGGGATTTTTTCCTTTTTGGATGATGTGTGTCACTTTATCGCGGTTCAGGTCTTTATGAAACTCTGCCCCGAAAGTTCCCTGCACGCAGTGATCTGGCCACATAAATTGCGGCAAACCATTGAGGATAATGGATTCTCCGACTTGCTTACCGTTGTTGGAAGCAAAACTTTTGTGATTTGCGGGATGCCAATCTTGCGTCAGAACAATCTGATCGTATTCATTTTCTTCCATTAAAAGGTTTATATAAGGAATAATCTCGTTCGCTCCGGGAACAGCGAGAGCGCCGCCTTCACAGAAATCATTTTGCACGTCAACGATAATCAGGGCTTTTTTCATTGGATTAAATTTTGTTTAAGTATTTCATTCAAGGCAAATTTTTGATAAATTTACATCAAGATCGCCACAAAATTTCAGCCAAATAGAATATTCAGCCAAATCGTCAAAACTTTAAGAATAAAATGGACAACTTAGAACATAAAAAATATCCCATCGGAAAATTCGAGGGACCACAAAATATCTCGGATCAGGAAATCGACCACCATATCAAGGTGCTAAAGGATTTCCCAGCGAGATTAAAAAACCTTGTTGAACACTGGAGCGACGAACAACTCGACACGCAATATCGGGAAGGAGGATGGAGAGTTCGACAATTAATCAACCATCTTGCAGACAGCCATATGAACAGTTATGTGCGTTTGAAACTGGCATTAACGGAAGACAATCCCACCATTAAAACCTACGACGAAGCAGCTTGGGCAGAATTGCAGGACAGCTTCACCATCGAAATAAAACCCGCTCTGCAAATGCTCAAAGGTCTCCACAAACGTTGGGTTTACGAATTGAAATCCATGACCAACATGGAATTTGAAAGAACTTTTTTCCATCCCGAACAAAACAGAAATATCTCGTTAAAAGAGAATCTCGCTTTCTACTCATGGCATTGCGATCATCATTATGCGCAGATTGTAAACCTGAAAAAAGAGAAAGGTTGGTAAAATACAAATCACTGCTCGATCCCGAAATTCGGAAAGAAACCGAACGCAGAATCTTGGCTTTGAATAAAGAATGTTCGCCAAAATGGGGACAACTCGAGGTGTCGCAAATGCTTTATCACTGCAATAAAGTGTTGATGGTGGCAATCGGAAAAATCATTCTGCCAAAAACTAATCCTGTGATTTACGCCATCGGGAATTTGACCAAGATCGAGATGAGAATCTTTAATAATGGAATTCCGCACAATATGCCGACTTTCAGCAAACTGATTGTGAAGGAAAATTGTAACTTTGGGGAATCGAGAGATCAACTCCTGAAAACCCTTGGAGAGTTCTGTGAAATTGCAGAAAGCGGCAAACTCCCAAAAAAGCACGAACTCTTCGGAACAATGACCACGAAAGATTGGGGTTTTATGGAGCACAAACATCTTGACCATCATTTAAAACAGTTTGGAGTATGAGTTTTTTTGACAAAATATTTGGCGGTTCCGACGCGGAAAAAGATTCGGTTAATTTCTGGCATTCCATCGAATCGGAAAGCGATCTGAAACAAGCCGTAAAAAAATCCTTTGAAAAAAAGGTGGCGATTTTCAAACATTCCACAAGATGCCACATCAGCAAAACGGTTTTGAGAAACTTTGAAAAAGAAGTGCAGAATTCAGCACAGGATGCGGAGTTTTATTTCCTCGACTTGTTGGCACACCGAAATCTTTCCAACAAGATTGCCGATGATTTTGGTGTTCAGCATCAAAGTCCGCAACTTATCGTTCTGGAAAATGGAAAAGCTGTCAAAAATGCGTCCCATCATTCAATTTCACTTGATTTAGTTTAAAGTTTAATGGAAGAAAAGCTGAATATCACCAATTACCTCTCGGAAGTTTTGGAAATTCCGAAGGAAGCCGTTTCTACCTGCACCAGTCACTATACGGCAAAAAAAGTTGCCAAGAACGAATTTCTTCTCCGCGAAGGTGAAGTCTGCAACCAGACGCTTTTCGTGGAAAAAGGTTTGCTGAGAATGTATTCCATCGACCGGAACGGAAAGGAACACATCATACAGTTTGCGCCTGAAAACTGGCTGATTTCTGACCGAAGCTCACTCTACTTTAACGAAAAGTCCAAATATTATATCGAAGCAGTGGAGGAGTCGGAAGTTCTTTTATTGAAAAACGATTTCTTTACGACCATCAATCAGCAGTTTCCGCATACCGCGGAAAATAATGACCTGCTTTTGCAGAAACACATCAGGAATTTGCAGAACCGAGTGAATTCATTGTTGGCAGAAACCGCCGAGGAACGCTATATGAACTTCATCAAAATGTATCCCGACATTTTGCTGCGCGTTCCGCAATGGATGGTCGCTTCCTATCTGGGAATTACGCCTGAAAGTTTAAGCCGTGTGCGAAAGGAATTGGCGCGGAAGAATTTCCAAACCTCATAAATAAAAAAAGGAACCTCAATTTGGGGTTCCTTTTCTGTTGTTGCTAAAAAATTATTTACCGAGATAAGATTTCAGAATCTTGCTTCTGGTATTGTGTTTCAATCGTTTGATCGCTTTTTCCTTAATTTGTCGAACACGTTCTCTCGTCAGATCAAAGGTTTCACCGATTTCTTCCAAAGTCATCGGATGTTTGCCATTCAGTCCGAAATAAAGCCGAACCAAATCTGCTTCTCTCGGAGTCAAGGTCTGCAATGCTCTTTCGATCTCAATCTGCAGCGATTCCAGCATCAAGTCTTTGTCTGGACTTGGTGATTCTCCCGAACGCAAAACGTCGTATAAATTGGAATCTTCACCTTCAACAAGCGGTGCATCCATCGAGAGGTGACGACCGGAATTCTTCATCGATTCCTTAATGTCTTCCTCGCTCATATCGAGAACTTCAGCCAATTCTTCGGGAGACGGTGGTCGTTCGTTTTCCTGTTCAAGGTGTGCGTAAGCTTTGTTGATCTTGTTGATTGAGCCAATCTTGTTCAGCGGCAGACGAACAATTCTCGACTGTTCCGCCAATGCCTGCAGAATCGACTGGCGAATCCACCAAACCGCATAAGAAATAAACTTAAAACCTCTGGTTTCATCGTATCTTTTTGCGGCTTTCATCAAACCGAGATTTCCCTCGTTGATCAAATCGGGGAGTGATAATCCCTGATTCTGGTATTGTTTCGAAACAGACACCACGAAACGCAAATTCGCCTTGATCAGTTTTTCCAGTGCAACCCGGTCTCCTGCTCGGATTTTCTGTGCGAGTTCCACCTCTTCATCGGCGGTAATCAGGTCCACTTTCCCGATTTCCTGTAGATACTTGTCAAGCGATGCGGTTTCTCTGTTGGTAACCTGCTTTGTAATTTTTAACTGTCTCATAGAAAAAAACAATCCAGTTTAAGGACTGCAATAGATTATACGACAGGAATTTGGAAAAGGTTACAAAACTTTCAAAATAAAAGTATTAATTGATTTTTTGGGCGACTATTTCCGTCTTCCGTTCCCGCTTTTTTTCTTTGGCCAACCCATTTTCCATCAAAAAGAAAAAAGAGCTCCACTCAAGCCGGGTCGCGGTTTTCGCTGTGTTGGAAGGAAGCTTTTCAATGTACATTTTACCAATGTAGCAATGTAACAATCGGCTTTCGGCAATTAGTTTTCTGCTTTCTGCGGAAAAAGTATTGGCGAAGTGCGGGTTAAGAAGTTGAAAATGTTCAACTTAGACTACACTAAGCAAAAAACTTTTTCGTGGAACTAAATTACAGAAAAAATGTGGAACGAAAAGTTTTTTTGCGACAAAATACAAACAAATCTTTCTATTAAGACTTTAACCCCGCATTTTTCCAATACTATGGTAGCAGAAGTTTTTATTTGCTTATCGCAGTTTTTAAATCTTTGAAAACAATATTGTTAGATTTTTCTTTTGAGGAATAATATATTTTTTGATTGTCTTCGGTTATTATATAAATTAATGGATATTTATCAGAATTGATAAATAACTTAACTTTTTCTCCAGTTTTAGTTTTAAAATAACCCTTTTTTACATTCTGTAATGCAAAACCATTCATTTTGTATGAAATTTCAGGAAGTTCATTTACTAGTTTTATTGATTTTATATCGCTTTTTTTCAATTCCATTCCATAATCTCCTTTTATTTTTATAGTATTTCCTGTTATGTCTATATTATTATCATTTAGACTATTTAAGAACATTCCTGCAATAGTAATAAAAACAACAACTAAGAAAATCATGGTCATAATTGTTTTTCTATTAGACTTTTTATTATTTAATTTTGAAAATTGATTCCCTTTCCAAACAAAAAATATATATGCAATTATGGGGTAGGTTGTCATAACGATGCCGCTCCAATCTGGATCAATAAAATAATAAACAGATAAGCAAATAACGAATAGAGAGAGTCCTAGAAAAATATGAAAATTTCTGAAGTATGGAATGTACGATTTTATGTCGAATTTTCCTCTCTCATTTTCGGACATTGTATTATATCCAGAAAGTAAATATTTGGCATTTTTTTCAGTAATTATAAATCCTATTCCGATAAATAGAATACTTAAAATTGTTATTGGAACTATCATTGGTGTAAAATTTCTGCTAACTCTATGCTTGCTGCAATCGGCTGTCGGCAACGCTCGAATAGAAAAAGCCGAAGGGTTTAATATTAGTAACCGTAGATGAAATCCATGGATTATGGAATTACTTCGCCCTTTTCGTGCGCATCGCCTTTACCTTCTTCACCGAATCATCTTTCAAAAAATTTTGATATTCCTCACTTTCCACTGGAAAAAACGCAATCTTTCCTTCCGCATCCGAATGCACGCCGAAACCATATCTTTTTCCCAATGCGGATGAACGAAAGCAGGGTTGACCTTTTGAGAAAAAATTTCTGCGGGCTTCATCGCGTTCATCTTTGCCAATTTCATTTTTGATCGCAAAACATTCGAACAAAACCTCGTCGGAAGTGTATTTGTACGGATTTTCAAGAACCATCTCCAGCTGAATATTGGCCAAAGTCTTGTTTCTTTTCACAGGCGGAATCTCAGCTACGGAAACAGGGCAGTCTTCTGCAACTTCTATAAAGGTGTTTTTGTAATTGGTTGTGTGCATTTTCATTGGTTGAAGATAATCAATTTCTTGTACAAATTTGCTTTCTAAATTCAGAATATTAAATCGCAAAGCTTTTCTTTTCAATATTCAAAATTCAGGTAAGCAAAGTCTGTGGATAAATCCACTGTTGAAGCGACCGCTTCATCAATCCGCCTTTGGCGGAAAAAACTTTGTACCCTTAAAATAGGGTAGTTATTTTGAATAAAAACTTTGCGATTATTTCATGTAACTAAAAAGAAAAACTCATCCCAAAAAGATTGAGATGAGTTTTGCCTATTTTGAGATCAATTAATTATTTGATGATCAGCTTTGAGCTGGATTTCTTGCCTTCGGACTGATAAAGAAGCACATAAGTTCCTGAGGTTGCTTTTACAGAAACCCTGTTTTTACCTTTGTTCACAATTCCGCTGTAAACGATTTTACCTGTCATATCAGTAACTACGATGTTTCCAGATTTTTCAGCATCAAAAGTAAAGGTTCCGTTGCTTGGATTTGGGTAGATGCTGTTTTGTGCAACTGCAGCATTGCTTGTCGCCAATGGAACTGCACATAAATAAGGACTGAAGGTAACCAATCCTAAAGTAGCGATATCAACTTGGTGCGTAATCACTTCTTCAACCATCGCGTCGGTAGAAAGCTCGCCCTCTCTCCAACAGTTGTTGGTTGCAGAAACCGCATTTGGCGTGTTGTTGTAAAGCGCATAAATCACTCCGCTGTTTCCGTTGTCTTTGAAAACGTTATTCCCAACGCTTCCCAAACTTCCTCCACCAAGGTCGGCCACTTTGTTGTTCACAAGTGTAATTCCCCATAAATGTCCGCGAATCTGGTTGTTTTCAATTTTAAAGGAACCGCTTCCGTTCAGGTTAATTCCGCTACCTCCGTTGTTGGGAACAGTTTCTACGTTATTATTAGTTAGGATATTATTGGAAATCGTACCTGAAGCATTATTCCCTGTAACCGTAATTCCGTAGCGGTTGTCGGTTACCGTATTTCCGTCGATCAAAACATTATTAGTGGTGCCTAAAAGACCAGATACCGAAATTCCGCCCACTTTGTCGTTGGCTCTGTTTCCGATGATGGTATTGTTCAAAATTTTTGAAAGTCCTCCCGCTCCGCTTGGTCCCATGTTAATTTGTGGACGGTTGGAATTAAGTTTGGTGTTTTGGAACAAGTAGTTGTTAGAAAATTCAAGCGCTACGGTCTGGTTTGCTCCAGAAGCAACCGCGGGTAGATCGTTCTCAATAAACTGAGAATTTTTCACCACGGGATTTCCGGTCGAGAAATTAATTGCTGCTCCTGTTGATTGACCAGACTTGTTAAATTGTACGATACAGTTGTCCATCAGAAAATTTCCGGTCAACGACTGAATTCCACCTCCATATTCAAATGTAGTGTTTTTGAAGGTCACGTTTGCTGTGGACTCCAAACGGAATCCTTTGAAAACAACCGCCGGATTGGTTGCTGTAATCAACAAATTAGTTGCGGTGGTATTATAAGTTCCTGCTACTGTCAGAACCAGACCACCATCGATTTTCAAGGTGGTATCTTCATCCATTAATAAAGTATCGTTTGCAGCAATGGTGATGTTTGCAGTCATTTGGTAGAAAGTTCCGTTGTTCACCAAAACAGTCGGCGCTGCTGCCGAAAGCGTTGAAAGGGTGTAGGTTGTCCCGTTTCCGGGAGTGGTAAACTGAGCGAAAATAAAAGTCGAGAAGACGCTCAGAAATAATAAAGACAATTTTTTCATTATATCAATTTTGGCTCAAAGTTAAAGATATTATGGTAAAGGCAATAATTATCGATGTTAAAAAGCCAGCTCTTTTTTTATAAATTTGGTTAAAATATTGAAAGCGTATGGATTATTCTGAAATCATTGTAGGATGCATGAGATGGGGAATTTGGGGAGCAAATCATAACGAGAGAGAAGTGCAGAAACTGATCGAAATCTCTTTGGAAGAAAACCTCACCACTTTTGATCACGCCGACATTTACGGAAATTATACGACTGCAAAATTATTTGGCGATACCTTCGCTGAAATGAAAATAGATAGGGAAGAAGTGCAGCTTATTTCAAAGTGCGGAATCGAAATGCCGTGTTCCAACCGCGGTTTCCAAATTAAATCTTATAATTATTCAAAGGAGCATATTATCAGTTCTGTGGAAAACAGTTTAAGAAATCTGCAAACTGATTATCTCGACTTGCTTTTGCTTCACCGACCATCGCCTTTGATGAATCCCGGAGAAATTGCCACGGCTTTCGGTGTTTTGCGAAGTAGCGGAAAGGTTTTGGATTTTGGCGTTTCTAATTTTTCAACCTCCCAATTTGATTTGATTAATGACCTTTTTCCATTAACAACGAACCAAGTCGAAATCTCGATTAATCACACAAACTCTTTCTATGACGAAACTTTAGAGCAGATGATGCGCAAGAAACTGAAACCGATGGCTTACTCCGTAATGGGAAATTACTTTACCGAAAAATCAGAGCAGAACTCCAGGATTGGGAAGATTCTTGATGAACTTTGCCAAAAATATGGTGCCGAAGAAAACCAACTTTTACTGTCGTTCATTTTAAAACATCCGGCAAAAATTCTTCCGGTCATCGGTACTTCCAAATCTGAAAATATCCAAAAGCTCAAGCAAAGCTTAAATATCAACCTCGAAAGGGAAGACTGGTTCCGACTCCTCGAAGCTTCAAAAGGGAAAGAGGTTGACTAATAAAAAAATAAAAGGTTGCAAATCTGATTTATAGTTGTATCTTGCACCCGTTTTTATATCCGAAATCAATATTTGTTCATCACTTTGTTGACTTTCATTTATAATCTCAACAGGTATTAATTTTTTTAATTTTTTTTAAGATGAACATTTTTGTTTCAAACATCAACTATGCAACGAAAGAAGAGAGGCTGCATGAATTATTTTCAGAATTTGGCGAGGTAACTTCTGCCAAAATTATCACCGACAGAGAAACCGGAAGATCCAGAGGATTCGGATTCGTAGAAATGGGTGACGAAAAAGGGAAAGCAGCAATCGAGCAATTAAACGGAAGAGAACTCGACGGAAAAGAACTTAACGTTTCCGAAGCGAAACCTAAAGAACAAAAACCAAGAAGAAGCTTCGACAACAACCGCGGCGGATACGGCGGAAACCGTGGCGGCGGTGGCTACAACAGAGGTGGTGGTTACGACAGAGGCGGATCCAACAACTGGTAAGATTAATGGTGAACACACCATATTCACAAAAAAACTTCAGAAATTTTCTGAAGTTTTTTTGTGAGTTAAATCGTTAAATTCAATATCTAAAACGCGTTGATTCCCGTAATATCAAGTCCAGTGATGAGCAGGTGAATGTCGTGCGTTCCTTCGTAAGTGATGACTGACTCCAGGTTTGCAGCGTGACGCATCATCGGGAACTCGCCCATGATTCCCATTCCGCCGAGAATCTGTCGCGATTCTCTTGCGATGTCGATCGCCATTTTCACGTTGTTTCGCTTTGCCATCGAGATTTGCGCAGGAGTTGCTTTGTGTGCGTTTTTCAAATTTCCGAGCTGTAAGCAGAGAAGCTGAGCTTTAGTGATTTCGGTTAGGAATTCTGCCAATTTTTTCTGCTGAAGCTGGAACGAGCCGATCGGTTTCCCGAACTGTTTTCTTTCTTTGGAATACTGAACGGCGGTGCAATAACAGTCGATTGCAGCTCCGATTACGCCCCATGAAATTCCGTAACGCGCAGAATTGAGACAAGATAAAGGTCCTTTTAAACCAACTACTTTTGGCAATAAATTTTCCTTCGGAACTTTTACATTATTAAAAACCAATTCACCTGTTTTGGATGCACGAAGCGACCATTTATTGTGGGTTTCCGGAGTCGTAAAACCTTCATAGCTTCGCTCCACAATCAACCCCTGAACTTTTCCTTCCTCATTTTTTGCCCAAACTACTGCGATGTCGCAAAGTGGAGCATTGGTAATCCACATCTTCGCACCGTTCAAGAGATAATGATCACCTTTATCCTCAAAGTGAGTTTCCATAGAACCGGGATCCGAACCGTGGTTGGGTTCAGTCAATCCAAATGCGCCGATCATGTCGCCACTCGCCAATTTCCGAAGGTATTTCTTTTTTTGCTCCTCCGAACCGAATTCGTTGATTGGGAACATTACCAAAGAACTCTGAACAGAAGCAGCAGAACGAACTGCAGAATCGCCTCTTTCCAGTTCCTGCATGATGATTCCGTAAGAAATCTGGTCCAATCCAGAGCCGCCGTATTCTTCAGGAATATACGGACCTAAAGCGCCGATATTTCCCAATTCCTTCATCAGTCCCGGAATATCGTGGTGGTTTTGTGCCGCCTCATCGATTTTTGGCATCACGAAACTTTCTACCCAATCCCTTACTGATTGCCGGATCAGTTTATGTTCGTCGGTTAAAAGTTCATCCATTAAATAGTAATCCGGAATGCTCGAAAGCGGGTAATAAGACATAATTTATTTGTTTTGTTAAAATTAAGGATTTTCTGAAGAGTAGGGAAGTGATTGCTCACCGAATTTGTGTGAACTTACTTTTTATCGGCAAACCGGTAAAGATAGGGTGCCTTGTTTGCGGAACCGTCGTAAAATTTCTCGAGCCGCTCCAGAGTATTAAGTGCAAGAATTTTTCTCTGAAAGTTATTTCTGCGAAGTTCTTCACCCAGAACGGTTTCGTAAACGGTTTGAAGTTCCTTCATCGTAAATTTTTCAGGCAAAAGTTTGCTGGCGACGATTTGCGTGTCGATATCTTTTCGGATATGTTCCAATCCTCTCTGAATGATTTCTTCGTGGTCAAACGCCATTTTCGGCAGTTTGTTGACCTCGAACCAGGCAATTGTTTCGTTGAGTGCACCCGGAAAAGAATCAACCAAAGTGAAGTCGATCAAACTGCAGTAGCCAACGGTGATGAATCGCTGAAAAATCCAATGGTCTTTGGAAACCTCGATTGCTTTGTTTTTCAAAAGAATTCTGTGGACGTTATTTTCGGTGCGGTCGATTTTTCCGAAGGTATGAAACTGGCTCAAAAAAACGTCTTTCAGCAAAGTTCGTTCGTAGAGAACCCGAGACGCAGCATCGTCTAGATCTTCATCATTAAAGACAAATCCGCCTGGAAGCGACCACAAATCCAGATCATGGTACTTAAGTAGGAGCACTTTCATTATCCCTTCATCAAAACCAAAAATGGCGCAATCCACAGAAATATGCTCCACAAAGTCCTTGGTATCAATAAGTTCCTGTAAGCTCTGCTTGTTTTTAGAATCATCAGTTTTCATACGAACCAAAAATAATGATTATTTTCTTTTTTTGAGACATAAATTTTAGCCAAAAAAAACAACCAGAAAATCTGGTTGCTCTTGAATTTCTAATCGTCTTACTTTGATGCAAATTTCTTTTCGAAATCTATACAGTCTGCTGATTTCAAACCGGCGGTTTCGTATTTCAGTTTTGCGGGATTTACATAGAATTCTTTGTTGCCTTCCGTTTTATGGTCGCCGATTCCTTCAATTAATTCACCGTTTTTTTGCAAAAAATAGATGTCGCGTTCGGAAGAAGTTCCTTCAGATTCAAAGCTGTAGGTTAGTTTCAGCGTGTCGCCACTTTTAATTCCCATCACATCGCCCATTGAGCTGTCTTTCTCAAAATTTTTATAGCGAAGCTTCCCCGTAATGGTTCCCAAGTTATCGTCGAGCGAGATAAACACGGAATCTTTACCTGTATTTCCGACATAACAGCTTTGTAAAGTTGATGGTTCCACAGGTTCGTGAGTTTCAGGAACGGTCATCGAATCGGGTGGAGTAGTGCTGGTTTGCACCGATTGCTCGGATTTTTTCTCACAACTTGCCACAGCAAAAGCGACAAATGCGGCGATCAACAGATTTTTCATAATAAAAAGGAGTATTTTGAAGAAAGGTTAAATTTAATGAA
This sequence comes from Chryseobacterium suipulveris, assembly GCF_022811685.1. Classification (NCBI taxonomy): domain Bacteria; kingdom Pseudomonadati; phylum Bacteroidota; class Flavobacteriia; order Flavobacteriales; family Weeksellaceae; genus Chryseobacterium; species Chryseobacterium suipulveris. The sequence continues at coordinate 1,583,825 of NZ_CP094532.1, read as the reverse complement.
AATTTGAGAATTCATGAAATCCAAAGATTAACATTATGTTAAATTGAGTTACTTCGGACAATCCGTTTTTGAAAATACGAAACTTTTAGAGTAGTCTATTTTCGCTGGATCTGCGAAGACGGTTGTCGAATCGTTCTGTTTCTTAATTTCGCCGACACCTTCGTAAAGCTTACCGTCTTTTTCCAGAAGATAAATATCGTTGTGCGAAATGTAACCCTCGGCAATTGTTCTGGCTTTAAGTTTAATGGTGTCTCCGGATTTAATTCCTATGAAAGCTCCAACAGAACCGTCGGTTTCGGAATTTCTAAAATCAATTTCTCTAGAGATTTTTCCGCCAGAATCTGTTAGAGAGATTCTCACGGAATCCTGACCAATTACAGACAGATAGCAAGTCGTTGAATTTTCTAATCGCTGAGAATCGGCTGTAGGATTTTTTTCGGACAAGACTTCAGAATTTTTCTTGCAGCCGAAAACAATTAGAAACATGGAAATAATTAAAAACAACTTTTGCATGATGTGAGAGATTGGTTCTCAGCTATTGGGAGTGAATAAACTACGCCAAATATAGATTGTGTAGATTAGTTATTTTAAAAGAGGATATATACATGTTAAATATGTTAAACTGAAATCATATACAATTGTAAATCAACAGATTAAAATTTCCTATAATTTATATTATGTTAAATGGAATATTCCTGAACAACCAAAAACACATTCTATAAAAATTAATGAATTACCACCGGGATTCCCTTCTTTTGCTAATCATTCCGTCAATAGAATATTTTCCTGGACCGAAAGCAAACAATAACAGATATAAACACAGGTAAAGCAAGCTCATTTCCCTTTTAGCAAAGGGATCACCGCTGTGTACCACGAACGCAGCAATAAACATTGCGAAGGTCAAAAAGAAAACTGCAATTCTTGTGAAGAGCCCTAAAATGATAAATATTGAACAAACAAACTCGGCGAAAACTGCGAGAACCAAAGTCGCTTTCGGACCCATTCCCAAAAAGTCAAAGAACTGGATTTCTTCTCCCGAAGTAAGCATCTGTAGTTTCGGAAACCCGTGCGAAATCATTGCAAACCCAATGAATATGCGTACTACAAGAAGGAAAATATCCACCAGAAAAGGGTTGCTTTTAGTTGAAGTGAAATAATTCATTTCGTAAATTATAACCCAAAAATACTAAAATTCCTTATATCAAGCGATATAAGGAAGTTTTTTTATCATCGGTATCCGAAGTTCTTCAAATCCCGTTCATTTTTTCGCCAGTCTTTTTTCACTTTTACGAAAAGATTGAGGTGGATTTTCTTGGCAAAAAACTTCTCAAGATCGATTCTCGCTTCTGTTCCCACTTTCTTGATCGCTTCGCCTTTATGCCCGATAATAATACCTTTCTGTGTGTCACGCTCCACATAAATAATCGAGTCGATGAAGATGATTCCCTCTTTTTCCTTGAACTGTTCGGTAACTACTTCCACAGAATACGGGATTTCTTTCTCGTAATTCAAAAGGATTTTCTCGCGGATCGCCTCGTTCACAAAAAACCTTTCCGGTTTGTCGGTAAACTGATCTTTGTCGTAGTACGGCGGATTTTCGGGAAGCAGCGATTTCAGTTTTGGCAGGATCACTTTGGTATTAAATCCTTTCAGCGCAGAAATCGGCAGAATTTCCGCTTTCGGAATCCTCTCGTGCCACAACTCCATCGTTTTTTCAAGTTCTTCCTGGTTGCTCTCGTCGATTTTATTGACTAAAATCAGTACAGGAACGGGAATCTTGTTCAGTTTTTCCACTAGAAACTCAAACGGTTCAGTCTTGTCGGTAATGTCCACAATAAACAGAAATACATCGGCGTCCTGCAAAGAATCCTTCACAAAATCCATCATCTTTTCCTGCAATCCGTATTTCGGATCCAAAACTCCCGGTGTGTCAGAAAACACGATCTGCAGATCCTCCTCATTATAAATCCCGAAAATACGGTGTCTCGTTGTCTGCGCTTTCTGGGTAACAATCGCGAGCTTCTCTCCCATCAGTTGATTCAGAAGGGTTGATTTTCCCGCATTTGGTTTTCCTACGATATTTACGAATCCTGCTTTGTGCATGTATTTGATCAAAAAAATATTAGTTTGAAAGGTGTCGAGAAATTGTTTTTCCCGTAAAAAAATATTTGCAAAGGTAGTGAAATGATTATTCAAAAATAAACTGTAGATTTGAAAGAAAAATCATGAAAAAAGCTCTACTTTTCATTTTGATGGCAAGCTTCTGTTCCGCCCAACATCCTGATTTAGTGAACAATAATTGGAAAATTACTTTTGTTGAAGATGAATTGCATCCGTCGCCATGGTTTGCTCCTCCAATGACTTATAATCAGGTTACTAAATTTTCCACAGTATCTCCGCAGTTGAGTTCTTCCTTTTTTAATTTGATTTCGGCAAACTTAGATTACATAGGACAAGATAGTTTTACCGTAAGCAATAAAACATGTACCAATGAGGTTTATACAGGTGACAATGGTGAAGTAAACCAGTTTTTTAGTTATTTATGTACATTTTTTGAATCTTCTTTTATATTCCATTATTACATTCAAAATAACGGCAATACGAAGACTTTAGTGATAACAACTCCTATATTTCAACAAATGCATTTCGAAGCGACTAATCTTACTGTGGAAGACAATAAGTTGCCAAATTACAGTATTGCACCAAATCCTGTGAAAGATTTCTTGACTGTGGAAAATACAAGCGGAATCAACACTGTTTCAGTTTTTGATATCTCGGGAAAATTGGTGTACCAAATGAAGTATGATCACGCAAAAACACAAAAAATAGATTTACAGAGTCTAAAAACAGGAACTTATTTCATCAAGGTTAACAACGAGAAAATGTTCAAGATCGTTAAGGAATAAACGCTTACTTCTTTGAAACGACAGGGAGAATCTCGTTCTCCATCAAGCCAAATTTCTGGGTTTCCTCATTTGAATATTTTCTTGAATAGAAATTGATATCTACTTCAAAACCAACGGATTTAAGTCGCTCGAAATAGTCCATTCCGTACCAGCGGACGTGGTCGTATTGCCCGAAATGTTTCTGCCTTTCCTTCGGATCTTTAATGGAAAAATCCTCGTAGGTTTTCTCAAGAGAATTCTTCATTGGCACCTGAAAAATTCCCCACCCTCCTTTTCTCATCACACGGTAAAGCTCGCTCATCGCTTTTCTGTCTTCCTCGATATGTTCCAGAACATGGTTGCAGAAAATGATGTCGAAACTCTCATCTTCAAACGGCAAATCCAGAATATCGGCTTTCACATCCACAATCGGTGAAAATAAATCTGCCGAAGTATAATCCAGATTTTTCATTTTTTTGAATTTTCTCAGGAATTCCTGTTCTGGTGCGATATGGAGAACTTTATAATTCTTGGTGAAGAAATCTGTTTCGTTCTGAAGATACAGCCACATTTGTCGGTGTCGCTCCAAACTGAGCGTTCCCGGTGAAAGTGCGTTTTCCCGTTGTTTTCCGTAACCGTAGGGAAGAAATTTCCGGTACGATTTCCCGTCAATGGGATCGTAAAATTTGTTTCCTTTAAAGAACTGATAAATCAGTGGACGCAGCAAAATGCTTAAGTTGATAAGCATCGGCCGCGGAATTTTGTTTAAAAGGAATTTGGCTAGTTTTTTCAATTAAAGGAAGTTTAGGGAAGCGGCGAAGCCGCGAAATGTTGGTAGAAGATTTGCAGTGCAGGTTATTGAGGTGCGAAGCACCGACATGTTGGTTATATTAAATCATTAAAAATATACTCTTGATTAAAATCAATATCAAATTTTGTCAAAAATTCAATATATTCTTCTTTGAAAGACTTTTTGTGATGATGCTTCTCCTGATTATTAATATAGTTGATTACATCATTAACTTGCGATTTACCGTAAGAAAAAGCTCCATATCCTTTTTGCCATTCAAATCTTGTTGACAAGAATTTTTTTTCATTAATGAATCTAGAAGAATTGGCCTTAATTTCCATTACCAAATCGGATACAGATTGTTTTGGTCTCATTCCAACCAAGATATGAACATGATCCGGCATTGAATTTATTACCAATAATTTGTGATTGTTATTTTGTACTATTCCTGTAATATATTTATGAAGTTCTTCTTTCCAATCTTCCTGGATTAATGAATCACGAAATTTCACAGCGAAAACAAATTGGATGTGTATTTGTGTGTATGTAGCGTTTGAATCAGCCATAATTTATCATATTACCAACATGCCGGTGCTTCGCACCTCCTTTTAACACCATATCAATACTACCAACATTTTGCGGCTTCGCCGCTCCTTCCTTTCAATTTCATTTATAGAAACAAATTAAAAATCCAATGTAAATGGCGCTTCTTCATCACTCACAATTCCCAAAGCTTCGTGAACATATTTGAAGGTAGAGAGCAAAACTGGTTTGCCGTTGATGATGCACACATCGTGCTCGAAATGTGCTGAAGGTGAATTGTCGCGGGAAGTAACCGTCCAACCATCGTCGTGGAATTTTACTTCGTGGGTTCCAAGGTTGATCATGGGTTCGATGGCAAGTGCAATGCCGTCTTTCAGGACTTTTCCGCTCCCTTTTTTTCCGTAGTTGGGAACTTGCGGATCCTCGTGCATTTTCCTTCCCAAACCGTGACCGACCAATTCCCGAACAACTCCGTATCCATGCTTTTCACAATAAGTTTGAATTGCGTTGGAAATATCTCCCACCCTTTTTCCGCGAACGCACTGTTCGATTCCTTTGTAGAGAGATTCTTTGGTAACTTTCAGCAATTTCTTGGTTTCGGGAGCGACCTCTCCAACTTCAAAAGAATAAGCGTGGTCGCCATAGAATCCGTTCATATAAACACCGCAGTCAACGGAAAGGATATCGCCTTCAACCAAAGGTTTGTCGTTGGGAATTCCGTGCACCACTTCTGCATTTGGTGAAATACAAAGGTTTTTCGGGAATCCATACATTCCGAGGAAAGCAGGTTCGCCACCGTGATCGCGGATAAATTCGGCACCAATCTTATCGAGGTGATTGGTGGTAACTCCCGGCTTTATCTCTTTGGCGATAATTCCTAAAGTTTTTGAAACGAGTTGCGCGCTTTCACGCATGAGACGAAGTTCGTCGAGGGTTTTGAGTTGAATCATTTTTCTTAAGACAAAAGATAAAAGGAAAAAGATAAAAAGAAAAAACAAAGGCAAGAATGAAACAATAGTTAAGTTTCGTTTTCGTCATCTTTTGAATTCCGTAAAATTGCTCCAAGAATATTTTTTAGCTCAGAGCTTTCTTGCAAAAGTCGGTCTAATTCTTCGGATTTTACATCGCTTAAAGCATCGATGATTCTTAACCAATAATTCGATTCCCTCGCTTCTCGAAGAGAAATTCTGATTTTGTTACGAAAATCTTTCTTGGACGATCCTGCCTGTGATTCTTCATAATTTGCACCAACTGAAGCACATGACTTTAATAGCTGAAATCTTAGCATTTTATATTCAGGATAATCAGGCAAGTTTCGCAGAAACTTGATGACTGCGATACCAAAATTAAAGGTTCTTTGTAACAAATCATTCTTCATTTTTGTCTTTTGCCTTTTATCTTGTGTAAATTACCAAAAAAGTCCTTTCTTTTTTTCTTTTTTCATTTTGGAATAAGGCAGCACTTCATTTCCTTCGACACGGAACTCAATTCTCTCGTTGATGATATTGTAGATTTCGCCCCATCCGGGGAATCCGCCGAGGTTTCGGTCGTCGATGAAAAGGTCTGCATCAATTTTTCTGGAAGCTTCTGAAGGGTCAAAAACTTCTCCTTCAAATGATGAATTCACCGCATAAAATTCCACCCCGTTTTTGCGGCAAAATTCTACAGCTTCGTCTAATGTTTTTCCGTGGCGGTAAGTCCACAGGATTAAGCGGTAACCTTCCGACTGTAATTTTTTCAGAGTTTCGAAGGCAAAGGTTTTTGGTTTTCCGATTCCCGGGTATGCGTCTTCTACAACGGTTCCGTCGAAATCAATGGCTAGTTTTTTATTACTTTTCATAGCGTGAAATTTAGTTTTTGCAAAGATATAAAAATAAAAGGGTCATCAAAAAAGACGACCCTCAAAACAATATAGTTTGATATGATTTGGTGTTAAGATTTCACCCACTTGAACTGGTACTGCAAGTCGGGAGTTGCAAGCCGGTCGGTAATCCGCTGAAGCCGCGAAGGAAGTTTCATTAAATATTCCTGTGCTTTCTGCGCCTGTTCGTTGAGTCCGGAGATATGTTCTATTTTCCAGTCGGTAAGAAGTTCGCTTAGGATATTGATGTAGTCCTGTCCGGTGTAAACCATTGCTCTTTGCGCCGCATCAGAAAAATGTGCCCAAAGTTCGCCGGCTTTTTGGCCGCTTTCCCGCATCAAATGTGCAGGCATCACGATTTTCTTTTTCATCATATCCTCAAAAGCGAGCATCATTTCCGATGGATCGAGTTCGAAGATTTTGGTGACAAAATGTTTGTAAGCTTTTGCGTGTCGTGCTTCGTCAGCTGCGATTACACCGCACATTTTGGCAAGTTTTATGTTCCCGCTTTGTTTTGCGAAAGTCCCCACTCTTCTGTGGGAAATATTGGTTGCCGTTTCCTGAAAACTTGTGTAAACAAAGTTTCGGTACGGATCCAAGGAAGTTCCCAAATCAAACCCGTCCTGAATTAAATATTGCGTGGTGATTTCAATTTCACGCATGTTTACTCTACCGCATAGATAAAGATATTTATTGAGCAAATCTCCATGGCGGTTTTCTTCGGCGGTCCAACTTCGCACCCATTGCGACCAACCGGTGCGGTTTTCCTGTTCTACTCCATCGATTCCCATGATCCAGGATTCGTAGCTTGGTAACGCTTCTTCGGTAATACAGTCGCCAATTAATGTTACAAAAAGGTCATAACCCATTTCCTGAGCATAAGTTTGGAGTTCCTCAACATCATGTTTGAAAGAATCCGCAGATGGATCAGGAAGAAAATCAGTAGGTTGCCAAATTTTCTCAACCGGGGTTAAATAGGAAGAAATAAAGTTTCCAACCTCTTTTCCCAGCGTTCTCATCACTTCAATCCTTACTAATTTATTGTACATTCTTTCTTTTTCAGAGGTACAAATATAAATTAAAAATATTATTTACAACATAGCTTTCGCAAAAAAGCCGGAAAAAATTCCGGCTTAAAAACATCTCGATGTTGTTCGAAGATTCTTGGCTATTTTATTTCTTTATAATTTTCCCGTTTGCAATCACGTTTCCAGAGTTTCCTTTTACCTGATAAATATAAACTCCTTTCTGAAGGTCGGACTTGTTGAGCGTATTATTTCCTTTCAATAAAATGGAAGAAGAAACCAATTTTCCGGAAATGTCATAGAAATTCACCACCGAATTTTCATTTAAGGAAATAGTAAAGTTCTCATTAAACGGATTCGGATAAACTAAAACCTGATTTTTAGAAATATTATTCGAAGCCAACGCCCCGAAATTCATCACAGAAAATGGCGAAAAACTTGTGATTCCCGTTGCAGAGATTGTAAACGGATCGGTTCCTGAAACTGATCCCGAGTTTTCTTCATTCCAGCTTCCGTTTAGATAATGTCCCACTTTCGCGGAATTTCTTGAGAAGGACGAATTTTCCTGGGAAGCGTTCCATCCCAAAGACAGATTGACGTTGCTTCCGCCTGCAGTTGCTTCCGAAATTTCCCAGGTGGAATTTACCGCGCCGTTTGTGGTGTTCGAGATTCCGTCGGAAACTCTTGCCGAAAAAGTATCGGAAGTCCCTGAATTTGAAATGGAAATCGGGTTGTAATTTGTAGCAGTTCCGATTGGCAGATTTACTGTTCCTCTTGCTGCGTCGAGGTTTTCGATGTTTACGGTTCCGGTTCCGTTGGTGACGATGTAGTGACCTGAAGCCAATGTGCTTCTTGATATGTTTGAATTTCCGCCTTTTAAATTAAGATTGTTGTTGTTTAATGTAATGTTCGCGCCGAGGTTTAAATATCCGCCAATATTTAGGTTTCCAGAAGAAAGATTGAGCGGAGAACTTACGTTAACATCCTTACCAAAAGAGTTGGTGTCTATATTTAAATTAAATCCTGCAGGAATGTTTACCAGATCCTGAATTCCTGGAGCCACGCCAGAATTCCAGTTGTTAGGATTGCTCCAGTTGTTGTTGGTTACACCGTTAAATGTATAATCTCCTTTAAATTTGTAGATAAATTTTCCTGAGGCGTTTTTTGCAACAAAGTATAGTACATCATTCAGCACGAAAAACATACCTGGTTCGGATTTATTCGCTACGACATAAGGAGAAGTCAATCCGCCAGGATAAATGTCAAAAATCATTCTTGTATTCTCAGGTTCGCCATCGGATTTCCATAGTTCAATATTATTATCCACTTGATTACTACCAATAGTGGTTTTGTTTTCAGCTCTTTGAAAGTAGAGTGAATTTTGATAAAGAGCCATGGAGTTGCTTTTGAAGACATCTGAAATCTGTTTAGTTCCTTCCGGTGTTCCATCACTTTTCCAGATTTTACTTAAATAAGGCGGTGATATAGTGTTTTCCTGAAAATAAATGATACCATTGCCTAAAACACTAAGTTGTGGCAGATAATTATTGGCATCTTTTATTTTTTTTGTATTTGCTACCGTTAAATCCGTTGACCACACTTCGCGGTCTGTTCCATTAGCAAGCATGAAGTAGATGTGTTTTCCGTCATTAGCCATGTCGATGGAATTTCCATAAATTATTTTTCCGGTTTCAGGTCCGGGTACGGTCTCATAGAAAAGTTTGGTTCCGGCAGCAGTTCCGTCGGATTCCCAAAGTTCGGTTCCGCTTTCGGAATTGTTGCCCCAGAACATGAATTTTCCATTCAGCGGCATACTCATAGGACTGTAAACTGAAACTACTGAATTCGAGACGATGTTCTGGGTGCCTTCATCTGTACCGTCTGTACTGTGCAAAGTTCCGTCTGTAGCTGAAAAATAATACTTCCCGTTGAGTTTTGGTCCCGGCATTGACAACATAGGGATAGGAATTCCATTAGCAGTTAAAGGTTTTGTTCCCGCCACAGTACCGTCTGTAACCATTGTGGTATTGTAGGTTGAGAAAATAAGTTTGTCGCCTACATAATTGCTGTTTGTTTTGAACGCACCATAATGAGTATCTGTTAAAATAATGTTGAAAGCAAAATTGCCAGGTCTGGTCACCGTTAACAATTTCAGCGTTCCTGCCGCACTACCGTCTGTAACCCATAACTCGCTTGTGCTTTCGTTCACCGTATAATTAGTGTTGTAGAGCGTTTGCGTAGTGATGAAATATAGTTTGCTCTCCGTTTTATTGAAACTACCCAACATCATGGTAGAGGCTAAGCTTCCGGAATAATACCCTGGAAAACTTTTTATTTCCGTTATCGTGGTGCCGTTGAATTTTCGGAGTTCTACCGAAGATACAGTTCCGGCAGTTGATCCGTAAAACTCGTTGTTATAAATCATCGTGTCGTCGGTCTGTGTTGTGCCGAAACCGTTTGTACTGGTGTACGGTAAAACTTGCGACAATTGCGCACTGCAAAAAAATGTCAGTGCCAAAGCTAAAATTGTGTATATCTTTTTCATGACTTTTATTTTTTAATAATTTTCCCTGATGAAACCATATTACCATCTTTACCTTTAATCTGATAAAAGTAGATTCCCTTCTGGAGTGAAGATTTGTTCAATGAGTTGCTTCCCTTCACCAAAAATTCTTTTGAAATCAACTTGCCTGATAAATCATACAAATAAATTGATGCATTTTCATCTGTAGAAATATTTAAATTATCAGAAAATGGATTCGGATAAACAGAAACCTGATTTTTAGAAATATTATTCGCAGCCAACGCCCCAAAATTCATCACAGAAAATGGCGAGAAACTTGTGATTCCGGTTGCAGAGATTGTAAACGAATCGGTTCCTGAAACTGATCCCGAGTTTTCTTCATTCCAGGTTCCGTTTAGATAATGTCCCACTTTCGCGGAATTTCTTGAGAAGGATGAATTTTCCTGTGAAGCATTCCATCCCAAAGTTACATTTACGTTGCTTCCGCCTGCAGTTGCTTCAGAGATTTCCCAGGTGGAATTTACTGCGCCGTTTGTCGTGTTCTGAATTCCATCTGAAACTCTTGCAGAAAAAGTATCGGAAGTTCCCGAATTGGAAATTGAAATTGGGTTGTAATTAGTTGCTGTTCCGATTGGCAGATTTACTGTTCCTCTTGCTGCGTCGAGGTTTTCTACGTTTACCGTTCCTGTTCCGTTGGTAATGATGTAGTTGGTGGAATTGGCATTTGTAATTTTAGAATCGCTGCCTTTTAGGTTTAGATTGTTTCCATTTAGGGTGATTTTTGCTCCTAAATCTATATTTCCAGAAATGTTGAGTGAGCCAGAAGATATATCAATGGGTGAAGAAACGTTAAGATTTTTAGCAAAAGCACTTCCGTTAATTTGCAAATTTTGAGAGTTAGGGATATTTGCATCGTCTACAGATGAAGGCAATAACAAGCTATTCCAATTTTCTTTGTTATTCCAATTATTATCCTGCTTATTATTGTTGAATGTAAAATCCCCAGCAAATTCATAAAGGCACGGCATATAGCTTTTAGAGCCAAAGAAATACAGCCTGTCGTTTAGAACAAAAAAATTTGTTGGCCCAGAACTCATATTTTGGCTTTCGTCAATATTTTGTACCTGCACTGTATTTTCATTTGTTCCATCCGTTCTCCATAATTCAAAATCTGCAATATTTGGTAATGAATATTGAAACCAGTAGGAATCTCTAAAAAATCCAAATTTTGCACTCGTATTCATATTTGAAATGTCCTTTATTCTGGATTCTGAAATTAAATTTCCTGATAAAGTCATTTTCCTAAAATACAAAGAGGTATTAGATTCACTATTTTTTGTGTAAACTAAATAGATCAAATTATCATTGCACACAAATTGTTTAACATTTAAATCATATGTATCTATAATTTTTATTAAACCATCCGCTCCAAAACGATAGATACCATATGTTGTTGCATTATTTTTAGTTACAGAAAGTTTAAGATAGATGCCATCTTTTGAGATTGATCCTGAAACATTGTTCCAATCTGCATCTGACAAGTACTCTGTAGGCAATTCCAATACAACACTGCCTGTCACTGTATCTATACTATAGAAACCTTTTACTTTATTATATATACCCGCAAATAATATTTTATTACCAAATTTACCAAGCAAGTAACTTATTGAATTAGCAACTACAGTATAATCCATAACTACTGGATAGATATTTTCAAGCACTGCACCGTCATATTTATAAATTCCGTGCTCTGTATTTGTACTACTATTATAATTGTAAAAATAAAATGCATTGTTACAAATAAAATAAGTTCCTTGTCTATAAAGATTACTTTTTATAAGTGTAGAAACGGACCCATCTGTTTTATACAATGAATTATTTTTAAAATAGAAAAATTGTCCGTTTAGTTCTGAATCGTATAAAATTGCGGTTTGATACGAATAACCTGAACCAACTTGATTTATAATAATCGATGTGGCCTCATCAAGTTTTATTGTATTAGCATCGGTACCATCAGTTCTCCATAATTCAATAAGATTCGTTGTAGGATTTTTATCAGTAAAGTACATCCAGTTTGTTGTAGATTTAAACTGGTTAGAATAAAAAGCATTATCATTTGTCTTTTTTACAACTTTAGGTAAATTAATGCCATCAAAATACATTAAGTATCCTTGTGACTTATAAAATACTTTATTTTGCCAAATATCCGTCTTATAATTTATAAAATGACTTGCGTCTGGTACCCTAGTCATATATTGGATAAGCTTAGTTTGAGAGCTAACTAGAGAATAACATAAGACTAAAAATGCTGTATAAATATATTTCATAAAATGTTTTTTTTATGTTTTAATGTTTTTTATTAGCTAATAATTACTTTTTAATAATTTTCCCAGATGAAACCAAATTTCCAACTTTTCCCTTGATCAGATAAATGTAGATTATTTCTGGAGCGAAAATTTTAATTCCTGTAAAGAAATACTTCACAGGAATTTTGTTTTTTAATAACTGATCACTGCTGTAGCTGTAACATTGTTTCTATTTCTTACTCTTTTTGTTGGAAAAGAATCACTGTTGTACTCATAAGTATAAGTACTGTTGTTACTTGCGACTCCTGTATCAGTAATTCCAGTCAAAGCATTAACACCGGTGTCGCCTTCGTCATACGCAGAAAATCCCGATAACACCTTTGTTAAACCGGTAACGTTTTTCAGCATTCCATTTTTGGCTGTGTCATAGCTATAATTTATTGTTTGTACGACAGCTCCGTTGGCATCAAGGTTTTCTCTTTTTACCATATTGCCACCAGTGAAATAAAGCTTACTTTGTTGGCTGCTCGAAGTAGATGAATATTTATAGGTCTGAATTACTGTCCCATCCGGATTGTGCACAAACGTGGTTTCGTTGTAACCCGATGGTGATGAAACTTTTACTAATTTATCATTCTGATATTCAAGATTTGAAATGTAGTATGAAGAAAAATTGGAACCTGTAAATTTTTCAATTTTAGTGATATTATCTCCAGTATAAGTATATTTAATTTTACTTACGTCTTCTTGAGGAAAAATGTTGATCTCGGAAATTTTGTTTCCGTCATAAGTGTAAGTTACAGTTCTAGGATTATTTGGATAATTAGAGTAAGTACTTACCATTTTTTTTGGCAAAACTCCAGAAGAGGGCGGATTATTCGGGGCAGGATCTTCCGATCTGTTGCATGAAACAAGTGATGCTGCGATTACTGTTGCGGTTGCAATTTTGAAAATTGTTTTCATAATAAAAATTTTTAGGGGCTAATATTGAGGTAAAAGTATTTCAGCCATTTCAAATCGATATACCCTGAATTGGGTATTTTTAAGAAAATATCGATAATCGAATTTTGCCAAAATCCAGCACCTGTTATTCTTCCATATTCATTAATCTATCTGAAAAAAGTAGTATTGGTATAATTATTTTATTACAGTATGATTTAAAAATTAAAGAGTCTATTTTTTAATAATTTTCCCGTTTGCAACTACGTTTCCATCTTTTCCTTTAATCTGATAAATGTAGATTCCTTTTTGTAAGTTAGATTTGTTTAAAAGGTTCGTTCCTTTAACCAAAAATTCTGTGGAAACCAGTTTTCCGGACATGTCATAGAAACTTACTGTTCCGTTTTCTAAGCAAGAAATATTCAGCAATTCACTGAATGGATTCGGATAAACTTCTACTCCATTTTTTATGGAATTATGTGTTGCCAACGCCCCGAAATTCATCACAGAAAATGGCGAGAAACTGGTAATTCCCGTTGCTGAGATTGTAAACGGATCCGTTCCTGAAACTGTTCCCGAATTTTCTTCGTTCCAGCTTCCGTTTAAATAATGACCGACTTTTGCGGAATTTCTTGAGAAGGACGAATTTTCCTGGGAAGCGTTCCATCCCAAAGACAGATTGACGTTGCTTCCGCCCGCGGTTGCTTCAGAGATTTCCCAGGTGGAATTTACCGCACCGTTTGTCGTGTTTGAGATTCCGTCAGAAACTCTTGCCGAAAAAGTGTCGGAAGTCCCTGAATTTGAAATTGAAATTGGATTGTAATTGGTTGCCGTTCCGATTGGCAGATTTACCGTACCTCTTGCTGCATCGAGGTTTTCGATGTTTACGGTTCCGGTTCCGTTGGTGACGATGTAGTGACCTGAAGCCATGGCAGTTCTTGAAACGTTTGAACTTCCGCCCTTTAAATTAAGATTGTTGTTGTTTAAGGTAATGTTTGCGCCTAAATTTAAATTTCCTGAAATATTGAGACTTCCGGTGGAAATGTTTAATGGCGAATTTACGGTAAGGTCATTTGCAAAAGCTGCTCCATTGATATTTGGAGAAAAAGCAGCAGGAATCGTTACATTATCATTGTTTAAAGGAATATTTTTCGCAACCCAGTTATTTACGTTGGACCAGTTGTTGTCTCCCGCTGCATTAGTAAAGGTATAATCGGGATTGAATTTGTACAGCGACATATTCATAAACCCTAAGTAATTGGTGATGAAATAAAGCTCGTTATTCAATATAAAGGTTTTCGCTCCGAAACCACCCATACCAAAATTAGAATTGGCTGTGGCAAAAGTAGTAGTGTCGGTTCCTGTGGAGCGCCATGGTATCACATTGTAAGAACTATAAGTGTCCTTATTCATAAACCAAAGCGTGTTGTTGAGGACTTTGCCTTCTTCTGAAAATATTTTTTTGTCGAAAGAATACGCGACAGGAGGAAATCCAATGAGGGCATTCACTCTTTTTGGGGTATCGTTGTTGCTATTCAACCTTAAAAAATAAGCTGAATTATTGCCTGTAATTACTCTTGCAGGTTGAGCGTCAACACCGCTAAAAGCTATTGCGGTCCCGGCAGAAGTTCCGTCTGTATAATAAACAGTTGATGTGTTTTCCAGCGATTTGAGCAACATCAGGTGATCGGTTTTTCTGAAGCTAAATCTGTCGTTGACTTCAAATTTTTCCATTCCACTATCATTCCCTTTAAAATTATAGAACATTTTGGTTCCTACCTCCGTTCCGTCGGTTTCCCACACTTCTGTTTGAGTATAGCTGCTTCCATTAACACCTACTTCGGTAGTGGCGACGAAGAACAGTTTATTTTTGAAAACCGTTCCCATTCTGTCTATTCCGGTGCCTGAAAGTGTTAGAGGAAATTGTTTAATGGTTTCGACAGCAGTTCCGTCGGTTCTGTAAAGATGGTTATAGTTGGTGGTGCCGTTTCCGCCTCTGAAATAGTAATAACCATTAAACGTAATCCCATAATCAAATTCCTCCAGGTTGTTAGCTAAATTAAAGATGGATGAAGAAACCTGTGAAGTTCCCGCCGAAGTTCCGTCGGTTTTCCAAAGCGTCATAGGGGTGTTGGAAGTTGTTCCCGTCGCTTTCCAGAAGAAAAACAGGTCTCCAATATTTGAGGGCTGCACATCCCGATGCTTAATTACGGTAACCATATGCGATCCTCCAATTTCCAGATAACTGTTGTTGCTGATGAGTCTTGTGTTGGCTTCTGTACCGTCGGTAAACCATAGTTCACATATATTGTTTCCTGCATTATCCACAGTTCCTATTTTAAAATACAGTCCGTTTCCGGCAGGCTTTGTTGCGTATGGAGACCAGGAAGAATAGGCGGCAGGTTTTGAGATTCTCTTGACAAGCTTTGTTCCGGCAACAGTTCCGTCGGTAACTTTTACCAGCAAATCGTTTGTACCGTCTTCTATAGTGAAAGTGAAGAGCTTGTTGTTCCAGATGTTATAATTATTAATAATGTCATACATTCCAGGTTTTACATCACCGGATAAATCCATTATTTTCGTAAACTGCGCATTTCCCAAAAATGACAAGGAAAGAAATGCTAATAAGTAAAATTTTTTCATGTCGTTGATTTTTTTAAAGAAAAAAAACCGGTGATACGCCGGCTTCGTTAAATTATTTTACGGGGATATCGGTGAAGGTTCCGTAAACTTTCGTGATATTTCCTGAAGCTGTGGTAAACGCCTCCAATGTTCCGCTTGCTTTCGACCCATCGTTTTTGGTGATGATCACTTTGCCAGTGATGGTTCCCCCCGGTCCAAAGCCACCGTAATACAATGCATTTCCCGATGTTGCCAAATCGTAGGTTGCAGGTACAGTTCCTGTTAGATTAATTTCAAAGATAGTACCCGAAGTTGCTGTAGGACCTGCGAAGGCGAAAATGGATTTGTATTGGGTTCTGACTTCTGACGAGCCGGCCGTCTTTACCGCTCCATTGGGATCGTTCTCTCTCCAAGTGAATCCTGCAGCTGCAGGAAGCGGATTATTCGGGGCAGGATCTTCACTTCTGTTGCATGAAATAAAAAGAACTGCGCATACAGCTAAAACAGCGATAGATTTGAAAATTGTTTTCATAATAAAAATTTTAGGGGTTAATATTGAGGTAAAAGTATTTCAGCCATTTCAAATCGATATACCCTGAATTGGGTATTTTTCATCTAAAACTAAAAATCTTTGGTGCGTTTCGAAATACTTAATTCAGCGTAAAATTTATACAAGTTTGCAGCAATTCCTCACCAACCGATAAAAGAAATGACCGGAATTTCTCCCGGCCACCCCTAAAAACGAATAATGAAAACATTATTTGTTGCGAAATTGATTCTCACGGTTTGTGTTTCTAATCATTAATATTGATTCTTGATACCAGCAGGCGACCTCCGTTAGGTGTTTCGCTGAAGAAGTAGGTATAATCACCAATCTGGATTCGGTTGTGTTTTTCGTACAGGTAATATTTTTTCTTTTCTAAATCTCCCAAAGTTCTGAATTCGGAAGATTTTCCGGTGGATAGATCCAATTTACCATATTCAATACTATAAAACGGAGAATAGGTTGTTGTAGTTGTGGTAGTATCCAAGAATGTACTTACACTTGTATCTTTGTCAATAGCTTTTACCATTTCCATTATCCAGTTTATCGACTTGCCGTCTTTACTTTCAATCACATAACTTGTTGCCGGAAAGTTATCTGCAGTCATTGGAGAATTATTGAAGAATCCCTTTTTATTCTTCTGATCAAGAAGAACGGTATAGTTTCTTACCAAACTACCTTCTGGTGAAAAATGTAGCATGTACATTCCTTTGTAAACTCTGTCATAGCTACTTCCCGATCTGGAAACTCCTAAAAGTTTATTTCCACCAATTCCTCCACTGCTTGGTTTGAAATCTTGAAGACACAGAACAAATGAACCATCTTTCAGGATCTGAAAATTGTTGGCTGTGAATTTTTTTCCGTCAAATTCCAAAGGTTTTTTCATGTCTGATCCTGCAACTGCTTTTTGGTTGAGTTCAGGCATTGCGGTAGGTCTCACATAGACCGCATTTCCGTTCTGGATTTTGGTAATCACGAAATTATCATACTTTTTTTCGTCTAATGCGTTATCTAAACTTGCTTGTGATGGCGCCAATTCTTCTTTGCCAGAAATCATTCCTGCCATTTTTCCCAATCCGCCAAGCATACCTCCACTTGAAGATGTTGCAGCTTTTTCCTGATCATCCATACTTGAAGGTGACACGGTTTGTCCTAAAACTTCATCCGCATATTTGCCATCTTTCTTTATACTCATGCCATAAAGTAGTACAGTTCCGTTTTTTTCGTAGACGTTCAAAATCCTGTAACCTGCATCAGGAGAATTAAACGTAAAATTTTCCTTTAAGTTTCCTTCTGGGGAAATCCTCAAATAGGTAAATTGGTTTGGAGTTCCTGTATTGCTTTTTCCATAGGCTTTTGTTGGAGCTAAAACTACAACCCAATCTCGCGGAAAATCATCGTTATCTACATCCCTACTGTTGTCGTCCAACAAGGGTTTAGAAAAGATAGGTTTCATTGGGCTTGAAGTTGGAACCGAAGCCAATTTTTTTGAAACGCCTTCATTATTCACTTTAATCAAATCCAAATTCGAGTAGGAAGAACCTTTTGTATAAGGATACGCCAAAGCTAAAATAGTGCTGTCTCTTTCTACTTCATAAGCGCCGCTGAAAAGATATTCTTCACCGTTTTCACTTGTAAGTTTTTGCCGATCAAGCATTTTTATACTTTTCAAATATCCACCAACTAACCAATTGTATTTGGCTTTGATGAGTCTTTTCTTAAACATCATTTTGCCACTAAGATTGGTACTTAACGATGCTGCTGTTGTAGAATATTCGTCACCCTTAAAGTTGAACCATTTCCATTTTTTCTTAACCTTTTCCACATCCCATTCATCTTTTTTGGTGTCTAAAAGATTGGCGTCCTTATCAAAACTATACACTTCAATCTTCACTTTTCTTCTGCTTGAAGGCAGAAAATACACCATGTCGAAATTGCCATTTTCTTTAGCTTCCACTCCACCGAGATACCCTTTTTTGGCTTTTCGGGATATTTCGTAGTCTTTTTCCAGAATATTGATTCCGGTTTGCTGTGCGTAAACCTGTGCGGCAGTTCCAACTGCGAGGGCAACAAGTAGTTTTTTAATTTTCATATTAATAAAGTTTTTAGGTTTTTTATTAGTTCAAAGATACTTTTGTAGTAAATTTTTGATATACCCTGAATTGGGTATTTTTGAGGGTAAACCGTTATTTTTTCCGTTTCTCTATGAATTCAGAAATTCTAACAGTTCAAAAAAAAGGATCCCCGAAATACTCCAGGAACCCTTCATAAAATAACTACATGAAAACTACTTCTTGATGATTTTATACGTCTCGGTTTTGCCGTCTTTAGTATGAACTTTCAACAGGTAAACGCCTGAAGTAAGTTTTTGCACATTCATTCTGTAGTGAGACGAATTCTCATGATGTTTTGAAATCAACTGTCCGGTCATGCTGTAGATTTCTATGCTTGCAATCTCCGATGGATATTTCACATTTAAAATATCGGATACCGGGTTCGGATAAAGCACCGCCTCTCTTCCACCTACGTTTGAAGTTGCCAAGCAAGCTTCTACGGTCACCGCTAATCTTGATGCACTTTCACATCCGTTTGCAGTCTGCGATGCGTAATAGGTAGTGCCATAAACAATTGGCGTTGAAGGCGGCAGAAGATTTCCTCCGGTTGCCGCGTCGTACCACTTGATGGCTGTTCCGGTTACTACCAAATCGGCAAGCGTTTTAGGTCCGCACAATACCTGGGTTGCATCTCCTGTTGGAGCGGCGGTATTGTTCACTACTGCCTTCACTTCAATCCTTGTCGAAGTACACGTTGCTGTGGAAGTTTCTGCATAGTAACTTGTGGTTGCGGTAATATTAGGTGTGTTGAAAACTGTTCCTGTTCCCAGAAGGTTTCCGCCGGATGCTGCATCGTACCAACTTACGGTTCCCGCGCTTGGTGTCGCAGTGAGCGTAAATGTTCCTCCGGTGCAGCTTGTAGAGCCGGTTCCGGTGATTGTAGGCACAGTATTGATTGTCGCAGTTACCGCCGTTCTGGTCGCAGATACGCATCCGTTGAATGCTTCAGCATAATACGTTGTAGTCGTACTGATACTCGGCGTGTTGAAGGAATTTCCTGTAAACAGTAATGTACCTCCAGTTGCCGCATTATACCATTTTACGGTTCCCGTGTTCGGCGTTGCAGAAATAGTGACACTTCCTGCTCCACATCTTGATCCGGGCGTAGTCGCAGTAATAGATGCAGTTGCATTTACGGTAATGAAGTTGGTTTCTGTTACCGTGGATGTTCCATCTGCATTCGTCGCCTCCAAAGTTACAGAGTAGGTTCCTGCAGTGGTGTATCTCACTACCGGATTTTTGCTGTTAATGGTTGATGGCGCCACCAATGTTCCTCCTGGGAAAGTCCATTTCCAGATAACCGCGGTATTCGATGTATCGCTGAAAGTTACCGTCTGGTTCAGGCAGATATTGTCTGAACTCGCACCGATCACCGGAGCAGGCGGCGTTACCGGACACACCCTCATAAATTCCAGAGCATAACCGTCGCCGTTGCCGCCGTAGTAAGCAAACTGATGAAACGGAGTTGCTGTACACGGTGAGTTTTCGAGCAGTTCAAAGGAGCTCCCGTCACCAATCCCGCCGAAATAGGCAAACTGGTGGAACGGAGTTCCGCAGGTGTTGTTTTCCACGGCTTCCATCGTGTGTCCGTCCGCAATTCCTCCGCGGTAGGCGTACGCTTCATCCTGAGCTTTCAGGAAAGATGAAAACAGTAAGACGAAACCCAGCACCGCTGTTTTTGTGGTTGATATGATTGTCTTCATTCTAATTTGATTTTAATATTAATGGAATAATTCTTAAAAGGACGCTGCCTCTTCAAATTAGAATTGATTATCTCACACCGCGACCACCATAATTCAAGCTTCTTGCAGCACCCAATGCTCCAGAAGATCGATCAGATATTCTTAATGTTGATGAGTTAGTATTGTTAAAGACAGTACCACAAGCTACAAAAAATCCTCCTCCTCTTTCAATTGCTCCAGTATTATCTGGCCAGTTTGCCTGATCGGAATCGCCATCGGTTGCGGTAGTAGTTGATAATTGCCCATCACCTAATACACCTGTAAATGTACTTCCACCAGCTGTTTTGGCAGAAATTGCCAATTCGACTGCATTACCACTCATTTCCATTACACCGTAATAAGCCGCCGCCGCGGACTCTCTTCCTGAAGATGCGGTAGCGGTAAAACCGACTTTAACAGGGTTTGAATAAGTTCCTCCTGCTCCCCAACCAGAACACAGTCCGTAATTTGCTCTTCCACTTGCAACGACTGACAATCCTTCATTTGGTGAATTCGCATTCTGTAACATTGCAGCTGTAAAACCGTTAAGAGTAGTTGTACCCCATGCATATTCGTTCGCAACGGGAGCTAAAGGACCACGTGTGATTTTTTCAAATTCCATTTCTGTCATTGGTCGTAGTGCTGCCCAGTCCAGATATGCGGTAAGATCACCCCAACTTAAATGGTTCATTGCAATGTTCTGACCATCATTTAAATCATCAAAATCGTTCGCTGTTAAATCACATCCATAAACCGCAGGAACCGCTGCGTTGTTTCCCGGTACTTTAATCTTGATACCGTTTCTGTACGTATTTGCGAACGCAAAAGTTCCCACCGCTCCGTCTGGACTTGCAACAGATCTTCTCGCCTGCTGTCCGTAAGTAAGCGTGTTCAGGAAATCCACATACTGCTCCTGGGTGATTTCGTACTTCATGCTGTAGAAAGCTTTGTAACCTTTTGGAAAAGCTGCAGGTGCGGCATTCCCTGTCCCGATTGTCGATGAGGTAAGCGCATTTTCATTGAGCACGGTATATTGGGTAAATGCACTGGTTGAAGCACCATCACCCACTGTAAAACTTCCCTGTGGAATGTTCACCATTTCCACCCCAAAAACTTTAAAGTTGAGATTTGCATAGTTGGCTCCCGCGATGTTGAGCTTCAAGGTTACGGAAGTATTCCCGATATTTCCGCCACCGTTTGCGCTGCGGTAAACAAACGCTCCTTTTCCATCGGTAACCGCATCCACCTTTAACGGCGAAGCTGCGGAATGATCTGCCGAAGTCACACTAAGATTTGCGTGTTTCCAAAGCTTGTCGGTACAGTCCTGATATTTGATGAATACCCAAACTGCGTCGTGGTTTGCCGGTGCGATATTGGTGCGCCAGCTGTTGTCCCACTTAATGTTAAAGGTAACTTCTCCTGTAGTTGTATCTACAGATGTCCCGCTGATTTGCAGGTTATTTGCCTGCATCGCTGTGGCAAATAACGAGAACGCTGCACTGTAAAGTGCTCTCACAAGTAATTTTCTTGTTTTCATAAAATAAGATATTTAAAGGTTGTTTTTCAAATGATATTTCGGTCGATAATGACAAAGGATCTAATTACAGTCTTTATCCGGTTAAAAAATTGGGCGAGCTTTTTCATTTTTCATTTTTCTTACTGTTCAAAATTATGCGGAACATCAAAATTTCATATACCCCGAATTGGGTATTTTTTACTTTAAAAACGAAAGTAAGTAATTGGTTAACTCTTCAAAATTCCTACAGAAAAGTGATCGAGCAAATACGTATTCCTACGTAATCGCATACGTAAAACTGCGTAAATTTTGGTGATGAAAAACCCGCAAAAAAATTTTCTGCGGGTTTTTATCGTAACGGTATTGATTATTTATGGATTTTCTGTCGCCGCATTTCTAGCGCCTTCCGTGTCATTGCCAATAATTATGTTTTGGGCGCCCACAATTTCCAACAATTATATGGGGATTTTTACGGTAATAGAGGTGCCTTTCGATTTTTCGCTGTCCAGCTGGAAATACCCTTTCAGAAATTCAATTCTTGATTTAATGTTTTCCAATCCCATTCCCTCAGATTTCGACTGGTATAAAGTCGGATCGAATCCTCTGCCGTTGTCGCGGAATGATGCGGATATTTCATTGGAATCTTGTTTTACGGCAATGTCAATTTCGGAGGCATTTGCATGTTTGATGGTGTTATTGATGCATTCCTGTATTATGCGGAACATCACAATCTGAACATTTTCTGCGAGGTCTTCTTGTAGTCCGTCGATAGTAAGATTAATGTGTAGTTTCGGCGAATTGCTTTTGTCGATTAGCTCTCTAAGTGCATTGCTAAGACTGTTTTTCACTAGCATGTTTGGCATAATCTGGTGCGAAAGTGTCCGCACTTCAGTCATTGCGTCGGTAAGGATATTTCTTGTTTTGTTCATCACCATTTCGAAACCCTCCTTGTTGTTTTGGTATTCTTCCAATACCTGAAGATTCATATTTGTTGCGTTGAGCATTTGCCCGACTCCGTCGTGCAGGTGCATTGCCATTCTTTTCCGTTCATTGTCTTCCGCGCTCATTGCGGCCTTCGTCGCCAAATCCTGCTGGTGTAGGATTTCTTTCTGGAATTTTATTTTCTGGCGGTGCCTAAAGTTTTTATAGTAGCCGAAACCGAAAATTAAAAGACCTGACAACGAAAGCAGGGCGACGTTCCTCTTGAAAATTTTCGATTTGTGAATAAGGATTTCTTTGTCTTTTTTTTCCGTTTCATATTTCACCGAGATTTCTTCAATCTGCTTCATTTTTTCAGCGGTGAAGATGCTGTCATTATATTGTACGAAAAGCTCCTGGTTTTCGTAAGCTCCCTTATAATTACCTATTTCTTTATCGACATTCGAGAGCTGCAAGTAATTGTCTCTCATTAAATCCATGTACGGAATAGTCGTGGCAATCTGATTGCTTTTTATGAAATTTTCCGCAGCGGTTCGGTACTCTTTTTTTTCGAGAAAAAGATGCCCCAATACATTGTAGTTGAGCGCTATCGCAAAATTGTCCTTTGTTTTTTTCCTGATACTCAATGACTCCGTGAGGTATTTTTCGGCTTCCGCATACTTTTTCTGCAGCATACTAACGCCCCCGATGAACTCGAGAGAGTAACCCTGTCCTACCAAATCCCCTCTTTTTTTCTGGATATTCAGCGATTTTATGTATCGGGATTTGGCTTCCTCGTAATTCTTCATGTATTCGTAAACCACACCACTTTCATTGTAGATGGTGGCAATACCTTCGTCATCCTTAATACTCGTAAATATTTGCATGGATTTGTCATAATATTCGATTGATTTAGGATAGTTCTGGATTTTTCTATTGAGTTGTCCCAAATTGTTATAAAGGTTTGCAAGCTGCTTGCTGTCGCTATGGCTTTCGAGAATAGAAAGCGACCGATGGTAATAATTATTGGCACTGTCGAGATTGCCACCGAGGTAATGAGTCAGCCCTCTAAGTCTAATAAAGTCCGCCTCTGAAATTGGATCCTTCTGCTCTTTTGCGAACGCAATTGCCTTGCTTGATAGTTTTAGGGACTTTGAAACATCCTTAGTTTTAAGAATGTCAATATAATGGCTATAGAGAGTTATTTTTTTGGCGGCAACTTTTTCTTTATCAAGGTTTGTAAAAACAGTATCCGTATCTTGAGCTAAATAGAATTGGCAAACTACCAAAAAACAAAATAGTAAGCGTTTTTTCATTTAAGGTTATTTTTTGTAAAAATAGTAAGAAGTAGTTTACTTTCAATACCGTGATTTGGGTATTTTAACCCAGTTGAAATGCTGTAAAAATTGATATACAGACCGGTTGTGCATTTGTATCTTTGTGTATTATTAATAACCTATAGCGCCTTTGTTTATCTTAAAAACAGAGCAAAAAAATTAATTTAGCTTTGTCTAGCCCTTTACGATTTTTTTTCTCGCAAAGGTTCGCAAAGAAAATTTTGACAAAATGACTGCATCAAGAGCGCAAAGGCATTTCATTTAGCCAAGACAAACAAATATTTGCAAAAGGCCTATTATTCGCTGAGAACAAATTTTGTCTTAAATGCACAACAGGTACATACAGATTTACTTTTATGATCCAGCTTTATCAAAAAGCCAAAAAAACCGCAGAAAATTTTTCTGCGGGTAATGAAGGTATTGAGGTATTGATAATTTACGGATTTTCCGCGGTCGCATTTCTCGCATCTTCGGCGTCATCCGGAGCGCTTTCCAAAGTTTTGTCGAGCGTGAAAAGCGATTCGTCGGTCGCTTGGTCTCCTCCTGCGATTTTCAGCTTGTCGATCAGGTCCATTGCCAAAGTTTCTTCCTCGATCTGTTCTTTCACAAACCATTGCAGGAAATTCCAGGTTGCCCAATCTTTTTCTTCCAGTGCCAAATCCACGAGTTTGTAGATCGCGGTGGTGTTATCAACTTCGTGTTTGAAGACTTTATTAAAACAATCGGTTAAACTTTTCGGATCAGCTCCCGGTTTCGGAATTGCAGTGATGACCGGTTTTCCTCCCCTGTCGAGAATATAACGCATAAACTTGATGGCATGGTTGCGCTCTTCCTGCGCATGACGGAAAAGGAAATTCCCGATTCCTTGGTAACCTTTATCGGTCGCCCAAATTCCGTAGGAAAGATAAACATGCGACTGCAAATCTTCAACATTCATTTGGTCGCTCAGTGCTTTTTCCATTTTGGTGGAAAGTCTTTTTGTGTTCATAATGATATTTTTTGGTGTGCCAGAAAAGTAGCAAGAATAGTTCCGATTTACCCTTGATAACTTGGTTTATAAAATATTTAACATTACATTTTTTCGTTTGTGTTCAGTTTGATACCTAAAGAAAAAGTCAGGAATAAAATTTTAGTTGCTGATTATCAATTCGTTAAATTAAATTTTATTTTATAACTAAAAAAATAGTTGTATCATTAAAATTAATCCCTACATTTGTATCACTAAACAGATAGTGATATGAAAATCCAGCAACTCACCAAAGCAGAAGAACAGGTTATGCAGTATTTATGGGATCTTGAAAAAGCTTTCCTGAAAGACATCCTCGAGAAATTCCCCGAACCGAAACCCCATACCAACACTGTTTCTACTATTTTAAAGGTATTAAAGGAAAAGGATTTTGTAGACTACAAAGTTTTCGGGAGGCAGCACGAATATTTCGCACTGATCTCTAAAGATAAATACAGCGGAAAATCGATCAAGAGTTTGGTGAAAAACTACTTTGAAGGTTCCTACAAAAATGCGGTCTCCTTCCTTGTCGAGAAAAACGAGATGAGTGTGGAAGATTTGGAAATGTTGCTGAATGAATTGAAAGAACCAAGTGGAAAGAGCCAAGAGCCAAGTAAGAAGAGCCAAGATTCGAGTTCAAAACAATAAAAAGATTAGCTATGGAAACCATTTTCATCTATTTCGGTAAAGTTATTTTATGCTCCGGTGTAATGTTTCTGTACTATCGGTTGTTTCTTAAAGACAGGACTTTCCACCACTATAACCGCTTCTATTTGCTGTCGGTTCTGGTGGTCAGCATTTTAATTCCTTTGCTGAAAGTGAACTATTTTACACTTGAGGTAAACAGTAATATTTATTTAATATTAAACAAGTTGCAAAGTATTAACTCTGAAAATTCCCAAAATCATGATTTACTTTATCTTCAACATATTGCTCTCGCTTTTGGACTGGTTGCTGTCTTTTTTCTGACTAAACTAATTTTCGGTCTAATTAAAATCCATCGGTTCAAAAAACAGTTTCCGCAGGAAAACTTTGAGGGGATCCATTTTTACCAAACCAACTTAGAAGAAGCGCCGTTCTCGTTTTTCAGAAACCTGTTCTGGAAGAACTCCATCCACCTCCATTCCGATTTGGGAAGACAGATCCTGAAACACGAAATGGTCCATATCGAGCAAAAACATTCCTGGGACAAAATTCTGGTAGAAATCACCACTTCCCTGTTTTGGTTCAACCCGTTTTTCTACCTTGTTAAAAAAGAAATCAACCTTGTCCACGAATACCTCGCCGACAAGAAAGCCATAAAAAACTCGGACACGAAAGCATTTGCGCAGATGCTTTTGGCAAGTCACTTTTCCGGAAAACAGTTGCCTGCAACGAGTCCGTTCCTTAATTCCAACCTAAAAAAAAGACTGAAAATGCTCAAAAAATCAAAAACAAAATACGGTTATGCGCGAAAGATTTTTGCATTGCCGCTGCTCTTCGCGATCGGTTTCGTGTATTTGGTAAATGCGAAAAATAGAGAAATAAAGGAAACGAACCGCGAAATTGAAAAGCTCGTAACTGAATTAAAAGTTGATCAATCAAATCAAATCTTCACACAGGACACAATTTCTCCCAAGAAATTTAGCGAACCTCAAACAATCAATTTGGATTCAGCAAATGGAAAAATCGGTTATGTGGAAGAAGAAACCGGTTTGCACAAAGATAAAATTGAACTGTACAAAGAAAATCCAGACGTTTTCGTCGATAGAGAAAAAATCAGAAAGGAAATCGATGCAAAAAGAAAAGAAATCGAGCCCCACCGTGAAGCGATGAGATTAAAGGAAACCGAAGCAAAAAAAATCAGCGAGGAACTCCGCAAAAAGGGTGAAGAATTCCGCGAACTTGCCAAGAAAAAGGATTTCGACAACCCGAAATTGAAGCGTCTGGAAAAGCAGATGAACGAACTTGGCAGCAAAATTGACGGCATCTTCAAATCCGACGAATACCAGAAAAATCTGAAATCTTTAGAAAGCAAATATAGCGATTTGGATAGAGTTTACGCCAATGCCGATAAATATTTCTTTAGCCAAAAAGAGTTTGAAGAAATGCTGAAGCAAACAAACACGAAAGTGATCCACTTTGACGATTTGGTGAACTCTCCACAGTTTAAGGAAATAATCAGGAATTCTGAATTCACTGCAAAAAGTGCAGAACAAATGGCTAAACTTGCAGAGCAAGCTTCTAAGGACGCAGAAAAGCTCGTGAATTCAAAAGCATTCAAACAAAGTATCGAAGACTCAAAAAAAGCTGCGGAACTCGCCGCGAAAAATGCTTCCCTATTCGGAAAATCAAACATCATCATTCTTAACGGTACGGGAAAAAGTATTGCAACGGACGATGAAATCAAAATCTTCCTCGACGGGAAACCGATTACAAAATCAGAAATGAACAGATTTCCATCCGACAAAATCGAAAGAATGGAAGTGAACAAAAAAGGATTTAACGGCAATGCAAATTCAGAGATTCGTATTTACACTAGAAAATAACCGCTTCCCAACTTTGCCAAAGTTTGAAATCTTTGGCAAAGTTGTGTTCATGAATTAATTGCAAAAAAATATCTACGTAATTTGGTAATCGGCGAAAAAAAATCACACAATTGAGCAAACTTCTTCAATTCTTTTACTTTTGCCTTGATGCAAAAGTAACCAAAAATCAAGACTGGATCTTTTTGCTAAAAAATTGAAGTTTCTTCCAAGAAAATCTCCAAACTTTCGCGGAAGCAAGCTTTGTCTTCGAATTGAAATTTTCTCCCGCGCTTCGAACAGTGGAGATTTTTATACAGGACAAGTTGAAAGATTCATCCCGAAGAAACTTCAATTTTTCTTAACGCAAAAATCTCCGAGGTCGAAATATTAACGTTCAAAGATTTGAAACTTTGGCAAAGTTTTTTTTTTAACTTCACAAAAAATTGATCATGAACAAATTCCTCCCATTCTTTATTTTCATTTTCACTGCATTAAACGCACAAAACCAGCGCTTCATTTACGAATACAAATTCATCATCGACTCAACCGACCGAAGCAATTTGGAGAAAGAACTTACGGTTCTGGATGTGACTTCAAAAGGTTCGGAGTTTTACAGTTACCAGAAATTCAAGATGGATTCCCTTGCTTCCATCGACGCGGAAAAACAACAGTTCGATGATTCCGATATCATTAACACCAAACATATTTACCGCGGGAAAATCAATTATACAGTATCGAAAATTTATCCTTCGTTTGAGACTTATTTCAAAACTTTTATGGGTTCCAACGAATACAAGGTTTCCGACGACAGAAAACCTGTCTGGAAGATTCTACCCGAAAAAGAAAAAATTGGGGAGTTTCACACTCAAAAAGCAGAAACTGAAATCTTCGGTCGAAAGTGGACGGCTTGGTTTACCGCAGAAATCCCGATTCAGGATGGTCCGTATAAGTTTCAAGGTTTACCTGGATTGATATTAAAACTTTCCGACAAAAATGAAACCCACGCTTTTGAGCTTAAAGGGATCGCTAAAATTCCGGAAAAGCAAAAATTGAAAACCGACCCACGAATAATAGCTCCAACCGAAGTCGTCATTAATCAGAAACAGTTCCAAAAATTGTATGTTGAACTTAGAAACGATCCCGGAAAAACGTTGCGTGAACTTTTGAACCAAAATGAAGCGGTAAAAGTGATCGGCGAAGACGGAAAGGAAGTGGACATCGCTGAAATCCTTAGAAAGCGGGAAACTCAGGGAAAAGAACTGAGGGCAAAAAACAATAATATTCTGGAGTTGGATATGATTAAATAATTGATTTTTCGATTTACGTTTTGGCTAAAGCCATCTGAGATTAACCTAATCTAAACGGGCTAAAGCCCGCTCCTATTGATCGCTAATAACACGATTACTGTTTCAACAAAAAAATTCTGATTTTTTTCATATTGATTTCACCCCTGAATTTTCCTACCTTTAATCCATTAAACCCATTAATCTTAAAGTCATGGAAAATCATACTTTAACCCACGAATTCCCAGAATTTGTTACAAAAATCGGGGAGCTCAAGCTGAATGACGAAGCGTTTAGAAAACTGTATGTAAATTATGAGGAAGTGAACGCGCTCATTCAGCATTACGAAGAAGACGGTTTTAACCACACAACTGATGAACACTTAAACGACCTCAGAAAAAAGAGAGTACACCTGAAAGATGAAATTTATTCGTTTCTAATGGAAGGTTAAGAATATTTTTTCGATAATAATTTCTAAGCGGTTGAAAAGCCGCTTTTTTGTTGCAAGAAATTTTTAAGGAAACATGATTCCCCTCTTTCAGAGGCGTGGATTTTTTCCGCAGGAAAAAAGACGGGGTGTTTTTTAACCAAATGTTTTCAATTAATTTCTTGATGACTCACAACTAACCATTATTAATCGCAAATATTTAAATGTATTATTTTTATCATTCGGAATCGCAAACAATTTTTTAATAAAATAGATTGAACTCCTACGGAGTTCTATGTAACTGCACTTAATATTGCTACACAGATAAAACTCCTATGGAGTTTATAAGGAAAGCCCAAAGTATCGAGCTTTGTTCCTAGAAATTTCCAAAGAAGCGTTATTCCCCTCTTCCAGAGGGGTGGATTTTTTCCGCAGGAAAAAATACGGGGTGTTCTTGGCATAATGTTTTCAAATTTTTTGAAAATATTGTCGATGAAAAATCTTGGTTTTTTATTAATCCTATCACTTCTATCCTGTTCAAAAACTGATCAGAGCAATCTGAAAAACCAATATTCTGAATTAATTTTCCGGAAGAAGGAGATTTTAGTTTCAACCAAAGATTCAGCAGAGTTTTCATGTAATTCTAACAGAGATCCATCTAAAGTTGAGAAACCAAATGTCATCAGCAATTCAAATAAAGAGCGTCAGCAAATTGTAGATTTCGCACAGAAATTTCTGGGAGTCCCCTATTTATACGGTTCTGCAGATCCTGAAAACGGTTTCGACTGTTCCGGTTTTATCAATTATGTTTATCGCCATTTCGGGTATGAAGTTCCTCGCTCTTCCAAAGATTTTTTTGATTTCGGAAAAGAGATTTCAGTTGAAAATGTTCGAAAAGGAGATTTATTGATTTTCAATGGGACGGATCTAAATTCACCGGAGATCGGACATGTGGGAATTGTCCTAAATGTAAATGGAACCAACTCCGAATTCATTCACTCATCCAGCGGAAAAGCGAATGGCGTTACAGTCTCTTCGCTTTCTGAACCACACTATTCCGCAAGATTTGTGAAAGCGATTTCGGTAATCGATTAATAAAAAATTCATGTTTGATTTAAAAAATTTACGAAAAATCAAGGGTTTTCTATTAACATTAAAGGAAAGTGAATTTATCTATATTTTATTATCAATTCACTAAAAATCATTACTTTTGCACCGTCAAAAAATGATTATGCAAAACATTAGAAATATTGCGATTATCGCACACGTTGACCACGGTAAAACCACTTTGGTCGACAAAATTATCCACGCGACAAGCGTTTTCAGGGAAAACCAGGAATCAGGCGAACTGATTATGGACAACAACGACCTGGAACGCGAACGTGGAATTACCATCCTTTCTAAAAACATTTCCGTAACTTACAAAGACACGAAAATTAACGTGATCGACACTCCCGGTCACGCCGATTTCGGTGGTGAAGTGGAAAGAGTTCTGAAAATGGCGGATGGTGTAATTCTGTTGGTCGATGCTTTCGAAGGACCGATGCCGCAAACACGATTCGTTTTGCATAAAGCGTTGGAACTCGGTCTGAAACCCATAGTGGTTATCAATAAAGTAGATAAACCCAACTGTCGTCCGGAAGAAGTTCACGACAATGTTTTCGATTTGTTCTTCAACCTTGATGCAACCGAGGAACAGCTGGATTTCCCGACTTTCTACGGTTCTTCAAAACAGGGTTGGTTCAATACCAGTTTAGAGCCGGCAAATTCAATACTTCCTTTGTTAGACGGAATCCTGCAATACGTTCCTGAACCGAAAGTGGAAGAAGGAAACCTTCAGATGCAGATCACTTCTTTGGACTACTCCTCCTTCCTTGGCAGGATCGCGGTAGGTAAAGTTGCGAGAGGATCCGTGAAGGAATCGCAGTGGATCGGTTTGGCGCAGGAAGACGGAAAAATTGTAAAAGGCAAAGTAAAGGAGCTCTACGTTTTCGAAGGACTGGGCAAGAAAAAAGTACAGGAAGTTTTCGCGGGAGATATTTGTGCCATCGTAGGTTTCGACGCATTCCAGATTGGTGACACCTTTGTGGACTTTGAAAATCCGGAACCATTGAGCCGACTTTCAATCGACGAGCCGACTTTGAACATGACTTTCTCCATCAACAACTCCCCTTTCTTCGGGAAAGACGGGAAATATGTAACCTCAAACCATCTGAAAGAAAGATTAGAAAAGGAACTGGAAAAAAACCTCGCATTGCGAGTTGAGCAAACCGACGACGCGAACACTTTCCTCGTTTTCGGTCGTGGAATTCTGCACCTTTCAGTTTTGATTGAAACCATGAGAAGAGAAGGTTACGAAATGACGATCGGTCAACCGCAGGTAATTTTGAGAGACATCGATGGTGAAAAATGTGAACCATACGAATCAATGGTGGTGGATGTTCCTGAAGAATACGCATCGAGAGTTATCGATTTGACCACCCAGAGAAAAGGTGACCTACACATTATGGAGACCAAAGGCGAAATGCAGCACATGGAATTCGAAATCCCTTCAAGAGGATTGATCGGACTACGTTCGCAAATGTTGACTGCAACTGCTGGTGAAGCGATTATGGCGCACCGTTTCTCAGAATACAAACCGTTCAAAGGTGCAATTCCCGGAAGAAACAACGGTGTTCTGATTGCCAAAAACCAAGGTCAAGGAACTGCGTATTCCATTGAAAAACTTCAGGATAGAGGTCGTTTCTTCGTAGATCCGGGTGAGGAAGTTTACGCAGGAATGATCGTGGGTGAACAAAACAAACCCGGCGATTTGGTTGTGAACATTGTTGAAGGAAAACAGCTGAACAATATGCGTGCTGCCGGAAAAGACAAAGATGGAAGCATCGCCCCGAAAATCCAGATGTCGCTCGAAGAATGCATGGAATACATCCAAGCCGATGAAGCGATCGAGGTGACGCCAAACTTCATCCGTATGCGTAAGAAAATCCTTGCCGAAGAAGACAGAAAACGTGCTGAAAGAATGGCAAAAGCGGAATAACTGTAGGAACTGCCCCTTTGGCGCGTTCAAAATCGTAAGACAAACAGAACAAAGAATAAAGACAAAAGACACTTTACGGAGTGTCTTTTTTTATAATTCCCCTCTTTCAGAGGGGTGGATTCCGAACGGAGTGAGGAAGACGAAGTTTTCTTCCCCTCCTTTGGAGGGGTGTCAGCAACTTGTTGCGGACGGGGTGGTTCAGGAGCCGGGAATCTGCTTTCGGCTCATACTCCTCGTTTCGGCGCTCGCTGCGCTCGCGACTTCACTGTGGGGTACCGCTGCAATCAGGGCTAGTTACGATTCGGGATTTTTATCAAAAGCAGATTAATTTCACACGCTTTGCCCTTTCAGTCTTCCCATATGATATAATGTTCCCCGAAATTCAGACCACGAGTTAAGTTAAAATAATCATTAATTTTAACTCGTAAAATATGAAAAAAACAAGAAGAAAATTTGGGGCAGCTTTTAAGGTCCAGATCGCCATTGAAGCATTAAAGGAGAGAGAGACACTTTCTGAACTAGCAAGCCGTTTCGAACTCCACCCCAATCAAATCCTTGCCTGGAAAAGGGAGTTTTTGAACAACGCGGACCAGGTTTTTGCTTTAGAAAAGAAAAAAGAAACTTCCGCCCAGCCTGCGAAAAAGCTCTATCAGAAGATTGGCCAGCTGCAGGTAGAGATTAATTTTCTAAAAAAAACTTAGGGATGGACAGCCGGTAAAAGAGCGTGAGGGAATGGTGGACAAGAATTATGAATTAAGCGTCCGGAGACAGTGCGACCTATTGTGCATCAGCCGGAGCAGCTTGTATTATAGTCCGAAAAAAGAGAGCGGCTACAACCTTGAAATAATGAGGCAGATTGATGAAATCCAGGTAAAGTGCC
Source organism: Chryseobacterium suipulveris (assembly GCF_022811685.1). Taxonomy (NCBI): domain Bacteria; kingdom Pseudomonadati; phylum Bacteroidota; class Flavobacteriia; order Flavobacteriales; family Weeksellaceae; genus Chryseobacterium; species Chryseobacterium suipulveris. The sequence goes on along the minus strand of NZ_CP094532.1, from coordinate 1,551,037 downwards.
CCAGTTTCGGGATTCGGAGAATCATCAACGAGCTGAAGGAACTTGGCATCACAGTAAATCGGAAAAGGGTATGCAGGCCGATGAAAACCATGGGCATTGCCACGATTTACCCGAAAAGGAACCTAAGCAAATTAGGACTGGCAAAATACATTCGCCCCTACTTGCTGAGAAATATGAAGATTACCGTCAGCAACCAGGTCTGGCAAGCTATATGAATTTGAACCTACCAATCAACTTAAATCAGCTTAACAGTGGTCCAAGATTTGGGGGACAGAATATATTTATCTGAGTCCAGTTTTTACTAATATAGCCTGAATAGCTTTAAATCCAAAAGGTAAGTTTAAGTGATGAGTCAATGACACCCATTAGTTTTGCTACTTTTTTAGCCAGCAGAAACTAATTCAGGTATTGTTTTCCGGAGCAATCTTACTGACTTCGACATTTTTCAGCAACGCAAGAAAATCGAATGTTATGAACTTATCAAGCAATAATACTGTCACTCATCGTATTAAAGTTTTCCAACTCAAACTCGATGTATTCTCGGCTTAAAACAAGTCTTTCTTGATTAGGTGAAGATTCGATACTTTTCTCTTACACTGAAAATTTAACTGTCAATCTCTGTGTGATATAAAAACTATTTTTAAAATGGAATTAATCAGCTCCTGCATTGAGCTTTATTGACTGATGTTTAAATATTTTATTTTAAAATCTGACAGGTCTATATAATATTCTGTTTGTGAAATATACCTAAAAGCATACTGTACCGCACCGCCGGGAAATACTGTATTTTCGCTTAACGTGATGAAATTGCCCGGTATGTCCTTTGGAAAACGAATTGGAAGTTTCGCATCAATATTCAAATCGTTGAAAAGAGATAACGCAGATAAATTCGCCTTTGTAGTCGCCAGATAAAACGTGGATTTATCATCAGTATTTTCATAGCTGACTATGTATTCCAGTCCTTTTATCTTAGAGAAGCCGGAATAAGTATCTCCAAAATATTTGCTCTTACCTGTAGCTTTCCAATAATCGGGCAATTTGATTTTTTTATTGGGATGTAATCGGTGTTTTATCAGTTTTTTTCTGTTGTTCTTTTCTCCGTCTTGATAAGCCTGTAATACTTCTCCGTTAGGTTTCAATATAAACCACAAGGTCATTTCGTCGACATCACGGAAACCAGCATCATCTGGAGTAAGCAACCAATAATTCAATTTCGGCTCACGATAAATGCCCATTTGTGCCTTTTTACCGTTGGCATCCGTGTATTCCCAAATCCACATTTCGGAAAAATTGTATTTCGTGGTACTCTTTACCGTTTTCTTTTGCTGTGCCGCAACAAAAAGTGGAAACAGCAGAAAGCACGTTACCATTTTTTTGACAAACCTGTTCATAGTATTTGTATATTAATAAGATTGATAACCCGCAGGCTTGAAGCTGTACGAGCCGTCAGAAATACCTGTAAGTTTTATCTGAAAGCCTGAACCGGAAATTTCAGTAACCAAATACGTAATTCCATCTACTGAAATATAGCCCAGATTATAAAACCCATAAGCATCAAACTTGCCCGGCGGCAGACATACGTCCGGAGATGGTACAATCCAAAAACTAATGGTTCTGTTTTCGTCGTCCTTTCCGGTGTATTCGGTTTCCGTGTTAGCGGTGTTGAGATGCTTGCGGGTTTTACCTGTTTTTTTGAAATCATTTTTAAAGCGTTTCTCATTTATAGCATCATTTTGGATAACCGACACCGTAGTTCCCAAAGCCATTTTTGTACGATACTTTTGTCCTTCAGCAATTGTATAGGTTTCCATTTCGTTATTGCGGATAAACTGGTCAACTGTTACCGCATTGCTCCCTTCCTGTCCTGACATAAATTGTTGAAAAGCAGCATTGGGCATATAGGCTTCTCCGGCTTTGAGGTTTAGAAAGAAATAGCCATTGCCCGACTGTCCGTTGCCACTTGCATAAAATGATATTTTTTTAGTTTCATTCGGGCAGGCAAAACAACCTTTTTCCTTGAGGTATTTTTCTAAATCAAGCTTTTTAAGTACTACTGCTTTACCACTCCCGCCATAGCTGCGGTCAATTTCTTCCAAAGTTTGCTTTTCGTCTTTTTTGCTATCGCATTTATCCAATATTAATGTGGCATTGACTGTGGCAGAAGTCCAAAAATTGCTTTTTCCTAAAAGTTTATCTACTTCGACGGCTGAAAGCGTTATTTCTGAAAATTCACAACCTTTTCCATCCGTACAAATGGCAAGCGTTTGTTTTTCCTTTTTATCCTGAGCATTAGTACAGGATGCAAACTGAATAAGAAGGAACAGAAAGAGAATATTTTTCATCATTATTGATTTAAACATAAATTTTACTTTTTACAGGATTAATAAACAAAGTCTTTTCTATCCTTTCCCAAGACTTGAAAAACCGGGTAATTCAAGGTGAGCGTACCTTCAAATGCTTTCCATTTTTCGGGGTGTTGGTCATCGGCCATATATCCTATATTTCCTTTGAGTCTGATGACGGCTTTTTCGGGTTTTAATGATATGATTTCTCCTTCTACATCAAAAGCCATCATCATATCGGCTTCATTATTTTTGTAGTTTGCCATTGAAAAGCTCATCGAATTTTCTCCGTTGGTATTCATTCTGCCTTTTATCGGACGCATTTGCGTGAGGTCTGTACCTGTAAAGCCAATGAGGATATGATCCTGTCCGTTTTCTTCATTGGTAATCGTCAGGGATATGACTTCTTTGGCAGCGGTAATGGTGGCGAAACCGTTTTTAAACCGTTCTTTCAGGTTCAATCCGTCATCAGCAATGTCAATTTCAACTTTGTTCTTTTCGCTGTTTTTGAGATTATCCATATCGGTATCTATGCCTGTTGTTTTTTTCAGTACAGTTTCCCATGCGGACGCTTTCTTTTCCTCATTACTATTGCATCCGGCAACACCAAAGACAATGACAAACAATATTAGATTCCTCATACCGTTGCTATTTACATTTGTTCAATACGATTTCGGCTAATTTTACAGCTACCGATTTGTTCTTTTCCGTGTCGTTACTGATATCGGTTCTGATTTCAAACTTTACACCGTTTTGCAGTACATAAAGCTCGTTTGTAACGATATTCCAGCAAGCTGCATCGCCAAGACCTTCCACCGCCCTGTAACCTTTTGATACTTCTTTGAAAACATCGGTTAATGCACCGCCTGTTTTCTTGATTTCGTCTTTGCTGATATTTTGCTCTTTCGCTTTTTTCATTGCTTCATCAGCATCCGCATCCCCGGAGTTACCATCTGCAATATCATTCAGTGCATCGTTTGCTGCCTGCACTTGTTCATCAGTCGCGGCTTGGTAACTTTGGTTAAAAGTAGTGAGCGACATAGGCTTTATAGAGCGTATAGCTACCAAGTCAGGTACTGCCATTTCACTTTTAATACCGGGAATTTTCCCCATTCTTCCATTTTCGAATATGTACACAAACTCGTGGTTTTCGGGGTTCTTCAGAACCTTATTGTACTTCGTTTCCATCACGTCTTTTGAAAATCCCGTAGCGGCTAAAACGTCTTCTTCCGAAAGTAAAGCATCGTATTTGCTCTGATAGTCCAACAGGCATTTGTTATCGCCTTTGGCGTTGGGGTCATTGGATTTACTGTTGATGACAGCATCTAAATTAATATCATTGCCGTTTTGTTTTTTATTGTCACTGTTTCCGCAAGAAAACAGGATAAGACTAAGTACTGCTGCTGCGGCTGATAGTTTTATTGATTTCATCTTCTACTTGTTTTAAATGTTTTGAAAATTATTGAATACCTGAAAACCATTTGTCATATAGATTGCCCATTACAGGCACAGGCAATTCTTTGCCGTTAATGGCATTGAGCAATCCTTTAATCCAAAGGACAAGGAGGACAAACATTCCAACGATACAGATTATCCAACCTAAGAGCGGAATGATGTTGATTAAGCTCAATGCTAATCCGGTACACATCAGCCCTAAACTCTGGCGGATATGAAAATTGGCATAGGCGTTTTTCTTTTCGGAGTTTTGCACAAACGCAACAATCAGCCCGATTAATGTGATGTAAGCAATAATGGCGGTGCTTTTACCATCTGCAATATTGCTATGCGATGTATTTGGTTCCATATTAATTATAGTTTTAGTCGTTTAAGCGGGGTACGTTAGGTTTGGGCTTATCTTCCAACCGTGGTACGTTGGGCTTTTTGTTATCTTCCAATCTTGGTACTTTGGGTTTTGGATTGTTGCCAGGTTCTACGGGAAGCAGGTCATCATTGGGGTTAATCGGGAGCAAATCATCTTCATTTCCTTTCGGCTTTACCGGCAATAAATCGTCATCGGCAAGCTCGTCATTTCCAAAAGGGTCTTCTGATTGTTTCGCTTTAACGAGTGTAAATATTACCGGAACTTTTCCTATACAAAGTTCTTTGGTAGGCACTTTTATTTCTATGGTATAAAATGTTTCTATTTTTTTCCGGTTCACGATGGTAATATTATAATACATCTTCATTCCGGCAGATTTACTGTTATTAAAATCGAGCAAGCCTTTGTAAGTATTATATCCAGTTTTTACCCATCGCATTTCGTTAGATGGAAAGAGCTGTGTCGGATTAAATGGATATTGAAAGTTGACAGTTCCGTTTCCGGCTGTTCCCGGCGTGATTTTGCTTCGGATGAATGAACCAATATTACCGATACCATAACAATCGTTTCCTGATGAAGCTCCGTATGATGCATTCCAAACACCATCTATGGGTTGCAGATAAGGATTGAATAGACCAATTTGTGTATAGCCGTCGCCTCCCCATTCTCTGTCAATATCTTCTCTTGATTTCTTTTCTAAATAAGTAATGACTTCGCCGTCTTTCTTCTTGCCCAATACGATGATGTCATCGGATTGTATATCCCTGCCAAAGTCCTTTTCAAACAAATCGGCTTCAAAATCTGAAAGTTCAAATGTACAGCCGCCGCCTTCCGAGCAGTTTGCGATGATTACTTTTTCGGCAAATGCCGATACTGAAATAAACATTGCAATGATTAAAAAATATGTTTTCATAACGAGTAGATTTAAGGGTTCAAAATAGCGTTTGTCAATTCAACTGATTTATCCTTTGCCAATGCCTCATTTTCGCCAAAGTTGGCAGTAAGGGTAAAGGCTGCATCTTTTGCCAATACGTGAAGTGCATTCATAGGAGTTTCCCAAAACGCCATTGTAGCTACGTTTTCGAGCTTTTCCGTTTTGCGCCTGTCTGCATAATCCGCAATGTATTTTGCTTCTATAATTCCTGTTTCTTTGTTGAAATGCTCCTGCTTTGCCATTTCATCTACTTGCACTTGCAACCCATCATTCGTACCGTAGTATTTCTCAAATTCTGCTACGGTCATCTTTTTTATAAAGCCTATGCTAAAACTGTTGTAATCATCAATCTCGTGTTTGCCGCCACCTATTTTTTTCTTTTTTCCGGTAGTCCAGCTATAAAGTACCCTGTATTGCCCTTGCTGGTTAACATTGCTTTCAACGTGTACTTTAATATTATCCGCAGGTATGTTTGCTATTTCGGCAACCATTTCTTTGGTAAGGATTTTTTGCAGGCTGTTTTGATTAGAAATAATTACTTCCGGATTAAAGTCATTGGGGATGCTCACGCTTTCGGTATTGCCACCGCAGGAAGCAAAAAGAAAGGATGCAATGAGTATTTTTATTGCGTTATTCATTACCACAATTTTTATAGTTTGATAAATTCAACCCGACGGTTCTGTGCTTTGCCCGAAGCGGTGTTATTTGAGGTTATTGGCTGTGTTTCTCCTTTACCATCTGTAATCAACCTTGAAGCATCTATCCCAAACTCTTTTACCAAAGCATTTTTTACCGAAGCGGCACGGCTTTGGGATAGTTTTAGGTTGGCTTCATCAGCACCGTCACTGTCCGTATATCCTACAATCAGAATATTTCCTGATGTGGCTCTAATAGCCTGTGCGGTATTGTTAAGCGTTGCCCAGCTTTCGGGCTTGATGCGGGAAGAATTTACATCAAAGTAAATGGAATTAGTGACGAATTTGCCTTCGAATTTCATTTCATTCGTGGCATTAGGCACGTTTCCGGCAATACGGATATTACTCAAATACATTCCATCTCCCCACATATTGGTGGAAAAGATAAGATTGTATTGTGCTTTTTTGGAAAGTCCATTCGCAAGATTAAGCATTTCTTTTCCGTTAAGATAAAGAGCAACTTGATTGCCGTTGCGGTAGATAGATACACGGTTTACTGCACCTGGGTTCCAGTTGGATTTAAAGGTATTCTCAAACAGCAGTTTTTTGCCGGACAGATTGGAATTGTACTCGGACTGTGCTGAAACATACACCACTTTTGTACTTCCGTGCGGATGCACATCCAGTTCTATTGAGGGCTCGGCAGCCCAATACATACTGTACTCGCTGCGGTCGTCCAGTACAACAAAATTTGTGCGGAAACCGCCCTCCATTTCAGACATCTTTTGCGGGTCGGCGTAGAGGTCAAACTCAAGAGTAAACTGCTCGGGTAGATTTTTAAAGCTGTTCGGGAATACAAATCCTTTTCGTGGCATTTTCAGCCAGTTTCCGCTTGCTGAAGATATAGTTCTTACACTTGGTTTCTCTACATCATCAGAAGGGTCGTATTCGTATAAATGCCAATTGGCATTGCCCGAACCTATTCTGGCAGTAGAGAAATCTTCATAGAACAATAAATTTTTCCCCGGAATAAACGTCGAGCCTTTATATTGGCTGTAATCTGTGTTCCCGCTTTGCGGACTGGTCTGCTGGTTGGTTTGGGGATTGTTGTTTTTAGCATCGGTCTGTTTATCCTTTTTCTTAAAGATATCGCCTATACCTTCTTCCACCTTTTCCAGGCCTTTGTCGACAACATCCCCGCTTTTATTTTCTATTTTTCTTTCTGCCGCATTTTTTGCTGCATTTTTTATCCGGTCAAAAATCTGCGCATTGCCAATAAATATACCAAACAATAGCAGTGATCCAAGTAATGTTTTTTTCATAACAATATTTTTATTTTTTAATGAATTTTTTGAGTTTCGTTTTTTGTCTGTTGGTAATTTTGAGATAATACATTCCCCATTCAAGGTTCTCCACATTTATTGAATTGCAATTCTTTTGCATTTTCAATAATCTTCCGCTTTGGTCGGTAACTTCTATTTTGTCTGCCTTTTCGGAAAGATTCAGGATGTCGGAAACGGGATTGGGATAAATTGTAATATCAGGTTTTTTATCAGTCGCTACCGAAAGAGCAGATGAATCTATACGGAAGGTCTTATCTCCATTCATAGTTCCATCAACAGATCCAATAAAGTAAACATCGCCGTTCAGTTCAAAAATTCGGCGGAAGATGATGAGCCAGTCCCCGGATTAATGTCGGCAATTATTCTAATCTGTAATGTTTCCAGATCTTTCCCGTTTATAATAACATCCGGACGAAAAGGAAAATCAGCGATCTGTGTAACCTGTGATGTTCCAGACAAAGAAAACAGGATAAAAAGCAGAGATAATTTTTTCATAAGAAAAATATTTATTTTGATTCATTATTTACAATTAGTGCAGAACATTCCGGAAAGTAAACATTGGCGGATTTTTTTTAGTTTTGTTTACTTCTAAAATATTTTTACACTAATGAGCAATGAGCAAGATCTCATCCGAAAACTAAAAGCAAAAGATAATGTTGCTCTGGAATTTTTTTATAAAGAAAACCGGTCTTCTTTTCTGCGGTTTTCCCAGCAGTTTAATTTGGAAGAGACGGAAGCGAAAGATATCTATCAGGATGCTGTGATTGCGGTATATGAAAATGCACAAAAAGGAAAGCTTGATAATCTGGAAGCAAAGCCCTCTACTTATCTTTTTTCTGTAGGAAAGTTTATGATTTTCCGGAGGCTGAAAAAGAAAAATACATTGTATGCAGACGGATCTCTTGATAAGATCATGGATCTTACAGATTGGGATTTTGATGATGGCAATAACGATACAGAGATCCTAAATCTGCAGGAAGCCTTTCTGAAATTGGGAAGTCAATGCAAAGAGGTTTTGAGATTGTTCTATTATGAAGAGAAAAATCTGGATGAAATTTTACATATCCTTAATTACAGTAGCAAAGATGTGCTGAAAAGTCAAAAATCCCGCTGTTTGAAAAAATTAAAAGAAATACTAAAAACAAAGTGATGGAAAAACAAAACCTGATAAACGCTTATTTCGAAGGTAGTCTAACTGATGAGCAATATTTGGAATTTCAGAAGCTTCTTAGATCCGATGCCGTTTTTTTGCAAGAATTTACATTTCACAAAAACCTGAAAAAAGCGATTATAGCAGAAGAAAGAGCCGCTCTTAAAAAACAGCTTGAATCTTTTGATAAAAAATCTCCTGCAAGAGCATTCCCAATGAAATGGATTGCTGTCGCAGCTTCATTCATTCTTTTGGTTACTTTGGGAAGCCTATTCTTTTATAATGAGAAGCCGAATTATGAAAAGCTGTACACGGAAAATTTCCGGGAATTCCCGAATCTTTCGCATCCTGTTGTAAGAAGTGGAACTGTAGAAAACGAGATCGATAAAGCTTTTTCGGTATATGATAAAAAAGATTATAAAAATGCGGTCGTATGGTTCTCAAAGATCGGGAACGATGAAGCTCTTTTTTACAAAGGGATTTCAGAAATGACCATAGGAAATCATCAAAACGCAGCCAGCGATTTTGCTAAAATCAATAAAGAAAATTTCCCGCTCAGAGAGCATCTTATCTGGTATGAAGCGTTAAATTATTTAAAAACCGGGAATGTGAAAAAAATAAAAGAGAATCTTAAATTACTGAAAAATAACGGGATTTATAAAGAAAAAGCGGCGGAATTGTTATCGGGTCTGGATTAAGTTTTTCTAATTTTACGATTAACCATCAAACCCAATAAAACTATAAAAACGATTCCTGAGAAAGTCCAGAGAACCCATTGATAACCATTCCCCGAAATCGGATCTGTATTTCCGTTCACGATAAATCCAGCCCAGAAATAGGGATGAACTTTCAACGGATTGTTTTTTATAAATTCACGTTTTGCATTCGCAAGTGCTTCATCTTTTTGCTGTCCTTTTTTTAGAAATTTGTAGAAATATCCCATTAATTCAGAGGTTTCCCTGTCCGGGATTTCCCATAAGCTGAAAACGTTGCTTTTGCTTCCTGCAAACATGAAAGCGTGAGAGATACTCATAATTCCTTCGCCGTTCTTCAAGTAGCCATTCCCTGTATTGCAAGCGCCTAAAACGACCATTTCAGCAGGAATATTTTCATTATAAAGCTCCTCGAAATAAAGCGGAACGTTATCCTGAAATAGTAGACAGGATCTTCGGAAGTTGTTCTCATCCAAAATAGAGTGCATCGAAAGATGAAGAATATTCGAAGTTTTGGCTTGCTTGTAAAAATTGGTTTTGTTAGCATCTTTGCCGGAAAATAATTTCCCAGAATATCGCGTAAGGATCTCTTGTGCTTCTTTTTTAGAAAACTTCAAAGACGGCGTTTCGAAACCATTAAATGAGGATCCTGCCTGATAAAAAGGGGTGAATACAGAAATCTTACTGTATGTTTTTCGTCTTTCAGAATATTTCATCTGCCAGAGAGCGAGAGAATAATGATAAGAAAGATCGAAATTTTCAGACAGATATTTTCCATTTTTTTGCAAAGATTCAAAAGGCAGATAATTCAGGAAGTCGTCGGAAATCAAGATGATCTTTTTGGCGGATATCTTCGGAAGAAGGATTTTTTTGAGTGCTTCGGAATTTTTCGGAAACTCCAGAGGCGTTTTAATTTTCCCGATAAAATCAGCCGTTAATTTTTTTATAGCATTGGTTTTTCCCAGTTTCAGCAATTCTATTTTCTCATTTTCGATCAATACTTGAAAAATATCTTCTGTGCCTACATAAAATTTCAAAATTTGATGGTCGTTTTCCAAATTGTTGACTATATTTTGAATGCCGTATTTGTCTTCGGTTAAGATCCGAAAACTTGCAGAAACATCATCCGGAATATTTCTCTTCCGAATGAATTCTTTATAAAGATGTTTAGAAGAATTACGCTCTATAAGACCGATAATTTCTGTTGTTTTGCCTTGGTTATTCGGGTATTTTTCAAAAGCAATATTCAGAAGTCCTTCCGCAATTTTAGTATGAAGACTATGCAACAAAGGGTTAAACTCGCCTTTGAGATAAAATTCCTGAAACATTTCTGATGAGATCAGAAATAAATTCTCCGCTTTTTGCAAATCGCTTTTGTTGTATTCTTTTTTGTATTTATTCAGAAAAATATGTCCCGAGGTAGCAAAAATATTGATGAAATAATTAGAATTGAGATCATTGAACTCCCTAAAATCCAAATCTTCTATTCTTGTTTGCTTTCCTGTTTTTTTCAGAATGATTTCCGTAATGTTCTTTTCGACAAGAATAGCTGCTTTCTGATATTCTCCCAAACCTGCAAAAGCCAATGCTTTCATCGTATTCAAAGAATAAATGCTGGAGTTGAAGTCTTTTTTCTGTTTTATCAAATCCAGAGATGAGTTGATATACATAAGCGCTTTTTCATATTTTCCCAGCTTCAGATAAGATGCTGCGATTTTGGAAAAGGCAATCATCCTATAATGCGGATAATTGGTTTTCAGAGCATAACTTGCTGATCTTTCCGAAGCGTTGATGCATTTTAAAAAATCCTGCTCATTGTAATAAAATCCTGCGATCTCTGAATAGCAGGAATTGATGTAATTTTGGTCTTCTTCAGTTGCGGAAGCAGTTTCTTTCAGGAAAATGTTCAGCATAGCAATGGCTTCGTCAGGTTTTTTATTCATCAAAGCAATAATGATCTGCATTTTTCTGAAGACTCTTCTTGCGTGTGGAAAATTTTTGTCTGTAGCAGGGATTTTTTTAACCATTTCCCGGAATTTCCTTTCTGTTCTGTCTAAGCCATTATGATCATTGTAGTTATTCTGGTAATAAAAAAGATCATTGTATGTAGAGATGATCTCGGCCTTCTCAAAAAGATTGGGCGACTTCTCCATTACTTCCAACGCTTTCTGCGTGTAATAAATTTCGTGTTTCTGATTGTAATTTCCGCTGGCGGAATAAGCGAGCTGAAAATAGGTTTTACCCAGCAGTTTCCTGTTTTTTATAAGCAGATTTTTATGATTTTTTAAAAGATTTTGCAATATTTTTTCTGCTGCTTTATAATCCTCACACTGGTTGAGTGCGGTTGCTTTATAATAGTAAAATTTTGCTTTCTGTAAAAGATTATCTTCCGGAATTTTATAGGAATCCATAACTGATAATACCTTTTCGCAATCTCCGTTTGAAATCATTTTTTCTAATTGTGAAAATAGAATAAAATTATTCTGCTGCGAAAAAACAGTAAATAGATTAAAAAACAGCAAATAAAAAATACAGAACCTGGAAAACATATTATAATGAATGCTTAAATATACAGAAAGAAAAGAATTAAAGTAATTGGTTTCGATGAAAATTCAAAATTTTGATTTTTGATCTGGTACGGAATCGGTAGAAAAAAGTGGAAACTTTCTATATCTATCTGTCAAATTTTTTTCGAACAAAAGTTAGGTTTTTCAGTTTAACGGCACGATATCTTTGCCTTTAAAGTTTAAAGGGATTTTAAGCCTCTATTTGGGTTGTAAAATCTATCATACAAAATCAAAACCTGAGACGAGGTAAATTCACAGCTCTGCTGGTTTTGAATCCGCTTTTGTTCAACTCATCCGCAATCTTCCCGTAACTGTTTCCGGCATTTCGTAATGAAACAATGAGGGCAGTTGCTTTCTGGTTATTCTCATTTTGAAGAGCCTTCAACCTCATCGCCTCGCTTCCCATTTTTCTGGCTTTGGCAGTTAAATTATGTGGAGTTCTCAATTTCACACCTTTGGCTTTGAGTTCCTGAAGTGCAGCAATGGTTCTTTTGCTGATGAGGTCAGAAGAATTGTTTGAAAATGAAGATGTTGTTTCTAGGGATTATTGGAGAATTAAACTTTATGAATCTTTAGTAGAAAAGATATAATTTCACTGCATATTTTCATAGATTAAATATTGATTAAGAGCCTGTTTAAATTTTACCAAATAAACCTGAATTTGTTTTCCCCAACCCTAAAAGGAGCAAATTCAGGTTTATTTGGAAGGAAATTTTCCTCCCTTTAGGGACGGGGTAAAGAAAATTTCCGATATAATTTTTTTTTGAATAAAATTTAAACAAGCTCTAAGTAATTGTGGCTGATCGGTCACAATTATTTTTTTATTTTATTTCCCCTATTTTTGCCTCCATGAACATCCGCAAACTCACCCTCACCATATTTTCAGGAATCTTAATCGCTTCCTGTGCTTCCCAAAAGAGCCAAGAACCAAGTAAAAAAAGCCAAGAGCCGAGAGTTGCGACGAAACCCGTTGTAAAACCGACTTCTGAGAACGCACAAACCAAGAAGCTTGTTCTTCCTGAAGTCAACCGCGAATTTCGTGCAGCGTGGATCGCGACGGTGGCAAATATCAACTGGCCATCGAAAAATAATCTTTCTACCGAACAGCAGAAGGCAGAAGCGGTGAGAATTCTGGATATGCTACAGAAAGCCAATTTCAATGCGGTGATTTTTCAGGCGCGACCTTCTGCGGATGCGCTGTACAAAAGTGATTTGGAACCTTGGTCTTATTTCCTGACTGGAAGTATCGGCAAATCTCCATCACCTTATTACGATCCTTTGGAATTCTGGATTTCCGAGGCGCACAAACGCGGGATGGAACTTCACGTGTGGCTGAATCCGTATCGCGCGCATCACACGACGGGAGGTGCAGTGACTTCGGAAAGTATGGCGAGCAAAATGAGGGAGCAAACCTACCGCCTCCGAAACGGGATGTACTGGATGGATCCTTCCGATCAGAAAACGCAGGATCATGTTTCGAATGTGATCAAGGACATTGTGAAACGCTACGACATCGATGCAATCCATATCGACGATTACTTTTATCCGTACAAAGAATACAACGGCGGTGCAGATTTCCCCGACTCAAAAACCTGGAACAGCTACAAAAATTCGGGTGGCCAACTTTCCAGAGCGGATTGGAGAAGAGCCAATGTGAATAAATTCATCAAGCGAATCCACGACGAGATCAAAAAAGAGAAATCGTATGTTCGGTTCGGGATCTCTCCTTTCGGAATCTGGAAACCCGGATTTCCTGCGGGAATTACCGGAAGTTCGCAGTACGACGAACTTTATGCCGATGCAAAACTTTGGCTTAATGAAGGTTGGTGCGATTATTATTCGCCACAGCTTTACTGGAAGGAAGGCGGACCGCAAAGTTTCTCCTCGCTCCTGAAATGGTGGAAAGACGAAAACATTAAGAACATTCATTTGTGGCCGGGTTTAAATACCGTGGGCGTAAAAGTTTCCGACAAACCCTCTGAAATTATGGGACAAATGAACACCATCCGACGAACGCTGCCGAAAAACACAGCAGGCGAAATCCATTACAGCATCGATGGATTGACGAAAAATCCGGCAATGCTGAATGCGGTGAAAAATCTGTACCGCGAAAAAGCGCTGGTTCCCGCTTCAACGTGGATTAAGACGGAACCCGTTCTGCAACCCGAACTCACAGCAAGAAAAAGCGGCAACAACGCCGAAATCCACTGGCTTTCCAGAAATCCGCAACAGCCAAAACATTTCATTCTTTATTCAAAATACGGCAACCGATGGGAAACCGAAATCCTGAATGGCGACGAACATTCATTGAAATTACCTTTGGTGAAATCCGGCGTCCATTTAACGGATCTTGCCTTAAAAGCGGTGGACAGATTAGGGAACGAAAGCGATTACGTGGCGGTGGAGATTCATTAGGATTTTAGGACTTACGTGACAGTTTTGCCAAATACTGGCTGTTTTCGTCCTCGAATAGAATCTCACAGTCAAATCCTGATTCGTTCGCGATTCGGATCATTGTTTCCTGATCCATATAAAGCCAGGTAAACCAATCGGTCAATTCTCCGCCATACTCGTACCGGAAGTTGATTTCGCCATAATATTCGTTGAACTGTCGCGCTCCGTCTTCATACATATAATCAACGTCGCAGGAATCAAAAATAATTTGTCCGCCATCACTTAATAGTGATTCAGATTTTTTTAGAAATCTTCTGAATCCATCGAGTGTTGAAGAAATTCCGACACCGTTCATCAGCAAAAGCAAAGTATCGAATTTTTCACCAGAGAATTTGAAATAATCTTCATTAATAACATTCTCTACTCCCCTGTCTTTAATGACTTCACAAGCGGAAGGAGAAATTTCGAGTGCGGCTACATCAGAACCTTTTTTCTGAAGTTCAAGAGCGTGGGAACCTGCAGCAGCACCGATATCGAGAATTTTTCCCCTCCAATTTTCCAAAGCAATCTTCTCCAATTCCGGCATTTTTGCAAAGCTTCTGAAATAATAGGAAACCGGCATCTCCACTTTCGGCCCGAAAGTATCGTGGATAAAAAGCTTCTTTTTGCTTTTGTTGAAATGGAAATCGTAAATGGCTTTTCCGGGAAGGTCGGTCATATTCTTAATGATAAAAAAAGAGAACCACTTTTGTGATTCTCTACTTAGTAGCGGGGACACGACTCGAACGTGCGACCTCCGGGTTATGAGCCCGACGAGCTACCTACTGCTCTACCCCGCGATATTGTGGTGCAAAGATACAAATTCTGTGCAAATCTGCAAATTTTTTCGGAAAATCTTTTGTCATAGAATTTTACTAAATTTGTGTATGGCTAAAATTCTGAAAATTTATCCCGATAACCCAAGAGAAGACCTTATTGACGAGGTGGTGAAAACCCTGAAAAATGGTGGACTGATTATTTATCCTTCAGACACGGTTTATGCTTTGGGCTGCAATATTTTCGATATCCGCGCGATGGAGAAACTGGCGCAACTGAAAAAAATCAAGCTCGAAAAAGCTCAGTTTTCCATTATCTGCAACGATTTGAGCCACCTCTCAGAATTTACGCGACCGATCGATACGGCGACTTTCAGATTTCTGAAGAACAGAATTCCGGGTCCTTTCACCTTTATTATGGAGGCCAACAAAAATCTTCCACTTGCCTACAAAGGAAACAAAACAGTCGGAATCCGCGTTCCAGACCACCCGATCCCCAAAATGATTGTGGAAAAGCTTGGACATCCGATTGCGTCAACTTCCATTAAAGACGACGATGAAGTAATCGAGTATTCCACCGATCCTGAACTGATTGCCGAGAAATACGACCACCTTGTCGATATCGTGATTGATTCCGGTTATGGTGATAATATTGCCTCTACTATTGTTGATTTAACTTCGGGTGAACCGGAGGTAATGAGACAGGGAAAAGGGGTGTTGTAGAAGAGCCAAGAACCAAGGAAAAAGAACCAAGACGAAAGGCAAAAGAAAAAAGAAACAAGATAAAAGGAAAAAGAAACAAGATAAAAGGAAAAAGAAACAAGATAAAAGTAGAAATGAAGATTATCACCTCGCCTGCAAAACTGATGAATATTGAAAATTCCACGGAATTTTTAAAAGCGACAACTCCAAAGTTCATCGAGGAAGCGGCATTTATTCAATCTTATTTAAAAGAAAAATCCCCAAAATATCTTTCTGAATTAATGGATATTTCGCCGAAATTGGCCGACGAAAACTGGGAAAGAAACCAAAAATGGAAGCCGAAACCTACCGCGAAAGATTCGGCTCCCGCAATGTTTGCATTTACCGGTGAAGTGTACCGCGGATTGGATGCCAATACACTTGATAAGGACGAAGTCGCCTATCTTCAGAAGAATTACAGAATGCTTTCCGGATTATACGGATTGCTAAAACCATCGGATAAAGTGATGCCTTACCGATTGGAAATGGGCAGAAATTTTGAGTTCGATCAATACCAAAACCTGTACGAATTCTGGCGCGAAAAAATCACGGAACAACTTAATTACGAGCTGAAAGCCAAAGACATCATCCTGAATCTCGCAAGTACAGAATATTTTAAAGTCCTTGACAAAAAGAAACTCAACGCCCCGGTTATCGATTTCGATTTTTATGAAATGAAAAGCGGAAAACCTAAAACCATCGTGGTTTACACCAAACACGCAAGAGGTTTGGTCGTGAGATTCTGCGCACAAACGAAGGCAAAAACGCTGAACGATGTAAAAGCGTTCAACCTCGAAGGTTACCGAATCGACGAATCGATGTCAACTAAGACAAAATTGGTTTTTACGCGGTAATACGTTTTAAGAAATATCAATTCCCACGAATCTAGATTAACCTGAAACTTGAAACTTGGAACCCGAAAATTGAAACCTCAAACCTCAAACCTCAAACTCCATGAATTACCATACCCGCAAATGGATCAAACCTGAAGACCTCAATCCGAACCACACGCTTTTCGGAGGGCGACTCCTTCAGTGGATTGACGAAGAAGCTGCACTGTATGCGATTGTACAATTGGAAACACCGAGATGTGTCACCAAATACATTTCTGAAATCAATTTTGTCAGTTCTGCAAAGCAGGGCGATATCATCGAGATCGGAATCGAGGCGACGGATTTTGGAAACACTTCCATCACCTTAACCTGCGAAGTTCGAAATATGATGACGCGGCAAACCATTATCACCATTGATAAAATCATCTTTGTCGGAGTAGACGAATCCGGAAAACCGACCCGTCACGGAAAAACGAAGATCGAGTTTGTAAAGGATCGGCTTAACGAAAATCAGTAGCTGACTTTTTGAGAATAGAACGAATGAGTTAAAGAAGACAAAAACACAATTGAACTTCGTAGGAGCGAAAAGTTTGTAGAAAATTAATCACCGCTTTAAGGGCGCTCCGTAGGAGCGCAATGTGTAATGGTCTGATTATTTATTAAAATCTGCTCCTCATAAAATAATTCAATAATGGAAAATCATCATCACCATAATCACTCCAACCAAAACCAAATTCCACCGAAAGACCGTGTCTCACCGAGTTCCGTGTATTATTGCCCGATGGAATGTGAAGGAGAGAAAGTTTATTTCAAGCAGGGAGAAAGATGCCCGGTTTGCAATATGTACCTGGTTCCTATCGAGGAAAAAGCGGGATTCAAAAGCAATGTAAAATCTTTTGAGAACGAAATTTCGAGTCCCGAATCCAAAATTGGGAAATATTTTTGTCCAATGTTTTGCGAAGGCGACAAAGTTTATGACAGCGATATTGGTTGTCCGGTTTGCCATATGCATTTGGATGAGATATCTGAGGAAAAACTGGCAGGAAGCGGGAAGGTGGAAGATCGAAGTCATCACCATCACACTAAAACGGAAAATCTCGAATCTCGAATCTCGAATCTCGAATCCCGTGCGGGAAAATACTACTGCCCGATGTTCTGCGAAGGCGACAAGGTTTATGATTCCAATGTCGGTTGTCCCGTTTGCGGAATGGATCTGGTAAAAATTCCGGAGAAGAAAACTGCAACGCAATACACCTGTCCGATGCATCCGGAAATCTTTCGCGACGAACCGGGAAGCTGCCCGATTTGCGGGATGGATTTGGTTCCAATTCCTTCCAAGAATAGTTCCAGTGAAGATGACACCTATAAAAAACTGAAAAGAAAATTCCTGATTGCGCTCATCTTTACCATTCCGGTTTTTATTCTTTCGATGGGTGGAATGTGGATTGAATTCCCGTTCTCTCACCGTGATCAGGGATTTTTAGAATTGGCACTCTCAATTCCGGTCATTTTTTATGCTGGCTGGTTTCTGATGAAGCGTGGCTATAACTCATTCAAGACCTGGAACCTCAATATGTTTTCGTTGATCGCATTGGGAGTTGCTGCGGCGTTTGTCTTCAGTTTGGTGGGCTTGTTTTTACCGGGAATTCTTCCGCACGAACTTTCGCACGACGGAAAAGCACCACTCTACTTCGAGTCGGTTTGCGTAATTCTGACTTTGGTGATTATGGGTCAAATGTTGGAAGCGGGTGCTCATCAGCGAACCGGAAAAGCCATCGAGGAACTGATGAATCTTTCACCCGACGAAGCCAATCTCATCGAAAATGGAAATGAAAGAAGAGTTCCACTTTCACATGTAAAGATCGGCGATTTGCTAAGAGTAAAACCAGGCGAGAAAATTCCCGTTGACGGAACCATTACCGAAGGAAACTCCACGGTGGATGAAAGTATGATTACCGGAGAACCCATTCCTGCAGAAAAAAATCAGGGCGAAAAAGTAACTTCCGGAACCATCAACGGAAACGGTGTTTTCACGATGAAAGCTGAAAAAGTAGGCGACGAAACATTGCTTTCACAGATCATCAAAATGGTAGACAATGCGAGCAGAAGTCGCGCTCCGATACAAAAATTGGTGGATAAGATTTCTGCGATCTTTGTTCCCGTCGTCATCGGAATCTCTATTTTGACATTTGCTTTATGGATGATTTTCGGCGGTGAAAATAAGATGATCTACGCTTTTGTAAACGCTGTCGCGGTTCTGATCGTGGCTTGTCCGTGTGCGCTTGGTTTGGCGACTCCGATGAGTTTGATGGTCGGAATCGGGAAAGGTGCAAAAAACGGAATCCTCATCAAAAATGCAGAAGCACTCGAGGAAATGCATAAAGTAAATGTGCTGATCACCGACAAAACGGGAACTTTAACGGAAGGAAAACCATCACTGGAACATATTGAAGCTTTTGGAAACTTTAATAAGGAAGAGATCTTAAAACTTGCAGCATCATTAAACCAAAACTCGGAACACCCTTTATCTAAAGCTGTTTTAGATGAATGTAAGAAGGATGAATCGTGCGTTCGTGATATTCCAAAAATTGAAAACTTCGAGAATATTTCAGGCAAAGGCGTTAAGGGAAAAATCGGCAGCGATACTGTCTTATTAGGAAACGAAGCGCTTTTGAATCAGTTTGACATCCACATTCCAGAACCTTTAAAATCGAAAGCTACGGAAATGCAGAATCAGGCAAAAACCGTTTCTTACCTTGCAAAAGGAAATGAAGTTCTTGGATTCCTCACCTTTTCAGACCAAATAAAATCCACCTCCAAGAAAGCCATAGAATTCCTGCAAAAAGAAGGAATCGAGGTAATGATGATGACGGGCGACAACGAACACACCGCGAAAGCTGTTGCGCACGAACTTGGGATTAGAAACTTTAAAGCCAACTGTCTTCCGCAGGATAAAATGGAGGAAGTAAAAAATCTCCAGAACCAGGGAAAAATCGTCGCGATGACCGGTGACGGAATCAATGACGCTCCAGCTTTGGCGCAATCCAACGTGGGAATTGCAATGGGAACCGGAAGCGATGTGGCGATCGAAAGCGCGGCAATTACTTTGGTTAAAGGCGATATTTTAGGCGTTGCGAAATCGAAAATATTAAGCGAGAAATTATTAAGAAATATCAAACAGAATCTGTTCTTCGCCTTTATCTACAATACTTTGGGAATTCCCGTTGCAGCTGGCTTGCTCTACCCTTTCTTTGGAATTCTTTTGAGTCCGATGATTGCAGCTGCGGCAATGAGTTTCTCTTCGGTTTCAGTAATTTTGAATTCTTTGAGATTAAATGGAGCCAACTTAAATATCAACTGAAACAGGATTTACACTTTTTAACCAAGCGATGAAGTGCAATTAGCCATAAAGTTTCTCGACGATTCACAATTTAGTTTTTGGATTTTGCCGAGTTTCTTTGTTTTGGCAAAGTTTTTATTCTAAAGTTGATATGAAAGAACACATACCACAACAGCAGGAAGGTGGTTACAACGACACCGTTTCAACTATCAATTTTGACACAGAACACAAAGCGATTCAGCATTTTGAAGTAGTGAAGAAGCGCTTCTTTGATGTGAATTCGTGGGAACTATTTGCAGGTGAAGAAAAAGCGTCGTTTTCGTTGCAAGATTCGTTTGGAAATCTTCTTCTTGAAAATCCTGAGGTGGGAGATTATTTCAGAATTAAAATCCCTGGACTTCATAATCCAACAGGAGATGGATTTGACTGGGTGATTGTCGAGGAGATCAAGATGGATGAGCAACCACATTTTGAAAGTGTTTACGTGCGCGTTCGTCCCACATCTGATCCGACAAAGCCCAATGATAAAGTTTCACACTTTTTTGATTCAAAGGCGACTTCCAATTTTTTGATTCAAAGAAAACTGACCGAAATTTCGGCGGAAGTTCACGGCAGAAACGAAGAACCCAATACCGAAAATTTGAGTTTGTTGGAAAAAGCGAGGAACTTTTTGGTCGCAGTTGGCGGAATGGTTGCAGGTAGCAAATTCCAATGGAAATCTTTAACAGAAGGATTAATCAAAAATGAAGAATAAAACTTACATCGGCTGTTCAGGATTTTCAGAAAAATTGTGGAAGGGATTTTTCTATCCTGAATCGTTGGCTACAAAAGATTATCTGAGATTCTATTCCGAGTACCTGAATTCCGTTGAAATTAATTCTACTTTTTATCGCAGACCATTGCAGAAAACTCTGGAAAATTGGTATTTACAAACCAATGCAGATTTCAAATTTTTCATCAAAATTCCAAAAACAATCACTCACTTCAAGAAACTATCCGACACCAAAACAGAAACTGCAGAATTTTGCACCTACATCAAAACGGGTTTGAAAGATAAACTCGCGGGATTTCTGTTCCAGCTTCAGCCATCTTATGTTTTTAATGAAGAAAATTTAGGGCAAGTTTTCAACACTATCGATCAAGATTTCCTAAATGTAGTGGAATTTCGTCATCAGTCTTGGTGGAATGAAAAGGTTTTTGAAGCGTTAAAAAAGAAAAACATCATTTTCAGCGGCGTCAGTTTTCCGAAAAATATCGCGGATGACTTTATCATTAATAACGAAAAATATTGCTATTACAGACTTCACGGCGATCCCATTTTATTTAAGTCAGAATATTCTGAAGACTTCCTAAAAGCTTTAGCAAAGAAAATTGAGAATTTCAAGGGAACTTCTTTCGTGTTTTTCAACAATACCTTTGGAACTGCAGGGATAAAAAATGCCTTGTTCTTAGAAAAAATTCTCAAGAAATAATGGAATAACTACTTGATGAAATCGAGCCAATCTTTATCAATCCGCTTTATTTTTCCTGTGTCGTGGTCAAACATTATCCAAAGTGTACGCGAATCTACGACTAAATCTCCGTCCCGGTAGAACTCGACTTTTCGTGGCTGTTTCAAACCTTCGGGATTTTGGGGATAAGTTTTTATGGTAAGAAGATCGCCTTTGTAAACCTGCTTTCGGTATTGGATGTGGTGATCGTGCAGCATCCAAAAATCGTTTTTGTAAGGCGTGAAGTTTTTAAGGATTTCCCAGTGTTCTTTCGCCATTTCTTCTACCCAATGCACAAACTGAACATTATTGACGTGGTTCAGTTCGTCGAGATGTTCTTCGGAAACGGTAATCTGTTTTTGGTAAAACGGTTCCATTTTTTGAAATTTTGAGGAAATTGGTTTTAGAACTTCCTTTCAATCACGTAATCCAGCATTAGATGGAGCGACTGTTTCGCGTCGGAATCTGGGAATTCGTCGAGGATGTTTTTGGCTTTTTGCTGATAATCCTTCATCACACCGATTGCGTAATCCAATCCGCCAGATTTTTTCACGAACTCCACCAGTTCTTTCACCCGTTTCGTATTGTTGTTGTAGCGCTTGATCGTGTCGTAGTAATATTTGCGGTCTTTCTCTTTGGAAGTTTTCAGCGTGTGAATCAGCGGCAAAGTCATTTTCTGCTCTTTGATGTCGATTCCCACAGGTTTTCCGATAATGTTTGAAGTCAGGTAATCGAAAAGGTCGTCCTTGATCTGGAAAGCCATTCCGGTATAGGTTCCGAACTCCTTCATTTTCTTGGCCAAATTTTCATCGGCACCGTTAGAAAGCACACCGATTTCACAACACGCCGCGATGAGCGTCGCCGTTTTCTGTCGGATGATTTCGTAATAAACATCCTCGGTAATGTCCAGTTTACGTGCTTTTTCCAATTGAAGCAATTCACCTTCCGCCATTTCACGGATTGTTCTAGAAATCACTGCGAGCAAATCAAAATCCTTGTGGTCGGTAGAAAGCAAAACTGCTTTCGAAAGAAGATAATCTCCTACTAAAACCGCAATCTTGTTTTTCCACAAAGCGTTGATAGAGAAGAAATTACGTCTCTTGAAACTTTCATCCACCACATCGTCGTGCACCAAAGTTGCGGTATGGATCAGCTCGATCATCGATGCACCGCGAAAAGATTTTTCATTGACGTTTCCCACGAGTTTCGAACACAGAAAAACAAACATCGGTCGCATCTGTTTTCCTTTTGTGGTTACGATAAATCGGGTGACTTTGTCCAATAGCGGAACATTGCTCTGCATCGATTCATAAAACTTCTGTTCAAAAAGTTTCATTTCAGATGTAATCGGTTTCTTGATTTCTTCTACAATATTCGCCACTTGTTATGAGTGATGGTGATGAGTGATAAGTAATTTGGTGGACAAATATAATTAAAAATAGGGAGAGTTACGAATAAACTTCCTGTCTAATCCAGCGCTTTTTTAGGAATAAAATAAAAGCTTTGCGGAACTTTACCGAACGGTGAACGGAATTCTTCACCTGAAATAAAGATCCCATTTTCATTTACTGCAATTCCTTCGATTTGTCCGATAGATAAAGCTGATCCAAGGAAATATTTCTTCGGTTTTTCTTGAAAGAAAATTCCAGATTCTGTTTCATTAAAAATGGAAAGAAAAACTTCTGTCTTTTTGGTATAGCCCACCAAATAAAGTTTACCCTGAAAATACGAAGCGTCGGTCACCATAAAACCAGTCGGAAAAGTTTCCACTTTTTGCGCAGGTTGGTTTTCATTAATTTCCGGATTAATGATGTAATGCGAAGTCGCTCTTGAAACCCACTCTTTGGTAAAAAGGTGGATTTTTCCATTGAGGAAAATCATCGCTTCCGCATCGAAATCGTTGTTAATGTTTTTGGGAGTAAAATCTTTTTGTTCGGGATAGAAAAACGGAATTGTCTGAATGGAATCTTTTTTTGGCGCATCATTCAAAGGAATCTTGTAGATTTTCAGATCCTTTCTCGTTCCCAAATTGTTGCCGAAATCGCCGACATATACATTTACAGAATCGCTGGTAATTGCTTCCCAGTCTTTGTTCTCAAGATTTGATTTGATAACATTCAATATCTTCCCGGAAATTTTATCGACCTCAAAAATCTCGGAAGTATTTCCACCGTCATTGAAAGTGTAAAGTTGGTCTTTAAAGAAATTGAGACCAGAAGTTTCCCGAAGCGAATCACTCAAAGTGGAAACTTTGTATCGGTGTATTTTCAGAAAATCGGCTTGTTGCGAAAAACCGAACTGGAAAAAAATAGCAGGAAAAAGAAAAGTAATTTCTTCATTTATCTGTCGTCATAATGACCATTTGCAGCGATTACTTCAACGAGAACTTGTTGTTCAAAAACCTGATAAATAAGGTGTAACTCGAAGCTCGTCAAAGATTCTGTCAATTTTTTGCAGAAGTAATTTTTGACCCGACTTTCTGTGGAGTTTTAAATGAGCTTTTGCTTCATCAGATATTACCAATTCGAAGGTCATAATCCCAACAGTTCTTTTTGAAGTTCTTTCGTGAATATAGTTTTCCGACCTTCTTTCAAATCACTTATTCCTTTGTCGATGAGCTTCAGGTTTTCAGGATTTTCAAACCATTTGTCGCCGCTTGGACTTGGAATCTGGAAGTCCTCCTCTATTTCAAAGTCGAGTGCCTCCAATACTTTTTTTGGTGTTGAAAGCTGTTTTCGTGTTCGATATCTTACTTTTATGGTTCGCATTTTCGATAAGATTTACGTTCAAAAATACAAAATTTATCGTGGATGGTAAATAAGAGTTTACAACTGAGAACAAACTGAAATTCGATTGCTGCAGATTTGTTCAGAAGTTTATTCCGCAGTTTTGTTCGCCAACTGTCCGCAAGCGGCGTCGATGTCTCCTCCTCTGCTTCGGCGCACCATCACGGTAACTCCTGCTTTGGTCAATTCACGGACATATTTTTCTTCGGCTTTAATGCTTCGGTGGTCAAATTTTCCTTCACCAATTGGATTATATTGGATGAGATTGACCTTGCTCGGAACTTTTCGACAGAACTTGATTAATGCCTTAATATGTTCGTCGTCATCATTAATTCCGCCCCAAACGCAGTATTCGAAAGTGATGACGTTTCCAGTTTTTTCGTACCAATACTGTAGCGATTCCATAATTTCGGTCAATGGAAATTTCTCCGAAAAAGGCATAATTTCGTTTCGCGTCTTCTCAATCGCTGAATGCAGCGAAAGCGCCAGTTTCACCTTCAAATCTTCATCCGCCAACATTTTGATCATCTTCGGAATACCGGAAGTGGAAACAGTAATCCTTCGCGGCGACATTCCCAAACCTTCAGGTTTCGTGATTTTCCGAATCGCTTCAACCACGTTTTTGTAGTTCATCATCGGCTCACCCATTCCCATAAAAACGATGTTGGAAAGCGGTCGGTCGAAATACATTTTGCTTTGCCGATCGATGAGTGCAACCTGGTCCACAATTTCTGCAACTTCCAGGTTTCGCATTCTTTTGAGTTTGGCGGTTGCGCAGAATTCGCAGTTCAGCGAACAGCCGACTTGCGAAGAAACACACGCCGTCGTTCTGGTTTCTGTTGGAATCAAAACAGATTCCACCAAAAGTCCGTCGTGGAGCTTTACCCCATTCTTAATCGTTCCGTCTTTTGATTTTTGCAGTTGGTCAACAGAAACGGGATTGATTTCAAATTCCTGAGAAATTTTATCGCGCAAATCCTTGGAGAGATTGGTCATCTCGTCGATGGAATGCAGGTTCTTGCTCCAGATCCAGTCATAAACCTGTTTCGCACGAAATGGCTTTTCGCCAATGGTGACGAAATAGTCTTTGAGTTGTTCCAGAGATAGAGTGCGGATGTCTTTCATTTTATAAAGAGCCAAGAGCCAAGGGAAAAGAGCCAAGGAAAAAGAGCCAAGAGCCAAGTTACATTCGAGAAAATAATCCGTCATTGTAAAATTGCTTTAACTAAACCCGGCAATTAATAATCTTTAAAGTTTGGTATTGTTTACTATAGCTGCAGAAATATTTTTTAATTCAAAACTTTCTTTTAATAGTCTTTCAAGTTCATCAGATTGAATATCGTCTAACGCTTTTATCACACGTAACCAATAATTTGATTCCCGCGTTTCACGTAAAGCAATTTTAACTTTATTCCTAAAATCTGGTCTTGAAGATCCTGCTTGTGACTCTTCGTAATTTGCGCCAAGCGATGTTGATGGCTCTTGGCTCTTTTTCCTTGGCTCTTACTAAAGAATTAGCATTGCATCCCCATAAGAATAAAACTTATATTCATTCTTGATGGCTTCTTCGTAAGCATGCATCACGAAATCTTTTCCTGCGAATGCCGCGATCATCATTAATAAGGTTGATTTCGGGGTGTGGAAATTCGTGATCATTGCATTGGCAACTCCAAAATCGTGTGGCGGGAAAATGAACTTGTTCGTCCAACCGTGATAAGGTCCGATTTTTTTGTTGGATGAAACGGAGGTTTCCAAAGCTCTCATCGTGGTGGTTCCAACGGCGCAAACTCGGCGTTTTTCTTCTACTGCTTTATTGATGATATCTGCGTTTTTTTGGTCGATGATGGCTTCTTCCGATTCCATTTTGTGTTTGGAGAGGTCTTCAACTTCGATCGGGTTGAAAGTTCCCAAACCAACGTGCAGCGTAATTTCTGCGAAGTCGATTCCCTTGATTTCGAGACGCTTCATCAAATGTCTTGAAAAATGTAAACCTGCAGTCGGAGCTGCAACTGCACCTTCGTGTTTTGCATAAATCGTTTGGTAACGTTCTGCATCTTCTGGTTCTACAGATCTTTTGATGTATTTCGGTAGCGGAGTTTCTCCCAATTCTTTCAGCTTTGCACGGAACTCTTCGTAAGAACCGTCGTAGAGGAACCTCAAAGTTCTTCCTCTGGAAGTGGTGTTGTCGATTACTTCCGCAACCAAGGATTCGTCTTCAGTGAAAAACAGTTTGTTTCCGATTCTTATTTTTCTTGCAGGATCTACCAACACGTCCCAAACTCTGGTTTCCTTGTCGAGTTCCCTCAAAAGGAAAACTTCGATTTTCGCACCCGTTTTTTCTTTGTTTCCGTAAAGACGCGCAGGGAAAACTTTGGTATTGTTAAAGATAAAGAGGTCGTGCTCATCGAAATAATCTACGACGTCTTTGAACAATTTGTGTTCGATGGTTTGATCCTTTCTGTGGAGGACCATCAGTTTTGCCTCGTCTCGGTGTTCACTTGGGTGTTCTGCCAATAGTTCTTCAGGCAAGTGGAAATTAAAATCGGATGTCTTCATTAAAGATTTTTTAAATTACGGTTTAAAAATGATTTACTGCTTTTAAATTCTCAAGGAAATTTCCCTCCCTTTAGGGACGGGGTTAAAGAAATTTTCGAGAAAGAATTTTAAGAAGTGTAATGTCCGAAAACCTCAAAATTTTCGGACTGCAAATATACAACATCAAAAAGGGTTTGTCAAGTGGCTGAAAATTCAGAAGCCAGCGTGATTTAATTATTTGGGAATTTCCAGATGGAGTTCCACATTCTTGTATTCTTCAAGATGGTAAAAGCAAATGATTTTTCCGTTGTTGAATTTCCCAAACTTAACAATATGATTTCCTTGTATATCCATCTTTTTATCAAAATGATAAGGATGAATAGCAATGGCGCGAAAAATTGGAAAGAGATTTTTATTGGCTTTGGCGAATGTGATTTCGGTGCTGCTTATCAGTTTTTTCTTCTTAGCGGAAGTATATATATTAATGGTGCCATTTTGAGGAGAATTAATGTCCTGAACAAAAGCGAAATGAAGCTTCTCTGGTTTTCTGTCGGAAAAGGGGTTGTAGCTGGAATCTACGTATTTGAATTGAAATTGTACGTCATTCCCAGTTCCTGACTGCAAAACTGTAAAGTGATAAACTTTATGTGAATTCATATCATAAAGATGCGCTGTAAGCTGTTTTCCCTCACCACCGATTTTCAGGTAATAAGAAAAATCATCGGTATTGAAATAAGTTACGATTTCCCTTGTTTCCTGATGCTTTAAATCGGCACTTTTTAAAACATATTTTGTTAAAAAATCAAAAGAATACACTTGGGAAAACGTAAAATGTCCTAACAAAACAGAAATCAGAATAAAAATATTTTTCAAAGCGTTTTTTTTGTTAATTTTGTATTCAAACAAAAATACCAAATAATAATTTTTGGTACAATTACTGCAAATAAAAAAACATTAAAGAATAACCCTATGAAAAAATTAACGTTACTTACAGGAATGCTTTTCCTGTTTATTGTGAGCAGTTGCCGAGATGTTGTAAATACCGTTTTGGACGTGCTCCCACCGTTTGATGTACCTTTTAGTACGACAATAGAGGTTCCGTTTGCCGCGGTAAGCACAACTTCTTATACACGAGCTCCTGAACTGGAGATGAATATTGATCTTGATGCCAAAATCAAAGAACAAAATCAGAATTTTTCGATCAATAATCTGAAATCGGTAAAGCTTAATGCACTAACCGTTGAGTATGTAAGTTCACAACTTGGGAACAAACTGGATGTGATTAAGAACGCCAATTTATACATTAAGTCGCCCAATCAGCCAGAAAAGCTCATAGCTTCGGTACAGAACAACACCAATCCGAACAGCATTACCTTCTCATCAAACGATGCAGAATTGATTGACTACTTCCGAACCAACAAAAATTCACTGATTATCGAAGTGATGGCGAGCCGACCATCAACCGACGTAATTAAAATGAAACTCAACACCGGATTCAAGATCAGGGTTCAACTTTAAGTTTAAAAAAATGGTCAGGAAGTTTCCCGACCATTTTTTAATGCTTTTTTGGATGCTCCTTGTCAATCTGTTCGATAATAATATCAATTTTGGAAACACATTTCCTGTAATTATCAATAATCTGATTAACGGAACTCAAATAAATATTGCTTCGGTTTTTCACCGGATCGGATGCCAAAACCTGCGTTAAATTGCCTTCAGGGTAATCCACTGTATTTTCGGTAATATATTCTGCAAAGCGAATCTTTTGATTTTTATAAAAATCTGTAGAAATCGTAAGTATAGGAATTTTTTCTTCGTACAGATCCAAAATATTGTTGAGCAGCGAATCGTTTTCGATATACCCGATCTTTCCCGATGACTTGAACCCTTCGTACCTGCCTGTATTTCCGCCGTAGCCGGTAAAACTATAAAAATATTTGGAGTGTGCATTTATGCTGTCGGAATCAGCTTGTGTTCCCTTGGGAATTTGTGAAAGATAATTAAATGCCTTTTTCTGGTTTTCATATGCTTCTATATCTCCCAACATTTCCTGTCTGTCTTTTTGCAGATCATTTCTCAAACCTTCGAGAAAAACTTTTACTTCATTTTGTTCATGTCTTGCCTCACTCCAGCTGTGTAATCCAATGGAAAGTGAAACCGCAAAAACGATAATCGCAACTTCCATCCCTATTTTTTTAATTTTCTCCCAAAGCGAATGCTCTTTGGATTTTGCTGTGGTAAAGATTTTTTTGGTAGATTTTGCTACTTCTAATTCAGCCATAGTTAAGTTTTATTTGTACAAAAATATAAAAAATGAGTTTCAAGCAGTATTTTATGAATAGAAAAAAAAGCAGCCGATCATACGACTGCTTGTATTTTTTCAAAATTACGGTATCATTACTATAAAGTTTCCTTCAGCCAATCGAAAAATTCTCTTTGCCAAACCAGACCGTTGTGCGGTTTCAGAACCCAGTGATTTTCGTTTGGATAGTAAAGGAATTTCGATTTCAATCCTTTTAATCTTGCAGTTTGAAATGCCTGATTTCCCTGTTCATAAGGAACTCTAAAATCTAAACCTCCCTGAATAATCATTAATGGTGCATTCCATTTATCGGTAAAGTTACTTGGGTTGAATTCGGTGTACGCTTTCGGAGTCGGCTTGTCCCACGGTGCGCCAATGTCCCAGTTGGCAAAGAACAATTCTTCCGTAGTTCCGTACCAGGATTTCATATCGAATAGTCCGTTATGAGAAATAAAGGTTTTGAAACGGTTCCCGTGAACTCCTGCAAGCATCAAAACGCTGTATCCGCCGTAGCTTGCGCCGACTGCTCCCATTCTGTCTCCATCTACATAAGGTAAAGTTTTTGCAAAATCCGTTGCAGAAAGATAATCACGAATCGGCTGTCCTCCCCAATCTTTAGAGATGGCTTCATTCCATTCGGTTCCCCATCCAGGCATTCCTCTTCGGTTTGGTGCGACCACGATGTAGCCGTTTGCAGCCATTAATGCCAAATTCCATCTTGTACTGAAAAACTGTGTGAGTGCGGATTGCGGCCCTCCTTGACAATAAAGCAGCGTAGGATATTTCTTGGCGGGATCAAAATTCGGCGGGTACACGAACCAAACTCCCATTTCTTTGCCGTCGGTGGTTTTCACCATTTTCAGTTCAGTTTTTGATGACGTGATTTTCGCGTAATTTTCTTGGTTCACGTCGGTCACTTTCGCCATTACTCCACTTTTCAGGTTAACCGAATAAAGATCGGCATTGTGGTTCATATCCGTTCTTGAAACCAGCGCAGAACTTTTGCCTGCGAAATAAATATCGTTCACATCGAAGTCACCTTTGGTAATCTGCGTGATTTTGCCGTTGTTCGGGTTTAATGAAAAAAGCTGTTTTGTTCCACGGAAAGCGGAAGAGAAATAGATCATTTTTGAATCTTCGCTCCAGCTAATTCCTCCCGAAACGCTTTCGTCCCAGTTTGCGGTAAGGTTAATTTTTGCACCGGTTTTCCAGTTGATGATTTTAATGTCGTTTTTGTCGGCTTCGAAACCGTCTCTCTTCATCGAGGTGTACAACAGAAATTTCCCATCGGGACTAAATACAGGATTATTGTCGTATCCCTTATTTTCTTCGGTTAAATTTTTGGTGGTTCCTGTCGCCAAGTCATAAGCGAAAATATCAGTGTTGGTCGATGTCACATATTCTTTTCCTGATTTTGGTTTCACCACATAAAGCAATTGTGACGAATCCGGGCTCCACACGAAATCTTCGCTTCCGCCGAAAGGTTTCAGTGGGGAATCCCAAATTTTCCCCTCCAATAAATCTTTTGCTGCAGAAACGTTCTCCGAAACATTCACAACAAACACGTGATTATATTTCCCAGTATTCCACGTATCCCAATGACGATGGTTCAGGTCAGTGTAGATTTGAGCAGTAGATTTCGGGGTGTCTTTATACTTGTCTTTTCCCAAGATTTTTTCCATCTGAACTTCTTTGCTGAAGGCAATTTTCTTCCCGTCCGGAGAAATGATAATATTGTCGGCTTCACCGATGGTGTAGAATTCTGTCCAGGTTTTCCCTGAATCTTTGGAAAGGTAGATCTTTTCTCCTTCCTGCGCATAAAGCCCGTTCTTATCCCACTGAACGATTGATTTCTTACCCAGATCAATTCCTGCCGGAATATTGTTTTTGAGGTTCAGAAAATAATTTTCACTGTTAGATTTTTCTGTTTTCAGATCGGTTTTACTCACTTTATAGATGACCGACGAGTGATCTGGTGAAACTGCCGAAACACCAATCCGGTTGAGTGTCCACAGGATTTCGGGAGTCATTACGTTCTGTGCATTCATAAGAAACGGCGTTGCAGTGGCAATTAAAACTGTTTTTAGTTTCATTTAAATCTAGTTATTTGCACCAAAATTATTGATTTTAATTGTAAAAGGAAAGCGGAATGGTTTTTTTGTATCTTTAGCATAATAAAACTGACGTTATGAAAAAATTTCTACTTTTCTTGATGGGATTATTTTTTCCGATGACGCTATTTTCGCAAGGTACATTCTTTGCACCTTACGAAGGATGGTCAAGCGGACCGATGACCGTAACGATTTCTAACACTCCAACAAGTGTGATCTACTACACCACGGACGGATCTGAACCAACTCTGAACTCACCATCCGCAACGAATTCTGTTGAAGTTCCTATTTCGACACAAACCACTTTCAAAGCTTTTGCGGTTCGAAATGGAACACCGACTCCGGTTGAGACGATGACTTACTATATCGGCAGTTACAGCATGCCGAAAGCATTCTTCAAACCACCTTCAAGCTGGAATCTCTCGTGTGGTAATCGAGCTATTGTAGAGCCCAGAACATTATTGGATTTAGATATGTCGGGAGGACCGGTAATGGACGATGCTTGCGAAGGATGGAAAACTGTTCCAATTCCATTTGCGGTGGGATATATCAGTTTCAACAATTGCATTCCATGGTCGCAGAATTATCAAAGCACTCCCGGTTTCCTTTTTTCAGAAAATATTTTCTACGATTATAGCAACGGCATGATCACAAATCCACCTGCTTGTCTTTTGAACTCGTCTGAAATACAGGGTAAAGTTGCCGCCATCAAAGTTTTCCCAAATCCGGTTCAAGAATTCCTGAAGATCAGTTCGGACATCAAATTTTCTGGCTATGAAATCCTGGATGAATCTGGAAGAATACTCTCACAAAGTCAGCTTGAAGGAAACAACATCAATGTTTCAAAATTGAAAAGCGGAGTCTATTACCTTCGGCTGAAAAGTTCTGAGAAAGTGAATCACTACCTGCGTTTTATCAAGAAGTAAGTCGCTTTCAATAATTAACTAACCCCTTCCGAAAATTATCGAAAGGGGTTATTTTTATCTTAAAGTTCATACTTAATCGGAAGTAAAAATACCGTTCAGCAGCGAAGTGATGATAGAAAGCGCGATGCTGAAAATTAATGCCCACCAAAATCCGTCAACATGCATTCCGCTGACAAATTTCGCAGCCAAAAGGATGATCACCGCATTGATAACCAATGAGAAAAGTCCGAGTGTGATAATCGTCAAAGGCAATCCAAGAATAGAGAGAATCGGTTTTACAATCAGGTTCAAAACCGCCAAAACAATGGAGAAAACAACCGCAGTTGAAAATCCATCAAAACTGATTCCTTTGAGAACGTAGGGCAATAAATAAGCAACAACAGCTGTTACCAATAGTCGGATAATTAAGTTCATAGTTTATTTCTTGGTGTAATTCTCGTCTTTTATTTTTTTGAAATCCAGCGACTTCCCGATCCATTTGAACTTCCAGAAACCACGAACTTTCAAAATCCCGTTATGAAGTTTTGCTGATGAATCCCAAGTTCTTCCGGAAGTGGCGTCATAGATCCTGCCTTTTTCCCAACTTTCATTCTTCGGATCGTATCTAAGTCCGTGCAGCACTTCCATCCCCAAAATCTTTCTGTTTCTCAAACTCGGATTCGGATTTTCGTCGTCGATTCTCTCGTGCATTGGTTTTCCACTCCCTAATTTCTCGTCGAACCAGATGACTTTTGCCCTGTACTTTTCGTCTACCTTAAAAACTTCCACGGCAACACTTTTATCGGTCGCCATCCACTTACCCAAAACAGCATCACTCGAAATCTGAGCGAAACTTAGCCCAAAAGAATAAACAAAAATAAGAATTATTAATCTGCGAAACATATTTTTAGCGATACAATTTCTTTGCCACTGTAATCTAATCCACAAATGATGGACTCATTATACAAAGCAATTTAAACTGCTGACTTAATTAACCTGAATTCGGGTTAAGCAAAGTTTAAAAATAATTGACCGTCATTTACCTTTTGCAGGTTGAGTGACGGTTTTTTTGGAAAGAAGCAGTATGCGGCAAGGCTCCCCAAAATATTCATTATAAAGTTATTGACACTTCTGTGTCTGGTATGCTCCACCTGCCTGTTTCTTATTTTTACACCGTCTGGAAGCGCCTCTATCTTCATTTGTTTGATATGCTGCTCAAATTCTTTACAAAAATCATCAACTCTCACAAAAATATTTGTAATTTGGTCTTTCAAAATCATAGGTAATAATTCGTTTAAATACTTGAAAATCAAGAACTTAATTATACGAATTGTTACTTTTTTGTACAAATTTTATTTCAATTTCTTATCCCGAATTCAGGTTTTTTTTAGGAATTGCGATTAGTATTTATATCGATTTAATTAGTGTCACTTTCGTCGGTCTGCAATCGTACCAATTAAATAGGAAATAATAGGTTACTCATAATTGTAGAATATTACCCATTCTTCAAGAGTGTTCTTGTCCTGATGTTAATTTATCCGGTAACTGACCAGGGTCTGTATATATATTTTGAAAAAAGACTATATAAACCCTTCTTATTTACACTTTCCTGCTTGCTGGTTAGATTTTTGAAGTTTAAAGTATCCACAAAAAAAATGAACCTACAAGCTTTATATCAAAAGTGGATGCCAGCGAAGATCTCGGCGAAGCGCTAAAGAATGAAAAAAAATAAATCCCGATCAAAAATCGGGATTCATTATTAATATTTGAGCGACGCTTCTTAGAAAATCTCTCTTCCTGAGAAATGAAACTGCGCTTCGATCAGTGCGTTCTCGTCTGAATCTGAACCATGAACCGCGTTTTCGCCAACGCTTCTCGCATACATTTTTCTGATGGTTCCTTCCGCAGCATCTGCAGGGTTTGTAGATCCGATCAAAGTTCTGAAATCTTCAACCGCATTGTCCTTTTCCAAAACTGCAGCAACGATTGGCCCGGAACTCATAAAGTCAACCAATTCTCCGTAGAATGGTCTCTCTGCATGAACTTCATAGAATTTCTTAGCATCTGCAACAGTGAGTTGGGTGAGTTTCAATGCTTTGAATCTGAAACCTGCTTCCGCAATCTTCCCCAAAATAGCTCCAATGTGACCATCTGCAACAGCATCTGGCTTGATCATGGTGAATGTAATTTTACCTGACATATATCTTGTTTTAAAGTGTTGCAAAAATATGAAAACTTTTCCTATATTTGCAGTGGAAATTCTTTTCAAGAGAGCCATTAATTTTGGCACGGAAATTGTTTATTAATTTTCGATTCTCATGTTTAATTTGAGTTTTCATGGTTATTAGTTTTTACCCAGCTTCGGCTGGGTTTTTTATTTGGCAGTATTCTCTTCTGCCTCTTCCATGAGCTTTAGATAAGTAATGTAGCGGGACTCGAGAATCTCGCCCGTTTCGAGTTTTTCCTGAACCGCGCATTTCGGTTCGTTGATATGAAGGCAGTTGTGGAATTTACAGTTTCTTCCCGTTTGGAAAATCTCGGGAAAATAATGTTGGATTTCTTCTTTTTCCACATCAATCATTGCAAATTCGCGGACTCCAGGAGTATCGATCACACTTCCCCCGAAATGCCAGAAATGCATCTGCGCAAAAGTCGTGGTATGTTTTCCTTTTAAATGGGTTTCGGAAATTTCAGAAGTTTTCAAATTGAGTTCGGGCTGTAAAGCATTCACCAAAGTCGA
Organism: Chryseobacterium suipulveris; assembly: GCF_022811685.1. Taxonomy (NCBI): domain Bacteria; kingdom Pseudomonadati; phylum Bacteroidota; class Flavobacteriia; order Flavobacteriales; family Weeksellaceae; genus Chryseobacterium; species Chryseobacterium suipulveris. The sequence goes on along the minus strand of NZ_CP094532.1, from coordinate 1,516,542 downwards.
TTTCCCAGATCCTGAATGTCCGAACAGCACCGAAACTTTGTCTTTCAAAATATCCTGCAGTACCTCGAGGTTTAATTTTGAATAGGATGAAATCTCCAAACTATCGTAACCGAGTTCGTTGTACAGTAATTCAATATTGGTAACCATTTCTTTTTCCTCGTCATCCAAAACATCCATTTTGTTGAAGAGAATAAGCGGCTTGATGTTGTACGCTTCGCAGCAAACCAGGAAGCGGTCGAGAAAACCAAGCGAAGTTTCGGGATGTTTCAGCGTAAAAATAAAGCACGCAATATCGATATTGGAAGCAATGATGTGCGCTTCCTTCGAAAGGTTCACCGATTTGCGGATCAGGTAGTTCTTGCGCGGCTCAATTTTAGTAATCCATGCGACATCGTCCTGTTCCAAGGAAAATTCCACGTGATCTCCCACAGCAAGCGGATTCGTAAGCCGAGTTTTTATCAGCTTAAATTTTCCGCGGATTCTGGCCTCGAAGAATTTCCCCGTTTCGGAATCCAAAACCTGGTACCAACTTCCTGTGGATTTTGTGATGAGACCTTTCATTAAATGTTTGAAGTTTGAGGTTTGGGGTTTTAAGTTCCGAGTTCCAGGTTTCAAGTTTCAAGTTTACTCACAATTTTATTTATTTATCCTATTGGAGTTCGTGAATGCTTCGCGTTTCAAGTTTCAACAACTTACCTACTTACTTTGCACCTTTTCCTTTTGTCTTTTGCCTTTTATCTTTTTACTTTTCCTAAACCTTATTCTGAATTTCAATCGATTCTTCGTGGATCGCCTTGAAAACTTTCTCGATGAATTCCTGCGACATCCCTGTTTCTTCTGCTTTTTGCGAGGCGTATTCGTTAATGATTTTCCAGCGTTCGGGTTGAAAGATTTCGATGCTGTTTGCTTTCTTTAATGCCCCAATTTTTTCAGAAATCTTCATTCTTTGCGCGAGAAGCTCAATCAGCTGTAAATCGAGATCAGAAATCAAAGTTCGGTGACGTCCCATTTCTTCATCAAAACCTGAAATATCGGATTTTCTGATCTGAAGATTTCGGAGCAGTTCCGCCAAAACTTCAGGCGTAATCTGTTGCGAAGCATCGCTCCACGCGTCGTCCGGATTGCAGTGCGTTTCAATCATCGCTCCGTTGTAACCGAGGTTTAAAGCTTCCTGAGTGATTCCAGCCAATCCCCTTCTGTTGCCGCAAATATGCGACGGATCCACAATCATCGGAATATGCGGAAACTGGTTTCTGAAATCCAGTGCGATTTGCCAGTTCGGATTGTTACGGTATTTGGTTTTCTGATAGGTCGAAAACCCTCGGTGAATCGCCCCAAGATTTTTCACATCCTGTCTTAAAAGCCGTTCCAGTGCGCCGATCCATAATGCCAAATCAGGATTTACGGGATTTTTAACAAGAACAGGTTTTTCAGTGCCCTTCAATGCTTCAGCAATTTCCTGTACCGTAAATGGATTCACTGTGGAACGTGCGCCAATCCACAAAACATCTACATCTGCGTCCAGAGCAGCGGCAACGTGATGGGCATTTGCGACTTCCGTCGTCGTTTTAAAGCCGAATTCGTCTTTTACCTTTTTCAGCCACTTAAGGCCGATTGCTCCTACTCCTTCGAAACCGTTCGGCTTGGTTCGCGGCTTCCAAATTCCCGCACGAAACAGTGAAACTTCGGCGCTGCTTTCTTTTATTCTCTGCGCGGTTTCCAGCATCTGCATTTCACTTTCTGCGCTGCAAGGACCTGCGATAATTAAAGGTTTTGGGAATTCCGTAATCCAGTTATTTTCTAAACTATTTAATGTCATTGATGATATGGCCAAAACTACGGCCGATTCTTGTAAAATTTAATTCAGATCAAATTTGAAGATTTCATCCATCTCGCGAAGGAGCGGATTAATCTCGGCAAATTTATCGAAAATCTTTCGCTTGGTAATGATTTCTTTTTTCAGGGAAACATCGTTTCGGTACTCCACTACGATATTGTAATGATTGACTTTCCGCATAAAATGGTTGAAGAATTCCGCACGTATTTTTTCAAACTCGCTTCTCGCAGAATCTGACGGATAAACGATTTCGACAGTGCTTTCGTCTTTTTTCGTCAATTTGAAGGAACTGATCGCGTTGTAAACAATGGTGTCTTTTTCCTGTAGTTCACCCAGAAATTTCGTCCACTCCTCCTGCAGATCAGTTTCCGTAAAATGGTTGGAAGGAAGTTCATCCTTCACAGAAGTGATTTCCTCCTCTTCTTCCACTGGTTTTTTCAGTGCCTCCTGAATGCTGAATTTCGAAGGAATTTTCTTTGTGGCAATGGGTTCGGAAGTTTTCTGAATAGGTTTGGAAACTTCAGATTGTTTCTGAACATCAACAGTTACGACGTTCGATTGAGCATCTGGTTTTTGATTTTCTACGATGGTTTTTCCCGAATCAGGAAACGGTGGTAAAATCAGGAACTTTTTTTTTTAGAATCGGTTCCGTTTGCAGTTAGGGAAGCGAGCTGCATCAATGCGATTTCTACCGTCAATCGCGGGTTTTTGGAATTTTTATAATTAATGTCTGCGTGATTGCAAATCTCAACCGCGTCGATTAATTGTTGGGCACTCCATTTTTTTGCCTGCTCCGAAAATTTGGCTTTCGTCTTTTCACCGACCTCGATCAAACTAAGGGTCTGCGTATTCTGAGCCATCATTAAATCACGGAAATGACTTCCCAAACCAGCGATAAAAATATGAGGGTCAAAACCTTTTTTCACGATTTCATTAAAAGCGAAAAGCGCGTCGGGAATTTTGTTTTCGTGCGCCAAATCGACTATGTTGAGATATTGGTCGTAATCAAGAATGTTGAGAACTTCCGCTGCTTTTTCGAGCGTGATATTTTTCTGCGAAAAAGTCGAGAGTCGGTCGAAGATTGAAAGTGCGTCACGAAGCGCGCCGTCTGCTTTTTGGGCGATCAGGTAAAGTGCGTCGTCTTCGTATTTGATGCTTTCTTTATCGGCAATTTTTCTCAGATGCTCCTGAATGTCCTCAATCGTAATCCTTTTGAAATCATAAATCTGGCAACGCGAAAGAATCGTGGGAATAATTTTGTGCTTCTCCGTAGTCGCCAAGATGAAAATTGCGTGTGCAGGCGGTTCTTCCAGCGTTTTCAGAAACGCGTTGAATGCCGCAGAAGACAGCATATGCACCTCGTCGATAATATAGATTTTATACTTCCCAACTTGTGGCGCAAATCGAACCTGATCCGTCAATTCCCGAATATCTTCAACGGAATTATTGGAAGCGGCATCTAGCTCGAAAATATTGTAGGCAAAACCATCTTCGGAGGTCGATCCGTCTCTTTCATTGATTTTTCGGGCGAGGATTCTTGCGCAAGTGGTTTTTCCCACACCTCTCGGTCCGCAGAAAAGTAATGCCTGTGCAAGTTGGTTTTCTCCTATGGCATGTTCCAGCGTATCTGTAATATGCGACTGACCGACAACAGTGTCAAACTCTTGCGGGCGGTATTTTCTTGCTGAAACCACGAAATTTTCCATTCGTCAAAAATAGGGAAAAAGTTGGGAAAATAAAAAGGGAAAATGACGTGAAATTTGGGTGGTTGATATTTTTTTCCGACCTCCAACAAATCCCAAAACTATTCAAATCTCTACAACTTCCCCTCCTCCAAAATTTCCTTATTTTGGTATTCCTGAACCAAGTCGATAGCGTTGGAAACCACGTCGGAAAGCGCTGTGATAAAGGTGCCTTCTTCCGCCATACTCATCGCGTGTTTCAGTGCCTCGATTTCTTTCGGGATAATTTCGTAGGTCACATTTCTGCCTGAATCCTGAATTCCGGAAATAATCAGGGAATTGATTTCCTCCTCGGTCCTTCCGCGCAAATGTTTCTCGTTTCTGATGATGATGTGGTCGAACATTCTGCCTGCGATTTTTCCACACTCGAAAATATCTTCGTCGCGACGGTCGCCAACTCCTGCGATGATTCCGATCTTCTTGCTCGATTCCACATTTTTAAGGTAGTCTTCGATGGCTTCGTAACCTGCAGGATTGTGCGCGAAGTCGATCAGCACTTTGAAATTCTTAAACTTAAAGACATTCAGACGACCAGGAGTGAGTTGCGCACTTGGCATAAATGTTCGCAGTGAATTCGCAATGTCCTCAATTTCAAAACCATAAAGGTAAGTTGCCAAACTTGCCGCCAAAACGTTGGAAATCATAAACTTGGCTTTCGCTTCCATCGTGATTGGGATATTCATTGCTTTTGCAATCCGGATCTTCCATTCGCCTTTCTTAATGGTGATGAAACCTTCCTCGTAAACGCAGGTGATTTTTCCCTCTTTTGCAAATTTCCTGATGTGTGCATTGTTTTCATCCAAACTGAAAATCGCAACTTTGGAATCGATATCAGGCAGCAAACGCATCGAAAACTCGTCGTCGGCATTCATCACGCTCCATCCGTCTTTTTTCACAGAATCGAGGACTACCCTTTTTACTCTCGTCAAATCCTTCAAATTATGAATATCGCTTAATCCTAAATGATCCTCCTTGATATTGGTTAAGACGCCGATGTCGCAATAGCTGAAACCCAGTCCAGAACGAAGAATTCCGCCTCTCGCAGTTTCCAAAACTGCAAATTCTACCGTGGGATCTTTGAGAATAAATTCCGCGGAAATCGGTCCGGTTGTATCGCCTTTCGTCAGCATCGTATTCTGAATGTAAATCCCGTCGGAAGTTGTGAAACCAACTCTGAAACCGTTGTTTTTTACGATGTGCGCAATTAATCTCGTAGTCGTCGTTTTTCCGTTCGTTCCTGTAACGGCGATGATCGGAATTCTCGTCGGTTTTCCGTGCGGATACAGCATATCGACAACCGGCGCGGCGACATTTCTTGGCAAACCTTCACTTGGAGCGAGGTGCATTCTGAAACCTGGTGCTGCATTGACTTCCAGAATTGCTCCACCACTTTCTTTCAATGGTTGCGTGAGATTTTCTGCCATAATGTCGATTCCGCATACGTCGAGTCCGATGATTTTCGAAATTCTTTCACACATCGTCACATTTTCGGGGTGAACCATATCGGTAACGTCGATGGAAGTTCCACCTGTAGAAAGGTTTGCTGTGGATTTCAAATAAACCATTTCTCCTTTTAAGGGAACGGTTTCGAGGGTGTAATTCAGTTTATGTAAAAGTTCGTTGGTATCTTTATCGATGAGGATTTCTGTCAAGACATTTTCGTGTCCGTAACCTCTCCTCGGATCCAGATTTTCTTTGTCGATGAGCTGCTGGATATTCATTTCACCGTCGCCTACAACATGTGCTGGAACGCGTCGTGCAGCGGCAACCATTTTGTGGTTAATGACTAAAACCCTGAAATCAAAACCTGTGATATATCTTTCGACAATCACTCTTCTGGAAACGGTTTGCGCGTGTTGAAGTCCAATTTTGGCAGTTTCCCAGTCATTGACATTGATGGTTTGTCCACGACCATGATTTCCGTCGAGCGGTTTCAGAACGATGGGATAACCGATTCTGCGCACTACTCTTTCCAAATCTTCTTCATCCACGACCAAATCACCTGTCGGAACGGGAATCGCAGCGTCGTCAAGCATTTTTTTTGTCAATTCCTTATTGCAGGCAATATCAACGGCGATCGAACTGGTTTTTCCTGTAATGGTCGCCTGAAATCTTTGCTGGTTCACGCCGTATCCCAACTGAACCAAAGAATTTTTTCCCAAACGAATCCAGGGAATATTTCTCGCAACGGCTTCCTCCACAATACTTCCTGTGGAAGGACCGAGTCGCTCCCGTTCACGGATTTCCTTAAGCTTCTGAATGCACGCTTCCAAATTATATTCCTTTCCGTCTGCGATACATCGGGCAATTTCCACAGACTGTTCCGCAGTATAAACGCCGCAATTTTCTTCGATATAGGAAAAAACCACGTTATAGATTCCGGGAGTTTTTGTTTCGCGAGTTCTTCCGAAACCGGTATCCATTCCCGCCAAAGTCTGAATTTCGAGTGCGATGTGCTCGATAACGTGTCCCATCCACGTTCCCATCTCGACCCGGTGGAAAAAACCTCCTTCCACTCCTTCCGAGCAGCGGTGAGTGATCAACGATGGAATCAACGCTTCCAGCCGTTCTCTGAATCCCGGTATTTTGTTGGTTGGCAAATGTTCCATTTCTTCGAGGTCAAGGCGCATCTGAATTAATTTTTTTCTTCGGATGCTCCAAATATTGGGACCTCTTAACACCTGTATTTTTTCGATTTTCATATTTAATTGCGGGTTTTCTAATTCTAAAAATTTCTTTTCTTATTTCAAAGATAATGGAAATGCTTAATAATTCGAAAAAATATTTTGAAACCGGCATCATTCATTCAAACAAAACATTCAAACAATGGTTTTTCTTAAAGTTAATTTTATCCCCTAAATTTAAACAGCGAGTTAATTATTTTTCTAAATTTGCAGGATATGAGACCAGCAGGAAAATTAGTAATCATCGGTGGAGCGGTAAACAAAGGCAGTTTCGCGGAAACCGATTACGACAATAATGTTGAAAAAAACCTCAATTTTTTTGAAAGAGGAATTCTAAGGAAAATCATCAACGAATCGCGTTTAAAAGAAGATTCTGTTTTTGAGATCATCACGACCGCATCGCAAATTCCACAGATTGTGGGACCCGAATATAAAAAGGCATTCGAGTTTCTTGGAGCAAAAAAAGTCAGTATTTTAGACATCCAAAACCGTGAGCAGGCAAACAGCGACGCGATCGTAGCAAGAGCGAACGCCGCAGATGTTGTGATGTTCACAGGTGGCGACCAACTTCGGCTCACCTCGATTCTGGGCGGAACCAGATTTCACGACGCGATTCTTCTGAAATATCAGGAGCAGGATTTCATCTATGCAGGAACTTCGGCTGGAGCTGCCGCCGCTTCGGAAAATATGATTTACCAAGGTTCGAGCAGCGAGGCACTACTGAAAGGTGAAATCAAAATTACGCAAGGACTGGGCTTTATCGAAAATGTAATTGTTGACACCCACTTCGTTCAGCGTGGAAGAATCGGAAGACTTTTCCAGGCGGTAGTTAATAATCCGAGAACTTTGGGAATCGGTTTGGGAGAAGATACCGGACTTTTCATCAAAGACGAAACCATGACCGCGATCGGTTCCGGACTCGTAATTTTGGTGGATGGACGTTTTATTAAAGACACCAACCTCACCAATATCGAACTCGGACAACCGATTTCCATCGACAATCTCATCGTTCACGTATTGTCGCAGAACGACCTGTTTGACCTGAAAACGAAAGACCTCACCATAAAAAATTCGCAATACAATACTGCAGCGACGAACTGATTTTTTTTTCAGTGAATTCGCTTCGTGATGAATTTTAAAAGTGAATTCGCTTCGCGGTGAATCTCTTTGAGTGAATTTTCTCTTCGCTGAATCGCAGGTAGAACCTGAAACTTGAAATGCGAAGCATTCACGAATTCAAATAAAAATAATAAATAAGATTGTGAGTAAACTTGAAACAAACATAAAACTTCAAACTTCAAACCTCAAACCTTAAACATTTTGTAATGCTTCGACTCCTTATCCACGGCGGATTTTTTTCCGAAAGCGACCAAACCCACGAAGTGAAGGTTGCCAAACAGAATTCTCTGAAAGAAATCGCAAAGAAATCCTTTGAATTTCTGAAAAGCCATTCCGCAGAAGAAACAGTAGTTTTTGCAGTGTCTTTGTTGGAAGACGATCCGTTATTCAATGCAGGAATCGGTTCGCAAATCCAGAGCGACGGTAAAATCAGAATGAGTGCTTCGCTGATGAACGGTGAAAACCAGAAGTTTTCGGGAGTTATAAATATAGAAAATGTGAAGAATCCCATTGAGGTTGCAAAAGTATTAATGAAGGAAGACGACCGCGTTCTCGGTGGAGACGGTGCAAAAGTATATGCTACAGAAAATGGTTTCCAGGACTTTTCTACCGAAATTCCGCAACGAAGAAAAGAATATGAAGAAAAACTGAAAAACGGCGGAAAAGGCACTGTTGGTTGTGTTGCCCTCGACAAAGACGGAAAACTCGCAGCAGCGACATCCACTGGTGGAAAAGGTTTCGAGATTGTCGGCAGAATTTCGGATTCGGCGACGGTTGCAGGAAATTATGCCAATTCGTTTTGCGCAGTAAGTTGCACCGGAGTCGGTGAAGATATTGTGAGCAACGCGACCGCCACGAAAATTGTCACCCGAGTTACTGACGGAATGTCGATTGAAAACTCATTTGAAAAAACTTTTTCTGAGTTAAAGGAAATCGACGGTTTTGCAGGTGCAATCGGCGTTGACAGAAATGGAAATGTTTTTCACCAGGATTCACATCCTAAAATGGTTTTCGCCAGTTTTGACGGGGAGCGAATGGAAGTTTTCGAATAATTAAAACATTAACTTTAATTATATAAAAAAAGAAAAGTCCACCGATTTCGATGGACTTTCTTCATTAATCAAATAAAACTACTTTTCTTCAATTGCTGCCTGTGCAGCTGCAAGACGTGCGATCGGAACTCGGAATGGTGAGCAGCTCACATAATTCAGACCGAGTCGGTGGCAGAACTTCACTGATTCAGGATCACCGCCGTGTTCACCGCAGATTCCCACTTTCAGTTTTGGTTTTACAGAGCGTCCTTTTTCTACACCGATTCTTACCAATTCACCAACACCAGTTTGGTCGATGGATACGAACGGATCTTCTGGCAAGAGTTTCAAATCCAGATATTTTGGCAAGAATCCGCCGATATCGTCTCTGGAGAAACCGAAAGACATTTGCGTCAAGTCATTCGTACCAAAGCTGAAGAAATCTGCAACTTGTGCCATAGAATCGCCTTTCAGCGCGGCTCTCGGAGTTTCGATCATCGTTCCGTACAGATAATCGATTTTTTTAAGACCTAACTTTTCAAGGACTTCAGCATAAACTTTCTCCACGATATTATTTTGGTGAGTCAACTCGTGACGTCCCATCACCACAGGAATCATGATTTCAGGATATGCTTTTTTGCCTTCTTTCTGAAGTTCACCTGCTGCTTCCAAAATTGCGCGAGCCTGCATTTCCGTAATCTCAGGATATGAAACTCCAAGACGAACTCCACGGTGACCCAACATCGGGTTGTTTTCGTGGAGGGCAAGAATTCTTCGGTTCAGAACGCTCATTCTTACGCCCAATTCTTTTGCCAGTTCCTGAAGTTTTTCTTTATCGTGAGGAACGAATTCGTGTAACGGTGGGTCAAGAAGACGGATGGTTACAGGGTTTCCATGCATTACTTCAAGGGTTGCCTTGATGTCTTTTTTCACAAATTTGAAGAGATCATTCAATGCTGCTTTACGTTCTTTCACGGTGGTACTCATGATCATTTTTCTGAGTAGGAAGAGTGGTTTTTCGCTTCCTTCGCCGTAGAACATGTGCTCTGTTCTGAAAAGTCCAATTCCTTCTGCACCGAAATAAGTTGCCTGCAAAGCGTCTTTCGGAGTATCTGCATTGGTTCTTACTCCCAGTTTTTTAGCTTTGTCAACGAGTTTCATCAATGTTTTATAAGACTCGTTTTTGTTAAGGTCTGAATTGGTCAGTTCTAAAACTCCTTCGTAAACCACACCTTTGGTTCCGTTCAAAGTCAGCCATTCTCCTTCGTGAATTTTTTTGCCTGTATTCGTTACGAAATACTTTTCTTTTTCGTGAATTTCGATATCGGAACAACCTACGATACAGCATTTTCCCCAACCTCTTGCAACGAGTGCGGCGTGAGATGTCATACCACCTTTCGTGGTCAAAATTGCTTGGGATTTGTGCATTCCGTCCACATCTTCAGGTGAAGTTTCTTCTCTAACCAGAATTACTTTTTCACCTTTCAATCCCCATTCAACCGCTTCTTCCGAAGTGAACACTACTCTACCAACTGCTCCACCTGGACCCGCAGGAAGACCTTTTGCAACTGGTTTGTTTTTCTTTTCTTCTTCAGGATCGATCATTGGCAAAAGCAGTTCCACCAACTGGTTTGGACCTACTCGCATTACCGCAGTGTCGGCGTCGATGAGTTTTTCTTTATACATATCTGCTGCCATTTTCACAGCGGCAACTCCGTTTCGCTTACCAACACGGCACTGAAGCATAAAGAGTTTTCCTTTCTCGATGGTGAACTCGATATCCTGCATATCCTTGTAATGTTTTTCAAGACGCAGTTGGTATTCATCCAGTTCTTTATACTGTTTCGGCATAAATTTCTCAAGCGTAAGCAAATCTTTGGAATGGTCGTTTTTCGAAGTTTCGTTGATCGGAGCAGGAGTTCTGATTCCCGCTACAACGTCTTCACCTTGAGCATTAATAAGATATTCGCCGTAGAAATGGTCGTCTCCGTTTCCAGGGTTTCTGGTAAACGCAACACCGGTGCAGGAATCTTCGCCCATGTTTCCGAAAACCATCGCCTGAACGTTTACCGCAGTTCCCCACTCATCAGGAATTCTTTCAATTCTACGGTATTCGATCGCACGTTTTCCGTTCCAGGAAGCGAACACGGCACCGATTCCACCCATCAGCTGATCCCAAGGATTTTCCGGGAATTCTACTTTCAAATGTTTTTTGGTTAATTGCTTAAATTCTTTTACCAATTTTTTCAGGTCGTCTGCAGAAAGTTCAGTGTCGAGCTCTACGCCTTTTGTTTTCTTCACTTCTTCAAGGCGTTCGTCCATAATCTTACGGATTCCCTTTCCTTTCGCAGGATCCATTCCGCCTGCTTTTTCGATCACTACATCGGCATACATCATCACTAAACGTCGGTAAGCGTCATAGGCAAATCTTTCATCACCTGATTTTGCGATAAGTCCTTTTACGGTATCATCGTTCAAACCGATGTTGAGAACAGTATCCATCATTCCCGGCATTGAGCGTCTTGCACCGGAACGAACGGACATCAATAATGGATCTTTAACATCACCAAACTTTTTGCCCATCAGTTTTTCAACTTCTGCGAGTGCATTTTTTACCTGTTTTTCAAGGTCTTTAGGATACGTTTTCTTGTGATTGTAGAAATAGGTGCAGACTTCGGTAGTTACCGTAAATCCAGGAGGAACCGGAAGTTTAAGGTCTTTGTGTCCCGCCATTTCAGCGAGGTTCGCTCCTTTTCCACCGAGAAGATTTTTCATTGATTCATTACCATCAGCTTTTCCTCCACCGAAGGAATAGACATACTTCTCTGTTTTTGCTGCTTTTGTAGCCATTCTATCTTGTTTTTAATTAATTACCTTCAAAAAGTCAAGTAAAATTACGGCTATTTAAAATATTCAAACATGTATTTAATAATGACAATTGTCAAGATTGACAAAAGTCAGTTGAAACCGATATCATCAGTAATACAAAAGGTAACAAACTTCCCATTCCTCTTCTTTAAAAATTTTCGGGAGTTTCGCTCTATCCAGATAATTTTTGGTAAAGAGCATTTCGGTTTTATGGGCATTTCTTCGGATCATGAACGCTTTGTTTTCTGTTTGAAGATAATACATCAGAACGGTCTCCTCGACTTTGTCCTTTTTAAAGATAATTCTTTCTGGTATGATTTTATAGTGATTCACCAACTTCTTTTTCCTCGGCTGTTTCAATCCGTTTCGGTGAGAAATTTTCAGGACATCCTTTTTCTCAAATGTGGGATGTTCTTATATTGCCAAACGATTTCAAATATTTTTTCTTTGCCGAAATCTAGGAAGGTGTACACTGGATCTGCAGGCGGATTTTATTTCTTCTCTCTACCTATTTTGTAAAATTCTGGTACTTGAAACCATTCTTCTTTGACACGTGGTGAGAAGTACAATGTCGTCGCATATCCCTGTCCGTACTGCATGAGTCGTTCGCAGTTTTCATAAAGAACAGTGGTGCCACTGAAACAATCCATACATTTTGGGGGTCTTGTTACAGAAAATGTAAAAGTGACGATTCCGTTCGGCAATATGCCTTTTCCGCGATAGCCGGAAATATCTCCCTTAACGATTTCCATAATACATGGCGGCAATCCCGTAGTATCAATTTTTGGGGATTCCTTTTTTTCTTCGTTAATATTAATGATTTGGCTCCACGAAAATAGTGGAAGCAATAGAAGAACTATTAAGAAAATGTTAGATTTTTTCATAAGGCGAAACAGTTTTATAGAATTTCAGTTTAGTTCCCGGTGGATACTGTGGTAGATAGGATTCTTTCAGCTGATGATTCATGGTATCGTAGATGAATTTCTTCTCAACAGAAATAATGTGGAACTGCAGGTTTACGATTCTTGTAATCCAAAAAAAGGAGCGGCGCTTGCCAACCGTCGGGAAACTCGGCAATTACTGCACCTCTAAGTGTTCCTTCGCGACTTATGTACCGTTCGAAAAGTTCATCGATTTCGTGTCCTTCATATTTTTTTGAATAGTCCGGATGGAAAAATGAAAGAATGAGCTTAACTCCTTGCGGGATTTCAACAATTGGCGAATCGAGCATTTTGCCGGAGTGCGTACCAACTCCATAACCGAAAGTTGTTCCCAAAGGACCGTAACTCACCTGATAAACCTGCTTGTTGAAAAGGTCGACAAGTGAATTTTTTTTCCAATAATTTCTATAATCTTACCGGGAACTGATGACCACTCTACTCCGCTTTGCACATAAATGTTATTAATAAAATCTCCGGTTTGCGGATTATTTGGTCTGGGTAAAAAGCGTATTTACGTTGAACACTTTGAAGAACAACACGTAAAAGTCGTGAAGCCCAATTTGTACAATTCTGCCGAGATCAAAACTATTATTTTTTGTGGAACTGTTTAGCATAAAGTGTTGGTCTATTATTTTGCTGATTTATTCAATATCATCATCACAAAAATTAGGATTCTGATAAGAAACAAAAAGCACCAATCAACCAATTGCGGAATCAAGTAAGTGAAGCGATAAAAAAGCTCCCTTTCTCGGGAGCTTCAAAAAATATTCTTAAAAAATAATAATTACTGTTGGTGTTTCTAATACTCAAAAAGTACACTTCCCCACGTAAACCCGCTGCCGAAAGCAGAAAGTAATACCAAATCGCCACGTTTGGCTTTTCCTTGCTCAATTGCTTCACTTAAAGCAATCGGAATTGAAGCGGCGGTAGTGTTTCCGTATTTTTGGATATTGTTGAAAACTTTCTCATCAGGAAGTCCGAAGCATTGCTGTACGAACTGGGTAATCCTCAAATTCGCCTGGTGTGGAATAAACAGATCTAAATCCTCAACGGTTTTTCCTGCGGATTTTAGTGCTTCCTCCATTGTTTCGGGGAATCTGGTTACGGCATGTTTGAAAACAAAATTACCGTTCATAATCGGATAAACCTCGTGGTCGGTAACATTTTCGGGTTCAAGGCGCATTCTGTCGCTCCATCCGTATTTGGAACCTGGGAATTTGGTACAGAGTTCGTCGGCATATTTTCCTTCGGAATGCATGTTTACGGCTAAAATGTCTCCCGCGTTTTCGTCTTCGGTTCCCGATAAAACTATGGCTCCCGCTCCGTCACCAAAAATTACGGAAACTCCTCTTCCCGCATCCGAAAAGTCTAATCCGAATGAATGAATCTCAGCACCGATTACAAGAATGTTTTTATACGTTTTTGATTTAATAAAAGCATTCGCAACACTCATTGCATAAACGAATCCTGAACACTGGTTTCTCACATCCAACGCACCGATCGTGTCACAACCGAGCATTTCCTGAACCAACACCCCACATCCCGGAAAATAATAATCCGGTGACAATGTCGCAAATATGATATAGTCAATATCTTTTGCAGTGAGTCCCGCATTTTTTATCGCAATTTCAGCAGCTCTGAAACCAAGATAAGCGGAGGTTTCATCAGCATCGTTTCTGTTTTTCCGGTGGTGTCTTTCCTTGATCCCGGTTCGTTCGGTAATCCACTCGTCATTGGTCGTCATCAGTTTCGACAGATCGTCGTTAGTCACCACCTTTTCAGGCACATAATGCCCGATTCCCTTGATAATGCTTTTAATCATAGTTTCGGTAAATTTTCACAAAGATATATCATATTTAAAACATATAAAAAAACTTAGGTTTAGTGCCAGAAATTATATTTATTTTTGTGGAATGGCAATTGAGATAATTTTTCGAAACCAACACTGCGAGTGGATCGACGTGGAAGCTCCGACAGAGGAAGACCTGGATTTTCTGCACGATCGATATGCGATAAACCATTTGCTGCTTGAGGACACCGTTGATCCCAATCACTTGCCGAAGTTTGAGGAAGACGCCGACGTGAAATTCTATCTGATGCGTGAAAACACAGAGCTGGAGCGTCAAAACCTGAACACGATCAGTGATATCAGCACAAAGCTCGGGGTTTTTATCATCAATGGGATTGTAATCACGACTCACCGAATGAAAAACCGCAGTATTTACGAACTGAAGAAGGAGGTCTTTTTGCCCGAAAACAGCGAGATCACCCCTGATCAAATTGCTTTGGAACTCGCATTAAAAGTCATGAAGTCCTACGATGATGAAGCGGCAAACCTGATGGAAACCATGGATAATATCGAGAATGAAATCTTCCTGAAAAATCCAAATAACTCCGTACAGATTCGCCGGCTTTACAAACTGAAACGAAAAGCGGGACTCAATACCAGAATCCTGAACATTTCGTCAGTTTGGGTAGATAAATTCAAGCTGCTTAATTTAGACACTTCCGCAGTAACCGATTTGGCAGATAAATACAAAGATGTAATTGCCGATTTTGAGCATCTCAACACACAGGTAGCCAACCTTATTTCAATGTATCTTGCGATGAGCGACCAAAAGGCAAACCAGGTGATGAAGGTACTTTCCATCTATGCGATGTACTTTTTCCCATTGACATTTATCGCCGGTGTTTACGGAATGAACTTTGACAACATGCCCGAACTTCGCACAAAGTCAGGCTACTTCGTTACTTTGGGAGTAATGGCGCTCATCGCGTTGCTTACCTTCATCTATGTCCGAAGAAAAAGGTGGTAGATTTTTTTCTTTTTTTTATTGCCGAATTAAAAATATTTATATCTTCGCCCCATCATAAATACCAACGAAAACAATATGAAAAAGTTTATTTCAGTATTAGCGATTACCGTTTTCACGATCGGTTTCGCTCAGGAAGCTCCGAAGAAAGCGTGTTGCGCAGGAAAAGATAAAAAGGAGTGCAAGATGGACAACAAGAAAACCGCTAAAGCTTGCGATATGAAAGGTCATAAAGACTGCAAAAACAGTTGCGATGCAAAAGCGAAAAAAGAAGACGCAAAAAAAGCAGCTTAAGAAATCAGCCACCGAAAGGTGGTTTTTTTATGCCGATTTGTGAATGTAGCGCGATAGTTTTATTCCCAAATCAGTCCAAACAATCTTCGGGTTTGCATTTCGCTCGAGATGGTAGTCGGCTTCAGAGATTTCATCAATGATTGCACCAATATTTGCTCCGTGGATGAACCTTGAGAAACTCTCCCACTTGAAACCGCTCGAATCAATTTTCTTGTAAACCAAATTTTCGTTCCCGTAGTTTTGGAGTAAGGCGAGCCGAAACATTTCAGCACAGTAATTCAGGAAGTTTTTTTGTTTCTCCTTATTCCAACCAGCAATATTTCTGCCCCAAAACACAATGTTTTTCAGGAACTCCGGTTTTTTCTTCACTTGAAATGCTTCACGAACCCAGGTCACGAAAAGCTCCTCAAACTCGGAATCTGAATTTTCGGAACGAAGCAGTTTTTGTGCGGTGTTCCAGTTTCCCTGTGCTTCGAATACAATTTCGTTGATCTTCAAATCAGAAACCGTCCTGTTTCTTTCAAGGAAAAGCTTAATATCTTCATCATTAATTCTCGGAATCTCGACCAGTTGGGTTCTCGAAAGAATAGTCGGTAAAATATTGTCGGTATTTTCAGCAGTCAGGATGATGTAAGTTCCTTTTGGCGGTTCTTCCAGAAATTTCAGGAATTTGTTTGCCGCGGAAATATTCATTTTGTCGGCTTGCCAAATGATGAGGATTTTGCTGCCGCCCTCAAAACTTTTCAAGCCAAACTTTTTGTTCAGATCGTCGATTTCATCAGCATAAATGGTGAGCTGCTTGTTTTCGGACTCCAGAATTTTGCTCCAATCTTCGCTGTTGGAATAAGGATTTTCCAGCACCATTTCTCTGAACTGTTCGAAAAATCCAGTTGACAAACCCCCATTTTTCTCTTTAAAAACAGGAAAACTAAAGTGAAGGTCGAGATGGTTCAGCGTTTCCACCTTTGAGGAGGAATGCTCATTTTCTCTCTTAAAAATTTCTTTGGCAAAAGCCATTGCGAATGGCAAAGTGCCATAACCATCCTTCCCCACGAAAAGTTGCGCGTGACTCACTCGTTGATCCTTGATGCTTTCTATGAGCAGTTGCTGGAGTTTCTGCTGACCTACAATCTGTTCCCAGTTCATTGCGTAAAAGTAAGAAAAATGAGTTAGATTTTTGGGGAAATGTTGGGGCAGTTTGTTGCACTTGTTGCAATGGTTGCACTTGTTGCAGTAGATAAATTGTTACATTGATATATTGATACATTGATACATTGATACATTGTCATATTGTTACATTGTTACATTGTTACATTGGTAAATTGTTAAATTGGTACATTAGCAAATTGCCACTCCACTTAACAAACTTTAACCAAAGGAAATTTTCTCAATTCAGTAATAATTAAGATATTTGCGCATTATTTTCAAAAAATAAAGAATGAAAAGACTTTTTGTTTTGCCGCTCGTAGCCGCGGGATTTTTTCTACAGGCACAGTCGATCGGTAATTCTCCTTACGCCGCTTTCGGAATTGGTGATGTGAAGTATGACAATACAGTGGATATCAATGCGATGGGCGGTATTTCAACAGCATATATTTGGGATTTCAACAATAATTTCAATTTCAGCAACCCTGCAGCAAACAAAAATATGGAGCTCGCATCGGTGAAAATTGAAGGAGCCAACGAAAACAATTTCTTCAAATCAAACTATAACAACACGAGTGCAACGAAGCACTCCACTTACCTCTCAAACCTTACGATCGCATTCCCGATTTCTCCGAAAGTGAAGTTCGGAATGGGTTACCAACCGTACAGCTCAAAGAGATACAATATCCTCAATACCGAAACTTTAGCCGATGGGAATGTCAAGGGTAATCTTTACCGGGGAGAAGGAACGCTGAGCACCGTACAGGCAGCTGCATCTTACCAGATCACCCCGGAATTTGCAGTGGGTTTAAGGACTAACTTCATCTTCGGAAATCTTTACGACATTAATGAACTTACCTATAGCAACGCAGAACTGATCAATGGTTACGAAACTAAGAACAAGGTGAAAACTTTCAACTTCACTTTGGGAACAGCGTACCAAAAAAACCTAGAGAAAGACCGAAAAATTACTTTGGGAGCGACCTATACTTTCGGAAATTCGGGACAGATGGAAACCGCGTACACCAACAGCACCTATTTCTATTATCCGGGAACCACGAAAGTGAATGTAAGCATTATCGAGCAGAATTTCTCCAAAGACAAAAACCTCATTCCATCTGAGTTATCTGTAGGGGCAGGTTACGGAAGAGACGGAAAATGGTTCTACGGCACACAGTTTAATTTCAAAAAAGGTGAAACAATCCAGGTTTTGGGAAAACCGTTTGAAAACCAAAACGCTTACCGAATCGCAGCCGGTGGATGGTATTTACCCAACTACAACAACTTCAGAAATTATCTATCCAGAGTTACCTACCGATACGGCGCTTACTACGAAAAAGGAAACCTGAAAATCAACGGCACCAATATCAACCAGTTTGCGATTACCGGAGGTGTCACCCTTCCGTTTGAAAACCGTAGCGCAAGCAGAATGAGCGGCATCGACCTCGGTGTGGAAATCGGTAAAAGAGGTACACTCGACAATAATCTGATCCGCCAGAATTTCATCAACTTCCGAGTAGGCATCAATTTTGCCGACAAGTGGTTTATGAAACGTCTTTACGATTAAGAAATGGATTTCATCCCCAAAATATTCAGTAAAAGTATAGCCGCCATTTTTGGTTGTGCTATATTTTTTGTTTTGAATTCCTGTGATGAAGACCTTACTGCAATCAATAAAAACAAGAACACTAACTTCCCGTCGCAGATCATTAACAATGCCAATATTGTGCAGCGTGATTCGGGAATGGTAAAACTGCGCGCAACCGCACCGCTAATCGAGAAATTCGAATATATTGACTCGCCGTATATCGTGGCGAGAAGGGGAATCAACATCCTCTTCTACGACAAAACCAAGCCCAATGTTCCCGGAAAGATCAGTGCGAAATATGCCAAATTCAACGAGAAAAAGAAGTTTTATGAGGCAAAGGGAAATGTGAAAATCATTACCAACGAGAACCAAATGTTCGCAATGCAGTCGGTGAACTGGGACCAGGGAAAACGGCTGATCTATACTTCCGACACCGTTTATGTGACCGACAAGGATGGCTCCACGTTGGTCGGCGCCAATGGAATGAAAGCAAAAGACGACTTCTCGGAATACACTTTCTACAACAATTCTGGAAACATCAACGCCAAAAAAATTCCTGAGAAAGGGCGATAACGCTTCGCTGTCAATGGTGAATTTTTAATTAAGAATTTGAATTCACTCGCAAGAAATTCACTGCATCGCAAATTCATTTTTTTAAATTTCGTAGATTTATAGGAAATTTAATCCTATGACTTTTCATGCGATCGGCTTAATGTCGGGGACGAGTGTCGATGGACTCGATATTTGTTACACTTCATTTGAAAAAAGTGACAATGGAAAATGGAGTTTTCAAATCCTGAATGCCGAAACGGTACCCTACTCTCAGATTTGGGAGCAGAAACTCCGAGACTCGATCCATTTCGGTGCTGAAGAACTTCTCGCCCTCCATTCGGAATACGGATTTTATTTAGGGGAAAAGACGAATGAATACATCAGAAAATACGGCTTAACCAAAATCGATGTGATCGCTTCACACGGACATACGGTTTTTCACCAGCCAAAAAACAAATTTACCTTGCAGATCGGCGACGGAAGAGCCATCAAAATCATCAACCAAATTCCTGTTTGCTATGACTTCCGAAGTCAGGATGTACTGATGGGTGGAAACGGCGCTCCACTGGTGCCTATTGGCGACGAACTTCTTTTTTCTTATTTCGACGCCTGTCTGAACATCGGTGGTTTCTCCAATATTTCCTTCAAAAAAAATGACAGAAGAATTGCTTTCGATATTTGTCCTGTGAACATCGTGCTCAACCATTACAGCAAAATCCTTGGCAAAGATTACGACGACAACGGCGATTTTGCGAGAAAAGGAAAAATTAATGAGGGAGTCTTAAGTAATTTGAACCAGCTGGATTATTATCGCCAGGAACCTCCAAAATCACTGGGAGCTGAATGGGTAAACGAAAATATCACTCCCCTTTTAAGTCACGAAAAGCCCGAAAATATTTTGGCCACCTTCACCGAACACGCCGCCGTTCAGATTGCAGAAACATTTAACCAAAACCGGTTCGGCAAAGTACTTTTTACCGGAGGCGGAACTTATAATTCCTACCTCATCGAGAAAATCAGAACCAAAACCAAAACCGAGATTATCATTCCCGATGAGCTCACCATTAATTATAAGGAAGCGTTGATCTTTGCACTCATAGGCGTTTTAAGACTGCAAAATGACAACAATGTTTTAGCTTCCGCAACCGGAAGTCCAGAAGACCATTGCTCCGGAATCCTTATTTAAAAATATCACCAAACAACAAGCTATGCAAATCGAGACAAGACCACTTACGATTGAAGACTACGAAGGACTGAAGGAAACCATGAAAAAGGCGTATCCTGCGATGTCTGAAAACATCTGGTCAAAAAAGAGCATCCAGAAACTCCTCAAGATTTTTCCTGACTGGCAAATCTGTATCACTGCTGACGGAAAAATAGCCGCGGTTTGTCTTTCCCTCATTGTGCAATACGAGTTGTTTGGCGATGATCACACCTACCGTGAAATTACGGGGAACTACACGTTCGACACCCATTCCGACACCGGAAATGTGCTGTATGGAATCGAAATCTTTGTAGATCCAGAATACCGGGAACTCCGCTTGGCGAGGCGGCTTTATGATGCAAGAAAGGAACTCTGCGAGAAACTGAACCTGAAATCAATCATCGTGGGTGGGAGAATTCCCAACTACCATAAATACAGCTCCGAGCTTTCAACAAGAGATTATATCCGACAGGTAAGATAAAAGGAAATTTACGATCCTGTACTAAGTTTCCAGCTGGCAAACAGTTTTCTTCCGGTAAAAGTCCTTAAAAATTATCTTCCTGAAGATTCCCATTCCGAGGAAAATGCGGTATTGCTGCAGTGGAACAATATCTACTACAGCAAGAAACCCAACACCATGCAGGATTCGGTAATCCGCCTTGGATTGATCCAGTGGCAGATGAGGCATTTCAAAAATCTCGACGCCTTTTTCGAGCAGGTGGAATTCTTTGTGAACTCTATGGCGGACTATAAGTCGGATTTCGTAATGTTCCCCGAATTTTTCAACACTCCCCTCCTTGCGCCGTTCAACCATCTTACGGAACGGGAAAGCATGTTTAAACTGGCAGAACTCACTGCAGAAATCCGCAGCAAGCTATCCGAATTTGCCATCAGTTACAACATCAATATCATTGCGGGAAGCATGCCGATTGCTGAAAACGACGAACTTTTCAATGTAAGCTACCTGCTGCACCGCAACGGAAAGATCGACGAACACCGCAAAGTGCACATCACACCCAACGAAAAGAAATACTACGGGATGAAAGGCGGCGACCTGATCAAAGTGATCGATACCGACTGCGGAAAAATAGGACTCCTCATCTGCTATGATGTAGAGTTCCCGGAACCTGCTAGAATTCTCGCTCAACAGGGAATGAAGATTCTGTTCGTTCCCTTCCTTACCGACACGCAGAACGCCTATAACCGGGTGCGTCACTGTGCAGCCGCACGCGCAATAGAAAACGAGTGCTATGTCGCGATCACCGGCTGCGTCGGCAACCTTCCCGGCGTAAACAATATGGACATCCAGTACGCACAGGCGGCGGTTTTCACCCCGTCAGATTTTGCATTTCCCTCCAATGCCATCAAAGGTGAGGCGACACCCAATACCGAAACCACCCTCATTGTAGATGTGGACCTGAACCTGCTCAAAGAGCTGCACCACTACGGCGCAGTACGCACACTCAGCGACCGCCGAACCGACTTGTATGATGTGGTTTCTTATGGAGAGACGGAGTGAATTTTCCGTTCTGAACTACCTCAATTACAGCACAGTAAAAACGGATATAAGCCATGTTGAAAAAGCGTTATTTTCTTGTACATTTTTTAGTTTCGGCACTGCTATCTGCTGTCTTTCCCGTCCTTGTGCCAATTTTGTCATTCGCGTGGGGAATTCTCTTTTTTGTTGTGTGGTTAATTGTAATTTTTTATAATAGAGGGTGTTGATGGGGAATTCATTATCTTCGTGACACGACACAACAACGCTTTCCGATTACGACGATTTCACAGGGTTGTGAATTGCTTTCAGAATTTATTATCTTCGTGACACGACACAACTATCACCGTCTCCGTCACCAGCTCAATATTGTTGTGAATTGCTTTCAGAATTTATTATCTTCGTGACACGACACAACTAGAAAAAATTGATTCAGTTCCGGTTAAGTGTTGTGAATTGCTTTCAGAATTTATTATCTTCGTGACACGACACAACTACATCTGCTCACTCTGGTTATATCTTTAAGTTGTGAATTGCTTTCAGAATTTATTATCTTCGTGACACGACACAACGAAGCCGTAATTGAGACTCGTGGAAAAGGAGTTGTGAATTGCTTTCAGAATTTATTATCTTCGTGACACGACACAACAAAACAACAATGGAAACAGCAGAATAGTCAGTTGTGAATTGCTTTCAGAATTTATTATCTTCGTGACACGACACAACCTCAATCTAAAAAACCTCCTGACAGAGGAGGTTTTTTGAGGTTTTTCAGGATTCAAAAATTTAGAATAATTCCAGTTGTTGATAGGTTGGCGGCGGCTCTTCTTTAGTCCTGGCATGAAACAGCTCTATATCTCCAAATTGCTTGTCGGTGATGTTCATAATCGCCACTTTTCCATATTTGGGCAACCAACTTTTTACCCTTTTCATATGCACCTGAGCATTTTCGGTAATGTGGTCAAAAATAGTTGGTGTTTTTTTAAAAAATAATTTGTAATATTCGGCTGTTGGTTGGAAGAGGAAGCGAGCCATGCAGAGGTGCAACTCGCCAGCAATACAACTGACGCTGTAAACGATAGTTTAGAGGGATGGTTTCGACCATCCTTTTTAATAAATTATCGGAACAGCCAAATGGCTAAAAAACCTTTCATCACTTCTGGTTTTTATAGAAAAGATACCATTGAATGAATTTTTTGCGCCTACTTTTAGTAAGTCCTCTATGAATATTCAGATTGCCTTTCAGATGTCCGAAGAAGGATTCCAGACCATTGGTGGTTTTCGGTATCTTAGGATTCTGTAGAAAGGTGAACATATTTGGAAGCGCCTTTTTGATCACTGAAAAACTTCGCCTCACCATCTTGTGAGTATACCAATACCTTCCTGTTTCCTCATTGTAAGATTTTTCATTGATAAACTCTTTGTGCTGCTCGAACCAATCCACAAGCTCCCGTATCCAATATTGCTTTTTTGACTCGCAGTCGATAAAGTGAAGTTTACACGCGATCTCTCTAAGTTCGAAACCTGCTCTTGTTTTAGGATGTGCGGAAAGCCATATCTTGCACATTCTCTGGATATGCACCAGGCATCTCTGCATCGGAACTTTCGGGCATACCTTTCTAATAGCCTTAATCAGGGATTTATCTCCGTCGCACGTAATCCCACCAATTTTTACACCCAAATCAAGAATATTTTGAAGATCTTCCCTAAGTTCTTCAAAGTGTTCGCCATCGGTTATTCTGTAAAGCTGGGTTTGTTTGAAGACATCGTCCCTAAAAACGACAAGACAGATTTCATTGGAAAAATATGTGGCGTCAATCAAAAGATAGACTTCCTTGTTCTGACTGTAACTCAGCTGTGGAGCCTTTGCCAGCATAAGGTTAAAATATCGTTGGAGCGTACTGATCGAATATCCGGATTCAATTGAAATCTGCTCGTAAGTTTGTCGACCTATGATCCACTTCCTGAACCAAATCTCTTTATTTTTTAAACTTACGGATTTGTTTTCAAGCGTAAAGTAAATCCCGCAGTTCTTACACTTGAACCGCCTCTTGCCTTTCTGTTTTCCCCACGAAATGGTATCCAAACTTCCACAACACCAACAACGATTTTTTTTGAATTTTCAGACATAAAAAAAATTTATTGAAACAAAGTTCAATAAACTTTTGTAATCGCATCTAATAATCGGTATTACAAAGAATTTTACCAACTATTTTTGACTATTAAATCGCATTTTCACGACTAGGACAATGCCTGATATAAATAGAAAACTGAAATAATGCAAAACCATCATCCTCCAGTCTTTTCCGGAAGAGATTGGCTGCCCGCTGCATTGCTTTAGTTTCGGTCGGTAAATCGTATAAAACCATCACCCACATAATTCGGTAGGCATTAAACCGTTCGGCGTTCATAGTAATTCTGGATACGAAATCTGTCTTTTTTCACCGGCATAACATCTGTAAAGAGATGAAACGGTGCTTTTCACGGCAACCAGTAAAGGTCGATTTACATTATCAATTCTCGTATCTTTTGTTGCAATAGTAATCAGATATGCTTTCAGTTCTTTGGTTAATTCTTCTGCGTCGGGGTTTGCTTTCAACCACTGCATCACCATTAAATCGACATACGGACGGTAAGGTTCCATCAAATCATCAGCAAGGCAATAGGGATTGTACTTGTTTTTGTGAAAAATCCCTAGAACCGGAAGCAAACCGGTTTCTACAATGGATCGGGCAACAATACTTCGTAGGACAATATATCCGAAATTGAAAATATGATTTGGACTATCACCATATCTGCCACGAAGAAAATCAGGACTGATCAAATACTTCCAATAGTGTTGCGCCGCAATTCCTTCCATATTGGTCATGTCACCAGATTTTACATTCTTCAAATAATCATACATGGGTTCAGCGTAATTATCCAATCGTTCTAGAACTTTTATCTGATTGGAAATTTTGGATTCTACTGTTTGTTTCCATAATTGTTTTTTTAAAGGTTCACTTGCTTCCAGTTGGTATTTTACCCTTTCAGAATGTTCGGTATGACCGAAAATCGGCAGCATTTGCCCTTTCGGCATATGCTGTTCGTCGCAACTGATGACTACCACATTATTTGCCATCATTTTCTGAATCAGTTGGTGCGAAACCGTAATCTGAAAATTGTCAAGCATCAGCAAACCCAAATCTTCTACCGGAACACTTCCTTTTTCAGTTTTGGTTTCCGGACACAGAATTTTCATCTGATGGTCTTTCAGTTTCAGATAGGCAGGATTACCAATGTAGATGGAGCGGAAGAGCATCGTTCTAAAATCTCCAGTTTACTTGACCAGTCACATCCATTTCAAAATCAATTTCTTCAACTAAGAAATTAAAATTACTCGGTGTTAAAAGCAGTCGTGGTGCAAGAAAATCTGCTGAAAATCTTGAAAAACCATCTTTCCCTTTTGTTCCAAATTCTTTCTTAGGAAAATCCTCTGCTAATTGTTCGTTGTTTCTTGCCTCCATATGATGCTGAAACAATATTCTTTGGGTATTAGCATCTGCCAAAGTCTTAACATAATACAATCTTTTTGAAAATTCTTCTTTGTCATCTATATATAGTTCTTTTAACTCCTCTTTTGATTCTACAAAGAAAATTACTTTTTGTCCTGGCATAAAAATATGCTTTAGGTCCGCGGGCTTTTGGTGATTTCCTTTTCCGATTAAAACAGGTTCTTTGATCTTAAAAATATCCGCTTTCGTTTCTTCATTCTGATTATTCGAAAACTGTGTGGCTTCAAAAACATTCACTGGAATAATTTTTCTTCCATATTCATTTTCATATAAACCAAACATATAATTGTCTCCGGAATCCGCATAGTAGTAATTCTTGTAGTCCTTTTTTGATTTATAGGTTTGCTCCTTAACAATAGTTACATTATCAGGATTTAAAAAACCTCTGGCCTTTTTTGTTCTACATCTAAGTCTGCGAACCACCTTATTATTGAAGTCAACTAATTCATTAGTCTTTACTCCAGAATTCAATTGCTTTTTCAAATGCTCTGAAAGCATTTGGTCTACAATAACATCAGAATCAAAGTTGACTGACTCAATTGGTTTACGAATTACCATCCAGATTTCATCATTTCCATCTACTTGATTATATAAAACTTCCCTATTTTCATCTCTCAATAAACTTCCGTTTTCATCTTTAGCAGCGATCTTTATTTTACCATAAAATGTGTCTAAATGTAACTGACCACGAACTGCATCACCTGTCTTTATTTTGGGAATTCTTTTGTCGTCACCGTCTTTTATTAACTGACCATCTTTATCTCTCAAATATTCTATTTTCCCTCTAGTACGAACTCGCTTAATTACTGGTGCAAGCACTTTATCCTGATCATTCATATTATTGATTAAAATCTCTCTCTTAATTTTTTCAATCATCCAATAATCAAAGTTTTCAAAGGGTTTTTCGTGATAAGACTTATTTTTATATTTTTCTTCATACTCATATTTCTTTTCAAGAATATCTTTTCTTCGTGCACTTGATGGCAACAAAGTAAGAACTGCCGCATCAATAGCATGATGATAGTGATTTGACCGATCTTTTTTCTCATCTGATGGCTGAATCCCAAATATTTTCCTAAACTCTGCTGTGGTGGAACCCTTTATAACATCTACTTGGTTGAAAACAGTTTTTAAATAATGATATGCATATTTAGAAATTAGTTGAGTGTCCACAAGTTGGCTGTTTCTAAAACCGGTCGGCACATCCTCGCGTGTAAACCTGTCCAATTTGTTTAGCCAATAATCCAAATGCATTTTTAAATAATGTCTTCTTCTGATTGCATTGTCTTTTGTTTCTTTATCTTGTGCCGTTTTTGATTTAATAACTTGAGTTTCAATTTGATTCTCTAAGGATTCAATCTTCTTCTTCCAATTTTCTAATCTTGGCTCAATCGCCTGATATCCTACAAAACTCTCAGAGTAATTTGGTAATTGCGTCGGTATTCGATTCTTTTTTACATTTCTGTTATAATCCGCATAGCAGACAGTTAAGTTTGCCAGAGAATTATCAAAAGATAGACTTCGCGGAATAGTGTGTTCAAAGTCAATGATATTTTCATTAAATAAATCAGTTAAACTTATAAAACGCCCTGTGTAGAGACAAATGGCATTTTGTTCCTTCCACAAACGGTATTTTTTAACAGAACTATCGGCTTTAAATATTTCATTTAATTCATCTTCACATACATTTGTTTGCTCTGACCACATTCTGAACTTCTCACGGTCAGTTAAGCTGTTTGGATTTGCATTTCCCGAGAAATCAGGATCATTGATCAATTCAGAAATTGCCGCCGCATATTCCAAATTTTCCCTTTCTCTTTCTCTTTGATAATCCTCAATAGCCGCTCTCTTATTTTTATCATTTAATTCTCTGGCAACTTCTAAAACAATTCGAGTTTCATTATCAATTAATCCCTTCTCTATTAAATGATTAATTACGTGACGCAATTTATGGAGTGTTTTATAAGCCATTGGATTTTTAAACGCCCTGGTTTTCGGAGATTTTAAGAGAACTTGATCGTCTTCACTTGGATAGATATCAATCATTGAGGGATGATACAATCTTTTTAATTGTTTTTCATTTAGACTAAAATTATCAATTAAGAAGTTGTAAAAAGCCTCAACCAATTTAGGCTGTTTGCGGTAGTCTCTTTTTGTATCATTAAAAAATTCCTGATACTCGGCTGCTACATCTTTTATTACATTTTGTTTTTCAGTTTCATTTATACTTCCCCAAGTCTTTTTCCCATAATATTCTTCAAGAGTTTTGAGTACATCTTTTTGATCATACTCACTCAATCGATAGGTAAAATCTTTCCTTGCGTGCTGCTCGTCAATTTCTTGCCCTTTATAAGTTGCAATTAATGAATTGGTAATATTTATTATTGATTTTTGATACTTAACCCTGTCAATAATTTCTTCGAACTTGGAAATCAATTCTTCAGAATTATCTTCAAATAATTGTTTACCAATCATTTCCGGAATCTTTGCAAGAAATACTGCTTCACTATAGATAATTCCTTTTTTCAAAAATAGCAGGATATTATTGATTGCTTTTAAGCTCAAATTAGCATAACCGACTGGAAAATTTTTCCATAGTTTGAGTAATACAGAGATTTGGTTTTCTTCTAATTCTAAGCTAGTTAAAAGAAATTCTTCAAAATATTCTTCATCTTCAAAAGAAAACAGAATGTGCCAGATATCTTCGATATTATAAAATACGTTGTTTCCATTGTCCTTTCTTATCCGATTCGATTTAATCTGAATTTCTCTCCAGTTTTCTCCAAATGCAGCTTGTAAATGTGTAGAAACAGGACAGGTTGAAGCGGAAACCTTGTCCATCCTTTTGGAATAATTTAAAATCCAGTTTTTCCTCTCATCTTTACAGATGAACTTTCGTAACTGTAAAAAATCAACATTATTCTTTTTAAGAAATAATTTCTCTTTAATCAAATTCTCTTTTAATGGAAGCGGTAACGGTTGAAAGTCATCTTCTTCAGTTTCTTTATATTTTATATTGTTCACAAATGACCATGCTCGGTATTCTTCAAAATTTGGATGACTTATTGGACAACGTGGTTTATTCGGTTCCATCGTACATTTTCCGATTAAACCTTTTTGCGAGCGTAATGGTCTTTGAAAAAAGATGGCTTTGAGTATTGCCTGAATCAGATTTTCATCAGAAATTTCCTGAAATGTCAATATTTTTTCAACTTCCTTATAATAGTCTGAGCGCAAGGTATATCTATTTCTAATTCTAATTCCTTCATCTTCTAATTTAGCAAAAGCTGCTCCTAAACTCCCGTTTTTTTCTATCAGATCTTCATATACATTTCTTCCAATTGTACCAGTTTCTTTACTTCCTTTATAAACAGCTGTCTTTTCATTCGTTCCAATTTTACGGCTGCTCTTAAAACCTCTTCTTTGCGAAATATGATATAGTGCACGCCCAATTTTATATCTATTTTCCTGGTTTGTTAAATCTAATTTTTCGGTTATTACCTCTCTTCTGAGCTGATATGGACTTGAATGATCCGGAACACCATCAAAATTAAAATCCAGTTTTATCCATTGATTGAATTTTTCATTATTTACAGGAAATTTTCTACCGACTCCTTTATCGTAATGCTTCCATTTTTTCAAATCCTCAATAGGAAGCGGACATAAATCATTCTTAATTAATACTTCTAATGTTGCCCATTTCCTATATCTTCTGGCGTTATATAATCTTCTTGACGATCTGTTTTTAGTTCTCTCAGCTGCTAAAGAAAATTCGCCAGATTTTCCATCACCTACGCCTTTTCTAAAAGTATAAACCCCGTACCACTTAAAAGAATTCTCATGTCTCAGAGTCATTCCAATTGAGTTCGTACCTAAATCAATTCCTAAAGTATTGTCCATAATTATTAATTTTTTATATATTTGTGTCGAAAGACAATTCACAACAAGGCTATAAGCCGAAGATTATCTTAATCCTGCGTACTCCGTGGGATTTTTTTTGTTTAAATCTAAGAAAATTTTCCTAAACCCTCCTGAAAAAACAATATATTTTTTACTTTCTCCCATTCTTCTGCTTTATCGATAATTCGTTTGTCCTCCCACCCACTTCCCACTTTCCTTCGCAAAAACACCCCTTTTTCCGAACAAAACCCGAACAAAACCCGAACAATTTCCGAACAACGCAAAAATGTTGGCGGTCATTAGCGGTCATAAGCGGTCAGTACCGGTCATAAGCGGTCATGAGGGGCAAAATGCTTGGAAATGTGCAGAATATGGGCTTACCTTTGGTTCAGCATCGTGCTAAAATTATTAATCATGTTAAACCCAAAAAAATTAAAATTATGGGCACAATAACAAAGGGAATCCTCGGTGGATTCAGTGGTACGGTAGGTACCGTAGTGGGCGCAAACTGGCGCGGAAAAGACATTATCCGAAGCCGACCGAAAAAGTCAAGTAAAGAGCCGACCGAAGCTCAGATCCAGCAGCAGCTGAAATTCCGGCTGGTCATGAAATTCCTCACTCCAGTGAGCGCAATCCCAAAAATGTATTTCGGAAGCAACGCCGGCGCAAGGTCGCGCCTGAACCTCGCCTGCTCCTACACGATCAGGGAAGCGGTGGTGCTCAATGCCGGAATCCCGGAACTGGTGTTCAACAAGGTGATCTTTACCAAGGGCGAACTCCCCGGTTTCCAAAACTTCAGCGTGACCCCGAAAGCAGGTGGCGAACTGGAATTCGGCTGGACCGACAATTCTGCACAAGCGTATGCCAAAGCAACCGACTGTTTCGAAACGCTCGTGTACTGCGACGAGTTGGAAGAGTTCCAAACATTTGACAACAATGAGCAGAGAGATGCCGCCACTGCAAGCCAAATCCTCCCGGAACGGTTCCGCGGAAAACCTGTGCATCTGTACTGCTTCTTCAGGAATGCTGACCGCAGCAAGGCATCCAACTCCCTGTATGCGGGCGAAGTGATGGTACTGCCGTAGAGAGAATCCACTCCGTTATGGGGTGGATTTTTTTATTTGGACATTCGGCGTCACTCAACGATCGGATTGATCACCGAAAATCCGACTGATTTCCTCAGCAGGATAATGAATCTTTTTACCCAACTTAAAAAACGTGACCTGCTTGTTTTTGCGTAAGCGATAAAGCGTACTGGCGCTGGTCTTAAAAAGCTTCATCATGTCGGCATTATCGTAATACAGCTCCCTAGTTTGCTTTTTCTGGTTCATCGCTTTGGCCAGATCGCTTAGGATCACCAATAGCGCTTCATAAACTTCGTGGTTCTGGTGGTGTGCTGAGGTTTTCATGGTAATGGATTTAATAGATATTGAGACAAATATCAATAATTGTGACGGATAAATTCCGGGTGAAAAGACCTGAATTTGCAAAAGCAGTAAAATATTTTTTTTAAGAGTGATATAGAAATTGGAATTTCCTACTTCCTCCAAAAGTCCTATATTTGTTAGCTATGGAATTGGACACTCAACTACAGGTTTCGGAAGAAATCCTACTGAAAGCTTTCAACCACATGATGCTGGCGAAAGCGATGGCTGATATTTATGAGGAAAACAGGCAGATTACCAAGTATGTGCACAGCACTTCGCGCGGTCACGAAGCGATTCAGCTCGCTGCGGCTTATCAGCTGACCAAAGACGACTGGGTTTCGCCATACTACCGAGACGAAAGTTTGCTGATGGGAATCGGTTTCGAGCCGTACCGACTGATGCTGCAGCTCCTCGCCAAAGCCGACGATCCATTTTCCGGCGGTCGCTCCTACTATTCGCATCCATCAAGCCGCGAAGAAGACAAACCGAAGATCATCCACCAAAGTTCCGCCACAGGAATGCAGGCAATTCCTACGACGGGAGTTGCGCAGGGAATCAAGTATCTGCAGGAATTTAAACTGCAGGAATTTGATAACAATCCGGTCGTGGTTTGCTCAATGGGCGACAATTCCGTAACCGAGGGCGAAGTTTCCGAAGCATTCCAGTTTGCCGCGCTTCATCAGTTGCCGGTGATTTTTCTGGTTCAGGATAATGAATGGGGAATCTCCGCGACCAAAGAGGAAGCCAGAACTTCCGATGCTTACGATTATGCGGCTGGATTTGTAGGATTGAACAGAATGAGAGTTGACGGAACCGACTTTGTAGATAGTTTCACCGCGATGAAAAAAGCAGTAGATTTTGTACGAACCGAAAGAAAACCGATGTTGGTTTGCGCAAAAACCGTATTGATTGGCCATCATACTTCAGGCGTTCGCAGGGAATTCTATCGCGACGAAGCCGACCTTGAAAAACACCGCGCCAAAGATCCTGGAAATTTGCTGAGAGCACGACTCCTTGATGACGGTATCGACGAAGACCTCCTCAAACAAATCGAAAAGAAAGCCCGACTGGAGGCAGAACAGGCATTCCAAAAAGCAATAGCCGCGGAAGGTCCTAAACCAGAAACAGTCGAGGAATTTGTATTCGCTCCCACTCCCATCACCGAAGAAACCGGAACGAGAGTTCCCGCAGAAGCCACCGAAAAAATCGTGATGGTCGATGCGGCGATCCACGCCATCCAGGAAATTATGTGGAAACATCCTGAAGCGCTGCTTTACGGACAGGATGTGGGCGAAAGAATCGGCGGCGTATTCAGAGAAACCGTGACACTCGGTGCAAAATTCGGAAACAAACGAGTGTTCAATACCGCGATTCAGGAAGCGTACATCATTGGTTCCACGGTGGGAATGAGCGCGGTCGGACTTAAACCGATTGTCGAGGTACAGTTTGCAGACTACATCTACCCCGGAATCAACCAACTGATTACGGAGATTTCAAAGTCAAGTTACCTGAGCCGCGGCAAATTCCCGGTTTCGAATATTATCCGTGTTCCGACCGGAGCTTACGGAGGAGGCGGCCCTTATCACAGCGGTAGTGTGGAAAGCATTTTGGCCAATATTAAAGGAATAAAAATCGCTTATCCGAGCAATGCGGCAGATTTTAAAGGTTTGCTTAAGGCAGCTTATTACGATCCGAATCCGGTAGTGATGCTCGAACATAAAGGACTTTACTGGAGCAAAGTTCCAGGTACGGAAGACGCAAAAACCATTGAACCCGCAGAAGACTACATCCTTGCTTTTGGAAAAGGAAATGTAATTCTGGAAGCCGACAAAACCGAGACTGAAAAAGGCAGAACTCTGGTTATCGTCACCTACGGAATGGGAGTTTACTGGGCAAAAGAAGCCGCGAAATCCTTTGAGGGAAGAGTTGAAATCATCGATTTGAGGACACTGATTCCTTTGGATGAGGAGCTGGTTTTCGAAAGCGTCAAACGCCACGGAAAATGCATCGTACTCACCGAGGAGCAGCTTCAAAATTCTTTTGCGGAGGCGATTGCTCACAGAATTTCGAGAAATTGCTTCCGTTATCTGGATCTTCCTGTAGAAACGATGGGTGCGCTGAATTTACCGGCGGTACCAATCAACCTTGTTTTGGAAAAAGAAATGCTTCCGAATGCCGAGAAATTGGCGGCTAAGATTGGGGAAATGTTTAGGAGTTGAGGTTTTATTTGAAAGGATTAGTCGAGTTTTTTTGTTGCTGATTATAGGGATTGCGCAGATTTTCTCAATTGGTTTGAATCATTTTGATTAATTCTCGCATATTCCAAATAAATATCATTACCATCGACTTTTCGCTCCTACTGAGCTCCCCACTTTCTCCGCTCTATCTTGTACAAACCTGTAGCTCCTACGGAGCTTTTTTCTAACCACGCCGGTGATAAGACGGCTTCGCAGAAGCCAAAAGTTTGTAGAAAAAGCAACAAGAGATAAAACCAGCTCCGGAGGAGCGGCAAGTCAAGCACTTCCATTTCAATGACAGAAATATTCGTGAGACCAAAAACC
This sequence comes from Chryseobacterium suipulveris, assembly GCF_022811685.1. Taxonomy (NCBI): domain Bacteria; kingdom Pseudomonadati; phylum Bacteroidota; class Flavobacteriia; order Flavobacteriales; family Weeksellaceae; genus Chryseobacterium; species Chryseobacterium suipulveris. The sequence continues at coordinate 1,483,786 of NZ_CP094532.1, read as the reverse complement.
AATTCATCAATTATTTTCTCGTTGATTACGGAGATTTTAGGATTGGTATAAAGCCATAATTAATTCATTATTTGGCAGTGTCTTGATACGGCTTCATAGAAACCAAAAGTTTGTAGAAAAAGCAACAAGAGATAAAACCAGCTCCGTAGGAGCGGCAAGTCAAGCACTTCCATTTCAATGACAGAAATATTCGTGAGACCAAAAACCAATTCATTAATTATTTTTTCGTTGATTACGGAGATTTTAGGATTGGTATAAAGCCATAATTAATTCATTATTTGGCAGTGTCTTGATACGGCTTCATAGAAGCCAAAAGTTTGTAGAAAAAGCAACAAGAGATAAAACCAGTTCCGTAGGAGCGGCAAGTCAAGCACTTCCATTTCAATGACAGAAATATTCGTGAGACCAAAACCAATTCATTAATTATTTTCTCGTTGATTACGGAGACTTTTATGATTGGGATAAAGCCATAATTAATTCGTTATTTGGCAGTGTCTTGTGTCGGCTTCGCAGAAGCCAAAAGTTTGTAGAAAAAGCAACAAGAGATAAAACCAGCTCCGTATGAGCGGCAAGTTGACCACGAACCAATTCTTTTCAGAAGAAACGTCTTTAACCTTAACACAAAAACTTATGAAAACAATCTTCCTGTACCTTAGCGTCTTATCGATGCTGCTGATTTTAAACTGCGCTAATTCCAAAGCAGGCGACGCCATCCCATCCCACGATACTTTCGAAATCTACTCCAAAGCTGTTGGCGAAAACAGGGTAATCAATGTGTGGTTGCCAGAAAACTATAAGAAAAATAACGATAAATTACCCGTACTCTATATGGCAGACGGAGGAATCAAGGAGGATTTTCCCCATATCGCAAACACGCTCTCTAAGCTGATCAAGCAGAACAAAATCACGCCAATTATTTTGGTGGGTATCGAAAACACGCAACGCAGACGAGATCTTACAGGTTTTACAGAAATACCCGAAGACAAAAAAATTGCACCGGTCGTCGGCGGATCCGAAAATTTCCGGAACTTTATAAAGAATGAACTGATCCCCGAGATTGAAAGCAGATACCGAACCAACCAAAAGCGCGGAATCATCGGCGAGTCGGCATCCGGGTTATTCGTTACGGAAACCCTGTTTCTCGATCCTGAAATGTTTGATTTCTACATCGCGTTCGACCCTTCCCTGTGGTGGAATAACCATTATCTGGTAAGAACTGCAAAAGAGCACCTCGCCAAGTTTCCGGAAAAAGAAATTAAGTTTTGGTTCGCAGGTTCCGGCGCCACCGACATATCGCCCTATACTAAGGAACTGTCAAGTATTTTACAGCAGGAAAAGCCGGCTGCACTTCAATGGAACTATTCCGACGAACCCAAAGAAAAACATACAACCATTTTCCGGGCGACCAAGGAAAAGGCATTGATCTGGACCATTGGGAAAAAAAAAAAATGAGAGCAGTGTTCAGAGAGGATGTAAAGCTGCCTAACTACATTTTCATCACTTAATTTTGTACTCCCTTCTTGCGGTTTTGATTAAGGTGTCGGCTTTTTTGTCGGCTTCGTAGAAGCCGAAAGTTTGTAGCAAAAGTAACAAGAGATAAAGCCAGCTCCGGAGGAGCGGCAAGTTGAGCGTTTTCATTTTAATCATAAAAATATTCGTAAGACCATAAGCAATCCATTTTATATTTTCTCGCTAACCATGCGGATTGTGCGGATTCCTTTTCGTTGCATTAAATAAAATTCTAAATAAAATCTGAGGCATCTGCGTAATCTGCGGGCGATAATTTTCTCGCGGATTACGGCGATTGCGCAGATTTTCTCAATTGGTTTGAATCATTTTGATTTATTTCTTGCTTCTTCCAAATAGATATCATTACTATCGACGTTTCGCTACACTGAGCTCCCCTTTTTCTTCGCTCCTATGCTACAAACGTGTAGCTCCTACGGAGCTTTTTGCGAACTATAACGGTGACGAAGTGGCTTCGTAGAAGCCGAAATTTTGTAGCGAAAGCAGCATGAGATAAAACCAGCTCTGTAGGTGCGGCAAGTCGAGCGTTTCTATTACAATCGTAGAAATTCGTGAGACCAAAACCAATTCATCTAATATTTTCTCGCCGATCACAGGGATTGTGCAGATTTATATTCGCGGCTTTAAATAAAACCCGCGGCATCTGCGTAATCTGCGTGAATTTAATTCGTTCGCCGAAGCTTTTGCTCATAGAATTTCCAAGAATTGCTTCAGATTTTTAGATGCGCCGGTTGAAGCCGTGGGTTCTTTAAATTTACCTGCAGTTCCAATTAACTTAATTCTAGAAAAAGAAATGCTACCTAATGCGGAAAAGGTTTCTGAGAAAATAAAGGAAATGTTAAGTCATTAAAAAACTAAAAGCACCGAGATTGAAACGGTGCTTTTTTCATTAAAATTAAAAACCAATGGATTCATCGTGCTGAGAAAGATCAAGTCCGAGGTGCTCTGATTCTTCCGAAACCCGCAGTGGAATGATGAAATCAGTGATTTTGTAGAGTAGTAAAGCTCCAAAAAATGTAACCACCGAAACCAGAACCAAAGCCAGCATGTGATGCCCAAAAACCGACCAGCCGCCATGCAACAAACTTGAATTTTCGCCATGCGCAAAAATTGCGGTAAGAATCATTCCCATAATTCCTCCTACTCCATGACAGGCAAAGACATCCAAAGTGTCGTCTATTTTTTTGAGTTTTTTCCAGTGCATCATTGAATTAGAAACAATTGCAGAGATAAACCCGATGAACAGACTTTCAGCAATTGTTACAAATCCCGCAGCTGGGGTAATTGCTACCAAACCGACAACCGCACCAATGGAAGCGCCTAAGGCAGAGACTTTTCTTCCATTAATTCGATCAAAAAATATCCAGGTGATCATTGCGGAAGCCGATGCTATAGTGGTGGTACCAAAAGCCATCGCAGCAGTTGCATTAGCCGCTAAAGCAGAACCAGCATTGAAACCAAACCATCCAAACCAAAGCATTCCGGTTCCTAATAAAACAAATGGAATATTCGAAGGTTGATGATGTGGATTTTTTCTTCTTCCTAAAATAATTGCGCCGGCAAGTGCTGCGAAACCTGCACTCATGTGAACTACCGTTCCTCCGGCGAAATCTTTTACTCCGAAAAATTTATTCAGCAAACCTTCCGGATGCCAAACCATGTGGCAAAGTGGCGTATATATAAACAAACTGAAGAGAACCATAAATAAAAGATAGGAAATAAAACGAACCCTTTCAGCAAACGAACCAGTGATTAAAGCCGGCGTAATTACCGCAAATTTCATTTGAAACAATGCGAACAAAATAAAAGGAATTGTGGGCGCCATTAGATGATGCGGAAGTGCACCTACCCCACTTAAAAAAGGGTAACTCAAAGGATTTCCGATGATTCCGTAATGAATGCCGTGGAAAGTGAAACCTAAACTTTCACCAAAGGAAAGACTGAAACCAACAACCACCCAAAGAATGGAAATTACACCTAGTGCAATAAAACTCTGCAACATCGTGGAAATCACGTTTTTGCTACCAACCATTCCGCCGTAGAAAAACGAAAGGCCGGGAGTCATCAATAAAACCAAACCAGCTGCGGCTAAAATCCAGGCAACATCAGCGCCTACGATTTGGTCTTCGCTAAGGAATTCGCCGGAGTTTGGAACAGGAATTTCAGTTTTCCAGAATAATGCCGCGAGTGAAATAATTGTAATTACAACAAAAGAAGTAATCCATCTTTTCTCAATTTTCATAGTCTTTTATTTTAACCCCTGCTAAATTAGTATTTATTTTTAAAATTAATACAATTTTTAAATGTAACCCTTTTAAAATTTAGGAGTAAATTTAATTTTATATGTTTTTACTTAAAACGATATAGTCAATTTGTGGTTTCTATAGAATTAGTATTTTTGTAAAAATCTACCTTCAAAATGTCGGAAAATATTCAAAAAAAAATAGAAGATCTGCGCGAAGAACTTCATCAACATAACTATAATTATTACACTTTAGATGAACCTATAATTTCAGATTTTGAATTCGATTTGAAGCTCAAAGAACTTCAGGAACTTGAAAAAAATCACCCCGAGTTTTATGACAGCAACTCTCCTACTTTGCGTGTTGGTGGCGAAATCACCAAAAATTTTCCGACGGTTCAGCATCAGTTTCGGATGTATTCCCTGGATAATTCCTACGATTTTAATGATTTGGAAGATTGGGAAAAGAGGATTTTTAAGGCGATTGACGAACCGGTGGAATTTGTTGCGGAACTGAAATACGACGGCGCTTCGATTTCCATCCTTTATGAAAACGGCCAGCTTTCTCAAGCAGTTACACGTGGCGACGGTTTTCAGGGCGACGAGATTACTGCAAATGTAAAAACCATTTCAGACATTCCCATGGTTTTGAAGGGTGATGTTCCTGAACGATTCTTTATGCGCGGCGAGATTTACCTGACCCGAAAAAACTTCGACAAAATCAATGAACGCCGTGCAGAAGAAGGTTTAGACCTTTTCATGAATCCAAGAAATACCGCATCCGGAAGTTTGAAAATTCAGGATTCGGGCGAAGTACGAAAACGTGGACTTTCAGCGGTTTTGTATCAGTTTATTTCGAATGAAGTTCCCGCACAAACCCATTGGGAACTGCTGCAGAAAGCAAAAGATTGGGGATTCAGGATTTCTGATCAGGCAAAATTGTGTTCCAATATGGATGAAGTAAAGGATTTCATCAATTATTGGGACTCGAAACGTCACGAACTGCCTTTTGAAATTGACGGGATTGTTTTGAAAGTCAACTCACTGAAACAGCAGCAGCAATTGGGTTATACCGCAAAATCCCCGCGTTGGGCGATGGCATATAAATTTAAGGCAGAAAAGGTGGAAACCGAACTCGAAAAAGTCACTTATCAGGTCGGTAGAACCGGAGCGATTACTCCCGTCGCAAACCTGAAACCCGTACTTCTTGCCGGAACTGTGGTAAAAAGAGCTTCGCTTCACAATGAGGACATTATCAAAAAACTTGGACTCCATGAAAACGATTTCGTCTATGTGGAAAAAGGCGGCGAGATTATTCCGAAAATTGTCGGTGTAAATACCGAAAAGCGAAATCCCGAAAGTCCCGAAATACAGTATATCACGCATTGTCCTGAATGTGGAACCGAACTGGTGAAGATCGAGGATCAGGCGATCCATTTTTGTCCGAACGAGTTGCACTGTCCACCACAGGTAATTGGCAGAATGATTCACTATGTTTCTCGAAAAGCACTGAATATTGAAAGCTTAGGTCAGGAAACTATCGCTCAATTGTACCGAGAAAAACTCATCGAAAACCCTGCAGACTTTTATGTTTTGAAGAAAGAACAACTGCTTCCTTTGGAACGAATGGCGGAGAAATCGGCACAGAATATTTTGGACGGGATCGAGAAATCAAAGGAAATCCCTTTTGAAAAAGTTCTTTTCGGAATCGGGATCAAACATGTGGGAGAAACCGTTGCCAAGAAACTCGCCAAGAACTTCGAATCCATCGACGCTTTGAGAGAAGCTACCGCAGAAGAACTCACCCAGGTTGAAGACATCGGCGGAAAGATTGCAGAAAGTATCACCGAATTTTTCACCAATCAGGAAAACCTTCTGATGATCGAAAGATTGAAATCTTATGGCGTTCATCTTGAGAAAGGAGAAAGCACGAACGAAGTATTGAGCAACACTCTGGAAAACAAAACCTTTCTTTTCACAGGCAAACTCACGCTTTTCACAAGAGACGCCGCCGAAGAAATAGTCGAGAAACACGGCGGCAAAAATATTTCTGCGGTTTCCAAAAACCTGAACTATTTGGTGGTGGGCGAAAAAGCCGGAAGCAAACTCAAAAAAGCGCAGGAAATCGGCACGATAGAAATCCTCGACGAACAGGGATTTTTGGAGCTGATTGAAGGAAAAAGATAAGAAAATAGATAAAAGATAAAAGACAAAAGGAAAAAGATAAAAGAAAATACGCACAAAAAAACAACAATAGAAATTCAAACTTTAAACTTCTGTCCTGCGAATGTGGGATGAAACTGGGAACTGGAAACCCGGAACTTGAAACAAATCTCAAACCTCTAACTTCAAACTTCAAATTTTAAACTTAATGAACATTAACCTATCAAATAAACCCACCAAAACGATTCCGCAAAAATTCTCCTTCTTTACTGAAGAAATTTGGACAACGGAAAAAGTAAATTTTGCAAAAAACCTTGAACATAACTTTTCCGCAAAAAAAAATGAAACCTTTGTTTTGATGGAAGAAGATTCTGTGCATTATCTTATCGGTTTGGGAGAAAATCCAAAGCCATTTGAAGTGCAGAATATCTGTTCTAAATTTTCCTATGATTTTAGAAAAAAGATTCAGCCAACAGCAACTTTGGCCAATATAAACCAACTTAAAGTAGAATTGATATACGAAATTATAAAAGGTTTGTTTTTAGGAAGTTATTCCTATCCATTTAAAGCGGAACATCCTGTGCTAAATGAAAAGTTCAATTTAATTTTAGATAAAGTTTCAACAAAAATTTTGAAGGAAATTGAAACCGAAACCAACGCCATTTGCGAAGGTCAGTTCAACTGTATGGAATGGCTCAACAAACCGCAAAATTTTAAACGCGTTCCACAGATTTCAGAATACCTGAAAGAGATTTCCAAAAAATATGGTTTCAAACTGTCGGTATTCGATCGCAAGAAATCTGAGAAACTTGGGTTGGGTGCTTTTCTCGCGGTGAATCAGGGAAGTTCACAGGACGCAGCTTTCACCATCATCGAATACATTTGCGGAAAGAAGAATGCGAAAACTGTTGGTTTAGTCGGCAAATGTGTGCTATTCGACACGGGCGGAATTTCCATTAAACCCTCTGAAAATCTGCATTATATGAAATCCGATATGGGCGGAGCAACCGCGGTGATCGGAACCTTAATCGCTGCAGCTGAGAAGAAACTCCCTGTGAATATTGTGGCGATTTTACCAATTACCGACAATGCAGTTTCTAACGATTCCTATATTCCGAGCGACGTGATCACCGCTTACAACGGGAAAACCATCGAAATCCTGAACACCGACGCAGAAGGAAGAATGACACTTGCTGACGGACTCTCCTACCTCGCCAAAAACTATAAAACCGACGTGCTGATCGACTTGGCAACATTGACGGGAAGTTCCGTACGCATGTTCGGCTATACTTGCGGCGCTTATTTTTCGAACAATGATACGTTGAAGAAATCGCTGGAAACTTCGGCAGACAAAACAAACCAACGATTGTGGAACCTTCCACTTTGGGATGTATGGGAAGAAGACTTTAAATCTGACGTTGCAGATTTCAAAAATATTTCGTCAAAACCTTTCGGAGACTGCATCGTTGCAGGGAAATTTCTGGAACAGTTTATTGAGGGACATCCGAACTGGGCACATCTCGACATTGCGGGTGTTGCGTTCGGAAACGTGCAGTACATGAAGGAAAAGGGAGCGACTGGATATGGAGTTCAGTTGTTGGTTGATTTCCTTGAAAATATTTCATAAAATATTAGCATAATAAAAAAATTCTCTGTATCATTGAATATGATTTTTCAAATATTGAACGGTTCGTAAAAATCAATATTAATTATTTAATAATAAACCGTTAATTTTTTTGAAACTTTATCATTTTTAAAGAAACAATGTATGGAGGAAAAAACGATTGTCTGCATTTCATGTTATTATAAAGGATATGATTTTATGGACGAGATGAAGAAACTCGGCAATAAAGTCATCTTGGTAACCTCTGAGAAACTTCGTGATAAAAACTGGCCGTGGCACGCGATTGACGAGACTTTTTATATGGAGGAAACCGAACCTTCGATTTGGAATCTCGATCATTTGGTGCAGGGTTTTTCTTACCTGATGAAGACCCGAAAAGTGGACGCCGTAGTCGCGCTCGACGATTACGATGTGGAGAAGGCGGCACTGATTCGCGAAACCTTCCGTATTCCCGGAATGGGACAAACTACGCACCGCTATTTCCGCGACAAACTCGCAATGAGGCAGAAAGCCAAAGATTCAGGAATTGATGTTCCCGAGTTTTCGGCGGTCTTTAATGATGAAGCGGTAAATCAATTTATTTCAACCGTTCCCGCTCCTTGGGTTTTGAAACCTCGTTCGGAAGCGTCTGCAACAGGAATTAAGAAAATAAAATCGTCGGAAGAACTTTGGCAAGCCATTGAGGAAACCCAGGAAGAGCGCCACAAATTTCTGCTGGAAAGTTTCAAACCTGGTGACGTTTTCCACGTGGACAGTTTGGTTTACAACAGCGAAATCGTTTTCACTTCAGCTTCAAAATACCTTGCTCCACCGATGCAGGTTTCGCACGAAGGCGGCGTTTTCCGTACGAAAACTTTGGGTAGATATTCCGATGAATACAAAGCGCTTGAAGCGGCCAACAAAAAAGTCCTCACGAGTTTCGGTTTGAAAAACGGAGCTACCCATACCGAATTCATTCGCGGAAAAGACGACGGTAAATGGTATTTCCTGGAAACATCGTCCAGAGTTGGCGGTGCGCATATTCCCGATTTGGTGGAAGCTTCGAGCGGAATCAATATCTGGCGCGAATGGGCAAAAATCGAAAACGCCCTTTTGAAAAATTCACCTTATGAAATCGGCAAACCCACAGGATTTTCTGCAGGGTTGATCATTGCGTTGGCAAAAGACAAAAATCCCGATTACGAGGAATTCAAATGCGAGGAAGTGGTTCGTTTTCTTCCACTCGATTACCACGTCGGAATCGTTTATAAATCGAATGACAAAAACCGAATACAGGAACTGTTGGATAATGCAGCGATAAAAATCAATGAAAAATTCCTGAATATTCTGCCACCGAAATCGAAGCCAAGCGCTTAAAATATGAGTGATTGGTGATAGATGATGAGCGATAAATTTCATCATTCAAACCTCAAACTTCAAACCTCAAACTTTAAATTTTTCTTATGCCCCAAATAGAGCACACCGACTACTATTCCCACATTTTGGGAATCTCGCTGAAAGTGGAAGTAACCGGACATTACGGTTACCCGATCATTATGTTTCCCACTTCGCAGGGACAGTACACCCAAAACCACGACTTCAAGCTGAACGAAAGCATCAACTGGTTTGTGGAACAGGGACGGGTGAAACTTTACAATATTGAAACGATTGATAAGTTCAGTTTTTACGATAAAAATATCAGTCCGGAACAGCGGATCAGGAACTATGAGCTGTATATGCAATTCTTGATTCAGGAATTCATCCCGTACATCCAGAAATTGCATTCTGAACACCGTGTTGCGGTTGCAGGAGCGAGTTTTGGTGGATATCATGCTGCGAATTTCGCGTTCAGGTTTCCCGACGTGGTTTCGCACCTATTTTGCTTGTCGGGAGCTTTTTCCATCAGGAATTTTATGGATGGTTTCAGCAATGAGTTGGTCTATTTCAACTGTCCCAGAGAATTTGTTCGTAACGATGAAGCGTGGAAATACAAACACATGCACATCGTTTTGAGCACATCCGATGAAGACATCTGCCTGAACCAAACTCGTGAAATGGCGGGAATCCTCGCTTCAAAGGGAATCAACCACTGGTACGACGAACAGAAATGGATTTCCCACGACTGGCCGCTTTGGAGGATGATGTTTCCTGTTTTTGTCGGGCGATTTTTTTAAATTGTTTGAAATGATTTGAGGTTGTTTGAAAAGATTTGAATTTGTTGATGAAATACTAATCATAAAACTATTAATTATGGCAACCATTAAACGATTTGAAGATTTAGAAATTTGGCAAATTTCCAGACAACTTTGTAAGGAAGTATGCAAGTTAGCAGAACGAAACGAGTTCTCGAGAGATTTGAAACTGAAGATGCAGATCAAAGGATCTTCAGGTTCTGTGGTGGACAATATTGCTGAAGGATTTGAACGGGAAGGAAATGCAGAATTTAAACAGGCACTGTATATCAGCAAGGGATCTGCAGGAGAAACGCGATCTCAACTTTATCGTGCTTTTGATCAGGAAATGATCTCCGAAGAAGAATTGAAAAACCTTAAAGAACGGTATATCGCATTAAGTGTAAAACTCAAAATTTCATCGAATACTTGAAAAAGTGTGAAATCAAAGGACAGAAATATAAAAAGTGACAACTTCAAACAAAATCAAACAATCTCAAATAACCTCAAACTATCTCAAACCAAATCAAACAATCTCAAACAAGTTCAAACAACCTCAAATAACTTCAAACTTCAAACATCAAACTTAAAACCTTAAACATAAATACGTAATGGCAAAAAAAGTAGGAATTCTTTTCGGTATGGAAGACACGTTTCCATGGGAATTCATTAAAAAAGTAAATGAACTGGGAAATGGCGAAGTGACCGCTGAACCCGTAATGATTGACAAGTTGGAGCAAGGCGTAGATTACGGTTACGCCGTGATTATCGACCGAATTTCTCAGGATGTACCTTTTTACAGGGCATATCTGAAAAATGCAGCGCTGAACGGAACCTACGTGATCAACAATCCGTTTTGGTGGAGCGCGGACGAGAAATTCTTTAACAATGCCTTAATGACCAAACTCGGAATTCCGCTCCCGAAAACGGTTTTGCTTCCTTCCAACGACCGACCGACCAACACGACCGAAACTTCTTTCAGAAACCTGAAGTTTCCGCATGACTGGGATTATATTTTCAACTACATCGGATTTCCTGCGTATATGAAACCGCACGACGGAGGTGGTTGGAGAAATGTTTACCGAGTAGAAAATGCGGAAGATCTCTGGAACAAACTGGGCGAAACTGAGCAATTGGTGATGATGGTTCAGGAAGAAATCGTGTTCGAAGATTATTACAGAGTGTACTGTCTTGGCAAGAAGTACGTCCACATTATGCCGTATGAACCGAGAAACCCTCACCATTTGAGATATGCGACTTCCCACAAAACTGAAGGAGCAGAACGCGAAAAACTGTTGAAAACCATTCACGACTACACGATCAAAATGAACGAGGCATTAGGTTATGATTTCAACACGGTGGAATTTGCCGTGAGAGACGGAATTCCTTACGCCATCGATTTCTGTAACCCAGCTCCGGATGCCGACAGAAATTCCGTGGGTGAAGAAAACTTTGCGTGGATCATCGAGCACGCCGCGAAACTGGCCATTGAAAAAGCCAAGGAATACGTACCAGGAAAACCAAACATTTCCTGGGGAAGCTTTGTGAAGGACTCCATTAAATAATTTACCAATTTATCAATTTACCAATGTAACAATCAAATTATTACATTGGTACATTTTCACATTGATACATTGAAAAAAACACAGATATGCACAGATTTACCATCGGCGTTGAGGAAGAATATCAGATCATCGACATTGAAAGTCGGGATTTGGTCTCCCACGTCTCCAAAATTATCGAGGGCGGCAAAGCCACGCTCCATGAGCATCTGAAACACGAGATGCACGAATCCGTCGTGGAAATGGAGACTGGAATTTGCCAAAACATCAAACAGGCAAAAATAGAATTGACCGACTTGCGGAAACGGCTCTGCAAAGTAGCCCACGAAAACGGATTGCGTGTTTCGGGAGGAGGAACCCACCCTTTTTCTGACTGGAAAAGCAACCAGATTACGAAAGCTGACCGCTATGATAAAATCGTAAGTGATTTGGGCGATGTGGCGCGTTCGAATTTAATTTTCGGACTCCACGTACATATTGGAATTCCTGATCGTGAAGAAGGAGTGAGAATCCAAAACGTGATGCGCTATTTCCTGCCGCACATTTATGCGCTTTCGACCAACTCGCCTTTCTGGATCGGCAGAAATACAGGTTTCAAATCTTACCGACAGGAAGTCTTCGCGAAGTTCCCAAGAACGGGGATTCCGAGTTATTTCAGTTCTGCAGCGGAGTTTGACGCGTATGTAAATTTGATGATCAAAACAGGCACCATCGACAATGCCAAGAAAATCTGGTGGGATTTGCGGGTTCATCCGTTCTATCCAACGATAGAATTCAGGATTTGCGATATGCCGCTGAGAATTGACGAAACCGTTTGCCTTGCCGCAATTATGCAGGCACTGACCGCGAAAATTTACAAGTTGCATCAGCAGAATATGAGTTTCAGAAGTTATCGTCGATTGATGTTGAACGAGAATAAATGGCGAGCTTCGAAAGACGGAATCCACGCAAACCTTATCGATTTTGGAAAGGAAACCAGTGTTCCGTATGTGGATTTGCTTAAAGAACTTCTGGGCTTTATCGACGATGTGGTGGATGAATTAGACAGCCGACAGGAAGTGGAATACGCCTGGGAAATTATGAAAAACGGAACAGGAGCTGATCGTCAGTTGGCGGTTTTTGAAAAGACCCACGATCTGAAAGCGGTGGTTGACTATATGATTTCCGAGACCGAACAAGGAATTTGCTAATGCTCAAAAATCGATTTTTTGAATATTTCTTAATTTTGTAGCGCAATTTTTTATCAGATGAAAGTAATAAAACTGGCTTTGCTCGATATGAACAACAACAGAGCAAACCAAGGAATGCGCAATATCAAGGAGATTTCTCAGCAGTTCAAGGAAACCTGGAGTGAGTCTGTGGAGATCACCGTTTTTGATGTGCGCTACAAAAATGAGGTTCCAAATGTTGATGATTTTGATATTTTCATCTCTTCCGGCGGTCCAGGAAATCCACACAGAGAGGGTTACGAATGGGAACAGAAATTCGCCGATTTTCTTGATACACTCTGGAACCACAACAAAAACTCAGAACAGAAAAAGTTTTGTTTCCTGATTTGCCATTCTTTCCAAATGGCAAGTATCCACTGGAATTTGGGCAACATCTGCAAAAGGAAGTCCTACTCTTTCGGCGTGATGCCAATCCATAAAACAGAAGACGGCGAAGAAGATTTCTTGCTGAAGAACCTGCCTGAACCGTTTTATGCGGTAGATTCCAGAGCGTTCCAGTTCATCGAGCCAAATCAGAAAACGCTTGACGAAATGGGAATGAAAATCGTGGCACTGGAAAAAGTCCGCCCACATATTCATTTAGAAAGAGCGGTGATGGCGATTCGGTTTTCTGACGAAATTTTTGGAACACAGTTCCATCCTGAAGCAGATCCGAAAGGAATGCTGGAAAATCTGAAAGAGGACAAAAACCGTGAAGCCATGATTGAAAACTTCGGGGTTGAAAAATACCTGGAAACCGTGGACAGAATTGACGATCCCGATAAGATCGTCTTAACGCAACAACAGATTCTGCCGAGATTTCTAGCCAATGCCGCCGAACAGATTATGAAGGAATACGAAATGGCGTGAGAAAAGTTTTGGATTTCAGCTTAATTTTTATGCTTCGAGAACCTCAGCACGACATAGTTCAAGAATACATTGATATGGATTTCGAAATAGCGCAATTTCAATATTATCGACGACGTGAAAAATGTTCGTTAATTTGTCATGCTGAGGTGAAGTTTATCCTGAGTTAGCGAAGGAAAGCATATCTAAAAAAAAATTACTCCAAAAGAATTTTCTTTATAAATAAACCAATGATTCCAAAATACAGAGAACAGTTCAACGCTGATTTTAGTGAAGAAAAATATAAGGAAGTTCTGAAACTTTTAGAAAATGCCGGTGGAATCAAGCCACTGTTCAGGGTTTCTGAAAGTCCGATTTTCTTGACGGAAGAGTTCAGGAAAAAACTTCACGATGCGTGTGAAAGCATTATTTCTCAAATCAAAGAAATGTCTCCGGAAGAGCTCAGCAAAGCCATTCCTGAAAACTGCAATGTTCCGAATGACACCAAACAACCCCACTTTTTCACGATCGATTTTGGAATCTGTGAAAACGAAAAAGGCGAAGTTGTTCCCCAATTGATCGAACTTCAGGCGTTTCCAACTTTGTACTGTTTTCAGAAGGAGCTTCATAATTCTTTAATGAAAGTTTATCCTTTCTTGAACGAAATGAAGCCGCAGATTTCTGATGACGCATATTATGCTGAACTGAGGGATCTGATCGTGGGTAATGAAAATCCAGAGAATGTAGTGCTGCTCGAAATTTTTCCCGATAAGCAAAAAACAAACATCGACTTTTACCTCACCGAAAAAAGACTGAGAATAAAGCCGGTTTGTATTACTAAAGTCCAAAAACAGGGTAAGAAACTGTTTTATGACAATAACGGAAAACTAACGGAAATCAAACGAATATATAACCGCGTCATCTTCGACGAACTGGACCAGATTCCTGATTTGAAAATGGAATTCGACTTTCGTGAAGAGCTTGATGTAAAGTGGATTACTCACCCGAACTGGTTTTTCAAAATCTCAAAATTCATCCTCCCGAAACTGAAACACGAATTTGTTCCGAAAAGTTATTTTGTGAGCGATTTTCCTACCGATGAAAATCTGGAAAATTTCGTTTTGAAACCATTGTTTTCTTTTGCTGGAAGCGGCGTCAATCTCAATCCGACCAAAGAAGATATTGATACCATTACCGAAAAAGACAACTTTATCCTTCAAAGAAAAGTAAGCTATGCCCCACTTTTCAAAGATCCGAACGGTGAATTCTCCAAAGCTGAAATCCGCCTTCTGTACATTTGGAAAGAAAACGAGGAACGCCCAAAACTGATGGAACATCTTGTAAGAATGACCAAAGCAGCGATGGTTAACGTAGATTTCAATAAAAAGGACGCGATTTGGATAGGAGGTTCTACCGCTTTTTTTGAAAAGGTTTGAATCCCAAGCCTTTGATATATTCTAGAGTATTTAAACCAAAAGTAAGTATCATCATCACGACGCACGGAATGAAAAACCGAAGTATCTATGAGCTGAAAAAAGAAATATTTTTACCCGAGAATAAAGAAATCACGCCGACAAAATTGCCCTGAATCTCGCCTTAAAAGTGATGAAATCCTACGACGACGAATCACAAAATTTGATGGAAACGATGGACAATAATGAACATCTCCACAGTTTGGGAGGATAAATTCAAAATTTTAAACCTAAAAAAGAAGCTGCAGTAACGGATTTGACAGATAAATATAAGATGTAATCGCAGATTTCGAACATTTGAACGCGCAGATTACCAACTTAATTTCGATGTATCTTGCCTTGAGCGACCAAACAGCGAATCAGGTAATGAAAGTTCTTGCGATTTATTCCATGTATTTTTTCCCGATTACTTTTATTGCGGGGATTTACGGAATGAATTTCTACAATATGCCCGAACTTCACCAAAAATATGGCTATTTCTTTACCTTGGGATTAATGGCATTTATTGCGCTGCTTACTTTCATATATGTTAGGAGGAAGAAATGGTAGCGATGTCCATAAAATTTTTATTATTTTAAAAATCGCACTTGTATTTTCACTTTTCAAAAGATATAGCCTCTTTGTTAATATTTTGTTAAAAAATATTTTTTATGTTTTAATTATTTTTAATTTTCTTACATTTAATTATTAATTTAACACATAAAAAATTATGGCAACGAAAACAACTAAGACAGGTAAGGTAAAACCTAAAGCTGATGCAGCGGATCAGCTTAAAGACTTTATGATTGATGGTTTGAAAGATTTATACTGGGCTGAAAAAGCATTGGTAAAAAATCTCCCGAAAATGCACAAAAATGCAACATCCAAAAATTTAAAAGCTGCCATTGCAGGCCATTTGGAAGAAACCAAAGGGCAGGTGCAAAGACTGGAAGATGCCTTCAAAGCATTGAAATTGAAACCCGAAGCCGTGAAATGTGACGCGATGGACGGACTTTTGAAAGAAGCTGAAGGAATTTTGGAAGAAACCGAACCGGGTGCAGTTCGCGATGCCGCAATTATAGCTGCAGCACAAAAAGTGGAACATTACGAAATTGCATCTTACGGAACACTGGCGACGTACGCCAAACTTTTAGGACAAAAAGAAGTTTTAAAACTCCTCCTGGAAACTTTAAAACAGGAAAAAACCTGCGACAAAGATTTAACCAAACTCGCAAAAACTGAAATCAACCTTAAAGCGAAATAAATGTGAAGCGGTTTATGACCGCTTTTTTTGGCTTTAATCCCACAAATATCATTTTAACATCTATGAAAGATCAAAAGAAAGACGACAAAAACGTCAACAAAAAGCTTGTGGATTTGGAGAAAAACATTTCTGTGTCCGATAACCAGTTTCTTACCACCAATCAAGGTTTAAAGATCAATGACAACAATAATTCCCTGAAAGCCGGAGAACGCGGACCTACCCTGCTCGAAGATTTTATTTTAAGGGAAAAAATTACCCATTTTGACCACGAAAGAATTCCTGAAAGAATTGTTCACGCAAGAGGAAGCGGCGCACACGGAATTTTTGAACTGTATGAAAGTCAGAGCGAATTTACCAAAGCCGGCTTTCTGAATGACACTTCCCGAAAAACTCCTGTTTTTGTAAGGTTTTCAACTGTTGCAGGTTCGAAAGGTTCTACGGATTTGGCGAGAGATGTTCGCGGTTTTGCCGTGAAATTTTATACCGATGAAGGGATTTTCGACCTTGTTGGAAACAACATTCCCGTTTTTGCCATTCAGGATGCGATGAAGTTTCCTGATTTCATACATTCCGTTAAGCCTGAACCTGATCACGAAATGCCTCAAGCTGCTTCTGCACACGACACTTTCTGGGATTTTGTTTCTTTGGTTCCGGAAACGATGCACATGGTTTCCTGGGTGATGAGCGATCGCGGAATTCCAAAATCTTTGAGAATGATGGAAGGTTTCGGAATCCATACTTTTAGACTGATTAATGAAAAAGGAAAATCAAGTTTCGTGAAATTTCACTGGAAACCGAAATTGGGAGTGCATTCTGTTTGTTGGGACGAAGCCACAAAAATCTCCGGGAAAGATCCTGATTTCCATCGAAGAGATTTGTGGGAAAACATCGACCAAGGCAACTTTCCGGAATGGGAATTGGGCTTGCAAATCGTTCCCGAACAAGACGAATTTAAATATGATTTCGATCTTTTGGATCCTACAAAATTAATTCCCGAAGAACTGGTTCCGGTAAAAATTGTGGGCAAATTGACGCTTAACAGAAATCCTGAAAATTTCTTTGCCGAAACAGAACAGGTTGCCTTTCATCCGGGACATTTGGTTCCGGGAATTGATTTTAGCAACGATCCTTTGTTGCAGGGAAGACTTTTTTCTTACACCGATACGCAACTTTCGCGTTTGGGAAGTCCTAATTTCCACGAAATTCCCATCAATCGTTCCGTTGCTCCCGTTCATAACAATCAGCGTGATGCTCACATGAGAATGACGGTGAATAAAGGAAAAACCGCTTATCATCCAAACAGTTTGGGTGGCGGTTGTCCTTATCAGGCGATGATTGCCGAAGGTGGATTTGCAAGTTTCAACGAAAGAATTGATGCCCAAAAAATCCGAAACCGAAGCGAAAGTTTCAGCGACCATTTTTCGCAGCCGAAATTATTCATGAATTCACTTTCGGAGCACGAAAAGCGTCACATGATCAACGCATTTGCTTTTGAATTAAGCAAAGTAAATTACGACCATATTAAGGAAAGGGTTTGTCATCACTTGAGCATGATCGATATAGACGTCGCGAAAAAAGTGGCAGACGAAATTGGTGTTAAAATTCCGGGAAAAGTGGAAATGCCGATTAATCAGGCTATTGGTGCCGATGAAAATCCAAAAAATCACCAACCAAAAGATGCCAATTTCGTGAAAGAAAAATCTGAAAAACTTTCAATGGAAGCGCATAACAAAGGCGACATCAAAACAAGAGTCATTGGAATTTTGTGCGACAACAATGTGGATGAAGATTCTTTAAACCAGTTCAAAAAAGTTTTGGAAAAAGAAGGTGCAAGTTGCAAAATTATCGCACCGAAAGGCGGAAAAATAAAAGGAAACAAAGGCACGGAAATAAAAGTGGACGAAAATTTCCTAACGGTAACTTCTGTTTGTTTCGAAGCGGTTTTCGTTCCAAACGGAATTTCTAATGAAGTTGTAAATCACGAAGTTGCAAAACATTTGCTGAATGAAGCCTTTAAACATTGCAAAGCAATTGCGATTGATGGAAATGCGAAAAAATTGTTAGAAAACACGGATATTCCTACCGATAAAGATGACAAATCTCTTTTGGTGGATAAAACTCCGAAAGATTTTGTAAAAGCCATTGCATCGGGAAGAAATTGGGATCGTGAACTTCATCCAGTAGTTCCGGCGTAAAACTAAAACATATTTAACTTTGCCAAAATTTTAAAGTTTTGGCAAAGTTTATTTTATGATATGAAATCAGATATTCCAAAACAGAAAGAAGGCGCATTTAGTGACACGGTTTCCTCCATCAAATTTGAGAACGAAACTCAGGCGATTATGGAGGTTCAACTGCGTTTTTTGAAGCATAAAAGTCAAATACAACCATAAAAAATCCCGGCTCATTCGAATCGGGATTTTCTTTTTGACTATGTTGAAAACTACTTTTCTGTGCTTCTTTGCAGAACTTCGTCCACCATTCCGAAATCTTTCGCTTCGGTGGAAGTCATCCAGTAATCGCGGTCCGAAGATTTCTCTACCCATTCGTAGGTTTGTCCTGAATGATGTGCGATAATGTCGTACAGCTCCTGTTTCAACTTCAGCATTTCACGGAGGTTGATTTCCATATCGGAAGCAACACCTTGCGCTCCACCTGAAGGTTGGTGAATCATCACTCTGGAATGTTTCAACGCGGAACGTTTCCCTTTTTCTCCCGCCACCAAAAGAACCGCTCCCATTGAAGCCGCCATTCCGGTACAGATCGTGGCAACATCGGGTTTGATAATCTGCATCGTGTCATAAATTCCCAATCCAGCATAAACGCTTCCACCAGGAGAATTGATGTAGATCTGGATGTCTTTCGAAGCATCGGCACTTTCCAGGAAAAGCAGCTGCGCAGTCACGATATTCGCGACCTGGTCGTCGATTCCTGTTCCAAGGAAAATAATTCGGTCCATCATCAAACGCGAGAAAACGTCCATTTGTGCCACGTTCAACCGACGCTCTTCCATGATATACGGAGTGAGATTGGTCGGGTTAAACATTCCCATGTACTGGTCTGTAGCCAAACCGCTGTTCCCTAAATGTTTTACAGAGAAATCTCTGAAATCTTTTTTTATGTCCATTTTATATTTTTGTTTAAACTTTAAATTCTGAATTTGTTTGTTCTAATTTTATTTTCACGATTTTCCCATCCTTCATCACGACGAGTTCGGAATTCATTCTTCTTTTGAAATCCAGCATTTTTTGGTAGGCCTTTTCGAGACCTTGCTGAAGCTTATTTAAGTCCAGTTACCGTTATCATTCACGTTATTTCAAATAATCCTTAATCTCTTTCTCTAAGATTGGAAGATGCTGCGTAATAATCGACCAGATCATCAGAAACATAGTCATACGAGTGAATAATTTGATTTCGTAAACCGATAACATTTCTCGCGTCGGAAATTTCAAAAGCCGGATCTTTCTTGGTAATCCTGTTCACCGCCTCGCCAATGATTTCAAAATTTCGTTCTACTGCCGTTTTTGTCTTAATGTCTTTTTGATAATGTTCAAAAACCACACCATCATCAAAATAACTCTTGATTTCATTAATGGAATTTTGGATATCGAAGAGCCAGACTCTAATATCTTTATCCATAAATTAATTCTTTTGGAGTATTTACACTTTCAATGAAATAAGGATTTTTAAGCGCTTTTTGCTCTACTAAATCAACTTTTCTCTGGAGCAAATCTTCCAGTGAAAACTTTAGGTTAAAGAAATTATTCGCATAATCCGAGATCTTCACCTCTTTAAAATTCACAAGAAAATCAATATCGCTTTCTTCATTGAATTTTTCGGTGAGGACAGAACCAAACACATACAGTTGAGCAACTTTGTGAACTTCACAAAGTTTTACAATTTCAGCGATGTTTAAATGGCTTCTCATCTCCCAAATTTACGCAAACAATATTCCACAACCAAAATTCCGACAATCTGTCACAACACGCGGTACAGTTTTTCGTCAAGCTGCTTTCTCAACTGGTTCAAGCTGATGATTTTTCGGTAGGTTTCCTCGTTGTCTTCCGTTTCAGAAAGTTCAGTCTTCATATCGTTGATGATTTTATTGATGAACTCCCGTTTGTGGCGGTAAATCACGTCCTGCACAATCTTCGGAACCACCTCTTCTTCTGTACTGAAATAAATCTGGTGTTTTTCCCAATTGCTGGTTTCGTACGGTTCCACTAAGGCATTTGCAACAGTTCCCGCGACGTTTTCATCCATTAAGGTGAGGAAGAAATTTCCTGCCCTCAATTCATTTTCAGTTATTCCTTGCTTGATTTCTTCAATAATTTTTTGGTTCAAAGCGGACTGCACCTCATAGGAATCTTCCTCCAAATGGCTGATTATTTCTTCGATTACCGTGATTTGGTAAGCTTGGTCTTCTTCGTCTTTTCGGTCCAAAATTCGGTCACCGTATTTCAGCATCAGTTCCACCAATTTTTCCTCCAGAACCAAAAGCGGATTCACCGTTTCGAAAGCTTCGGTTACCTTTTCGAGTTTGAGCTTGGTTTCCTGTCTTTGCTGCGGTTGGGTTTGCTGGTTCTTAATCTGTTTCTGAACATTCAGTTCGTTAAAGAGCGACTGTTCAGAAAGACCGAATCGGTTGGAAATTTCCTTTAAATAAACTTCCTGCTTCAACGCGTTCCGCACGAAAGCGACCGATTTCACAATATCTCGGATCGCCTCGGCTTTTTTGATGGGATCTTCTCCTGCTTCTTTCAGAAGAATTTCCGCCTTGAAATCGATAAAGTCTTTGGCTTCGTTTTTAATGAAATTTTCGACAAATTCCTGCGGATGTTTTCGGGAAAAAGAATCGGGATCATCACCATCCGGAAATAGAAGAATCCTAATGTTCATCGATTCGGAAAGCAACATATCGATACTTCTGAAACTCGCTTTAATTCCTGCTGCATCACCATCAAACAGAATGGTAACATTCTCGGTAAGTCGCTTTATGAGCTTGATTTGTTCCACCGTTAAAGCCGTTCCCGAACTGGAAACCACATTTTCGATTCCCGCTTGGTGAAGCGCGATCACATCCATATAACCTTCTACCAAAAGACAGAGGTTGTTCTTAGAAATCGCCTGTTTGCTCTGGTTTAAGCCATAAAGAACGTTGGATTTATGGTAAATTTCCGTTTCAGGGGAATTGAGGTATTTCGCGGTCTTGACGTTACTTTTCAAAATTCTCGCACCAAAACCCAAAACCCTTCCCGAAAAACTGTGAATCGGAAAAATCACTCTTTCACGGAAACGGTCCACTCCATTCGGAACGCTTTCAGGGAAAACCGAAAGTCCCGATTTTTCCAATATTTCTTTGGAATACCCTTTATTCAATGCATATTCCGTAAATGCATTTCTTTGCTCAGGTGAATAACCCAACTGAAATTTCCTGATGATTTCGTCGCGCAATTCCCTTTCCTTAAAATAAGAATATCCCACTGCTTTTCCCTCCTCGCTCTCAAAAAGTTGGTTCTGGAAAAAATCATTGGCCACCTCGTGGATTTTGTAGAGCAGTTCCTTGTCGGTTTGCTGCTGCTTTTCTTCCTCGGTGTACTCGCGGCGATCCTCCTCCACTTCGATTCCGTATTTTTTCGCGGCGTGACGAAGCGCTTCAGGATAGGTGAAATTTTCAATCTCCATTAAAAAAGAAATCGCTGTACCTCCTTTCCCAGAAGAGAAATCCTTCCAAATCTGTTTGCTGGGCGAAACGATGAAACTTGGAGTCTTCTCGTCGTGGAACGGACTCAAACCCTTGAAATTAGAACCCGCCCTTTTCAGCTGCACATACTCACCAACAATCTCCTCCACACGGATTGCGGAAAAAATCTTGTCAATGGTTGCTTTAGAAATCATTCTGTAAAAATAAGGATTTAGTTGGAAGTTAGAATTTTCTTTTCAATTATTTGGGCGCGACCTTCGCCAAAGCTGAACCACCATCTTCAGGTCGGGCTTTCCGCTACAAGTCCTCGTACAGCAGCAATCCCAACGCAACTGCGGGCTTTTCACTGCAATCCCTCGCGCAGGAAACGTCACCTAAACTATTGAAGATTGACGAAAACCCGCTGGAGATTCCTTTACCGTTTCATCAAAAATTTGCCTAATTTTGAGAAAATTTTTCAATGAAAAAAACAGGAATTCTTTTTGCGCTCTTTTTTGCAACATTATTCTATACCCAAAAAAAATACGTCCTCGTCGTTCACGGCGGTGCAGGAACCATTACCAAAGAAAATATGACCGCCGATAAAGAAAAGCAATACCGTGAAAAACTCACCGAAGCATTAAAA
Organism: Chryseobacterium suipulveris; assembly: GCF_022811685.1. Classification (NCBI taxonomy): domain Bacteria; kingdom Pseudomonadati; phylum Bacteroidota; class Flavobacteriia; order Flavobacteriales; family Weeksellaceae; genus Chryseobacterium; species Chryseobacterium suipulveris. Next base: position 1,461,420 of record NZ_CP094532.1, on the reverse strand, counting down.
GCCGGTTATGCTGAAATCCAAAAAGGAAAATCTTCAGTTGACGCGGTTGCTGCATCCATCATTATTTTAGAAGACTCACCACTTTTCAATGCAGGAAAAGGAGCTGTTTTCACCGCCGACGGAAAAAACGAACTCGACGCTTCCATTATGTTCGGGAAAGATAAATCTGCAGGTGCAGTTGCGGGAGTTCACACCATTAAAAACCCAATTAAAGCGGCAATCGCGGTAATGAAGAAATCCGAACACGTGATGCTTTCAGGAACTGGTGCGGAACAGTTTGCTAAAGAACAGGGCTTAGAAATCGTCGATCCAAAGTATTTTTGGACTAAAGACCGATGGGAAGGTTTGCAGAAAATCAAACAAAAAGAAGCGCTGAAAACCTCACCGAAAACTTCTCAAAACAAGCGCCCTGAATCTTACGAAATCGATCAGAAATTTGGGACAGTCGGCGCCGTTGCTTTGGACAAAAACGGAATTATCGCCGCTGGAACTTCCACGGGTGGAATGACCAACAAAAAGTGGAACAGGATCGGTGATTCCCCCATTATCGGTGCAGGAACTTACGCGAACTCACAAGTCGGAATTTCGGGAACTGGATGGGGCGAATTTTTCATCCGTTCAACCGCTGCAAGAACTGTTGCCGCAAAAATGGAATATCAAAATAAAGACATCAAATCCGCAGCACAGGAAACCATCGAAGAAATTGGAAAAATGGGAGGGGACGGTGGATTGATCGCTTTAGACAAAGATGGAAATATCGCAATGCCTTTCAATACAGCGGGAATGTATCGTGGCGCGGTGACGGAAAATGGCGAGATTGAGGTGGAGATCTATAAAGAGTGAATTTGCTTCGCTGTGAATTTCTTTGAGTGAATCATACAAAAACTGGAACTTGGAACCTGAAACCCGAAACTTCAAACCTCATACTTCAAACATAATATGAATTTCAATATCAATACCATCGAAGAATGGCAGAAAGTGGTCGACGAAATTTTGCCGAAACTTCAGCACAATATCCTTTTATTAAAAGGAAATCTCGGAGCAGGGAAAACGACTTTCACGCAGTTTTTGCTTAAAAGTTTGGAAAGCAAAGACGAGGTTTCCTCTCCTACTTATGCCATTGTCAACGAGTATCATTCGCCGAAAGGAAAAATTTTTCACTTCGACCTTTACCGTATGAAAAACATCGGCGAAGTTTACGATATCGGAATCGAGGAATATCTCGACAGCGGATTTCTGAACATCATCGAGTGGCCCGAAATCTATGAGGAAGAACTTGCCGATCTCCCCCATCACGAGATTTCCATCGAAACTTCGGGAGATTCGCGGATCGTCAATTTCCACTGAAAATTCCTTTGCTAATCCTTAAATCGTCTTATCTTTGCTCCGCGGTAAATCATTATCGCTCATCAATTACATTCATCATCTATAGACAATGGGTAACACGCACGTTTTCACACCGTTTTCCGAGGAGGAACTGATGCCGAAAGAAGAAAAACTTGAGGTTGTAAAAAAAGGAAAGCAATACAGCATTGGAGTTCCGAAAGAAACCTGCCTGAACGAACGACGAACCTGCATCACTCCCGACGCAGTGCAGGTTTTGGTTAAGCACGGACATCGCATCATCGTGGAATCCGGTGCCGGAGAAGGTTCGTTTTTCACCGACCTTCAATATTCCGAATCTGGGGCGCAGATCACCAATGATCCACGTGAAGCTTTCGAGCAGGATCTGGTGCTGAAAATCAATCCGCCCACCGTGGAGGAAATCGAATACCTGAAACCCAATACTTATCTGGTTTCTGCACTGCAGATCAATCTTCGCGACAAGGAATATTTCAAACGGCTATCCGAGAAGAAAATCAACGCGATTGCTTTTGAATTTATCGTGGATGAATACAAGCAACTTTCGCTGGTTCGGCTCATCGGCGAAATCGCAGGAAATATCTCGGTGCTTTATGCAGCTGAACTTTTGGCGCTTTCCAACGGTTTGATGTTGGGTGGAATCACAGGAGTTCGTCCCGCGGAAGTCGTGGTGTTGGGAGCAGGAATTGTGGGCGAATTTGCCACAAAAGCTGCACTCGGTTTAGGAGCGAGCGTGAAGGTTTTCGACAATTCACTTTCCAAACTTCGCCGTTTGCACATGATGGTTGACGGAAGAGTTCCCACGTCGATTATCGATCCCAAAGAATTGGCAAAAAGCTTGAAGCGAGCCGATGTTGTAATCGGTGCCTATTCCAAGTACAGCGCGTTTCCGGTGATTACCGAAGAAATGGTTGCAGGAATGAAAAAAGGCAGCGTAATCATCGACGTGACCATCGACAACAGCAATGTGATCGAGACTTCGGAACTGACCGATATGGAAAATCCGTACATCATCAAACACGGAGTGATTCACAGCGGATTGCCGAATCTGACCTCGAAAATGCCGAGAACGACGACGAAGGCGATTTCCAACTTCTTCCTTTCCTACCTCTTAAACTACGATGAAGAAGGCGGTTTCGAAAATATGCTGGTTCGCAAAAACGAGATGAAGCAGTCGCTCTATATGTACAAAGGCCGCCATACCAAGAAAATCATTTGCGACCGTTTCGACCTTACTTATCACGACATCAACCTTTTAATTTTCTAAATGAGAAAAATTAAATTTTTCCTGATCGGTCTGATTCCCGGATTGGTCTTCATGTTTTTCATCTTTAATAAAAAAGGTGCGAGCTGCAGCGGATATCTTCCTAATTCAAGAGTGATTGCGGAGACTTTATCTAAAGAATTCCAGTATTCCGACAGCTTTAAAACCGAAATGGAACTCAGCAAAATAGATGAAAAGTTCCTGAAAGACAGCATCATCACCAAAGGTGAAGTCGATTTCGAGAGAAGTCACGCCCAGAAAGAACCGTGTCCTGATTACGTTTTGAACTATCCCAAAAAAAATCCAAAATTTGAAGTTGCATTCGAGAAATGTAAGAAGCAGGTGACTTTTAATTCTTTAAAAAAATTGAGGTAAAGCTTCACAAGAAATTTTTGTCTTGTTTTCCAGCTGAATCATCAGCTAAATCATAAACTTTGCGAACGGTTAAGAAAAGTCGCATTTTCTCATTATTCATTATTAATTATTCATTTTTCAAAACCAATTATCATTAATAGATGAAGATTGCAATTATAGGTGTCGGATTAATCGGTGGTTCCATGGCTTTAAAGCTGAAGAAAAATGGGTTCACCAACTTTGTTTATGGAGTCGATCTTGATGAAAACCATTTAAGTGAAGCTAAAGAGTTGGGAATTATTGATGAGATTTCTTCACTCGAAAATGCGGTCAAGAATGCCGATTTAATCATCATCGCAATTCCTGTGGATGCGGCAAAAAAAATTTTGCCAACCGTTCTTGATTTAATTAATGAAAATCAAACGGTTATGGATGCAGGTTCTACCAAACTTGGAATTGTCAACGCGGTGAAAAACCATCCGAAAAGAAACCGCTTCGTCGCATTCCACCCAATGTGGGGAACGGAAAATTCAGGACCGAAATCTGCGACCTCAGAAAGTTTCGAAGGTAAAGCTGCAGTAATCTGCGACCGCGAATATTCTGCTGAAGACGCGATCTCAACAGTGCAAAAACTCGGTGAGAATCTCGGAATGAACCTCCTCTACATGAACGCCGAAGATCACGACATTCACACTGCGTATATTTCACACATTTCGCATATTACGTCCTACGCTTTGGCAAATACAGTTTTAGAAAAAGAACGTGAAGAAGACACCATTTTTCAGTTGGCAAGTACCGGTTTTTCGAGCACTGTTCGTCTCGCAAAATCGCATCCCGAAATGTGGGTGCCGATTTTCAAACAAAACAAAGAAAACGTGCTGGATGTGCTGAATGAACACATCACCCAACTCCGAAAATTCAAATCCGCATTGGAAAAAGAGAACTACGAGTATCTGGAAGAACTCATCAGAAACGCCAACAGAATTCGTGGGATTTTGAAATAAAAAAAACTTTGCCAAAATTGGGAACTTTGGCAAAGTGGTGAAGTCATCTTTTCATTTTAATTCTTAATAATTCCGGTGGTAAACTCGGCATCCGTAGATATTACCTACATCTGTTCCATCTTAAAACTCATACTCTCAATCACCTTCAGCACCGCTTCAACCGTATCCATTGACGTCAAACACGGAACACCGTTTTCCACAGAGCTTCTGCGGATTTGGAAACCGTCGCGTTCTGCCTGTTTTCCTTTGGTGGTGGTATTTACAACGTATTGTACCTTTCCTTTTTGGATCAGGTCGATCAGGTTTACATCTTCTTCGCCGATTTTGTAGCCGATCTTGGTTTTCACTCCTTTTTCCTCAAAATATTTCGCGGTTCCTTCCGTCGCCCAGATTCCAAAACCGATCTGCTGGAATCGTCGCGCCATTTCAGATGCTTCCGCTTTGTGTTTGTCGGCAACGGTGAAGAGGATCGATCCGTGAAGCGGAACTTTTCTTCCTGCCCCTATTAATCCTTTGTACAACGCTTTTTCGAGGGTGGAATCTTTACCCATCACTTCTCCGGTGGACTTCATTTCGGGACCGAGTGACACATCGACTTTCGTTAATTTCGAAAAAGAGAATACTGGAACTTTGACATAAATTCCCTCTTTCTCGGGAACTAGTCCGTTTTGGTAACCCAAATCTTTTAGTTTTTGTCCGAGAATCGTCTTCATCGCCAGTTTCGCCATCGGAACATCGGTGATTTTTGAAAGGAAAGGAACGGTTCTCGACGAACGCGGATTGACCTCTATCACATAAACATCACCTTCATAAAGAACGTACTGAATATTCATTAAACCAATGACATTCAAACCTTTGGCTAATCTTTGGGTATAATCAACCAACGTCTCGATCTGTTTCGGAGTGATATTCTGTGGCGGATAAACTGCAATCGAGTCTCCGGAGTGAACTCCCGCTCTTTCGATATGCTCCATAATTCCCGGAATCACCACGGTTTCTCCGTCGGAAATCGCGTCCACCTCCACTTCTTTTCCGGTGAGGTAACGGTCGATCAGAATCGGATGTTCAGAATTTTCCAGCACCGCATTGGTCATATAATGGTCGAGTTCTTTTTCGTCGTACACAATTTCCATCGCTCTTCCTCCCAAAACGTAACTCGGACGAACCAAAACCGGAAATCCGATTTCCTGGGCGATTTTCAGTGCTTCTTCTTTGGTAAAGCAGGTTTTTCCTAACGGTTGCGGAATTTCCAGTTCGCGCAGCGCGGCTTCGAATTTGTTTCTGTCTTCGGCTCTGTCTAAATCTTCCAGCGAAGTTCCCAAAATCTTTACTCCGTATTTTGCAAGCTTTTCGGCAAGATTGATGGCGGTTTGTCCACCGAACTGCACCACTACTCCTTTTGGTTTTTCAAGCTCGATGATGTTCATCACGTCTTCTTCTGTCAATGGCTCAAAATAAAGCTTGTCGGAAATCGAGAAATCCGTGGAAACCGTTTCCGGATTATTGTTAATGATGATCGCCTCGTAACCGAGTTCCTTGATCGCCCAAACCGAATGAACGGTGGCGTAGTCGAATTCCACACCCTGTCCAATTCTGATCGGTCCCGAACCGAGAACGATGATTTTTTCTTTGTCAGACGGAACGCTTTCATTCTCGTCTTCATAAGTTCCGTAGAAATAAGGTGTTTCACTTTCAAACTCCGCGGCGCAGGTATCGACCATTTTGTACACCGGCATAATCCCGTTTTCCTTGCGGAAATTGAAAACTTCTTCCTGAGTCATATTCCATAAAACGGCGATGCTGAGATCGGAAAAACCGAGTTTTTTTGCCTGAAGTAAAATCTCTTTGTTGAGTTTATTTTCGGCAATGGTCTTCTCAAAATCGATGAGTTTCTTGATTTTATAGATGAAGAATTTATCGATCTGGCTCCACTCCACAATTTTTTCCCAATCGTAACCGCGTCGCAATGCATCACCGATGATAAAGAGTCGCTCGTCGTCACAGATCCTGATTCTTCGTTCGATTTCTTCATCGGTTAAGGATTCCGCCTGTTTAGTTTTTAAGCCGATATGTCTCAATCCCGTTTCCAAAGAACGGATCGCTTTCTGGATAGATTCCTCAAAATTTCTACCGATTGCCATCACTTCTCCGGTCGCCTTCATTTGGGTTGAAAGTCGTCGGTCAGCAGTTTCAAATTTGTCGAACGGAAATCTCGGAAACTTGGTCACAACATAATCCAGCGTCGGCTCGAAACACGCGTAAGTCTTTCCTGTAACGGGATTCATGATTTCGTCGAGGGTTAAACCGACTGCGATTTTGGCGGCAATTTTCGCAATCGGATAACCGGTCGCCTTGCTCGCCAAAGCCGATGAACGCGAAACCCTCGGATTCACTTCGATCACATAATATTCAAAGGAATGCGGGTCTAAAGCCAACTGCACATTACAACCACCCTCGATTCCCAATGCGCGGATAATTTTTAGCGAAGCATTTCTCAACAGTTGGTATTCCCTGTCCGAAAGCGTTTGCGAAGGTGCGACCACAATCGAATCTCCGGTGTGGATTCCCACAGGATCGATGTTTTCCATATTGCAGACTACGATCGCGTTGTCATTCGCATCCCGCATTACCTCGTACTCAATTTCCTTGAAGCCGGCAATGGATTTCTCGATCAGACATTGTGTTACCGGCGAATATTTTAATCCCAAATCAGTAATTTCACGGAGCTGGATTTCGTTATCGGCAATTCCACCACCGGTTCCACCCATTGTAAATGCAGGTCGAACAATCACCGGATAACCGATTTTGTTGGCGAAAGCCAAAGCTTCATCCACAGTATGCACGATGTCGCTTTCAGGAACCGGTTCGTTCAATTCCTTCATCAATTCGCGGAAAAGATCCCGATCTTCCGCTTTGTTGATAGCGGAAAGTTTGGTACCCAAAACTTCGACTTTACATTCGGCAAGAACACCGGATTTTTCCAGTTCTACCGCCATGTTGAGTCCGGTTTGTCCGCCGAGTGTCGGCAGAAGTGCGTCCGGTCTTTCTTTCCTGATGATGTGGCTTACAAACGGGAGCGAAATTGGCTCAATATAGACTTTGTCGGCAATTTCGACATCGGTCATAATTGTCGCTGGATTGGAGTTGATGAGGATGACTCGGTATCCTTCCTCTTTCAGCGCCAAACACGCCTGAGTTCCTGCATAATCAAATTCTGCAGCTTGACCGATAATGATCGGGCCGCTTCCTATTACTAAAATGGTTTTTATGTCGGTTCGTTTCATATTTTTTTCCTCACCCCAACCCTCTCCAAAGGAGAGGGAGTTATTGGGGAATTTTTATTAGATTTTTATTTTTTCTTTATTAGTTTTTTGTCAATGATTAATAGTAGAATTTGGTTTAAAATTTTCATTACTTAATTAAATCACTTTCAACTACAATTTTTCTAATTTGCTCTTCAAAATAATAGGCAATATCAAAATTATCAGTTGCCTGATTTTCCAAAACGATAACGCTGATATTATTTTTCGTATAATAAAGATTAACGGCTGTAAATCCTGCTGTCGGCATAAATCCTGTATGTCCGTATTCTACAAATCCGTTTTTATCATTAATTCTTAATCCATATCCGTAACCAATTTCTCTTTCACTGAAAAGCGTATGAAGATTGGTAATGGAATAATTTATCATTCTCCTGTAACTTTCAGGTTGAAGGATTTTCCCATTGTGTAAAGCAAAGTTCCATTTATTTAGATCAGTTGCAGAAACCGTAAGATTACTTCCGGGAAAATATTCCGATTTTAAAGGAAATTCGATGACCAAATTCTTTCCTTTTTCTTTCGAAATAAAATAACTTTTAACCTGTGGAAAACTTTCAGTTGGATAATGGCTGTCTTTCATTTTTAGATCCGAAAAAAGACGGTTCACCAATTCGGAATATTTTTTACCTGAAGCGTTTTCTAAAATTTTGCTTAAAAGTCCATAACCAATATTTGAATATTTGAATTGAGTTCCTGGTTCAAATAAGAGATTTTCCTTGAGTTCCCAAGAATCTATTCCCGAAGTGTTATTCAGCAAATGATGAACTGTTACTTTTGATGCCCAAGAATATGGGATGTCTTTCAGATTTTGATTAATGGGAGCATCAAGATTGATATTTCCTTTTTCTGCCTCAAGCATGACCAAAGTTGAAGTAACCTGCTTTGCAATAGACATTGATGAAAATTTATCATCAATTTTTAAAGACACTTTTTTCTCTTCTTCCGAGAAACCTTTAGTTTTTTGATAGATTGTTTTTCCATTTTCGGAAATAAAAACTACTCCACTGAAAGTTCGGGGATTGGTGGATTGAATCAAAATGTCAATTTTAGAAAAAATGGATTTATTGCTCAGCTTTTTTTTTGATGTGCAACTCATTAATGATATTAAAACCACAAAAAGGAAAATAAATCCTGACAGTTTTTTCATATAAATTTAGGCTAAAGCCAATTGTATTTTCTTTTATTAAACGGGCTAAAGCCCATTTCTATTGATGTTTTGCCTTCTAATTGCGTGAATTTTATTCACGGCTATTCAAATTGAACCTTTCGGCTTCGTTAAACTTATTTTTTCAATTGACAATAATATGTAGTCATCTGTGTTTCTCAATCGTCCGAAAAAATCGGACATTTATTTTACCTTTCTTTAAACCCGTCGAAATCGACAGTTTTAAAATTTCAAGACTTAATAAATCGCTATTATTACCAGAAATTGTTACTTTGTTACATTGTTACATTGTCCCATTTCTAAATTGATACATTAGATCAATAAACTCTTCAAAATGATAATTGGTGTCTTCAGGACCTGGACTTGCCTCCGGATGGTACTGCACCGAGAAACAAGGGTGAACTTTATGTCGGAAACCTTCGTTTGTTCTGTCGTTCAGTGCGATGTGGGTTTCCTCTAAATCTGTAGATTTTAAGCTTTCAGAATCGATGGCATAACCGTGGTTTTGGGAAGTGATTTCTACACGGTTTCTTGCAATATCGAGAACGGGATGGTTTCCTCCGCGGTGACCGAATTTCAGTTTGAAGGTTTTCGCACCACACGCCAAACCGATTAACTGATGACCGAGGCAAATCCCGAAAACAGGGACTTTACCGATGATTCCGTTGATCATTTCTTTAGCGCCTTTCACATCTTCCGGATTTCCAGGACCGTTGGAAAGCATCACTCCATCGGGATTCATCAGAAGGATTTCGTCAGCGGTGGTGTCCTGCGAAACGACCGTGATATCGCAATCTCTTTGAGAAAGTTCGCGGATGATTCCCAACTTCGACCCGAAATCTACCAATACTACTTTGAAACCTCTTCCAGGAGCAGCGTACGCTGTTTTGGTGGAGACGCTTTCGACCTGGTTTGAAGGGACTTCGAAATTGTTGAGAAAATTCACAACTTCCTGTTCATCGACATTTTCGTTCACTATCTTTCCGCGAACAACGCCTTTATTTCTGATGATTCTCGTCAGTTTGCGGGTATCGATTCCCTGGATTCCGGAAAGGTTTTTCTTTTTAAACAGTTCGTCGACCGTCATCTGGTTCCTGAAATTGGAAGGGAAATCACAGAGTTCTTTCACGATCAATCCTTTCATCGCAGGTTCCATACTTTCGTAGTCGTCCCGGTTGATGCCGTAGTTTCCGATGAGCGGGTATGTCATACAAACCAACTGTCCGCTGTACGACGGATCGGAAATCAGTTCCTGATAACCCGTCATTCCTGTGTTGAAAACTACTTCTCCTACCGTATCGGTATCTGCTCCGAAACCCGTACCGTGAAAAACTTCACCAGATTCTAAAATTAATTTCTTTTTCATTCTTTTTATTAGATTTCAGATGTCAGATTTCAGACATCTGACTAAAATTTAACTTAAAAAAAATGGGCAAAAAGCCCATTGATCATTATTTCTTGATTTCTTCGAATTCGAAGCCCTTCTTTTCGAGCGCATCTTTCAGAATCGCCATTCTCGCATAAACGCCGTTTTCCATTTGCTTGAAAATTCTCGAACGTTCGCATTCCACCAAGTCGCTGTCGATCTCCACACCGCGGTTAATCGGTGCAGGATGCATAATGATTGCACCTGGTTTCATTCTTTTCTCGCGCTCCTTGGTCATTCCGTATTTGTTCAGATAATCGCTGATCTGCATTTCGCTGCTGTGTCTTTCGTGCTGAATTCTCAACAGCATAATTACGTCGGCTTCAGGAATAAGGTGGTCGAGGTTCCGGTAAGTTCCGTTCATCATTTCACCTTGTCCGAACCAATCTTCAGGACCAGAGAAGTGAACTTTTGCTCCCAATCTTCGCAATGCATCCGCATCGGAATTGGCAACTCTGCTGTGCTTTACGTCGCCTACAATTCCGACAGTGAGTCCTTCAAAGCTTCCGAATTCTTGCTTAATGGTCATCAGATCCAGCAAACTCTGACTCGGATGATGGCCGATTCCGTCACCTGCGTTGATCAGCGCTAAATCTGCGTCAATCAGTTCGTCGTAATATCGGTCCTTACTGTGTCTGATTACAGCAAGGTCAATCCCGATCGACTCGATAGTTTTGATGGTGTCGTATAACGATTCGCCTTTATTCACGGAACTTGTCTGCACATCGAAAGGAATGACGTGGAGTCCCAGTTTTCTTTCGGCCACCTCGAAGCTTACCCTTGTTCTGGTACTGTCTTCAAAAAAGAGGTTGGAAACAAAAACGTCCGATTTCGCCTTACACACTTTTCCGTCGGCAAATTCCAGCGCGGCATTCAGTATTTTCTCGATGTCTTCTTTGCTTATTCTTGATAGCTTGATCATAATTCTAAGAATTTAGTCCGATAAAATTAAAAAAAAACGAAGTCGGTTTTGACTTCGTTCTAATAATAAATATCATATTCGTCAGCGTTTCCGCTTCCATAAGTATCGTAGAAAAAATGGGTATTTTTCATTAGCTGCAAAATTAGGAAAATAAGTTGAACCACAAAATTTTCTTTAACATTGAAATTAAAAAAACTACTTTATTGCTAAATTAATATATCTTTGCTAAAATAATATAGTTATGCCCAATTCCTGCCCGAAATGCAACGAGAAAAACATTGTTAAAAGCGGTATCATCAACGAAAGACAGCGGTTCTACTGCAAAGACTGCAATTATTATTTCACTGTAAAAAAGCTTGGGAAGCAAATCGACGACTACTTTGTAACGAAGGCGCTCCAACTCTATCTGGAAGGTTTAAGCTACCGCGAAATCGAAAGAATCATCGGCGTTTCACACGTTACGGTAAGTTCTTGGATCAGAAAATACAATATCAAAAGACCGCCCCATTCCGATTTCCATCCTGTGTATAAAGTTTTTAAACAAAGCGAGCTGATCGAATTCATGCAAAACGAAGCAAATATCAAAGGATCGGGAATCATCATCACCGAGTTTGGCGACAAGTATATGATGATTAAATGGGAAAGGTTTAAAAAGTAAAGACACAAGATACAAGGCAAAAGAAACAAGGTTGAGGTTTAGGATAAGGCAAAGTAAATGAGAATCTTATGAACTGTATAGATATTTTCTTCATACAGTCCTTTTGTCATTTTACTTTTATCCTGTTTCTTTTTACTTGTCTCTTGTATCTTGTATCCTGTTTACACATATATATATTAAATTTCTTCAGTTAAATTTTTAGTTTCAATTTCGTTTCATCAAAAAAACGAACTAAAAATTATCAACCCATGAAGAGATTTGTAGTTTTGTTGGGAATCACATTTTCAACAATCGTTTCACAAAGCGCACGAGCTCAGGAAACACCTTCGAACGAAGAACTTCTCAAAAGAATTGAAAAACTGGAAGCCGAAAAATCCAAACCGAAAGAATGGGACGCCTCCATTTACGGCTGGGTTCGAACCGAATACAATTTCGACAGCCGACAATCTTCCTATTCGCGCGAGTACAATCTGAACCTATATCCTTTAGACGAAAAACTCGACGCGAATGGAAAAGACATCAACTCAGCGGGAGCAAGCAATTTTCTGGCGATTACTTCAAGAGTAGGAATTAATTTCAAGGGACCAGATGTTTGGGGCGCAAAAGCTACCGGAAAAATAGAAGCCGACTTCTTCGGAAACACGGAACTCAATAAAACTACAGCTGGAACGGGAAGCACTGGACTTTTACGGCTCCGTCACGCAACCGCGACACTCGATTGGGGAAAAACCGCTGTGACTTTCGGGCAGACTTGGTATCCATCCTTTATTCCCGAAGTGTTCCCTGGAGTTGCCAATTTCAATACGGGAATTATGTTTAATCCGTTTGGTTGGGCGGGACAAATCAGGGTTCAGCAAAGATTCACTCCTGAACTTTCCTTTATCGGAGTCGTTTATAAGGATCGTGAATTCCAAACCGCAAATGCGACCGGAGCTTCGGCAAACAGTGCGACCTTCAACTCTGCACTCCCAACTTTCCATGGACAACTTCAGTACAAGAATAAAAATATCGTCGCGGGAATCGCGGGAGAATACCAATCGCTACAACCCGTGATCGAATCCGGCGGACTTGCTTCCGACCAAAAAGTAAATTCTGCCAATTTCCTCGGCTACTTCAAATATTCCAACGACAAGATCATCACCAAACTTTACGGAATTACGGGCGGAAACCTTCACCATCTCGTAATGATCGGCGGTTTCGCGGGATACACCGAACCCAGCGGAATCGAATATTACAAACCGACCAAGACCTCCGCTTTCTGGATTGATGTTGCAAGCAACCACGCGAAAATTGCTCCTGGAGTTTTCTTTGGATACACCAAGAATTCTGGAGTCGACACAGGTTTCAAAAACCTTTATATGAGAGGAGTTTCAGGAACAAGAGTGCTCGACAATGTGTGGAGAGCTTCCGCAAGAGTCGAATTCAAACAAAATAAATTCAACATCGCACCCGAACTGGAATACACCGCAGCAAAATGGGGTGACCTGAATCCCGATGCAACCGCCGGAAACAATAGCAAAGACGTTGGAAACTTCCGTGGAATGGTGAGAGTAATGTACTCCTTTTAAAAGACAACTGACGTCAGATTTCAGACGGTTTCAATGTTTGAGGTTTGAGGTTTGAGGTTGAAGAACAAACTAATTAAGAAAGCAAAAATAAGAAAACCTGACATCTGATATCTGATATCTAATATCTAATACAAAAAAATCAAATATACTATGAGTCAACATTTTAATTCTCAGCAGGAGCACGACGCTTACGTTGAAGAAAAGAAAAAAAACAGCACGATTTGGGGCGTAATCATGGCTTCGTCCCTCGGAACTCTGATTGAGTGGTACGACTTCTACATTTTCGGAAGTTTGGCAGTGGTTCTCGCCACCAAGTTTTTCCCTGCAGATAATCCAACTGCGGCGTTTCTCTCCACCTTGGCAACTTTTGCGGCGGGATTTGTGGTGAGACCTTTCGGCGCACTGTTCTTCGGAAGATTGGGCGACATGATCGGCAGAAAGTACACCTTTCTGGTTACACTTTTAATTATGGGATTCTCAACATTCCTGATCGGTTGCGTTCCGTCTTATGAAACCATCGGATTCATCGCGCCAGTTTTGGTTCTGATCTTGAGATTGCTTCAAGGTTTGGCACTCGGCGGCGAATACGGAGGAGCCGCAACTTATGTCGCAGAATACGCGCAACCAGGACGAAGAGGTTACTGGACATCGTGGATTCAAACGACTGCAACTGCCGGATTATTTATTTCGCTCATCGTAATTTTGGTGACAAAAACATCATTAACCGCCGAAGAATTTGACAATTGGGGATGGAGAATCCCGTTCTGGATTTCAATTTTGATGGTTGGAGTTTCCTACGTCATCAGAAGAAATATGAAGGAATCCCCACTCTTCGCAAAAGCTAAAAAAGAGGGAAAAACTTCATCAAATCCATTAAAGGAATCTTTCGGCAACCGCTACAATTTCAAATTCGTTCTACTCGCGCTATTTGGTGCGGTGATGGGACAAGGTGTGATTTGGTACACTGGTCAGTTCTACGCGATGAACTTTATGCAGAAAGTAATGAACATCGACTCTGCACAAGTGGATACGATGATGGCACTCGCTCTGTTCCTTGCGACACCGTTCTTCGTATTTTTCGGCTGGCTCTCCGACAAAGTGGGTAGAAAACCGATTATCCTTCTGGGAATGCTGATTGCGATTTTGGCTTACAGACCGATTTACGACAAGATGTTTAAATCAGTGGGAATAACCGAAAAAACCCTTGAGAAAAATGGAGTTACCGAAAAGCGTACCGCAAAACTTCACGAAAAAATTACAACCGACAGTTTAATCACCTTCCATACCGAAAAAATATTTACCGACGGAACTTCGATGAAGAAAGACAGCATCGTGCACTGGTCACCAAGCGGTCCGATCATCAAAGACGGAAAACCTGAACCTGCAACTTTGAAAACGGCGATTACGGTAAATTCCGATACGAGATGGCTACTAATTCTGCTGGTTTTCATCCAGGTGATTTTCGTGACGATGGTTTATGGGCCGATTGCGGCGTTCCTCGTTGAAATGTTCCCAGTAAGGATTCGCTACACTTCAATGTCGCTTCCTTACCATATCGGAAACGGTGTCTTCGGCGGACTTTTACCTGCAGTTGCTACGTATCTCGTAACCAGCGGAAAAGATGCGGGACACGCTCAATGGTATCTTGAAGGACTTTGGTATCCGATCGTTGTTGCGGGAATCTGTTTCGTGATCGGGTTGATTTACCTTAACGGAAAAGACAAAGAAGTCACGGATTAAAAGATGGAAGTCGGAAGACGGAGGTCCGAAGAAACTAAGGACACGAAACCCACTTCCGACTTCTGACTTCCGACTTTAAAAAATTTCTTAACTTTAAAAAACAAAAAAATGGATTCAATAAAAAAAATATTAGGAATTGTTTGGCTCGCCATCGCTGCAGCGGTACTCTACCTCGGAATTACCGTAATGGGAATCCCGAAACTGGTGTCTGGAAAACAGGAGGATTTGGTTTTTGGGATCATCATCGTGTTCATTCTACTTCCGATAGTTGTCGGTGGAATGGCGGTTTTCGGTTGGTACGCGCTGAAAGGTGAATATTCTCAGGAAAAAATGTAGTTTTTATAGACTTCAGATGTCAGATTTCAGATTTCAGACAATTCAAAGAAAATTGTCGCCGTAAGAACGTAGATGAAATCTAATAATAATTAAAGATTTACAGTTTCAAAAGAAAAAAAACTGAAATCTGATATCTGAAATCTGATATCTAACAAAATGAAAAAAAGACATAAGCAAAAACTGGTCATCATCAGCATCATTTTATTCGTGATGTTTAATGCGCCGTTTTTGCTTTTGTTCAATAAGCACGAAAAACTGTTCGGCTTACCAATGATCTACACCTACATTTTCGGGGTTTGGTTTTTTGCTTCGGTAGCATCATTTTTAGTTTTCAAGAAATACGATGAGTAGTCCGCTGTTGTTTATTTTGGTTGTCATTTACCTCGGACTTTTGTTTTTCATCGCCTTTTTGGCAGAAAAGAAGAAAAGCAATTTCTGGGTCAACAATCCCTACATCTACTCGCTTTCACTGGCGGTGTACTGTTCGGCGTGGACTTACTACGGAAGCATCGGTGTTGCAGCAAACCAAGGTCTGGAGTTTCTCGCAGTCTATATCGGACCCGTAATCATCATTCCGTCGTGGATTTACATCAATACCAAAATCATCAGAATTTCCCGGGTTAATAAAATCTCAAGCATTGCCGACTTTATTTCCCTTCGGTACGGAAACAGCCGTTTTCTGGGAGCTTTGGTCGCTACAGTCTGCATTTTGGCGGTGATTCCCTATATCGGTTTGCAGATCAAGGCGATTTCGGAGACGTTTCATCTGGTGACGCTTACCGAAAATTCAGACAATATCCTGTTGGACAGCGCAACATATGTGGTACTCATTATCGCACTTTTCTCCGCCTACTATGGAACAAAATATGTTGATGCCTCCGAAAAGAGAATCGGGATTGTATCGGCTTTGGCATTTGAAAGTTTTCTGAAGCTGATCTTCTTCATCGTTCTCGGATTTTTTGTGGTTTATGGTGTATTTAATGGTTTTGATGACATTTATGAAAGGGCGTCAAAACTTCCGGATTTCGCTCAGAAGAACACCATTAACGGTTTAGATGGCGGCTTCAACTGGTTCCTGATGTCGATCCTTTCGATGACGGCGATTTTCCTTTTACCAAGACAGTTTCACACCACGATTATCGAAAACAGAACGGAGAAACATCTGAAAACTGCAATCTGGTTGTTTCCACTTTATCTCTTGCTGATGAATGTATTCGTGTTCCCAATTGCGTGGGGCGGAAAAGTTCTGTTTCTGAACGAAAATGTAAATCCCGAGTTCTACTCTATCTTGATTCCGCAAAAACTTGGCAATATTCTCGTTACGGCGATGGTTTTTTTTGGTGGGTTAAGCGCCTGTATTTCAATGATCATCATTTCGAGTATTTCCCTTTCGGTGATGCTTTCCAACAATATCATCATTCCTTACGGATGGTTGGACAATTTCAAAACGGAAACGGAAAACGCCAACAACAAAACGATTATGAACATCAGAAAGTTCAGCATTTTCTCGATGATTATCACGGGCTTCATCTTTTACAAATATCTGATTTCGGATTCAACGCTCTTTTCGGTTGGGCTCATCGCGTTTGAATTGACGGCTCAACTTGCGCCTTCATTTTTCGGGGCGATTTTCTGGCGACGCGGTAGTTTTTCGGGTGCGGTTGTGGGAATTATTGCGGGAGTTTTGATCTGCTACCTCAATCTGATCCTTCCCAATTACTTTGACACCACTTATCAAAATTCGGGACTCTTCAAATTTTTCACGATTCCGTATCTGTCGCCAGTTGCCAATACCTTTTTCTGGAGTTTGTTGGTCAATGCGGGACTTTTCATCATGATCTCCACCAATGTTGTCGCTCATTATCGGGAAAGAAATTTCGCGGAACTTTTTGTGGACATCAACGACTACATCCGAAGCCACGAAAATGCCTATATCTGGAAAGGAACCGCCAATATTTCAGATATCAGAAAGATTCTCACCCGTTTTCTCGGTGAAAAAAAGACGGAACAGGCACTGAAAATCTTTAACCTAAAATACAATATCAGCGACGAAAACGATACCGCGGATTCAAGGTTCATCAAGTTTTCAGAAAATTTACTGAGCGGAAGAATCGGCACAGCTTCAGCAAAAATTTTAATTGAGGGCGTAACCAAAGAAGACAAAATCTCGCTCCCCGAAGTGCTGAGAATCCTGGAGGAATCCAAAGAGAACATCACGCTCAACAAACAGCTCACCGAACAGTCGAGACAACTCACCAAACTCTCATCGGAGCTGCAAAGCGCCAATCAGAATCTCTTGGTTAAAGACAAGGAAAAAGACGAGTTCTTAGATACTGTTGCACACGAGTTGAGAACTCCGCTCACCGCAATCCGCGCGACGAGCGAAATTTTGATGGACGATGACGAAATGCCTTTGGAAATTAGAAAAGACTTTCTGGAAAACATCATCACTGAATCCGACCGTCTCAATGAAATCATCAACGACATCCTCTACCTCGACAAACTTGAGACAGGTGAATTCCCGCTCCAAATTCAGCGTAACAATATCATCGACACTTTTCACAAAGCGGTGAAACCTCTGATACACCTTTTCGAGCAAAGAAACCTCCACCATTCGGAAGTAAATCTCTTGGAGAATGAGTTTTATGAATTCGACGAACAGCGGATTATTCAGGTGTTTCAAAATATTTTAGGAAACGCACTGAAATTCACCAACGAACAGGGAATGATCCAGACAAAGTTTCAGCAGAAAGAAAACCGACTGAAAATCTCAATTTTCAATACAGGAAAAACAATTCCTGAAGAAGATCTGAAATACATCTTCGACAAGTTTTACCAAAGCAGAAACCAAAACCTCCAGAAACCCGTCGGAAGCGGACTTGGTTTAGCCATCTGTAAGAAAATTATTGATGCACATGGCGGAGAAATCGCGGTAAAGAACAAGGACATTGGGGTTAGTTTTGAGATTTATTTGAAGACGGAAGATGTGGAAACCCGAAAGATTTAATGTGAATAGCCGTGGACGAAATCCCCGGAAAAAATAGAAACAGGAAAGGAACTCGAAGAGATCCATATAAATTGTTGGGGACAGAACCCTCGAAAAAGAATAAATAAGAATGCCTTACAGACAAATTTATTATCAGATTATTTTTACAACCAAGTACAGAAAAACCACTCTGAATTTGGAACACGATGCAGAACTTTATAAATACATTTGGGGAATTATCAGAAACAAAAAATGTAAACTTTACAGGATAAACGGAATGCATGACCATATTCATATTTTTTCAGATTTACATCCGACAGTTTGCCTAAGTGATTTTGTAAAAGATATTAAAGTTGCAAGTAATCTTTGGATGAAAAAAAGTGGATTGTTTCCAGATTTTGAAGAATGGCAGGAAAGTTACAGCGCTTTCCCATACTCTGAACGGGAAAAAGACATGATCATCAATTATGTGAAAAATTAAAAAGAGCATCACAAAATTGAAACCTTCGAAGAAGAAATCAAAAGGTTGCTAAAAGAAAACAATGTTGATTATGATGAAAAATATCTGCTTTAAGATGGAAGATGGAAGATGGAAGATGGAAGAAAAAATTCAACCGCTTCGCGGTTGCGAAATCGTGACGAAAATGGATTCCGTGAATTGCATTCACGGCTATTCAAATTTGTCCACTTCGTGGACCTGCAAGAGTCTGAAAGCAAGAAAAACCCGAAGGGTTTAATATAAATAGCCGTGGATGAAATCCTCGGGAACAGATGAAACGACAAAGGAACTCGAAGAGTTCAATACGAATAGCCGTAGATAAAATCTGCGGGAAAAAGAAAAAAATGAAAAAAATACTCATCGCCGACGACGAACACAAAATCATAATGACTTTGGAATACAGCTTTCGCAAAGCAGGTTACGAAGTTTTTATTGCACGCGATGGCGCGGAAGTCCTGGAAATTTTGAAAACGGAAATTCCCGACCTGATTTTGCTCGATATTATGATGCCAAATGTCGACGGTTACACTACCCTTGCCGAAATCAAGAAAAATGAAAAACTGAACAAAGTAAAAGTCATTTTCCTCTCCGCGAAGACAGGAGAAGAAGACATTAAAAAAGGATTGGAACTGGGAGCAGACGCTTATGTCACAAAACCCTACTCCATTAAAAAACTGATGGAAAAGGTGGAAGAACTGATCCCCCTTTCCCCCAAAGGGGAGAACAATTCTTAAAAATTGAATCAACTAAAAAACGGGACTTTGCTGAGTAATGCAATAGATGAAAAATAACTTTTGAAAATCTAAAAAATAATACTAACACAACCACCGCTCCCCCTTTGGGGGAAAGGGGGACAAAAATTAAAATCGATGAAAGCACAGGAAATGTTTCAGGAAAGCATAGAAAACCGAGAAGGTTTCTGGGCTAAACAGGCAGAAAATATCAAATGGTTTGAATTCCCGAAAACCATTCTTTCTGATGACGAAAACGGCTATCCGCAATGGTTTGCCGATGGAAAGCTGAATATGTCATACCTCTGTATCGACAAACATATCGAGGACGGATTCGGTGAGCAGGTCGCTGTAATATACGATTCGCCAGTCACTGGAAAACAGCAGAAATACACCTTCAACCAACTGAAAGTCGAGGTTTCTAAACTTGCAGGCGGACTACTTTCTCTTGGCTTAAAGAAAGGCGACACCGCAGTAGTTTATATGCCGATGATTCCGCAAACACTCTTCACCATGTTGGCTTGCGCGCGAATCGGCGTGATCCACAATGTGGTTTTCGGTGGTTTTGCTCCGAACGAACTGGTGGTGAGAATCGACGACTGCAAACCGAAAGTGCTCATTACTTCCACAGCGGGAGTCGAGATTGCAAAGCGAATTCCGTACTTACCGCTTGTTGAGGAAGCGATTCGGCTTGCTCAGGACAAAGTGGATCACGTAATAGTTTTTGACCGGCAGTTGATCGACAACAAACACGAATATTTTGAGGGAACTATTGATTATCAGGAACTTGTCGATCGGTCGCAACCTGCAGATTATGTATCCGTGGAATCTACACATCCACTTTATTTGCTTTACACTTCGGGAACCACAGGAAAACCGAAAGGTGTGGAACGCGACACCGGTGGACACGCCACTGCTCTAAAATTTTCGATGAAATACCATTACGGAATGGAGCCAAGTGAAACTTTCTGGGCAGCTTCCGATTTTGGTTGGGCGGTTGGACATTCCTTCATGGTTTATGGTCCCCTGATCAACAGAAACACCACCATTGTTTTTGAAGGAAAACCTGTAATGACACCCGATGCGGGCACTTTTTGGCGGGTAATTTCTGAGCATAAAGTAAACACGATGTTTACGGCTCCAACGGCGATTCGTGCAATTAAGAAAGAAGATCCGAACGGCGAACTCATCAAGAAGTACGACCTTTCCCATTACAAAAAACAGTTTCTTGCTGGTGAAAGATGCGATGTTGCAACCCTCGACTGGTTTGATGAGCATATCGGGATTCCTGCAGTGGATCACTGGTGGCAAACTGAATCGGGTTCTCCGATGTTGGGACTCCTCACCTATTTCGACGATTTCAAGATTAAAAGAGCTTCTGCCGGAAAACCGATTCCTGGTTATGACATCAAGGTATTTGATGAAAACGGTTATGAACTCGACGCTCACCACGAAGGTTATCTCGTAATCAAACTTCCGCTCGCTCCAGGTGCAATGAAGGGAATTTGGAACGATTTCCCAAGATTTGAGAAGAGCTATCTTTCGCAGTTTCCCGGATATTATTTTTCGGGAGATGGCGCCATTAAAGATGAGGACGGCTACATTTTCGTGACAGGAAGAGTTGATGACGTCATCAATGTTGCGGGACACCGCCTCTCCACTTCTGAAATGGAGGAAGTAGTTTCGTCGCACCCTGAAATCGCCGAATGCGCAGTAGTCGGAATTGAGGACCAGCTGAAAGGTCAGATTCCTTTTGCAGTCGCAGTGACCAAAGCAGGAGTAACTAAAGGAGATACCGAAATTGAAAAGGAAATAATCTCTTTAGTCAGAGAAAAAATCGGCGCGGTTGCCTCATTGAAAAATGTGATGATCGTGAACCGGTTACCGAAAACCCGCTCTGGAAAAATTCTAAGAAAACTCATTCGCACAATGCTCGACGGAAAGGAATTCCAAATTCCGTCCACCATCGACGATGAGCAAATCATCAGTGAAATTCAGGAAAAATACGAATTTTATAAAAATTAATAATGAAGAATTAATAAATTACGAAGGACAGAATACGAAATACGAAATTCAAACCTCAAACTTCAAACTTCAAACTTGAAACTTGAAACAAAAATTAACTAAAAATCTATTATATGAAGAACTTGTATATCGACGATTTGCCTGATTATTTCAAGCAGTATAAAAAGTCGATCAAAAATCCTAAAAAATTCTGGGACAAAATCGCAGACGAAGGTTTCGTGTGGTACCAACGCTGGTCTAAAGTGGTAGAATATGACATGCAGGAAGCCAAAATAAAGTGGTTCAAAAACGCGAAATTGAACGTTACCAAGAATTGCCTTGACCGACACCTCTCGGTGCGTGGAGACAAAACCGCTATAATTTGGGAACCGAACGATCCGAAGGAAGAAGCGCAGCATATTTCCTACAAAGAACTTCATGAGAGAGTTTGCAAGATGGCGAATGTTCTGCGGGATTTGGGCGTGCAGAAAGGCGACCGCGTTTGCATTTATCTTCCGATGATTCCCGAACTCGCCGTTTCGATGTTGGCTTGTGCGAGATTGGGCGCTGTTCACTCCGTGATTTTTGCGGGATTTTCTGACACTGCGGTTTCTTCCAGAGTGAATGACTGCGAAGCGAAAATCATCATCTGCTCCGACGGAAGCTACCGCGGAAACAAAGCCATCGACCTGAAAGGAATCATCGACAAAGCTGCGGAAAAATGCCCAACCGTGGAAAAAGTTTTGGTAGTGAAAAGAACCGGCGGTGAAGTAAAAATGAAGGAAGGCCGCGATCTTTGGCTGGAACCGCTTTATGAAAAAGCACCATCAGATTTCATATCGGTAATTATGGATGCGGAAGATCCGCTGTTCATCCTTTACACATCGGGCTCCACAGGAAAACCGAAGGGAATGCTTCACACCACTGCGGGTTACCTGGTGTTCACTGCTTATACTTTCAAGAATATCTTTAATTATAAAGAAAACGATATTTACTGGTGTACTGCCGATATCGGCTGGATTACTGGGCATTCGTATATTCTATACGGTCCGCTCGCAAATGGTGCAACCACAGTTATTTTTGAGGGAGTTCCGACTTATCCCGAACCGGACAGATTCTGGGAAGTCATTGAGAAACATAAAGTTACCCAATTCTACACCGCTCCAACCGCGATCCGTTCTTTGGCAAAAGAATCCACTTCCTGGGTTGAAAAGCACGATTTGTCGAGTTTAAGGGTAATCGGATCCGTTGGCGAACCAATTAACGACGAAGCGTGGCACTGGTACAACGACCACGTCGGAAAGAAAAAATGCCCAATCGTTGACACATGGTGGCAAACCGAAACGGGTGGAATTATGATCTCGCCAATTCCTTTCGTAACGCCGACTAAGCCGACTTATGCTACACTCCCGCTTCCTGGAATTCAGCCCGTATTGATGGACGATAAGCGAAACGAGATCACGGGAAATCAGGTGGACGGAAATCTTTGCATCCGTTTTCCATGGCCTGGAATTGCACGAACGATTTGGGGTGATCATCAACGGTATAAGGAAACTTATTTTACGGCATTTCCCGGTAAATATTTCACTGGTGACGGCGCTTTGAGAGATGAAACCGGCTATTACAGAATCACCGGACGTGTTGACGACGTGATCATCGTATCGGGACACAACCTCGGAACCGCGCCGATTGAAGACAGCATCAACCAACACCCTGCAGTTGCTGAATCCGCGATTGTCGGTTATCCGCACGACATCAAGGGAAGCGCACTCTACGGTTACGTGATGCTCAAAGACATCGGTGAAAGCCGCGACAGAGACAATCTCCGCAAGGAAATCAACCAGCTGATTACCGACACGATCGGTCCGATTGCGAAACTCGACAAAATCCAGTTTGTTTCCGCATTGCCGAAAACGCGTTCTGGAAAGATTATGCGGAGAATTTTAAGAAAAATTGCCGAAGGAGATTTCAATAATTTCGGGGATACATCCACACTTCTTAATCCTGAAATTGTAGAGGAAATTAAAAATGAGAAGATTTAGAAAGTCTTTGCGAGGAACGAAGCAATCTCTGGGTGGATTCAAAAATGAAAATTTTTGAAGACGAGGTGGTTTAGTTCTTTATTAAAAACCTTGCTGAAACGCAAGGTTTTTTCATTAAACAAACCGTTTTCAGAATCCTGCACAAAACCTTACCTTTGCAAAAAATAAAAAGGACATGAAATTTTTTATCGACACGGCAAATCTAGACCAGATCAGGGAAGCACAGGATTTAGGAATCCTTGATGGTGTTACAACCAACCCGTCACTAATGGCGAAAGAAGGAATCAGCGGGAAAGACGCGATCCTGAACCATTACAAAACCATTTGCGAAATCGTTGACGGCGATATTTCGGCGGAAGTTCTCAGCACCACTTATGATGAAATGATTAAGGAAGGAGAAGAGCTGGCGGCGATCCACCCGAATATCGTGGTGAAAATCCCGATGATTAAAGACGGTGTTAAAGCTTTGAAATATTTTGCCGATAAAGGAATCAAAACCAACTGTACCCTGATTTTTTCTGCAGGACAGGCGGTCATCGCAGCAAAAGCGGGAGCAAACTACGTTTCCCCTTTTCTTGGACGACTCGATGATATTTCTGTGGACGGGATGAACTTGATTGAGGAAATCCGCGTGATTTTCGATAACTATATGCTGGATACCGAAATCCTTGCAGCGTCGATCCGTTCGCCGATGCACATCATCAACTGTGCGAAGATCGGCGCAGATGTGGTGACTTCCCCACTCGCTTCAATCCTGAATCTCCTGAACCACCCGTTAACCGACAAAGGTCTGGCTCAGTTTGTTGCGGATGCGAAGAAGATGAGTTAAGAAAGAATTAGTCGACTAATAGAAAGCCACCCAATTCTGGTGGCTTTCATGTTTCTATATCTTTTCATAAATATCTTCAGATCTCAAATTTACTTTGTAAGTATAAAATCCTTTCAAACTCAAATCTTCATCAAGCTCTGACCAATGTATTCCTAATTTTCATCTCCTTCTTTATTAAAAAATTGATTCCATTTATCTATTATTTCCTGCTTTTTATCCTCAACAATCTCCTCGGCTAAAATCAGATCTCTTGGCTTCATATTTTTGCTGCTCAACAAAATAATTTCTGGAGAAACCTGAAACTTCGCTAAGCCACTGCCCTTATACATGAACATGAAATGGTTCATGGTCATTCGAATAGAAAACCAAAAAATGTGAAGAGTGTTGGCATTTCGTAACAAATTTATAAATAAATATTACAAAATGAGAATAAGTTTAGCAACTTAGGTGAAATGAGCTGCGAAAATCTATTTGTTGAAAACCTGCGATGCAGAAAATAGCAAATCAAACAAAAAAAGTCGCCATTACAGCGACTTTTCAGTGACCCGAGAAGGATTCGAACCCTCAACCCTCAGAGCCGAAATCTGATATTCTATCCAGTTGAACTATCGGGCCTTGTTGTGTAGAGGTGTCGGTGCGTCGGTGAGAAAAGGAGCTTCACCCCAACTCTCCCACACTCCAACATTTAGAAAGTAATTTTCACTCCTCCCAAAACCTGCGCTCCCAAAACTTTGTATGCTTTGAAAGTTTGATACTTGGTGTTCAGTAAATTATTTCCGAGCGCAAAAATACTGAAATTTTTGTGAACTTTATACTCCGCCGACAAATTTAAATCCGCATACCCACCGACTTTGTCGTTTAAATTCTCAGTGGAAACATAAGTTGGCGGAACAGTAACTCCATCATTAATGGAAAACGAATTAGTCGTCATATCCGAAGCGAAAATGGCTTTTGCACCCAAGTTCAGTTTCTTGTCGAGCATCGTGTATTTCGCACCCAAACTCGCCTTTATCAATGGCTTATTGAAAATATTCTCGTAACGATCCAGTTTGTATTTTGCAAAACCAAGTTCGCCATCCAAAGCAAGATTAGCCAAGGGGAAATATTGAACACTTCCCCTAACTTCGCTCACCGTGCCGTTATCGTAAGCTGCGGAAAACGTGTTCGCAAAATCATAAGCAGGTCGGTCAAGCGTTAACTCGTGGTTGAAGAGATCATTGGCTTTGAAGAACAGAATATCGTTCATCTTCGCAAACCCCGCATTGATGTCGTATTTAATGTTTTGATCAATATCACCACGTAATCCGAAATAAAGTCTGTACTTTGTTTCTGTCGCGCGCAACTGCTGATCCGAAACGAGGTACGGATTCTCCTGAAGCAGCTCCGAATAGGAATTAATTTTCAAACCGCCGTCAACACCGCCATAAAACTTGAACTCATCAGATGTTGCAATCTGAACTTCTGCTTTTGGGAACCAATATATTTTGTTGGTCTTAGTTTCCTCCGGTAAAGCCAAACTGTTGTTCTTTCCATTATAGAAGGAAAAATCCGAGCCGATCATCAAATAAGATTTGTCCTTAAAAAAAGATAATTTCGGTGAAAGTGTGGTGTTGAAAACATTTGAAGTATTTTTATCCAAAAGATCGAAAGTCGATTTCAATGTTTCTAAACCCAACCCTAAATCAGCATTCAGACGAATATCGTTCAGGTTCGGAATCATCAAGTGGTGCTTGGAAAGGTTGAGCAAAATCGCCGCCTGAGTTTCCTTCGCTCCAAACCTGTCACTCAAAAATGAAGATTTTACGCGCACATCATTCAAGATTTCATTCGAATAAAAATCGTAATATCCGTTCACTTTAAATCGGTTCACTTTCTGCTGTAAATCTACATCTGCCGAAGGTTGCAGCGCATAGATTCCGTAATAGTTGTAGTCATTGAGCCCATAATCGGCATTGATGCTGAATTTCCCCAAATCACCGTAAGAAGTTAGGTAAGCTCCGAGATTGGCGGAACTCTGTTTCGAAGTCCAATCATATTCCTTCTTCAAACCCGATGTGGAAAGGTAATGCAGATCTGCTCCCACTTCCATCTTGTTTTCGAGCGTGGTCGAAATATTTCCATCGGCCAAAATTTTCCCGTAGTTCCCCATTCCGAGTTGGAAATAGTTGTTCTGGTACTCTGCGTCAAACTTTGGCGAGATATCTTCACCTTGAATGGTTGAAGTTTTGAAATCCGAAGCAGCGGGAACGTTGGTAATGTCGTAATTCACGGGAACCTGCGATTTTTCTTCGGGTGGATAATTTTTTTCTTTTTCTATTGAAGTTTTTTTCTTCTCTATTTTCTTTACCTCGGGTTCGCGTTTTTTGTCGAGGATGAGTTTTTCTTCCTTGATCTGTGAAAATGCGACCTGTGAAATTCCAAGGAATAGTAATGGCAATATTTTTATTGTTGAGTTCATATTTGTTGTTGCGGGATTCGGGTTTGTTTTATGTGTCGTCTTTACGTGACGCGCGATGAATCGCGTCTCTACATCATTTCCAAATTTCCAAATTATCTAATTATCAAATTATCTAATCGTCTTTTTAATCTCCTTCGCTTCGGCCACAATTTCAGGGAAATCCTGGTAATTGTTGATGATTTGGTCCACCGTGTAGCTCGCCTGATAATTGTCTTTCAGACCGATATAGTTTCGCGCCATCAGCAGAAGTGATTTTGCTCCCCAATATTCTTCCGAAGCGTAATTGTTGGCCAATTTGAAAATGGTTTCGTTGGAATTCTTAAACGCTTTTGCCTTGTTTTGATAAAATGCCTTTGCATAAAGGGATTCCGCGGCAACTTCGGTGTTGGATGATTTTTCCAAAGCGGCATAAGCAGTTTTCGCATCGTTGTCTTTGCCGTTGTTCATCAAACTTCTGGCTTTGATTACTTTCGCCTGTTCGATTACCGTAACTGAGTTTTTGGAATTTTTCAGAACGAGGTCCGCAAAATTTTCGGCTTTTCTGAAATCCTTTTCCTCGGCGAAAATCTTCATCAGTTCGAGGTTGGCAAAATTTCTGAGCGTAACATTTTCTGATGCAGAAAGTGGTTCCAGGTATTTTTTCGCCTCATTGGTATTGTTTTGACTCAAGTAAATTTGGGCGATTCTGGTTTGCGCATCCTCCTGATAATCATTCTGTACATTGGCTACTTCCTGCAAAACAAGCAAAGCTTTAGTCGGATTCTGGGTTTGGTAATAACTTTCTCCCAACTGGTATTGCGCCTGATAAAGTCCGTCACCTGTCGGATTTTGGGTCAGATACTTTTCATAAAGTGGAATTGCGGCTTTATAGTTTTTCTGGGCAAAATAATTTCTTGCCGAGTTCAGGTTGATCTCATCAATTTCGGAAGCGTCGATTCTTACGCCAAAACTTTGGGCAAAACTCTGATAACCCGCAACATCGCCGTTTTTCATAAAAATCGGTCGGGACGCCTGAACAATCTTCGCCGCAAACGCGGTATTTCTGTACTGATTTCCAAGTGAGCGCAGTTCGGAAAGCGCCTTGTCGTGCTGGTTCAGGTCAATATAATTCTGCGCACGGTAAATCTGCGCATTGGCAACCAAATCTTTGTCGGGACTGGATTTGATCACTTGTGTAAAATACTCGTTGGAATTCGCATAATCGTCGTGAGCTGCGTAGGCAACGCCGATTTCATATTGAGCATCATCCACATATTCCGAATTTTTGTATTGCGAAATGAGCTTTTTCAACATGGTGATTTTCGCTTCAGTATCACCCTTGAAACCTAAAGCCATTCCTTTTTGAAACAGTGTATAATCGTTCGCATTTTCAGTTTTGTCGTAGATTGCGATGGCTTCGTTCAGTTCGTTGTTGGCATAGAAAGTATCTGCCAATCGAAGTTCTGCATCATTCTTAAATTCAGGTTTAGGGTTTTTCAAATATTCGGTGAAGTATTTTTTTGCCTGATCGAATTTTTTCGACTTAAAATAAGCATAACCCAAATCGTAGTTCAGCTGCTGTTTTTCAGGAAAATTCTCATTGAGGATTTTCTCGAAACGCACAATCGCTGACGGATAATTTTCTTTATGATAATAGGTTTGAGCCAACCAGTAAACAGCTCGGGTATTGAATTCTTTATTAATGTTGAACTCCAAACTTCTCAGGAAATATTTTTCTGCCTCGTTGAAATTTCCTTTGTTAAATTCCTCGGTCCCCACAAGGAAAGAAACTTCCTGATCAATTTTGTTGGTTTCTGGAGTGGAATTTGGCATTTTGTCGATCGCCGCCAAAACTCCTTTGTAATCTCCCGAATAGAGATAAGACTTTAGCAATAGCGATTTCAACTCTACAACTTCGGTACTTTTCGGGTATTTCGTAAGATAATTCTGGATCACATTTGATGGAGATTCAAACGGATTCCCAATGTCGTAGCTCAGCTTAGCATATTGTAAATGAGCAAGTTGCTGCACTTTGGGGTCATAACTCATTTGATAAGCAGAACGAAACGCCGAAAGCGCTTCCTGCTTCTTCCCCACTTCGAGGTATGCATTTCCCAACTGGTAATAAGCATTTTGAGAAGTAGCTGAATTACTGTTAATCAGCTGGTTATAGTAAGAAACCGCCTCGTCGTATTTTTTCAGCTGTGCGGAGACAAACCCCATTTCATACAAATCACTTTCTGATGGCGAACTCTTGCTTTCCAAATAAATTTTCAGATGTGGGTACGCAGAACTGTAATCTCCCTTCATAAAATAACTTTCGCCGATAATCTTGTGAACTTCGGCACTGTATTCCTTGGAAAGCGATTCGTTCAGCAACGAATTTCCTTCAGAAATGGCACGGTCATAATCCTTGTTGTTGAAGTACATCTGCACATAATACGGCTTCACCAAACGCGCATATTTATCCTGATCCTTGATCTGGTCAAAATAGTTGAACGCTTTGTCATTCTGCTTATCGGCATAATAAAGGTGTCCCAACATATAGGCAATATCGTTTCTGTCGGAATCCACGGCGGTTTTGTGAGCTTCTTCCAGCGCGTCGATCGCTCCTCTGGAATCGCCCGTCATGAATTTCGCATAACCCAGCTTCATCACATACTGCGTGTTTTCTTCGCGTGAAAGTTGGTACTGGTTCACGTTTTTCAAAGTTTCCAGTGCTTTCTCAAAATCCTTTTGGGCAAGGTAATAATCCGCCAAAGGAAGATTCGCCTGCGCAAAATAAGCGGAGTTCGGATATTCCTTAATGAACGCCTCCAATCCCTGTTCTGCATGGTTCTTGCGTAAAATCACTCCGATCACGTTGTCAAAAAACTGTGCTGCCTCTTTCTTGGATGAAGAAAGCGACTGGTTGTAGAAATACTGTCGGGAATACTCGAACTGGGATGCGTTATAGATTTTAGAATTGTAGAGATTTTCGGCAAGATTGAGGCGGTAATTTTCGCGGTCATTGAAGTATTGCGACTGTTGTGCCTCGGAAAATCCGTAATAGAACATTGCGGCTGCAATGATAATTTTTTTGGAATTCATTGAATCTGGTTTTGTTTTAGGAGCGGTCGGTGAACGCTTTTCGCTTTCCACATTTAATCAACGAAAATAGAGAAAAGTTATTGCTCACACAAGAAAAGTTGCATATTGTGGAAATGTGGAAAACTACGGGAGTTTGAGGTTTGAAGTTTGAGGTTTGATGTTCTTGGAAGTTTCAGGTTTCACGCTCAAACTTGGAACTCGAAAACTTTTTTTATCCCATCCCTAAATGAGGAAAATTTTTCTCACCAACTTTGAAACTCACCTACACTCCAACTCTCCGACTGACCGACTCAAAAATTTTCTTTACCCCATCCCTAAAGGGAGGAAAATTTTTTCACCAACTTACGAACGCTCCAACTCTCCAACTCACCAACTCACCAAAAATTCCCATAAACAAATACCTTAATCCCTGTTCTTCAAAAAAACCCAACCTTGTCGCTGTTCGTTCTTTTGAGCGACAGGATCGAACCAGGAAACGATATACCAATAAGTTGCAGTTGGCAATGCTTTTCCAATAAATTTACCGTCCCAAACCGGATCATTACTTCCCGATGAACCTGGACTGGTTGAAGTTATCGACATTTCTCTGCCATACTCATAAACGATATTTCCGTAGCGGTCGGCAACCTTCACGGTGATATTCTGCATTCTCCCAAGATTCTCTATCGTCCAGAAATCATTGATTCCATCAGCATTTGGAGTAAATGCATTATTGACTTTAATGAGATAAACCGTTTTCGGCTCACCGAGACAGCCGTCCGCAGTCGCAACCTGAACAATATAAGAAGAAGCGGTCGGATTGTAGAGAATGTTTGAACTTTGCTTCACACCATTAAAGTAATATTTGTACGGAGGACTTCCGCCTGTAGCAATGACTTCAATCGAAGAATCGGTTTGGTTGATAGCAGTAATTACAGGTTGATTTTTCTTTGATGGAGTGAAAGTTATTTGTGAAATGCAACCGTCAATATCCGTTGCAACTACTTTGTATTGGGTTTCAAACTTTACATCTTTGTAAGGAACGTTCAGCGAGTCTGCCTTTACGATAAAATTTCCTTGTGCATCGAACCATTCAATTTGCAAATAATCTGCTGCGTTGGTAACATTCATCAACAAATAATCATCGTAGCAAAGATTTACATTTCCGGAAATCTGAACCGGGTTTGGCGTGTTAATGATAAAGGTAATGTCAGAATTATTATCACAGAAATCTGGGTGAGAAACAGCAACCGTAATTTTGGTATTATTTGAAATCTCAAACTCGAAATTGTCACTTGATTGCGTACTTGTATGAATTAAAGTGCTCCCAACATAATACTTGAATGTAGCCCCCGAAAAGGAAGATGTAAATTTGGCTTTATAATTATCGGACGCTATTTTGATTTTAATTTTTCCGTCCAAACTTCCGTCGGAATCATCGCAAAGCGTCTCCGGTAATGGATTTAATAATGGAATCGGAGCGGTGATTAAGTTAAAATCAATTCTCAAAGGCGGAACGCATGCTCCGTTTTGAACCAAAACATAAGGAGTTCCACGAGAAATTGCATACGCAGAAACTTCTGAAGCGGTAAGCTGAATTCCTGCAGCATCATAATATTTCAATACTGGAATCTGCTCGAAATTGTTGTTATTCACTACATCAAAAACATTCTGAATCTCAAGATTTACCGCCGTTGATCCACATGCTTTTCTTTTCATAATGGCATCTGCACCTGAAGATTTTGTAGGACGCACATATACCCGCAAGACAATATCGCTGGAAACCGCGAAACAGGTTGGATCGGTTTTATTGATCACTTTCGCATAAATCACAAAGTCACCTTGAGCATTTGTCCAGAAATAACCAGCCGCGTTCAGGTTAGCAAAGCTTCCGCTTGGACCGGGAAGAATTTGTTGGTTATTATCCTTTCGGTAAAATTCCACATCGTACTGATTTGAAGGATCCAGCAAATTTTTGATATGGTTGAAATCAAAACGGTTGGCGTTGGTATCTGCTCCGGAACATCTCTCCTGAACGGGAATATCGGGCAACGTCATGGCTGAACCATGAACAAAATTAACCGTAGTCGTTGTAGAGCAGTTCGCGCCTCCAATAGTAGTTTTTATATTTACAATTTTAGTAACATCTACAGAACTCCCATTTCCTGCACCTGTTCCGTCAGAATATGTATAAGTGTACCTATAATTAGTTGGATAACTCGGTTTTTCAAAGTAAGTTTTCAAATCAAAAGTATTTGCTGATGCACAAACAGTGATCGTTTCAGCAGCTTTCATGCTTAAGAAATATGCGTGCATCGGACCGTTTTGACAAGTGTAAATACCTGCACCATCTTTAACCTGATAAAGAATAAGAACGTTCTGATTTGCAGGAAGCTGAAAATTTTGAGCATCTGCATCAGAAAGCGGTGTACCATTAGCAGCAAAAATGATTTGGTATGGTTCCAATCCCGAAGAAACGTTGTATTTAGGATAAAATTCTTCGTAAAGATTGATTGTTTTCGTTGCAGCAGGAGAAACAGAATTATCACAAAAGTAATAGTCTGTCTTTATAATTCCTGGAAAACGCTGTTTTTCATACCGCAATCTGTTGCTTTCATCAAATCCAGGACAAATTGCAGAGCCATCCTGGTTTGTCATTTTTACATAATAATCACCAACCGTTCCTCCCGACCGATGGATAGAAAAAGTTCTACCAGTTGCAACCGGAGTGGCTTCACCTACTCTATACCATGTATATCGCATTCCTGGATCAAAAGTTGCGGCATTAACTGACATTTCATACGCGCAACTCAAAGTTCCTTCAATTACCGGGGTTTGAACTTTCCTGAAAATGACTTCACCAGTTTCTATTTTTGTTGGATCTTCAAGATAGGTTACTTCGACCTTTATCTTATCTCCATCATTTATTGGGGTAAACCCAGAATATGTATTTCCACTTTGTCCCGCAATTTGCGCACCGTTTAGAAACCATTTAAACTGTGGCGTCAAGGTTTGATTGGGCGTGAAAAGCCAGGCATTACTACTATTTGACCACTTTCCATTATTATAGGGAGAAGTTTGTTCTGAATTTGGCGGCCACTGTGCTTTTGTTCCATTTTCATTTTGAATTCCAATAATAGCATTTCCTCGACTGTCAGCTTTTATTATTTTTACGATGTAAGTATTGTCATTCAGAAGTAACACCTGACTCGTCACAGTGGTAGAGTAACCACCCGCTACTGTTCGCTCCCTAATCTGGTCAAAATTAAATAAGAGACCTTGCTTTCCGTTATAATTCACATTTCCATAAGTCAGTTTATTGTAATCGCTCGCGTTATAATAACCGAGATCTGTAAAACCAAAAAAAATTTGCGAAAAACTTAAGATTCTGTTTGGATCAGAAGGATCTAGTTTGTGATATTCATCACTAGCTAATTTTATATTTGTTGATGAATCATCATTTCCACTATGCGTTTTATCGATTGATGCTAAATGTAGATTTTCAAAATCACTTCCTTTACCAAAAATCAGCCGTCCATTAGAACCTACCACAACTTTATCGTAAACCTTACCATAAAAATCAAAAGCAAACGGCAATGTGATTGGTTTACTAAAATGGTCATTTCCTAAAGTGTTAGTAAAAGGGATAAAGTTTGTTGTTGCGGGTAAAGAAAAATTTGTTGATGCAATACCATATCCTCCTGTTGAAGTCGCATTTATATTTATCTCAAAACTAAATTGCTGACCTTGGCAAAAATACTGAGTTGCACCATAAGCAGCATTACCATTACCAGGATTTAATATCGGGATATTTTGCCCAAAGAAAAAACAATAAAAAAATGTAAAAACAAAAAGAGAAATCTTGCGCATGAGTTCGCTTGTAATTTTAAAAAATAACGCAATTAATGGTAGCTAAAATATTGCCAATCCATCTATTCTACAACGTAAAAAAATACAATTTCTGAAATTTTCTTTTACTTTTGTGTAAAGATTTTTTTTATGAACCAGCTTTTCAGAAGAAAACATTACAGCGAAAGCGACCATTCATCGGGTTTGCTGCGGGTTTTAGGAGTTTGGGATATTGTCTTCTTCGGGATTGCCGCGATCATCGGTGCGGGAAGTTTCTCCAGTTTGGGTGAAGCCGTTTTCCGTGGCGGTCCAGGTGTGATCGTGTTGTATGTGATCTGTGGTTTCGCGTGCGGATTCACCGCGCTTTGTTACGCAGAATTTGCGAGTAGAATTCCTACCGCAGGTTCCGCCTACACCTACGCTTACGCAAGTTTTGGTGAACTGATCGCGTGGATTATCGGTTGGGCTTTGATTATGGAATACTCGTTCGGAAATATTTATGTGGCGTTTTCGTGGAGTGATTATTTTACCAGTTTTATGGGCCGCATCGGAATCCACATTCCGGATTATCTCACCTGCAGCTACACCGAAGCAAGAAAGGCGTTCGAGGGACAGTCAATCAACGCTGAATTGATCAATGCCTGGAAAAACGCACCATTGATAGGAAATCTGAAATTCATCGTCGATATTCCGGCTTTAGTCATTAATGGTTTGATCACCTGGCTTTGTTATGTGGGAGTGCGCGAGTCGAAAAACTTCAACAACCTTTTTGTGTTGCTGAAACTCTTCATCATACTTCTGGTCATCGCAGTTGGAGTCGCGTATATAAATACTGGAAACTGGTTTCCGGTGAGTAAAATTACGGGCGAAAGTTCGTTTATGCCGAATGGATTTTCGGGAGTGATGAGCGCGGTTTCGGGAGTGTTCTTTGCGTATATCGGCTTCGATGCATTGAGTGTGCTTTCGGAAGAAACCAAGAATCCACAAAGAAACTTACCCCGAGGAATGATTATTTCCCTGATTCTGTGTACCGCAATCTATATTGCTTTGACCTTGGTCTTGACGGGATTGGTCGATTACAGAAAGTTTGACGGTGTCGGTGATCCGCTTTCCTTCATCTTCGAAAAATCCAATGCCAATATTCCTTGGATGGAATTTGTGGTTTCACTCGGTGCGATTATCGCGATTACCACGGTATTGCTGGTTTTCCAAATGGGACAGCCGAGAATTTGGTATGCGATGAGCCGCGACGGTTTGATGCCGAAAAAGTTTATGGAGATTCACCCGAAAAACAATACGCCTTCTTTTGCAACGATCATCACGGGAATTGTGGTGGGAATCCCGATTCTTTTTACCGATAAATCCTTCATCTTGGATTTCACAAGTATCGGAACGATCTTCGCGTTTGTTCTCGTTTGTGGCGGAGTTTTGCTATTACCTACAAAAGAAAAACTGAAAGGCAGGTTCCACCTTCCCTACATCAACGCGAAAATTATTTTCCCAGTGCTGTTTTTGGGCGGACTCGCATTTTTCTATTTCTGGCAACCCTCATTTTTTGAGCACCTTTTCGAGTGGCACGATCCCAACGAAGGCGAGTTTAGGATTTCAATTTTCTTTTTCCTTGTCATTAATTTGATACTTTGTATTTTGGCGTTTGTAAGAAACCTTTCCTTAATTCCGCTGATTGGTTTAAGCTCATGTCTTTATCTTTTAACAGGAATGAGCCACAATAACTGGTTTTGGTTCATTCTTTGGTTTACGATCGGTATGGTTATTTATTTCTCATACGGGTACAGAAACAGCAAGCTCAATGCTGATCTGAACGGTGATTTAAACTAAAGTTTTATGGCAGATCGAATCAAAAACTTCAGCGAGTTTTACCAATTTTATTTAACGGAACACAGCAAAATGTGGACGAGGATTTTCCACTTCATCGGTACTTTGCTGGTTTTCGCTGTGATTTTCTATGTGGTGAAATCGGGGAAGGAAAGATTTCTGTGGTACCTCCCTATTTTCGGTTACGGTTTTGCCTGATTTTCGCATGCAGTTTTCGAGAAGAACAAACCTGCCACTTTCAAATATCCGATTTGGTCGCTGATTTCAGATTTCAGATTATTTTTCGAACTACTTATCGGACGACAAAAATTTAATCCATAAAAAAATCCCGAAAATATCGGGATTCAGTTTGTCTTAAAAAGTATTCGTCGGTGGTGGCGGAACTTTGCCTTTCGTAATATCCTCCATACTTTGAGTTGCGGCCATTGAAACCATCAAGTCATTTAGAAGGTTGCTCGCTGAACTTGGCGAATTGGGCAAGAGAACAAGGTTGCTCCTGTTGTTTCCCCCGATTGCCTGCAAAGTGTCGTAGTGCTGCGTTACCACAATCAGTGCCGATGCTTCCTGTGCGTTGATGTTTGCTGCGTTTAGCATTTCCACGGATTCTTGAAGTCCTTTAGCAATCTCCCTCCTTTGGTCGGCAATACCTTGACCTTGAAGTTTTTTGGATTCCGCTTCTGCTTTTGCTACGGCAACGATTCTGATTTTCTGAGCTTCGGATTCGTATTCTGCAGCAGTTTTCTCACGTTCTGCAGCGTTGATTCTGTTCATTGCGTGTTTCACCTGTTCATCGGGATCGATGTCGGTAACCAACGCTTTGATGATGTCGTAACCATAACTCTGCATCGCTTCCTGAAGTTCGCCTTTCACAGCAATCGCGATATCGTCCTTACGTACGAAAACATCGTCGAGTTTCAGTTTCGGAACTTCCGCACGAACCACGTCGAAAACGTAAGACGTAATTTGGTTCTCAGGGTTTTCGAGTTTGTAAAAAGCGTCAGCAACCTGATCTTTGATCACCTGATACTGTACCGAAACTTTCATCCTGATAAAAACATTGTCTAAAGTTTTAGTATCGATAATCACATCCAACTGCTGAATTCTTAGGTTCATACGTTTTGCAACCTGATCAATAAACGGAATCTTCAAGTGAAGTCCCGCGTGACGCGTGGAGTGAAATTTGCCGAGACGCTCCACAATTGCCGCAGTCGCCTGTTTCACCGTAAAAAAGGACGCAAACAATACGACCAGTCCGAAAAAGATAATAATTCCTAAAAATCCCATGGTAAATAAATTTGAAGTTTGAGGTTTGACGTTTAAAGTTTCTTGCCTGCTGCAAGCAGAGATGTTATTTAATAGCTAAAAAAGGTGTTTTGATTTTCTACTTTATCAGTCGAAATCTATTGTCTAAAGTTACAAAAAATCGGGGAATTTGAGGATGGTTTTTCCATAAGGTTGAAACCTTAGGTTTAGATATTATTCGTCGCGATGAAACCGAAATAGATGTTGAGAGCTTATCTTTTGTCTTTTGCCTTTTGCCTTTTTTCTTTTGTCTTAGAAAATCAATCTACCTTCTTTATTATCTTCTGACCGAAAATTGTTGATTACTCTGATAATGGTGAGTTTATCTTCGGTTAGATGATAAACAAGCGTGTTGTGCTTAGTAATTAATGCTTTATGATAATTTGAGTTCTCGTGTTTTTGATAAACTACTTTTCCGTTTGCGATATTGTCAATTATTTTCTCAAATTTTTTGTAGAAGTCCAGCAGAATCTTCTTACTCCATCTTTCTAAGACATATTCGTCTATTTTCTCTAAGTCGAGTTCTGCCTTTTCGGTAATCTCAATCAGCATACTTTCTGCGCTTTTCTTCCATTAACTCATTGAAATTTCTTACACGACCTTCCTCCATATCTTTGAAGCCCTCCTCGATCATTTTGTTGATCTCATATTCGCGATATTCTTCTGGTCTTATAATTTCAGAAATGCTCAAAAGTTCTTCTGGAGTAAACCTTTTCTCCTTTAACTTCTTGAAAAACGTATTTTCCTTATACCCCAATTTTTCAATGATATAGTTAAGTTTGAAGGGTGAACTTTTCAGAGCGACATCGATATTTTCTAAAACCTTAATATAGTTTACAATTTCTACTACCATTTTAATATAGTATTAACTGTACGAAGATATGAAATTATATTGATACTAATCAAAACTCATGAACAAATCTCGATTTGTCCAAGTACTCTACATCGTCATTCCGATATCGATTCCCTTGATTTTTCGGTAAAGGTCGGTGGCGAAATTGTCGGTCATCCCCGAAACGAAATCGATCACGCCCAAAACTTTCTGGTAATCGCTTCCGTGTTCGTACACAAACTGTTTCGGCAGAAGTTTCAGAGCCATTTTGTCGTAGGATTTTATTTCGTTTTTGTCTTTTAATATCGGCTGAATGAAATGGTTCAACAATTCGTACATCACGTTGTAGCCAGCGTTTTCAATTTCCACGACAGCTTTGTGTCCGTAGATTTTTTCGATGGAAAAGCTTTCGATTTCCTGTAAAGTTTTGTTTTCAGATTTGTAAATGTCCAAAAGTGCTTTGTCTAAATTTCCATCTAAAATTTTATCAAAATTCTTCTGATAAATTTCAATTGACTTATTGATTAAGGCATTGATGACTTTTGCCCTCAAATACGAAATCCTTTCGTTTGGATTGGTCAAAATAGAGAGCTTCTCTTCTACCCTTTTCGTATTTTGATTTTCAGACTTAATAAGTTCAAAGAATAGATTCTCGCAATCTAATGTCGAAACAATTCCCAGTCGGTGCGCATCTTCCATATCGATGATGTTGTAGCAGATATCGTCTGCTGCTTCAACAAGCCACACGAAAGGATGTCTTTTAAAAATCGTCGGTTCATCGCTTTCCGGCGTGATATTGACCGATCTTGCAATTTCTAAAAAAGTTTCCTTTTCATTTTGGAAAAAACCGAATTTCTTCCGGTGGATCACTCCCTTTTTCTTGGCAACCGCTTCACAGGGATATTTAGCGATGCTCGCCAAAGTGGTGAAGGTAAGTTGGGTTCCGCCTTCATCCTTTCCGATTTGCTGATTGGTGAGAACACGGATTGCATTGGCATTTCCCTCGAAATTCACCAAATCGGCCCATTCTTTTTCCGAGAATTTATGTTTTAGATCTTTTTCGTTTTTGTCGAAAAAACTCGCGATCGCATCTTCACCAGAGTGTCCGAAAGCGGGATTCCCGACATCGTGGCACAAACACGCAGCAGCGATGACATTGTGAAGATTGTGGAGATAAAAACTTTTTGAATCTTCACCCAGTTCTTTCTCAAAATTGTTGACAATGAATTCACCAACCGCGTTTCCCAAGCTTCGTCCCACAGAAGAAACCTCGAGCGAGTGTGTTAGTCGATTGTGCACGAAAACACTTCCAGGCAATGGAAAAACCTGCGTCTTATTCTGCAGCCGCCGAAATGCCGATGAAAAGATGATTCGGTCAAAATCCCTTTGGAAATCAGTTCTCGATGCGGAAGTTGCACCGTGGTTTCCTGTGCGTTGGTTGGTGAAGAGGTGGTTTAAATCTGTCATTTCGAGAACATTTCCTGTAATACTTCTAATAAAGTGTTTTGGCTTTTTTCGGGGAGAACTGCGAGTTTATTTTTGATTAGGGATTTATCCACAGCTCTGATTTGGTCGAGCGCAATTTGCCCAATTTTATTGTTTACTACAGTGTTTATCCTCGACGGATAGTTCTTGATTGTAGAAGTCAAAGGTGCAACAATCACGGTGTTCAACGAAACGTTCATTTCGGCAGGTGAAATAATTACGGCAGGTCTCGTTTTGTTGATTTCGCTTCCTTTTGTAGGATCCAATTCAATAAAGTAGATTTCAAAACGTTTTACCAAGTCCATTCTTCGTCATCAAATTGGTTATTGAAATCCATTAAATCCTCCTCACCTTCCAGAAGATCAGCATTCTTGAACTGTTCTTCCCAACCTTCTCTCGGTTGCTTCACTTTCTTAATAAGGATTTTATCTCCCTCCACATAAAGTTCGAGTTCGTCTTTTGGTTCGATATTCAATTGGTCAAGCATCGCTTTGCTGATGATGATTCCTGAGGAGTTCCCTATTTTTCTGATTCGCGTAGTCATCACAAAAAAGTTTTATCAAAGTTATAACATTATTATAACATCAACAAATATCATTCCCGATATCATCCATTTTTTCCGTAAATTTATTGAAAAATTTGGTTATGAAAGTTCAATATTTATTCGCGCTAATCGTTTTGGCAGCTTGTAATAAAAAAGAGAATCCGGCGACTTCCGCTCCCAAAAAAAATATAGAGCAAAACTGCTTTATCACCAATCAGGGAATCAATTTCGACAATACCAAAACCACTTACATTGCGCCGACCAACGAAGATATCCTGAATTCTTTGCCTAAACACATTCAACAGAAACAGCTCACCGAGTTTCAGAAATTCAGTTATGATAAGATACAAACCGAAGAATTGCAAAAAAAGGAAATAGCATATTTCGATTCGGACGGTTATAGATCAAAATTTCAGGAATGGATCAAAGCGCTTCCAGAATTTAGTTATCTCTCTATAAATGAAAACTTTGCATTGGCAAAAAACAAATACGGACTCTGGATTGTGGAGAATGTTCAAAACCAGTATAAACCATATTTTCTGGGAATTACGCAGAATTTCTATTTGAACGATTTCTATAATAAAGACCAACATTTTATTAAAGACAATCAGTTTGTTGCAAATGGAACAATTGTTAATGTGCAGCGGCTTTCAAGGGTTCCGATGCTTCCGAAATATGATGTGATTAAGGATGGAATTGAGTTCTCCATTCATTTAGACGAGATTCGGAAAGATACCGACGGTGATGGTTACAACGACCTTTTCGAAGCATTCGTCGGTCTGAATCCAAACGCTAAAGACACCGATGGCGATGGAATCGATGACTTCGAAGACAGCAATCCGAAATTCAAATCCGAAACCTCGAAGTTCACCGAAATGTACGAAGCGATTGCCGATGAAACTTCGCCGAAACTTTTCTACACTTTTACCGAAATCCTTACCGACTGCGAATACTTTCAAAAAATTAATCCGAAAAACAGAAAAGTCCTCATTTACACCACGGAAGAAAAACTCCCGCTAAAAGAAGATGTGCTCGACAATTTTTTCCCAAGAAAATACAGTAAAATGAGCACCAACAAAGACTTCCCCGAAGTGTATTTCACCGACTTTTCCGATGTGACGGGAGATGGAACCATTTCCGCAGAATTTAAAGACGGTAAATGGAATATCACTAAAAAATACACGATTACCTTTGGTGTCTGAACATAAAAAAATCCCGAAAAAAATTCGGGATTATTGTATTTAGCGACACGCGATAAATCGCGTCTCTACGAGGATTTACATATATTCTTCGATCGGTGCACAGGTACAGATTAAATTTCTGTCGCCATACGCTTCGTCAACTCGCGAAACGGATGCAAAGAATTTATGGTCACGAACCCAATCCAAAGGATACGCAGCTTTTTCGCGAGAATAAGGTTTATCCCACGATTCGGAAATCACCACTTGTTCGGTATGTGGCGCATTTTTCAACACGTTATTTTCGGCATCGGCAGTTCCTTCGGCGATTTCCTCGATTTCTTTTTTAATGGAAATCAGTGCTTCAGCGAAACGGTCGATTTCTGCTTTGCTTTCTGATTCGGTCGGCTCGATCATCAAAGTTCCTGCAACCGGGAAACTCACCGTCGGTGCGTGGAAACCATAATCCATCAAACGTTTTGCAACATCGGCAACTTCAATTCCCAAAGATTTGAACTGGCGGAAATCGACGATACATTCGTGGGCCACTCTTCCATTTTCGTTGGCGTAAAGGATTGGGAAATGCTCGGCAAGAATTTCTTTCAGATAATTCGCGTTCAGAATCGCGTATTCCGTTGCTTTTTTCAATCCTTCAGTTCCCAACATTTTGATGTAAGCGTAAGAAATATTCAGCACCAAAGACGAACCGTAAGGAGCGGCCGAAATGGCTTCGATCGCTTCTTTCGAACCGATTCTGATGTTCGGATTTGAAGGAAGGAATTTCACCAAATGTTCCGCAACACAGATCGGGCCAACTCCAGGACCGCCTCCTCCGTGAGGAATCGCGAACGTTTTATGAAGGTTCAGGTGACAAACATCTGCACCGATATTTCCAGGCGAAGTAAAGCCAACCTGTGCATTCATATTCGCGCCGTCCATATAAACCTGACCTCCGTGTTGGTGGATGAGCTGAGTAATTTCCTTGATATTGGAATCAAAAAATCCGTAAGTCGAAGGATAAGTAATCATCGCCGCAGAAAGGTTTTCGCTGTGCTGTTCAGCTTTTGTTTTCAGGTCTTCGAAATCGATTTCTCCGTTTTCAAGGTTTTTCACTACCACCACTTTCATTCCTGCAATCACAGCAGAAGCCGGATTGGTTCCGTGCGCAGACTGTGGAATCAGTACGATATTTCTATGTGATTCACCGCGTGATTTATGATATTCGCGAATGACCATCAAACCAGCATATTCGCCTTGAGCTCCAGAATTTGGCTGTAAGGAAGTTCCAGCAAATCCTGTGATTTCTGCCAAGTCTTTTTCAAGTTCCTTAATCATAAATTGGTAACCTCCTGCTTGTTCTGTCGGTACGAATGGATGCACACTTCCCCATTCTGCCCAGGAAAGCGGAAGCATTTCTGTCGCGGCGTTCAGCTTCATCGTACACGAGCCGAGCGAAATCATCGAGTGGGTCAAAGAAAGGTCTTTTCTTTCTAAACGCTTGATGTAGCGCATCAATTCGGTTTCTGTATGGTATTTGTTGAAGACTTCGTCTTTAAGGATTTCGTCGGTTCTGAGGTGCTCTTTCGGAATTTCAATTTCCTGTTTAAACTGAAGCACGAAACTCTGTTTATCTTTGAAATTTGCCAACGCGTCAAACAGGTTCTGCAATTTTTCAACGGTCGAAGATTCATTAATGGAGATGCTCACAAAACCTTCGGTAAAATAATTCAGGTTGATTTTGTGGTCGCGCATCATTCTCATCAATGCATTTTTTTCCTCCTCATGAATTCTGAACTTCACCGTATCGAAAATCGGCTCTTCTACAACGTCATAGCCAAGTGTTTTCAATCCGTCGCGCAATCCGTTTGCTTTGAAATGGATTTGGTCGGCGATAAAAGCTAAACCTTTCGGACCGTGGTAAACAGCGTACATTCCCGCCATTACTGCCAAAAGAACCTGTGCAGTACAGATATTCGAAGTCGCCTTTTCTCTCTTGATGTGCTGTTCACGGGTTTGGAGCGCCATTCTCAGTGCTCGCTTTCCGTACGCATCTTGGGAAACCCCGATAATTCTTCCGGGAATATCTCTTTTGTAATCTTCTTTACAGGCAAAGAATGCTGCATGAGGACCACCATAACCCATCGGAATTCCAAATCGTTGCGTGGTTCCAACGGCACAGTCTGCACCCATTTCAGCAGGTGATTTCAGTTTCACCAAAGCAAGCGGATCACAAGCAACTGCAACCTGAAGCTGATGTTCCTTATAATATTTAATGTTTTCGGTATAGTCTAAAATGATTCCATTTTTCCCAGGATACTGCAACAGCACGCCAAAATAGGAATCGTTGAACTGATGGTTTTTGTGGTTTCCGACGATGATGTCGATTCCCAATCCTTCCGCTTTTGTTTTCAACACCGCGATGGTTTGCGGGAAAACCAAATCAGAAACAAAGAACTTGATTGCTCCACCCTTTTTCTGTTCTTTGGTTCTGCTTTCAAAAAACATGTGCATCGCCTCAGAAGCGGCGGTTCCTTCATCCAAAAGAGAAGCATTTGCCAACGGAAGCCCAGTTAAATCCACAATTACCGTTTGGAAATTCAGCAACGCCTCCAATCTTCCCTGTGCGATTTCCGCTTGGTAAGGAGTATAGGCGGTGTACCACGATGGATTCTCTAAGATATTTCTCTGGATTGCGCTCGGCAAAATCGTGTTGTGGTAGCCGAAACCGATATAGTTGTCGAAAGAAAGGTTTTTCGAAGCAAGGTCTTTCGAGTGTGCAAGCATTTCGAATTCCGAAAGCGGCGCCGAAATATTCAGTTCTTTTTCCAGACGGATTGCATTGGGAATGGTTTGGGAAACAAGTTCATCCATACAAGAAACGCCCACTCTCTTCAACATTGCCTGTTTATCGGCTTCGTTCATCGAAATGTGGCGGTTTACAAATTGGGTGGTGTCCATATTTTTACTTGATTTATTTTAGAAAAAAGGTTCGTAAAAATACGGATTTTTAGGCAATGATGCAATTGATTTTAATCAGGCGTTTTTAGATGTCAGATTCAAGATTCAAGATTCAAGATTCATCAAACTTCAAACTTCAACTTCAAACCTCAAATCTCAAACTCTTTGCTAATTCCCCGAAAACGTCTTAATTAAAAGCAGGATTGCGATAATGAAAAACAGTACCGCCAACACAATTCTCAATCCGCGCGACTGACCTCCTGGATTCATTCTCGAAGGTTTTTGGGGTTTGAAGAAATCCTGAACATCACTTTTCAGCTGTTCTTTTTCATTTTCAAAAGTCTCGGTAATGGTAATTCCCTGAACTACAGTTTTGTTCAGCAAAGTATTGGTTGCGTGAAGAAGCAGGTGAAATTTTCCTTCCTTGAATTCGGTAATGCGGAAAATCCTTTCGCCATATCCTTTTTCTAAACCGAAAGGAAGGATTTTCACAACATCCGCATTCTGGGTATTCCAGTTGATGATGACCTCCTCTCCTTTTTTTGCACGGATTGTATTCGAAGTAAAACTCTTAATCGACGGCGGAAAATGTGGGCGGTAACTTCGCTGCTGATTAGCGAGATTTTCATCATAAATCCTGCGCTTTTCGGGTTCACTCAACATTTCGTAAGCTTCCTGAACTTCGCGGAACCGCTGCTCAAAAAAAACGTCTCCGGGATTTTTATCGGGATGGTATTTTAAAGACAGTTTTCGGTATGCCTTTTTGATTTCCTCATCGGAAGCATTGTCTTTAACACCAAGAAAGTAATAGTAATCTTTCACACGATTTTTTTTGCCCGACAAAATTAATCTTTTTAAAATGAAGATAAAATGGGTTAAAAACGCTTACTACCTCGCAAAAAAATAATTTAACTTTGATTAAAATAAATTTTAATGCTATGAAAATCAAATTATTATTGACTTTCTTTCTCTTAATGGGACTGAACTGCTTTTCCCAATCGAAAGTGGATGCGAACAAGGACAACCTTAAATTTTATTTTCCCATCGCGGCTTTCAATAACAGTGAACTCTACAAAGCAAGTTTGCCGAAACTGATCGATGCGATGGCTCCCTATTCCATTGACGAAAAAAATGGCAAATATGGGAACGATGCGACAGAAGTCCTACTCCTGCAAAAAATTATGACGGAATGGTAAAATATGCCGCCAACGAAAAATTCCCGAAATTGTACTTCCCGT
The DNA here is from genome assembly GCF_022811685.1 of Chryseobacterium suipulveris. Classification (NCBI taxonomy): domain Bacteria; kingdom Pseudomonadati; phylum Bacteroidota; class Flavobacteriia; order Flavobacteriales; family Weeksellaceae; genus Chryseobacterium; species Chryseobacterium suipulveris. Next base: position 1,416,482 of record NZ_CP094532.1, on the reverse strand, counting down.
TCGTTTCCTACGCAAAAGCGATGAAGGCAGATCCTAATGGTGGCGACACTTTCCGCAAGAAATTTACGGAGGAATTCGCAAAAGACTTTAAGTCGAAACCTGAATCCGACAGAACGATGGGCGCGATGTATTTTTTCGACCCAAAAATAGTTAAGGAACTCGCCAAACAAAAAGATGAGTTTGTAGAAAAACTTACGCTAAAAAAAAGTGATTCTATTTCTTTTAAAGATGCAGGTTCATTGCTTTCGTTCGAACTGGCGAAACAGTTTACCGAAAAAACCTTGGAAATCGGACAACCAATTGTGAAAGGATATATTCCTGAATATTCGCAACCGTTTATTACGGGCTCTTTGTGGGCATCCGTTACCAAACCAAAGGAAGTAAATGATTTCCCCGATTTAACTAAAGATTACAAACTCCTTTTCGAGCTCACCGATTTCAATTGGAAAAGCGACAAGGAAACCGCCTATAAAAATGAAAATTACTTTTTAGTGGAAACCACGAGAATCCTTAATCTGCACGCAGGTTCTGGAATTCCAACGGATAGAAATAAACCCGTTTATGTTTTGCACAGTTACGCGATGGACATTCTGATGAACAACGACAACTACAAGAAAAAATACAAGGTTGACAATCCGAATCTGGCACTCATCAAACAGCTGCAAAGCAAGGGGGCGAAATTTGTCGTGTGCGGACAAAGTATGACTTGGCAAGGATGGAAACTTTCAGATTTTACAGAGGACGTGAAAGAGGCATTTTCCGCAAAAACCGCGCTTACTTCCTACCAAAAACAGGGTTACATTCTCCATAAAATCGATGCTCAACGTCAGTGATTCTTTTTCCTAAAATCGATAATCGGTTGAAACGGACCGTATCGATGCTGGTTTTCTGAAAAATCATCGGCAAAAGGTCCGAAAGCGTAATCGACAGGTTTTGTTTTCAGATTTGGCCAATCTTCTTTGAAAAATTTTTGGGGGCGTGGTTTAGAAATAATGTATGCCGCGACATTCCACGCCTCTTCCTGCGTAAGCACAGGTTCTTTTGAGCTTGCAATTTTGTGCGGCATATTGGTGTAAATAAATCCGGCGAGGTTAATAATCCTGTTCAAATCAGCCGAAGTGTTGAAGGATTCATTTCCCCAAAGTGGCGGAACCTCAAAATAATCCGCAGAATAGCCGCCGCTGAGCGAACCTTCACCATTTTCACCATGACAACGCATACAGTTATCGGTATAGACTTTATGACCTTTTTTCGGATCTGCAGCTTGGTCAAGAAGTTTCAACTTATAGATCCCGCTTCCTTTTGGAACCGTGTTTTTCGGAACATCATTTCCAACAAAATTGATATAGGAAACCATCGACCGCAATTCTTTGCTGCCACTTCTCAACGAATCACCGTTCAAGCTCCGCTGAAAACAGTCGTTGATTCTTTTTTCGAGATTTTCTAATGTACCGCTTCTTTCAAGGAACTTCGAATAGTTAGCAAAAACAGCTCTATAATTGTTCCCATAATCGACGGTTCCTGCATCAAGATGACAGTTAGTGCAATTCATCCCGTTTGAAGTTCTGGCAATACTTCCTTTCGGACCAAAAAAATCAGAAGTGTGGAGAATAAGTTCCTTTCCGTAGGCAATTTCTTCTGCAACTTCAGGATTTGGATGAGTTGGCATAGAAACTTTGCTCACTGGTTCGTGGTTTTTCTGACAGGAAAATAGAAGCCATAAAAAAAATAAATAACTGATTCTCACCGCTTTCGTTTTGAGTAAAGGTATCAATAATTTTGTTCGATACAAACACCTTTCCAAAATCCAAAAAAAACGGAGCGAATTTCTTCGTCCCGCACAAAAGTGATTAGTTAGGGGATTTTTTAAGCTTCCGTTTTGCAGCAGCTGCTTTTTCTGCAACATTTAGAAGCAAACTCGTTTCTGAATTTCTCTTTCAGCTCCGCGTATTTTTCGTCATCCAATTCGCGGATTTTGTCGGCAAAACCGAAAGGGTTTCTTTCCTTGATATCGTATTCCTCAAAGATTCCTTTCATAAATTTTCTTCTTTCGGAAATCTTTTTCGCAGCCAAAGCTACTCCTACTACAGCAAGTGCACCTAATGCACCTTTTAAACCTGAATTTTTCATTTTCTTAAATTTTAAATTTTACGTTTTACAATATTGCTTTTAGTTAAGACGAAGAGGAGCTGGATTTACTTTAATTATTTTGATTCTTTTTTGCCGCGAATTGCAATGATTTTTTTGCCACAAATTCACGAATGGTTTTAAAATGTTTATACAGAAATGCGATTCTTGAAATGTTATTTGACATTGCGCTCCTACGGAGCGCACCAAACTTGGCCGTTGATTCTCTACAAACTTTAAGCTCCTACGGAGCTTCGCAAATTTTCGTTTTTTTTCATCCCCATAAATCTGTGCAATCCGCGGTATCTGCGAGAGTTTTTAGTGAATTAATAATCATCCAAAAAAAAACGCAAAGTCTTCATTTATAGCATTTAATTTCAGAAAGCAAAGATTGCGGATCAATCCGCTGATTAAGCATTCGCTTCATCAATCCGCTTTAGCGGAGACAAAATCTTTGCGATAGTTTCGCTCGCAGATTGCGCGGATTGTGCAGATTGTTTTGCAACGAACTGTGAAGAATTTTTTGCCACTAATGCACGAATGGCCTTGAATATCTTACTGCGCGAAAACGATTCCCATAATTGGAATTTAGATTGCGCTCCTACGGAGCGCACCAAACTTGGCCGTTGATTCTCTACAAACTTTAAGCTCCTACGGAGCTTCGCAAATTTTCGTTTTTTTTCATCCCCATAAATCTGTGCAATCCGCGGTCTCTGCGAGAAAAACCAATAATTCTCTAAGGTCTTTCAGCCAAAAAAAAGCGAACAAAAACTGTCCGCCTTATTGGTTTTTCCTGAAGAAACCTCCTTGTTCGCAGCGTTTCTTCCAGATTTCTTTCAGCCGTTCCTTTTCCTCGTCACTCATGGGGTTGCAGTGTTCTTCCTTAAACTGTCGGAGTTTTTCCTTTCCCTTCCAACCTTTTCCGCCTTTACCGCCGAAACCGCCAAAAAGGATTTTGCTTAGAACCAGAATTCCCATCGCCTGCCAAAAATTAATCGGCTTAACTCCCAAAATTTCGGGCAGCAACAAATTCCAGAGCAACATCACAATTCCCGTCACCGCAAAGAACATTGCGATTCCGCCCAAAACAAACAGTGCAATTTTTGCTTTAAATCTATTATTCATAACCTTACTCTTTCAAATCTTTGTACAAACCAGCCATCCTCTTCCGCAAATGCTTCACCGCATAATTTTTTCGGCTGATGATGGTTTTAATATTTTCGCCTTGTTCGTCGGCAATCTCCTGTAGTTTTTTGCCTTCGATTTCGGTCTCAACAAAAGCGAGCCGCTGTTTTTCGGGCAGCTCGTCAAGTGCGGCGAAAAGCTGCTTCCAAACCTCTTCCCGAAATGCCAGAAGTTCCGGGTTTTCAGAATCATCCAAAAGCAGAATATCCTTTACCGAAAAACTTCCGTCGTCATCTTCATACACGAAATCCTCAAGGTTTTCCGTCGTTTTCTTTCTGTATTTATCGATGATTTTATTGTTCGAAACCCTGTAAAGCCAAACGCCGATATTCGCAATGTCGCCAATATTGGTCAGGTTGCTGAACTGGTACCACACCTCCTGCAGAATATCTTCCGCATCCTCGGTAGTGCGCACTTTCGGCCGAATGAAGGACATCAGTTTCCCGCCGTAATTTTTCACGGTTTGTGCGATAATGCTGTCCTTTTCATGTTGTGGCATATGGGTTAATTCCAGTTCCATACTGGGTATGACGAGCGAAATATTATTTTACTTTAAAACTTTATCAAAATATTTCTTAGGAGCAACAAAATTTTCGCTTCTCTGAGATTTCGGTCCCGCTTTCCACTTTTACTCCTCGCGCCAACGCTTTTCCCAAAGCTTGTCCTTGAGCTTGCCGAAGGGCTTGCTGCGGGGTAATCGTTACAATCGGGGCTAGAAAGAATTATCAGTTTCTCGTTCGGAAAAAACTTTGCCAAAGTTGAAATCTTTGGCAAAGTTGAAAAACTATCCTTCAGAAATCTCCTTGATTTTTTGAAAAATATTTGGGAAATAACTGTTATAAAAATCTTCAAATTCATCCATTGAATTTACTTTTCCTCTTAGAACAGTTCCGTTTTCTATCGGTTCTAAAAGATAAGCAACATCTGAACCGCCAAAATCTTGCGGATCCAATTTCCCATCGTAAATCCAGCCGAGATGTTTCATCTTCAATTCCTGCTTTGGAAGATTGGTTACTACTTCGCTGTACATTCCGTTATTCTTCGGATCGAAAAATTTCATTTCGCTTCCTGTTTCCCAATTGCCTTCAAAACGGTTTCCATTCGTCCATTGGGTGTAATGTTCATTCTTAGTCAACGTTTCCCAAATCTTTTCGGGAGTGGCGTTGATTTGGGTTTGATATTCTAAATATTTCATATTAATAATTAAGGGATTAAGAAATTAAGAGCTTGTTTAAATTTTATTCAAAAAAAAATTATATCGGAAATTTTCTTTACCCCGTCCCTAAAGGGAGGGAAATTTCCTTCCAAATAAACCTGAATGTGCTCCTTTTAGGGTTGGGGAAAACAAATTCAGATTTATTTGGTAAAATTTAAACAGGCTCTAAGAGATTAAGGAATTAGCAAATATTGTATTGTCACTTAGCATTATAAGCCGTCTCCAAATCGGCGATCGCGATTTTGCGCTCTAATACTTGCAAAAAAATTAACCATAAAAGTCACAAAAGAATGCTGCTTAAAACAATAATTTATTTAACTCAAATTATTGTTTATTGAAGAAAACAAAAGAAAAAATCTTCAATTTTTTTAAACTTTTGCGTCCTTTTAGCTTGCTTTAGTTCAACATAATCATTATTTGACATAAAGCTTTTGTTCCTTTTGTGGTTGATTAATTATGATTTGTAAGCACTTTCCAAATCCGCAATCACAATTTTGCGCATTTTCAGCATTGCCTGAAAAACTCTTTGCGCACGTTCCGTATCCTCGAAATCGTTCATCAGTTCCAATAAACGTTTCGGAGTGATTTGCCAACTTACGCCGAACTTGTCTTTCAGCCAACCGCACATCGATTCTTCGCCACCATCGGCAGTTAAAGAATTCCACAAATGATCCGTTTCCTCCTGGTTATCGGTCATCACCACAATCGAGATTCCCTCGCTGAAATCAAATTGGTGGTCATAAGAATTGTCCATACAGAACATTGTAAATCCATCGATTTCGAAATCTGCGTGCTGCACATTTTCGGGAACTTCGTGGGTTTCGTTTCCGACACCTTGACCGTATTTCAGCACTCCGCCAATCTTCGAATTCGGGAAAATTTTGGTGTACAATTCCATCGCCTCCATCGCTTTCCCATTGTTCTTATGGATGTACATCAATGTTGGGATAATTTTCTGATCGTCTTTTTTTTCGCCCAGATAAACTTGCCAAGTCACCCCGAATTTATCGCGAACCCAGCCATATTTCTTACTCCACGGATATTCGCCAAGTTCCATCAGCACTATTCCACCGTCACAAAGTAGTTTCCAATATTTTTCAACTTCCGCTTCAGTTTCACACAAAACCATAAACGAGATCGACGCATTTTTCTGAAAATGCGGACCTCCGTTCAAAAGCATTATTCGCTGACCAAAAAGATCGAGGTTGATCACCATCGGCGTATCGACCGTAATTTTTCCATCAAAAACTTGGCAGTAGAATTCTGCTGATTGCTTCGCGTCTCCGTCGTACCAAAGACACGGGAAAATATCGTTGTTCATAAATTGAAATTGAGGTTTAGGTGAAGAATATCGCTTTCAGTCCGCATACTGTTTCAGCGACTTTTTGAAATGAAGATATTCTTCTCTGTATTTTTCTAAATCAGCTTTTGAGGCATATTTAATTCCAAAAACTTTGTTGATATTGCTGAGCGTTTCTGCGGTTTCTTCGTAGGAACGAAAATAAGTTCCGTCATCGGCTGCAACTGTCCATCTTTTCACAAAAATGTCGTTTTCTTTTTGTTGGGAGGTTTCAATTATTTTTTCACATGAAGTCACTTTTATATCCAATGGATTCCCGCTCCATTGCGGAGAGAACACATAAAACTGAACTTTTCCATCGGGCGAAGTGAAAACCGCACTGTCGAAACCTTCGGAATTGGTTGAAGATTTCTGAGAATTTTCAGCTTTGAAATTTGATGGATATTCTATATCGAACCACGCACCGCTGAATTGTTTGTAGGTTGTCGGCTTTTGTACTGGCGGCAAGCTTTCTTCAGTTCTCGTAGGTTCAGTGTTTTGCTCTTTTACAGCTTCAGTTTTTTGGCAGGATGTAAAAATGAACAAACCTACAACCATGATTATCTTAGTTGCATCAGGAACTTCCTCCAAAAAAATTGTTCTAATTCTGCGAAGGATTTCCTGAACATCCTTCGGAAAACAATTAATGTGTTTTTCTGTTGCTGTCATTTCAGTTCGTACCAGAACAGTGTTACCTCGTTTTAGGATCACCACCGGTTTTTTGATAAAACTTTATCGCATGATCGTCCTCATTTTCCGCAGGGATCAGTATTCCGTCTGCATTCGTTTCTTGTGAAATCTCTTTGAGTTTCCCAGTAAGCGTGTTCCGATTCCGCGTCTTTGCAAGTGATTAACCACCGCCAAATCGTAAACAAACACCTCGGAATTCCCATGAACAAAAGACATAAAAAAGCGGAAAGTCCTCCTACAATCTCACCATTTTCCTCGGCAGCCAAGTAGATCGAATTTTCATTTTTCAGAAGCCGCTCCAAATGGTTTTCTGAAGCAGGTTCAGTGTGATCCAGTTCAAAAACGTCTTTGAACAATGCCGACAACTTCATCATTTTAGAAGCGTCGCCTGTTTTTAGTCTCTGGATTTTCATCGGTTTTATCCTGATCTTGCGATTTAATCCTAATGCTTCTCCACGTACTTATGGAATCGGTCAAGGATTGCGTACCAACCAACACGCTGCATTTCGCGGCTGTTCTGGATTTCGGGTTCAAAGATTTCGATAATTTCGGTGGTATTGTCATCAATTTTATTGAAATGAACTTCCACTTTCCGACCGTCGTCCAAATGGCTTTTCACATATTTCAAAACCTCAATTTCATCGATATAGCCAGAAAAATTGTAGCCAAAACTCTTGTCTTTGTACTCCAGTCGGTAATTAAATCTTCCACCTTCCTGAAAATCACTTTCCGCTTTCGGACAATGCCAGTTGGTGGTCGGAAAATTCCATTTAACGATATGTTTCGGGTTATAGAAATAATCCCAAACCTTGTGTACAGGTTGAAGAATCGTGATCTTGATCGTAATCGGGTCGGTCATAACTATTAAATTTCCCCTAAAATTACGGAATATTTTCGGATTCGGGGAATCCGTTAGTTATTCTCTACATACTTATGGAAATTGTCCAGAATCGCGTACCAACCGTCGCGCTGCATCTCGATAGAATTCGAAGCTTCGGGATCGAAGATTTCGGTAACCTTTGTTGTTGTGGGATCAATTTCCTCAAACCGTATTTCGACTTTTCTGCCGTCTTCCAAATGATATTTAATCAGTTTCATTGGAACGATTTCGTCATAAACTCCCACGAAATCGAAACCTAAACTCCCGTCTTTGGCTTCCATTCTGGTTTTAAGTTTGCCACCGACTTTAAGATCGTTTTCGGCGTCCGGACAATGCCACGATTCGTGGGCAAAATTCCAATTGACAATATGTTTCGGACCATTGAAGTAATCCCAAACTTTCTGAACGGGTTCTAAAATGGTGATGTCGATTTTGATTGGTTCCATAAGTGATGAGTGATGGGTGATGAAACCTAACAAGTTTTAAAAACTTGTTAGGTTTTGCGGTTTTACTATAATTAATAGTATCTTCTTCCAGTATGCGAAATATATGCTTACTGTCTAATGAAAAACCATTTTCACCTCTTGGTTGGATAAAAGATGAAAATGACATTCATGAAGATTTGCGTAAGAAAAAAATCTTTCAACATTTCGCCAACATGTTCAACTCTTATACAAAATCCATTAATAAACAGTATGACAGAAGAGGAAGTTTATCTCAGGAACATTTTGGTAGAAAAAGAATTACCGAAGAAAAATACTTGCGTGAAAGTTTAATTTACATTCATAAAAATCCAAAAAAACACGGTATAACAAATGATTTGGAGCGTTACAGGTATTCTTCTTACCGCACCATTGTCAGCGAAAATCCAACTCTTTTAGCGAGAGCGGAAGTTCTTTCTTGGTTTGATGATAAAGAAAATTTTATTTTTTGCCATAAAGAGACCTAACAAGTTTTGGAAACTTGTTAGGTCTTTTTGTTCGTTAACTTTACTTCATCGAATGCAAACCGATCATATTCCCTTCAGTGTCGGTAACCAGCGACATAAAACCGTACTCACCGATCGACATTTTTGGCTTGAAGATTTTTCCTCCGGCATTTTCCACCCTTGCTTCTTCAACACTGCAATCTTCGCAACCGAAATAGACAATAGTTGAATTTCCGCCACTTGGAACACCATGCATCTGCACTAAACTTCCGGATGAACCGGGAAACATTTTCTCCATCGAATTCGGTGAAGGAAACCCTACCATTTTCATGCTTTCGTCGGTAGGATCCGACATCGGCGTCATCTTAATCTGCAGAACTTCCTCATAAAACCTCTGCGCTCTGTCCATATCCTGAACATAGATCTCGAACCACATCGAGACGTTGAAGTGCGTATTTTCCATTGCTATTTATAGTTTGCGTTAAAGTTAATCATCCAGTTAGTGCCGAACTGATCGCGGAGACTTCCGAAATAATCGCCCCAGAACTGATCCTGCATCGGCATTTCAACTTCGCCGTTTTCGGAAAGCTCTTTGAAGATTCGGTCGGCTTCTTCACGCGAATCGGGATGGATGCTCACGTAATTGTTGTCGCCGATTTGAAAAGGCCTGTTTCCGAATCCTGGCATAATGTCGCTTCCCATCAACATTTGGTCGCCAAAATTAATTCCGACGTGCATCACGCGATCCTTGATTTCATCGGGACACGGCGGCACTCCTTCCTGTGGAGGCAGATCGCCAAAACGCATGATTCCAAACTGGTTGAACTCTGTTTTGAACACTTTTTTGTAAAAATTGAACGCTTCTTCGCAGGTTCCGTCGAAGTTGAGATAAGGGTTGAGTTTCATAATAAAAGAGGTAAAGGTTAAGGTCAAGGTTGAGATTCGTTGTTTTTATCCATCACCATATAGGAGTTCAAGTGGGTGATTTTTCCGTTTTCTATGGTGTAAACATCAGCAAAATGTGAGGTTTCCTTTTTCCCATTTCTTTCTGTCACAATAGTTCCGTCACCGATTACGGTGTTGTTTTCACAGATAAGATTGTTGATTTTCTGCGAGATTACTTTGTCGGGACCGCCGTTATCCAAGAAATTCCGAAGGTTTTGCTTTCCCACAATGTCCTCCATTCCGAAACCTGGCCAATTGACGCGAACGTCTTCTGCCACGACTTCGTAAGCTTTGTCGTTATCTACAAAAAGGTTGTCGATAAACTGTTTTGCGATTTGTTTGTTATCCATATTATTCTGTTTTGGTTTACTAAAAATAGCGAAAGTCAGCCGCTGTTTTTGTTAACGAATTTTTAATTAGCAAAAATTTAACGCTACTTGATCGTTCCCTCTTTTCCCAAAATCCTTCGCAGATAACCGATTTGTCCGCTATGATAAATTTCGTGCAGCATCAATGCAGCCAAATCTTCAAGATTCTCGGCTTTGATGTTTTCTGTTTTCGCTAAAACGTGGTTGAGTTCGTTCTCCGTGTCTTTGAAATAGGATTTCAAAGTTTCAAAATCGGGGAATTTTTCCTGATGTAAAAGAGGTTTCTCGCCTCTTGCATAAAACGAAAATTCATCATCGTTCCACACTTTTTCACCACCCAAAATCTGAATCATCGTGTTTCGGACAAAAATAAGGTGACCGAAAACCCAGTTCATGCAGTTTACCTCACCATTAGGAAAAACCATAGATTCTTCGTGAATGATGCCCGAAATGTTTTTCGAAATAACGGAGTTGTTAAAATCGAGTTGAATTTTTAAAAATTCGTGTGCGGTTGCTTTCATTGCTCTAAAACTTTAAAACAAATTTAGAACGAAATGCAAACAAAACCACTTGTCTTATGGCAAGAAATTTATCCCTTGATCATCGTAAGCAACATTTTGAATCTTTCAACACCATGCAAAGCGTGCGGAATCGTTGCGGGCATAATGATCGACTCGCCTTCGGAAACAGTGTGTTTTTCGCCACCTATAGTGATTTCTACCCTACCTTCGATCACTTCCACCAATGCATCGTACGGAGTGGAATGTTCACTCAGACCTTCTCCTTGGTCGAAAGAGAACAGGGTAATGTTTCCCGCCTCATTTTTCATTATTTGTTTGCTTACTACTCCACCGTCGGAATAATCAATCATCTTCCTGAAATTAAGAAGTGTTGCTTTTTCAAATGTCTTTGCCATAATTATATTTTTTTTGGAGACCTAACAGGTTTTTGAAACCTGTTAGGTCTGAATAATTTATTCTAAAAACTACCTGATTCGCCAATGAACTCAAGGATTTCAACTTTGTGTGAACCGTTTAGCCCGCTTTCATCGCATTGTTTTTGAAATTCAAGAAACGAAGCAGTATTTAAAAGTTCAGTCTGAATCTCCTCATCAGAATACTTGGAAATATGAACGAAGGTAATGCCATCATCTTTTAGCAAAATCCGATACGAAAAACGGTTCTGATCGAGATTTTTGAAGTCGTTTAAAAATGTTGAAATATTTTGTTTGTTTCAACAAAATCTTTTTTGACAGTATATGAAACGGTAACGTTAATCATTTTTTTAAATTATTTTATTTAGTTTGATTGACAAAACAAGACCTAACAGGTTTTTGAAACCTGTTAGGTCTGCATAATTTCTCTTCTGATTCTGCTCAAAGAAGTATCCGTAATCCCCAAATAGGAGGCGATCTGTTTGAGCGGTACATTCTGAATTATTTGAGGTTTTTCTTTCATCAGCTTCAAATATCTTTCTGATGCGGTTTTCATGACCACATCCAAAGAACGCTGCTTCATTGTAAAAACCTGGTACGAAAACCAAAGCCGTCCCCATTCGCGGAAACCCTCGATTTGGTGGAACAATTCCTGAAAATCATCATACTGAATTTTCAAAAGTCTACAGTCTGTAACCGCCTGCAGATTCTCCTGCGAAGCAACTTTCTGAAAAAGCGACGACGGAATAATCACAATATCATTTTCCACAAAAAATTCGGTAGTAATTTCATTATTGTCGTAATCATGAACAAATGCGCGCACCAAACCTTCGGTTAAGATATAATATTCGTCGGCAGTTTCTCCTTCTTTCAGCAGGAATTCGTTCTTTTTGAATTGCACCAAATGATGCTGTGAAGCGATTTTATCCAAATCGGCTTCAGAAATTAACGGGTGTTGATAGACGAATTTAAGGACTTCGGACATCGTTGGAAACTTCTCTCAAATTTAATCGAAAGAAGCCAAATTACAACTATTTTTTTTGCTTTTCTTGAAAGAAATCTAAAACAGCGACAACTGAATTCCCCCATTTTTTAGGCGGTCATTCTTTGGTGGTTTCGCATCCCAAAAAACTGTTTTACCACCGTTTTTCCACGAGTTTTTCCTTTCTTCCGTAATGACATTTTGAATATCGAAATCGGGAGTGAAGTTTTCTTCCGCTTTGGTAATGATGGAATGCAGTTTTTCCACCGATTTCAATTTGTCGCTATTTTCGAGTTTGGATTTTTCGATGCCTTTTTGCAGAATGTTTATCGTTTCATCATAAATCTTAATCGGGACCGGAAACGGATGTCCATCCTTTCCACCGTGTGCAAATGAAAATCTTGCAGGATCCTGAAACCTGGACGGCGCTCCATGAATCACTTCTGAAACCAAAGCCAAACTCTGCATTGTTCTTGGCCCAACTCCTTTTAATAACAATAAATCCTCAAAATTTTCAGGTTGCATTTCGCGAGTCATTGCCAACATTGCTCCGAGTCGCTTCAAATTGACGTCACTTGCCTGAACATCGTGATGTGAAGGAAGAATTAAAGAAATGTCCTTCATAATTTTTTCAGGAGCTTCGTGCGAAATCTCCAAAATTCCATTTCTGTTTTCTGCTGCGCCGTGAGAAGTAAGGTTAAGAATTTCGCCTTGGTTGATTCCAGAAATCCCTGTGTGTGGCTCATCAACATAGGATTTTAGATTTTCGGAATGCCAATGGTAGCGTCGTGCGGTTTTGTCCTGCACGTTCATTCCCTGTTGAATGACCGCCCAATTTCCCTCGTCGCTCAGCAAGAAATTGTGGGTGTACAATTGGTATCCGTCCTGAATGGCGGTATTGTCAACCTTTGCGGAAAGTTTACTCGCACGAATCAGTTCATTTCCATTGAGACCGGTAGTTTCGGAAATCTTCAGCAGTTCGTTTGGAGTTTCTTTTGAAAACTTTCCTTTCCCACCCGCGATATAAATTCCCAATTCTCTGGATCTTGGATTCACTGCTCTTTTCAGCGCACCCATCACGGAAGTTGTAACTCCCGACGAATGCCAATCCATTCCCATCACCGCTCCAAAACACTGGAACCAAAACGGATCGCTCATTCTGTGGATGACTTCGTCTTTTCCGTAATCTGCCAAAATCACTTCAAACACTGCAAGTCCCAATTTGGACATACGCTCATAAAGCCACTGTGGAACGTAGCCGTAATGTAGCGGTAATGTTGCAGATCCTGAGCGTTTCATTTATTCTTGAATTAAAAAAACTTTGCCAAATCATTGAAGTTTGACAAAGTTACGAGTATTGTTATTTTTTTTGAATCTACTTCAATGCGTTCAAAGCCGCTTCGTAATTGGGTTCGTTAGTGATTTCTGGAACCTGTTCGGTGTATATAACTTGGTCGTTTTCGTCGGTTACGATAACTGCACGGCTCAAAAGTCCCTTCATCGGTCCGTCGGTAATTGCAACTCCGTAATCGTCGCCGAAACTTCCGCGGAAATCGGAAAGTGTCTCGACGTTATTCAGACCTTCTGCTGCACAAAATCTGCCCAAAGCAAAAGGTAAATCTTTGGAAACATTGATGACCACAGTATTATCCAACTCTCCTGCCCTTTCGTTGAATTTTCTTGCAGAAGCCGCACAAACACCGGTATCAATACTTGGAAAGATGTTGAAAATTTTCTTTTTTCCGTCGTAATCAGCCAAGGTTTTCACCTCCAGTTTTTCATTTACCAAAGCGAAATCTTTTACCGATAAACCGTTTTCAGGGAGGTTACCAATAGTGTTCACAGCATTCCCTTTTAATGTGATATTTGCCATAATATTTTGTAGTTAAATGTTATTTTCAAAAATAGACATTTTTATCCTTAATTATTTGTAACGGTAGGTTAAATAATTCATAAATTTATCTGTGGAAAGGATTTGTCACAATTTTTGATGTTCTATTTCCACCCTTTAAAAAAATAAAATTATGAGAGCAATCTGGAGCGGCGCCATTGGCTTTGGTCTTGTAAATATTCCCATAAAACTGTACTCGGCATCCGAAGAAAGCACGCTTGATCTCGATATGCTCGACAGCAAAGATTTTAGCAATATCAAATTCAAACGGGTCAACGAGAAAACGGGTAAAGAAGTCGCCTACGAAAATATAGTGAAGGGCTATAAAATGGACGACAAATATATCGTGCTGGAAAAAGAAGATTTCGAAGCCGTTGCTCCCGAAAAATCAAAAATCTTGTCGGTGAAACAGTTTGTGAAACACGACGAAATCGATCCCGCTTATTTTGAAACGCCCTATTTCCTAGAACCGCAGAAAAATGGTGAAGAAGCGTATAAACTACTGCTGAAATCTTTGGTAAAAACCAAAATGGCAGGAATCGGAACTTTTATTCTACGTGAAAAAGAGATTCTTTGTTTGGTACGACCTTACGAAGACAAAATCCTGATGGTCAACCGAATGCGTTTTCCTGAAGAACTTAGGAAATATGACGACTTGAATATTCCCGCAGGAAAAAATCCAAAGGAAGAAGAACTCAAAATGGCGGAGAGTCTGATCAAACAACTCGCCACTGACTTCACACCCGAGAAATTCAAAGACACCTATCACGATGATTTGATGAAAATCATCAACCAAAAAGCCAAAGGCGCAACGGTAAAAATCTCAGAAGAAGAACCTAAAGAAAGCGCTCCAAGTGATTTGATGGCACAGCTGAAAGCAAGTCTGGAAGCGGGGAAAAAGCAGGCGGGGTGATTTTTTGAGTTGGAGTGTGATTGAGTTGGAGTGTGGGTGAGTTGGAGAGTTGGAGAGTCGGTGATTGAGTGAATGAGTAATTGAGTGTAACAAGTATAACAATTGCAACAACTGCAACAATCTGTAACCATTGCAACCACCTGAAACCTGAAACTTGAAACCAGAAACAAAAAACAAAATGTCTCTAAAAGAATACAACAAAAAGCGCGACTTCAAACAAACCTCCGAACCTGCAGGAATTCCTGAAAACTCGGGCGAGAAACTTCGTTTTGTGGTTCAGAGACACGCTGCATCGCATCTGCATTACGATTTTCGTCTGGAAATGGACGGCGTGCTAAAAAGTTGGGCGATTCCGAAAGGTCCTTCGCTTAATCCGAAGGACAAACGTTTGGCGATGATGGTTGAAGACCACCCTTTTTCCTACCGCACTTTTGAAGGCACGATTCCGAAAGGAAATTACGGAGCAGGCGAAGTTGAAATTTGGGACGAAGGCTGGTATGAACCTTTGAATAAAATAAAGGGAAAAACAGATGATTTGGTAATGCGCGCTGAACTGCACAAAGAAAGTTTGAAATTCGTAATGCACGGCAAAAAACTTCAGGGTGAATTTGCTTTGGTGAAAATTAAAAATTCTGATGATGGGAAGTCGTGGCTGCTCATCAAACACAAAGATGATTTTGCCACCGATTTTTACAATGCCGAAGAAAACACTTCCGAAAATTCAAAAGTTACAGCAGCTTTAAAAAAAAAATCTGAAAAGGACGTCTCCGAAAATACAGCAAGATCCTACAAAAACTACGCACCTGCCCTTTCCAAAGAAAAGAAACTGAAAAAATTTATCGAGCCGATGCTGGCGAAACCTTCAGACAATAAACCTTTCGACAGCAAAGACTGGGCGTTTGAAATAAAATGGGATGGTTATCGCGCAATTGCAGATTTGCGCGACGGCATTCAACTCTACTCGAGAAACGGATTGGACTTTTCAGCAAAATTTAAGAAAATCGTCAATCAACTCGGTTTGCAGCAGCACGAAATGGTTTTGGATGGCGAATTGGTTGCCTATGACAACATGGGAAAACCGAATTTTCAATGGCTGCAAAATATTGGTGAAAAACCAAATACCCCAATAATTTTTCAGGTTTTTGATTTATTGTTTTTGAATGGTCATTCAACCCGAAGTTTAACGTATCTCGAACGGAAGGAACTGCTGAAAGATGCTTTAAAAGAAACCGAAAACATCAAATTCTGTGATCATATTTTGGAAAAAGGAAAAGAATTTTTCCGACTTGCTGAACAGATGGGACTCGAGGGAATTATCGCCAAAAAAACCGAAAGCACTTACAGCGACGGCATCCGTTCATCTGAATGGTTAAAAATAAAAACACAGCAAACCGACGAAGTCATCATCTGCGGATTTACCGAACCTAAAGGATCAAGAAAACACTTTGGCTCCTTAATTTTAGGGAATTATATTGATGGTGAACTGACATTTTCAGGACACATCGGAACAGGATTTTCAGACAAAACTTTAAAGGAACTTTACGGTGTAATGCATCCTTTAATTGTAGAAAAATCACCTTTCAAAACGTTGCCGAAAACCAACGGAAAAGCTACTTGGTTAAAACCCGAACTGATTGCAGAAATAAAATATTCCGAAAAAACCAAAGACGGAATTTTCAGGCATCCCGTTTTCCTTCATTTAAGGGAAGACAAGGAAGTTTCCGATTTAAAGGAAGACCAGCAAACACCCGAACAACCAATGGAAAAAAAGTCAACCAAACCTGTGAAAACCGCCGTAACCACACGAGAAAACGAGGCCAAAACCAAAATTGGAAAACAGGAAGTGAAACTCACGAATCAGAATAAAATTTATTTCCCAAAAGACAATGTTTCCAAAGGTGATGTTGTGGCGTATTATCAGAGCGTTGCCGAATTTATTCTACCGCATCTCAAAAACCGCGCACAGTCTTTAAACCGCTTTCCGAACGGGATTGACGGAATGAGTTTCTACCAAAAAGATGCTGCCGACGAAACTCCCGACTGGATTGAAACCCACAAAATCTACTCCGACAGCAACGATAAATACATCAATTACATCATCTGCAACGATGCGGCGACACTTGCCTACCTGAACAATCTCGGCTGTATCGAAATGAACGTGTGGACAAGCAGAATCGACAATATTGAAAATCCCGATTATTTAGCTCTTGATCTAGACCCTTCCGATAACAATACTTTTGAAGACGTTATCGCCACCGCCAAAGAAGTAAAAAAAGTGCTTGACAAAGCCAAAATTGAGGGCTATCCCAAAACTTCCGGCAGTTCAGGAATCCACATTTATATTCCGATGGGAAGCCAGTATTCTTTTGAACAGGTTAAAAATTTCGGTCATCTCCTGATGCAGCAAGTTCAGAAAGCACTTCCCGAAATTACCACTTTGGAACGCAGTCTTCAGAAGCGTGATAAAGGCAAAATTTATCTAGATTATCTACAAAACCGCCGCGGACAAACCTTGGCGAGCGCCTACAGTTTAAGACCGAAAAACGGTGCACCAATTTCAATGCCATTGGAATGGAGCGAAGTGAAATCAGGCCTAAAACCAACCGATTGGAATATCGAAAATGCACTTTCAAGAATCGAGAAAAAAGGCGATTTGTTTTTGCCAACTCTGAAAAAAGGAATCGACATGCTGAAAGCGCTCGACAACCTTCAAGCATAATCAACGCTTTCACAAATTCTCTCTAATATTCCGTTGGCTGCATTTTTGATATTGTGTTTCTACACCAAACAAATAAAATTATGAAACGATTTAGCATTTATTCAGTTTTAGCAGTATTGCTAATATCTTTAACAAGTTGTGAAGCAGTAGGAACCGTGTTTGAAGCCGGAAAATGGTATGGAATTATCATTGCAGTCATCATCGTTGGCGTGCTTTTTTTCTTATTCGGAAGAGGTAAAAAATAATCATGCAGAAAAAATCCAAAACAGCAGTTCGTCCGCCACAGAAGCAGCGTAAACCCGGTGTTGAAGAAAAAATGACGCCCGTTCCTGAAAGTGAACCTGTGAAACAGTCGGGCGGAAAACTCCAGGGAAAAGTCGCTATCATAACAGGCGGAGACAGCGGAATTGGCAAGGCAACTGCCATACTTTTCGCACAGAAAGGTTGTGATGTTGCGATTCCATATTTAAGCGAAACAGTGGACGCTAAAGACACCCAAAAGGAAGTTGAAAAATTCGGGCAAAAATGCATTTTGATTAAAGGTGATTTAGGCAAAGAAAAACACTGCAAAAAAGTAATTGAAAAAACCGTTGCTGAATTTGGAAAAATTGACATTCTCGTCAATAACGCTGCCAATCACTGGGAAGCCAAAAATCTTGAAGATATTACGACGGAACAGTTGATGAACACTTTTCACTCTAATGTTTTTTCGGTTTTCTGGTTGACTAAATTTGCAATGAAGCACTTGAAAAAAGGCAGTTGCATCATCAACACAGTTTCAGTTACTGCCTATCGCGGAAGCGGACATCTGATTGATTATTCGGCAACCAAAGGCGCGGTTTTATCTTTCACAAGAAGCCTTTCCGCAAATCTGGCTGAAAAAGGAATCCGCGTTAACGCCGTTGCTCCGGGACCGATTTGGACACCTTTAATTGCTTCAAGTTTTTCAAAAAAGAAAGTTTCGGAATTTGGAAGTGATACGCCGATGAAACGCGCAGGTGAAACCAATGAAGTTGCCACCTGTTTTCTGTTTCTGGCATCGGAAGACTCATCTTATATTACCGGACAGGTGCTTCATCCAAATGGTGGCGAAATCGTAAACGGTTAAAATTAAAAAATCAAACAATTAAAAATATTATGAAAATTAAACTACAGGAAAACGAGGTTTCTATAGTGAAACTTGGCGCTTCCACAGAAAATAACGGTGTTTACAAGAGAAATGTAACTTTTGAAATGAATGGTCAGCAGTTTGAGCGTGAAATTCTACTCACGCCAAACGGAACCGGTGATGATTACGAAAATGTTGAAAATTTCTACGCAATGAATAAAGAAACTGTAGATGCAAGTCTCACCGAATATTTTTCTGAAAATCACACCTATCTAAATCAACCGAACCCATAAATGCAGTTACAGCCGAATGAAATCGTTACTTCTTTAAAACCTTCAAAAATTCTGAAGATTTTAAAAGACCCCGTGAAATCTGCAAAAGCCGTGGAACTTGTTTACACGACCGACAAGGAATTTGAAGGCATCACCCGTAAAAAATACGGCAAAAAATTTCATTATTATCTCGATGGTGTCCGGATTAGTGATACCGAGGAAATTTCACGGATTAACAAGCTCGCCATTCCTCCGGCTTGGGAACAGGTGTGGATTTGCGCTTTGAACAACGGACATCTTCAGGCCACAGGAATTGATGCGAAACAGCGCAAACAATACCGGTATCATCCTGTTTGGAACGCCCTTCGAAATCACACCAAATTTTACAGAATGCTGCAGTTCGGTTATGCGCTGCCGAAAATCCGATTACAGTTGGAGCAAGATTTGGCGTTACGAAATCTTGGCGAAAGAAAAGTTCTCGCGGTGATAGTAAGTTTGATGGAGCGGACCAATATCAGAATCGGCAACAGCGTTTATGAAAAGCTTTATGGTTCATTTGGCTTAACGACGTTGAAGGACAAACACATCGACGTAAAAGGTGACCGAATAAAATTCTCATTCAAAGGCAAGAAAGGAGTTTATCACGATATTGATCTGAAAAACCGCCGGCTTGCAAAAGCCGTTCAGAACTGTAAAGACATTCCAGGAAAAGAACTTTTTCAGTATTATGACGACGAAGGTAAACGCCATTCTGTGGACAGTGGAATGGTGAATTCCTACATTAAGGAAATCAGCGGTGAAGATTTTACAGCCAAGGACTTCAGAACGTGGAGCGGAACGGTGAACGCACTGATTGCTTTCAAAGAAATCGGACTTGCCGAAAATGATAAAGATTACAAATCCAAGGTAAAGGCAGCCCTGGAAAAAGTCGCGGAAAACCTTGGAAATACGGCAACTGTTTGCAGGAAATATTATGTTCATCCGCTCATCGTCAATCTTTACGAAAATTCATCCATAGAAAAATACTTGAATGAACTGGATGAAATAGAAATCAACGACGGGAAAGCAGGACTTACCAAAGAGGAACAGGTGGTGATGAAAATTCTGGAAAACGAAAAACTGTAAAAATGCCTGAAGGTCCAACAATCGTCGCACATCAGAAACAAATCAAAAAATTTGAAGGTAAAACCGTCACCAAAAGCGGCGGCTACCGAAATCCTTTTGCAGAAGACATTTCGGGCAAAAAACTTTTAAAGGTTGATACTTTTGGGAAATACCTGATTCTTCAGTTCAATAAATTCTTTGTTACCGTTCATTTCGGACTTTACGGCAGGTATCTGATTAATGACAAAAAGAAAGTAAACCCCAGTTTCACGCTTCACTTTGGTGATGATTATGTGAATTTTTATGTGGTGAATCTCAAAAAAATTGATGGAAATGCTGACGATTATTTCAACAGGAAGTTAGATGTTTTTTCAAAAGATTTTGAGTCTGATGAAATGAAACAACTGCTTCTTGAGAAACTCCCTGCGAAAAAAATCGGTGATGCGCTGATGAACCAGGAGATTTTTCCGGGTGTGGGAAACGTCATCAGAAACGAAGTTTTGTTTCTCGCCAAAATTCACCCCGAAAGTGCGGTTGGGAAAATTCCGTCCAAAAAATTAGACGAACTTATTCACCACATCAGAGAATTCAGTATCAGTTCGGTGGAACTCATTGAAAAACGAATCTGGAAATCATCTTCAGCGGTTTATCAGAAAGAAAAATTTAAGACTGAAGATGTAAAAATGTATGTTTCACCGGCAATAAAAAGAAAGACTTTCCTGGTGGAAAGCCTTCAGAAACTGTATTCTTAATTGGTTACCGGTTGCGCTTCGCCTGTATTCAGATTCTGAAACAAATCCGGGAAAATTGCCATCAGGATAAAATAGAAAATAATTAATCCAATAATAACGCCTATTGCAATTACCACTCCTTTTGAAGGAGTATTTTTTTTGTCTGCCATAATATTTATTTTTTGTGTTTATTATCTCAAGATAATTCAAAAATAAAATTTCCGCTTCATACTTCTCTTACACAATTCAAAGGAAAAGTTTGAAAATATCATATTTTAAAACCTCTCATTTTATCTCCTAAATCCATAAGAAATTGCCGTTTTTTTTGATTAAATTTGTACTTCTTTAATTTTCATTAAAAAATACAACATAAATGTCACAGGCAAAAATCTATTACACCCTTACGGATGAAGCACCAATGCTTGCTACCCATTCGTTTTTACCAATGGTAAAAGCGTTCACCAAAACTGCTGAAATTGAAATCGCAGTTCCGGATATTTCTTTGGCCGGAAGAATCTTGGCAAACTTCCCGGATGCTTTAACCGAAGCGCAGAGAATCCCGGATTATCTTGCAGAATTAGGACAGTTGGCAACGCAGCCGGAAGCCAATATTATTAAACTTCCGAATATTTCAGCATCCGTTCCGCAATTGGAGGAAGCGATTGCCGAACTTCAGAAGCAAGGTTTTGCCGTTCCCAACTATCCTGCAGAACCTAAAAACGACGAGGAGAAAGCGATCAACCAGAAATATTCCAAAGTGTTGGGAAGCGCTGTGAATCCAGTATTAAGAGAAGGAAACAGCGACCGACGCGCACCGAAATCGGTGAAAGATTACGCTAAAGCCAACCCACACAGAATGGGGGTTTGGAACGCGGATTCGAAAACTTCTGTGGCACACATGCAAAACGGAGATTTTTATGGAACTGAAAACTCAACAACCCTAGAAAATGAAGGAAAATTCAGAAGTGTTTTTTACGGAAACGACGGTTCAGAAAAGGTTTTGAAAGATTATGCTCCACTGAAAGCAGGTGAAGTGATCGACTCTTCAGTAATGAATATGTCTGCATTGAAATATTTTGTACAAACCGCAATTGACGAAGCGAAAGAAAAGAATGTGCTTCTTTCTGCACACCTGAAAGCCACGATGATGAAGGTTTCCGATCCCATTATTTTCGGAGCGATTGTGGAAACTTATTTTAAAGACGTTTTTGCAAAATACAAAGATGCTTTTGCCGAACTCGACATTAATCCAAATTTCGGTTTGGCGACACTTTATGAAAAAATCGCGGGAACTCCGATGGAAGCTGAAATTAAAGCCGATATCGAAAAAGCAATTGAAAACGGACCAAGAATCGCGATGGTGAATTCTGACCAAGGAATCACCAACTTCCACGTTTCCTCGGATGTGATTGTGGATGCTTCGATGGCGGCACTCGTTCGCGGCGGCGGAAAAATGTGGAACAAGGACGGAAAAGAGGAAGATACCGTTTGCCTGATTCCGGACAGAACTTATGCCGGTTTTTACGAAGCGATTATCGACGATATGAAGAAAAACGGAGCGATCGATCCAAGAACTTTCGGTTCTGTTCCAAACGTTGGTTTGATGGCACAGAAAGCTGAAGAATACGGTTCCCACGACAAAACTTTCCAAATCGCTTCTGATGGAACCGTGAAAGTAGAAGACGAAAACGGCACTACTTTATTGGAGCAAAAGGTTCAAAAAGACGACATCTTTAGAATGTGTCAAACGAAGGATGCACCGATCCAGGATTGGGTGAAATTAGCAGTGAACAGAGCGCGGCTTTCGAATACGCCTGCAATTTTCTGGTTGGATAAAGGAAGAGCTCACGATGCCCAAATCATCAAAAAAGTTGAAAAATATCTTCAGAATTATGATTTAACAGGTCTTGACATCCGCATTATGGATGTGAAAGACGCGATGCTGGAAACTTTGAAACGCGGCCGCGAAGGAAAAGACACGATTTCTGTTTCCGGAAATGTTTTGAGGGATTACCTTACCGATATGTTCCCGATTCTGGAACTGGGAACTTCTGCAAAAATGTTGTCGATCGTTCCGTTGATGAACGGCGGCGGTTTGTTCGAAACCGGAGCAGGAGGTTCTGCGCCGAAACACATCGAGCAGTTTATCGAGGAAGGTTACCTTCGTTGGGATTCCTTAGGAGAATTCCTTGCGTTGCAGGCGTCTTTGGAACATTTGGCTCAAACCCAGAACAACGCGAAGGCAAAAGTTCTTTCCGACGCTTTGGATACAGCGAATGCAAAATTTCTTGCCACCGATAAATCCCCTGCAAGAAAAGTAGGCGGAATCGACAACAGAGGTTCACACTTCTATTTGGCGATGTATTGGGCAGAAGCTTTAGCCAACCAAACCGCAGACTCGCAGATTGCAGAACAGTTCAAACCTGTAGCTGCAGCAATGTCCGAAAACGAACAGAAAATCAACGACGAATTAATCGGAGCACAAGGAAAACAACAGGATATTGGCGGTTATTACAAACCCAATTTCGAGAAGACGGATGCGGCGATGAGACCGAGTCCGACGCTAAATACAATTATTAACCAGATTTAGAATTCCCCTCCTTTGGAGGGGTGTCAAAAATTTTTACAAATTTTTGACGGGGTGGTTTAAATACCCCTAAAAACATCTCGAAATCTTCGGGAAGTTTTTTTTGAAAAAATTTGGTCAGTAAAAATAATTTTCTACTTTTGTAACATATTTAACCGAATAATGAAACAATTCTTAAATAACAATTGGTGGTGGCAATCGTTTTCTACAGGCGATTTACACACCCGTTGTATTATTTGATGAATTGAATTATTGAAAATATTACAAGTATCTGTAAAGACCGTCTGTATTTCAGGCGGTCTTTTTTTGTCTCTTTAAATCAAAAAAATCAATCTTAAATTAAAAATTATGAAAAAGAAAAAGTTTCTTCTCGACGAAGATCAGATGCCAAAAAAATGGTATAATATCGTGGCAGATCTTCCCAACAAACCACTGCCACCACTCCACCCAGGAACCAAGGAACCGATTAGTCCCGATATGCTTTCACCACTTTTTCCAGATGAGTTGATCAAGCAGGAAGTTTCTGAGGAAAGGTTTATCGATATTCCCGAAGAAGTTCTCGAAAAGTACAAAATCTACAGACCTTCGCCATTAATCAGAGCATTTGAACTGGAAAAAGCATTGGGAACCGACTGTAAAATTTACTACAAATACGAAGGCGGAAGTCCGAGCGGATCGCACAAACCGAATACCGCGATTCCGCAAGCTTACTACAATGCAAAAGCTGGGGTGAGAAAAATAACTACTGAAACTGGAGCTGGACAATGGGGAACCGCACTGAGTTTCGCTTGCGCACAGTACGGAATCGAATGCGATGTGTATATGGTAAAATCGAGTTTTAACCAGAAACCTTACCGCAAAATAATGATGAATACTTTCGGGGCAAATGTTTTTCCATCACCCAGCGAAAGAACTCAGGCGGGAAGGAATTTCTTAGCTGAAAACCCCAACAGCAGCGGAAGTTTGGGAATGGCAATTTCGGAAGCGGTCGAAATGGCGGTGCAGGATGAACACACCAAATATTCTTTAGGATCGGTTCTGAATCACGTTTTGCTTCATCAAACGATTATTGGAGAAGAAGCTTTGAAACAGTTTGAAATGGCAGAAGATTATCCCGATGTAATTGTGGCTCCATTAGGAGGCGGCTCAAATTTCGCAGGAATTGCGTTTCCTTTTCTGAGGGAAAAACTTCAGGGAAATAAAGAAGTGCGTTGTGTTGCGGTCGAACCTTCTTCTTGTCCAAAACTCACAAAAGGAAAATTTATGTACGATTTTGGCGATACTCAAGGTTATACCCCTCTTTTGCCGATGTTTACTTTGGGGCATAATTTCGAGCCCGCTTCCATTCACGCAGGAGGTTTGCGTTACCACGGCGCAAGTGTTTTGTGCTCGCAACTTCTGAAAGACGGAATTATCGAAGCCAACGCAATTCCTCAAATTGAATGTTTCGAGGCCGGAAGTCTGTTCGCAAAATATGAGGGAATTATTCCCGCTCCTGAAAGCAATCACGCCATCGCACAGGTTTTGCGTGAAGTGGAACTCGCAAAAAAGGAAGGAACTACCAAAACAATTCTCTTTAATCTAAGCGGTCACGGTTTTGTGGATATGATGGCGTATTCGGATTATCAAAATGGAAATTTAGAAGAACATAAGTTGACCAAAGAAGAAATTGAAAACAGTATTTCTAAAATCAAAAATCTTCAACCACAAGAAGTTGCAATCACGTAATCGTAGTTTTATAATTTGGTTTAATGAGGACTTCCCGAAGATTTTTCGGGAAGTTTTTTTTATCGAATCTGCTTGATCAACTCTCTAATTTTCTTAAAATGGATTCCGTAGAAATAATGATAACAAAGCTTCCAAATAAGGAAAAGCGACACCAAACAGAAAACAAGCGAAATTATCAGTGTCCAAAAATGCAGCTGAAAATCGGTGTGCTGAAAACCTTTACCGAAAGCCATTATTAAAAAATATTCGCATAACAAGATGGGAACAAACGCAACGTAATACGACTGATAAAGGTCGCGATAATATTTGATCTTATACTCCAGCTCCAGCAAATGTTGGTAACTGGAAAACTGGTGGCTGGAAATCCCCCTATAAAAACGGTAAATCTTAACGACATAAAAAGCGCACACCATCATCGCAACCACAACCAAAGCAACTGCATACATCAACAATTCCTGATTTTGGATGGTTCGGTACAGAATATATAGGACAACGGGAAAAACAGGAATCATACTCCAAAATTCCCAACGCAGGTTGCGCTGCACGATTTTCAGGGGATCGTTGAGCTTTTCCTGGTTTTCAACCGAAATCTCAGGAGTTTCCGTTACCTGATCTTTTTCCCAAATTTCTTTTAATTGATCGATTTCCATTGTTCAAAATTTTTCTTATTTAACATTCCCTAAACTGCGTTGAAATCTTCATGAAATTTTTATTTCTGTTCCATGAATTTCATTCACGGCTATTCAAATTGAAGCCATTCGGCTTCTCCTTAATGCTAACTATTTCCAATCAATAATTTCAGTTTTTCCTTCGCACGGTTCAGCTTTACTCTTGCATTGACTTCCGAAATTCCGAGCTGTTCCGCCATTTCCTTTCCCGAGTAGTTTTCGAGATAGTAGAAAATCAGCGCTTTGTCGATTGCGTTCAGCCGGTGGATCGCGTCGTACATTATTTTCAGTTTCTGCTCCTCCTCATCATTGTAATCTTCATTTTTAATCCTGAAATCACCGACCTCCGAATTTTGGATGAAACTCCTTTTCTTTTCAGATTTCAGGAAAATAATTGCGGTGTTCAACGCCACCCGATAAAGCCAGGTTGAAAATGCACTTCTTCCCTCAAAACTTGGGAACGCTTTCCACGCCTGAAAAATAATCTCCTGGAAAAGGTCTTTCTGATCATCAAAATTGTCCATATACATTTTGGAAATTTTGAAGATCACTCCTTTGTGTTTTTCTATTTTTTGCAGAAATTCCTTTTCGAGCGCAGCCATTGAAACAGTTCAAATCGGTAAGTAGCAAATTTGGGGAATTGTTACAGATTTTTCAGTTTTCTTAAAATCATTATTTTTACAAAATGGAACATCTTTTCTCTATCCACCAAAAAAGAGCGGCTGATTTCTCCGAAAATTTCAGCGACGAGCTGTACCATATTTTCCTTTTTGAAGGAAAGGGAAAGATCACCATCGATTTCGCGGAATACCATTTTGAGGGAAAAACCATCCTTTTTACCGCACCTTATCAGAACATCAGTTTTTCGACAAAGAAGAATTTCGAGATTCAAATGCTCAGTTTCCACGGTGATTATTACTGTATCGAATACCATAAAAAAGAAGTCGCCTGCAACGGATTGCTGTTCAACAACATTTATCTTTTCCCGCATTTCGGGTTAGCTGATGAAACTTTTGACGAAATCGCCGAAATCTTTAACAAAATACAGAACACCAATCCTTCCGAAGAATTTTCGAACGCGGTGCTCAGATCCTATCTCCAGCTCATTCTCGCGCTTTCAAGTAAGACGAAGAACCAAATTCTAAAGGAGCACAATCAGGAAGTCGAAGATTTAGAGGAGTTAAAAACCTTTCAGAATCTGGTGGAACAGCATTTTCTCAACGAGAAAAGTCCAGCTTTTTATGCTGGTTTGATGCATATCTCACCGAATACTTTAAGCAAGAAAATCAAAAAGGAATTCCATAAAACTCCATCGCAGATCATTCAGGAACGGGTGGTTTTGGAGGCCAAGAAGAAAATTCATCTCACCCGAAAATCCATCAAGGAAATTGCGGCAGAAATGAATTTTGAGGACGAATACTACTTCAGCAAATACTTCAAAAAAAATACGGGAATTTCTCCGAAGCAGTTTCGGGACGATGTGGGGATCTCGGTTGTGGCGGATTTGTAAAACTGTTTTAGAATTCTTTTTAGGATATTTTTGAAACGCAAAGATTTTATTATTACTTTACAAATTGAGAAAGCAAAGCTTGCGAACTAGTCCGCTGATTAAGCGTTCGCTTCATCAATTCGCTTTAGCGGATAATACTTTGCTGTCATAAAATAGAGAATCATTTAAGTAGAAATCTTTGCGGTTTCTTATTCTCGTAGATTTCGTGATTGTGCCGAATATTTTTACCACGAATGCACGAATGATTTCTTTACAATAATTCAACGCAAAGATTTTATTATTACTTTGCAAATTGAGAAAGCAAAGATTGCGAACAAGTTCGATGATTAAGCATGTATTTTAGCGGTCCGCATTTGGCAGGAAATATTTCTGTTTTGTAAAAATATGCGCAAAAATTGCTTTTGGGCGTCATTATTCTGTCAGAATTGACGATTCATTATTTTAACAAAGAATCCAAATCTGTCTATGCAATGGGCAGATTTTTCCATTTTTTTTGGGTTGGATCAGAAGTATTTTTGCAATGCGGTTTGAAAGAAAATCTAAAAAGTAAAAAAACTGCAACGCTTTGCACGAAGCTTTTCTTTAAGGATTATTTCTGCGGACTACAAAGCTTTTTTAATGAAAGATATGGAGAAGGTTACTCATTTTTTGGCTGGTTCGCAGCGACAGTTTATCAATTTTGTAAGGATCTGAATTTTCATCGTAATGGCGTGGATTGGTGGATTGAAGGCATACCAATACGAAGCGGACGGAATTATCCCATTTGTTGCAAACTCGCCCTTTATGAGTTTCTTCCTCAATAAAAGTGTGGACGACGCCGATAACTACAAACTTTACAAAAACAAGGAAGGCGAAGTGGTTCCCGAAAATATCGAGTGGCACAAAGCGAACGGAACCTATGCTTTTTCCTACGGATTGGGAACAGTGATCGTGGTTTTGGGAATCCTGGTTCTGCTCGGAATCTGGTTTCCAAAAATCGGAATGTGGGGCGGTTTGCTCACCTTCGTAATGTCGATTGTGACGCTGAGTTTCCTGATCACCACGCCTGAAACTTGGGTTCCAAATCTGGGCGGTCCCGATTTCGGTTTCCCTTATCTTTCGGGAGCAGGACGACTTGTTCTGAAGGACGTCATTATGATGGGAGCAGGTTTGGTTTGCGCATCGGAATCAGCAAAACGGCTGGTTTCCGCAAAAAAGAAATAGTTGAACTTCAATAAGTTTAGATTATTCATAGTTTAGTTTTTTATGTGTTTTAACGGAAATTTCCCGCCAGTTCTGACGGGAAATTTTTATTATGGGTATCTTGTAATTTTCTTTTACCGGATTCGTCGAGACGAACTAAGATTTTTGCGAAAAAAAATAAACCTAAATTTGCTCCCTTTAGGGGTGTGGTAATCAAATTTAGGTTTATTCTGAAAATATATAGTACCTCGATGCTCTTCTACGAAAGCATCTTCAGGTTATTCACTTCAAGCTCAGTGAGGATTCTCCAGTGTCCGCGTTTCACATTTTTCTTGGTCAATCCTGCAAACATTACTCTGTCGAGTGCTTCCACTTCGTAGCCGAGTTTCTGGAAAATTCTGCGCACTACCCTGTTCCAACCGATGTGGATTTCGATGCCGACTTCATTTTTTGGTTTTCCGTCGATATAGGAAATACTGTCAACTTCGGCAACACCTTCTTCCAAACGGATTCCTTCCGCAATTGCGTTTAAATCGGCTCTGTCAAGTTTTCTGTCTAAAGTTACGTGATAGATCTTCTTCATATTAAATGAAGGGTGCGTCAGTTTTTTGGTCAAATGTCCGTCGTTGGTCAAGAGAATCACTCCCGTTGTTGTGCGGTCCAATCTTCCCACAGGAAAAAGTCGGTACGGCGAAGCGTTTGCAACCAGATCCATCACGGTTTTTCTGGCTTTCTCATCTTTGGTGGTCGAGATGTAACCTTTTGGTTTATTTAGTAAAACATAGACAGGTTTTTCAGGCGTAATCTTCTGTCCATCGAAAACTACTCTGTCGGTTTTCTGAACTTGGTAACCCATTTCCGTCACCACTGCTCCATTCACCTGCACCAATCCCTGAGTTATCAGTTCGTCGGCTTCTCTTCTTGAGCAGATTCCTGAGTTGGCGATATATTTGTTGAGACGGATGGTGTCTTTGTGCAGATCTTTGTCGATTTTGTTCAACCTTCTTCGCTGTACAAACGATTTCGCACGATCCTCGTCTTTTTCGCTAAATTTATTGAATGGTTTTTTCGGACCGAATTTTCTATCGCCTTTCTCGTATTTGTCGCGGGTATCGAAAGATTTTCCTGTTCTCTTCCCTGTTGGTTTTCTTGTCGTTCTTTCAAATGATTTTTCAAAAGATTTAGCTTCTGATGGCGAAAACAATCTTGGTTCTCTTGCCGATTTCGATGGCTTTTTTTCCTCAGAATCTTCAGACTTTCTGGTTCGCGGAGACGCTGGTCTTGAACTTCCTGCAGAAGGTCTTGCTGGTCTTGAAGAAGAAATTCGCGGTCTTCTCGGTTTATCGTTGCTGTTTCGGTCTCTGCTCATTTTCTGAAAATTTTTGCAAAGATACTTTATTTGGATGGAAGATGGAGCAAATTTGAAAATGAGAGAATTTGGCAATTTGAAAATTCGGAAAATCGCAATTCTTATTTTCGGCTTAGTAACTTGGCTCTTGGCTCTTTTTCCTTGGCTCTTTAAAAATACTTCAAATAAACCCCATTCGCCAACATTGCGAAAATCCCAATCAGAATCCATATCCGCAATATATTGAGGTTGATGAATTTTGAGTTTTTCGTTTTGTTTAAAACCAGATAAACAGATAGAATCTGCACGAAAATACTGAGTGCAAAATACCACGTCATAATTCCGTGAAGTCCCTTTCTGGCGATGATCAGCGCCGAAATGAACTGTGCGGAAACGAGCAGAAATACGATCACGGATTTCGTAGTTTTCGCAGAAAAAGTGTTGGGAATCGTGAAATAGCCGAAAACTTTGTCGGCGTTTTTGGTTAAGGTATCTTTAATGATGTCGATAATCAAAAGCATCAGGAAAATGTAAACCGCCATCAGAAATACCTTCATCGAAAACGTTTGGTAATAAACCAACATCCCGAAAAACGGATACAAAGTTAAACTGACAAAAGTTAAGTTATTGATGATTAAGATTTTACTCAGTTTGTGACTGTAAAACCACATTAGAAACTGATAAACTAAGAAGAATACGAAAACTCGCGGCGAAATCAGAAATGCGATGGTGAGCGAAAACAGATTCAACAATAAATAGACATACAGAAAATACTTCTGTTTGAGGAAACTTTGCAGCCGGGTTCGGAAAGGTTTCGTCAACTGGTCTTTTTCTCTGTCGTAAAACTGGTTTATGATTCCGCCCGCCAAAATACTGAGCACGGTGCAGAAAATGATCCCGTGAACCTTGAAATCGAAAACGAAATTTCGGATGCTCTCCTCCTGGTTAAAAAGAAAAAATGTGGAAACGTAGAGTGCGAATGTCAACAGCAAAGTCACGAAAACCCTTGCTCCCAAAAGGAAACCAACGATCTGCGAAATTCTGTAAAAAATTGGATTATTCCTCTCCCTAAATCCCTCTCCAACGGAGAGGGACTTTCGAGAGCTTCTATTTTTAAGAGAATTTGCCAATGATGAAATTTGTACTTAGGAAATAAATATTGGCAATATCGTATTTTTTTAGAATCTGTAAATCACCTCTTTATTGAAACCTTCCAGCATTTTTTCGGCCTTGCTGTAATCTTTGGTGAAGCCCAAAATATAACCGCCACCGCCGCTTCCGCAGAGTTTTAGGTAATAAGCGTTGGTATCGATTCCTTTTTTCCACACTTTATAAATGCTTTCCGGAATCATCGGTTTGAAATGTTCATACGCCCAAACTGAAAGGTTTTTCAGATTTTTGAAAAGCGGGTTCATTTCTTTTTTCAGGAACGCATCGATACATGCATTGTTGTAACGAATGAACTCTTCCTTCAACGTCTTTCTGAAACCTTCGGTTTTCATTTTTTCGAAGAAGATCTGAACCATCGGTCCCGTTTCGCCCGTCATTCCGGAATCGATGAGGAATATCGCACCCTTTCCTTCCTGACTTTCGGGGATGGAAACTTTATCGACATTCTCTTTGTTTTCAATGAGGATCGGAAGATTCATATAGCAAATCAGCGGATCGATACCCGAACTTTTCCCGTGGAAGAAGCTCTCCATTTGACCAAAAACTTTTTTCAGGTTTTTCAGCTGATCTTTTGAAATGCTTTCGGGATTGAATTTATTTACGGAATACTTCTCAAAAATCGCAGCAACCAAAGCTCCAGAACTTCCCACTCCATAACCTTGCGGAATATTGGAATCGAAGAACAGTCCTTTCTGGATATCTTTCTGAAATTTGGAAATATTGAGTTTGAACTGGTCTTCAACTTTAATCTCTTTCAAATAATCAGCATATTTCTGAAGAGAAGAATTCGAGTTTTTCTCGAACTCGTCCTGAAGGTCGGAAAACTTCAAAGTTCCTTTATAGAAGCTGTAGGGCAACGTCAAACCTTGGGAATCTTCAATGATTCCGTACTCGCCGAACAGCAGGATTTTTGCGTAAAATAAAGGATTGGTCATAGTTTAATTAATCCATTGATTTCCAATTGCAAAGTTAAGGAAAATTTGGTGAAGTTGGTGCAGATTGGTGCAATTGATGCAAATAGTTGCAATCGGTGCAAGTTATTTTGTTTGTTTTTTCTTCCCTCCAATTCTTAAGTTGTTCTATTGCGTCATCGTGATTATAAAACTCGGCATCTTCTCGAACCATCTAGTCATAATCTTCGTGAAGTTCTTTTCTAATCTGTTCTGACTTTTCGTGTTTTCCAATAATTTCAAGCTCTTTCACTGAAAATGTACTCAACAATTTCATCAACTTTTCTTTGATTAAGATGTCATATTGAATAATTAAAGTTTCCATTATCTCGTTGTTTATTAAACAAATCTACAAAATCAATCTTAAACATTTCCTTGCATTCTAAATCACATCTTTATCTTTCATCACCTTCACCTTCAAAAACCTGATCAGCACCAATCCGACGAAGAAAAACAGCGACATCGAGAGTGCCGAATAACGCATATTGTGGTATTTCTCAATCATCGTGGCAAAAATGAAGGTTCCTAAGATAATGGCAATTTTTTCCAAGACATCGTAGAAACTGAAATAGGTGGTATTGTCCATCCCGTCTTCAGGTAAAAGCTTGGAATAAGTCGAGCGCGACATTGCCTGCAAACCGCCCATTACCAAACCGATGATGCCCGCGATTCCATAAAATTGATATTCAACGTTTGGATTTTCTGGCTTTAGATAATATGCTGAAAGACAAGCGACAATCCACAAAATAATCGCGATGGAAATCACATTTTTGTTTCCAATCCTTCTCGACAGACGAGAGAAAATTACCGCACCAATAATCGCCACAATCTGGATAATCAAAAGTGTCATTATCAGTTTTTCCTGCGCCATATTGATTTCACTCTTACCGAAAAGCGTCGCCATCAGGAAAATGGTCTGCATTCCTACACTGTAGAAGAAAAAACTCGAGAGGAAGAACTTTAGGTTTCGGTCTCGGAAAAGCTTGTTTCCCACCTTAAACAGTTCACGGAAACTCTGTTTTGTAATGTCGATATAGAACGCGATATTGTCTTTCAAAACTTCCCAGAAACCTCCCTGCTCTTCGTGCTTCTGAAAAATATTTTTGTAGTTCAGAAGAACCAAATCTTTCGGCAGCTGGTCCTTAACATTCCCAAATTGCGGTAAATGTTTAAACGTATATTGCGAAAAACCGAACCACCACGCCCCAGTCAAAAGGAACGAAATCCGGGTGTACATTTTCGCCTGTTCCGCATCTTTCGCCAAAACCTGAATCAGCACCAAACAGATGATCACCAAAATCACCGAACCGATATAGCCGTAAACATACCCTTTCGCCGACAAAGCGTCCTGTTTATCGGGAGTTGCAATATCGGGCAGGAACGAGTTGTAAAAAACCAAACTTCCCCAAAATCCGACACTCGCCGTAATGCTGAACAGCAATCCGAGGAAAACATTCTGCATTCCCGTAAACATCGCCAAACCCATACACGAAGTCGCACCGAGATAACAGAAAAACTGCAGGAAAGACTTCTTGTTCCCAATCGTATCCGCCAACGACGAAAGTATGGGCGACAACAAAACCACGATCAAAAACGAAATCGTAAGCGAATACCCATAAATCGCATCAGGTTGATATTCCTTCCCGAAAATCTTGATCAGATGCCGCACTGGAACGGTAATCCACTGTCCTGTTTCCTGCACATATTCCTTCTTTTCCGACGCCGTCGTAAGGATCGAGTAATAAATCGGAAAAATCGTTGAAGTAATTACCAGTGAATAAACAGAGTTCGCCCAATCATAAAGCGCCCACGCTTTCATGATTTTCGGGTTGTTCTTGATGTTGGTTTCCATTAAAGTTTCAGGTTTCAAGTTTCAGGTTTCAGGTTTGCGGCCTATTTAAATTTGTTTCCTTTTAATTCAGATTTCTGCAAATAAACAATAAAGTTTTTAATTTTACCGCTCTACAATTGATATTCTTCAATCAATTTTTCCGCATCGTCTTCTTCTAAATATTCAAAATCCATTGCTCTATAAAGTTGTGACCGAGTTTCTCCACAAGATCCTTTAGCAACGGAAATAAACTGTTTGAACTCATTGCTTCCGTCACGCTCAAATCCCTCTGCAATATTATCCATTACGGAACCCGAAGATGAAAAAATTTGATTCCTAAATCGAAAATCATTGTTGAAATTGCTTTTCTTAGATTGAATAAAAATTTGTTTGCAAAGTTTCCTTGCATTTTGCCAAATTTCTAGATCCTCAAATCTTCTAACCGTTGCCATAACTTTAATTTTAAAATTAAACTTGAAACATGAAACCTGAAACTTGGAACAAATTTAAGAGATGTTCTCGATCACGATCGCGCTCGCTCCGCCTCCACCGTTGCAGATTGCGGCAGCACCGTATTTTCCGTTGTTTTGTTTGAGGACATTGATTAAAGTGACGATGATTCTGGAACCTGAACTTCCGAGCGGATGTCCCAGAGAAACCGCTCCACCGTTGACGTTTACTTTATTTGAATCCAATCCTAAGATTTTGTTGTTGGCCAATCCCACTACAGAAAACGCTTCGTTGAACTCGAAGAAGTCAATATCGGAAACTTCCAGTCCTGCCTTTTTCAGAGCGATCGGAAGTGCTTTCGAAGGAGCGGTGGTAAACCATTCCGGTTCATGCGCCGCGTCTGCGTAGGAAACGATTTTTGCTAAAGGTTTCAGCCCGAGTTCCTCCATTTTTTCTTTAGACATTAAAACTAATGCAGAAGCTCCGTCGTTTAAAGTTGAAGCATTTGCAGCCGTAACCGTTCCGTTTTCTTTTTGGAAAACCGTCGGCAAAGTTCCGATTCTGTCGAAGTTTACGGATTTGTATTCCTCGTCTTCGGCAAAAATAACTGGATCGCCTTTTCTTTGGGGGATTTCCACGGGAACTACCTCATCTTTGAATTTTCCCTCGCTCCAAGCTTTTGCCGAACGTTTGTAGGATTCGATGGCAAAATTGTCCTGGTCTTCTCTTGTGATTTCGTATTTGGAAGCACATTTCTCTGCGCACACTCCCATGTGTACTTTGTTGTAAACATCGGTTAATCCGTCGAGAACCATTCCGTCCTGCATTTTTACGTCGCCCAGTTTTGTTGCGTTTCTTGCGTTGTAGTAATGCGGAACCTGCGACATATTTTCCATTCCCCCTGCAACCACGATTTCTTGGTCGCCTGCTTTGATGGAGTTTGCAGCCAGCATCACCGATTTCATTCCCGACGCGCACACTTTGTTCACGGTCGTTGCAGGAACTTCATTAGACAAACCTGCTCCCAATGCAGCTTGACGAGCGGGAGCTTGACCTTCTCCTGCCTGCAAAACATTTCCCATATACACTTCCTGAACCAGATTCGGATCGAGGTTGATTTTACTTAACGCGCCTTTGATCGCTGCAGAACCCAATTTCGGTGCAGGAACTGTTGACAGACTTCCCATAAAACTTCCCATTGGTGTTCTTGCTGCGGATACGATGAATACTTCTTTCATATTGATTATAATTTTAGATATCAGATTTTAGATTAGGATTTTACCCCTTAAAAAAATTTGAATTTAACCTTGCCAAATTACGAAAAAAAACACACCCGATAAAAAGTGTGTTTTGCTTTATTTAATGGTGATTAATGTTTGATCTCGCCCAGTTCTTCGGGATTGTGTTTGTGTTTGAACATGATGGCAAACAGAACTGCAATCACAAAAGCATACGCTGCAAAAACGAGCCAGATTTCGTGCCACATCTTGTCGCCGTTCGGAAGCGTGAAATATTTCTGGATCAGCCAACCACTCACCAAACTTCCCATGATTGCGCCAAAACCGTTGGTCATCATCATAAACAATCCTTGTGCAGAAGAACGGATTTTGTAGTCGGTAGTCGTTTCCACGAAAAGCGAACCTGAAATATTGAAGAAATCAAAAGCCATCCCGTAAACAATACAGGAAAGGATAATCAGTCCCAAACCGAATCCTACAGGAACTCCGAAAGCAAAAAGCCCGAAACGTAGAACCCAAGCAAACATGGAGATCAGCATCACATTTTTGATTCCGTACCTCTTCAAAAAGAAAGGAATTGCAAGAATGAAAAGCGTTTCCGAAATCTGCGAAATCGACATAATGATCGTCGAGCGTTTTACCACGAAGCTTTCTGCATATTCAGGGATTTTCCCGAAATCGGAAAGGAAAACGTCACCGTACATATTCGTCAGCTGAAGCGCAGCTCCCAAAAACATTGAGAAGAAAAAGAAAAGCGCCATCTTGTAATCCTTAAACAGGGAAAATGCGTTCAGTCCTAATTTTTCTGAAAGTGAGGCATCTTTTGGAATAAGGTTTTGCGGCGGACATTTTGGCAAAGTAAATGCGTAAATTCCCAAAATAATGGCAAAAACTGCCGCGATAATAAACTGATTTCCAGAATCCTTGTTCCCTGAAAGATTGGTAAGCCACATTGCGGCGATAAATCCGATGGTTCCCCACACTCTGATCGGAGGGAATTCCTTCACTACATCATAACTATTATTTTTCAGAATATAATACGCAATGGAGTTGGACAAAGAAATTGTCGGCATATAAAACAGCATCGCAATGAGCATTACCCAAAAGAAACTGTCGGGAGTCGTCATCTGCGGAATGAAAAATAAGGTGATTCCGTATAGGATGTGCAGGATTCCGTAGAGTCGTTCCGCATTCATCCAACGGTCTGCAATAATCCCCGTCAAAGCAGGCATAATGATCGATGCGATTCCCAGTGTCGCAAATACTTTCCCGAATTCCTCACCTCCCCACTGTTTGGTTCCGAACCAATATACACCGATGGTAATGAGCCACGCTCCCCACACGAAAAACTGCAGGAACGATAACACGGTAAGCCGTAGTTTTAGATTCATAGTTCAATAAAAGTTTAGTCGATTTTTTTGTTTCTTTTTTTGATTTCCTTCTGAAGTTCGAGTGCGGCATCGAAATCTTCATCGCGCACCGCCTCCTCCAAAAGTCGGTTGATCTCGGCAATCGAAAGTGTGGAAAGGTCTCCCTCGTTCGTTACCGCTTCGTGAACTTCCTCTTCTTTCGATGGTTCTTCGAGTTCGAGAAGGATTCCCGCCTCGTTCAGAACTTGCGGCGTAGTGTAAATAGGTGCTTCAAAACGAACCGCCATCGCAACGGCATCCGAAGTTCTTGCATCCATAATGAGTTCCTCGCCCGAAGTTTTGTTTTTAAAGTTGATATTGGAAAAGAAAACACCGTCCACAATTTGGTAGATGATGACAGAAGTGAGGTCGAAATTTGCGGAGCTGACAAATTTTGAGAACAGATCGTGCGTCAATGGTCGCGGCGGATGAATATCTTTCTCCAAACCGAGTGAGATCGACTGTGCCTCAAAATTGCCGATAACTATAGGTAACTTCACGTTGGTTTCCTCATGTTCCAAAAGCAGCGCATAAGCACCGGATTGCGTTTGGCTGTAGGAAATACCGCGAATGATCAGTCTTTTGTAATCCATAACACAAATATAAATGAAATTTTTATTTTCCGTTCATTCTCGGGATTTTAATTGCGGATTGCAGACATTTATCAGAATTTAGTTTTGTTTGAAGTAATTCGTATTGACTTTAATTACAAATGAACTTCCAGTGTCGGTTTTCTCTTTTTTAAAAGACGCGTTCAAAACTTGATCCGCGAATTGATATTGCTGAATCCGATTCCATCGGTGTTTTCATCAAATAAAAAACCTTTTCCATTGTCTTTGACATTGATTGTGAGGTTCGGGTCTTCAAAGTTTATCTCAAGAAAAGCATCTGTTGCACCGGAATGTTTGATGATATTGTTCATCAGTTCCTGAACGATTCTGTAAATGTGTGTTTCATATCGTTCTGAAATATCGGGACTTTCCTCTTCAACATGAAAATGAATCTTTAAAGGTGAGTGTTTCTCGATTTTCGTGCAGTAATTCTCCACTGCTTTTATTAAACCAAAATTCGTGATGGAAGAAGGTGAAAGGTTGTGTGAAATCTCACGGATTTGAACTGAGGACCGCTCGACAATTTGGGCAAGTTCTTTTATCACATCTGCATTTTCCGGAGTTTCTTTTTGCATATCAATGAAAGACAACTGGTACCTCATCGCCGTCAAATCCCCCGCAATTCCGTCATGGAGTTCCTGAGCGAGACGCTTTCGTTCCGCTTCCTCACCTTCCAGAAGTCCCTGCAACTTGCTTACCTGCTGCTGATGTTTGTGCCGGGTGATCTCGTTATAAACCCTGTTTTTGTCGTCATTTAGAATTTTAACCTTGTAAGCCAAACCTAAACTAAAAAATAGCGTCTCGATCACGATTCCAAGAAAAAAGAAAGCGATCGGATTCTCCATATTTAATGACGGCACAAAACTCCCAACAAAGGCGACCAACGCAAACGCCACAAATGTCGTAACACCGATTAAGAAATAATTTTTATGCTTTCCCGAATATTTGATCGCCCGTATCACAGTTGGGACAAAAATTGAAAGCATCACCGGCAAATAAAGAAAGGTGTAAAAAGAGATGTACAAATCTTCATCTTTAATGAAAAAACAGAAGACACCAAATATCAAGAAAAAGAAAAACAGCGCACGTAGAATCTGCACAACCCCCTTGAAATACTTTTTGATATGCTTGTCAAAATCGAGAAAGTAAAGTGCAAAAATCGTATAGAAATTATAGAAAAGAACCTGCACATAAAAAAACAGAATATTGGTAAAAATCCTTGCATTTCTTCTCGCAAGCCAATTTCCGACGAATCCTTCGAAAGCATCATACACCGGATCGTACCTGCTCAGAAGATAAATGATTAAAAAAACGTTGTATAGACCGTAATATTTGAAACTTTTTTCACGGGTATAGACATAAATCACGCCGCTTAAAATAATAAACAGCGTCTGGAACGAAACCGCCATTGCCCATATAAAATCACCCATCAGAAATATTGGTCCAGATTGATATAATAGGTAAAAATATTGCTTTTGAATTAACTCTCAGAACCTAAATTCGAATTTCGTCAATTTTTGGTTAACAATTTTCATTAAAAAAGTCCGACAAAAAATGCCGGACTTTGACTATTGAATGATAGGAAGTTTATCCTTTCAGTGCTTTGATTTTCTCGGTCAATGCAGGGATTATTTGGAACGCATCCCCCACAACTCCGTAATCAGCGGCTTTGAAGAAAGGCGCTTCCGGATCGCTGTTTACTACCACGATGGTTTTAGAGGAGTTAACTCCCGCCAAATGCTGAATCGCTCCAGAAATTCCTACCGCCACGTAAAGGTTCGGTGAAATCGCTTTTCCGGTTTGTCCAACGTGTTCTGAATGCGGTCTCCAACCGATGTCGGAAACTGGTTTCGAACAAGCAGTCGCTGCTCCCAAAACATTGGCAAGATCCTCGATCATTCCCCAGTTTTCCGGTCCTTTCATTCCACGACCTGCGGAAACTACGATTTCAGCTTCCTTCAGATCGAGTTTTCCTGAGCTTTGTTCGTGCGAAAGAACTTTGGTGTCTTCATTGGTAACGCAAAGATTTTTCACTTCCTCGGTTCCTGCAACCGGATTTTCCTTTACTCCGAAAGCGTTTTGAGATACGGTAACGATTACTCCGTTTCCGTCAGCTTTCGCGTGCATGAATCCTTTTCCTGAAAATGCTCTTCTTTTCACCTGGAATGGTGAAAGACTTTCCGGTGCCTCCAAAACATTGGTGATCAGGGAAAAGTTTTTCATAATTGCCAACATCGGCGCTACTGAGGAAGCGTCGGTTGTGTGTGGGAAAACGATGGTGTTTCCGTTTACGACTTCGTTCACCGCTTGTGCATAAGCTTTTGCGCTGAAATGTTTCAGTCCGTCGTCTTTGATGTTGAGTACGTTGGTTGCTCCATATTTATACAATAAATCTGAAGAATCGGTTGGGTTCACGGAAATTGCGGTAACCGAATCGCCGGCTTGGTCTGCAATTGCTTTAGCGTAAGAAACCGCTTCGAAAGCTGCTTTCTTGTACACTCCGTTAATATTTTCTGCGTATACGAATATTGCCATTTTATTTTTGTTTAAAGTTTAAAGTTTGACGTTTCAGGTTTCAGGTTTACTCACAATTTTATTTATTTTTTTATTTGAGTTCGTGAATGCTTCACATTTCAAATTTCAGGGATTCCTTAATCCTTTATTCCTTAATCCTTTATTCCTTTGCCTTTTGCCTTTTGTCTTTTTCCTTTTGTCTTTTTCCTTTTGTCTTATTAAATTACTTTCGCTTCTTCGTGAAGTAATCTTACCAGTTCGTCAAGATTGTCCGGAGAAACCATTTTCACAGCGGCTCTTGGTGGAACGGCGTCGTAGGAAACTCCCTGCACTTTTACTTCAGATGACGTAGCTTCCTGCACCTGCAAAGGTTTTGTACGTGCCGACATAATTCCTCTCATGTTTGGGATGATTAAATCTTTTTCATCAACCAAACCTTTCTGTCCTGCGATTACCGCCGGAAGTTTTACAGAAATGGTTTCTTTTCCACCCTCGATTTCGCGGATTGCGGTTGCTTCACCACCGTTTACTTCTAAGCCAACGCATGCGTTCACGAAAGGTTTGTCTAAAAGCTGAGCTATCATTCCGGGAACTGAACCTCCGTTGTAGTCGATGGATTCTTTTCCGCAAAGAATAAGGTCGTAACCGCCGTTTTGTGCGATTGCCGCAATTTCTTTAGCTGTTGAGAAGCTGTCTTTCGGTTCTGCGTTTACTCGAACTGCATCATTTGCTCCGATTGCCAAAGCTTTTCTGATCACAGGTTCTGTTGCGGCGTCGCCCACGTTTACAACCGTAACGGTCGCTCCCTGAGTTTCCTGAAGTTTTACCGCTTTTGTTAAAGCAAATTCGTCCAACGGGTTGATTACCCACTGGATTCCGTTTTTGTCGAAAGCAGATTTGTCTGCCGTGAAATTAATTTTGGAAGTAGTATCCGGAACACTACTAATGCAAACTAATATTTTCATTGGTTCTTGATATTTTTAATAATTTATTTTAACGAAAATTACCTCCTAAAAGCTGAAAGTTCTGATTTTGACAAAAAACCGTCAAAACCCGATTTCCTTAAAAACCTTTGTACAGCCACTTTCTGGATAGGAAAGTGTTTGGATTTGTAATTTTGCTAAGATAATGAAAAAATGTATTATGCATGCATAGTATTTTTAGAAAAATTCTATTGCTCACATAATTTAACTGTTTGGTTTTAAAGGCCTGATTTCAATTTTGCTTGGTAAAACACGCGGATGCATCCGTAGAATATCCATTACGACTTCACCGAGATCCTCCGGTTGGATTTTCCACGCATCTTTTTCTGAAGGTTCATTTCCATTAAAATAAGTAGAAACCGAACCCGGCATGATTGTCGAAACTTTGATCCCATATCTCCTTAAATCGGTCATCGCGGCTTGGGTAAAACCGACCACACCGAATTTCGAAGCGTTGTAACCTGAACCTTTCTCGAAAAAATTGGTTCCCGCCAAACTCGAAATGCTGATGAAGTAGCCCTCCGTTTTCTTGAGTTCTTCCACTGATGCTTTCATCGTGTGAAAAACTCCGGTGAGATTGGTGTCGATCATCGCGTTCCAGTCTTCGACCGAAAGTTCATCGACTGGCTTGAAAATTCCAAGACCTGCATTGGCAATGACATAATCTAATCTGCCAAATTTCCTGACCGTTTCTGAAACTGCATTTTTCTCGTCCTCAAAATTTCTGACGTCGGATGAAATTCCTAAAACCTCTCCAGAATTTTCTGAAAGAAGTTTCGCAGCTTTTTGAGCATCTTCCAACTTCCTTCCTGAAATGGCGACATTAATCCCATTTCTCAATAAAACTTGTGCGATTCCGAAACCGATTCCCTTGGTTCCACCTGTGATGTATGCGATTTTCTTTTCCATTCTCTAAATTTACGAAAAAAGCTCCCAAATCGGGAGCTCTTAACACATTTTATAATAACTGTAAATTATTTCTTAAGGAATTTTTTGGTCACTGTACCAGTTTCAGTTTCCACTTTAAGAATATAGTTTCCTTTCGATAAGTTTCTAACGTCAACTTGGTTATTGGTTACTTTGCTTGAAGTTACAACTTTGCCTGAAAGGTCGATAATACTTGCACTGATAATTTTTGAAGTCGATTTCAGATTGATAATGTCAGTAGCAGGGTTTGGATAAATCGTTACATCTGCACTGTGATCAGCAATTTGTCCAACTACCGTTACACCCAAAGTTGCAGCATTTACAGCTTCAACACTATAATTATCTATAGCTGATACCAACGATGCTGTATTTGCAGGACTTGTTGAAACCTGACTGATTACGTTGAACTGTGAACCATCCAAGTTTTTTGTGATGGTATAACCATTTATTGCCAAAGTTGATTTTACACCGTCAATCGTATAAGTAATAACGCCGTTCACTTTATCATAGGTAAAACCGACAGTTACCCAAGTATTCGCAGGGAAGGTTGCCGCACTTATTCCGGTAATATTGTAAAAGCCGGTCGCTTGTGTAGCATTGCTAGTTAAATTCGCCATACCAACAAACATTTTTGTAGCTGAGTTATAACGCAAACCTACAATTCCCGCTGTTGCATTGGTTACATTGGTTCCTGCATAAACATTACCTGTTGAAGAACCAGTGTACACTTCAAAAGTTGCCTTCAACACATCATTTCCTGCAGTTCTTGCAGACCAAGCTGCTCCGAAACCCAGTTTAACCGCTTGTCTGTTGTCAGCAACTACTGCACCAGCACCGGTAGTAACCTGGAACGATTTGTCGTGAGCTGCATCAATATTTACAATTTGATAATCAGGCGCTGAACCACCATTCAGGAACATCCCACCTTGTCCTGGAGCCCCAAATGCAAAGTTTGTCCCAACATCTCCCAAAGTGTAAGTGTCATAGTTGTCAGCTTCAATAACCTGTGCTGTAACAACAGCTGTAGATAGTGCAAAAGCACTCATCAGTAAAAGTTTTTTCATTTAAATAAAATTTAGCCGACAAAAATATTATTTAAAGTGAATATACAAAAGGAAAAAAGCTCAATTAGTATTTAGCGAATAGCGGTTTTACCACAAAAAAAAGCGCCGAGTGGCGCTTTTAATTCTAACTTTTTGCATAGTTCTCAAAAAACAGCGGGATGCTTTCAATTCCCTTGTAAAAGTTAAATAGTCCGTAATGTTCATTGGGTGAATGGATTGCGTCAGAATCGAGTCCAAATCCCATCAATACTGATTTTGCTCCCAAAACCTCTTCAAACATTGCCGTAATCGGAATACTTCCTCCGCTTCTGTACGGTAAAACTTCTTTGCCGAAAGCAGACTCCATCGCCTTTTTCGCCGCCAAGAATTCCTTGGTGTCGCTTGGCAAAACATAAGGCATTCCGCCGTGATGCGGGGTAACTTTTACCTTTACATTTTCAGGAGCGATTTTCTTAAAATAGGAAGTAAATTTTTCTGTGATTTCGTCGGGAGTTTGATAAGGAACCAAACGCATCGAAATTTTGGCAAAAGCTTTTGACGGAATCACCGTTTTTGCGCCTTCACCAGTATAACCGCCCCAAATTCCGTTGCAGTCTAAAGTAGGTCTGATCGAAGTTCTTTCTAATGTGGTATATCCTTTTTCGCCTTCTACTCCATTCAAACCGATGGATTTTTTGAATGCATCTGGATCGTCTTTCAGTTTGCCCATTTCTTTTCTTTCATCATCAGAAACCTGCAAAACATTGTCATAAAAACCATCAATTGTGATTCTTCCGTCTTCATCGATCAACTTCGAAATCATCCTTGAAAGCACGTGGATCGGGTTCGGCACCGCACCTCCGTAAAGTCCGGAATGGAGATCGCGGCTTGGTCCCTCCACTTCTACTTCCATATAGCTTAATCCGCGAAGTCCGGTTGTTACCGTCGGCTGTTCCGAAGAATACAGTCCTGTATCCGAAATCAGGATGCAGTCGCATTTCAGCTTCTGCTTGTTCTCATCCACAAATTCTCCTAAACTTACCGAACCAACTTCCTCTTCACCTTCAATGATGAATTTCACGTTACACGGCAAAGTATTGGTTTTCATCATCGCTTCAAATGCCTTTAAATGCATGAAAAACTGACCTTTATCGTCTGCAGAACCTCTTGCGAAAATGGCTCCGTCGGGATGGATTTCTGTTTTCTCGATATACGGTTCGAAAGGTGGTTTTTTCCATAGATCGAGCGGATCAGGTGGCTGCACGTCGTAATGCCCATAAACCAAAACGGTCGGCAAGTTTTCGCCGATGATTTTTTCTCCGTACACAATCGGATTGCCTTTTGTAGGGCAAACTTCCACATTGTCGGCTCCTGCATTTTTTAGGTGTTTTGCCACTTCGTCCGCACATTTCAGAACCTCGTCTTTGTAGGCGGGATCTGCGGAAATAGAGGCGATTTTTAACAATTCAAAAAGTTCATCCACGAAACGTTGTTTGTTGTCGTGAATGTAGTTTAAAGTTTCCTGCATTGGGTGTTTGTTTGAGATTATTTGAGGTGGTTTGAGGTGGTTTGAAGTTTGACGTTTGAGGTTTGAGGTTTGAGGTTTGAAGTTTTTCTCTAACTTCTTAATGATGTTCATCACGTACAAATTAAACCTTCCTCAAAAATAAAAAAAATGTCCCGCCGAAGCAAGACATTTGAAGATTATTTGATAACCTTATCAAGGTTTAAAACCTTGACAAGGTTCTTATTTTGCAAAACGTACAGACATCTTTCTGTCCACCGCTCTTTCTGCATCGGACGCTTCTGCAGGAACTTTCGCAAAATCGCTTCCGTAACCTTCTGCTGCCAGTACTTGCGCACCAACGCCAGCTTTTCCTAATTCAGCTTTGATGAAGTTGGCTCTGTCTTGAGAGATTTTTTTGTTTACGGCTTCGTCACCGGTTTTGTCGGTATATCCGCCGATTTTGATTTTCACATCAGGATATGCTTTAAGGATTGCCGCCAAATTCTGAAGCTGCTCCGCAGAACCTGCCTCCAATTGGTTGGATGATCCCATCTTGAAGTTCACTTTGTCGAAATCGTACCATCTGTCCTTCAAAGCAGCGTCGTCTGCAGCGTTTTTGTAGCCATCGGATTTCAGGAAAGAAATCATTGAATCTTCCAAGCCGCCTTTGTAACCCTTCAACTCGGTTCCGTTAAGGTCGATCGCCAC
Organism: Chryseobacterium suipulveris; assembly: GCF_022811685.1. Taxonomy (NCBI): domain Bacteria; kingdom Pseudomonadati; phylum Bacteroidota; class Flavobacteriia; order Flavobacteriales; family Weeksellaceae; genus Chryseobacterium; species Chryseobacterium suipulveris. The sequence goes on along the minus strand of NZ_CP094532.1, from coordinate 1,371,786 downwards.
ATCGGATTTTCCTGCAGTTGCAGCTGCACCGCCTGTTGCGGAAGTTTCGTGTGCATTTGCGTTGGAACCGATTTCGATGTCGCTGTATCTTTCAGTTCCCTCGTCCATTCTAAGCACGCCTTTGTTGGAACCCGCCTGAATCTTCTTGCAGCTGATTACAAAACTCGCCAAAGCAATTCCCAATACAATTTTCTTCATATCTAAGTTTGATTTTATTTGAATTTCAAAAGTTTGCCCAAAAGTAAGAAATATTAAGATTTTCAGCAAAAGTTTTGCACAAATTCTATTTCGACCTCAAAATGAGTTTCCCCTTCTGCGACTGCGTGAAAATCAGGTATCGGTTTCCACCGTCTGAAATTTTGTATTTTTTCTTGATTTCATCGGGAGTTAACGGATGGTTTTTAGAGATGATATTGAACTTCTCTCCCTTATTAATCTCCTTTGACTCAACGGTTTCCACTTCAAGAACTCTCCCTGGAAATTCCTGCAACATTTTTTGGGAGGTGTAAAAATGTGTGTTGGGATGAAGTTTCATTAACCCAAATTGTTCCGAAATCAAATTGAAAGCACCCGATTTCAATACGGAGTTATTCGGAATATAGATGAATTTCAGCGGTTCGGAAAAAGTTGCGGTTGCAGATTTTTCTTCCTTATAATTAAAGCAGAAAAGCGAATCCTCACTCTCAAGATTAGCGCAAGAAATTTCTACATCCTCACTATTAATTTTCGGGTGGATGAATACCAATAACTCCTTCACTTCATTTTTCACGGCGATAATTTCGATTTTCGAAATATTTTCTAACGTCGAAATCAAATAGGAAATATCGATAAGTGGCGAGAGTTTGATGATGATTTGTTCAGAAATCTTGAACAGTTCATTCTTGATTTCAAGCAGATTTGGCGAAAGGTCTTCAAGCAGGAATTTCTTGTTTTTATGGGCGTCCCTTCTCGCGGGATCAAGATAAACCATGTCATATTTCTCCTTGTTGTTTAGTAGAAATCCTTCAAGATTTTCATTAATGAAATTTGCGTTCCTTCCGAGAACTTTCCAGTTATGTTCTACAATTTCAAGCAGTTGCCGATTCTGTTCAACAAGAGTAACTTCCTCAAAATTCTTAGACAGAAAAAAAGCGTCGATCCCGAAACCGCAAGTAAGATCGAGAAATTGACTTCCCTTCAGATTTTGAGCTTTGAATTCCGCTGTGGATTGCGATGATGCCTGTTCCAAATTGAGATTGGGCGGAAAAACAATATCCCCTTTCAGCAGAAACGGAAACTTTCTCGCCGCCACTTTTCTGCCTTTAATCTGCTGAACAATCTCCTGCATTGAAACTTCCGGAAACGGTGATTTCTTCAATAACAAAGAATGCAAATCGGTGTTTAGATTTGCATTAATGAATTGTTGTACCACTGGATGCAGAATGCTTTTTGCCACGAATGCACGAATATTTTTATGAAAATGACTATCTTCGGTCTTCGAACCTCAATCCTCAAACATTTCTGCCAACCGAACTTTTCGGATTTCTTTTTCAGAATACAGCTCTTCCACAGATTTTGTTTTCTCCAGTTTTGGGTAAAGGTTTAGGCCGATCAGTTTCAGTTTGCCATCTTCCACCCAGTTTTGTTCAGCGATCGCGTGTTCGTAGATTTTCTTTTGCACCTGTCCCGATTTCAGAAGTTCGCAATAACCACCTGCTTCCTCAATTTCAAGGAAAAGTTTCCAGGATTTTTCGGCAAACTGTTGGGTGATGTTTTCGATATAGTAACTTCCGTTTCCAGCGTCGTCAAAAACATTGATGATGCTTTCGTAAGCAAGGATAATCTGTTGTTTAAATGAAATTTCTTCGGAAAGCGAATTCTCTGAACCGATTTTGAAGTCATTGGCGAAAACAGCGTCTGCGCCGCCAATCATTGCTGCGGAAAGCTCCAATGTTGAACGGATCAGATTATTTTCGGCGTCGTTTTTAGATTTGTTTCGCATCGAGGTTTCCACAAAAATATACGGAACCTCATCCATCCCAAATTCTTTTGAAAGCTGGTTGAACAATAATTTAAACGCCCTTATTTTTGCGATCTCGAAGAAGTAATTTCCACCCGCTGCAAATCGGAAAATAATGTTTTTTAGAATTTCTTTCCCGAAAATTTCGGTCAATTCCTTGGTTTTCGCCAAAGCGATTCCCAATTGCTGATAGATCGCGGCTCCCGAATTTTGGTGGAGTGAAACATCGACACAGATATTTCTTTCGAAGTTTTTGGCGAGAAGTTCTTTCCCGAGCTGCTTATTGATTTTTCCTTCAAGATCATCAGAAAAAATATCGATCAGCGAGAAATAGCGGTTGTTTTCGTCAATCGAAATATGTTCCACCAAATCCTTATTGTTTACGTAAACTACCTTTTCGAAAAGGTCTTCCACATTTTCGTTGAGGAGAAAAGCGAAAACATCATCCTCCAAATCCTCATTGTATTTGGCAACCAACTGTGTGGACTCCTCGATTTTGGGAATATTCTTCAATGGTTTCGAAACCGTATCGTAAAAAGGTTTCACCGAAATCCCCTCTAAATTTTCCTTGGAGAGGGTGGCATAAATATCTTCGGTTTTCAACTGTTTCTGAACCAAATTTTCCCAATCGGAAAAGTTTACCTTACTGAACATATCCCTATTTTTTGTTTCAAGTTTCGAGTTTCGAGTTCCAAGTTTCAAGTTTCAAGTTTCAAGTTTACTCACAATTTTATTTATTTTTTTTTTTTGAGTTCGTGAATGCTTCACATTTCAAAATTCACCATTGACTTCCGAAGGAAAATTCACTATTCGCTGCGAAGCAATTCACTATTCACGCGAAATTATTTCTGCTTTTTAATATTGCTTGAATCCACGACAAGGATAAATATTTCCTCGTTTGGTTTTTTCATGAAGTAATTTTCTCGGGCAAACTTTTCTTTTTCAGATTTGTTGTTCATCAGCTTTTTATAGAACTCGTCGTTCTTTTGGTATTCGGATTTGTAGTAAGCGAGTTGTTTTTCGTACTTGTTGATCTCGCCGTTCATCTCATTAATCACGAGAAACGAGGTGCTGTCGAAAAAAATCATCCACACCAAAAAAAGGAAAATGGTGATGAAGTATTTGTTCAGAAAGTACTTTCGCACGAATTTAAATGCGGGAGTTTTGGGCTGGATGTCCTTAATTAATTCCTTCATTTCAGTGTGATTTTTTCAGGGTGTTGTTGATGACGGTTGACAGAAAATCAATAGCGACCGTATTCTGCTTCATATTCGGAACAATCAGGTCGGCTTCGTTTTTCGACGGCTCGATGAATTCCAGGTGCATCGGTTTCAACGTCGTTTGATAGCGGTGAAGAACTTCCTGCAGATCTCGCCCTCTTTCCTGCGTGTCGCGACGGATTCTGCGGATTAAGCGTTCGTCGGAATCAGCGTGCACAAAGACCTTCAAGTCATATTCTTTCAAAAGATCTTTGTTGGTAAGGACCAGAATTCCTTCAACAATCAGAACATTTTTCGGTTCCACTGCAACGTGATCGCCGGTTCTGGAATGCGTCACAAACGAATACAGCGGTTGATTGATGGTCTCGCCATTTTTCAGCATTTTCACATGCTTGATCAGAAGATCGAAGTCGATGGATTTCGGGTGGTCGTAGTTCAGCATTTCTCTTTCAGAAAGCGTAAGGTGCTGATTGTCATGATAGTAATTATCTTGGGAAAGGACATTCACGCCTTCAGTATTCAACTGTTGCAAAATTTTGTTGACCACGGTGGTTTTTCCCGATCCAGTTCCGCCTGCAATTCCGATGACGAGCATATTTTACTTTTTTACAAAGATAATATTTAGATTGAATTTCCGCTTTATTTAATGTTAAAAATCATCATCAAACAAATTGGGTTTTTAACTGTGCTGCTCGATGTTGAAGACGTAATACACCACTGCAAGCACTCTTGCCAAAAATTCCCGCGACTGGTTTCGGTAGAAACTTTGGTTTGCCGACACATCCTGCGCATCAAAACCGAGCGCGTTCATATTGCTGTTTCTCGCATAAAAAAGTGCCCGCAAATTGTGGAAACCCTGCGAAACGATAATCACGTCATTTTGTTTGTACACCTCCAAACAGTTTTTGATGCTGATCTGGGTCTTGAAACCTTTCGGATCTTCAATGATAATATTTTCGGGAACTCCTTCCTGATAGACGAGGAAATTCTTCATCGCGGCAGGTTCGTCGTAACCAGCGCTTTTTTCACCGCTCACAATGATTTTCTTGATTTTACCGTGGTGGTAAAGCAATGCGGTGGCATTCATCCTCGACGTAAAGTAAGGATTGGAAAGCCCCGATTTCATTTTCGGCGAAGTTCCCAAAACCAGTGCAGTTTCTCTCGGCGGAATCTTAGAAATTTTGGTGTAGGTTCTACCGTTGGTCAACGCGAAAACCCAGATATTTGCCAAGATCATCAGCAAAATCCCGATTTCAACCAAATTGAAAAATGATTTTAATATGTCTAAAATTTTCTTCAAGAATCCAGATCAAAATTTACCTTTATTTTTTTGCTCAAAACTACCGACATGCACGCCAAAATCTTTCCTGATTTTTCCTCTTTTTCGGTGAGGTATTCGTTTTCTAAAAGTTCTACCTCCCCTTCTTCCAGAACACATTCGCAGCTGCCGCAAATTCCCGATTTGCAGGAATACGGAACAGGAAATTTCTGTATCAATAATTGCTGAAGCAACCTCATTTTATTATCCTTCAACGAGGTTTGATAACGGTTGTTGAATATCTTAAAATCAACCGCAATGTCTTCAACTAAAGGGAATTCTTTTTCCTGCGAATAAATGTCTTCATTATACTCCTCGAACAGTTCAAAGTGGATGTTCTTTTTCGGAATTCCGTTGTTGTAGCAAGCGTTTGCGAGAGATTTAATCATCTCCCCTTTTCCGCAAATCAGCACCTCGTCCACAGAATCCCACAAAGTGACCTCTTCATCAGTATCGTCGATCATCATCAGCTGATTGATAATGAGGTGCAGTTTTTTTTCGTCCAGCCGTCCTTCCAAAAAGGCATTCCCAACTTTTTCTCTTGAATAAAAATAATGAACTTCAAAACGCGACTTGTTTTTTTCAACCAATTCATCAATCTCTTTCTTAAAGGGAACATTATCCTTGGTCGTATTTCCGTAGAACAGGTAGAGCCGTGTTCTCGGTTCGTTGTGCAGGATATTCTTAAAATGACTGAGCAGCGGAGTGATCCCGATTCCACCCGCAAAACCAATGATGGTGCGGAATTCGTGGGGTTTCGATGTCAAAGTAAATCTTCCTTTCGGTTCCGAAACTTCCACCAGATGACCAGGTTCGAAACCGTGGAACAAATCGTTGGTAGAGCTCTCTTCACTATTGATTTTGATTCCTAAAGTCAGCTTTTCTTCATACGGCGCAGAAGTCATCGAAAAATCATTCTGATAAACCTCGCCTTTCGACGGATATTTCAAAGTGACATATTGACCCGCATCAAAACGAAATTCCTGCTTCAGGTTTTCTGGAATTTCGAATTCCAGTGAAAAAGTGTTTTTGGTCAGTTGCTGCTTTTTGGTTAATTTTAGCAGATGAAATTTTTGCTGTTTTGCTTTCGGCAGAAGTTTTTCCATAAGATTTAACATTCAAAAATAATAAAAAATAAATGAAAAAAGTAATTTTGGGAGCAATGGTTTTGGCGATGTTTTCGGCTTGTAAAAAAGAATCGAAAATTGAAGAAAATACCGAAGCACAAACTGAAGATTCCGTAACTGTTTCAGAATCGAATGAAACCTCTGAAGCAATAATTCCCTTTAAAGCCGTAGAAGTTTCTCCCGAAGAAACCTCCAAAATCCTGGCTAAACAAAACAACGACACGCTTTATGTGACCAACTTCTTCGCGACGTGGTGCGGTCCGTGTATGCGCGAAATCCCCCACTTCAAAGAAAAAATGCAGGAACTGAAATCGCAGCCGGTGAAATTTACCTTCATCAGTTTGGACGACAAAAACGACTGGAACACGAAGGTGAAGAATTTTGGCGAAGAACAGGGACTTTCCAACAACATCATCCTTTTGGACGGAATGAAGGTCACTCCAGAATTCTTCCACGCCAATTTCAAACAGTGGGACGGTGGATCGATCCCTTTCACTTTTATGAGAAAAGGTGACAAAACCGATGAAACCGTGGGAATGATGAGCAAGGAAATGCTGGAAGAAAAACTGAACTCAATGAAATAACACCAAAAAAAACTTTGACACCATGAAAAAACTAATTTTCCTGACCGTAATCGGTCTGCTTTTGAGCGTGAAAACCTAATCGCAAAAATGGTTCGAGATGACCCGTGATTCTACAGAACTGTTGAAAAATGCCAATCTGCTGATCGAAACCACATCCCTGATCCGTTATTTTGATCGCTCACATAAAGTCTCGCTTTGGCTTTGTCGATTTGCATACCTCCCAGTTTTGGATGTCCGTTGGGTCCATTGGGCAAATTCCATATATAGAAACCAGTTGCAGAGTTACTTTCATTAGGGAGAGCCGAAATGCCGCCGTTTACCGCTAAAATTTGATTAAGTTTCGTTGGGGTAATCTTCACGATAGTTCCTGCGGCATTTACAGTATTATCACTGTTATTGGCTACCCATAAATTCCCTGATTATCAAAAGCCACACCTTCCGGCAAATTAAACAATCTGACAATATTCTTTGACTTAAGATTCACGTCGTCATTTGATGCAACTCCTCCATTTGCTGCCCAACTTAAAGAATTGGTGTAGAACGAATGCATCTGTGCACCGACCGTGTTAAGATTTGCGGTTTTTATAGCCACAATTCTGTTATTGAGATAATCACTTGCCCAAAGATTTCCTGCCGCGTCAAAAGTAATATTGGAGAAATAAGAAGTGACTCCACCGTTTCCTAAATTAACTCTTGTGGCGTACTTGTCTGCAATGGTATATTTATAAATATTTGTATTCAGATAAGCCGGTCCTTCTGAAGCATAGAGGTTCCCCATCGAATCAAAAGCTATCCCGACGTAATCCGACGAAAGATTAGTAACCTGGGAAACATTGGCGATCGACTGTACAGGATCTGGACCATAGTTCGGAAACTTATAAATCCGCTGATTGGCTTGAGACAAGCTTACAAATAAATCATTATTGTACATCGCAACAGTATTAGGACCTGCATTGGTCGCTAAACTATTTGGAACTGTTTTCAAGTTAATCGTAAAATATGGTTTTGCAATTACTTGAAAAGCACCATTTGACACATAAGTCTTACTAAGCCCGGTACCAAACTCAGGTACAACTAATGAATTCCCGGGATGGATCTGTGCCTTCATTGAAATTATTGCTGATACGATTGCAGCAAACAGATAGATTTTCGTTTTCATAATAATTATTTTAATTGTTAATTTTGACACGAAATTATATCCGTTTCCCCATCTATTAAATCGCAAATCATTTACCTGCGAGGTTGAGTAAGTGAAATGCAAAAAACCATAAGACGCCATCTTTTTCAATGAATAATAAATTTACAAAATACTGTTTTGCATTATTTTTGCTGTGCGTCGTTGTTGTTTTCATCAACTTAAACACAGGGTTCATTGATTTGAAAGTTGAGGACTTTCTTTCGTCAACAGCTGAAAACTCACAAATTGCCGGGCTGCGCATCAACCGCGTTTTGGTGATGCTTTTGGCGGGAATCTCGATTCCCACTTCGGGGTTTCTTTTGCAGGAATATTTTCAGAATCCTCTGGCGGGTCCGTCGGTTTTGGGAATTACTTCGGTCGCGAGTTTAAGCGTGGCTTTCTACATCTTCTTTTCGAGGGACTTCGTGCTGCCAGAATTCTTGCAAAACAGCTTCCTGAGTTTTTCGGCAATTCTCGGAGCGTTTTTGTTGATGGTGGTTTTGCTTGCTTTCTCGAATCGGTTTCAGGACAAAAGTTTTCTGATAATTTTCGGCTTTCTGGTTTCGGCTTTGGCGGGAGCGGTGGTCTCGATCCTTCAGTTTTATGCGGAAAATCAGAGTTTAAAAAACTATATCTTATGGAGTTTCGGGGCAAATAACCAAGTGTCGAGAAACCAGATTTTGGTATTGGCAATTATTGTCGTTTTTGGATTGTTACTCAGTTTCAAAACGATAAAGCCATTGATCGGAAATTCCTTAGGTTCGGCTTATGCGCAAAGTTTGGGCGTGAATCTTCAGCACCTGAAATTCCTTGTCATTATTTCATCATCTTTGCTGTCGGCTTCTGTCACCGCTTTTCTGGGACCGATCCTGTTTATTGGGATTGTGGTACCGCATTTCAGCAGGATGATTTATAACCCGGCAAAACTGTGGCAGCAATGGATTTTGAATATGATTTTGGGAATTCTGATTATGCAGGTTTTTTCGGTGATCTCGGAACTCACGCAGTTTCCGCTGAATGTGATTACATCGCTGTTTGGAATTCCGGTGATACTGATGATGCTCACAAAAAGAGCCAAGTAATTCCGATAGCTATCGGAAGAGCCAAGTTTTGGAGGTTAACCAAAAGATTTTGTGTTAATATTTGAATAGGTTTTGAAAATTCTGTCAGCATAATGACGTATTTTATATTAATTCAGTCATCGTATTGACGATATTTACATTAATTCAGTCAGTACCAAGCATATTAAGATTACTTCAATAAAGATAAAAATATGTGAAAATCTCTGTGAGAAAAATGTTTTTAGAGTTAAAAAATACAGACATCGGCTACAAAACTCCTTTAATTAAAGGCGTGAATGCTTCTATGGATCTGGGTGAAGTTGGCCTTCTCATCGGAAACAACGGCGTCGGCAAAACCACTTTGATCAAATCCATACTCCACCAAATACCTGTTTTGAATGGAGATATTTCTGTTAATGGTAAAAACGTCAAAACACTTTCCAACAAGGAGATTGCCGAACAGATTGCCGTAGTTTTTTCTAAAGCGCAAGTTCCCGCAAATTATACTTTAAGAGATCTCGTTTCGCTCGGAAAATACATTCATTATCCATATTATTTTGAATTAAATGAAGAGGACAAATCAGAAATTGAAGAAATCATCATCGACTTGAATTTAAGTCAGTATAAAGATTTTCCTTTGCAGAAACTTTCGGATGGAAACTTGCAGAAAGCTTTTATCGGTCGGGCTTTAGCGCAGAATTCGCCGATGATTATTCTGGATGAACCCACGACTCATCTTGATGAGGAAAACAAAATCATCATCCTGAAGCTCCTTCGAACCCTCGCAAAAACTCAGAATAAACTCATTCTTTTCTCTTCTCACGATTGGCGTTTGGCAAAGGAATTTTCCGACAAGATTTGGTTTATCAAGGACTTACAACTTTCATCAGGAATTACGGAAGATATTCTAATTGGTCACGATGAACTGCTGAATCCGAAGCTGTTTCATTTCAATGAAGATTTCGTTCCGCCGAAGATTTCAGCTCCGGTTTTACAGAAGGAAATGCTGTACTCTTTTCTTCAAAAAAACTTCAAAAAAAATCTCTCTTCCTTAAATTTTGAGTTTAAGGACGGTTTTTGGGAGATTTGGATCGACAATTCCCAAAGAAAATGTGGTTCCTTTAAAGAAATTGCAGATTTAATTGAAAACTACCATTAAATCTACATTTACAGATAGCGTTTAAAGTATTATGCATGCATAGAATTATGTGAATCATATCAATTATTTTTCTGATTATCAATCTATTAACTCAACAGACTAAAATACTATGCATGCATAGTATTTTTTTGTTATATTTGTCTGAACCACATTAAGTAAGTTATGGAAAAGAAAAATTCTGAAAAAGTTGAGAACATCGACTTAATTCTAAAATCTACCTGGCTCGCTGTTTCGAAAATGTACTCAGAAATGGCACAGGATCACGACGCGACCGCTGTTCAGGCACTTACACTCTTAAAAATCGACCCGAAAGAAGGAACCAGAAGTACCAACCTCGGTCCAAAAATGGCGATTGAGCCAACTTCTTTAACCAGGATCATCAAACTTTTGGAGGACAACGGCTACATCTACAAAGAAAAAACCACCAACGACAAACGCGAGGTGATTATCAAACTGACAGACAAAGGCCTGAATTCCCGCAACCTTTCGAAGGAAGTGGTTGTAAACTTCAACAAAAAAGTGATGGACAAAATCGCTCCCGAAAAACTGGAAATCTTTAAGGAAGTGATGAGCGACATCCTGAAAATTGCAAACGATCTGAATCAAAAAAAATAAAAAATCATAATGAAAAGACGTATTAAACACGTTACCGTTCTCGGTTCAGGAATTATGGGTTCCGGTATTGCGGCGCACTTCGCCAACATTGGCGTACAGGTGCTTTTGCTCGATATCGTGCCTTTCGAATTGACCGAAGCCGAACAGAAAAAAGGTCTTACCAAAGACGACAAAGCCGTAAGAAACAGAATTGCTTCCGAAAACTTTGAGAAACTGAAAAAAGCAAGTCCTGCCCTGCTTTACACGCCAAAATTTGCCGACAGAATCACCGTTGGAAACTTCGATGACGATTTACCGAAAATCAAAAATACCGACTGGATTATTGAGGTAGTGGTTGAACGGCTCGACATCAAAAAGTCGGTTTACGAAAAAATTGAGCAGTTCAGAAAGCCGGGAACTTTGGTATCTTCCAACACTTCCGGAATTCCGATTAATATGCTTGTGGAAGGCAGAAGCGATGATTTCAAAAAATATTTCGCTGGAACGCACTTCTTCAATCCGGTAAGATATTTACCGCTTCTTGAAGTAATTCCAACCAAAGATACCGATCCTGAAATCGCTAAATTCTATATGGAATATGGTGCTAAAATGCTGGGTAAAACTACGGTTCTTGCAAAAGATACGCCTGCATTTATCGCCAACAGAATCGGGGTTTTCAGTATGATGAACCTTCTTCACGAAGTGAAAAATCTTGGACTTTCTGTTACCGATATTGATAAATTAACAGGTCCTGTAATTGGCCGTCCGAAATCGGCGACTTTCAGAACTGCGGATGTGGTTGGTTTGGATACTTTAGTAATGGTGGCGAAAGGCGTTCACGGAAGCGGTGCTGAAGCTAACAATTTCAATAATGTTTTTGAATTGCCGGATTACATCCAAAAAATGGTGGATAATAAATGGCTTGGTTCAAAAACAGATGGCGGTTTCTACAAAAAAGTGAAAAACGCTGAAGGAAAATCCGAAATCCACGGTCTAAATTTAGATACGATGGAATACGAACTTCAGGGCAAATCCAACTTTCCTACCCTGGAAATGACGAAAAACATTGATAAACCGATTGACCGTTTCAAAGTTCTAATCGGTGGAAAAGACAAAGCCGGAGACCTTTACAGAAAATCTCTTGGAGCTTTGTTCGCTTATGTTTCTCATAAAGTTCCTGAAATTTCTGATGAAGTTTACAAAATCGACGATGCCATGCGTGCAGGTTTTGGTTGGGAAAACGGGCCTTTCGAAATTTGGGATGCCGTTGGTGTTCAGAAAGGTGCAGAACTGGCTAAAGAAGCCGGTTACGAAGTTTCAGATTGGGTGAAAAACGTTGAGTCTTTCTATAAAGTAAACGAAAAAGGTCACAAAATTTTCTTTGACCAAGCAAAATCTGATTATGCTGATATTCCTGGACAGGATGCGTTCATTATCCTCGATAATATCAGAAAAGATAAAACACTTTGGAGTAACTCCGAATCTGCAATTCAGGATTTGGGCGACGGAATCATCAACTTTGAAATTCGTTCCAAAATGAATTCACTTGGCGGTGGCGTTCTTGACGGACTGAACCGTGCGATTGACCTTGCAGAAAAAGAATACGACGGTTTAGTTGTCGGAAATCAGGGTGCAAATTTCTCTGTTGGAGCAAACTTAGCAATGATTCTGATGATGGCGATTGACCAAGATTGGGACGACCTGAATATGGCAATTGCTTACTTCCAAAAATCAATGATGAGAGTTCGCTACTCCTCTATTCCGGTGGTGGTTGCACCTTTCGGAATGACTTTAGGAGGTGGTTGCGAAATGACGATGCACGCCGACAGAGTGGTCGCTGCAGCAGAAACTTACATCGGACTGGTTGAAACCGGAGTTGGTGTAATTCCTGGAGGTGGTGGAACTAAAGAGCTTACTTTAAGAACTTCCCGCGAATTCAACAAAGATGACGTGAAAACGAACAGACTTCGCGACGCATTTATGAATATCGCAATGGGTAAAGTAGCGACTTCCGCTTACGAAGCTTATGATATGGGAATTCTGGAGCAGCACAAAGACATTGTGGTGGTAGATAAAAACCGTCAGATTGCTGAAGCGAAGAAAGTTGCGAAACTGCTTGCAGAACAGGGTTACACACAACCAATCGAGCAGAAAGTAACTGTTCTTGGTAAAGATGCTTTAGGGATGTTCTATGTGGGAACCGACCAAATGCTTGCAGGAAATTACATCTCTGAACACGACAAGAAAATTGCCGATAAATTAGGATATGTAATGGTTGGAGGAAACCTTTCCGAGCCGACTTTAGTAACTGAGCAGTATTTATTGAACCTTGAAAGAGAAACATTCCTGTCACTTACCGGTGAAAGAAAAACTTTAGAGAGAATTCAGTATATGCTTCAAAACGGAAAACCTTTGAGGAATTAGACAAGAGACGGAGAGATTGGAGACACGAGACTTACAAAAAGTCAACAAATACAGTCTCAAATCTCTTGTCTCTAAATCTCCACTCTAAAATAGAAAAAGATGCATAATATCAAGAAATTAAAAATTTGGAACGATTCCATCGACTTGTGTGTTGATGTGTACAAAGCACTTACAGATATGCCAAATGACGAAAGATACGGTTTATCATCTCAAATAAAGAGATCTGCTGTGTCAATTCCATCAAATATCGCGGAAGGCGCAGGAAGAGAGCGTGAAAAAGAATTTTACAATTTCCTGAACATTGCTTACGGTTCGTCTTATGAACTTCAAACGCAACTGATTATTTCAGAAAGATTGAATTTCATTTCACAACAAGTGAATGAACCGCTTTTAAGCAAGTTGGATGAAGTTCAGAAAATGGTTTATGTATTTAAGGAAAATATCAAAAATAAAATCTAATCAATAGACAAAGGCGCGAAAATCTCGTGTCTCTTGTCTCTTAATCTCTAATGTAAATGAGAACAGCATACATAATTAAAGGATACAGAACTGCCGTTGGAAAGGCACCAAAAGGCAGCTTGAGGTTCACAAGACCCGATGTATTGGCGGCTACAGTTATTGAAAAATTGATGGCTGATGTTCCGCAACTCGATAAAAACAGAATCGACGATCTGATCGTTGGAAACGCAATGCCTGAAGCAGAACAGGGACTGAACGTTGCCCGTTTGATTTCTCTGATGGGACTTCATACCGACAAAGTTCCGGGAGTTACGGTGAACAGATATTGTGCATCAGGTTCCGAAGCGATTGCGATTGCCTCTGCTAAAATCCAGGCAGGAATGGCAGATTGTATCATCGCAGGTGGAACGGAATCAATGAGTTATATTCCGATGGGAGGTTATAAACCGGTTCCTGAAACCGATGTAGCAAAATCTAACCCTGATTATTATTGGGGAATGGGTTACACCGCAGAAGCCGTGGCAAAACAGTTCAATATTTCAAGAGAAGAACAGGATGAGTTCGCTTTCCATTCTCACCAAAAAGCATTGAAAGCATTGGAAGAAGGAAAATTTGCCAATCAAATCGTTCCGATTCCGGTAGAATACAATTTCCTGGATGAAAACCAAAAAATGCAAACCAAGAAATTCGATTTCACGGTAGATGAAGGTCCAAGAAAAGATACTTCTATTGAAGGTCTTGCAAAACTTCGTCCGGTTTTCGCAGCTGGAGGTTCGGTTACGGCAGGTAACTCTTCTCAAATGTCGGATGGTGCCGCTTTCGTTATCGTGATGAGCGAAGAAATGGTGAAAGAATTAGGTCTTGAACCTGAAGCAAGATTGGTTTCTTACGCAGCAGCAGGCTTGGAACCAAGAATTATGGGAATGGGACCTGTTTACGCTATTCCAAAAGCACTTAAACAAGCAGGACTTGAACTGAAAGACATCGATTTAATTGAATTAAATGAGGCTTTCGCTTCTCAATCCGTTGCGATTCAGAAAGAACTGGATTTAAACAAAGAAATCCTGAACGTCAACGGAGGTGCGATTGCACTTGGTCACCCTCTTGGTTGCACCGGAACGAAACTTACGGTTCAGTTAATCGATGAAATGCGCAGACGTGGTAACAAATATGGAATGGTGACAATGTGCGTAGGAACAGGACAAGGAGCTGCTTCAATTTTCGAATTTTTAAAATAAAAAAACAACATAGCAATGAGCGATACAACAACACAAAACACACTAAAAGGCGGCGAATTCCTTATTAAAGATTTCGACGCACAGGAAATCTTCTCCCTTGAAGAACTGACTGAAGAACAAAAAATGCTTCGCGAATCTCTTGAAGATTTTATGGAAAGAGAAGTGGTTCCGCACCGCGAACGTTTCGAGAAAAAAGATTATGCACTGACTGAAGAAACCATGCGCAAACTTGGTGAAATGGGAACTTTAGGAATCGCTGTTCCTGAAAACTACGGCGGTCTTGGAATGGGATTCGTTTCCACAATGCTTGCTTGCGACATCGTTTCGGGAGCAAACGGATCTTTGGCTACTGCTTACGGAGCGCACACCGGAATTGGAACGCTTCCTATCCTACTGTACGGGACTGAAGAACAAAAGCAAAAATATCTTCCGGCTTTGGCAATAGGAGAAAAATTTGGTGCGTATTGTTTGACAGAGCCGGATGCAGGTTCTGACGCGAACAGCGGAAAAACAAAAGCAAGACTTTCCGAAGACGGAAAACACTACATCATCAACGGACAGAAAATGTGGATTTCCAACGCAGGTTTTGCGGATACTTTCACATTCTTTGCTAAAATTGATGACGATAAAAACATCACAGGTTTCGTAATCAACAGAAGCGAATTGGAAGATCCAGCAAGCTTGACTCTTGGTGAAGAAGAACACAAATTGGGAATCCGTTCATCTTCAACTCGTCAGGTGTTCTTCAACGATATGAAAATTCCTGTGGAGAACCTTTTGGGTGAAAGAAACAACGGTTTCAAAATCGCTTTGAACGCATTGAACGCAGGTAGAATTAAACTGGCTGCTGCAAATATCGACGGACAAAGAAGAATCACGAATCTTGCCATTAATTATGCCAACGAAAGAAAACAGTTTGGTGTTGCGATTTCCACTTTCGGGGCAATCCGCAAGAAAATTGCTGAAATGGTGACTGGAATTTTCGTTTCCGAAGCAGGTGCATACAGAGCAGCGAAAAACGTAGAAGACAAAGTTGCTGAACTAATTGCAGGAGGAATGGATCACCAAAAAGCTGAAATGAAGGCATTGGAAGAATTCGCAGTAGAATGTTCAATCCTTAAAGTGTTTGTATCTGACTTGACTCAGAATATTGCTGACGAAGGAATCCAGATTTACGGAGGTATGGGATTCTCTGAAGATGCACCAATGGAAGCAGCTTGGAGAGATGCGAGAATCGGTAGGATTTACGAAGGAACCAACGAAATCAACCGTCTTCTTTCTGTAGGAATGTTGATTAAAAAAGCAATGAAAGGCGAATTGGATCTTCTGAAACCAGCAATGGCAATTGGAAAAGAACTGATGGGAATCCCTTCATTCGAAGTTCCAGATTATTCAGCTTATATGTCTGAAGAAAAAGCATTAATCCACAACCTTAAGAAAGTATTCCTAATGGTTTCCGGAGCTGCACTTCAGAAATTTATGATGGATATTGAGAAACAGCAGCACTTATTACTGAATGCTTCTGAAATCCTGAACCAAATCTATATGGCAGAATCTGCAGTATTGAGAGCAGAAAAACACTTCGCTCCTGAATCTGTAGAAGCAGCAATGGCTCAGCTTAACCTATACAAAGCTGTAGAAAAAATCACTGTAGCAGCAAAAGAAGGAATCGTTTCTTTTGCTGAAGGTGATGAGCAAAGAATGATGCTTTCCGGATTGAGAAGATTCACGAAATACACGAATATGCCGAATGTGGTGGCGCTTACTGAAAAAGTGGCTGCACACTACATCGAAAAAGGATCTTACTAGTAATAGTTTGATATGTGGTTTGAACGCTCCGAAGTTTTTCGGGGCGTTCTTTTTGTTGAATCAATCGTTAATTATCGTTAAAAATCAGGAATTCACCGATCGCCACTTCATCAGTAAGTTTTGATGACGCTGTGTAACAAGCAGTTGCGGAAGCATCCAAAACCATAAAAATATCGACAGCGTTTATGTGAAAGATATGAAATGCCACGTGAAAGACGGACAGATTATCTCCTGCGGCTGCATATGCAAAGTCTCGTTCAGGGTTGAAAATTAACTAAATTTCAAAGCAGGTGTACCCTGCTTTTTTTGTGAAATTATTTTTGAAATGAAAGTCTTCAACCGAACAAAAATATTTTAGATAAAAAAGAGATGATTCTTTTGCGTTTGATTTTTTTCAAAAGAATTCATTAATGAATTAGTGGCTTACACAATTTGATAACTTCACTAATTCAAAAAATAATGCGTAAAGAAATTCACCACCCGATTCATATCCTGCCTCATCGAAAAAGCCAATAGGTATTTGATCTGCAGCAAAATCGGTTCGAAGCTGTTGGCTAATTTCAGGAATTCGCGTTCGGGAATAATTCCGTAAAGTTTCCCTTGATGCGCAATGGTCAGCGCCTGTTCTCCCAAAGACACGGTGATATTCCCTAATTTCTTATAAAAGGTATTCTCGCTGATTTTCACAAAGCCGTCATCGAGCATTTCTGCAATCAGTTTGTTAAAGAGTTTTTGTCCTTCAGGAGTAAGGTTCATTTTCTTGAAAAATTGATGTGTTAAAAATAAAGATTTCTGCTCAAACGGAAAATTAAAATTACATTAAAGTTGATAGCTTCATTTAGATAACTAATTTTTTGATATACAGATTCTTACAATTTCTATTTCAATGTTTTTCCCTCAAAAATTTTAATTAAAATTTAATC
This sequence comes from Chryseobacterium suipulveris, assembly GCF_022811685.1. Taxonomy (NCBI): domain Bacteria; kingdom Pseudomonadati; phylum Bacteroidota; class Flavobacteriia; order Flavobacteriales; family Weeksellaceae; genus Chryseobacterium; species Chryseobacterium suipulveris. The sequence goes on along the minus strand of NZ_CP094532.1, from coordinate 1,354,694 downwards.
CACATTTTTCTGCGTGGAATATTAATTGGAGAAATTTGCACAATAAAAGCAATCAATGTCCGACAAATCCAGACAGGTTTTCCAAACCAATGACGCAAAACGCTACAAAGCAACCCAATGGACACTTAGAATCGTAGGAGCAATCCTGATCTTCACCACCGCAGTTGTCGTAATCGCCGTACTTAGGGGAAAAAACCCATCGATGCCCGTGATGAATTCTGTGGGAAATTCCTACAAATCGAAAGTCAATCCTTCCAATGCATTTACACTTTCTACCCCACTAAACAAGAAATTTAAAGGGTTTAAAGATTTCCTCAACAAAAGGATTGCCTACGAAGAAAAGCATCAACAACCGATTGATGCGAAGCTGATCCGCGCGGCTTTCTACACACCTTGGAGTCCATTGTCACTGCTCGATTTGCGTTCCAATGGCGGTAAACTCAACACGATTTATCCCGAATGGTTTTTCATCAATCCGAAAACTTATCAGTTGGATTCCAGAATCGACAAGGAAGCACTTTCGGTGATGAAACATTACGAATTGAGCATTCAGCCGATCCTCAACAACTTTATTTCGGTTCCTGGAAAACAGGGAAATTTCAGCGGCGATCTGCTCCACACGGTTTTGCAGGACCAGAAAATCCAGAATAATCTTATTGCCCAGATTATTTCGACTTTAAAGCAAAACCAGCTTCAGGGAATCAATATCGACTTCGAGGAAATGAATGAAAATTCCGACGAGTTTCTGAATTCCTTTATGAAGAATCTTTACACACAGTTCAGGAAAAACGGGCTCACTGTCTCCATCGACATTATGGCCGATAACTCCGATTACAACGTGAAATTTCTGAAAGATTATACTGATTATTTCATCATCATGGCGTATGATCAGTTCAACGACCCGTCGCAAGCTGGACCGATTGCTGACCAAAAATGGATCGAAAAACAGATGGATTCGATTGCTAAAGATGTTCCGTCGGAAAAACTGATTTTGGGAATCGGTGCGTATGGAAGACAATGGATTAAGGACGAAAACGGCACCCGAACTGAAGACATCACCTACAGTCAGGCGATTGACCGTGCTAAAATTTCGAAATCGGAAATCAGTTTCGACAATAATTCCTACAACCTCCATTATGCGTATGATTTCGCAGGAAGCGCCGATGAATTTGCCTCCAAAAACAATGTTTGGTTAACCGCCCGCTGATGCACTTTAAATCCATCAGAAAAGCGGTGAAAGGCGAAATCCAAAGTTGGGGCGTACTGAAACGGACGGGAAATGTTACCACTTCGTAGATGTCAGATGTCAGATTTCAGACATCAGATTTCAGATTTCAGGATTGAAACTTGAAACTTGAAACTTTAAATTTCAACCATCAAACATTAAATTCATTTAGTACCTTCACTGTTTCCTTCACGTCGTGCACGCGGAGAATTTTCGCTCCTTTCTGCAATGATTTCAGATGGAGTTTCTGGGTTTCTTCATTGATTTCTAAAGGTGATTTTCCTAAAGGTTTATAAATAAATGACTTTCTGGAAATCCCCACCAATAATGGAAATTTTCCAAATCCGATGAATTCCAGCTCATCCAGCAGCTGGTGGTTCTGCTCCACCGTTTTTCCGAATCCGCAACCTGGATCGAGAATAATGTCTTTAACTCCAAATGCCTGCAATTCCAGAACTTTTTCAGAAAAATATCGGTTGACATTAATCAAAATATCTTCTTCAATTATTTTCTCGTGCATGGATTCGTAGGTGGGATTTACATGCATGAGGATGTAGGGAAGTCCGTTCTCTCCTACTGTTTCAAACATCTTTGGATCGTAGTATCCTCCCGAAATATCGTTGACAATATCGATTCCCTCGTCATTTCCAAACTTCACCACATCGGCGTGGAAAGTATCGAGCGAAATCAGCGTTTCAGGAAATTCTTTTTTAATTAAAGAGATGACTTTCCCGATTCTTTCAATTTCCTGCTGAGCCGTCAGAAACTCAGAGTTCGGTCTGGTTGACTGCGCACCGATGTCGATGATCGCCGCACCATCACGAATCATTTCTTCAGCGTGGAGCAAAGCTGCTTTTTCGTTATTAAATTTACCACCGTCCGAGAATGAATCGGGAGTAAGATTCAGGATTCCCATTATCTTGGGAAAAGTGAGGTCCACCAATTTTCCGTGGCAGTTGATTGAATGGTAACCGATGTTGGTTAAGGGATTCTGCATAACGCAAATTTACCGAAATATTTCTCACCGAAATTGGCTGTAAATGGGAATGTCATACGCATTAAGAAAACAAATGTACTACTACCACAAAAGGGACAAAAGCTTAATGTTTAAAGAATGATGAAGTTGAAAATAATACTTACTAACAGAACACAAAAGTTCAAAAAATCTTCGCTTTTTTATTTTGTTATCTTCCAAAAGCATTGTGGCATTTCCTTTAGTACTGATTTAAAGCACTATTCTTTTGTGACTTTTGTGGTTAAAATCATATTGTGTTTGACCTGGTAAATGGGATTCCAAACTTCCGACTTCCGAGCAAAATCCTTATCTTTGAGCATTAAGAAAATTATGACGAGAACATCATTACAGTTTGATGAAGTAATTGCGGGGTGCCGCGAACTCTTCATCAAAAAGCAGTCGGATTACGGTGCTTCCTTCAGAGTTTTGAGAACACTTTCTGTAGTTGACCAAATCTTGATTAAAGTAAAAAGCTTAAGAAATTACCAGATCACGGGAATCTCGAAAGTAGGTGAAAGTGAGGAAGAAAACTTTACCGCAATTGTGAACTATTCGGCGATCGGACTGATCCAGATCGAGAAAGGTTTTGCAGACGATTTCGACGGAACAAAGGAAGAAATGGTTTTCCTGTACGATAAATTTACCGCGGAAGCAAAAGCTTTGATGGAAAGAAAAAACCACGACTACGGCGAAGCTTGGCGCGATATGGAGATTTCATCCATCACCGATATGATTTACCAGAAGATTCTGAGGATGAAGATGATTCTCAGAAACAAAGAAGTGACGCTGGTTTCTGAAGGAATTGACGCCAATTTTTATGATATGCTGAATTACTCGGTATTTGCGCTGATCAAACTTTCGGAGGAGAAAGAAGAATTCAAACCGAAATTTGTCTGAAGTTGGAAGACGGAAGTCCGAAGACGGAAATACGAAGTACGAAGTAAGAATTACGAAATTCGAAGAAGGAAGAACGAAATCTGAAATGGTACAAACTTGAAACTTGGAAGAACATTAAACATCAAACCTTAAACTATTTCTATGAAGCACATTTTACGAATCCTCATCGCCCTGGTTTTCATCGCATCGGGTTTTGTGAAAGCAGTTGACGCCATCGGTTTTTCCTTCAAACTGGAGGAATATTTTTCGCCCACCGTTTTCAACATGCCATTTTTTGAGAAACAGGCATTGCCGATTGCGATTTTCGTGGTGGTGATCGAACTGGTTTTTGGATTTATGCTGCTGCTGAGAATGCGGCTAAAACTTACTTTAACGGTTCTGATCGCACTCTGTGTTTTCTTTGCATTTCTCACCTTCTACTCCGCCTACTTCAATGTGGTGACTGATTGCGGATGTTTCGGCGACGCCATTAAATTTACCCCTTGGCAAAGTTTCTGGAAAGACATCATTCTCTTAGTCGGACTTCTTATTCTGTGGATGCTGTATCGCAACGAACTCAACCAACCCGAAGAAAAAAGTAGCTTCAAAAAATATGCTTCCGCATTTGCTTTCCTTACGATGGTTTTTGTGATTAACTGGGGAATTTCTCACGAACCGCTGATCGACTTCAGACATTATAAAATCGGAACGGACTTAAATGCCGAGAAAGCCAAAATCGCAAAAAACCCTTCAGAATATAAAACATTCTACTCCCTTAAAAATGAAAAAACTGGCGAAGTACTCGATGTAAACCAGGATGAATATGTGAACAAAGAAGAATACTGGAAAGAAGGAAGCCCGTGGAAAATCGAGGAAGGAAAGACGACCTCGAAAATCGTGAAGCAGGGTTACGAATCTGAAATTGCAAAATTCAAACCCGAAACCGCTGAAGGAATGGATCTGACCGAAGAAATACTGCAAGCGCCAAAAGCAGTCCTTGTTTTTTCTTACGACCCGAAAAATGCCGACAAAGATCTGATCGCTAAAACCGAGGCAAAGGTGAAGAATCTGAAAGATGCAACAGTTTTCGGAATATCGACAGATCCAAACACGTTCACCCAAATTCAAAACGGAATGATGGACGGAACCGCAATTAAAACCATTGCAAGAAGCAATCCTTTTGTCTTAACTTTACAAAACGGAAAAATCACCGATAAACTCTCGGCAAAAGACTATCTGAAGAAATAATCCAACAACTTCGAACAACCTCAAACAACCTCAAATAAAATCAAACAAAACCGAATATGCAAAAGTCAAATAAATCCATCGCAGGTTATCATTTATTAATGATCCTTTCATCCGTGGACGGTGAATTTGCCCCTGAAGAAGGAATGAAAATCCAGGAATACCTCGCGGAAGAATTTCCCTTCAAAATGAATCTCGACAACGAGCTTGAAGTCATCGCACTCCTTCAACCCGAAGAATGGAAAGACCACTTCGAATTCCACGCAAGATGCTTCCACGACGACTCTACCGAAAAGGAAAGAAAGGAATTTGCCAAGTTTGCCAAGTCGCTCATCAAAGCAGATGACGAGGTAACCGACCGCGAACACCACTTCTACAAGCTCTTGAAGAATATGTGGAAACTTTAATGAAAATTCCAATTACAGGAATTCTACATGAAAATTTCAGATAGTATTTTTGATACCTCTTTCGCCTTAGTTACCGGAAAAAGATGCGTTCCGTTTTTGATGACGTAATCGGGTTTTGAATATTTTGGCGGAAAAACAATATCGCGATCCGCAAGAATCTGGATGACTTTAGGATTTTCCTGAGATTTCCAACCCGCCATTTTTTCGATGGACCATTTCAAATAATAAGGATCACGAACCGTGAAATATTCCATCAATTTCGGGTTTTTTGGATCAATGACTTTTCTCAAAAAAGAATAAGCAACTGTGGATTTTTCGTTAAAGAAAGACACAGGAAGAAACTTTGGAATTCCGGAAATTTCACCCGCTTTGATAAACCTCGACTTTTCACTGTCGGATTTTATGCTTCCTAAAATCACCACTTTTTCCGCAGGTTTGATCTTATCGATTTCCTGCACGATCACTCCGCCGAACGAATATCCCAACAGCGAAAACGGTTCCGAGTCATCGATCCGATCCGCCATTTTTTTGATGTAATGACCGAAGCTTTCATGGTTTTCGGGAATGAGCCAGTCGAGAAAAACCACTTCCATATTTTCTGGAAATTTCAGTTTTTCCAACACTTTGAAATCGGCTCCCAATCCGCTTACAACATACAGTTTCATACTTCAAAAATAAAAAAAAGAGCAATGATTCTGCTCTTTTTAACCATAGATTTTTTGTACCGATTACTTTGCAGTAACTTTCACCAGCATATCTACATCGTCTTTAATGAAAACATCCTGCGCTGTAGATTTGTAGGCAACATCAAACTTCTGTCTGTCGAAAGAGAATTTTTTAGATACCAAACTTACCACACCTTTGCTGTACGCAATTTTTGCAGGGAATGAAACCGGGTTGGTTTTTCCTTTTACAGTAAGGTTTCCGTTGACGATATAGTTATAAATCTTATCATTATTTTTCTTAACAGAAGTAATGGTATAGGTCGCTTCAGGGAATTTGTCTACCTCGAAGAAGTCACCGTTTTTCAGGTGGTTGTTCAGTTTGGTTTGGTATTCTCCTGTCAAATCTGTTGTGTTGATCGAAGTCATATCCAAAACAAAAGTTCCGCCTGCAACCTGGTTTCCTTTCATCACGATATTTCCGGATTTCACATTTACCGTACCGTTATGTGATGATGCCTCAGTTTTTGCGATTTTGTAACCCCACCAATTTGCTTCAGACGCTACTACCTTTTTCGACTGACCGAAAGCCAAACCTCCTGCAAGAACTGCAAACAATGCTAATTTTTTCATAAATCTTTTACTTTATTTTTCGGCAAAAATAGGGTTATTAAAGAAACTTCGGCATTGATGTATGTTAAGAAAAGCTGAAGCTTTGGCGAAAACCTAATAGGTTGAAAGAAACTACTGAACCACGATCTTCACATTCATCTCCACATCGTTGCTGATGAGCATGTCCTCGAAAATATTGTATTTCAGTCCGAAGTGTTTCCGGTTGAAGGTGAACATTGCCGAAGTGATGGTCGTCGTGTTTCCCGCGGTCACAGTTTTTGCGGGGAAGGTAATGTTCTTTGAAATTCCTTTAATCGTAAGAACTCCCAAAATTTGTACGTCGTAGTTTCTGTTATTGCTTTTCTTCACCGATTTTATTTGAAAAGTCGAAACGGGAAATTTTTCGGTATCGAAGAAATCATCGCTCCGCAAATGGTTTTCGAGCATTTTCTTCAGTTTCGGGTTTCCATTCATGTCTTCGGCATCGATCGAGTTCATATCCATACTGAAACTTCCGCCAGTCAAATCATTCCCGTTAAAAGTTACGGTTGCTGATTTCAGTTTCACGGTTCCGTAGTGTGACATCGATTCTGCCTTCAAGGTTTTATACGCTTTCCAGCGGATTTCTGAATCGATGATTTTTCGGGATTGGCTATAAATGCAGACTGCAAAGAGTAATAGGGAAAGTAAAATCAGTTTTTTCATCATTAAAAAATCAAACCATTAAACAAAAAAACTCCGACAGAATCGGAGTTATTAATTATTAATCTTCAAAAAATGCAGCGTAAGATGCGGCTCCGTTGATGATCGAATTTTTGTCTTTTACCAAATAAATCGGAATATCTTTCAGCACCGATTCCATTTTATCACTGATGATGAAGTGCTTGTAAAAAGTCTTGTTCTTTAAGAATTTCTCCAGAAGCATTGGGATTTCTCCTGAAAGAATCAAACCACCGGTTGCTTTGAGTTTCAAGACAAGACTGTTGGCTTCTCTCGCCATAAAAACCAAGAAAGTGTCGATGGTCACATTGCAGATTCGGTCTTTATTTTCGAGTGCGCCATTGATAACCGCCTCGGTGAAATTGCCTTCCTCGATTGCTTTGGTTAAGAATTCAGGTTGTTTTTGTCGCTTGATGTCGCGTACAAAACGATAGATATTAAAAAGTCCCGACGTTGAAAGAACGGTTTCCCAACTTACGATGCCGTAGATTTTGTTCAGAAACTGGTAGAATTCCACTTCGTCGTTGGTTCTTGGCGAGAATTCGCAGTGGCCACCTTCCGTTGCAAAAGGTCTCAGAGATTCGCCGTCCCAAAAAAGTCCAGCTTCACCCAAACCTGCACCAGGAGCTAAAATAGCTACATTTCCGGGAGTGAAGTTCTCCGATTTGTAAACAGTGTAAATGTTTTTTTCCGAAACGCTGCAGAGTCCGTATGCAGAAGCTTCCAAATCATTGATCAGGAAAACTTTTTCAACTTGTAGGTCGTTTTTGATTTCCTCCGCATCCAGTTTCCATGGTAATCGTTGTGGCTCACTTTTTCCGGCGATTACAGGACCAGGAACCGCTACAGCTACCCTACTTATTTTCTCGTCTGAATTTTTGCTGATAAAATCTTTCAGGATTTCAGTCACCGAATCAAAGTTCTGAGTGTGGTAAACTGCCTCATTCTTCAGTATTACTTCCTGATTTTCGGCACGGTACAACCCGACGAAGGTTTCCTCATGCCTTACATCGGCAGCGACCAAGGTAACACCACTGTTTTTCGCACTGGAGATTGCGGGTAGAAAAAGTTTGAATTTATTTCTATTTTCCATTTTACTGTCTAAAAACCAAAGATAATAATTGTTTTGAAAAAATATTTGAAAAAACAAAAAAACCTTTCCAAAAAAATTGAAAAGGTTTTAGTCCCGACTTTATTTCTGATGAAATTATTTTCCTAATGGAATATTGTAACCAACTCCAACTCCTAAAGCTCCTGCACTATATTTCTGTGAGCCGATTTCGCCAGTACTTCCTGTAAAAGTTTTCTGGTATTGAAGTGCAAAATTCCAATCTCTGTTGTGGTATCCGATTTCTGGTTTGATATAGAAACCTCCTGTTGGTCGGTCAACTGTACTGTTTGAAGCAACTTTCTTGTCACCTACAATAAATCCGTAACCCAAATCAGTTCCAAGGTAGAAACCTGTTTGCTTAGGATAAACTCTGATCAATGCAGCTACAGGAACCACACCGAAGTCATTGTTATTCACTTTTACGTTATTTACTGTGTTTTCTCTTCCAAAGAAATGGCTGTAACCAGTTGCGATACCCAAACCAAATCCTGGAGTTACCAAGTTCTGATATGCTACATCAAGACCAATGTTTGCTGATGCGTTTTCCGCTGGAACTGCTAAACCTACATTAGCTCCTACTTTTAGCATATTTCTCATATCTGCACTTTGTGCACTTACTAAACCTGCCGTAATTAATCCTAACGCAAGGATTGATTTTTTCATTGATTTCATAATTTCAAATTTTAAGTTTTACAGGATAGTGACTTGTCAAAATCGTGCCAAAATCAGTCTGTCACTAAAACAAAAACTATAAAATAAAATATAAGTTAATGGTTATCAATCATTTAAATATTCAGAAAATTAAACAACTATTTACATTTTGTGTGACAGAAAACCAACAATTTTTTGGCAGAAAAGGCAAATTTTTGACAAAAAAAAAAGAGCCAATTTTGCAATTGACTCTCATTATTATTTGATTATTATCCTTAAAGATTGTCCAATCTTTCCTGAAGATCTGCGTAACCTCCGCCGTTGTAGCCGTTCTGCAATCCTTCAGCAGTGAGGTATTCGAGCGCTTTTCCGCTTCTGTTTCCGCTTCTGCAGAACAATACAACAGGTTTCTCAAGGTTCAGGATTTCGTCTTTTCGGTCGGCGACTTCTCCCAAAGGAATATTTTCTGCACCATCGATGCTTCCGTCCATTTCAAGTTCCATTGGCTCGCGAACATCGATCAGCTGGTAGTTTCCCGATTTCAATATTTCATCTAAATTCATAATTGTATTATTAAAGGTTAATCTCATGATTTCGAAATCCAAATTTATAAAATAATGTTAGTTTTGCAACGTAATCTATGTCACAAAACGCCGAAAAATATTCCGCCCTCATCAAAGCTAAAGCTCAGAAATTTGGTTTCCAGAGTTGTGGAATTTCAAAGGCAGGTTTTTTGGAGGAAGAAGCAAAACCCTTCGAAAACTGGCTGAAACAGAATTACCACGGCGAAATGTCGTACATGGAAAATTATTTCGACAAGCGGCTCGATCCCACACTTTTGGTGGAAGGTTCAAAATCGGTGATTTCGCTTTCCTACAACTATTTTCCTGCAGAAGAAATTTCAACCATCGACAGTTTTAAGATTTCCAAATACGCGTACGGAAATGATTACCACGAAATCATCAAGGAAATCCTGAGAGAAATGGTTGCCGAACTGCGGGAGGAAATCGGTGACTTCGACTGCAGGGTTTTTACTGACTCCGCGCCAATTTTGGAAAGAAGCTGGGCGAGAAAATCAGGACTTGGCTGGATCGGAAAAAATGCGAATCTGATTACCAAACAGCAAGGTTCCTTCTATTTCCTGGCTGAAATCATCTGTGATCTTGACCTGAAGGAAGATGCGCCGACAACCGACCACTGCGGAACCTGCACGAAATGTATCGACGCTTGTCCGACCGACGCGATTGTTTCCGATAGGATCATCGATGGAAGCAAATGTATTTCTTACGCCACCATCGAACTGAAAAACGAAATTCCCGACACCTTTAAAAACAAAATGGAAGACTGGATGTTTGGCTGCGATATATGTCAGGATGTGTGTCCGTGGAACCGTTTTGCCACACCGACTTTGGAAGAAAAATTCCGACCAAACGCCTTTCTGAAAACCTTTAAAAGAGAAGACTGGAAGGAAATTACACAGGAACTGTTTTCTGAAATATTTCGGAAGTCGCCCGTAAAGAGAACCAGATTTTCTGGCTTAAAAAGAAATATGGAATTTCTTCAAAAGTAATATAGGTCAACTGGAATTATACTATTACGATACTGAGCAAAAAGCAATTAATCAATTATGATTTAATAGTCAAAAATAGTTGGTAAAATTCTTTGTAATACCGATTATTAGATGCGATTACAAAAGTTTATTGAACTTTGTTTCAATAAATTTTTTTTATGTCTGAAAATTCAAAAAAAATCGTTGTTGGTGTTGTGGAAGTTTGGATACCATTTCGTGGGGAAAACAGAAAGGCAAGAGGCGGTTCAAGTGTAAGAACTGCGGGATTTACTTTACGCTTGAAAACAAATCCGTAAGTTTAAAAAATAAAGAGATTTGGTTCAGGAAGTGGATCATAGGTCGACAAACTTACGAGCAGATTTCAATTGAATCCGGATATTCGATCAGTACGCTCCAACGATATTTTAACCTTATGCTGGCAAAGGCTCCACAGCTGAGTTACAGTCAGAACAAGGAAGTCTATCTTTTGATTGACGCCACATATTTTTCCAATGAAATCTGTCTTGTCGTTTTTAGGGACGATGTCTTCAAACAAACCCAGCTTTACAGAATAACCGATGGCGAACACTTTGAAGAACTTAGGGAAGATCTTCAAAATATTCTTGATTTGGGTGTAAAAATTGGTGGGATTACGTGCGACGGAGATAAATCCCTGATTAAGGCTATTAGAAAGGTATGCCCGAAAGTTCCGATGCAGAGATGCCTGGTGCATATCCAGAGAATGTGCAAGATATGGCTTTCCGCACATCCTAAAACAAGAGCAGGTTTCGAACTTAGAGAGATCGCGTGTAAACTTCACTTTATCGACTGCGAGTCAAAAAAGCAATATTGGATACGGGAGCTTGTGGATTGGTTCGAGCAGCACAAAGAGTTTATCAATGAAAAATCTTACAATGAGGAAACAGGAAGGTATTGGTATACTCACAAGATGGTGAGGCGAAGTTTTTCAGTGATCAAAAAGGCGCTTCCAAATATGTTCACCTTTCTACAGAATCCTAAGATACCGAAAACCACCAATGGTCTGGAATCCTTCTTCGGACATCTGAAAGGCAATCTGAATATTCATAGAGGACTTACTAAAAGTAGGCGCAAAAAATTCATTCAATGGTATCTTTTCTATAAAAACCAGAAGTGATGAAAGGTTTTTTAGCCATTTGGCTGTTCCGATAATTTATTAAAAAGGATGGTCGAAACCATCCCTCTAAACTATCGTTTACAGCGTCAGTTGTATTGCTGGCGAGTTGCACCTCTGCATGGCTCGCTTCCTCTTCCAACCAACAGCCGAATATTACAAATTATTTTTTAAAAAAACACCAACTATTTTTGACCACATTACCTCAATTATTAATAATGGTATAGTAGATCATATTCATAATTGTTATCAAGCAAAAAAAAGGGGAAAATGTTCCGCTCGGAAAAGGAAACTTCCGAAATTTGGGGGGTTAAAACATTTGACTTTAGTTTTATTTAAAGTCTAATCGATTTCTTGAACGAGAAAGATCAAAAAAATTGACTTTCAGGAAGTGAGAACTTCTGCGAAAATCAACGTCTTGAGCGGTTTCTTTTTGGCGCAACCTTTACCCGAATTTTGAATCTTTTCTGAGATTTAGATTTCTTCTGCATAAATGATAAAATTTTCGTTAATAAATTTAACAATTAATTTGATATCAACAAATATTGTGCGAAAAATTTAACGTTAAATTTTATTTACATTTGCTTAATGAAAAAACTAATCATCAATATCCTGAAAGCAATTTGGGTTTTTATAGGATTTATCGTACTTTACCTGTTGTGCGGATACCTGATTCCTTTCATCGAAGTTCCTGCAAAAAAAGTTTCAGAAACAAAAAATGTCGAAATTTTTATTCTAACCAACGGCGTTCACACCGATTTGGTGGTCCCCATCAAGTCGGCGGAATACGACTGGAGCAAAGAAATCCGGTTTGAAAACACCCTCTCGAAAAGGGAAGACTTCAAATATTTGGCGATTGGATGGGGCGATAAAGGTTTCTATCTGGAAACTCCGACTTGGGCGGAACTGAAACCTTCAGTTGCGGTGAAGGCCGCTTTCTGGTTGAGCGAATCTGCGATGCACTGCACGTTCTACGACCAAATGCAGGTTGGTAAAGACTGTAAAAGTATTCAACTGACTTCGCAACAGTATCAGGATTTAATCAAATTTATTAATGACAAGTTTGACCGCGACGCAAATGGAAATCCTATTCTCATCAAGACCGATGCGGTTTATGGAAAAAACGACGCCTTCTACGATGCGAAAGGAAGCTACAGTTTCCTGCAAACCTGCAACACCTGGTCGAACAACGGACTGAAAGCGGCGGGACAAAAAGCGGCATTATGGACTCCGTCTGACTTTGGGATTTTTCAGCATTACGAATAAAAAAACTCCCCGGTTAAAGGGAGCTTCCACAACATCATTTAATAATCATGAAAAAATTAAGTTGATAACATGCTGTTATTTTAGTCTTTTATTCCTAAGCTGAAAGTAAGATCGAGCTCGTCTTTCACATACACCATCCCTCCCATTTTTTTCGGTGGCACGATATTGAAGTCTGAGAACTTGAGTCGCTTGATCCCGACCAAACTGTTCTTGTACTGGCTGAATTCGATATTGTACTTTTTCACCACGTTCATCATTTTCACTTCTACCACGGCGTTGAACCGGTTTCCGTTTCCTTTGCTGAAGTTTAGGAACTTGATGGTGAGGTTTGGATACTTGTCGGAGTTCAGCGTCTTTCTGAAATCGGAGGTCATCATTCTGTTTCGGCAGTCGAAATCATCTACTTTGAGCACCACATTCGGCAATTCGTTTCCCATAAAGGAGTAGATCGAAGTGGAGTTCCTGAATGCGTTGTTCACGCATTTGAAAGTGTTGACATTCGTCCAGCCATTGATTTCCACCGCATTTTGCTGAGAAAAATAAAACCCTGTGACAAAGGTAAAAACCAGGTATAAGATTTTGTTTTTCATGAGCTTAGATAGAAAAGGGGATTGAAAAGCAATCCCCCTTTCAAAAGAAATATTAAAAATTAGAAACCTATGGTCGCTTCAACCATTACTCCATTGAATTTACCGCCTTGCAGCGCGCTAGTTGCACCCCATACTGCGCTGTTGTTGTACTGTTGGTTCACATATTCCACTTTTGCAAGTACATTTCTGGTCATAAACCAACCACCTCCAAGATTGTATCTGTCGATTTTTCTTTCAAGAGTTGCGCCATCTGCATCATCTTTACCACTTACAGTGTTGTAACGTCCACCTACGTAGAACTGTTCTTTTCCACCGAATCTGTAAAGAAGCTCTGCACCGAGTTGAGTATAGCTACCTCTACCTTTAGGAGCGGTTAAAGTTTTTTGTCCTGTTACATATTCATAAACTCCGAAGAATTCAAGTCCGTTGTATTTCACAAATGGGTTCACTTGGAACGCCTGCATTTTTCTGAATCCAGGGTTGAATCTACCAGTTGACTGGCTGGAAGTTCCCATAGGATCATTAGCAGTTAAAAGTACATAATAGTATCTTGATCCACCTCTGTCCGCACTGTATAAGTAGCTACCTGTGTTCCATCCGTTGGTTTGAAGGAATGATCCGGTTAGTCTTACTCTAAGGTCAGAATTGATCTGTTTGTCGAAACCTGCTTTAGCATATACTGAAGGAGAGTTCCAGTTGGTTCCTTTCACTGCGGTTTGGTTCAGCTTACCGTTGGAAACTCCGACCATACCGAAGAAGTTGTTATAGAATCCGTACACCTCACCGAAAGCTTCAGTTGTAAAGCTGTCCATGATGTAGTTTCCTACGAACGGGTTGGTAATTGCTCTCGCGTTGTCTGTTCTTCTGAAGTGGGCATCACCGTAGTTGATTTCGTCCATACCTACTTTCACTCTTGCGTGTTTCATGATGTCGCCCATGAATCCTGGTTTGATGAAATCCAGATCATCGATTTGGATGTAACCACCTTTTACCCAAGCTTCGTTGTGGTGACGAGCAGAAAGGTAAGTTCTCAAGTGCATTTTCACACCTTTTGCCAAGTAAGCGTTCACGTCGAGGTTCGCAGTAGGAAGGTTGAAGTCATTACCCATATCTACAAGGTAATTAGGTTGTGTTGTTCCTGTTACTACCCCTAGATTTTTGTTTTCAGTCCAGTGGTCAAGACCTTGGAACTGTAGTGCGAAGTCACCTCCTACCACTACTTTGATACCGTCGTATTCAGGTGAAGCGATTTTTGGATCTTCAAATACATTTCTTGTTGTTTTTTCTGGAGCAAGGTAATCTCTCATTGATGTTGTCGCATCTTCTTGAGCGTACATAAGGTTCACTCCTGAGAAAAGCACTGCAAGCATTGAAGCTCTCATTAACATAGTTTTCATATTTTCAAAATTTTAATTGTTTATTTTCTATTTAGCTGTTATATTCACTGTGATCGTCACGTCGTTTCCTGTTTTCACGCTGTTCATCATAAATGCGGGAGCGGTTACGCCGTAGTCAGAAAGTCTGATCTTATTCGTCGCGTTGATGGTATAGGAGTTTCCTGTTTTCGTCACATTGATTGGGAAGGTTACCGTCTTGGTTACGTTGGTAATCGTCAACTTACCGGTTATTTTTCCTTTTCCAATATTTACTGCAGTTGCGGTGAACGAAATGTCTGGAAACTGATCTGCCTTCATTGATTTATAAGCGTTGTCGTCCATTGTGGCGCTGCTTCCTTTGAGGGTTTTTGCGGCCATCTGGTATTTCACCTCTTTAATCGTTTTTCCGGAAACGGTTCCTGAAAAAGTCCCAGTAGTGGAAGTCATTTTCCAATCCTGTAGCGTGGAACTTCCTTCAAGGGTAGTCTTTACATTGGAGCTGCTGATTTTTTGTGCAGAAACCATTCCGGCAAAAAGACCGAATGCCATCAACATCATTTTAAAATCCACAAGCTTCTTCATTGCTTCTAATTAATATTGTTTCTTTTTCTGATACAAAGGTAACACTCTATTTTGTTAAATCAACAATTTTTACACATTTTTAATCATGATATATATCTCTTTTTTGAAAATAATTATCATTACAAAAATAAAAAAACTATATGTTTAAATTTTATTTAATTAAACAGCTATTGTATTAATCAAATATTAAGAAAAGAGAAACATCGTTAAATAATGTTAAAAAAAGTTTTAAACAGCTGATTAACAAACAATGACAGAAATCATAGAAAAGTGCGGTTGTTAATCGAAATAAATGAGTATTATCGTAAATATCGGTGTTTTTGACAGATGTAAAATTCAGAGCGACATACAGTTTTTCAAACAAAAAAATCCTCTGACAAAAATCAGAGGATTTGTACCCAGGACCGGAATCGAACCGGTACATCTTTCGATACTAGAGTTTGAGTCTAGCGCGTCTACCAATTCCGCCACCTGGGCTTAAATTGGTGTGCAAATATAGAATTAATTTTGATACCTGAAAAATATTTTTCTGAAAAATCACAATTTTAGAACTCCAGCTCCAAACCGTCAAAAGCAAGGTGTACATTATCAGGAAGTTCGCGTTCCGTTTCGTTGTGAAGCCCAAGATGGTGGGAAATATGGGTGAGATAAAGGTGCTTCGGTTTCAGCTCTTCATTGAGTTCAAGAATTTGCGGGAGAATGAAATGTGCAGGATGCGGTTCCACTTTCCTGATGCAGTTCAGGATGAGATAATCCAGGGCTTTCAACTTCTCTTTTTCGGTTTCAGAAATAGAACTCGCATCCGTTATATATGCGAGCTTTTTGAATTTAAAACCATAAATCGAGGTATTGAAATGCGCCACTTCAACAGGAATTACTTCTGCATCAAACAGTTTGAACGGTTCCGAGATTTCATGCAGATCAAACGAAGGAGCACCGGGATATTTCACATCAGCGAAAGCATAGGGAAAGCGCGACACGATTTCTCTCCCCACCCTTTTCATACAGTAAATTGAAATGGGTTTCTGATTCTTGAAAATCAGCGGACGCATATCGTCGAGTCCGATGACGTGGTCGTTGTGTTCGTGGGTAATGAGAACGGCGTCGATATGGTCTTCATGGTTTTCGAGCATCTGCATCCGAAAATCTGGGCCGCAGTCGATGAGGATTTTTTTTCCTGTTTCGGTGGTGATGATTGCCGACGAACGGAATCTTCTGTCCTTACTGTTTTGCGAAGTACACACCTCGCAATCACAGCCAATCACGGGAATTCCCTGTGATGTCCCGGTTCCAAAAAATTTCAACTTCATTCTTTTGAGGTCGCTTTTATTTTGTAAATTTACGGAAAATTAAATTTTCAAGTGATTAATCAAAAGTTAACACCAAAGCAGAAAGCTTTAGCCATTAATTTAGATGCCAATATCTACGGAACTTTTGCCGAAATTGGAGCCGGCCAGGAAACCGTTCGCCATTTCTTCAGAGCAGGCGGCGCTTCCAAAACCATTGCAAAGGCAATGTCGGCTTATGATAAAGAATTCAGCGATGCGATTTACGGTAAAGAGCCCAAAAATCGATACGTTACCCAAAACCGTTTAAGAAAGATGCTTCGCTATGAAGTTGCGCTCATCGAGGAGCGGCTTTCGAGGGAGGCAATGCCGGAAAAGAAATTCTTTTCCTACGCCAATACCGTAACGACCATTAATTTTGACAAGACCATGAAAGGACACGGTTGGGTTGGACTGCGTTTTCAGCTTGATCCGAATGAAGACTATAACGAGATCGTTCTTCACGTGAAATTTAACGAAAACGATGCCACGCTTCAGCAGGAAACATTGGGAAATTTGGGTGTAAATCTTATTTATGGTGCCTTTAATTATTCTGATAATCCAAGGTTGCTGCTCAATTCACTCTACGATTATATTTCTACCGACAATGTCGAAATCGATATGGTGGATTTCAGCGGTCCTGATTTTGCCTATGTTGACAACCGACTGATGAGTTTGCAGCTGGTGAAAAACGGAATGACCGACGCGGTAATCTTCAATTCCGAAGGCAACAATATGCTTCCTGCTGACATTCTTTACAAGCAGAATATTTTTGCGATTCGCGGAAGTTTCCGTCCGGTGACTTTGGTGAATATCGATATGTTTGAAAAAGGGCTCGAAATATTCAAGAAAGATTGGGAATGTACCGATGAAGACACCGAAGTTCTGTTTGAAATCACCATTTCTAATTTGAGGGCATCCGGCGATATTGACGAGCGGGATTTTCTCGACAGAGTCGATGTTCTGGCGAAATTGGGATATACCGTAATCATCTCCAACTTCTCGGAGTATTACCGATTGATCGATTATTTCGCGGGTTATACCAATGGAAAAATCGGTGTCGGAATGGGCGTGAACAACCTGCTCGACGTTTTCGACGAAAATTATTACAAAAATCTTTCGGGTGGAATCCTGGAAGCTTTCGGAAAGTTTTTCAGAAAAGACATGCGCGTATATCTTTACCCCTACAAAGACCCTGAAACGCACGAACTCCTTACTTCCAACAACCTGAAAGTACACGACAACCTGAAGGAACTCTACAAATATTTCAAGCTGAACAAAAGGATTGTTGACATTAAAAATTACAATCCCGACTACTCCGAAATCTATTCTCGGGAAATCCTCAACAAAATCGCCAACCACGAAAAAGGTTGGGAAACGCAGCTTCCGGAAGGCGTTGCCGATATGATTAAGGAACGCGGAATGTTCGGCTACAAGGAAGAAGTTAAGCTAAAAGAATTTTCTTAAATCCTGTTTAGATTTTATTCAGAAAAAAAACCGGAAATTTTCTTTACCCCGACCCTAAAAATTTCGTTCATCATACATAAACCTAAATTTGGTTACCCCGTCCCTAAAGGGAGCAAATTTAGGTTTATTAAAAAAAATTAGACAAACTCTCAAAAAAAAGAAAAATGTCAGAAATCAAAAAACGGCTTTCCTCGATTTTGGAAAGTCCGAAACATCATACGGAGGACAAACTGCAGAAAATCTGCCACCTTCTCGATCAGGAAATCCCGCACTTCAATTGGACGGGATTCTACTTTAAGAACGGCGATAAAGACGAGCTGATTCTCGGACCTTATGTTGGTGCAGAAACCGACCACAAAATCATTCCTTTTGGTAAAGGCATTTGCGGACAGGTCGCGGTTTCCGGTGAAACATTTGTGGTTCCCGATGTGCATCTTCAGGACAACTACCTCTCCTGCTCCATCGACACCAAAGCGGAAATCGTGGTCCCTATTTTCAAGAACGGTGAAAATATCGGACAGATCGATATCGACTCGCATTCCGTAGATCCGTTTACCGATGACGATCGCGAAATGCTCGAATGGCTCTGCAAAGAAGTTTCGGAGATTCTATAAAGTCATCGCTGAAAATCTTTTGAGATGAAAAAATTCCTGCTATTGCTGCTTTTGGTTTCACAAACCATTTCGGCTCAGTTTACCGATATCAATATCGTCAAAGAAATCCGAACCAAGGATAAAGGTTTGGTTGTTTCCGCACATCCGCTCGCAAGTGAAGCGGGTACAAAGATTCTGAAAATGGGCGGGAATGCTTTTGATGCAGCGGTTGCAACCCAATATGCTTTGGCGGTCGTTTATCCACAAGCTGGAAATATCGGCGGCGGTGGATTTTTGGTAGGCGTGAAAAATAACGGCGAAAAATTCACCTTGGACTATCGAGAAACGGCACCCGAAAAATCTTCGCCCAATATGTACCTCGACAAAAGCGGAAAAGCCAACACCGACCTTTCCCAAAACGGAAGATTGGCGGTAGGAATTCCTGGTTCTGTCGCGGGATTTTATGCAACTTTAAAACATTGCAAACTCCCGATGCAGCAACTGATTCAGCCCGCGATCGATTTGGCTGAACAGGGATTTGCCATTACCGAAAAAGAAGCGGCATTGCTGAATTCGCTTCAAAAAGAGTTCGCGAAAAATAATTTCACCAAAACCGTTTTCAATAAAGAACAGGGTTGGAAAGCGGGAGACCTTCTCATCCAAAAGGAATTGGCAGAAACTTTAAGAAGAATCCAAACCGATGGACTGAAAGGTTTCTACGAAGGGAAAACCGCCGACTTCATTGTTGCCGAAATGAAACGCGGAAACGGAATCATCACCAAGAACGACCTTAAAAACTATAAAGTTGCAGAGCGAAAACCGCTCACCTTTAATTATAAAGGAAACGAAATTGTTTCGATGCCGCTTCCTTCAAGTGGTGGAATACTTTTGGCACAAATGCTGAAAATGTCCTCTTTTGAAAACCTACAAAATTTCCAGCACAATTCTCCTGAAGCAGTACAGATTATGGTGGAAGCAGAACGGCGCGCTTTTGCCGACCGCGCAGAATTTATGGGTGATCCTGCTTTTATTAATGACAAAACCGAAATGCTGATTTCCGACGACTACCTCAAAAACCGCTGGATATCCTTTAACCCAAATAAAGCGACGCCAAGTTCGGAAGTGGGCAAAATCACCCCACCAACAAAGGAATCCACAGAAACCACGCATATTTCAATTATCGACAAAGAGGGAAATGCAGTTGCAGTTACGACTACGTTGAACGGACTGTACGGAAGCAAAGTGGTCGTCTCTGGAGCTGGGTTTTTCCTTAATAATGAAATGGACGACTTCTCGATCAAACCCGGTGTTCCCAATATGTTCGGCGCAGTCGGTGGTGAAGCCAATAAAATCGAACCCGGTAAAAGAATGCTGAGTTCGATGACACCGACCATCGTATTGAAAAACAACAAACCTTATCTTGTCGTGGGAACTCCAGGCGGAACTACGATTCCGACCTCGGTTTATCAATCGATTGTGAATATCATTGACTATAAACTGTCGCCAAATCTTGCCGTAAATTCCCCGAAATTCCATCACCAATGGCTTCCCGAAACGGTGGATTACGAAAAAGGATTCCCCGAAAATACGGTGAAGGAACTGGAAAAGAAAGGATACAAAAGCAATTACCGACCACAAATCGGAAGAACCGAAATCATCGTGATCGACGAAGCTGGAAACCTAACCGCAGTTGCAGACGGACGCGGTGATGATTCGGTGGGGGTCGAATAGCTTCGAAAGTACGAATTACGAAATACGAAAAACGAAGAGTTGGAGTCCGAAGACCGAGGACCGAAGTCGGAAGAGTTGGAGAGTTAGGAGTTGAAAATTACCCTCCTTTGGAGGGGTGGTCTCGTCGAAGACGAAGTGACGGTTCAGTGAACCACTGCAACAATTGCAACAACCACTGCAACACTGAACTACTGAACTACTGAACTACTGAACTACTTTACCACTTCACCACTGCAACTACTCTATTCCATCAAGCGGCGATTTGACCTTTGAAATATTTTTGTCGGTGACCTGTGCGTAAACCAGCGTTGTGCTGATGTTGTTGTGTCCCAGAAGTTTCTGAATCAGCGAAATGTCGGTTCCCGCTTCGAGTAAATGGGTGGCGTAACTGTGGCGCAAACTGTGGATTCCCACCGTTTTTCTGATTCCCGATTTCTTCATCGCCTTTTTGAAAACCGCCTGTGCGCTTCTCACCGCGTACTGCTCGCCGTTTTTGCCCTCGAAAAGGAAATTCTCTGGGCGGTAGATTCTGTAATATTCCCGAAGTTCGAGCAGGATGCTTTCGGGAAGGTTGACGTAGCGGTCTTTTTTTCCTTTCGAGCAGGATACCAAAACCTTCATCTGCTTGCTGTCGATATCCTGAACGCGGAGCTTCACGATTTCGCTCACCCGAAGTCCCATTCCATAGCAAAGTTTGATGATCAGCCGGTGTTTCAGGTTTTCGGTATTGTTAATGATCTTTTTGATTTCGGAAGCGTTAAGTGCTTTCGGCAGAAGAATCGGTTTTTTCGGGCGCGGAATATCGACAAACATTTTCGGGCGGTGCAGCACTTTTTCAAAATAAAACTTAATCGCGTTGATTCTGCTGTGGAGGTAATTTTCAGAAAGTTTCAGCTCGTTGATGCAGTACAGGAAATAGCTTTTCAGTTTCTCCTCGGTCAAATCCTGCACGTTATGGTTCTTAATGGCGATCAGCAGTTGCGCAAACTCGATACTGTAGGTACGGATGGTGTTTTGGCTGTACGCTTTCAGTTTCAAGCAGTTTACAAAATCGTTAAAGGGCTGCAAATTGTGTTCGGGAATTTTCGACAGGACCTCCTTTCCTACCGTTCTTTCTGAAAGTCCCAACTTTATGCGGTTTGAATTGGAATTCTGGAGGTACCATTTCTTGTTGGATTGCGACCATTTCGCTTCGGGCAGTTTCTGCTTGATTTCCTGAACCGCGTCTTTCGAGTAGCTGAAAGAGATCCACAACACGGCTCTGCCGTTATGTTCACCTTCGGTTACGGTAAATATTTCGGGATCAAGAAAGGGCGGGTTCGTCAATTCAATATCCATCACTACGTATTTTTATTATCCAAAACAAAAATAGCAATTTTTTTTATTAAAAACACAGCTTATGTTATTGATTTACAGCTTTTTGAAAATATCGCATAAATTGTTTGTTGTAATGGGATTTATGCGTATATTTGAGAGTTATCTGCAATTTTATACCAATATTGCGGTTTTTAGAGGAAAATCAGGTTGGATTTTAGCGGAAAAAATTTTTGAGATTAAGCGAAAGGAAGTATGGATTTCGCTGTCAAACTTACAAAGAGATCTTTGCTGAAAGTTTACTTTCAAAGCGAATACTCGCTATTAAGTTTGGCGAAGTTACCGAAAAAAAATGACAAAGTCAACACCATGGATTTTCCTTCGGTGGCTTAAAACAAAAATTTTTGACACTGAGATTTTCCTCTCTTCGTTTTATGACTTCGCAAAGCGGGGTTTTGCAAAATAAAAAAACGAAAAAAAACAAGCAGATTGGAGATAAAACTGAAACTGTTTTTGTAGATTAGCGGTATGAATATTAAACAAAAACAGCAGATAACATGGGTTTTGCAAAATTACGCCTCCAAAGCTATGGCAGCCTCGTTTTTGGCGTAACTTCGCAAAGCCCTTTCCCGTTATGTGATATGGCATCAAAAATCACGCTCCGAAATAAACTCCACGATTTTGAGTGAATAAAAAAGAAACTGAATCCAGACCAAAAATGCGTGAAAACAAGGTCTGAATTCATTTTCAAACATGACTGACTGAATAAAATTCGGACTTGACTTAAAAAACTGATTTCTGACACCATATCACTAACGGAAAATGTGCGTGAAAACAATTTAACGCTTCAAAATCACTCTGATAAAAAATTCTGACTGAAAATCCTACGCAAAATCTTTCCGAAAAAATTTTTGAATTTTAGCGTTCTGAAATTTTAACTGTGTGAATAAATTCGCGATTGACTTTTAAAAATAACGCTGAATTTTAAAAACTTTGCTGAATGAAACTTCTGAAAACTGAATCTAACTGAATAAAAAATTATGGAAAATTGCCACATCACATAACATCGTATTGCTAAAATGCGGGATTGAAGGCTCTTGCGTTGAAAATTTTGTGAAATTTAGTCGCAAAAAATGTTTCCGCCTCCATTTTTTTATTAATTTAGTCAGCGGTAAACATTTTTTGCTTCGTGCAGTTTTTAGTAGAAATTTCAGGTGTAAAAGCCCGCACTTCAGCAATACGTTTCCCGTTATCTGCTATTTCACTAAAACAGCGTATCAATAAGACTTGAGAGAATTTTAATGGAAATTTGGAAAAAACATAAAGAATTTAATTACGAAATTTCCAACTTCGGGAATGTAAGACGAATTGGAAAAAAATATGTGGACAAAAACGGCGTTGAGAAACAAAAAGAAACAAAATTTTTGAAGCCTTCTTTGGTTGGTGGATTTACAGCGCAAGTTGCTTTCTCAAAAACTGAAAATAAAAATACAACCGTTAAATATTTCAGCCTGAATAAATTAGTTGCTGAAAATTTTCTTCCCGAACCGAGCGAAGACCAAATTTTATTGGAACACATTGACGGAAATCCTCTGAATAATCGTGCTGATAATTTGAAATGGATTACGAGAAGCGAATGGAACATTAAAAATGCTAAAATGATTGAAAAAAGGACAAAAAATGCGCTAAAAGTCCGCGCTAAAAACTCAAAAATTAAAAAAACCGCAAAAAGAAACAGCAGATAACAGTGTATTGGCAAAAGACGGGGTGAATATTGTCTATGAGAATTCAGTTAACAATATCCGCAAAAATGCTTTTCATATTTCTTTTTTTAGTAATTTAGAAATCTGAAAAAGCATTTTGCTCAGGTACGGTCTTCCTTTGAAATTTTCAGCAAAGTAGCCCGTCCTTCGCCAATACTTTTTCCGTTACCTGCAATTTTAACCAAAAATCCGCATTAAAAGACTGAAAATGAATTTAAAAGACATAATTTTAGGCTGTAATTCTTTTGAAGATACCGAAGAATATATTAATGTGGTTTTTGCTCAAAAAATTGGCGAAAATTTTCAACATAATTCCAACGCTATCGCTTTAGAAATTCCTGTTGAGGAAATGGAGAATTTAAAGCTGCAAGAATTAACGGAAAAATATTGTACCAATTTCGATTATTTTTTAGAAATGTTTGTGCTTCAAGACTTTTATAATGATTTAACTCAAATGGAAGAATATAAATCTGATGACAAAAAAGTAGAGCGTCTAATTTATTACGCTAAAAATGATGCTTAAAAGAAACTATCTCAAAATTAACTTTGAACAAAAATCAAATTTGCAAAAATCGGAAACGAATATTTTCTTAAAAATTTTGGAAAAATTAACTAGTATAGTAATTCCTAAAGCAAACCCTGATTTTGATAAAAAAATTTCAAATATTGAAACTTGGCTAATTGAATTTGATGAAGAAGGTATTCCGATAAGAGAAATCGGAATAAATAATCAAAATGAACCAATTATGGTTATGCCGTGGAAGAATAATTATGGATTTTGGACAGATAATAACTTGAAATATTTCGATTTCAAGGAATTATTTAAATTTCAAAAAATTGACAAAAATGAGTTTGAAAATAATTGGAAAAGTTTTGAAAATAACAACTCATAAAAAAACTGCAGGTAACATGGGTTTTGCAAGATGCGGGATTGAAGGAAATCTCAGAAAACTTTTAAGCAGTACCCGCAAAAAACCATTTCATTTTTTTTGTAAATTTGAAAAAATGAAAATGGTTTTTGCTAGCGTTCGGTCACCTCTTGAAATTTCGGTTGCAGTAGCCCGCACCTCGCAAAGCCCTTTTCCGTTGTACGACATAGTAAAACCGAACCGCACAAAATGAACGTTAGAGACGAAAAACTAAAATCAATTATTGAGTGGGCGAAAAAAAATGAAGATGTCAGAGTCCTACTTTTGACAAGTTCACTCGTAAATCCTTTAGCACCTGTTGACGAATTTAGCGATTTAGACATTGAGTTTATTTTTGAGAATAACGCAAACTATATTTCAGACAAAAGCTGGACGCTTAACTTCGGAAATCCAATTGCGATGATTGAAGAGGACGAAAACGCATTTGATAATAAACACGCAATGAAAATGGTTCTTTATGAGGATGGAGTAAAAGCAGATTTTAAACTTTATAGCAAATCAAATTTCATACAAGAAACTGAACAAAAAGAATTACCCGAAGATTGGGACATTGGCTATAAAATTCTGATTGACAAAGATGGTATTACAACCCAAATGTTGAAACCTACTTATCAAGTTTCTATTATCAAAAAACCGACTGAAAAAGAATTTAATAATTTACTCAATGACTTTTGGTGGGACACGACTTATGTGGCTAAATGTCTTGCGAGAGACGAAATATTCTATGCAAAATATATGTCAGAAACAGTAATTCGCACCGGATATTTAGTTCCCTTAATTGAATGGTTCATTGCAAGTGAACACAATTGGAACGTAACAACCAATAAATACGGAAGGCTATTCAAAAAGTATCTAAACCAAGAAATGTGGGCAAAAACAGAAAACACATTTTCAGGAAGTAATATAGAAGACAATTGGACTGCTCTATTTTCAATGGTTGATTTAGTTTCTGAAATAGGAACAGAATTATCTAAAAAACTAGATTATAAATACCATGATAAATTAGAAAAAGACATACGAAAATATTTAACCGAACTAAAATTCAAAACATAACTACGTCGTACAACATGGTATTGCCAAAAGCGGGGCTGAACGGCTTCTATTGGGCATTTGTGAAAGGTTCAACTTTCGTTCTTCGATTGAACTTTTGTGCTAAAAATCCCCGCCTTCGGCAATACCCAAACCGTTAGCTGCAATGTCAGAAAGACTCCGCTAAAATCCAAATTCTTAAAAAACTAAAAATTGAAAAAAGAAAAATATCTAATATCTAGAATTATTGCTGGAGTTATTGATTATTCAATTGTTTTGACTTTAACTTGCATTTACATTTTTACTTTTGGAGAAAAAAATGAATTAGGCGAATATTCCGTAAATGGACTAAAAGCAATTCCAATCTTTATTTTTTGGTTTTTCTATTTTTGTGTTATTGAATCAACCCTGAATTCAACTTTGGGAAATTATTTGATGAAACTTAAACCTGTTGATTTAAATACTGAAAAGAATATTGACTTTAAACAATCATTTTTAAGACATTTACTCGATCCAATTGATATGTCTCTCTTCGGTTTGGTTGGAATAATTATTATTAAAAATTCGCCAGAAAGCCAGCGATTGGGTGATTTACTTGCAAAAACTAAAGTGATAAAATTGACTGAATAAAAGACACTGCAGCTAACATAGTATTGGCAAAATGCGGGGTGAAGGGATAATTGAAAGATTTGTCACATTTAGCCGCCGCTATTTTTCCATTCCACATTATTTTTGTAGTTTAGTTTCATGGAAAAAATATCGGCTCCGCTTGTTCGAAAATTGAACAGTCGTTCATTTTTAGCCCGCACTTCGCCAATACTTTTTCCGTTAGCTGTAATAATTCCAAAAATGACGTTTAAATAGAAAATGAATTCATTCTTAACAATACTTTCCATTTTAATTGGATTCGGATTCATAATTTTTCTAATTGAGAAAAAGAACAAACAAAATAATCTACATGAATATCATCAATTATTTGAATTTAAATCTTCATTAAAATATATACTAATCTCATTATTCCTAAGTGTAATTGGAATAATCCGATTTAACACCTTAACTCTTGAAACATATTATTTTTCTCCAATAATTTTTATAGTTCTTACAATATTTTCAATTTTTTAATAAGAAAAATTTATAATAGAAATATAATTATAGAAGTTGTTGGAAAGACTCTCACTCCAAGAAGAAACAAGAAAACTAAAATTCTTGATAAATTTTTTACATTATTTATATTACTTAGTTCATTATTAATCCCCTTAATATTAAAAAGTAATAAATTTGCTGAAATAAATCAAAGAAAAATTACTACAGCTAACATAGTATTTGCAAAAGGCGGGGTTGAATATATAATAGAAAAACCCGATATATTTAGTCGCAACTTGCTTTTCATATTGTATTTTTTTGTAATTTAACAATCTGAAAAAGCAATTTGCTTCGTTCGGTCGAAATTGAACTTTCAGTTAAATTTAGCCCGCCCTTCGCAAATACTTTTTCCGTTATACGACATAATACCAAAACTACGTTGAATAAAATTTTAGTAATATTTTTAATATTATTTTTAGGTTGTAAAAAGGAAAATCCTAAAGAAATTTTTACTGTTCCTAACAATGTGAATAATTTTATTGTAATTTATCGACAGAAAAAAAATATTGATTATAATAAACAAAACATAGAATATAAAATCCCTAAAAATGGAATTCTATTTGTTGATTTTCAAAGAAAAAAAGGTATACTAAATCAAATTGTAAAATTTGAAGATGGAACTAAATTGTCAGATTATGCAATGGATAAATTCCGAAATAATATTGAAAAATCTGAAATTTATATTCTTGACAGAATAGATGGAAAAATTGCTTTTCAAAATAATAATCAATCCAATATTGACTCTATCTATTTATCAACAGAAAATAAAAACTCAACAAAATGGATTGGATTTATTTTAGGAAAGCCGAATTCAAATGAGAACGAATTAAGAAGGAAAATTTTTAAAAAAGTTGACAGCATATTTACAAAGAAATAAAATTACGTCGTATAACATAGTATTTGCAAAAGGCGGGGTTAAATCTTTAATAGAACTATCAGTTGCATTTAGTCGCAACTTGCTTTTCATATTGTATTTTTTTGTAATTTAACAATCTGAAAAAGCAATTTGCTTCGTTCGGTCGAAATTGAACTTTCAGTTAAATTTAGCCCGCCCTTCGCAAATACTTTTTCCGTTATGTGATATGGCGCCTAAAATCACGCTCCGAAATAAAATCCACGATTTTTAGTGAATAAAAAGAAACTGAATCCAGACCTAAATGTGCTTGAAAATATGGTCTGAATTCATTTTCTGCTTGACTGACTAAATAAAATGCGGACTTGACTTAAAAAAACTGATTTCTGACACCAAATCACTAACGGAAACTCTGCGTGAAAAAAAACTTACGCTTGAATATCACGCTGCTGAATAAAATTCTGCCTGAAAAACAACTTCCTGAAAATAAAAACGCTGAAAAAAACTCGCGCGCAAAAACTTTCCGAAAAAATTTTTGAAATTTAACGCTCTGAATATTTCATCTGACTGATTTTTACAAATTTCACGCTGAATTTTTAAAATCTTGCTGAATAAAGGCGATGAAACTGAATCTGACTGCTGAAAATACGCTGAAAAGTTGCCACATCACATAACATCGGTTTTGCAAAAGCGGGGGCGAAGTTACCTTGCGTTGAAAGTTTTCAGCACTTTTCGCCGCAAAAAACCATTTCGTTTTTTTATTTTTTGTAATTTTGAAAAAACGAAAATGGTTTTTGCTCGGTGTAGTTTTTATAGAACTTTTCGGTTGTAAAATCCCCGCCTTCGCAAAGCCGTTTTCCGTTATCGGCAATTGTATACCAAAATTATGTTTGAAATGGAAATTAAATTGACAATTATAACTTTTTTAGCACTTTTAACCTCTTGCTCTGTTACTCAAAATCAGAAAGACAAACTGAAAAGTGAATTAACTCAAATTCTAAAATCTGACCAAGAATTGAGAGAACTTTGGACACCAGATTTAAGGCCAGAAAGAAAAAATGAAATTTTACAGACTTATAAAATAAGCGAAAGTGAATTTCAAAAGCAAGGATGGAAAATAACAGAAAAAAATGACAGTATCAATTTGTTAAAAACGGAAAAAATAATCAAAAAATATGGTTATCCAGGAAAGGAACTTGTCGGAGAGAAACTAAGTAATGCAGTTTGGTATGTTATTCAACATTCAAAACTTCCAATTATTGAAAAGTATTTTCCATTAATGATAAAAGCACAAGAAAATGGAGATTTAAGTAAACAACAAATCGCAATGATGAAAGATAGGATGCTTATGTATCAAGGTAAAGAACAAATTTATGGAACTCAAGGTGCAGGAAGATTATTTGTTAATCCCGAAACCAAAAAGGAAGAATGGACAAATTTTATTTGGCCAATTGAAAATCCTGAAAAAGTAAATGAATTAAGAACTTCTATGGATATTAAAATGTCAATAGAAGAATATGCGAAATCAATGGGAATTGATTATTCAAAAAAATATACACTTAAAGAAATTGAGAAATTAACAAAAAAATAAAGCAACTGCCGATAACATGGGTTTTGCAAGATGCGGGGTTGAAGGAAATCTCAGAAATATTCTAGAAAATACCCGCAAAAAACCATTTCATTTTTTTTTGTAAATTTGAAAAAATGAAAATGGTTTTTGCTAGAGATTGGTTCTCCTCCCGACTTTCGGTTTGCAGTAGCCCGCACCTCGCAAAGCCCTTTTCCGTTGTGCGCAATATTTGAAGTGCGGTTATCAAAAGAAAATGCGGTTTTAATTTTTAAAACTTGCTCGAGTTTAACTTCTAAAACTGACTTAAATTTTTAAAACTCTGTGCTAATTCTTTTAAAAATTATGAAGAAAACTTTGTTAAGAAAATTGCGGAATTGAGTTTCAAAAAAATTGCGCTGACTTTTAAAATTATCGTGCTTGACTTTTAAAAAACTTTGCGCATTAAAATTTCTAATTAAAATCTCATTAACTTTTTCAAAAAACGTGCTTGACTTTGACAAATATTGCGCTTAACTGAATGAATATAATTTGCGCGGAGATTTAAAAAAATTCGCTGACTAAAGTTCTGAATTTATTTTGTAATTCTGCACCAGAAAACATCTGTCGTGCTTGATTTTCACTTCTCTGACTCGAATTTAACGCCGTTAAATCCAAGTCCTCGAACCGAAAATACTGCGCACAACATCGGTTTGGCAAAAGCGGGGGTGAAAGTTATCATTTAGAAAATTTCTGCACTTTTCGCCGCAAAAAAACCATTTTCGTTTGTTATTTTTTGTAATTTTGAAAAAACGAAAATGGTTTTTTGCTGGTTTCGGGTTTAGTTGAACTTTTTGTCTTTCTTTCCCCCGCCTTCGCCAAGCCGTTTCCCGTTAGCAGAAATTGTAACCAAATTCCCCACAAAAAAATGAAAGAAATTTGGCAGTTCAAAAAAACTATTGTTGATAGTGAACCGTATTATATTGACAATTTAAATATTTGGGAATTTGAATGGAAAAATACTGGAGAAACAATTCAAATTCAAGATCCACTCTACAAACAAAATTATTCTTTTAATGTTTACGAAATAAATTCTGGAAATAAAACGACAAGGTTTTCTGCCGGAGAATTTTCAAATTTAATCTATGGAATTTATGAACCTTATAAACTTGCAGAGAATGATAGAAAAAATATTTTGCAGAAATTCTTCTCAAAACTGAATAAATAATGGAATCTTCAAATCAATCTATAGTTGGAAAATTCTTAATCTACGATTTAGTAAAAAATGTTAAATCGAGTTTTTTTTAATCGGAGAATTGACTTATGGAAAAATTGAAACCGAAAATATTATTCTTCTAGATTTTAATGGATTGAAAAAAGCAAAAAAATAGAGCAAATAGAAGAAGTAAGAAAAATAAAGAATGGAATGCCTCTAAATTGGATTGCAATAAAAAATTTCAACTGAAATTACTGAAGTATTTCCAAATTAAAGAAAATCACGAAGAAAATAGCAACAATTTACAAAAAAATAAAATACAACTTCTGCTAACATAGTATTGGCAAAATGCGGGGTTGAATCCAAGTAGAAAGATTTGTGATTTTTAGCCGCCGCTGCTTTTTCGTATTGATTTTTTTCTTAATTTAACAATCCGAAAAAAGCATCGGCTCCGTTTGGTCGAAAATTGAACATTAGTTCATTTTTAGCCCGCACTTCGCCAATACTTTTTCCGTTGTGCGCAATATTAGAAGCGCGGTATCAAAAAGAAATTTCGGTCTGAAAAATCAAAATTTTGACCTGAATTTAAACTTCTAAAACTGAATGAAATCTGAAATTCTTTGCGCTGATTTTCCTAAATCCAGAAAAAAACTTTGCGAAAAACTTACGGATTTGAGTATTAAAAATTGTGCTGAATTTTTCAAAACGCTGACTGAAAAATGCGCAAAAAGCCTAAAATCAATCTACAAAAATTCCACTGGATTGTAAAAATTGTGCTTGACTTTTACAAATTTTTCACTTAACTGCGTGAATAAATTCTGCGTGAATGCTTTTCTAAAATCCGTGAATAAAATTCTGAAAATCTTCGCTATTTCGTGGGTGAAAAAAATTGTCGTGCTTGATTTTTAATTCTCTGACCTGAATTTAACGAGTTAAATCCAAGTCGCCGAACTAAAAATACTGCGCACAACATGGGTTTGGCAAAAGCGGGGTTGAAGTTCCCTTGCGTTGAACTTTTTAGCATTTTTAGCCGCAAAAAACCATTTCGTTTTTTTATTTTTTGTAATTTTGAAAAAACGAAAATGGTTTTTGCTCGGTTCGGGTTTAGTTGGAATTTCCGTCTATCTTATCCCCGCCTTCGCCAAGCCCTTTCCCGTTATATGCCATTTTAAAACAAAACTCGTATGAACTATACACTTGATGACTTAAAAAAGCAAATTATTTCTTTGGATTTCAGCAAGAAAGATGAAATTTCAGAATTAAATTTAAATGAACTTAAGGAATATACTAGCAAAAGAATTGAATATACTTCCGGCGAAATCGATAACGAATTATCAATATTAAACACAAGTGTTGAAACATTGTATTCGCGCCATTATAATTTAGTTTCAAATACACTTCCAGTTTTGATTTCAACTGGAAATTTGCTTAAAAGAATTTATGAAGATTTAAAAAAATTATGATTTTATGAAAACCATATTTACATTTATTACAATTGTTTCGTTTCAAGTTTTGTTTTCCCAAAATATGTCAAAAACTGAAACGATAAACTATATCAATAATAATTTGAGCCGAAATTCTATTAGTGTTGATGAGCAGGGGTATATTTCAATTTCAAGAGTTGGAAAGTTCCATTATTCTGATATTGAATTAGGTTGGTATCCCTTTAGTACTTTCCAAGTTCAATTTAAATGCATAAATAATATTGAATGTATTGACAATCCTAATTATAATACAAGTTACGAAACGAGATATTCAAACCTTGCAAGGTTATTCTTTGATGATAAAGAACAGTATAGGAGAGTTTTAAATGCATTTGATTATTTATTTAAAAAATTGAGAAGTGAAAATGCGAGGAAATCAAATAATGACCCATTTTCACCTGAGAATTATCGTAAATAAAAACGGCATATAACATTGTATTTGCAAAAGGCGGGGTTGAATATATAATAGAAAAACCCGATGCATTTAGTCGCAACTTGCTTTTCATATTACTTTTTTTTGTAATTTGGTAATCTGAAAAAGCAATTTGCTTCATTCGGTCGAAATTGAACTTTCAGTTAAATTTAGCCCGCCCTTCGCAAATACTTTTTCCGTTAGCGGTCAGGCTAACCTACAGCGGTGCAAGCATTTATAATGGAACAAATACGACAATATTTTGAAAAAAACGTTAGGCTGACAGACAAAGATTGGCAATTTTTTTCTTCAAAACTCACAAGGAAGGAGTTTCCTAAAAATTATATTCTCTTAAAAACGGGACAAACAGAAAACTACCTTTCATTTGTTGAAACAGGCATTGTGCGTTCCTATATTCCAAAAGAAGAAAACGACTTGACATTCGCTTTTATATTTGACAACAACTTTGTAAGTGGCTATAATTCATTCCTCACCCAAACACCTTCTTCTTACAACATAGAGACGCTAACAAAAACAACGCTTTGGCGACTGACATATAACGACCTGCAAAGCATATATAAGAAAACTAAAATCGGAAACACCATTGGACGACAGGCAAGCGAAGATTTGTTTCTCAAAAAATCCCAAAGAGAACTTTCGCTTCTAAACGAAACTGCCGAACAGCGTTACCTGAATTTATTTACCGAACAACCTAAACTCATAGAAAAAATCCCATTGAAATATATTGCTTCATACATTGGTATTACCCCACAAGCGTTGAGCAGAATACGTAAACGTATTTTCTTAACTTAGGTTCATTGTTTCACTCTATAAATATGCTGACCTTTGCCACAAAAAAATACATATGAAACCTTTATTAGTATTACTTTCTGTGTTTTCAGTTTTGCTTTTTGCAACTAAAATTTTTCGTGGCAATTATGACTTTGCCTCGTCAGGAAGAATTGCAATGTCGGTAATGCTTGTGTTTACGGCAGTTGCACATTTCACATTTACCAAAGGTATGACAATGATGTTGCCCGATTTTATACCCTACAAAACGACAGTCGTTTATCTGACAGGAATTATAGAAATTGTGGCAGCAGTTGGACTTTTTATCCCGAGTTTACGAATAGTTACAGCGTGGCTGTTGATTGCATTTTTTCTCCTTATACTTCCTGCAAATATCTTTGCAGCTATAAATCATATTGATTATCAAAAAGGGACTTCTGACGGAAACGGATTGACGTATTTGTGGTTTAGAATACCGTTACAAATTCTGTTTATAGTTTGGACATATCTTTCAGCTATTAAAGGCTGACAAATGACACAGACCAACAGCCCGAACCGCTAACATCGGTTTGGCAAAAGCGGGGTTGAAGTTATAAGTTAGGAGATTCTCTCACTTGTCGCCGCAAAAAACCATTTCGTTTTTTATTTTTTGTAATTTTGAAAAAACGAAAATGGTTTTTGCTCGGTTCGGGTTTAGTTGGAAGTTTCGTCTTTCTTATCCCCGCCTTCGCCAAGCCGTTTTCCGTTAGCTGCAATGTCAGAAAGACTCCGCTAAAATCCAAATTCTTAAAAAACTAAAAATTGAAAAAAGAAAAATATCTAATATCTAGAATTATTGCTGGAGTTATTGATTATTCAATTGTTTTGACTTTAACTTGCATTTACATTTTTACTTTTGGAGAAAAAAATGAATTAGGCGAATATTCCGTAAATGGACTAAAAGCAATTCCAATCTTTATTTTTTGGTTTTTCTATTTTTGTGTTATTGAATCAACCCTGAATTCAACTTTGGGAAATTATTTGATGAAACTTAAACCTGTTGATTTAAATACTGAAAAGAATATTGACTTTAAACAATCATTTTTAAGACATTTACTCGATCCAATTGATATGTCTCTCTTCGGTTTGGTTGGAATAATTATTATTAAAAATTCGCCAGAAAGCCAGCGATTGGGTGATTTACTTGCAAAAACTAAAGTGATAAAATTGACTGAATAAAAGACACTGCAGCTAACATTGTATTGGCAAAATGCGGGCGGAACATCGGAATTGAAAATCCTCTTCTTTTTAGCCGCCGCTATTTTTCCATTCCACAATTTTTTTGTAATTTAGTTCCATGGAAAAAATATCGGCTACGATTGGTCTGAACTTGAACTTTCATTCAAATTAAGCCCGCACTTCGCCAATACTTTTTCCGTTACCTGCAATTCTAACCAAAATCCCGTATAAAAAGACAAAAAAACGAAAAAATATTTTAAGATTAAAAAATTCATCGTAATATTGCAATATCAAAATGTAGAAAAATGGGAGCAACAAAAACCGAACATTTTACAGACCAACAAAATGAAATCGCAAACATTGCGAAAGCATTGGCACATCCTGCAAGAATTGCAATCTTGGAATATCTTCTAAAAGTGAATGAATGCATTTGCAGTGATATTGTAGATAAACTGCCTTTGGCACAACCAACCGTTTCACAACACTTAAAACAACTTAAAGACGCAGGATTAATAAAAGGAAATATAGAAGGAAATTCCGTGTGTTACTGCATTAATGAAGAAACACTTTCAATGTTTGAATTTTATTTTGAAACAATGACTACAAAACTTAAAAAACAAAACTGCTGTTAAAAAATTTAAAAAACTTAATCGTAATATCGCAATAATACAAAATGAAACCAAAACTCAAATTTTTAGACCGTTATCTCACGCTTTGGATTTTCCTTGCGATGATTTTCGGCGTTACTTTGGGATATTTTTTCCCAAATATTAAAGAAATTAACGAAAAACTTTCTGTAGCTTCAACGAACATACTTTTAGCAATAGGATTGATTTTGATGATGTATCCACCACTTGCAAAAGTGGATTATTCCCTACTTCCAAAAGCATTTTCCGACAAAAAAGCGATGTCGCTTTCTTTACTTCTGAATTGGATAATTGGCCCGATTTTAATGTTTGTTCTCGCAATTATTTTTTTAAGAAATGAGCCTGATTATATGGTCGGATTAATCTTAATTGGTTTGGCGAGATGTATCGCAATGGTGATTGTTTGGAACGATTTGGCAAAAGGAAACCGAGAATATGGAGCATTGTTAATTGCTCTAAACAGCATTTTTCAATTGATAACTTATAGTTTTTACGCTTGGCTTTTCATTAATGTTTTGCCACAAAAATTGGGATTGGGAAATTTCAATGTTCAAGTTCCAATGAAAGATGTTGCAGAAAGCGTTTTAATCTATTTGGGAATTCCTTTTTTGCTTGGTTTTTTGAGCCGATATTTTCTCATCAAACATAAGGGAAAAACTTGGTTTGATAGAAAATTTGTTCCCTTTATTTCGCCCTTTACTTTGTATGCGCTTTTGTTTACGATTGTTCTGATGTTCAGTTTGAAAGGCGACAAAATTTTAGAACTTCCATTTGATGTTGTGAAAATTGCAATCCCGCTTGTCATTTATTTTATGTTGATGTTTTTCGTGAGTTTCTTTTTGGGAAAATCAATGAAAATTCCATACGACAAAAACGCTTCAATCTCATTTACGGCAACAGGAAATAATTTTGAATTGGCGATTGCAGTTGCTATTGCCGTTTTCGGAATTCATTCGCCACAGGCATTTGCAGGCGTAATCGGACCTTTAGTTGAAGTTCCCGTTTTAATTCTACTCGTAAAAATCAGTCTTTATCTAAAATCAAAATACTATAAAAATGAACTCTAAAATTCTTGAAATCATTTCAAACTTTCAAAACAGCGAAATTTCCAAAGAAAGAAAAGAAGTTTTGCAACCGCTAATTGACTACATTCAAAGCAAAAGAAACACAAGCGAAAAAATTCGTCTGAACTTTATTTGCACACACAATTCACGGAGAAGTCATTTGTCGCAGATTTGGGCGCAAACTTTGGCAAATTATTTTAAAATAGAAAATGTATCGTGTTTTTCGGGCGGAACACAAGCAACTGCAATGTTCCCTAAAGTTGCGGAAACCTTGGCAAATCAAGGTTTTGAAATCGTTAAATTATCCGAAAATCAAAATCCAATTTACGCCATAAAATTTGATGAAAATGAAAGTCCAATTATAGGATTTTCAAAAAGATACGACGACAAATTTAATCCTGAAAGCCATTTTTGTGCAATTATGACTTGTTCGAGTGCAGACCAAGGCTGTCCTTTCATTGCAGGAGCGGACAAAAGAATTGCAATTCGCTACGAAGACCCGAAAACTTTTTACGGAACAACAGAAATGAACAAAAAATATTTGCAAAAAAGTATAGAAATCGGACAAGAAATGTTCTATCTTTTCTCAAAACTTGCTGAATAAAAAGAACTGCAGGTAATAGCTAAGTTTTCGTTGCGTGCGCAGCACGAACAATGAAAACCCTGTTGAACGGAACCTTCGGCAGCTTTTGGTTGGGTATTTTCCCACACTATGGGTTTATCGACAAAAGATTTTTAGAGATACAAGAGACTTTGAGAAGAGTCTCTTTTTTTGTGGGTGATTTTGGCGAGTTTTTCTTGGTTTTATCGTGCTTTCCTTCACGTTAGGTTAACATTTCCCTTACCCAAATCCGCTAAAATGCAGATTTAGGAGCAGGTAAATTTCGGCTCATCTCCAAAAACCAACTTGGCGGACCTCGTAGATCGAACGTGGCAATCGTCACAAGATTTCCATCTTTACAACACGTACATTTCGGCTGAAAAGCTTTTGGCGGAAGCTTTTCTTTGGGCTGGATGCCTAAATTTTGTTGTAGATTTTTAAGTTTGATACGCTTCCAGGTGCTGCTCAAAAAACCATAATGACGGATTTTTACAAATCTTTTCGGTAAAATATGCATCACAAAACGGCGGATAAACTCTTCATGGCTCAAAACCATCTGCTTTTTGATGCCTTTTTGGCGGTAATCTTTGTAAGAAAAAGTTACCGTTTCCGCGTCAATTTTCCTGATTCTCTGGTTGCTGATGGCGATTTTATGCGTGTATCTGCCCAAATATTCTACCACAGATTTTGGGCTTCCAAAAGGCTTTTTGGCGTAAACAACCCAAGACTTTTCCCACAGATTTTGCCTGATTTTGGTATACTCTTCAAAGTTTTTATCTTTTAATTTCTCACAAAATTTAGCCCTGAAAACTTTACTCAAAGCCTTTACCGGAAACAAAAATTTGCCGTCTGAACGTAGATTTTTCCAAGCTCCGCTTTCATCCACTCCACCGCCCGGAACAATGCAGTGCAAATGCGGATGAAGGCTCAGATTCTGCCCCCAAGTGTGCAAAACAGCAATCATTCCCATTTTTAAACCTCGATTTTCACCAAACGTTTGAAGCGTTTCCCAGGCAGATTCAAATAAAAAATCGTACAACATTTTGGGCTCGTGAAGCGCGGTTTTGTTCAATACATCAGGAAGCGTAAAAACCACGTGGAAATAAGGTACCGGAAGCAGTTCGGTTTCCCGATTTTCAATCCATTGCTCTCGGTTTTTGCTCTGACATTTTGGGCAATGACGGTTTCGGCAGGAGTTGTAACTGATGCTTACATTTCCACATTCATCACAAGCGTCAATATGACCACCCAAAGCAGAGGTACGGCATTTTTTCAACGCTGAAAGTGTTCGTAATTGCCAAGAATTAAGTCCTAAATCTTCCAATTTTGAACCTAATTTGTTTAAAACATCGGCGACTTCGTATTGAGGTTGAGATTGAGGTTGAACTGACTGTTTTTTTGAGGTTTTTAAACCGCTCATTTTTTCCCAAATTCTGAAAAAAGGGTATCGAGCGGTGAAAAGAGTTTTTGGGTTGAAAGCTGGGCAATTTGAAGATAAACCAGCGTGGTATCGATACTTTCGTGACCGAGAAGATTTTTGATGCTCAAAATATCCATCCCATCTTCCAGAAGATGCGTCGCAAAA
This sequence comes from Chryseobacterium suipulveris, assembly GCF_022811685.1. Taxonomy (NCBI): domain Bacteria; kingdom Pseudomonadati; phylum Bacteroidota; class Flavobacteriia; order Flavobacteriales; family Weeksellaceae; genus Chryseobacterium; species Chryseobacterium suipulveris. Next base: position 1,316,945 of record NZ_CP094532.1, on the reverse strand, counting down.
CTGTGCCGAAGCGTATGGACACTCACTTCTTTCAGGATATTTGCCGTTTTTGATGCCTGCTTTACCGCCCACTGAACGCCGCGCTGGGAGTAACGGGAATCGAAATCGCCACCAGCACGCCCTCCACGAGGTTCTCCAAAGAGATAATCTTCCGGTTTTTCCGCTTCGATATACTTTTTGAGCCCACGAATCAGATGTTCGGAAAGTGGTAAATAGCGGTCTTTTTTGCCTTTTCCCTGAACCACTTTGAGTTGTTTTCGACCAAAATCTAAGTCGCACAAACGGAGATTTCGAACTTCCATACAGCGCAATCCGCAGCCGTAAAGAATGCCGATCAAAATTTTATGTTTTAAAAGTTTACAGCCGGACAACATCTGCCAAACCTCCTGTTTACTAAGCACTACAGGCAGTTTTTTCTCTCTTTTAATTTCCGGAAGACTCAAATAATCATAGCTCAAACCTTCCGATTTAAGCAGAAATCGAAGTCCGTAAACGGTGTGTTTAAAATACGACTGTGAAGGTGATTTTGATTTTTTCTGAAGGTAAAAAAGGTAATCGTGAATTTGCTCGGGATCCAATTCTGTAGGAATTTTTCCGAAATGTAGCGACACCGCAGCGACGTGTCTGGAGTAATTTTGAAAGGTACTTTGGCTTCTTCCCAATACAGAAACCGTACGTTCAAACCTATGCAAAAGCTCCGCAAATCCCGGAACTTCGCGCTTTGCCTGATTGATGATCTTGTTTTCTCTAAGCTCTTCTACACTCTTTTTTTTGTTGCCATTTTACTGATTTTTAATTAGTTTTACAAAGTAACTAAATATAGCGCTGAGAAAGCTACCGAAGGTTTAGTTCAACATGGGTTTTGCAAGATGCGGGTTGAAGGAAATCTCAGAAAAATCCTAGAAAATACCCGCAAAAAACTTTTCCATTTTTTAGTTTTTTCGTAATTTTAAAAAATGGAAAAAGTTTTTGCTAGCGTTCGGTTCTCCTCTCCACTTCCAGTTGCAGTAACCCGCACCTCGCAAAGCCCTTTTCCGTTGTGCGCAATATTAGAAGCGCGGTATCAAAAAGAAATTTCGGTCTGAAAAATCAAAATTTTGACCTGAATTTAAACTTCTAAAACTGAATGAAATCTGAAATTCTTTGCGCTGATTTTCCTAAATCCAGAAAAAAACTTTGCGAAAAACTTACGGATTTGAGTATTAAAAATTGTGCTGAATTTTTCAAAACGCTGACTGAAAAATGCGCAAAAAGCCTAAAATCAATCTACAAAAATTCCACTGGATTGTAAAAATTGTGCTTGACTTTTACAAATTTTTCACTTAACTGCGTGAATAAATTCTGCGTGAATGCTTTTCTAAAATCCGTGAATAAAATTCTGAAAATCTTCGCTATTTCGTGGGTGAAAAAAATTGTCGTGCTTGATTTTTAATTCTCTGACCTGAATTTAACGAGTTAAATCCAAGTCGCCGAACTAAAAATACTGCGCACAACATGGGTTTGGCAAAAGCGGGGTTGAAGTTCCCTTGCGTTGAACTTTTTAGCATTTTTAGCCGCAAAAAACCATTTCGTTTTTTTATTTTTTGTAATTTTGAAAAAACGAAAATGGTTTTTGCTCGGTTCGGGTTTAGTTGGAATTTCCGTCTATCTTATCCCCGCCTTCGCCAAGCCCTTTCCCGTTATGCGACATCGTATCAAAACCCGTTATGAATAGAAAATTCATTTTATTAACACTGACACTAATTTCTATTATTTGTTTTTCTCAAACAAAAGATACAATATTTCTAAAAAAGGAAAAAGGTCATAATATTTACAAAATTCAAAATCGAAATTCTAAAATGTATAATGATTTATCTAATTTTAAAAATTTTGATGAGGGAAAAACTGAAAAAATAATGAAGATTGGATTAAATTCAAAATGGATAAGAATACACAAATTTAACAATGAATATTTTCTATATGCACCTTGTGATTGGTGTAATGATACTAAATTACAAATAAATGATGATTTTTTGCAAGTTAGTGGCTGTGAATTAATAAAAGAAAAAATAAAATCTGTTAAAAAAATAAATGAAAAAGAATATAACATCATTTTTATTTCTAGGTTTCCTCAAAAACACAAAACAAATTTGAGAATAAAACTAATTGACTCAAAATATGGCATTTACGAATTTCGCTATCCTGACGGACTTGAATTACGCAAAATGCTTTTCATAAAAGATTCTGACTTTAGAAAATTTGACATAATTAATAACGACTGTAAGTTCGAAAAATCAGCAGAATTTGAATTTGATGAATAAAACGACGTCGCATAACATAGTATTTGCAAAAGGCGGGGTTGAATATTTAATAGAACTACCCGATGCATTTAGTCGCGCCTGCTTTTTCGTTCCACAATTTTTTTGTAGTTTAGTTCCACGAAAAAAGCATTCGCTTCGGTTGGTCGAAATTGAACTTTTCGTCCAATTTAGCCCGCCCTTCGCAAATACTTTTTCCGTTACCTGCAATATCATGACAAAAGCCGTCCTAAAAGGAGTTTTAGCAATATTTTTCATTGTTTCTTGTTCAAAAAACAACATGGGTGAACAGAGTAATTCCGAAAAACTTTCAAAAATCAATAAAATAAAGATTGCAGAAAAAACTATCTTTCCTGACTTCATACATTTATCTGAAACAGACTTTGAAAAATTTGCAAATGGAGAAAATTCAAAATGGTTCAGATTTAAAAATCAAAAATTATTTTTCATTCCTTACACTGATTATTCAATTACAACGCTAATTTTGACAGATGAACCTTTAAAGAATAAAAAACTGATTGAACTTATGAAAGCAGATAAAATAATGGTTGAAGATTCTTTAAATTCAATTGAAACAACTGAAATTCAAACAGACAAGAAAATTAAACTCGGAATGTCAAAAATATTCGTGGAAAAAATTTATGGAAAACCTGATTCAACGAAAATTAACAATGGAAATGAAACTTTATATTGGACTTTCACAATGAACGAGAACCGAAATAATTACGAATTTGGAAATCTAAAACCATTTGTACATGACGGACTTGAGTTTTCTGCCGAAATGATTTTTAAAAATAGTAAACTAAAAACTCTAATCTATAATTATCAAATACCTTAAAGATACTGCAGGTAACATGGGTTTTGCAAGATGCGGGGTTGAAGGAAATCTTAGAAATATCCTAGAAAATACCCGCAAAAAACTTTTCCATTTTTTAGTTTTTTCGTAATTTTAAAAAATGGAAAAAGTTTTTGCTAGAGATTGGTTCTCCTCTCCACTTTCGGTTGCAGTAGCCCGCACCTCGCAAAGCCCCTTTCCGTTATCTGCTATTGCGTCTAAAAATATCGCTAAAAAATGAAAACATTAAATTTTTTACTAATTTTCTTTTCTTTTTTCGGTTTTGCTCAAAAAATTGAGTGGAATAATCAATATAAATTAAAATCTCAAGATTTCAATGGAGAAATTCCAAAAGTGGAAAGTGAAAAATCTGCAGGTTCAATGATAACGCTTGAATATAAAATTTTATCAACTTCTATTTGGACAGGAAAAATAAAAGTGAAAATTTATCCTACTTTTGACACAACAATTTCATGGATTAAACCGCAACATATTTCTGAAAAATTACTGAATCACGAACAAAAACATTTTGATATAGCACAAATATTTGCATCTAAACTTCAAAAAATAGTTGATAAATCAATAAAGAATACGAAAGACTTTAATGAAATTTTCCAAAGATTATATGATGAAAATTATAAAGAATATGAAGATTTTCAGATAAAATATGATTTGGAAACAGAACACGGAACAATTTTAGAAACTCAAGGTAAATATGACAATTTAATATCAAAAATGCTTGAAAATTGCAACAGCAGATAACATGGGTTTTGCAAGATGCGGGGTTGAAGGAAATCTCAGAAAATTTTTAGAAAATACCCGCAAAAAACTTTTCCATTTTTTAGTTTTTTTGTAATTTTAAAAAATGGAAAAAGTTTTTGCTAGAGTTTCGCCCTCCTCTCCACTTTCGGTTGCAGTAGCCCGCACCTCGCAAAGCCCCTTTCCGTTATCTGCAATTTTATACCAATATTGCGGTTTTTAGAGGAAAATCAGGTTGGATTTTAGCGGAAAAAATTTTTGAGATTAAGCGAAAGGAAGTATGGATTTCGCTGTCAAACTTACAAAGAGATCTTTGCTGAAAGTTTACTTTCAAAGCGAATACTCGCTATTAAGTTTGGCGAAGTTACCGAAAAAAAATGACAAAGTCAACACCATGGATTTTCCTTCGGTGGCTTAAAACAAAAATTTTTGACACTGAGATTTTCCTCTCTTCGTTTTATGACTTCGCAAAGCGGGGTTTTGCAAAATAAAAAAACGAAAAAAAACAAGCAGATTGGAGATAAAACTGAAACTGTTTTTGTAGATTAGCGGTATGAATATTAAACAAAAACAGCAGATAACATGGGTTTTGCAAAATTACGCCTCCAAAGCTATGGCAGCCTCGTTTTTGGCGTAACTTCGCAAAGCCCTTTCCCGTTAGCGGTAATTTTAACAGACGACACGAGAATTGACAATGAATAAAAAAACAAAGCATTTACTAAGCTCAATCTTGTTTGCTTCAACATCGATTTTATATTTTTTTCTTGCTTATATCGGTTACGGAAAACAAAATCTTGACTTATCAAAATATGCACAATATGAAAATATTATAATCGACAAAGGAATTGATATTCATTATGGAAGTAAGGGTCGTAAATCAAATGTATTTTACCTATCCTTAAAAGACTTGGACGAAGATTTAGGCATTTACAGAATGTCAAAAGAATACGAAGACTTGCTTAAAAAAGTAAATGTTGGAGACAAGGTTAAAGTTTACTACCGACCGAGTTCTAACGAAAGGGAGAACATAAACATTGACTTAATTCAAGTAGAAAGAGATGGACAGGTTCTAATTGGCAAGGAAGAATATGAGAAAAAAGAAAGTTCACTAATTTATATTGGCTTAATTGGAGGAATAGGAACTCTATTTATGGCATATCGATTTTATAAGTACCGCAGTATATTTAGTAACAAACAAAAAAACTACCGCTAACAAGGTATTGCCAAAAGCGGGGCTGAACGGCTTCGATTGGACATTTGTACAAGGTTCAACTTTCGTTTTTCGATTGAACTTTAGCGCTAAAAATCCCCGCCTTCGGCAATACCCAAACCGTTATATGCAATGCTATTAAAAAAAATTACGCATAAAAATAAAAACCTTTTCTCCACCCAAAATTTATTCTTTTTTCCAGCCGCTTTTTTTGCCATCGCTCATCAGCACATTTACAAAATGCCCATGCCTTTTCCAACGCTTATTTTGCAAAAGAGCTAATTTTCCCATCCAGCTTTCCCAAATAACACGTACATTTGAACAATTTTATAAATAATGGAATACTCTTGGAATTTTTGGATTTATCTTTCTACTTTTATTTTCATTCTTATTGCTTCAATTTTCTTTCTGTTTATTCAAAATAGAAGGCTTCAAAAAGAAATTATGAATTTAGAAACGGACAAAAAAAAATTACAAAATCGTCTTAATAATGTTCGCATAGACTATATTGAGACCAAACTAAGCCCACATTTATTCAAGAATATCTTAAATTCTGTACAAAGCCACGCTTATCAAACCTATAATTCTTTAGACAAACTTTCGGGCGTTTTAGATTACATCCTTTATGAAAGTAGTGAAAAATTTGTTACACCAAAATCCGAATTCGACTTCACCATTAATCTAATCGAGATCAATAAAATAAAACTCAATCCATTATTTAATTTTAGAATCAAATCTCATATCGACCAAGAAGATGAAACATATAATGAAAAAGTTTTAGCACCACTCATTACCGTCGATTTTGTAGAAAATGCCTTCAAACATACCGATTTTCTATCTGAGGATTCCTTTATATACGTATTTATGTCGTTGAAAAATAAAATTTTAGAAGTAAAAGTAGAAAACAGAATCACTCAAAAAACACCACTAACAAAAAAAAACAGTGGTTTTGGTGGCGAATCTTTGGAACAACGGCTAAAAATGCTTTACCGTAAAAATTTCGAAATCAGCAAACAAATTAATGGCAATACTCATACTGCATATTTGAAAATCAATCTCAATGAAAAATACAATCAAGTGCGTTATACTCGATGACGAATTGCTTGCAATAAGCTATCTGAAACTACTTTGCGAGTCAGTAGAATATGTGGAAGTGATAAAAGTATTTAATAATCCTCGTGCATTTTTAGAAGAAATAAACAATATCGATTGCAATCTTTGCATTTTGGATATTGAAATGCCCGGAATAAATGGGCTACAAGTAGCAGAACAAATTGCGAAGAAACACATCATTTTCACGACAGCCTACAAAGAATATGCGGCAGAAGCATTCGACTTAAACGTTATCGACTATGTCAGGAAACCAATTAAAAAAGAACGGCTTTTGCAAGCGTTTGACAAAGTTTGGGAACAGCTGGAACATACTCCAAATAGCTTTTTAGAATGGAACTCCAATCTCGGAAAAAGCCATATAGAAATCAATCAAATACTCTATATACAGACCTCCGAAATTGATAGCCGGGATAAAGATGTTTTACTATTGGATCATATAAAAATAACCTTGAAAAACATCAATTTCAAAAAACTTTTAGACCTTCTGCCAGAAAAAGAATTTGCGCAGATCAACAAAAAAGAAATCGTTGCGATAAGAGCCATAAAAGCATTTTCCAACAACGAAATCCATCTTAAAAGCAAACCCGAATCCAACCTCTCATTACACATAAGCGATGTGTACCGAAATTCTTTTTTAGAGAAAATAAACAGCTGAAATTTCATTACAGAAAAACAGGATTTTACTGCATTTCCATTTCCGACTATTGGTATTTTTATCGCTTTTTTCCAACTTTGCCCTTCAAATTTATCAATATGGCGAAGTATAGAAATGTGTTTTTTTATGTAATAACAATCCTATTTTTCTCAGGATTAATGTATTATTTTTTTATTGAAGGTAAAACTTTAGAAATCAATCAAAATGTAATACACAAAGTTTCAGAAGGATCCATGTGGGAAACATTTGTAGCATCTTTTAAAGAAAATCTGCATCATCCTTTGGCTTTGCTGCTGGCACAAATCGTCACCATTATCCTTGCAGCTAGACTTTTTGGTTGGATTTGCATCAAAATAAAACAACCGGCGGTCATTGGCGAAATGATTGCGGGGATCGTTTTAGGCCCCTCCCTACTTGGCCTTTATTTCCCCGATTTTTCCGCCTTCCTCTTTCCATCAGAATCACTGGGGAATCTTCAGTTTCTAAGCCAGATAGGATTAATACTTTTTATGTTTATTGTCGGTATGGAGCTCGATTTAAGTGTTCTACGCAAAAAAGCACACGATGCCGTTGTAATCAGCCACGCAAGTATCATCATCCCTTTTGCCTTAGGAATAGGACTTTCCTATTTTCTCTATCTCGAATTCGCTCCAAAAGGAGTTCAGTTCACATCATTTGCACTATTTATCGCAATCGCCATGAGCATCACTGCTTTCCCGGTTTTAGCCAGGATCGTGCAAGAAAGGAATCTACAAAAAACCCGACTGGGCACCGTTGTCATTACCTGTGCAGCGGCAGATGACATTACAGCTTGGTGCATTTTGGCAGCGGTTATTGCCATCGTAAAGGCAGGCTCATTTACCAGTTCTTTATTTGTTATCATAATGGCGATTATCTACGTACTGATGATGATCAAAATTGTGCGCCCATTTCTTAAAAGAATTGCAGATTTACAAACAGGCAAAGGCATCATTAGCAAAGCCTTTGTTGCTATCTTCTTTTTAGTTCTCATTTTATCTTCTTATGCTACAGAAGTCATCGGTATTCATGCCCTTTTCGGAGCATTTATGGCAGGTGCAATCATGCCGGAGAACACAAAATTCCGAAACCTTTTTATAGAAAAAGTAGAGGATGTAGCTATGATTTTACTCCTACCGCTTTTCTTTGTATTTACAGGATTACGCACCCAGATTGGTCTGTTAGACGATAGCCATCTCTGGATCACAGCAGCACTCATCATTTCAGTTGCAGTTGTAGGAAAATTCGCAGGAAGTGCTTTCACTGCAAAATTTCTCAAAATGAGTTGGAAAGACAGCCTTACCATTGGTGCATTGATGAACACAAGGGGATTGATGGAATTAATCGTCCTCAATATTGGATATGAATTAGGAGTTCTTAGCCCACAGATTTTTACAATGATGGTGATTATGGCACTGTTTACAACCTTCATGACAGGGCCTGCATTAGATCTGATTAACTTTTTGTTCAAAAACAAAACATCAGAAAATGAAATTATTGATGAAATCAATGCGAATCAATATAAAGTCTTAATCTCTTTTGACAAGCCAGATTCTGGGAGTGCCTTGCTAAAACTCGCAGATAACCTGACACATAAAATGAAGGATAAAAAAAGCATTACCGTGATGAATATAGCACCCACAACAGAGCTTCATTCCTTCGATGCAGATTTATACAAAGAAGAACAATTCGCCGAAACATTAGAGACCTCTCAGGAACTGAAAATCCCCGTTAAAACGCTCTTCAAAGTATCCAATGATTTAGAAGGAGATTTACTGAACATTTCAAAAAAAGGAAATTACGATTTACTCCTTATCATGCTCGGAAGATCCATTTACGAAGGAAGTATTTTAGGAAAACTGTTAGGGTTTACGACAAAAATCATCAATCCCGAAAAATTAATCAATACCGTAAAAGGAAAAAATCCAATATTCAACTCATCACCATTCGATGATTTCACGCTCAGCATTATGGACAAAACCACCATTCCTGTTGGGATTATGATTAATAAAAATTTCCAGAATGCCACCAAAGTATTTGTTCCGATTTTTGATCTCAATGATTTCTTCCTCTTAGAATATGCAAAAAACCTCATTCATAACAACGACTCACAAATCATCATATTAGATGCAGCAGGGGAAATAAATCGTAATACCGAAATTAAAGAAACCATCAGAAACATAGAACAAGTAGCCCCAAACAATATTTCACTATATGAAAATCAAAAAATAGACAAAGAATTTCTCGCAACAATGCAACTCATGCTAATTAGTACCCAAAGCTGGAAAAAACTAATTGATAGCAAAAGCATTTGGCTTACATCAATACCCTCAACACTAATAATTTCCAATAATTGAGTAGTTTATCATATTGATTAAAAATGAATTAGTAACTTTATCCTACAAAAAAAAACAATAATATGCCATCAACATCAGAAGTAGGACACGCCAAAAACGTAGCCAACCTACAAAAACTTACAGAACAAGTAATTACTTTTACCAATTACAATCCACCAGTAGACAACCTCAAAGTTGCAAACCTACAAACCCTTTATACAACCGCTTCCACAAAATTGAGCGAAGTTGAAGACAAGCGACACGCCAACAAAAATGCAATCGCATTACGCCAATCTGCATTTGAAAATTTGAAATCTACCTGCACAAAAATCATCAATCATTTAGAAATTTTGGGACTTCCCGAGGGAACAATCGACCAAGCAAAATCCTTAAACCGGGTAATCCAAGGCGGACAAAAGAAAACGACTGCACCACCCGATGAAAACGGAAATCCTGCACCCACCGTTTCCACTTCCGACAATCTTATACCCAACAAGCAGAGAATTTCGGAATTTTATTGCAATTGTTGTCTACAATTACAGCATACAACCCAAACGAGGACGATTTAAAATTAGTAAATCTCAACACCTACAAAGATTCATTAGTAAGTTCCACTCAATCCATTGACCAAACCGAAGCGGAACTCAACACAAAACTCATAGAAAGAGACAATCTTTTATATGCAGACGGAACAGGTTTATATCCTATCGCCCAAAATATCAAGAAGTATGTAAAAAGCCTTTATGGAGCAACGTCGCCGGAGTATAAAAATGTATTGGACATCAAATTCACCTCTCCAGTTTAATATTAGAACAGGAAGTTTTTCAATTAGAGCGTCCTGTATTTATATTCTTCTATCCTAACGGAATATTCTGTTAGGATGTTTTTATATTCTTTCGTTTGTAAATTATATTGGCATGATGTGGAGCTATATTCTTGTCTTTGTAAAATATATTTTCGTGTTTGTAATTTATATTGGAGCGTTTGAAAGTTATATTTTCGTGTTTGTAAATTACATTCTTCCATAATTTAAAATCCAACTTGCAAAAAAGCCCACCGCAAAGGAAAAAGCACATTTGCAGTCCGCTTCACCAGCCTCAAAACCCAAGACTGCAAAAGAGCTTTTCCCTTCCCTCTTTTTCCCCTCCGCCAAAAAAGAATAAATTTCCCTCAACTACTCCTACATATTTTCAAACACACTGAACAAAAAGCACTGCATATAACATGGTATTGCTAAAATGCGGGGTTAAAGTCAAGATAGAAAACTCGGTTATATTTACCCACAAAAACTTTTTTTTTTCACTCTTTTTAGTAAATTAGCAAAAGAAAAAAGTTTTTGTTCAGTGTAGTGATAATTGAACTTTCAGTTTGTAAAAGCCCGCACTTCAGCAATACTTTTTCCGTTATAGGCAACCTTACCAAAACCCCTCAAATGAATATAGACAACATTCTTGACAACATATATCTATTGCCACAAACATCTAAGCAGACGCTTAAAAAGCAAATTGATGAAGTGAGTTTTTCAAAGGGACATATCTTGTTAAGAGCAGACAAAATCGAAAACAATATCTACTTTATTAAACAAGGAATTGTCAGAGGTTATTCTAAAACAACCGACAACGAAATAACTTTTTGGTTTGGAAAAGAGGGAGATACAATTATTTCTATGAAAAGTTATGTTTCAAATCAGAAAGGATATGAAGATATTGAATTGATGGAAAGTTGCAAACTGTATGAACTGAAAACAAAAAGCCTTAAAAAACTTTTTGACGAAGACATTCATATTGCAAATTGGGGGCGAAGATTTGCCGAACAGGAGCTTGTAAAAACAGAAGAACGTCTTATTTCCCGACAATTCCGAACTGCAAAAGAACGTTACAAAGAAATTCTAAAAGATAATCCCGACCTAATTCAACGGGTTCAATTAGGACACATAGCTTCATATTTGGGAATAACACAAGTTAGTTTAAGCAGAATAAGAGCAGAAATAAAATAGCTAGTTCATTTTTTATCATTTGTAAAATTTTCTCTCAATTTCATTTCCGAATTTTGCAAGCAGAAAATTAGAGAAAATGAATTGGATTATTTTAGTGATTGCTGGTTTATTTGAAGTCGCTTTTGCCTTTTGTTTAGGTAAAGCAAAAGGGACAACAGGAAACGAAATGTATTTATGGTATGGAGGTTTTTTAGTTACTCTTGCCATCAGTATGGGACTTCTTGTTAAAGCTACTCAAGCATTACCAATCGGAACAGCTTATGCTGTCTGGACAGGTATCGGAGCCGTAGGAACAGTTTTAGTAGGAATTTTTGTATTTAAAGAACCTGCAACCTTCTTACGAATACTGTTTCTGACTACTTTAATTGGTTCAATTGTTGGACTTAAAGCTGTTTCTGCACATTAACCAAATTAAATTTACAAAATGAATATCACAATACGAAAAGCAGAAGAAAAAGACAGTGAACAACTTTGGCAGTTAATGAAAGAATTGGCAGTTTTTGAAAAGTATATTAATTCATTTGCCATTACACCGGAAATTGTTAGAAACAGTGGATTTAAAAAAAATCCACCCGATTTTCATTGTATTGTTGCGGAAGACAGTGATAAAATCGCAGGAATGTTGGTGTATTATTATCATCCTTACACAGCCCAGAACAAACCTGCCATTTATATGAAAGAATTGTATGTAGATGAAAATTACAGAGGGCAAAAAATGGGAGAACAGTTAATGAATGCTTTAAAAAATGAAGCAAAAGAAAATAATTGCTCGCAGATTAAATGGACAGTTGCACCTTGGAATGAAGCAGGACAAAGATTTTACGAGAGATTAGGAGCAAATGAAAATAAAGAATGGCTGAATTATGAATGGAATATTTAATTATTTAAGCAATGAAAAATATAACAGTACAGAAAGTTACGCTAAACAACATTAAACAATTACAGGAAATAGGAAGAAAAACTTTTTATGAAACTTTTGCAGGTTCAAACACCGAAGAAGATATGCAAAAATATTTAGACGAAAGTTTTGCCGAAACCAAATTGACAGAAGAACTTACAGACCCAAACTCTGAATTTTATTTTGCAATACTTGATGACAATGTAATCGGTTACTTAAAAGTGAACTTTGGACAATCACAAACAGAACTTAAAAACGACAAAGCACTTGAAATAGAAAGAATTTACGTTCCGAAAGAATTTCACGGAAAAAAAGTCGGACAAATTCTTTACGACAAGGCGTTGCAAGTCGCAAGACAAAAAAACGCTGACTATGTTTGGTTAGGCGTTTGGGAAGAAAATCCAAGAGCAATAAGTTTCTACAAGAAAAATGGTTTCGTTGAATTTGACAAACACATTTTCAAATTGGGCAATGACGAACAGACGGACATAATGATGAAACTAAAAATAAATAACAACTAAAAAGGCAGCCTATAACATCGTATTGGCAATAGGCGGGCTGAACGGCTTCGTATCAACGGAAGTGCAAAATTCAACATTTGTGCTTCGTATGAACATTAGTGCTAAAAATCCCGCCCATCGCCAATACGCGAACCGTTATCTGCAATATTATGAAGACCGTAACAAATTAATTCAATTAGTATCATAAATAATGAAAACCAACCTATTAATCTTATTATTTACAATTTTTCTGCTTTCCTGTATGACCTCAAAAAATTCTGAAAATGTTTCTGTCTTATTTAAAAGATGGAAAATTGATTATGTTGAATTGAATAATCAAAAAATGGAAGAGTTTGGAAAAGAGGAAGGTTCGATGGAATATGAATTCAAAAAAGATAATACTTACACCGTTTATGATAACGGAACCGAATCAAATGGAAAATGGGAATTTAATGTGGAAGAAAAAAGCGTATATTTTCAAAATCCTTATGGAGAAATTGAAGGAAAAGTGACAGCTATTTCTAAAGATAAAATAATATTAATTCCAACAACAAAAATTGGAAAACATCCTGAATTGGAAATCGTAAAATTTCATTATAAACCGAAGTAAAAAATACTGCAGATAACATAGGTTTGGCGCAATGCGGGGCTTGAATCCAAGTTGAACTACCCGAAAAATTTAGCCGCCACTGCTTTTCCGTTCCACAAATTTTTCTTAAGTTAGTTCCACGGAAAAAGCATTGGCTTCGTTTGGTTTGAATTGAACTTGCCGTTCAATTAAGCCCGCACTGCGCCAAGCCTTTTCCCGTTACCTGCAACCGTAACTGAACAACCGCATAAAAACAAATATGGCAACAGAAATACAAACTTGGCAAATTATTGACGGTAAATTGAATATCGTAAATTCGACTTTAAGTGAAAACGGAAGAAAAGAAAAAGAGGATTTAGAAGAATGGATTAAAAGTAATTCTGAAATTCTCGGAAATGATATTGCAATTATCGGTCAACAAGTTCAAACTAAATCCGGACCGTTAGATTTTTTGGGTATTGATAACAATGGAAATGTCGTTATCATTGAACTTAAGAGAGAAAAACTGCCGAGAGAAGTATTAGCACAAGTTGTTGACTATGCTTCTGACGTTTCTACTTGGGATATTGAAAAACTTGGAGAAATTTGCCAAAAATTTACTGACCAATCTTTGATTGATTATTTATCCGAAAAATTTCCTCAAAAACAAATTGAAGATTTGTCTATAAATCAGGTTCAGCGACTTTTACTTGTTGGTTTTGCTGTTGAAGAACCGCTGAGTAGAATGATTGAATGGCTATCCACAAATTATAATTTAGGAATTAATGCAATTGTTTTAAGTTACATTAAAACCAAAAGCGGAGATGAACTTTTATCCAAAACTGTAATAATTCCAGAAGAAGTTGAAAGGGAAAAATCAAACAAAAAGAAATTCATTATTGATATGTCAAATGAACCAGGAACATATGAAATAAATGAATTAAGAGAAAATCTCATAAAGTATCTTTCAAAAAATATCGTATCCTCTCAAAGAATCAAAGATTATTTTTTGCCTGCATTACTTAAAAAAGATATGCTAACAAGAGTGCAAATGAGAAAAGAATTTGCAAGAAATGGCGCCGCTGATAACGAAAGACAAGCGGGATACTTTTTGGCATTAATCTCAAATCAACTCGGACATAAATGGAACGATTACTTGAGACAAGTTATTCACTATGAATTTCCGAATTATCCGTGGGAAAAGGACAATTTCAAAATCAACGACGAGTATAAGGAATTAGTAAAAGAAATATTAGAAAAACTAAATGAATAAAACGGCAGCAGGTAACATAGTATTTGCAAAAGGCGGGGTTGAAGTTATAATAGAACCACTCTACTTTTTTAGTCGCAATTTGCTTTTCGTTTCACATTTTTTTGTAATTTAGTTCCACGAAAAAGCAATTTGCTTCGGTTGGTCGAAATTGAACTTTTCGTGCAGTTTAGCCCGCCCTTCGCAAATACTTTTTCCGTTATCTGTAATGTCACTGAAAAACCCGCTCAAAAAAATTATCGAAATTTTCTTGTGTGAAATCAATCATAATTCTTTTAGGCTTTTCAATTCCGAAAAGGTTATTTGAGTTGTAATGTAAATCAGTTAATCCTTTTACAGTTGGAATATGGACGTTATTAAAATGATAAGCCATATTTTTAACTGCCATCGTAAATAATTTTGCGCCACCGGGGCGAAACTTTTTAATAAATTTCAACCTGTCCTCATTTATTTTAACAATACAACCCTTTCTGCTGAACATAACCACTCCGCAGTTTATTCTATCTCCAAACGGAGATTGTAAATAAAAAATTGATACATATACTTTCATAATTCAATATTTAAAAAGACACTACAGATAACATGGCATTTGCAAAATGTGGCGGAAACTTTCAATCTGCATACGCCACACTTCGCAAGATGCTTTGCCGTTACCTGCAATGCTACCAAAAATGCCTCAAAACCTATGAAATTTATTTTAACATTTTTTTTCTGTTTAGTTTTTACTTTTAGTTTTTCACAAAAATTTCTAATTGAGAAAATTCCTTTTGAATTAACGGAATATAATAATATCAAAGTAAAAACTATCCTAAACAAAAAAGATACTATATTTTTGACTTTTGACACAGGCTCAATAGACTTTTATTTGACAAAAGAAGCGATAAAAAAGTATCTAAACCCAAAAGGTTTAAAATTGACAATGAATGACATCAGTGATAATTCATTTTTGATAGAGAAACTAGAATGGAGCAACCAACAAGTCTACCCTATTGAAACAACAGGACAAGGAACGGATGGCATGTTTGGATGGAATATGTTTCAAAACAAAATTATTGAAATTGATTATGAGAAAAAATTATTGAAAGTCTATTCAAAACTTCCAAAAATATCAAGAAAATATCAAAAATTTGAAATGAATGTTATGGATGAACATTTTTCAATTAATTTGGATTTGGAAGAGAAAGGTCAGAAATACAACAGCCAATTTCTTTTTGATACAGGCTTTCAAAAAGCATTAATGTTAGATAATGATTTGTTGAAAAAGGCAAAATTTCCAGTAAATGAATTGGAAGTTATCAAAACAACTATTTTGCATAATTCAAATAATGATGAAATACCTTTGAATACTGTAAAAATCAAAAACCTAAAATTGGGAAAAATTTTGCTGAAAAATGTTCCTGCTGAATTGAATACCTATAATAAACCCGCAGGTTACGAAACTAATTTTCTAGGAAGTGATGTCCTTAAAAGATTTAATACTATTTTAGATTTTCAGAAAAAAATTGTGTATTTAAAACCAAATAAATACTTTAAAGAAAAATATTTTGACGATAAAAAGAAATCATAAAAGCACTGCAGGTAACATGGGTTTTGCAAGATGCGGGGTTGAAGGAAATCTTAGAGAAATTCTATAAAATACCCGCAAAAAACTTTTCCATTTTTTAGTTTTTTCGTAATTTTAAAAAATGGAAAAAGTTTTTGCTAGCGTTCGGTTTTCCTCTCCACTTTCGGTTGCAGTAGCCCGCACCTCGCAAAGCCCCTTTCCGTTACCTGCAATCTCACCAAAACAGCGAGTATGAAAGAAATTTTCAAAACATTTATAATTTTTTTATTCATTATTTCCTGCGCTTCAAATTCTAAATTTGAGAATGGGAATTATACCGAAAAAATTGACGATTTAAATATCAATTTTACAGTAAAAGGAAAAGGACCAATTATGATTGTTGGACACCCAAGTTCAGGAAAAATCGGCTACGAAATGACTTTAAAACCACTTGAAGAAAGTTTTACAATGGTTTACTATGATTCTCGTGGAATAGGAAAATCCGAAACCCCAAAAAAACTTGAAGATTACAGTGCTAAAAATTCCGTAAAAGAAATTGAATTATTAAGAGAAAAACTTGGTGTAAAAAAGATTTGGCTTTTTGGACATTCAGACCAAAGTGCAATCGCTTTGCAATACGCTGTTGAATATCCAAAAAATATTTCGGGAATAATTTTATCAGGGACAAGTTATGTTGGAAGTCAAAATGAATCTATTGAAAGACGAAAAACTTCTGAAAACAAAAGATTAAAAGAATCTAAATGGTTTGCTAAAGTTATTGAGGATTGGGATTATATGATTGAAAATAATACAACATTTGATAAAAATGGAAATGATATTTCAACTGCAAGAACAAAATGGTGGACTTATGATGAAGAAACTGCACAAAAAGTGATTCCGATTGTAAAGGAAATTACAAAAGTAGGAAGAAGAAAACCAATTGGAAACAATTATTATCAAGAAACACCTGAAGAAAGACAAAAGTATTTGGAATTTCAAAAGAAGTTTAAGGATTTAAAAACAAAGATTTTAATAATTAACGGAAAATACGACACAAACAATTTGCCCGAATTTGCAACAGAACTACATTTTAGGTTGCAAAATTCCAAATTAGTTTTTATAGATAAAGCAGGACATTTTCCTTGGATTGAACAAAGCGAACAATCTTTTACCGAAATTAAAAAATGGCTTCGTGAATAAAGAGACTGCAGGTAACATAGTATTTGCAAAAGGCGGGGTTGAATCTATAATAGAAAAACCCGATGCATTTAGTCGCAACTTGCTTTTCATATTGTATTTTTTTGTAATTTAACAATCTGAAAAAGCAATTTGCTTCGTTCGGTCGAAATTGAACTTGCAGTTAAATTTAGCCCGCCCTTCGCAAATACTTTTTCCGTTACCTGCAAGCATAACAGACGACACGACAATATGAAACAAAAATTAACTATACTATTTGCAGTCATTACTTTGACAGCATTCGGACAGAAAAACCAAACGGTTGACCTGAAATGGAAAATTGGAAAGAGTGAAAAACTCAACTATTTCACAATTATGAGTGACATTGACGAATCCTCAATAGAGATGGATTTTGGTGGACTTTTCAAATCTCTATCGGACAGCACAGACAATGGACTTAAGGAAAGTAAAGACTTATTCAAAAAAATTAATGATGCTTTCAAAAATCAAGACTATGTAACGACACTAACCAATAAAAATAACGGTGTTATTGACATATTAATGACGACAAAACCCAAAGAGACCATTAAAGAAGAAAACATTGACACAACAGACAACAAGGAAGCTGAAGTTTTAAAAATGATGCAATCAATGACACAAGGTGTAATGCTTCGTGGTTCAGTTTATGAGACAGGTGGAATTCATAGTTTTTGGGTCAAGAGTGCTCAAAAGAATTTGATTGCTTTATTTTTTGAATTACCAACAAAACCAGTAAAAATTGGTGACAAATGGTCTCTTGACATTAATCTGATTACAAACGACCAAAACTTTGATTGTGACAGTTCTTATAAGATAAACGAAGTAACGCTTGCAGACATAAAGAAAATAAACGGAGAGACAATAGCAGTTCTTAAATATAACATTGTCGAATATGTAAAGGGGAATTTCAATACTCCTTCATTTTTTGGTAGTGAAGGTGGACAAAAAGAAACTATGATGAAATTTACTCATCAGGGTATTTCAGAGTTTTCCGTTGACAAAGGACGTTGGATAAATTATGACGGAATTATGAGTTTAGAAGCAACAGGCGTAATGACTGCTAATAAAAAAACTAAATTTACATTGATAAATGAAAATGCCAGCAGGTAACAAGGGTTTTGCAAAATGGCGGGTTTCAGTCTAAATTGAAAGTTTCTACATTTTAATCCGCAAAAGCCAATTTTATTAGCTTTTTTTCATAAATTAGCAAATAAAAATTGGCTTTTGCTGCGTTCCGTCTAAATCGAAACTTTCCGCTTCGATTTTCCGCCACTTCGCAAAGCCCCAAACCGTTATGCGACATTTTATGAAAACAGCTGTTAAAATGAATATTAAAATTTTAATCCTTATCTTTTCCTTATTCTTTTTTCAATCCTGTGGATTTTTGAATCAACTGAAATCAGATAGTGAATTAACTAAGAAAATTGAAAACAAATATGAAATTGAAAAAAGACCTGTAAATCTAAAAGAAATCACCGATTTTGACTGGGATACATACACTATTTTATATCCATATACGAATGTTAAAGATTATGCAAAAACAAAGAATTTAAATTTTACTAATATTTACCAAAATGACATTTCGTATAGTGATTATTTTGAACTTCTAGTTTTTATAAAGGATAATAAATCCGTTAAAATTTGTGAATTGAGAAAATTCACTCCTATTTCTGAAAATTACCGATTACAATAAATGGAAATATAAAAAAAACGTCGCATAACATGGGTTTTGCAAGATGCGGGGTTGAAGGAAATCTTAGAAAATTTTCAGAAAGTACCCGCAAAAAACTTTTCCATTTTTTAGTTTTTTCGTAATTTTAAAAAATGGAAAAAGTTTTTGCTATCGTTCGGTTCTCCTCTCCACTCTCGGTTGCAGTAGCCCGCACCTCGCAAAGCCGTTTCCCGTTAGCAGAAATACTTACCAAACTCGTGCGAATAGTTATGAATAAAACATTTTTGATAATTTTGATCATTTTATTTAATCAATTATATTCTCAATCAAATAACAGATTTGTTTATGAATTAAAATTTGTCCGAGATACAATTTCGGATAAGCCGTTGACTAATATTCTGTTTCTAGATACAAATGACAAAGAAATAAAATTCTATTACCAAGAACTATATGAACTTGATTCAACCCAAAAAGCAACGAAAAATTATGCTTCAAGTATGTCTCTCAATACTAGCTTAATGCTGAAGAGAAAAGCAAATAGTTTCAAAAATGAAAATTTTGTTTTTGTTGATACTGATTATTTCAAATATGAAACCACCGATAAAATGATTTGGACAATTTTGCCTGAAACCAAGAAGCAGAATAATTATGATTTACAAAAAGCAACAACAAGCTTTGGAGGAAGAACTTGGGTTGCATGGTTTTGCAAAAATATTCCTATTAATCAGGGACCTTTTAAATTTCAAGGTTTACCAGGTTTGATTTTCCAAATTGAAGATGAGAAAAAACATTTTAGTTTTAACCTTATTCAAATTAAAAAGCTTGAGAATGAATATGATACTGCTAGAATTATTGATTCAAATTTTGGAAAGAACGCAATTCCAATTTCTTTAGAAAAATATAATAAAATACTTTTGAATTCTTACAACAATCCATATTCAGAAATCAGAACAAAGTTGGAACGAGGTGAAGATTATACTTTTGCTGCTTATGGAAGGCAAATTAAATCCGTTAAAGACTTGGATGAAGTTAGAAAAGTTATTCAACAAGAAAAAAGGAAATATTACAATCCAATCGAACTTGATAAAGCTGTCAAATATGGTGAATAATAGTACTTCTGCTAACATTGTATTGGCAAAATGCGGGGTTTCGTGTATAATAGAAAGATCTGAAAAATTTAGCCGCCGCTGCTTTTCATATTGTTTTTTTTCTTAATTTAGACAATCTGAAAAAGCATCGGCTTCGTTTGGTCTGAACTTGAACATTCGTTCAAATTAAGCCCGCACTTCGCCAATACTTTTTCCGTTAGCAGAAATTTTAAACAACATTCTCCATAATAAAGAAATGAAAAAATTAATTTTACCTATTTTAATTGTTACAGCTTTCTCAATTCAAAGTTGTACAGTAATGAAAGTATCAGAGAAAAAACAAGATGGATACTTTGAATCATCAAAAAAAGCAGACATTTTAGTTAATCAACCTTATGATTTAGATAGTAATAAAGAATTACTTGTAGTTCCAAACAATGCATTTATGAAAGGAATGGCTGAAAAATTAGGATATTTTGACAAAGTAATTACTTTTGAAGATTTAGAAAAAGATATTATAAAAGACGGAAAACAAGATGAAGTTGGAGCAATAACTGGAAAAATAGGAATTAATAATGTATACAGAAAATATAAAAAATTTCTATATCTAAAGTTTGACGATAATAAAGAAAAAAGTAAAAGAATACAATTAAAATTAGTTAATCCTGAGAATTTTGACGAAATATTTGTTGGTGATACTCTTTATGATGATTTTTGGGTTGGTG
This sequence comes from Chryseobacterium suipulveris, assembly GCF_022811685.1. Classification (NCBI taxonomy): domain Bacteria; kingdom Pseudomonadati; phylum Bacteroidota; class Flavobacteriia; order Flavobacteriales; family Weeksellaceae; genus Chryseobacterium; species Chryseobacterium suipulveris. The sequence continues at coordinate 1,296,247 of NZ_CP094532.1, read as the reverse complement.
TGAATGATCAAAATACCTTTAATCCACTTTTCAATGCATTAATAACTTACATAAAAGCTAATTCAAAAACATACGGAAAATAAAAACTTCTGCTAACATAGTATTGGCAAAATGCGGGGCTAATTATATAATTGAAAGATTTGTAATATTTATCCGCCGTTGCTTTTCATATTGTTTTTTTCTTTAATTTAGACAATCTGAAAAAGCATCGGCTCCGCTTGGTCTGAACTTGAACATTCGTTCAAATTAAGCCCGCACTTCGCCAATACTTTTTCCGTTAGGCGACATTGTAAAAAAAACAGAACTATAGAACATGAAATTCGGCAAAACAATCAAAATATTTCTAATTGATGGAGATCCAAATGGAAGAATGACTTGTGAATTATCAAATTGGACCGGAAAAGCATATAAAATTCCAAGAAATAAAATTAAAGATTGTAAAGACAGACCTGATATTTTTAATACTGGAATTTATTTATTGTTTGGAAAAGATCAAGATGGAAAAGAATTAGTTTATATTGGAGAAGCCGAAACAGTTTTGAATAGATTAAATCAACATCTTGCCCAAAAAGACTTTTGGAACGAGTCAATCGTTTTTGTTAGCAAAGACGAAAACTTAAATAAAGCTCATATTAAGTATCTTGAAAATCGCCTTTATGATATTGCAACAAAAGTAAATCGTTACAAAGTAGAAAACTCAAACATTCCTACTCTATCTTCTATTTCAGAATCTGACAGAGCAGAAATGGAAGAATATATCGAGAACATTCGATTATTAGTAAATACATTGGGGCATAAAGTTTTCGAAGATAAAAGAGAAATCCAAGCAGAATTAATTTCAAATATTTTTCATATCAATGCTGCAAGAGAAGCAAATGCAACAGGAGAACCAAATTCAGATGGTTTTTTAGTATTCAAAGGCTCAAAAGCATCAAAAGATACGGTTCCTTCCTTATCTAATTCCTTCATCAACTTACGAAATAATTTGATTGAAAAAGGAATTTTAGTAGAGTTTCCAGAATATTATCAATTTAGTGAAGATTATATATTTACAAGTCCATCTTTAGCTGCAGCAACAGTGATGGGAAGAAATGCAAATGGATTAACAGAGTGGAAATTGCAAGGGGGAAAAACTCTAAAAGAATATGAAAATCCAGAAAACAACGTCGCCTAACATAGTATTTGCAAAAGGCGGGGTTGAATTTATAATAACACCACTCGATTTTTTTCGCCGCGCCTGCTTTTCCACTTCACATTTTTTTGTAATTTAGTTTCGTGGAAAAAGCATTCGCTACGGTTGGTCGAAATTGAACTTTTCGTCCAATTTAGCCCGCCCTTCGCAAATACTTTTTCCGTTAGGCGACATTTTATAAAAACACAATGCCAATAGACATTTACGTTTTAGAATTAGAAGAAGATAAATATTACATCGGACAGACAAAAGATGTAAATCTTAGATTTGAACAGCACTTAAAAGGAAAATTAAGCTCAGAGTGGACTAAAAAATATAAACCTTTAAGAATAATTGAAATAATAACAACCAATTTTACAAAAATTTCAGAAGCAATATCTTTAGAAAACTCGATTACAGTAAAATATATGAGAAAGTATGGTTGGGAAAATGTTCGAGGTGGTGATTATTGTACATTGAACATTGAAAAGTTACGTTTTTTATTATCTGCAAATGAAGATTTAGGAAGTGAACTATTGACAATTAAAAATCCAAAAAATTATAGAGTAAATGAAGCTGGTTATTTTTTCTTTATTCTAAAATTAGAAAATGATAATTATTTTATTGGAAAATCAAAAAATGTAACTCTTGCCATACTAAATGAATGTAATGGTTTAGGTTCAGAATGGACAAAGATTCACAAGCCTACAGAATTAATTAATTTAATTAAAATACTTGAATTTGATAAAGAAGTTGTTAGACAAAAGCATAATGACTTAGTAATACATTTTATGAAGAAAAAGGGATTCACTAAAATTCGAGGAGGAGATTTTTATAATGTGGAGGAAAGAAATCACAAAAATAAAGTAATAAATTATACAAATATTTTCAAATAAAAACGTCGCCTAACATTGTATTGGCAAAATGCGGGGTTAAATGTATAATAGAAAGATTTGTAATATTTTCCCGCCGCTGCTTTTCATATTGTTTTTTTTCTTAATTTAGACAATCTGAAAAAGCATCGGCTCCGTTTGGTCTGAACTTGAACATTCGTTCAAATTAAGCCCGCACTTCGCCAATACTTTTTCCGTTATCTGCCATTATATGAAAACAGCAATCCCAATAAACAAGAAACTTTTTGACATCTATTTACTTTTTACACGCGAACCGTTTGTTCAATATTTTTCTAAAGAATTAGAATTTTATTCGAATGGAAATGGTGGACTATTAGGATTAATAAGCCTCGATTTAACAGATAACGATTATTATGGATGTATTCTTTCGAGAGATAAAGCAAAACAATATCGAGCAGAATTAATAGTTGCTAGTCTTAAAACAATAGAGGAAGCAAGAAAATGGATTGATGAGAAAATGAGTAGCAATTCAATAACCTTTCATGACAATAAGTTTGAGTTTTTTGACATTTTTCAAAATATAGGCAACGAAGATAAACAACATCCATTTTTCAAATTATTAAAATCAAACGTAGCATTCTCTTCCGCTAATGAAGCAATAAAAGAAATTTCATATCATTATAAAGATATTGATGGAAATTTTATTGAACAATTCCAATCAGTCAATGGCTTTGATTCCAGAATTTGGGAATTATTTTTATTTTGTTTTTTCAGAGAACAATTCTTCTCTTTCAAAAGAAACAATTATGCACCAGATTTTATTGTGGAAAAATTCAATCAAGAAATTGCAGTTGAAGCAGTCATAATAAGTAGAAAAACAGATATTGAAAGTGAGCCGCAAAAAATTGAACAAATTCAAGAAAAACTAAATAATGAAACCCCATTATTATTTAGTAGTGCTCTTTTTGACAAAATGAAAAAAAAATATTGGGAAAAAAATCATGTAAAAGGGAAGCCTTTTGTAATTGCTATTGCCGATTTTCATGATTCAATGTCGATGACTTGGACTTATAATGCTATTTTGGATTATCTTTATGGCTATAAATATGAACATTCATTTGACAAACAAGGAAATTTAGTAATTAAACCAGTAAAAATTGACGATTACACAAAACCAAATGGCACAAAAATACCGAGCGGTTTCTTTTTCCAGCCAGAATCAGAAAATGTAAGTGCAATCATTTTTTCATCTTGCGGAACTTTATCCAAGTTTAACAGAATGGGTAAACAAGCAGGATTGGGAAGCGACATTCCAATATTAATTCGAATGGGTGCCTTTTATAATCACACTCCAAATGCCGACAAACCAAATTTAGTATCTTATCAAGTGAATGAACAAAGCCTTGAAACTTGGTCAGAAGGAACGGTTGTGTTTCATAACCCAAACGCTAAAATCCCATTAAATCCTGCTTTTTTTGATGATAAAGTAGCCCAATCATTCTTTGAAGATGAATTTATTTATAGTAAAATGCCGAAAATATTTCCATACACTTCCTTTACTCAGAACTTACTTCCAAAAAATACAATTCGAAAGAAATAACGGCAGATAACAGTGTATTGGCAAAAAACGGGGTGAATACTGTCATTGAGAACTCATTTAGCAGTATCCGCAAAAAAATTTTCCGCTAACATATTTTTTGTATTTTAGTCAGCGGAAAAAATTTTTGCTCAGGTTCGGTCTTTCTTTGGAATTGTCTGCAAGGTAGCCCGTTCTTCGCCAATACTTTTTCCGTTAGCTGTAATTGTATAAAAAAATCGCAACAAATTCAAAATTGGGAAAACGAGATTTCATTGAAGAGATAAAACTAATAAAGTCAAGAACAGAGTTTAATTCAAGATATGATTTAACATCTAGGTTGTATGAAATTGATTATGCTTTGACAGAATTTACAAATTATAATGGTAATTATAATTCTGAAATTTTGAAGTATATTCCAATTTCAACAGTTTCATGTTTTGAGGCATTTTTTAAATCAGTTATAAAAGAGTTAGTTGATTTTGGTGAGCCTTTTAGTAAGAATATTGTAAATTTTAATCAATCAAAAAATATTAAACTCGATTTTGAAATAATAGGAGCAATTCAAACAAAATCAGTTACTGTCGGAGAATTAGTTGGTCATTTGTTACCTTTTAATAATTTTGAAGATATTAAATCGAACTTATCAGTCATTATCGGTAAAGATTTCATAGAAGAAATGAAAAATTTTGACAAAAAATCTGTTTATCATACTGCTAATGCTTTAAATTATGATAAGAAGAATAGATTGCCAGAAATTATTAAAAGTGTAAAAGAAACTTATGAATTGAGACATATATTCTGTCATGAATTTGCGACAAATGTGAATATTGACAAAGATAGAATTATAAAAAACTATGAAAATTGTAAAGATTTTCTAGAATTCACCAATGTTATAATTTGGGAAACTTTATATCCTAATTCTCCTGAAACACAAACAGAAATGAATTTGGAAGCGGATAATAATTTCAAAAACAAAGAAACTGAACTTCAAACTTTAATTGATTTTGTTACTAGTAATTATGAAAAGCTCGATGATGCTTTTTCAATAGATATAAAATTGTTTAAATCTAGCATTCAAAAGTGGCAAAAATATAGAGAATCAGTTGCATTATATCAATCAGATAAATTCAAGGGAGGAAGTATGTATCCATTAATTTATTTAACCTCGTTAGAAAAAATAACAGCAGAAAAGATTGAAAGTTTAAAAAATGAGTTTGAGATACTTTTACGAAAAAACAACTACAGCTAACATAGTATTGGCAAAATGCGGGGTTGAAGCACTAATAGAACATTCAGTTAGATTTAGTCGCAAAAAAACTTTTCGTATTCCGAAAATTATTGTAAGTTCGTAATACGAAAAAGTTTTTTGCTTATTGCAGTTTAAGTTGTTCATTTTCAGCATCTTTCTCCCGCACTTCGCCAATACTTTTCCCGTTGTACGATATCCTATTCCAACATTCTAGTAAAATCAACGATTTAAAATGAAAAACATAATCAGACTAACTTTAATAATTATTTTTTCGTTTCAATTTTTTGAAAGTAAAGCTCAAAAACTAGAACAATTAATTTATGAAAATGAAGAATTGATATACTCATTTAAAACTAAAAATAAAAAGCAAATATTTATCGTAAAAGATAAAAGTAATGCATATATAAAGTACAGATATGGGAATAATGGGAAAATTGAACTTGAATTTCCGAAAGAAAGCAATAAAGATAGCTGGAAAAAATTTCAATACAATTCTTATTGGAGAGGTGGCGGAAAAGACAATTCAGGAATGGAAATTGACAACCTTCAATTTACAAACGGTGGATATACTTACTTGATTTATCGAACCTATTTTGCAGAAAACGGAAAAAACAACACTGGTATAATAATAACCAATTCAACCAATAAAGAGATAAGAATAAATGGCATGGCAAATACAATAAAAGGCTGTATTTGTAATCTCGAAGATACTGGTCTAATTGAAAAGACAGATATTGGTTTGAGTTTTTAAGTGAAATAAATCGCAAAAAAAATATACAAGCACATCGTACAACATTGTATTGGCAAAAGACGGGGTAAATATTGGCTTTGAGAATTCAGTTAACAATATCCGCAAAAATGCTTTTCATATTTCTTTTTTTAGTAATTTAGAAATCTGAAAAAGCATTTTGCTCCGGTTCGGTCTTCTTTTGAAATTGTTTGCAAAGTAGCCCGTCCTTCGCCAATACTTTTTCCGTTGTGCGACATTTTAAACAGACCGTATGAAAAAAAAAATTATTTTTTTAATTCTAACATTAATTTCAGGATTTTTATTTTCTCAAAAAAATTCAACTAATTTTTTGATTGGAAAAAATTATGACGCAAGGAATTTTCTGACTAAAACTCAAACAGTAACTTTTAATAAGATTTTTGTCGACTTTGACAATAGGATAAATGATTCCAAAAATGAGTGGAACGATGTTGACCCCTTAAAAATATTTACGAATATTGAAAATATACAAAATCGTAGAAAACTATTCCTATATGAATTTGATTTTGAAAAAATAGGAAGTTCAATGCCTTCTGAACAGCAACTTGCGTTTAAAAGCATAACCGAAAAAAATATAAAAAATTCTTTGGTTATTCTTGATGCGAATGACATTAAAATTTCATTTCCTTATACTGAAACTTATCAAAAAGACAATATTCAAAGAAATTTATTAGAAAAATTATCAGATTTAGGTCTTCAATGGTCACAAGTAGGCGGAGACAATTTATACATTTATAATGGAAATATATTACTTGGAAAATATAAATCAGGATATGTTTCAATCGCAAATTTAAAAATAGATAACGTTGTAAAATAATGGCTGAAATAGTAATTAAACACGAGATTTTTAGCGACAATTCAATTAACCATATTGAAAAAGTAAAGTTTTTTAAAGAAATTGCTAAAAAAGTATTATCAAATTATCCTGGACTTTATGAATTTGAATATATCTCAAAATATGGTCAGTTCGATTTTGTAAAAAATTCTGAAGATATAGCAATTTCCAAAAAAGAAATTGAGTTAATTGAAAAAGAAATTCCAAATTGTTTCGTATAAAAAAACGTCGCACAACATAGTATTGCCAAAAAAGCGGGGTTGAAGGAATTATTTGGGTGTTTTGGGAAAATAGTCGCAAAAAATTTTCCCTTTTTCAAAGAAATTTGTAAGTTTGAAAAAGGGAAAAATTTTTGCTTCGGGAAGTGATTCTTTTGAAATTTCGGTTATAAAAATCCCGCTTCTTCGGCAATACTTTTTCCGTTATGCGACATCGTATCAAAACCCGTTATGAATAGAAAATTCATTTTATTAACACTGACACTAATTTCTATTATTTGTTTTTCTCAAACAAAAGATACAATATTTCTAAAAAAGGAAAAAGGTCATAATATTTACAAAATTCAAAATCGAAATTCTAAAATGTATAATGATTTATCTAATTTTAAAAATTTTGATGAGGGAAAAACTGAAAAAATAATGAAGATTGGATTAAATTCAAAATGGATAAGAATACACAAATTTAACAATGAATATTTTCTATATGCACCTTGTGATTGGTGTAATGATACTAAATTACAAATAAATGATGATTTTTTGCAAGTTAGTGGCTGTGAATTAATAAAAGAAAAAATAAAATCTGTTAAAAAAATAAATGAAAAAGAATATAACATCATTTTTATTTCTAGGTTTCCTCAAAAACACAAAACAAATTTGAGAATAAAACTAATTGACTCAAAATATGGCATTTACGAATTTCGCTATCCTGACGGACTTGAATTACGCAAAATGCTTTTCATAAAAGATTCTGACTTTAGAAAATTTGACATAATTAATAACGACTGTAAGTTCGAAAAATCAGCAGAATTTGAATTTGATGAATAAAACGACGTCGCATAACATAGTATTTGCAAAAGGCGGGGTTGAATATTTAATAGAACTACCCGATGCATTTAGTCGCGCCTGCTTTTTCGTTCCACAATTTTTTTGTAGTTTAGTTCCACGAAAAAAGCATTCGCTTCGGTTGGTCGAAATTGAACTTTTCGTCCAATTTAGCCCGCCCTTCGCAAATACTTTTTCCGTTATCTGCAAGCGTATCAAAAATCGTGTACAAAAGACAGACACTAAAAATTAATATTTTGAAATCTTAAAAAATAAAAAATGGGAATATTTGACATCTTTAAATCTTCAAAAAACGAAAATGCAAATCCGATTTTTAATAGTATTGGAAAGTTTTCATTAGTTGAATTTGACGGAACAAAAAATTTCAAAGGAAATATTAATTCAAATATTGGTCAAAATATTGAATTGCTTTTTCCTATAAATGGAACTGAAATATCAACTTATCAAACCGAATATTTTAAGAAAATTGAAAATAATTGGAACTCTATCATAAATCAACTGAAAAATCTTAATTCACAAATTGAATTTGAAAATTATAAGGTTGTAAATATTATAATTCCTGATAAAGAAAATGAATTTTACGACATGGACGCTGAAATTGTATTTGAAAAAAATGGCAATATAATATCTGCAATCTTGACTGCCTTAAATGTTGATGAAATAATAGAAAACTGAAAAACGCCTGCAGATAACATGGGTTTTGCAAGATGCGGGGTTGAAGGAAATCTCAGAGAAATATTCTAGAAAATACCCGCAAAAAACTTTTCCATTTTTTAGTTTTTTCGTAATTTTAAAAAATGGAAAAAGTTTTTGCTAGAGTTTCGTTCTCCTCTCCACTTTCAGTTGCAGTAGCCCGCACCTCGCAAAGCCCCTTACCGTTACCTGCAATTCTATGAAAAGTCCGCACAAGAACAATAACAAATACAAAAACGAAGTTTGGAAAGAATTTCGCAAAGATATTATTGAATCTGACGGTTATGTTTGCGCACATTGTGGACGCAATTCTTTTGAAGTTGTTTTGCAAGTTCACCATAAGAATTATATTAAAGGAAGAAAATTATGGGAATATGCTTCTGAAGATTGCATTACTTTATGTCGTGGATGTCACGCTATGGAACACGGAATAATAATGCCTAATTTTGGTTGGGAATATGTTTGTGATGAAGATTTAGGCGATTTAATTGGAGAATGCGAAAATTGTGGAAACAATATGAGATATGCATTTCACATATATCACGAAAAATGGGGATGCATTCAGGTTGGAAGACAATGCTGCGATAATTTGACACATAGTCTTGAGGCCTCAAATCATATGGAATCTCTTCGCAGATTTGAAAATAGAAAAAGAAATTTCATCAAATCACATAAATGGAAAGATATTGGAAATCAGCATTCTATAAAGAAAAATTTGTTTGAAATTATTATTGAAGAAGTTGAAAATGCTTATATTCTAACAATACACGGAAAAAAAGGAAAAAAACGATATTCAAAACTAGACGATGCGAAATCTTCTGCTTTTGAAGTTATTGAAAATGGAAAATTTATCGACTATTGCATAAAGCACGAAATAAAACTACCACCAAAAAAGAACTGCAGGTAACATAGTATTTGCAAAAGGCGGGGTTGAATAGTTAATAGAAAAACCCGATGCATTTAGTCGCAACTTGCTTTTCATATTGTATTTTTTTGTAATTTAACAATCTGAAAAAGCAATTTGCTTCGTTCGGTCGAAATTGAACTTGCAGTTAAATTTAGCCCGCCCTTCGCAAATACTTTTTCCGTTACCTGCTATTTTAAATGAACGACACTACAAACATAAAACGACAATTTTTTGACTCGCTAAAACGTGGGACAGGAGAAGCATATATCCTACTCAAAGAAAACCGAAATATCGACTTTTCAGACCTAATTATAAAAGGAGCAATAAAAAATTACTCTTATGACAACCAATCAGAAGGAAGTAGGGCTGATTACATTTATAGACTTATTAAGAACTCAAAACAAAAAGACAAAATTATAAAATCGGTTTTAACCAAATTAGTATCTGAAAAGAATGACTACTATGGACTTGACCAAATGTGTGACTTGGCTGTAAAATTTTATAAAGCAGGACATCTTGAAGCAAAAACAGCTCTTTACAACCGCTTTGAGAAAAATAGTCTTGAAGATTACGAGTTTTGTGGACAAGACCAACTGATGGAAATTGACGGTATAAACGGAATATTGAAAGTTGCTGAAATTGTAGGCAAAACACTTTTTGAAAATCCAGATGATTATGAAGAAAGTTGGCGAATTGACTATTTTCAGAAACGTCATAAGTCAATTGATATATATGCGGAATTAAAAAAAGCTTCTAACAAAAGTGAATATATAAAGGCTTACTATGATTCCATAATTAAAAACAAATGGACATTGCCAAGACGCAGAAAAATAAAAAGGTTTACTTATGAACTTATTAAAGAAAGCATTGAAAATAAAAGATATGGTTTTCTTTCGTCAAAAAGGAATAATGAATTAACCGAGAACGAAGTAGAAAAATTAGCAAACGAATTCTTGGCTGAAAAAGACAATATTAAAAAAGAAAGATATTTACGTTTTTTTAGTTCACGGAAATTTCCATTTGACTACAAACCTATATTTCTAATTGCAAGTGGAAAAAATCCGAAGAAAACAAGAATGGTTGAATATGCAGTAGAATCACTTAAACATTTTTCTGCAAAAGAAATCCGGCAACTTGCTTTGGAAAAACTTAACACAGAAAAAAATCCTTGCGACTATTTAGACTTGTTGGTTAGCAATTACCAAAAAGGCGACTATAAACTTTTAACAGAAATAGCGAGTCGTTCAGACGACTATGAATTTATACACTCTATTGTTTTTGGTTTCATAGACATTTACGAAGCAAACGCAACAAAAGAGTGTAAAGAGCCATTGGAGACAATTTACAACAAAATGAATTGTGGACTTCATCGTAAAGACATTGTGAAAATCTTGCTTGACAATAAAGTGTTGTCCGACAAAATCTTTGCAGAGCTTGAATTTGATAGTGATGACAGCGTAAGAAAATTATATAGACAAAATAAAAACAGCAGGTAACAGCAGTTTGGCAAAATGGCGGGTTCAGTGCTAAATTCAACAGTAGTTCTTCGATTGAACTTTTGTGCAAAACTGAACATTTGTGCTTCGATTTCCGCCACTTCGCCAAGCTGCAAAACGTTAGCTGTAATAATTCCAAAAATGACGTTTAAATAGAAAATGAATTCATTCTTAACAATACTTTCCATTTTAATTGGATTCGGATTCATAATTTTTCTAATTGAGAAAAAGAACAAACAAAATAATCTACATGAATATCATCAATTATTTGAATTTAAATCTTCATTAAAATATATACTAATCTCATTATTCCTAAGTGTAATTGGAATAATCCGATTTAACACCTTAACTCTTGAAACATATTATTTTTCTCCAATAATTTTTATAGTTCTTACAATATTTTCAATTTTTTAATAAGAAAAATTTATAATAGAAATATAATTATAGAAGTTGTTGGAAAGACTCTCACTCCAAGAAGAAACAAGAAAACTAAAATTCTTGATAAATTTTTTACATTATTTATATTACTTAGTTCATTATTAATCCCCTTAATATTAAAAAGTAATAAATTTGCTGAAATAAATCAAAGAAAAATTACTACAGCTAACATAGTATTTGCAAAAGGCGGGGTTGAATATATAATAGAAAAACCCGATATATTTAGTCGCAACTTGCTTTTCATATTGTATTTTTTTGTAATTTAACAATCTGAAAAAGCAATTTGCTTCGTTCGGTCGAAATTGAACTTTCAGTTAAATTTAGCCCGCCCTTCGCAAATACTTTTTCCGTTATAGGTAAGCGTAAAAGACGACACAACGACAAATGAGCATAGACTTTGACAACATATTTCAACACGTAATTCCAATGGACAACTTTGGACGAAAATGGCGTTTTACGGAAGAGAAGTATGACGTATTAACCGACCAACATCTTGACCAGTTAAAACCGTTAGACAAAAAAGCTGCAAAATTCTTGTGGGACTATATCGCAAAGACAAATTTGCACCACGACATCCCTTTTAAAAAAGACTTCTTTCGGACAATTGACAACGCAAAAATTTTAGACGGTAACGAAAAGCAAATTAAAAAGTGGCTTTACCATCGTGGACTTCCTTTTGACAAGCCTGTTTATCTATCTTGGGACGAGACAGACGCAATGATTGTTCCTTGGAAACTTTTAATAAAATACTTCGACAGTTTTTATTATGGTGGCTCAGACGACTTGACTATTATTGACCAAAGCTTGAATTGGGCATTACTTTTTTTCCACGAAGACGAAATTTATTTTGGAACTAACAAGGACTTTAAACCAAGTGAAACATTTGAAGACATTGACTTTATATATTAATAATAACGACACGGTAGAAAGAACGCCTACCTATAACATCGGTTTGGCAATATGGCGGCTGAAGTGCTTCTATGAAACATTTGTGCAAGCTTCAACTTTCGTTCTTCGATTGAACTTTAGTGCTAAAAATCCGCCACATCGCCAAGCCGAAAAACGTTAGGCGATATTTTATAAAAACTATACGCTTAAATATTTTGTTTCAAAATTTTATGTAAATTTGAGATAAATAATTTGCAAAATGAGTACAGCTGAGTTGAAACTTAAATTAGAATTGATCAATAAAATAACCGAATTAAAAGAAATTCGGATTATTAAAGAATTAAAAAAACTTCTTGATTTCGAACTTGATGAAGAAATTTTCGAACTATCGAAAAAACAAAAAAATCGTATTATGAAAGCAAGAAAAGAATATACTAATGGAGAAACTTTTACAAATGATGAAGTAGAAAACGAAATTGAACAATGGCTAAACGAAAAATAATTTGGACCAAATCTGCAAAATTTGAACGAAAAGAAATTTTGATTTATTGGATTAATAGAACAAAATCTAAAACCTATAGCAAAAAACTTAACAAATTATTTAGTGAAGCCGTAAATCTTTTATCTGAACATCCGAAAATCGGAAGAACCACAAATGATGGGGAAACTCGAATAAATATTGTTCGAGACTATTTAATTTTCTATGAATTTACAGAAAAAGAACTAATTGTTCAATCAATTTGGGACGCAAGACGAGATGAAAATGACACCGAATTTGATTACACCTAAAATAAAAAAACATCGCCTAACAGTGTATTGGCAAAATGCGGGGCGAAACGCAAGTTGAAATATTTTTAGCATTTATCCGCCGATTGCTTTTTCCGTATTGATTATTTTTGTAATTTAACAATCCGAAAAAAGCATCGGCTACGCTCAGTTCTGAATTGAACTTTTCGTCCAATCCAGCCCGCACTTCGCCAATACTTTTTCGTTGTGCGCAATATTTGAAGTGCGGTTATCAAAAGAAAATGCGGTTTTAATTTTTAAAACTTGCTCGAGTTTAACTTCTAAAACTGACTTAAATTTTTAAAACTCTGTGCTAATTCTTTTAAAAATTATGAAGAAAACTTTGTTAAGAAAATTGCGGAATTGAGTTTCAAAAAAATTGCGCTGACTTTTAAAATTATCGTGCTTGACTTTTAAAAAACTTTGCGCATTAAAATTTCTAATTAAAATCTCATTAACTTTTTCAAAAAACGTGCTTGACTTTGACAAATATTGCGCTTAACTGAATGAATATAATTTGCGCGGAGATTTAAAAAAATTCGCTGACTAAAGTTCTGAATTTATTTTGTAATTCTGCACCAGAAAACATCTGTCGTGCTTGATTTTCACTTCTCTGACTCGAATTTAACGCCGTTAAATCCAAGTCCTCGAACCGAAAATACTGCGCACAACATCGGTTTGGCAAAAGCGGGGGTGAAAGTTATCATTTAGAAAATTTCTGCACTTTTCGCCGCAAAAAAACCATTTTCGTTTGTTATTTTTTGTAATTTTGAAAAAACGAAAATGGTTTTTTGCTGGTTTCGGGTTTAGTTGAACTTTTTGTCTTTCTTTCCCCCGCCTTCGCCAAGCCGTTTCCCGTTATGTGATATGGCGCCTAAAATCACGCTCCGAAATAAAATCCACGATTTTTAGTGAATAAAAAGAAACTGAATCCAGACCTAAATGTGCTTGAAAATATGGTCTGAATTCATTTTCTGCTTGACTGACTAAATAAAATGCGGACTTGACTTAAAAAAACTGATTTCTGACACCAAATCACTAACGGAAACTCTGCGTGAAAAAAAACTTACGCTTGAATATCACGCTGCTGAATAAAATTCTGCCTGAAAAACAACTTCCTGAAAATAAAAACGCTGAAAAAAACTCGCGCGCAAAAACTTTCCGAAAAAATTTTTGAAATTTAACGCTCTGAATATTTCATCTGACTGATTTTTACAAATTTCACGCTGAATTTTTAAAATCTTGCTGAATAAAGGCGATGAAACTGAATCTGACTGCTGAAAATACGCTGAAAAGTTGCCACATCACATAACATCGGTTTTGCAAAAGCGGGGGCGAAGTTACCTTGCGTTGAAAGTTTTCAGCACTTTTCGCCGCAAAAAACCATTTCGTTTTTTTATTTTTTGTAATTTTGAAAAAACGAAAATGGTTTTTGCTCGGTGTAGTTTTTATAGAACTTTTCGGTTGTAAAATCCCCGCCTTCGCAAAGCCGTTTTCCGTTGTAGGCAATGCTATCCAAAAACCCGCATAAAAACAATAGATATGAATAAAATTTTGACAACAATTTTAACTTTTTCAGTATTTTTTATTTTTGGTCAAACAAACCGATTTATTTATCAATTAGATTGGAAAATGGCAGGTCAAGAAATGAAAACAAATATGGTCTTGGATATTGACAAAGACTTCGTGAAATTTTACGATTATAAATTTCTTGAAATGGACTCCATCAACAAAAAATTTGGAGGAAATAATAACAGGACGAATACAATGGCTGACCAACTTTTAATTAGAAAAAGAAATTCTAGCGAAAACAAAACTTTCCACGATAATAATTTTGACTATTTTGTTTTGAGTTCAAAAGATAAAATGAATTGGAAAGTAACAAAAGAAACCAAAAAATTGGACAACTATAAACTACAAAAAGCAACAACAAGTTTTGGGGGAAGAGAATGGACCGCTTGGTTTTCTCCTGAAATCCCTTTTCAAGAAGGACCTTTTAAATTTGCAGGTTTACCGGGTTTAATTTTTGAACTTAACGATAAAGATAATGAATACAGTTACAAACTTGTAAAAAGTATAAACTTAAAGGAAACTTTTGACACAAAGAATTTTCTTGAAACACATTATGGAATAAATCCTGTTCCAGTAACTCTAAAGCAATATCATAAAGTTAAATTAGATTATTACTCTGACCCCGTTTCCGATATGAAAAAGGCATTGAGCAGTGGCGGAACAGTAAATATTATGGGAGAAAATATTACTACTCAAGAGCAACTTGATCAAAAAAGAAAATTTATGCAACAAATGATAAAAAAATTCTATAATCCGATAGAAAAGGACAAGGCAATTCCATATCCAGAAAAATAAGAGCACTGCCTACAACATAGTATTGGCAAAAGACGGGGTGAATATTGTCTTTGAGAATTCAGTTAACAATATCCGCAAAAATGCTTTTCATATTTCTTTTTTTAGTAAATTAGAAATCTGAAAAAGCATTTTGCTCAGGTTCGGTTTTCCTTTGAAATTGTCTGCAAGGTAGCCCGTCCTTCGCCAATACTTTTTCCGTTAGCTGCAATTCCCCTACTCGAAAACGGAGTTGTTTTTAGCCGCTAACGAAGAAATTTTCACTATTTTGAATAATCAAATGGTCAAAAATTAAAATCTATAACTATTTGATTATCACTGAATTAATTTAACGTTAGTCAGAATTTCAGAATAGTACCGTTTAAAATGTTTTTGAAATATTAGATTATTAAAATATTTTATTGAATAGATTTTCAAAGATTGCATTTATAATCATATTTATATGATAATCTTTATTTAAAATTAATTCTATGAAATTCTTACCATTTGATTTTTTTATAATATCATCTGAGATGTCAAAAAATAAAATAATAGACAGTTTGAAAGATCGATTTAAATCCACATATGACTATGAATTAAAAATTAATGAGAAAAATGGTAGTATATTATTAAAGCGAATGAAAGTTTATGGCATGAAAAGTCAAAATTCATACTTAAATGTATACATAAAAATTAAAGAAGTCGATAATGAAAACTGCCGCATTTCTTTCTTTTCATATTTAAGATTAATGCATTGGATTTTGTATTTAACTTTTGTGGGATTCTTTATCTTCATTTTATTTTACTCGGAACATCCAAAAAAATACTATGTTCTTCCTTGGGTTATTTTTCTCTATCTCTTTGGAATTAATAATGATGGACTAAATACAATAAAAAACACTTTTAAAGAAATTTTCTCTTAAAGAAACTGCAGCTAACATAGTATTGGCAAAATGCGGGGAGAAGTACAAAGTTGAAAGACTTGCAAAATTTATCCGCCGCTGCTTTTTCGTATTGATTATTTTTTGTAATTTAACAATCCGAAAAAAGCATCGGCTACGTTCAGTCTAAATTGAACTTTTCGTTCTATTTAGCCCGCACTTCGCCAATACTTTTTCCGTTAGCTGCAATGTCAGAAAGACTCCGCTAAAATCCAAATTCTTAAAAAACTAAAAATTGAAAAAAGAAAAATATCTAATATCTAGAATTATTGCTGGAGTTATTGATTATTCAATTGTTTTGACTTTAACTTGCATTTACATTTTTACTTTTGGAGAAAAAAATGAATTAGGCGAATATTCCGTAAATGGACTAAAAGCAATTCCAATCTTTATTTTTTGGTTTTTCTATTTTTGTGTTATTGAATCAACCCTGAATTCAACTTTGGGAAATTATTTGATGAAACTTAAACCTGTTGATTTAAATACTGAAAAGAATATTGACTTTAAACAATCATTTTTAAGACATTTACTCGATCCAATTGATATGTCTCTCTTCGGTTTGGTTGGAATAATTATTATTAAAAATTCGCCAGAAAGCCAGCGATTGGGTGATTTACTTGCAAAAACTAAAGTGATAAAATTGACTGAATAAAAGACACTGCAGCTAACATAGTATTGGCAAAATGCGGGGTGAAGGGATAATTGAAAGATTTGTCACATTTAGCCGCCGCTATTTTTCCATTCCACATTATTTTTGTAGTTTAGTTTCATGGAAAAAATATCGGCTCCGCTTGTTCGAAAATTGAACAGTCGTTCATTTTTAGCCCGCACTTCGCCAATACTTTTTCCGTTATCTGCCATTTTATAAAAACCGTGTCTAAATATGAAGATTTTTTATTCATTAGCATTTATTTTTACTTTTTCAATAATTTTTGCGCAGAAAAATGCAACTACCATTTATTCAAATACGCCGAATGTAAAAATTATTGAGAGTAAAGAAATAATAACTGATTGGACTTTAAACCCAAAGCTAAAACCTGATGTTTACACCACAGGAAAAGTTTCAAAATATAAGGAAGTAAAACTTGTTACAGATATTGACAGCATTGAAGTAAAATTAAAACCAAATCAAAAATTCGACTTTATTATTTTACTCAACAAAAAAGATTCTTGCTTTACAAGGTTTGAGAGTCCGAAAAATGTAGATTTTTCTAAAACAAAAACAACTTTTCGCCAAACAATTCCATTTCATTTAACTGAATTCAATAATATTTCCGTGAATGCTGTTCTAAACAAAAAGGATTCTATAAAATTGATGTTTGACACAGGTTCAGTTGATTTTTACTTAACAAAAGAAGCAATTAAAAAATATCTAAATCCCAATGGTTTGAAATTGACAATGAAAGATATTTCCGACAATAATTTTGAAATTTCAAATCTGAATTGGAAACATCAACAAATTTATCCGATTGAAACAACGGTACAAGGAAATGACGGAATGTTCGGTTGGAATGCTTTCGACGGAAAAATTTTGGAAATTGATTATGACAAAAATATAATGATTGTTTATTCAAAACTTCCAAAAATTGGAAAAGAATTTGAAAAATTCCCAATGGAACTTATGAAAGAACATTTTTGTATTTCTGTAGATTTAGAAAATAATGGCAAAAAAAACAAAACTCGTTTTCTTTTTGACAGCGGTTATCAAAGAGCAATAATGTTAGACAATGATATTCTCAATGAAAATAATTTAAAGGTTGGAGAATTTAAACTTATTAAAGAAACAAAAATGTATAACAGCCAAAATGAAGAAATTCCTTTGAAATCGGTTTTACTTCCCAAATTATATTTTGGAAAATATTTTTTAGAAAATATTCCTTCACAGATAAATTCTTACAATAAATCCGCGGGTTACAAAACGAATTTTTTAGGAAACGAGGTTTTGAAAAGATTTAATGCGATTATAGATTTTCAAAAAAATGTGGTTTATCTGAAACCGAATAAGCATTTTTATGAGGAATATGCGGAAATGAAGAAAAACTAAAACTTGATATTTTTGAAAGTGATGAAAATAAGAATTTTCTTTTTGTTAATGGTTTTTGCAATCGGATTAAAGGCGCAAACTTTTACAACAAACTTCAATGTAAATCTTAACAATAGCGATACAAAATCAATTGTAGAATTATGGCAATCCTATCTTAAAAGTAATTCCAAAGATTTTTGGGCAGAAAGTGAAACGAAGAATCTTGCGAACTTCAATGTTTTGGATATGGAAGGAATTCTAAATCCATCGCTTATGAATTGGGGTTTTGATAATCGGATTTTGAGTATTAATCAAATTTTCGAAAACAAATATTTGATAAAATCGCTTTTTGAACAGGAAAACAAAGATGTTTTTGCCATTACGAATGTTGTTGCGATTAAAGAAGGAAATCAATTCAAACTCTCCAATTATCTTTTTGAAATTACTAAAAATTGGAAATCGACTAATTCGAAAAACATCAAATATATTTATCAACCTGATTATGATTTGAAGCAAAACGAGATTGATGAAGCAGAAAATTTTTATTTGGATTTATGTAAAACTTTCAGTGTTCAACCCGAAAAACTCACTTATTTCATTGCAAAAAATTGTGACCATATTTTTGATATTCTCGGCTACGAATTTATCTTCAGCAAAGGAATGTCCAAAGAATGCGGATATTTTGAAGAGAAGAATAATTTCATTTTTGCTACTGAAAAAGCAGGAGCAAATCATTTTCACGAGATTACACATTTCATTAACAAACATTTTCCAAATGCACACGAATTGCTGTTGACAGGAATTTCGGCATATATTTCAAAAGACAAGGCGCATTTGGGAAAACCTTTGATTTATCACACAAAAAGAGTTTATGAATATTTAGAAAAACATCAGGAAATCAATCTTTCAAAACCTTTTGATTTTTTTGAATTGGATGAAAACACGAATCCTCAATATGTAATTGGAGCAGTTTTATGCGATTTGATATTAGAAAAAGGAGGAAAAGCAGAGTTGATTTCCGCATTTAATTCCACGAAAACAGATGAAGATTTGTTGAGATATTTGAATTCTAAAATTCTAAAGAAAAATGAAAATCTTAATTCTGTTTTAAGGAAAAGGATTGTAAAGATTGCTAAATCCGATAATTTTCAAAACAAGATAATTAATTGAAAACTGACTAATTAAATAAATTGTATACTATGGAAATAAGAAAACGGCAGATAACATCGGTTTTGCAATATGCGGGGTTGAAGGCTCTTGCGTTGAAAGTTTCGTCAATTTTAGTCGCAAAAAAAGTTTCCGCTTCCATTTTTTTCGTAATTTAGTCAGCGGAAAACTTTTTTTGCTTTATGCAGTTTTTAGTAGAAATTTCAGTTGTAAAAGCCCGCACATCGCAAAGCCGTTTCCCGTTATCGGCAATTGTATACCAAAATTATGTTTGAAATGGAAATTAAATTGACAATTATAACTTTTTTAGCACTTTTAACCTCTTGCTCTGTTACTCAAAATCAGAAAGACAAACTGAAAAGTGAATTAACTCAAATTCTAAAATCTGACCAAGAATTGAGAGAACTTTGGACACCAGATTTAAGGCCAGAAAGAAAAAATGAAATTTTACAGACTTATAAAATAAGCGAAAGTGAATTTCAAAAGCAAGGATGGAAAATAACAGAAAAAAATGACAGTATCAATTTGTTAAAAACGGAAAAAATAATCAAAAAATATGGTTATCCAGGAAAGGAACTTGTCGGAGAGAAACTAAGTAATGCAGTTTGGTATGTTATTCAACATTCAAAACTTCCAATTATTGAAAAGTATTTTCCATTAATGATAAAAGCACAAGAAAATGGAGATTTAAGTAAACAACAAATCGCAATGATGAAAGATAGGATGCTTATGTATCAAGGTAAAGAACAAATTTATGGAACTCAAGGTGCAGGAAGATTATTTGTTAATCCCGAAACCAAAAAGGAAGAATGGACAAATTTTATTTGGCCAATTGAAAATCCTGAAAAAGTAAATGAATTAAGAACTTCTATGGATATTAAAATGTCAATAGAAGAATATGCGAAATCAATGGGAATTGATTATTCAAAAAAATATACACTTAAAGAAATTGAGAAATTAACAAAAAAATAAAGCAACTGCCGATAACATGGGTTTTGCAAGATGCGGGGTTGAAGGAAATCTCAGAAATATTCTAGAAAATACCCGCAAAAAACCATTTCATTTTTTTTTGTAAATTTGAAAAAATGAAAATGGTTTTTGCTAGAGATTGGTTCTCCTCCCGACTTTCGGTTTGCAGTAGCCCGCACCTCGCAAAGCCCTTTTCCGTTATCGGCAATGTTATAAAAACCCCGCATAAAATGAAGAAAATCAATATTTTGAATGGAATTCAATTAAGAAGTCTTTTTGACTCTTTTAGTCACGAATTTAAATCTTCAACTGTTGAAGAAAAATTCCAAACTCTCGCTTTACTTAACAAATATGGTTTTTTGGAACAGACAGTTAAGGAATATCAAAAAAATTACAAAGAAAATAACAGACAAGATATTGTTGACGAAGTAAATAAAACTTTAGACTTTTTAGTCACCAAACTAAATCCTAAAATTTCATTCAAAACCTATGGAAAAGACAAAGCAAAACTCAAAGCCATTATTTCCGCTCTAAAAACTGAACTTGAAAAACTGACCGCAGAAAAATACTCTGTAGACAAATTTGTTTCTTCATATTTGGCCGAAAACAAGACCGAATATGAAATGCAAAAGAACTTTTTCAAAATTGATTTAGAAAAAGACATAACCAAGAAAGTAAAACAGAGAGATGCAGAAGAGAACAAACCTTTTGCGGAGCAATATTTCCACCTTTACAAATTTTTAAAGCATAATCTACTTCCAGATTTCCGCAACAAAAATTTTGTAGGTTATATGATTGATATGGGTTTTGACTATCATAGTGAATATGTTGTAAGATTTTTCTTGGAAAACCCAACGAAGGAAAACTATTTTGAAGCGATAAAATATGCTGTTGAAGTTCTATTTTTTGAAAAAGAACCATTTCACAAGTTTGTTTTATTCAGAAATAATTTTGGCAACAAAACCCAAATCAAAAAATTTTATGATAAGAACGAAACAGCAATTTATTTAGATACTGACAGAGATTTTGAAGATTGGAAAAGAATAGAAAATGGAGAAAATCCTAAACAACAGTATCTGCAACGTTGGAAAAGTTTAAACGAATTGCTGAAAGAAGAAGACGTTATAATTTTGGCAAGTTATCAAGGTATTGGTTTTAAAATCGGAAAAATTAGGAAAGGAACGAAGTTTAGAAAACTTTCGGATGATAATTTCGCATATTATTTTTTCAAACTTGAAAATGCTAAAGAAGTTGATTTAGATTTGTTCCCGTTTGTTCAAACTATTCTGCCTTCAAATGTAACTTTGAGCAATATCTACAGAAAGCACCAATCTTTAAGGAAAATTTATCCGAGAGTCGCGTGTTTTACGCAAAACTTTGAAATGGACGACAAAGCAATAGAGGTTTTAGTTTCGGAATGGCTTCGTAGCAAGTATGCACCAAAAGAATTCAAAATCAAATATCAAATCTTAAAAACAGGAGGAAACAAAAAAGATATTGACGTTTTTGCTGTTACAGAAGACAACAAAAAATTAATCGGTCAAGTTTCAAACACCAAAAACTTGGCAACAATGAAACAGAAAATCAAGAAATTAGAAAAATATGAAGATTTTCAGAAAATATTCTTTTTCAACACTTCTGAAACAGAAATTGAGAATCAAAAAGTTATAGATATAAATCAAGTCATTGAAGATTTAAACAAAGACGAATATTATAGTGAATTATTTTTGCAACTTAACAACTAAAAAACACTGCCGATAACATAGTATTTGCAAAAGGCGGGGTTGAATATATAATAGAAAAACCCGATGCATTTAGTCGCAACTTGCTTTTCATATTACAATTTTTTGTAGATTAGTAATCTGAAAAAGCAATTTGCTTCGTTCGGTCGAAATTGAACTTTCAGTTAAATTTAGCCCGCCCTTCGCAAATACTTTCCCGTTGTGCGACATGCTGCCAAAATTGCGCATAAAGTGTCTGAAAATCGAAAAGTTTATCTGAAATTTTTGAACAAGCCAAACTTCAAGGTTCCTAAAAATTGGGCGAAAATCTTTGGAAAAACTGCGTGAATATTTCAAGCCGCAAAATTTTAGATACTTTGGAAAAACTGCGTGAAAAACGTTGCGTTAAAAATTGCGCCGAAAAACCATCTTTGGAAAAACGCCGTAAAATCCACATCTCGACAAAATCACGTTAAAGTGCGTGAATATTTCAAAAGTGTGCATGAAGTTTGCAAAAAAAGTGCTCAAAACATTTTCGGAAAATTTTTTAGGATTTTAGTCGGGGATTTTCCATGCGAAAGGAAAAAATTATTAACTTTATCGAAACAAAAAAAAAACGAAAAATTATAGGAAAAGAAAGCACGTCGCACAACATGGGTTTCGCAAGATGCGGGGTTGAAGGCCGCGCCCGGAAGATTTTCGCAGGTTGAAGATTTTTCCACGCCCGAAGTTCATCGTTAGTTGTCCCGCACCTCGCGAAGCCCTTTCCCGTTGTGCGACATTTTAGAAAGATTCCGCTTAAAACAAAAATTTTGGATTGATTTAACTTTTTCCTATATTTGTATCCAAATGAATACAAAATGTACTTTATTGAGAAAACGAATGAGTTTGACAAGTGGTTCCGAAAATTAAAAGATATCCGAGCAAAGGCTAAAATCTTGTTCCGAATCCAGAAATTACAAAACGAAGAACATTTTGGAGATTGCAAACCTGTTGGAAATGGAATCAGCGAATTGCGAATAAATTTTGCAAAGGGCTACAGAATCTATTTCAAAGAGACAGATGGAAAAATTATTATCTTGTTAATTGGCGGCGACAAATCAAGCCAACAAAAAGATATAGAAAAAGCGAAAGAAATTTGGGAAAAAGTAAAAGAATAAAGAATGGATATTTCAAAATTTGACATTGCAGATTATTTGGACAGCAACGAAATGATTGCTGAATATCTTAATGTTGTCCTTGAAGAAGGCGATGATTCTGAAATTGTTGTAGCAATTGGTAATATTGCAAAAGCAATCGGAATGACAAAAATTGCAGAAGAAACAGGAATGAGCAGACCGAGTTTGTACAAAGCACTTTCTGAAGGTGCAAAACCACAGTTTTCAACAATTATGAAAGTTTTGAAAGCAGTTGGCGGACAAATAAGAGTTAATCCTATAACTGCATAAAAAAAACGTCGTACAACATGGGTTTGGCAAAAGCGGGGCGGAGAGTTATCATTTAGAAGATTTCAGCAATTTTAGCCGCAAAAAACCATTTCGTTTTTTTATTTTTTGTAATTTTGAAAAAACGAAAATGGTTTTTGCTCGGTTCGGGTTTAGTTGGAATTTCCGTCCTTCTTATCCCCGCCTTCGCCAAGCCCTTTCCCGTTATACGACATCTTAAAAAGAAAGCGTTCAAAAAAAATTAACATTCATTGTCACTGAACATCCCATTTTGTTGAACAATATATTTGTAAGCCTGCTCTTTAGCGTGATAAGCAGACACAGAACTAAAGAAACATCTATAAGGTCTTCCTTTGTGTTTTGCTGTAAACGGGTTAAAAGTTTCAAAATTTATAGGACAAACATAGACGTAGTAGTCAAACCCACAAGATCGCAAATTAGAGAAACTGCCAGTGTGCTGTACTCTCTTTTCAATCTTGACAGCCTTACATTTTTTAAAAAATTGGTCTTTTTTCATTACCCAATAATATTAAATTCAGATTTGTAATAATCTAAAAGCGTTCTCGCTCTACCAGCAGAAGTACACCACCAAGACTTTGGTTCTTTACCATGCACAAATATATACATATCAATTGCTCTTTTAATTAGCTTTTGTTCTTCTTTTTGTCTTTTCTCTTTTGTAGTCATAGCCTTGATTTTTGAATGAGTTGGTTTGTCTCTCATTTTGTTGATACAAATATAAAACATTTATTTTATATATGCAACATTTATTTTATATTTTTTATATTTGCTTTATGAAACTCAAAGAATTTTTAGAAGCAAATCCGATAATTAATAATGCGCAACTCGCTAAATTGATGTATCCTAATATTAAATCTGCGAATACTAAACTTGCGAATAAACTCGCTGAAAATGTATCGGGTTCAGGAAAGCAACGAATAACTGATAAAGATTTAAAGGAAGCAATTTCCGTATTGGATAATCTCTGTAAAAAAATACAGGAGTTTAAAAAAGACGTCGTATAACACTGTTTTTGCAATATGGCGGTCTGAAAAGTTAATTGACGGTTCTCACTCGCTTTCACTTTTATT
Source organism: Chryseobacterium suipulveris (assembly GCF_022811685.1). Classification (NCBI taxonomy): domain Bacteria; kingdom Pseudomonadati; phylum Bacteroidota; class Flavobacteriia; order Flavobacteriales; family Weeksellaceae; genus Chryseobacterium; species Chryseobacterium suipulveris. The sequence continues at coordinate 1,271,821 of NZ_CP094532.1, read as the reverse complement.
CTGTGTTGAGAGTTTCGTCATCCGTAGCCGCCACATCGCAAATCCAAACCGTTAGCCGTAATTTTATCCAATGCAGCGCCACCAAAGAAAATTTAACGAAATAAAAAATCTACTTAAAGAAAAATTAGGTGAAAAAATTGATGTAATTTCAGAGAACGGAAATGAAATTATAGAAATCAAAAATTCTAATTTTTGGTTAATGGTGGATAAAACAGAATTTACTGTTGGATTCGGACTAAATCACACACATTTTAGCGACGAATATGGAAATTTAGATGATGGAATTTTTCAAACTTTAGATTTACTCACAAATAGAATTAAAACAACTAATTTTATAAAAGGGAATACCATTTTCAAAACAACTGTTGAAATAGAATATGACAATTCTAAACCTTTAAATATTGGTACAACCAACCTTCTAATCTATCCATTTTGGAAAAGAACTAAAATTGAAACTATTGTTTCTGAAGAAATTATTAAAAAAAAAGGAAAGAGAAAAAGAAGCGAACTTAATCTTAAACGAAAATTAAAAAAACTACGGCTAACATAGTATTTGCAAAAGGCGGGGTTGAATATTTAATAGAACTATTTGTTGCATTTAGTCGCAACTTGCTTTTCATATTGTATTTTTTTGTAATTTAACAATCTGAAAAAGCAATTTGCTTCGTTCGGTCGAAATTGAACTTTTCGTCCAATTTAGCCCGCCCTTCGCAAATACTTTTTCCGTTACCTGCTATTTTAAATGAACGACACTACAAACATAAAACGACAATTTTTTGACTCGCTAAAACGTGGGACAGGAGAAGCATATATCCTACTCAAAGAAAACCGAAATATCGACTTTTCAGACCTAATTATAAAAGGAGCAATAAAAAATTACTCTTATGACAACCAATCAGAAGGAAGTAGGGCTGATTACATTTATAGACTTATTAAGAACTCAAAACAAAAAGACAAAATTATAAAATCGGTTTTAACCAAATTAGTATCTGAAAAGAATGACTACTATGGACTTGACCAAATGTGTGACTTGGCTGTAAAATTTTATAAAGCAGGACATCTTGAAGCAAAAACAGCTCTTTACAACCGCTTTGAGAAAAATAGTCTTGAAGATTACGAGTTTTGTGGACAAGACCAACTGATGGAAATTGACGGTATAAACGGAATATTGAAAGTTGCTGAAATTGTAGGCAAAACACTTTTTGAAAATCCAGATGATTATGAAGAAAGTTGGCGAATTGACTATTTTCAGAAACGTCATAAGTCAATTGATATATATGCGGAATTAAAAAAAGCTTCTAACAAAAGTGAATATATAAAGGCTTACTATGATTCCATAATTAAAAACAAATGGACATTGCCAAGACGCAGAAAAATAAAAAGGTTTACTTATGAACTTATTAAAGAAAGCATTGAAAATAAAAGATATGGTTTTCTTTCGTCAAAAAGGAATAATGAATTAACCGAGAACGAAGTAGAAAAATTAGCAAACGAATTCTTGGCTGAAAAAGACAATATTAAAAAAGAAAGATATTTACGTTTTTTTAGTTCACGGAAATTTCCATTTGACTACAAACCTATATTTCTAATTGCAAGTGGAAAAAATCCGAAGAAAACAAGAATGGTTGAATATGCAGTAGAATCACTTAAACATTTTTCTGCAAAAGAAATCCGGCAACTTGCTTTGGAAAAACTTAACACAGAAAAAAATCCTTGCGACTATTTAGACTTGTTGGTTAGCAATTACCAAAAAGGCGACTATAAACTTTTAACAGAAATAGCGAGTCGTTCAGACGACTATGAATTTATACACTCTATTGTTTTTGGTTTCATAGACATTTACGAAGCAAACGCAACAAAAGAGTGTAAAGAGCCATTGGAGACAATTTACAACAAAATGAATTGTGGACTTCATCGTAAAGACATTGTGAAAATCTTGCTTGACAATAAAGTGTTGTCCGACAAAATCTTTGCAGAGCTTGAATTTGATAGTGATGACAGCGTAAGAAAATTATATAGACAAAATAAAAACAGCAGGTAACAGCAGTTTGGCAAAATGGCGGGTTCAGTGCTAAATTCAACAGTAGTTCTTCGATTGAACTTTTGTGCAAAACTGAACATTTGTGCTTCGATTTCCGCCACTTCGCCAAGCTGCAAAACGTTAGCTGTAATCCTACAAAACAAACACCATAAAACGAAATTATAATCTATGGATTTTAGTAAACTCCCAACAATTGAAAGGATAAACGAAATTATTCGTGAATTAAAATCATTTGATTTAGAATTAACAGATGAAAACTTAATATTCCAGAAAATTCAAGAATTAGTATTCATTCCTTTTCCAACCGCAATGTTGCAAAATACATTTTATGTTGATAGAATTAGATTAAATCAAGGCGACAAATTATATACTTCTGAAGAACAAATTTCTTATCGTCGGGATGAAACAAATATCGAAAAGTATGGAAGAGCAAATCTCATGAAACAATCCTTATTTTACGGAGCATTTGAATCAGAAAATATTAAGCTCCCGAGATTTGTCAATCTTATAGAAACAAGTGAAATATTTAGAGAAATAGAAAAACATGAAGATTTAGACATTAAGTTTTATGCAACTTTAGGGAGATGGAAATTAAAGAAAAATACTGAAGTTTTAGAAGTTATATTTTCAGAAGATTTTTTAAAATCAGAAGAAAATAAAAGAGCATTTGACTATCATTACAAAAACTTAAAAAGAGATTTACCAGATTTCGAAGAACGTTTTAAATTAATATTAGAGTTTTTCACATCAGAATTTTCAAAAAAAACTATAAAGTCACATCATGATTATAAGTTATCATCAATGTATTTTAATTTATCTCTCAACTCTTCTCCAAATATTGGAGGAGTAAAATACCCAAGCGTTAAAAGTGATTATTTAGGATATAATCTAGCTTTACTGCCTGAATTCCTTGATGAAAATTTTGAATTGTCAAATGTTTCACTACTTGAAATTGATAAAAAAGGAAAAAATACTGTAGTTGATATTGTTAATCATGTGACAGACTTTGGTGTAAATAATAAAAATTTCACATGGGAAAAATAAGGACTACAGCTAACATAGTATTTGCAAAAGGCGGGGTTGAATCTATAAAACCACTACCTGATGCATTTAGTCGCAACTTGCTTTTCATATTACTTTTTTTGTAATTTGGTAATCTGAAAAAGCAATTTGCTTCGTTCGGTCGAAATTGAACTTGAAGTTAAATTTAGCCCGCCCTTCGCAAATACTTTTTCCGTTAGCCGTAATTTTAAAAAATCACACATATCAATGAAAAACATTTTACTTCTTTTTTTATTTACTTTCATATTTTTTTCTTGCAGAAATGATGAAATAGATTCTAACAAATCAAAATTTGAAATAACTATTAGCAATGTAACAAATAGTAGTGTTTCTATTAATTATAAAATTCAAAATATTAATACCGAAAAATATCTGATTTGTAGCCAATCTGATAATTTTGACATTGAAAATTATGAAGTAAAAATTCCCATACAAAATACAGAAGGAACAATAACTATAAACAATCTGTTACCTAATAAAAAATATTACTTTAAGGGATGGTATTCAGCAGATTACAGCAATACAATAGAAGCAAATACAAAAGAAATAGTATTTTCTACAATTTTAGATAAAAATATTGGATTAAATCCGGATAATGGAAATTTTATATATTTAATGAATAGTGAAATAGATCCTACTAAATCTTATTTATATTTAATTACTAGACAAATTCAACAATATGCAACGGAAGTAAAAAAAATAGTTTTACACAAAATTGATTTAAATGGAAATTTGTTATGGAGCAAATTAATTCAAGATTCGAATTCTCCTAGTGTAAATGTAAATCATAATGGCTATAAAATTCAATTTTTATCAGATAATAATATTGCAGTTATAACAGGCAAATCAAATCAAAAAGCGACAATAATTACAAAAATTAACCCAACAAACGGCGATGAAATATGGAAAAAAGAATTTCCTTTAATTGATGCTGATGGATATCAAAGTAATACTATCTTTGGTTATTCATATCATAGCAACTTAATAAAAATCATTACCGGACCAGGAGATTGGCATAATTCAGAAGAGATATTTATTGATAATGATGGGAACATTATTTCTCAAAGAACAATTATTCAAAATTCAAACAATCAAGCGATGATGGATGGGAAATATATGAATGACGGCTCTATAATTTCGATCTATGCACAAAACCAATATCCACAAAATGGGACTTGGACAGTTGAAGGTTGCATAAGAAAATTCGATTTTTCAAATTCAACATCAAATGTGCTTTGGTCAAAATATTATGGTGATTATGGTGGAGATGATGGTTTCGATAATTATTTTATTAAAGACAATCACTTTTACATTGATGGATTTTATGGTGGCAATAGTGGTTATTCTGATAAACAACATTGGATTTTAAAAACAGATTTTGATGGCAATATTGTTTGGCAAAATAAATTACCTGCAAAACAATATTTTATATATCATGGCTTAGATTTTTTCTCTAATAATCAAAACAATCTATACTCGCTGATGAATGAAATGTATGCTCCTACTTTTCCGGTTTATAATATAATTACTTTAACAAAATTTGATGAAAATGGGAATTTTATTTGGGAATGGAGCGACGGAATTGGGCAAAATACAGATACATTTATTGCAAACCGTGCATTTGAAATTAATGATAATCAATTTATAATTGTTGGTGATCGATCAACAAATCAAACAGGAGTTGGTGAAATTAGATTTTTAAAAATTAATGTGGAATAAAAACTACGGCTAACATTGTATTGGCGAAAAACGGGGTGAATACTGTCTTTGAGAATTGATTTAGCAGTATCCGCAAAAATTTTTCCGCTTTCTTTTTTTTAGTAATTTAGTCAGCGGAAAAAATTTTTGCTAAGGTTCGGTTTTCCTTTGAAATTGTTTACAAGGTTGTCCGTTCTTCGCCAATACTTTTTCCGTTGTACGCAATTTTACCCAAAAACACGCCCTAAATGAGTGATAGAAAGTTACCACGACGAAAATTAAAGAAAACTATTTTTGAAATTATTGCCAACGAAATCAATGAAGACATTGAGAAAAACCGCTATAATTATACAACGAGAAAATATGAGACTTTTTTTGGAAAAATCGGAATGAAAAATAGACGAGATTTTGACAAACTCAAAAAATACGAAGCACAATTTAAGAAACTGAAAATTACTTTTTGGAGCGGAAAAGCGCAAATGACAAAACTTTCAGAATTCACAAAAAATTCAACAATAACTTTTAAGAAAACTTTAATGAGCGAACAAAAAGAAATGAACGGAACCGCAGAAGTGAAATTTGCAGGAAAAATCACTATTTCAAAATCTGAAAGCGGAATTACTCCATATAAACATCAAGAAGATGCTTTTTATAATCTTCAAAAACAAATTATAAAAATGACAAAAATCCATTTGCAGGACTTTTAGTTTTACCAACGGGAGGAGGAAAAACACTGACTGCTTCTTGGTGGATTGCGAAAAATTTTCTTGACAAAAACAAAAAAGTTCTTTGGATTGCGCACAGACACGAACTTTTGGAACAAGCAAAAGGAACTTTTACAAAAACTTTGGCTTATTCCGACATTTTCAAAGAAAAAGACAATTTCAACTATAGAATTATTTCGGGAATTCACGACAAGCCAATCAATATTAGAAAATCCGATGATATTATTTTCGCAAGTAAGGATAGTTTGAATTCGGGATTTGACCATTTATTTAAGAATTGGATACACGAAAATACAGACGAAGTTTTTTTAGTTATTGACGAAGCACACCACGCAACAGCAAAAACTTACAGAAAACTAATTGAAAACATAAAACAAAATGTAAAAAAATTCAGACTTTTAGGATTAACCGCAACTCCGACAAGAACTGCAGAAAACGAAAAAGGTCTTTTGCAAAAGGTTTTCCCTGATGATATTATTTTCAAGATTGATTTGAAAACACTTATCAGATTGGGAATTTTATCTGAACCAATTTTTGAGGAAGTAGAAACGGGACAAAATTTTATAGAAGATTTGACCGACCAACAAATTGAACTTTTAAACACTTTTGATATTAACAGCATTGGAGAACAAATTGCCGAAACCATTGCAAAAAACCGAGAAAGAAATTACAAAATTGTTGATAAATATGTTTCCAACAAGGAAAAATATAAGCAAACTTTGGTTTTCGCATTAAATGTTGATAATGCAATTGCACTCAATAAATTATTCCAAGAAAGAGGCGTAAAATCTGACTTTGTAATTTCAAATGTGAAAGATGCAATTACAGGAGTTACAAGTAATTTCACGAAAGAAAATAAAGAAAAAATTGAAAAATTCCGACAAGGAAAATTGGAAGTCTTGATAAATGTAAATATTTTAACAGAGGGAACTGACGTTCCCAATGTTCAATCCGTATTTTTAACAAGACCAACAATTTCTACAATTTTAATGACGCAAATGATTGGTCGCGGTTTGCGAGGTCCAAAAGCAGGCGGAACAAAGGAAGCATTTATTGTAAGTTTTGTTGACGATTGGCAAGATAAAATTGCGTGGATTAATCCCGAAAAATTATTTATTGAAGAAAATGTTGATTTTAACGACCAAGACAAAGAAACCAAAAAATCGCTTCTTCGTTTGGTTTCTATCAGCAAAATTGAAGAATTTGCAGTTTTAACGAATAGCATTATTGACCCCGAAACAAAAAGCGAACTTGAAAAATTGGATTTTATTCAAAGAATTCCAAAGGGAATTTATCAGTTCAGATATTTGGTAAAATCCGAAGGCGAAGAAATTGAAAAAAATTGTGAAATTTTAGTTTATGACAATATTGAAAATTCTTACAAAAATTTTGTAGAAACTCTTCCCTATTTCGTTAAAGACAACAAATTGGAGGAAAGAGAAAGTTTGGACGAAAAAGAATTGATATTATATTCTAAACAAATTGAAGATGAATTCTTTTCGGGCGTTGAAAAATATCCTGCATACAGCATAAACGATATAAAAAGTCTTTTGCAATATTATATCGTTCAAGACGAAGTTCCGCAATATATTGAACTGAAAGACAGAGAAAATTATGATATTGACAGAATTGCACACGAACTTTATGAAAAAGGTTTAGGCGGAAAATTAAAAACTGATTTCTTAAGCGGAATTTGGAATGATAACGAAATTGAGTGGCAAACATTTTTCAATTTTGACCAACGCATATTTTTAAATGAAATAAATATTGCAGAAAGCAGACTTTCGTTTCCTGAATTGTATCAAAGAAATAAACAACTTCCGACAGAAGAACACGAAATTAGAGAATTTGAAAGAATGAGTTTGTATGAAATTAGAAACGTAAATCCTGCTTATGAAAAATGGTTAAGAGACCAAGTTTTTGAGAAATTCAAAGATGAAGAAGGATTTTATTATAGTGCAGAAAGTGGATATAAAAGCAAAAGCCGTTTAATTTTTCAGGTTGACCACATTATTCCAATGCATAACGGAGGTTTGACAAAATTAGACAATCTTCAACTTTTAACAAGAGGAGAAAATATGGTAAAAGGAATTAAATAAAAAAACTGCGTACAACATGGGTTTTGCAAGATGCGGGGTTGAAGGAAATCTCAGAGAAATTCTAGAAAATACCCGCAAAAAACTTTTCCATTTTTTAGTTTTTTCGTAATTTTAAAAAATGGAAAAAGTTTTTGCTAGAGTTTCGTTCTCCTCTCCACTTTCGGTTTGCAGTAGCCCGCACCTCGCAAAGCCCTTTTCCGTTGGCAGAAATTTCATAAAAAACCGTTCTAAAATCGAAAAACGGTTGTTCTGACAATAGTCGGAATAGCCGAAACAGCGACTTAAAGAAACCTGAAAGTAGGTAATTAAAAAACTATTTTATGAAAATATTTAGATTTTCTGCTGCTCTAATTATTGGAGCTTTGTCTTTGACTTCTTGTGCAACGATTTTCACAGGAACTTCTGATGCTATAACTTTCAACTCGACTCCAGAAGGAGCGAAAGTTTTTGAAGCTGGAATTGAAAAGTGTACTACTCCTTGCACGTACAAAGTCTCGAGAAGTTTATCGCAAAAAAACATTGAAATGAAAAAAGACGGCTATGAAAACAAAGTATTTACATTAGATTCAAAATTTAATGGAGTTTCAATACTTAATCTCTTTGGGCTTTTAGGTTGGGGTATTGACGCCGCAACCGGTTCACTCAAAAAATATGACACAAAGGTCTATAATATAACGCTTGACGAGAAAAAATAAATGAAAAAAACGGAATCTAAATTGATTCCGTTTTTATTTTGTTCAAAGAGAAACTTCTGCCAACAAGGTATTAATAAAAGTCTTATTATAGTGCATTGATTTTCAGTATATTTTTATACTTTTTCAAATCGTAGGTACAACATAAGTACAACTTTTAGAGGTATATATTTTATACCTTTCAAAGCAAGGATTTTTATAGTGAAAAACCTTGCTTTTTTTATTTGTTTTCCTGTCAATTTTTCGTCCGTTCTACCATACCGATTGCAGTCCTGCCCTTTTCTTTTTCCTGTTTTCGGTGCGTTAGCACCGTATTGCATTGTATTTCAACACCTTGCGTATTGTCTATAAAATAGTATAGAGTGAACTTTGTAAATGCGTACGCAACGTATTTATTAACTCATAAAATTTAAGAAAATGGCAAGACAAAAAGGCTTAATGAAGTATGTCGGAACGATAGGCGATATCCGACACTTCAAAATAAAAGGTCAACAAGGATTTTTCGCCGGAATGGTTGGCGGACCAACCGCAGAACAGGTAAAGACCGCCCCCGAATTTGAACGTACTCGTGAGAATATGAACGAATTTGGCGGTTGTGCAAGAGCTGGGAAGTCGGTAAGAACTGCCCTATCTGCATTGATGTCAAAAATGGCAGACAGTCAAGTTACAGGACGTTTAACGTCCGTAATGAAAAAAATCAATCTCGAAGACGGTACAGAAGCAAGGGGTTACAGAAAGGTTGAGATTTCAACGCAAAGAAACTATTTGTTAGGCTTTGAGTTTGACAAAAAACTTTCTTTAAGCGGTGTATTCAATGCTCCGTATGATGTTACCCATACCACAGGCAGAGATAGTGCAGATTTTACGGTTGCTCCGTTCAATCCTGCGGACTTAATCTCTGCACCGTCTGGAGCAACGCATTTCAGATTGATTAACGCATTGGCGGTTGTTGCCGACTTCGTGTATAATGCTACAACAGGAACGTATGAACCTGACGACATCGCAAACAACGAATTGAGCGTTATTGAATATTCATCTTATATTCCGTTAAATACTGCATTTACAGGCTCTACATTAACGGCTACGTTTCCGACTGCTCCGACATTGGGAACAAATGTAACGGTTATTCAGTGCATCGGGATTGAGTTTTTCCAAGAGGTCAACGGAAACTATTACGCTTTCAATTCTGGTAACTGTTTACGGATTGAAGATGCTTTTTAAGCACTAACAAACGAAAGCCCCCTACATTCCTGGGGGCTTTTCTTCTAACCTTTAAAATCAATCTTCAATGAGAACAAAAATTTTAAGAGTAGCCGAAGGCAAGCAAAGCACATTAAGCCAATTATATATTGATGATGTGTTTCAATGCTACCTTTTAGAAGACAAGATAAGAGCCGTTAAGATACCAAAGCAAACCGCAATCCCAACAGGAAACTATACATTAAGGCTGAATACTTGGGGCGGTATGAATGCCGATTATCGGCAGAAATTCCCAAAGCTTCACAAAGGTATGATTGAAATTAACGGTCTGCCACAATTCAGCTTTGTATATATCCATATTGGGAACACCCATACACAAACGGCAGGTTGTCCGTTGTGTGGTTTCGGGTTTGAGTTGGTTAATGGCGATTTTCAAGTGCTACCCAGTAAAGATGCTTACCAAATGATTTACCCGAAGTTGTTAGCAATAGCACAAGGCAATGAAAAAGGTATCAGCATCGAAAGCAATTTCCAATTTTAAAAAGCAAAGCAAATGGAAAATGCAATCACATTAAATGTAGTGTTCGGCTCTTTGATTAGTATGCTGTTGGCGATTGTTGCGTACTTCATTAAACAACTCCACGCTGATTTTAAGAAAATGGAAAAGGATTTAACGGAAGTAAAAACAATGGCTCTACTGATAAAAACAGAGTTCAAAAACAGTTATGATTTGCTTAATCACAAAGTAGATTATCTGGAACACCGAGTAAACAATTTAGAAAAATAATCTTAAAAAATTTCAACAATGAAAAAGGACAGTCTTAATTTGGTTGAGCGTGTAACCGCTCCCACTCCGAAATGGTTTAAAATCATTCGGAACATCGGCATCACATTAACAGCCGTAGGCGGTGCAATCCTGACCGCACCCATTGCGTTACCTGCTACCATTGTAACCGTAGGCGGTTATTTGATATTGGGCGGAACTGTGGCAACTGCCATATCTCAAACGGCAATGCAAACGGACAACGACAATGAAGCCGAACAAAAGGAAAATTCAAAGCAACCTTAAAATCAAAAGTTATGGCAGAGAAAAAAAAGAAAATCCGATTTAAGGCAGGTGCGGAACTATCGGGCAAAGTCAATGCAGTAAGTGCAACCGTTTACAGCGAAACGCAGGGAAGCACTGAAAATTTTGAAATCGTATTGAAAGGCATTTTGCAAGAAACGCCCGAAGATACACCCAAAGAAGTGGACACCGTAAAAATCAGATTTGCAATTATGAAAGCTGACGCACCCGAAGCAATAAAATAACGGTGCTGTTTGGTTTTGGTTGATGTGTGAAAACCTGCCCGATTGGGCAGGTTTTTTTATTGCACCTGTTTACACTCTTTTTATAAATTGGTGCTTTTATATTGCCTTTATGTTGCTGACAAAGTGCCTATAACGGTTATTCAGTGGGAACTGTAAAGGCAAAAGAGCGTAGCCCGCAGGGCTACCGCTTTAAATGCCTTGCAATGTAAATGCGTTTGAGTTCTGAAATCAAAAGCAACTGTTCGTATATGTGCCTTTCTCTCTGCTCTAATGTTTTGACTTTGCGAACATCATTTTTAAACACTTTTTCTTTGCCTTTCAAATGGCTTACCTGTTCAGAAACGAAGTTTTTAAAATCGCCTATCCGAATGTAAGGAATGACAGAACCAATAAGGAACTGATGAAAAGATTTTGTTTGCCATAACCCAAATAATAAGCTACGGTAAACGTCCAATTCTTCCGCATTACGGCAGGAAATAACAAAGCAATTCGGGCAAGGTACATCTAACGGCTTGCCACTGTTTAAGCCTTTGGATAAGGCGTAAAATTCAAATTCCGACTTTTGATTTTTCGGGTTGTAAGTAAAGATTTTAACGGCTTTCATATCGCACCACTTTTGAGATTAGCTCCGTTCCTTTCGTTGCTGTGGCTGAAAACCAAAACTTTTTTACAAAGAAAAAAACAGAAAAAAAAGAAAGCCATTCATCAGGCAGTGGGGCAAAAAATCCAAAAGGAAACGGAATAAGTCCCGAAGGGTGGCAAGGCAATGAAAATTACTTTGCGAAGCACCTTATTTGCCTTGCCATTATGCCGTAGTCTTTTGGATTTTTTTTGGTGCGGTGGGCTTGTGCGGAACTGCCTACCTTTGCTTTCCTTTTTATTCTTTTTTCTTTTGGAAAACGTGTACCTACTACCGTTGATTAAATTCCTAAACTTTCTTTGAGCGTTGGCAATGGGGCAAACACTCCGCAGTAAAAAATAAAGCATACCATTATCTGAAGCGTGGGAAAAAAGCAAGGGTATGAGGTACGAAATACGCTTGCTGTGCGGTGCTGAAATAAGGTGTTCAGGGAATGGAACGGAATAAATGAAGGTAAATTTTGCTTTAGCTTACCGAAATGTAATGAAGTGAAATGACTAAACACTTTATTCAGCACATCGGCAATACAACCAATCAATGCTTTATTTTTTTACTGCACCGTTGAAATGGGTGGTGGGGTGCTGTGGCAAATCGGGTGGGTGCGGTTGGGGGAAAAATACGGCTTCTGAACCCCGAAAAAAATTAGCGTTGGCATTTGTGCGGTGGGATATTTTTTCGGGGTGAAGACTATGGCATTGGATATTTTACATAATGTTATTATAGGACAGCCTGTGCGGTTGGATGCTCGCATAAGCGAGGGAAAAGGCTGTGCGAAGCGAACCTATAATGCCACATTATGTAAACATAGCTTCCACCGATTTGCATACTGGCATAAACGAAACGGTGGTGGTGGTTGGAGTGAAGTGTCTTTTTGCTTTGTTTTTTTCGCATTGGGACAGCTCTTTGCAACCGCAGGAACGAGGATTGCAATGTGCTGTTGAGCGTTGGCAAAAAACAACGCAAAAAGTATGACAGTTGCAAACGGTGGCAATGCCATAGAAGACAGACCAAGCGTTGGCTTTGTGCGATTGGGTCTGGCTAAAGCCGTATTTTTTCTGTGCGTAGGCAGAGCGTGGGTTGTATAGATTTGGTAGCAAAAGCATTTTTGCTATTGCTTCAATATTTCGATTTTTAAAAATAATATCTCACACATACAAACTTAAATCTCGAGTTTTGTAAAATTATTACGTTTTTTAGATTTAATTTTACGATTTATTTGTTTTTAATTCCAGAATATAATATCTTTGTATCACAAAATGTAACTTACAATCGAAATATTATGTACACGGAAATACTAAGGATAATTGAAGGCGGACTGAATAAAGACACTAAAAAGGTTTTAAATTATTCTAAAACGCTTGCTGAAAAGCTAGATGGAGATGGTAACCAAAAGTTGGCTAAGCTTATCCTTAAGACTATAGATAAAGGTCCCGCTACAACAGTGACTATGGATGAATTACTTACAACCCCTGTTGACCAAGAAAGTCGTCTAAGTATTGTTGATGTAGAAGTTCCGTCGAAAGAGAAGAATTTAATCGTTCTACCTCAACTTGTAGAGAACAAGATTAGCGATTTTATTAATCTCGTAAAACATCAAAACGAATTGATTAGAAGTGGTATAGAAACGTCTAATACATTATTGCTATTTGGAAAGCCTGGAGTTGGAAAAACAAGCGTTGCAAGATATATTTCTGAAAGTACCGGATTACCTCTTGTAATAGCAAGATTTGATGCAATCGTTTCTTCACTTTTGGGAAATACAGCTAAGAACATCAGAAAAATATTTGAGTTTGCTGAAAACAAACCTTGCATCCTATTTCTTGATGAATTTGATGCAATTGCTAAAGCAAGGGATGACCAATATGAGTTAGGAGAATTAAAAAGGGTTATTAATAGCTTGCTTCAAAACATTGATGTCTTTGCTAAAAACAATATACTTATTGCAGCAACCAATCATCCAGAAATTTTAGATAAAGCAATTTGGAGAAGATTTAATACTGTTATCGAAATTGGTGCTCCTCAAGAAAATGAAATTGAAGAGCTTATTAAAAACTTTGTTGATGATTTCAAAACCGATTTCATAAACGATGAAAAAAAGAAAGACAGATTAGTGAAACTTTTTGAAGGGAAAACACCATCAGATATAAAAGCTGTCATTAACAATGCAAAAGCACATACAATTATTCATAACAGTGATACCTTATCTTATGAAGATGTTATTATTGAACTATACGAATTTAATAATAATGGAAATATTACTATTGAAAAGCTTGTTGAGTTCCTAAATGAGAATGGAGTACCACAAGCAACTATTGCCGAACGTATGAAAGTATCATTAAGACAAATAAGAAACTATTTAAACAAACAAGCCTAAACTATGGAAAATAAAAATTTGCCAATTAAATTCTTTCAGAAAAGACAGAAAGATGAAATGGGAACAGAAGCTGGCGGAGGTCAAACAATCCCTAAATGGGCTTCTCAAGGACAGTTAAGAGAGAAATCAGAGTATATTAAAACAGTCTTGGCAGAAGTTTCCACTTCATTAGCCGAAAAAGTTAAAAAGAACAACTATATACCTTCAGTAGTAAAACTAAAGGTAAATGGCGATGCTTTAGCTAAAACCTACAGAAAAGAAATTGGTAATCTTTTCAATGTTGGTAAGCTGAATATAATTGGTGTGAGCGGTGAAGATGAAGTATTGATTAAAATCGACAACGAAAATGACCTAAAAGGCATTTTAAAAAAATTCTCAAGTGTCAATTTTGAACTTCCAAATTATACTCATCAAATAGGTATTTCAGCGATTAATAACATAGAAGAATTTAAACCTCAAATTGACATTGAGGAAGAAGATGAAGAGCAAGTATATAAAGTAAAACTATTCAATTACGGCAATGCCGATTTGAACAATATCCTTATCAGAAGTTTCGAAAAGTACTGTAGAGACAACAATATTGAATTTGAAAAAGCTGAATATTCAGACGAATTAAACATTTTCAGAATTAGCAAGGTAACTACCGATGATTTTGACGAATTGCGTGACTTTGACGGCATTCAGCTAATTACAGAAATGCCTACTTATAGCCTGACCTTAGATGAATTGACAGAAGAAAATGTTATTGAAATAAAACAGCCAAAGGAAGGTGCGAATTATCCAGTTGTAGGAGTTCTTGATACAGGGATTTCAAACATTCCACACCTTATTCCTTGGCTGCACAATAAAAGTTTCACCAAATATCACGAAGATTATATTAATAAAGGACACGGTACTTTTGTAGCTGGCGTTTTGTTATACGGCGATAATTTGGAAGGTAAAGACTACACTGGTTTTGAAGGGTGTAAATTGTTTGAAGCCATAGTAATGCCTGATTTGAGTAAACAAAAAATATTTGAGGACGAATTAATTGAAAACATTAGGGAAGCAATCACTGACCATAATGAAATAAAAATATGGAATTTATCTCTTGGGACGGACAGAGAAGCCGATTTATATGAATTTTCAGATTTTGCAAAGGCATTAGATGAAATTCAAGAAGAAAACAATGTTTTGATATGCAAATCTGCAGGCAATTGTAATAATTTTAGAATTAATGCACCAAAAAGCAGAATAGCCAAATCTGCCGATACAGTTAGAGGACTTGTAGTTGGTTCTATTGCTCACGACAAGTTGGCTACAGATTACGCCGAGAAAAACAATTCATCTCCTTTTTCAAGAATTGGCCCAGGACCATCAAATTTGATAAAACCTGATGTTGTTCATTTTGGTGGAAATGCTGGTTTAGATAACACCAACAAACTTGTTATTAACCCTGTTAAATCTTTCTCTTCAGATGGAAGTTTAGCAAAACAAGTGGGAACCAGTTTTTCTACACCTCGTATTGCGGCTATAACGGCAGGCGTTCATTCAATGTTAAGTGAAGAGTTTAACCCTCTTCTTTTGAAAGCACTTGTAATACATTCTGCAAAGTATCCAGAAGAAATGAGAATGACCATTGCAGAAAAAATTGATGCAGCAGGATTTGGAATGCCATCAAATATCAACGATATTTTGTTTAATCAACCCAATGAAATTACATTAATCCTCCAAGACAACATAGAGAAAGGTTCTTTCATTGATATTCTTGATTTTCCATTTCCACAAAGTATGATAGATGACGAAGGATATTTTTATGGAGAACTTACCGTAACACTTGTAACCTCTCCTATTTTGGAAGTATCACAAGGAGCTGAATATTGCCAATCGAATATTGATGTCTATTTAGGAAGCTATGATGAAAAAATTGAAAAAGATATAACTCAACCAAGGGTTAAAAACCCAATTGGAGCAGATGGAAGGCAAAATGTTTTAGCAACAAGCGTTTACAGTAAAAAGGCTATGAAGGATTTTGAGACTTCGTTTGCAAGTGAAAGAATGCTGCTATCTTATGGGGATAAATTCCAACCTGTAAAAAAATGGAGTGTAAATTTTGATGATTTCACACCAACTAATAAAGATAAGTTTTTAAAAGCACCTAAGAATTGGTACTTGAAACTTGAAGGACTTTTCAGGCATTTTACGGAAAGTAAGTGTGAAATTCAAAAAACCGTTCCGAGCCAAGAATTTTGTTTGGTCATAACAATTAAGGACACAAAAAAAAGAGGAAATATTTACAATGAAGTTACGCAGCTCTTGAACAATTTTAGTTTCGTTCATAGCAACGTAAAAATAAGAGAAGAAGTAAGAATTAGATTAAATGGATAAAAATTACCAACAAAAAAAGACAAAAAAATGTCTTAAAAGTTCCAGCTTTTAAGACAATAATTTAAACCGGAATGTAGAAAGCAGTGTGTAGCTTATCGGGGTTGGTAACCCTTTGGCATTCCAATATTGAAAAGTTTCGTTTTGCAAAAGTAACTGTTTATTTTAATAAACATAGATTTTAATTAGTTTTTCAATAAAAAGTACGCACCGGGTAAAATTCCTAACTCCGTGAATGTAGAGGATAAGTTTTTAATAATTTAAAATTACATTTTATGACGTTCGAAGGAGCAGTAATAAAAGAGCAAGGTGTATCATTTGCTATTGTTGTAGTAAAAGAATACGTATTGAATAGCCCTTCAGAGTGTAACAATGCAAGAAGCGGTTTTCAAACTATTTTTCCGAGAATGCCAATCATTTTGATGGCTCAAAACAGCCGTGGTGTTCCAAGGTATCAAGGAAGAACAGATATTGTAAACTTCTTAGCAAATGTGCATCCATCTAGAATACCTTGGAAAAGGTACAATTACAATTGATTAACTAATTAAAATTTAAAAAAATGTCAAAGTACATTATTCGTAAAACGTCCAACGGACAATATTGGTGGGTTTTAAAAGCTCCAAATGGAGAAACCCTATTAACAAGTGAAACTTATACTACAAAGCAAAACTGCCAAGGCGGTATTGCGAGCAGTAAAGTTAGTGTTGCTGATGCTAACTTTAGACGATTGACATCGGTAAGAAATGAACCTTATTTTACTCAGAACTCTAATAACTACCAAGTATTGGGAACGAGTGAAATGTATTCATCAACCTACAATCGAGACAATGGTATAGAAGCCGTAAAGCGATATGCTCCAAACGCAGTAATTGAAGATTTATCTTAAGTATCAACTTTTAAATTTAAAGGAAATGGCAACTAATCCTCCTAAAGGTGACGGGCATAGAAATGGTGCCGTAAGAGACAGAAGTCAAACATATAATCCAAAAACTGAAACTTGGGTAAAAAGAGATAGTGATACTGGACGTTTTATGGATGTCAAGAAAGACGGTACACCATTTAAAGGTGTTCGCAAAGAAAAATAAGATGTATCTTATTTTTTTTACAAAATAGGCTATTCTGTATTTCAGAATAGCCTATTTCTTTTTAAGTAAGTAGGATAAGTAACTTTTGCCAAAAAGATTTTTTTGTATTTCGCAGAAATATAAAAACTGATTTATTGGGCTGTATGAGGGCAAAATGGTAAACCGCAGGTTTCCATTTGCACCGAATAGTTTTGTTATGGTTTGTTTTTTATCGCAGATAAAAAATAAAAAATGTTTTTGCCCGAAAAAGGTTATCTTACTTATCCCCCTAAACTAATGTAATGAGGTGCATTCTGCACCGAATTAAAATCAAAAAGCGAAGCGTATTTGAATGAACAAAAATTATTCATTCTATACTATTATTATAGTAATGCAATTCAACGCAAAATAAGAAGATAAGTAGGATAACTACATTTCAGTAAAAGAATATTTTTTTATTCCGCAGGAATTAAAAAAAATGATTTATCGGGATTATCGGAAGTAAAATAATGAAGTGTAAAGGTTAGTTTGCTTTATATTGTATTGTTTTGGCTTGTTTTTTAGCGAAGCTAAAAAATGAAAATTCTTTTTGTTCAAAAAAGGTTATCTTACTTATCCACTCCATATAATGAAAAAAGGTGCATTTTGCACCTTTTAGAAATTCAGAACGGTAATCCTGTTTGCTCTGGTGGTTTGGGCGGTTCGGGTGGTGGTTCTTTTTCCCTGTTTTGATTGTCCACTTCTTCCCAAGTCAATTCTTTTACGGCATACACATAACCGCTTTTTTTGGATAACCTTAAATAACCGTGTTTCTTCAATGCTTTGCCTAACTTCATAACTGTACCGTCTGTGATGTTCAGCTTTGCCCGCTCTGCTAATTTGGTGGCTATCTGTGTGGTGTTCAGAAAATTGTTTGCTGTATCTCTGTCGGCTAATTCAAACCACGTTAAAAGCAATTCTTCTTCGGGGCTTCGGATTTGGTATTGTTCGTTGTTCAGGTTGATTTCTTTTATTTCTTCCTGATTGAACCAATAACGGAAACCGTCTTTATAGAGTTGCCTTGCCTGTGCATACGCTTGGTTGATGTCAATGTTATGTGTGTACTCGATGTGTTCCACTTCAAAACATAGGAAACGCCTCGAACCTGTTGTATCATTTAGGAATTGGGCAGTGTTTACACTACCTGCAAACGATGCCCTGCGTGGTAGGGTTTCGTTGTTGTGTCCGTATGCTTTACGCATACGGATATGCGTTTTTGTTATCAGCTCTTTTAACGTACCGATTTCGGTACGGTTTAAGTTTTCGAGTTCGTCCAAATTGATAAGCATACATTCCGCTAAATGTATCAAGGTGTCTTTATTGTTTGGGTTTATTGTACCTGAAAACATATAATCCTTTAAAGGCTTTGGTATCAGCTTTTCTATCCACGTTGTTTTTCCTACGCCTTGTTTGCCACTAAATACAATTACGGTCTGATTTATTGCTTTATCATTGGTTACACAAGCCACCATTGCGACAAACCATTTTTTAAAACATACCTGCCATAAATCCTGCTTTGTCGTTGTAATAGTATTGGCAAGCTCTGTGATGTAGTCGGTTTCATCTTCATTGTTCGACAGGTTATCAAAATAATTTTTGAATGGGTCGAACTGTTCGCAATAATCGGAACGTAACAAATTGCGTAATGTGTTGATGTTACATTTTACTTTTGCTTTGAGTATTTCTCTCAATACGGAATTTTCTACAAAATCCGTTACAGGTTTCCAAAGCGTAGCTTTGGTAGCCTTGTACTCCAACTTTCCCGAAACTACGTTATAGCGAAAGCTATAACGGTAATTCAAAAAGGTTTCCAATCGGTCTATGAAACTCGGTTTTTCTTCTTCCTCGTCTGTATCATCTTCAGATGATTTTATGCTTTTGGATTGCTCGGAAATTTCGCCATTTGGCGAAATGGATAAGGTGCTTTTGTTATGTTCGTAGGTGTTGTTATAGGCACTGTTTACCGTTGTTGCTACTTCCTTTGCATCATAATTATAATCAGAAAGAATATAGCCCATTGCCATAGGCAATGGCACTCCTTTACGATTAAGGTTGCAAGCCAATAAATGCACAAAGTTGTTTCTATTGCCATTTACATAGCTTTCTTTCTTCTCGGTAAATCTTACGCAATGTTCATACGTTGCCAAATAATCATTACTAAATTTTTCGGTAGAAAAACCATTGCTTGCAATGGTTGGCGGTTCGGGTTCTGCTCCCTGCTCTTGGTTAAAGTATGGGCTTAAATCTTCGGTTGAAATTACAGGATATACGGTTGCATTTTCATTCAAATACAAATCGGTGTCGTAAGACACAAAGCAAAGGCGTGTAACGTCTTTGCCCGATTTGTCAATGGGTAACGATAAAAATTCTTCATAGAATTTTTGAAGTGCTATAAACGCTTCTTTGTGGTTTTCCTGTGATGAATTTACACGAACAAAGATTTTTAAACCGTTTCCCGATGGACTGATAAAAGCCGAATAAGTATAGGGCGTTTCCTGTGCCAATGCTTTAGCATTGGTTAATTGTTCTTTTGTGAGCTTGTCTATGTCTAATACTACGATTTGGGTATATTGTGTAACAAACTCTAATTTTCTGCCACCTTTAAAGGAAGCCGAAGGCGTGAAAGCGGGCAAAGATTTCTTTGCCCTTTCGTATGCGTCCATTTTGCTTTCTGCCAATGACTTTCTTAAATAAGTTATCACATTGATATACTTACCTGTTTTGATGTCGTTCAATACCTCAATGATTTTTTGGTTCTCTACCACTTCATTGAAGTTTTTAAAAATACTTGCTACCATAGTCAAACGTTTTTTATTGTTCTGAAACTCTTACCTGCATTACTTTTTAGCAAATGCTTTGTTGTAATGTTCCTGTAACAGCTTTTCAACGTCTGACAGCTTGTAATAAATTTTGTTGCCAACTTGTGAGAATGAAATACGCCCCTCGTCCCGCCACGTTTGGGCAGTACGTTTGGAAATTTTCATCAGCATTAAAAACTCCTGATTGTCTAAAAACGTGTCCTTTTTAGGTTCGTTCTTTGCATTAAGGCGTTGGGTAATTTCGTCCAACCTTGCTACCAACTCTGTGTATTGGTCTTTTGATAAAATAATTGCTTCCATTTGTATAAATATTTATGATTGTGGAAGCAAAGGACAGCAACATAAAAAAGTCATAATGTCCGTACTTGGTCTTTCGGGACAAGATTTATTTACAACATTTTATCAATGTCTATTCTTTTGTGGGGTTTGGGGCGTTTATCGGTCTTTGACGGTGTAAGCATTGTTTTTACTGTTTCGGGACTTAATTCCCTGCCGTCTTTATCTATAAATGAATTTACAATAACAGCAACGAAATCATTTATATTGCCGTCAATAATGGGTTTGCCGCCTGTAAACAATTCTCTATGTAATTGATAAAATATATCTACCAATTGATTGATATTGCAGTTTATTTTGAGCTTGTTAAATGGAATGCCGTTTGTATTCTTCTGCATCTGCTGTTTAGAAAACTCATCGGTTAAACGGATTAAATGTTGTATCTGGTCTATCTCTTTTTGGCATTGGTCTGAATAATCAGGTAGTTTGGGATTTATAAAATCTATGCTTGCCTGTTCGTAATCGAACTTTTCATTGGTTAAGAACATTATCTTGTCTGTATAATCACCCATTGCATTTACTTTACTTTTTACTTCTCTGAATGAGAAATACCGCTCCTCACATTCTGCATTGATGTATTGCATTGGCGGTTTTACTTTCGTGTGCCTGTTTCTTAAAATGTCTAATTCTTTACGCTTACTTTCTATAATGGTATAGCATTTTATCATTCGTCCGCGCTTGGTCGTACTGACAAATATTTCTTCGTTCTCTGAAATCAGCTTTTCAAATTTGTTTAGCCATTTAATTGGGTTGGTTGTAAAATCGCAATGGTGTGAAAAGAAATCGGGCAGTTTGGAATAGGGAAGAAAGAAAATTTTATTCATTAGTTGCTGACAATAGGCTAAATTATCGGAAATTTCTTCCTGAAAAATGTCGAGCAGTGTATTTTCGGACTGTTCTTTTGGAACTGCCGTATGTTCGGGAAATTGAACTGTATTTTTTATTTGATGTTTAATTGGCATAATGTAGATAATTTAAGATTGGGTCGTCTTCCGCAATCATTGACATAATAATATTTCCGTATTATTTTTTCATTTTCAACACGGTCCATTTACTGAATGTCCAGCATCTACTATGTGGAACTGATATTATTATTGCTTTGCAGGCTGTTTAATGAAAAAGTAAAAGTACTCCCTGCTCCTAAATCACTTTTTACAGAAATTTCACCGCCCTGTGCCTGAATAAACTCTTTGCTGATGCTTAGACCTAATCCTGTACCTTCCTTCTTTGTACCGGGTATGCGGAAATATCGGTCAAATATTTTGTCAATATATTGTGGGGAAATACCTTGACCTGTATCCGTGACCGAGAAGCGCACCTTATTATCTGTCGCATTAACATCAATGCTAATAATTGAATTATCATAGGAATAACGAATTGCATTGGAAAGCAAATTAGTTAATACCCAAGCGGTTTTTTCATTATCAGCAAGCACTTGTGGCAAATTATCGGCTATTTTTATTTCAAACCTGATTTGCTTTTGTTCGGCTGCTGCCTTTGTAGCATTTACAGCATATTCTACAATTTCTTTGGCTTCAGACGGAACAACACTTATTTGAATAGTGCCGCTCTCCACCTGTGTCATATTCAATAATTCTCCTGTAATTTTCAATAATCGCCCTGTATCATCATTGATGCTATGTAAAAGACTTTCTTGCTCCGCATTTAATTCACCCACTTTTTTATTTCCTAATAATTGCAAGCTCATCTGTATAGATGATATAGGAGTTTTTAGTTCGTGTGAAACAGTGGCGATAAAGTTTGTTTTTGCAAAATCCAATTCTTTATATGGAGTGATGTTTTGTAGGAGAATTACGTTGCCTATATGTTTTTCTTCTTTCTCTCCCGTGGGTGTTATCAGGATAGGAATAATTTCTTTCTCGAAATAACTTTCTTTGTTATCTGCATAGATTTTAATAGGAAAAGATTTTATCTTTTTTTCGTGTGTCTCTTTCTCCGGTAAATCTTTTATAAGAGTTTTTATAAGGTCGTTTTCTTCTGCGATGTGTTGAATGGGTGCGCCAATCACTTTTTCTTTTTGTAAGCCCGCTATTTTTAATGCGATGTCATTCATAAATAAAATAGTGTGTTTTTCATCCAAACCGATAACCGGTTCGCTCATATTGTTAATAAGGGTTTCGATACGTTTTTTTGCCATCATCAGCCTTTCAATGCTACTATTACTGTATTCTTCTAATTTTTTCGCCATTGTGTTGAATGATTTGGCTAACTCCCCGTATTCATTGTGTTCTTCAAAATGCACTCTTCTGGAGTAGTTTTTTGCAGCTATCTCTTTTATACTTTCCGTTAATTCTCGGATAGGATTAGCAATATTTGAGGGCAGATTTATCAGAAGTGTGAACGCTATTAGGAAACAGAATGTCCCTGTTATGGCAATCCACAAAATTGCACTATCAGCCGTTTCTTCTGCTACCTCATTTTTTCGCTGTATTGCCTGCATATTCAGCAGCATTACATCGGTAATGTCCTTCTGTATCGTTCGTAGCAAAGAACTATCATCAGGAGAATTAACTATGAGTGCAAAATCCTGTTTAATCTTGTCCGTAATTTCCTGTTCTCCAACTTCTGTGATAGTCCTCGTTTGTTTTTCCAGGCTTTGCCTGAATTTCTTTTGTTGTTCAGGATTATGAATATCACTGTTCAGTGCATTGAGCATCTGGCGACAATAATCTACAGTATTGTAATTATCTGCCAGTATATTCTTAGCATCATTAGATAGCTTATTTATGTGGGTTGCACTTAATACAGTAAGAAATGCTATCATTGCAAACAGGAGTCCGACACCTAATGTTAGCTTCGTTTTTATTTTCATCGCTTCAATTCTTTTAACTTAATATCACAAGGTCAATATTATTTTCTGACAACTTTTTCAGAAGACCATTAAAAACATTACCTGCCAAAATAATATGCAACAGGCTTAGATGTGGTTTCCCTATGCAAATGGTTGTTATCTTCCGTTGTTCACATTGTTCTATTATGGCTCTGGAAACATTATCATTTTCAATTTTAATGATTTCCGCACCCAATTCTGTTGCTAATTTAAAGTTATTTATAAGATGTCTTTGTTTGTCAAGGGCTATTTTATCAGGGCTTTCACGGAGTGTTTGTACATAAAGTACAGACCATTTGCTGTTGTAATAATTGGCAAGCCTCGCTGTTTTTCGTATTACGTTTTTAGCTGTTTTTTCGTTTGAGCTGATACAGGCTAAAAACTTTTCCCGTTTAGCTGTACTGGTCAAGGTAACTTCGCTTTCAACTTTACGTTCTACCTGAGAGGCCACTTCTTTTAGTGCTAACTCTCTTAGCTGAAGTATATGTTCACTTTTGAAAAAATTATTGAGTGCCGTTTCTATCTTTGCGGGTTCATATATCTTCCCCTCCTTAAGACGTGTAATTAATTCATCTGCTGTTAAGTCAATATTTACTACTTCGTCTGCTTCGGCTATCACACTATCGGGAATACGTTCTTTTACCTCAATTCCTGTGATGGCTCTCACTTCTTCATTAAGACTTTCTATATGTTGTATATTTACGGCACTGATGACGTTTATACCTGCATCTAAAATGTCTAATACATCCTGCCAGCGTTTTTCATTTTTGCTGCCTTCGATATTGCTATGTGCCAGTTCATCTACTATTACTACTTCGGGGCGTAAATTGATAACTGCCTGAACATCTAATTCTTCTAATTCCTTGCCCTTATAAAACAGCTTTCTGCGTGGGATAACAGGTAGCCCCTCTAACAAATCGTGTGTTTCTTTTCTATTGTGCGTTTCAATGTAGCCCACCTTTATGTCGATACCATTTCGCAAGAGCGAATGTGCTTCCTGTAGCATACGAAAGGTTTTGCCTACACCGGCACTCATACCGATGTAGACTTTAAATTTCCCTCTCCTTGACTTTTTTATCAGGTCAAGAAATTGTTGTACTGTTTGGTCTTTTTCTGTCATTAAAAAGCAATGGCTAATGATGTTGTGATGAAAAAATTGTTATTGCCCAGCTTTTCATTTCCTATAAAAATCTTGTCCTTGCTGGTAAGTCCTCGTCCTTCTATACGCCATCGTATATTTTTACGTATCAGGTAATCGTAATTTATGGAATATCCCCAGGTTTTAAATCCGTTTGGTGTACCTATACCAATTATTGCACCGTTTTCGTCGTTATAATACTCTGCTCTTATTGCCAAATTATGTTTTTCGGCGGGGCTATATTTTACAATCACAACCGGTGCGTACCATGTATTATAATGGTTGCTTCCTTTGTTTTTCTGCTCTGCTCCAATATCAAACCCTGCTGTTAAAGCAAATTTTTCTGTGATTTGAAAGATGCCGTAAAGGTTGTGAAAATACCGCATTTGCCTTGTGCTATCGACTTTATCATTTCCAATAAAGGAGCTGCTGTTGAGGGTGATTTTTGAATTGGGTTTGTAGGTTAGCTGATGACCGAATGCAGGGGTGTTATTACCATCTATACGTTGAATGCGCTGCCATCCGTTTAGTAACAATCCGCTTACAAACCATTTGCCGTTATCGGTTGTATATGAAATTTTTGCGCCTGTCTCAAAATAGGGCGAATTTTCTGCATATATCCCTCTGGTCAATGTCCAGTTGTCTATACCTACGGCACTTTCAAAACCAATATGAGATGAAAAAACGCCTGCGTCAATCCATAAATCCTTATTCTTTGAAATTTTTATACCTGCGTTCGCCTCGTATATATTTTTCAATACGCTCGGTTCTGCTGCGTAGTTTGCATTCATATAGGTACCTGTAGCCAAAGCGAGATTTGCCCTCACATTATCCGTATTATAGGATGCCTTTACAAAGCCTAAATTCAGGTTAAACTCATTGTGTCTATTGTGTGAATACATAAATGCAGGTCGATTATGATTGTCAGGATTGCCAAAATCATAAGCATAGTATGTTTCTAAATAACCACTAAAAGTAAAGGGTGACTTGGTGGTATCTGTTTGTGCAAAGCTATTTATGCTTAACAAAATCAGCGATGCAGTTATTAGGTTCTTCATCTTATTTATTTTAAATTATCTAATGCTATATTTAATTCGAGTACATTTATTTTTTCAGGTCCGAAGAGGCCGAACAAAGGTTTTTCTGTTTTCGCAAGGATGAGTTGCAGAAGATTTCCTTCGGCAATTCCACGAATTTTAGCAATACGTTTTACCTGTACTTTTGCCGCCTGTACGGAAATATTCGGGTCAAGACCGCTACCACTTGCCGTTACCAAATCCACGGGGATTTCAGACTTGGCAATACCGGGATTGTGCACTAAAAATGTATCTATCCTTGCCTGAACCTGTTGGAGATATTCCTTATTGGAAGCTGCTTTGTTGCTGCCTCCGGAACCTGCGGCATTATAATCCACTGCAGAAGGACGTGACCAGAAATATTTATCTTCCGTAAAAGACTGCCCAACATTGGCATAGTATGTTTTACCATTGTGTGTGATAATTTTTCCCTTTCCCTTATTTGGAGCGAACTGTGCCATACCCCAAACGATAAGCGGATAGGCTATACAGAGTAATAGGATGCTTAAAACTGTTAGCTTGATAGCCGGTAAAATATGTTTTTTCATTTTGATTAATGTTTTAAATAAATACTGAAACCAACAGGTCGATAAGTTTTATGCCTACAAACGGAACAATAATGCCGCCCAAACCGTAGATGAATAAATTTCTGCGAAGCAGGGCACTGGCGCCGATAGGTTTGTAGGCTACTCCTTTTAATGCTAATGGTATTAACATCGGGATGACGATGGCATTGAATATAATTGCCGATAGAATGGCACTTTCGGGTGAGTGCAAATTCATAATGTTTAATCCCTGTAAAGCAGGAATGGAAGCAATAAACAGTGCCGGAACAATGGCAAAATACTTCGCTACGTCATTGGCAATACTGAATGTGGTTAATGTTCCCCTTGTCATTAACAATTGTTTGCCTATTTCAACAACCTCAATCAGTTTGGTCGGGTCGTTATCTAAATCCACCATATTACCTGCTTCTTTGGCTGCTTGTGTACCGCTGTTCATCGCTACGCCTACATCTGCCTGTGCTAAGGCGGGCGCATCGTTGGTACCATCGCCCATCATCGCTACCAGTCTGCCCTGTGATTGCTCGTTGCGGATATAGTTCATTTTATCTTCGGGTTTTGCTTCGGCAATAAAGTCATCTACACCTGCTTTTTCAGCAATGTATTTTGCCGTTAGCGGATTATCGCCTGTAACCATTACGGTTTTAATCCCCATTTTGCGTAAGCGTTCAAAGCGTTCCTGTATGCCTGGCTTGATGATGTCCTGCAATTCAATTACGCCCAATACTTTTTCATTTTCGGCAACAACGAGTGGTGTTCCGCCATTGCTTGAAATGGATTTTACCTGTTCTTCTGTTTCGGATGGAAAGTGGTTTCCTGCTTTTTCAACCAGATTTTTGATAGCATCTGATGCTCCTTTTCTGATTTTTATAGTATCGTAATCAATTCCGGAACTTCTTGTTTCTGCCGTAAATTTTATGAAACGTGGATTTTGTATCTGATAACTTAGTGGATTAACACCTGCCAATTCTATGATAGATTTACCTTCGGGGGTTTCATCTGCCATAGAACTTAACACGACCGATTTCAGAAAATGCTTTTCATCCACACCGTTTACGGGGTAGAATTTTGTTGCTTTTCTGTTACCAATGGTAATGGTTCCGGTTTTGTCGAGTAGTAATACATCTACGTCTCCTGCGGTTTCAACCGCTTTACCACTTTTAGTGATTACATTAGCCCGCAAAGCCCTGTCCATTCCCGCAATACCGATAGCTGATAGTAATCCGCCAATGGTGGTAGGAATTAAGCAAACAAAAAGTGATATAAATGCAGCTATGGTAATGGGGGTTTGCGCATAATCTGCAAAGGGCTTCAATGTAACGACTACGATAATAAAAACAAGTGTAAAGCCTGAGAGCAGTATAGTCAACGCAATTTCGTTAGGTGTTTTTTGACGGCTTGCACCTTCTACTAAAGCAATCATTTTATCTAAAAAACTTTCGCCAGCTTCGGTGGTTACGCAAACTTTAATTTTATCTGACAGTACTTTTGTACCGCCGGTAACACTACTTTTATCGCCTCCTGCTTCCCGGATTACGGGTGCACTTTCGCCTGTGATGGCACTTTCATCTATGGTTGCCAAGCCTTCAATAATTTCGCCGTCGGAGGGGATGATATCGCCTGCTTCACAGATAAATACGTCGCCTTTTTTAAGTTGTGAGGAAGAAATAGTTTCTCCATTTTCTAACCGGGCAGGTGTTTCTTCTCTTGTTTTACGTAAACTGTCGGCTTGTGCTTTTCCCCGAGCCTCGGCAATGGCTTCGGCAAAATTGGCAAACAATAGCGTTGCGAATAGTATAACTGTAACGATTAGGTTATAGGCAAAACTACCCTGGCTCTGCTCGCCAAATGCTATCCATACACATACAGCTGCCATCACGAGTGTACCTATCCACACCATAAACATTACCGGATTTCGGAACATTTTTGCAGGGTGCAATTTGATGAATGATTGCTTCAAGGCTTCATTCATTAATGCAGGTTCAAATAATTTATTTTTGTTATTATTCATTTCTGTTGAATTGATAAAGATTAATAAAGTGAAAAGTATTCTGCAATCGGACCTAACGCTAATGCAGGGAAGAATGCCAATGCTGCAATGATGGCAATAACCGCAAACACCATTAAGCCAAATGTAGATGTGTCGGTTTTGAGTGTACCTGCACTTTCAGGAATGAATTTCTTTTCCGCCAGTAAACCTGCTATGGCAACGGGACCGATTATCGGAAGAAATCTGCCTAATAGTAATACAATCCCTGTTGATATGTTCCAGAATACGGTATTATCTCCCAAGCCTTCAAAACCACTCCCGTTGTTGGCTGCCGATGAAGTATATTCGTAGAGCATTTCACTAAAACCGTGGAAGCCAGGATTGGCTAATGTTGCCGATGTATATTGTGGTAATGCGGCTGCCAAAGCAGTTCCGACCAAAATAAGGAAAGGGTGTGCCAAAGCGATTATCATTGCTATTTTCATTTCTCTGGCTTCAATTTTCTTACCCATAAATTCGGGTGTCCTACCCACCATCAATCCGCTGATGAATACCGCCAAAATGATAAAGATTAGAAAATTGAGTATGCCTGCTCCCGCACCTCCATAAAAGGCATTAATCATCATTGCCAACAATTCGTTCATACCGGACAATGGCATTGAACTATCGTGCATCGAATTGATACTGCCTGTAGAAATAACGGTAGTTACTATGCTCCAGAAGCCGGACGCTGCTGCGCCCAAGCGGATTTCTTTCCCCTCCATTGCACCCAACGAGTTGTCAATTCCCATCTGTGTTATGGCAGGGTTTCCGTTCATTTCCATATTGATATTTGGAATTGCCAGCAAAAGAAATCCTACGGTCATTACCCCATACATCATCCAGGCAAACTTTCTCCTACGGATGAAAAAACCGAAAGCAAATACCATTGCCATAGGAATGATAAACTGACCAAACATTTCAACCATATTGGTCAGGTATGAAGGGTTTTCTAATGGGTGAGCACCGTTAGCACCGAAAAAGCCACCTCCATTTGTACCAACGTGTTTGATAGGCACGAAAGCTGCAACCGGACCACGGCTCACCTGTACGGTATCGCCTTGTAGGTTGGTAATGGTATCTTTCCCATCAAATGTCATTGGCATACCTTCAAAAACAAAAATGGCAGCTAATACCAATGATATGGGCAATAGAATACGGGTACAGGATTTTAAAAAATAATTGTAAAAGTTGCCTAATTGAGTAGTTGATTTCTCCCGGAATGCTTTGAACACCACAACCGCTGCTGCCATACCTACACCCGCAGTTACAAACTGGAGAAACATTAACCATATTTGTCCTAAATAACTGATACCTGTTTCGCCTGAATAGTGTTGCAGGTTACAGTTTACTAAAAATGAAATGGTGGTGTTAAACGCCAAATCTGCGGACTGGCTTGGATTACCATCGGGATTGAGCGGTAAACTTCCCATATTCATCAGTATTCCCATACTCATCAGAAACCAGAGCAGGTTAATGGTCAGCAAGGCTACCAAATGCTGTTTCCAGTTCATTTCATTATCAGGATTTATGCCTGATACTTTATAGAACAATCGCTCTATGGGATTAAATACAGGGTCAAGAAAAGTTCTTTCACCTGCATATACTTTCGCGATGTATTTACCAAGGGGTATTGCCAGCAACAGCGTTACCCCGAACATTGCTATAATTCCTAAAATTTCTGTGTTCATATCTTTTAATTAAATATTAGTTTAATAAGCCATCCGAAAAGCATCACAAATCCGAAAACAACAAGAAATACAATGATAACTCTGCATATTTCTCGGACATCACTTCTAAAGCTTTTCATATTGTTTTTCATTAGAAAAGGATGTTTAATTTTATATATAGGAGGTATATAAAAGATATGAGCACAAGTATCCAGAAGATGATTGTAAACACTTCTTTTATTTTTTTCCTCATTTCCCGGTTTTTTTAATGGATGCTGTTTTTAAAATTTTTCTGGTTTAATCAGCACGTAGCACATATAGAAAAATACTGCAATGGCGATGATGAATAATGCTATCATATTTTTATTGTTTGAATGATGTTGTTTTGTTTTATATATACCATCTGAAAAGATTTTGGAATTTCAGTATATAGTTGCTGCCACTGGTTTGTAGAACAACGTTTTCGTATGCCTTCAAATGAGCGTACAAATAGATTTTCAATAATATACCTGATGTAGTCATTTCCTCTCTGATATATCCACCCAATGTATTTTATGTGTTTTGTAATTTTTGTAAATTCTCCCTTTTCGAGTAAGCATTTAATCAGATTTACAACTGCCTGAAGAATACCAGCGAAGTTTTTATGAGCATACAGTTCCCTAATTTCATTGCTGATTTCTTTATGATGTTCAGCTAAATAAACAGCCGCCCGGTCTTCATTGATTTTCTGTTTAGATTTCATATCTTTTCAAATAATCTGATTAGTAAAAAAAAGAATGCGAAAAGTGCTACACCTACGATTATTAATAGTATTACCATTGTTTGTATAGTTATTAAATTCCTGATGAATAGATTTGCCTGCAATACTCTTGTTTGAGCTGTCCGGGAAACAAGATGAGATATTCTTTACCCCAACTGTAATTCATTTCGAGCAGTTGGGTTAAGGGAAGAATAAATGTGTTGGAAATGATTGTGCGCGTATAGTTGCTCCCTTTCTGAAATAATTGTTCGGCTTTACCAAACAGGTTTACAACTTTTTTCTTTTGCCCCTTAAAGATGGCATCGAGGGCTTCAACCTCTAATTGTTGAATTTTTTGAAATTCGCTTTTTTGTTCGTGTTCCGTTGTCATAAGAATATTTTATTTATATTCTTCTTATGCCAATTTCTATTCCACCAGAACCAAAAATATTTTAATATATTGATTTTGAATTATTTAACATATAAAATCAATATAGGGAAAATAAAAAACCCTTTCGTTTTGAAAGGGTAAATACTATCGTTTTGAAAGGGTTATTTTATATGGTACTCGTCAATCTTCCGGTATAGAGTAGTTAAGGCAATATTGAGCAGTTTTGCTGTTTCTGTTTTATTGCCATTGGTATAGTTCAACACTTTTTGAATATGAACTTTTTCTACGCTTGCAAGTTCAAAGGCAGATAGTGTTTTTTCACGGTTATCTAAAGTGCCAAGACGTTGTAGTTCCAATGGCAGACTATCTTCTTCTAATTCTGTATTACCTGTAAGTATTACGCTACGCTCAATTACGTTTTTGAGTTCTCTGATATTGCCTTTCCACGTATGTTGTTTCAGTGCTTCGAGATAGTTTTTTGAAATGGTATTGATTTTTTTGTTCGTCTTATTTGTAAATGTGCGAAGAAAGAATATCGCCAGTTCTTCTATATCAATAACCCGTTCTCTGAGTGGGGGTAGTGAAATCTGAAAGACGGCAATTCGGTAAAACAAATCTTCACGGAAGTGTCCTTCCTCTACTTCTTGTTGTAAATTTCTATTAGTGGCAGCAATAATACGGACGTTTACCTTGGTTGGTTTACTATCACCTACTTTTAGAAATTCTCCTGTTTCTAAAACCCGTAAGAGCTTTGCCTGTAAATCTAAAGGCATTTCACCAATTTCATCTAAGAAAACCGTCCCGTGGTTTGCTTCCTCAAAAATTCCTTTACTATCCTTTACCGCACCTGTGAACGCACCTGCTTTATGCCCGAATAATTCATTTTCCAACAATTCTTTGCTAAACGCAGAACAATTTACGGCTACAAAATTCTGTTTGTTCCTATTACTCGCATTGTGAATGGCTTGTGCAAAAACCTCCTTACCCGTTCCGGTTTCTCCGGTAAGCAAAACGGTTGTTTCACTATCTGCCACTTTTTTGGCGGCATCAATGGAAGCACCAAGCGTTTTGGATTTTCCGATGATGTTATCAAAGGAATATTTATTGCCTAACAGCTTTTCTAACTGCATTACCCGTTTGGAGAGTGTTACTTTTTCGGTTGCTTTATAGAGCAGGGGAATGATTTTGTTATTGTCATCGCCTTTGGTAATGTAATCAAAAGCTCCGTTTTTCATTGCCTGAACGCCATCTGCAATATTGCCGTAGGCAGTGAGTAATATGATTTCTACTGAGGGATATTTCTCTTTGATATTTTTAGTGGCTTCAACACCGCTTCCGTCTGGTAGTTTTACATCGCATATCACGGCATCAACATCAGCTGTTTCCAGTTTTTTTAAACCGCTTTTGATGTCGCCTGCTTGTAGCACGTCAAACCCTTCCAACGTAATGATTTTGGAAAGCAGGGTTCTTATTTTTTCTTCGTCATCTATGATTAAAACTTTGCTCACGGTATGAAATTTATAGGGTAAATTTAGTAATTAAAATATTGGGTAATGCTTATGGTTTCTTCAATTTATATACTTATCCACGGCTTTATCTAATTCCTCGCTAATCACTTTGGCGTAAATCTGCGTAATGCCGATATCTGAATGGTCTAACAGCTTTGAAACATATTCAATGCGCATACCGTTGTTAAGAGCATTTGTAGCGAATGTATGACGGCTTAAATGGAATGATAACGAAAAAGGCAATTCCATATCCTTACCTATTCTTCTTAACTTCTGACCGCATAGAATGTTTTTTGCATTGATGATATGTGCCTGATAATCGGTATCGGTATCAAATCTTTCTACATCTTCCAATATCGGGAAAACAAAATCACTTGATTGTGATATAGCTGTTTTGTACTGGTTCAGAATATCTATTGCCGTCTGGCCGATTTTAAAACTGTGGGTTCTTCCTGTTTTGCGAATGGTTTTTGTAATGCGTTGCTCTTTTTCATTATAGTTTTCCCATTTCAAGCTCACTACATCACTAAAACGTAAGCCACCTGCATACACCGAAAAAATGAACATATCTCTAAAGACTTCGTCTTTTCCTGTGTATTCGATTTTAAAATTGCGTAACTTTTCTACTTGTTCTTTGCTCAAAAATAATCGTTTGCCTTTATCACGTTTTACACGAACTTTTGAAAACGGATAAATGTTTTCTTCAATTACATCTTCCCTTTGAGCATCACGAAACATTACGGATAAAATCAATAAAGAATAGTGTACCGTAGTTGCTCCATTTTTCAAATTGTTAGACATATAATTGATATAGTCTTTCAGCATCGTAACAGTAATATCATCGAAATAAATATCCCTGTGTCCAATGAATTTTTCAAACTTGGCTACATACTGTTTGTAATTTTTATAGGTGGCAACTGATACCGTTCCTTTGATACGCTCGCAACGATTGTAAGCATATTCAAAGAAGTTTGCCATATCCTTACCTTTTATTGCTTCTTTGAGTTTTCGGGCTGATACGGATTTTCTTTTGCGTTCGTGGTCTGCAACTGTTCCTTCGGCATCGGCAATTTTCTGGGCAAGAAAGGCGTTCATTCTCGCACTATTGGTGTGGTTCTTCTTTATCTTCTGTTTGTCATCGTCCCATTCGTTGTGCTTCAGCTTTACGCCTGTGGCAACAAATTTGGCTTTTCTATCTTTTATAAGTCTTATGTATAAAGGGCTATGACCTGTTTTGTCTTCTTGGTTTGTCCGAAGCACTAATTTTATCGAAGCCATAAGAAAAAGTATTATATTTGTTGTACTAAAAAAACAATCGAGTGCAAAACGATGAAACCCTTTATAAATCAGCTATTTCAAAGCGGTGCAACCTGATACAAAGGTACAACATTTGGTACAACAAACCTAACATTTCGTTGCGTTTTTTTGCATTATTTCGCTCTTTATAATTTTATAACTTATTGATAATTATGTATTTAAATGCAAAAAGCTACATACGATTTAATACTTTTAATAACATAGTATTGGCAAAATGCGGGAGAAAGTTTCCGTTGAAATTTTCGTAATATTTT
Organism: Chryseobacterium suipulveris; assembly: GCF_022811685.1. Lineage (NCBI taxonomy): Bacteria > Pseudomonadati > Bacteroidota > Flavobacteriia > Flavobacteriales > Weeksellaceae > Chryseobacterium > Chryseobacterium suipulveris. Next base: position 1,237,821 of record NZ_CP094532.1, on the reverse strand, counting down.
GTCGCAAAAAACTTTTTTATTTCGCCCAATTTTGTAATTTAGCAAAAAGAAAAAAGTTTTTGCTTATTGCAGTTTAAGTTGTTCATTTTCAGCTTCTTTTCCCGCACTTCGCCAATACTTTTTCCGTTATCTGCCATTTTAAACCAACAGTATGTTAAATAGAGATTTTTTTTAGAATTTTAATAAAAATAATTGGACTATATTTCTTTATTGAAGTAATTTTTAGCGTAATTCCTTCTCAAATTTCTTTTTTAGGATTTGATTCTGAATTCAGTGGAAAAATTGGGACTTTAATTTATATTTTCATTACTGTCCTGCTTTCCATCGCAATCCTTTACTTTCTGATTAGATTTCCAGATAAAATAATAAACTTGTTTAGACTTGACAAAGGCTTTGAGAATGACAAAATCGGGATAAACAACTTTGACGCAAAAAATATTCTCACAATCGGACTTTTTATAATAGGCGGATTTTTAATTATAGAAAATATAACAACTTTAATTTCATTATTGTATCAAGAATTTAAAATGAGTAACAATCCAATGTTTCCTAGGAATCCAAATAATTATTTAAATTTATCCGTTTCTTTATTGAATTTAATTCTTGGAATTACTCTAATTACTTTCAGAAAAAATATTTCTGAATACTTTGAAAAATAGAAAAAAACGGCAGATAACATAGTATTTGCAAAAGGCGGGGTTGAATATATAATAGAACTATTAGTTGCATTTAGTCGCAACTTGCTTTTCATATTGTATTTTTTTGTAATTTAACAATCTGAAAAAGCAATTTGCTTCGTTCGGTCGAAATTGAACTTTTTGTTCTATTTAGCCCGCCCTTCGCAAATACTTTTTCCGTTATCTGCTATTCCCCTACTCGAAAACGGAGTTGTTTTTAGCCGCTAACGAAGAAATTTTCACTATTTTTGGATATCAAATGGTTAAACAATGAGAACATGTAACTATTTGATTATCAGTATTTAAATTTAATGTTAGTCAGAATTATAGCCAAACTGTCTAACAAAATGAAAAAACAATAATTTAGATGAGAAATAAAGAGGTTTCACAACTCACGAGCCAAGAATTATTAGAAGAAGTAAAAAAATTAAAATCGTTTTCAATTACAAACGCACTTTTTATTGGAGTTTTATTTGGAATAGTTTTTTTTAGCATTTACAGAGGTTCTTTCGGATTTGTAATGCTTATTCCTTTATTTTTTATTTACAAAATGGTAAAAGACCCAAAAAATAAAAAATTTAAAGAAGTTGAAGAACTACTAAAAGAAAGAAATTTAAAATTTTAATGGAGAAAACTAATAACTGTCTAAATTGTGGACGCATAATTTCCGAAAATTTTTGTTCAAATTGTGGACAAAAAGCAAGTGTTCACAGATATTCGTTCAAACACTTTATAGAACACGATTTAATTCATGGATTTTGGCATGTTGATAGAGGAATTCTTTTCACTATTAAGGAGTTATTTACAAGACCAGGACATAGTATCAGAGAATTTATCCAAGGTAAAAGAGTAGGATATTTTAGTTTTGTAACATTATTGTTAATTACACTAGGTATTACCCATTTTTTAGGAGAATATACTCAAATAAAACTTGCTGACTTGATGCCTGAAAGTGGAAAAAATGCAATGAATGCACTTGAAGTATTTACAAAGGAATATCCAAAAACCACTTTGCTTTTAACAATTCCATTCTATGCGATTTGCAGTTTTCTTTGGTTTAGAAAATCAAAACTTAATTTAACCGAACACTTTGTCTTAAATTCGTATAAAACTGTTGCGGAATCTTTAATCACATTATTATTTGTCATACTTACAATATTCTATGCAAACATTAAAGTCCTAATGATAATATATAGTTTGATTAGTCTTTTGACAATAATTTATGCATTTTGGTATTATAGGCAATTCTTTTCAGATTACGGATACTCAAAAAAAACTTTAGTTATTAGAAGTTTAGGAGTTGTAATTTCATATATGTTTTTGTCTATGCTTGTCGGAATAATATTTCAAATTATAAGAGATGGAAAATAAAAACTAGAAAAATAACAGCAGATAACATGGGTTTTGCAAGATGCGGGGTTGAAGGAAATCTCAGAAAATTTGTAGAAAATACCCGCAAAAAACCATTTCATTTTTTTTGTAAATTTGAAAAAATGAAAATGGTATTTGCTAGAGATTGGTTCTCCTCTCCACTTTCATTTGCAGTAGCCCGCACCTCGCAAAGCCCTTTCCCGTTAGCGGTAATTTTTACAGACAATACCACTCACCATAACGACAACATACAAATGACAGACCCGAAAGACAAATGAATATTATAAAAAAGAATTTCGCTATTTGGACAATCGTTGCTATGAATTTAGTCTTGACATCCTGTGCAGGACTCAAAAATTCACAACAAGCATTACAATTCGATAAGAGTTACTGCAATAAGCAGACTGTTTCTCCATATACCAAAGACGATGTACCTAAACCTTTTCACGAACTTAAACTTGATACAGTTCTGACAAACAGGTTTTCCGACCAATCGCTTAATATCGCCAATGCCATTGGTTTAATTGATGTGTTAACAAAATATACACATTTACAAATTGACTATAGCTCAAACCCCACGTTAGAAAAGAAGGTTGACTTACTTGAGTATTCGCAACATATCAATCAAAAATTAAATATTGCTTCTCTTGAAATATCAGCCTTAGCAAGTGAACTTGACTGTGAAGAAGAACGTGCAAACCAATTTGCATATTACTTAAAAGAAAGAGAAGGAAAAACCGAAAAAGGATTGATTATAGGTTCAATAATTGTAGGTGCTGCTGGTGCGGTCGTAACAGAAGTAATATCAAACAATAGTTCTAATGAAAAGATTACAACTGGTCTAACAATTGGTATTAGTCTTACGGAAGCAACATTAGGTGCTTTGATGTTAATCAATAAAAGAAAAATAGAATTCTATCATAATGACAATGCACTAACAGATATTTGGAAAAATTCAGACGTTTCTAACTATTTTCCGTCCTCTATTTGGTATTATCTAACTTATGAAAACCCTAATAATAACGAGAAATCATTAGCTAAATTGTTAGTAGATAAGTGGATGCTCTTTGGGCAAATTTCAAGTGAGAAAGAAAATTCAAATAATAAGAAGATCGAGGTATATTTTGGCAAAGGAGGACAGTATCGGGCTGATGATTTACAAAATAGAGCCGATATGTTAGACCAAACGGAAGCATATGTTACTTTGATGAAACAAGATTTAAAGATTTTAGCATACGAAATCGAAAAACTATATTTAAATAAACCATCTTTCAATGCTAAATAATGCTTAGAAAATTTGAAATAAGAAATGGAGTAGTCGAAAAGCTCATTTATTCAATGCTTATTGTGCTAAAAGGACTTGGACAAATAATGCTCCAGGAAAATGCCGTTACAGGATTACTTTTTCTCATTGGCATTTTCTATGGTTCATTTATAATGGGTGCTGCTGCGCTTTTAGCAGTAGTGTGTGGAACTACTACTGCCTTACTGCTGAAATATGAAAAATCAGTAATTGATAAAGGACTTTACGGTTTTAGTGCGGCATTGGTTGGTGTTGCAGCCATACTATTTCTAAAACAAGTTTTGATAAGTTGGATAATTATTATTATCGGCTCTGCGTTAGCAACTGTGTTGCAGCACCTTTTTATAAAACGAAAAATACCTGCTTTTACACTGCCTTTTGTTTTGGTAACTTGGATTATCCTTTTATTTGCTAATAATTATTTCGCAGGTATAATTTCAGAACTACCAGTGGCAACTGCCTCTACTGATAACAATTTTACTTTTGTTTTCAAGGGCTATGGACAAGTAATTTTTCAAGGTAGTTTAGTTTCTGGGATGCTCTTTTTTATCGCAGTATTTATTAGTTCACCAATTTCTGCATTATATGGACTTGCCGGAGCAATGCTATCCGCTGTTATTGCCTTCAACCTCTCTGCACCTGCTAGCGACATAAGCCTTGGACTATTTAGTTATAATGCTGTATTGTGCGCTATTATGTTTGCAGGCAACCAAATTAAAGACGGATTTTGGGTTTTAATTGCCGTATTACTTTCGCTTGCCATTAGCTTCTTAATGCTGAAGTTTAACATTATCCAACTTACGTTTCCTTTTGTTTTGGCATCTTGCATTACTCTCTTATTTAGGAAATATCTTGGTAAATCAATACAAAAAGAAACAATTAACCCAAATACTCAACATTGACAATTAAAACTACCGCTAACATCGGTTTGGCAAAAGTGGGGCTTTTGTGCTAAATTTGAACATTGGGAATTCTAATCAACTTTTGTACTAACATAAACATTTGTACTTCTAATTCCCCACCTTCGCCAAGCCGAGAACCGTTATACGACATAATACCAAAACTACGTTGAATAAAATTTTAGTAATATTTTTAATATTATTTTTAGGTTGTAAAAAGGAAAATCCTAAAGAAATTTTTACTGTTCCTAACAATGTGAATAATTTTATTGTAATTTATCGACAGAAAAAAAATATTGATTATAATAAACAAAACATAGAATATAAAATCCCTAAAAATGGAATTCTATTTGTTGATTTTCAAAGAAAAAAAGGTATACTAAATCAAATTGTAAAATTTGAAGATGGAACTAAATTGTCAGATTATGCAATGGATAAATTCCGAAATAATATTGAAAAATCTGAAATTTATATTCTTGACAGAATAGATGGAAAAATTGCTTTTCAAAATAATAATCAATCCAATATTGACTCTATCTATTTATCAACAGAAAATAAAAACTCAACAAAATGGATTGGATTTATTTTAGGAAAGCCGAATTCAAATGAGAACGAATTAAGAAGGAAAATTTTTAAAAAAGTTGACAGCATATTTACAAAGAAATAAAATTACGTCGTATAACATAGTATTTGCAAAAGGCGGGGTTAAATCTTTAATAGAACTATCAGTTGCATTTAGTCGCAACTTGCTTTTCATATTGTATTTTTTTGTAATTTAACAATCTGAAAAAGCAATTTGCTTCGTTCGGTCGAAATTGAACTTTCAGTTAAATTTAGCCCGCCCTTCGCAAATACTTTTTCCGTTATCTGCAAGCGTATCAAAAATCGTGTACAAAAGACAGACACTAAAAATTAATATTTTGAAATCTTAAAAAATAAAAAATGGGAATATTTGACATCTTTAAATCTTCAAAAAACGAAAATGCAAATCCGATTTTTAATAGTATTGGAAAGTTTTCATTAGTTGAATTTGACGGAACAAAAAATTTCAAAGGAAATATTAATTCAAATATTGGTCAAAATATTGAATTGCTTTTTCCTATAAATGGAACTGAAATATCAACTTATCAAACCGAATATTTTAAGAAAATTGAAAATAATTGGAACTCTATCATAAATCAACTGAAAAATCTTAATTCACAAATTGAATTTGAAAATTATAAGGTTGTAAATATTATAATTCCTGATAAAGAAAATGAATTTTACGACATGGACGCTGAAATTGTATTTGAAAAAAATGGCAATATAATATCTGCAATCTTGACTGCCTTAAATGTTGATGAAATAATAGAAAACTGAAAAACGCCTGCAGATAACATGGGTTTTGCAAGATGCGGGGTTGAAGGAAATCTCAGAGAAATATTCTAGAAAATACCCGCAAAAAACTTTTCCATTTTTTAGTTTTTTCGTAATTTTAAAAAATGGAAAAAGTTTTTGCTAGAGTTTCGTTCTCCTCTCCACTTTCAGTTGCAGTAGCCCGCACCTCGCAAAGCCCCTTACCGTTATGTGATATGGCATCAGAAATCACGCTTCGAAATAAATTCCACGATTTTGAGTGATTAAATAGAAACTGAATCCAGACCGAAATGTGCGTGAAAACAAGGTCTGAATTCAATTTCTGCTTGACTGACTGAATAAATTACTGACTTGACTTAAAAAACTGATTTCTGACACCACATCACTAACGGAATCTCTGCGTGAAATAAAATTTAACGCCTTAAATTTACGCTGTTGAATAAAAAATTCTGCGTGAAAATAACTTTCTGAAATTAAAAAACGCTGACAAAAATTCGCTCGAAAAACCTTTGCGAAAAAATTTTTGAATTTTAACGTTCTGAATATTATTCGTGTCTGACTTCACAAACTTGACGCTGAATTTTAAAATGTTGCTGACTAAAAATACCGTTGAAACTGAATCTAACTGACCAATTACTGCGAAATTGCCACATCACATAACATCGGTTTATAACAAGTCTGTTTGGGATGTATTATAAACACTAGATTTTCTTACTATCCTACACCAAAAGGTATAACATAGGTGCAACAAATTAGAAAACATCGATAAATAGGTAGATTCCTGCCTTATTTTGTTTTGCCTGGAAATTTAAGGTCTGATATTCCGGCAATAATGAACAATAATATGAATGGCTTGCTTTAGCAAAGCCATTTTTTATTAAGAGTTCGTTCAGGCATTCGCCGGAAGGCAGAATGACATAAGCCAAATCGCGAAGCCAAAAATCCGTCCTGTTTTCCAGTTCTGTTATCAGAGTTATTCTTGTTCCGGGTGGACACACCTGCAGAACATAATCCAAACTAAGCAATCCATATTGCAATAGCAGCGAAGCAGGAATGCCGCTTTTCACTTCATCCTCGCGCATCTTTCTTGAAAAATGTACTTCCGGTGCATCCAAACCATAAAGCCGAATTTCGCACCTTTCCTGTGTGAATTCCTGTTTCACTTTCAAACTGTCCCCGTCCAAAACTTCTTCCACAATCCAAAAGGTCTGGATATGGCTGTGGGGAATCGTAAAATATTTTCTATTTTCTTCTGTGGGATTTCTGCCTTCGCTTACTTCCCGATTTGCTGTTGTTGCGTTGTATTTCATTGATTTACAGTATTTTAACTATTGTTTTTTCAAAGTTAATAAATGAAATTTGTATCTGTCTAGACAACAGTGTTTTTCTCTCTTTTCTAATTTCAAAAGCTTATAACAATGGCAAGACAAAAAGGCCTTATGAAATACGTCGGAACAATCGGTGACGTTAGGCATTTTAAAATCAAAGGTCAGGAAGGATTTTTCGCCGGTATGGTCGGCGGTCCAACTGCGCAGCAGGTGCACTCTGCACCGGAGTTCGAAAGAACACGCGAAAATATGAACGAATTTGGCGGTTGCGCCAAGGTAGGTAAATCGTTAAGAACGGCTCTCTCCGCTCTTATGGGAAAATTTACGGATCCACAAGTAACCGGTCGTTTAACTTCTATCATGAAGAAAATCAATCTGGAGGACGGAACCGAAGCGAGAGGTTACAGAAAAGTGGAAATCTCCACACAAAGACAGTACCTTGAAGGTTTCGAGTTTGACAAGAATGTTTCCATCAACGGCGTTTTCAACGCTCCTTATGATGTAACGCACACTCCGGAAAGAACATCTGCTGATTTGGTGGTGGCTCCGTTCACTCCGTCTGCTTTAGTTTCTGCTCCTTCAGGATCCACTCATTTCCGTTTGCTTAACGCAATCGCGGTATTGTCTGACTTTTCATTTAATCCCACAACCGGAACTTATGACGCGGATGATGCTGTAAACAACGAGGCGAATGTGGTGTCTTATTCCGACTATATTCCGCTGAATGCAGATTATCCCGGCGCAACCATTACGGCAGAATTAGGCGGTGCTCCGGTGCTTGACAATAAGGTTTCCGTGGTTCAGTGCATAGGTATTGAATTCTATCAGGAAGTCAACGGCAAGTACTATCCGTTTTCAAGCGGAAACTGTCTCCGCATTGAGGAGGTATTTTAGGATAAAATCTTCTAAGGCCTTCCCAATTCGGGAAGGCTTTTTTTGTAAAGTTTCAATTTCATTTTAAAAATCATCAACAATGAGAACAAGAATCGTAAGGGTTGCCGAAGGCAAACAAAGCACGCTCTCGCATCTGTATATTGACGGCATTTTTCAGTGCTTCCTGTTGGAGGACAAAATCAGATCCGTAAAAATTTTAAAACAGACAGCTATTCCAACAGGAACATTTGAATTGAAGTTGAACACCTGGGGCGGAATGAATGAGAAGTATGAGCAGAAATTTCCTGCCATTCACAAGGGAATGATTGAGATTGAAAGACTTCCTACTTTTCATTCGGTTTACATCCATATTGGAAACACAATTGGAGAAACGGCAGGCTGTCCGCTTTGCGGTCTTTCCTGGATAAAAAAGGATGGCGATTTTCAGGTGCTTCAGTCAACAGATGCCTACAAAATCATCTATCCAAAACTTTTGAAAGTGTTGGGTTCAGGAAATTCCGGAATCAGTATTGAAAATAATTTTCAGTTTTAAAAATCATCCATTATGCAAACCGAAATCACATTAAATGTTTTGTTTGGCTCTGTCAGTTCCGTGCTTTTGGCGATTGTTGCCTATTTCATACGGCAGTTGCACAGCGATTTTAAGAGTATGGAAAAGGACATTACCGAAGTCAAGACGATGGCTTTGCTCATCAAGACAGAATTCAAAAACAGTTACGACCTTCTGAATCAGAAAGTCGATTTTCTGGAACAAAGGGTATCAAAACTAGAGTTAAACCAATTTAAAAATCAAGATCATGAAACAGAGAAATCTTAACCTTATCAGCAGAATAGAATCCCCAACACCAAAATGGTTCAGGATAGTGCGAAATCTGGGACTGGCTCTCTCCGCAGTTGGCGGTGTTCTGGTCGCTGCTCCGGTGGCGCTTCCTGCTGGAATTGTTACCATTGGTGGCTACCTGCTTTTGGGCGGTTCTATAATTGGCGCGGTCAGTCAGACGGCAGTCAGCGCGGAAGAGTACGGCGAAAAATCCCGAAAATCGGATACTGAATCCGGCGAAAATTCTGGAAATCAGGAAGTTAAATAGCAGTTATCTTCCTGGAAGAATCAAGGCAAACCGTCCATCCGGACGGTTTTTTTCGTTTGCTTCCGCTTATTTCATCGGATTGCACCCGTTCGTTTAAAAGGGCGAAATATGTATGCCTTATCCTGCTTACGATGGTGAAATGAAGTCGAATTATAGTGCAGTTTTTTTGGGGTTGGCATCCGGCGGCTGGTCAGCGGTGTTTTTTGGTGTTGGATTTCGAAAATTTTGGATCAAAAAAAACTTCCCGAAGGAAGTTTTCTAAAATTAAACGGTAAGGTAATAACGTCGGACTAAAGAGTTTCGCAGTTCTTGGACTGCTGCTGCCTGCTGTGTGATTTTCTGCTCCAATTCCCAAGTTGCCTTGATTTTGAGCATCATTTCGGGCGATTGGCAGGACTTTTCAAAGGCAGGCTGGATGAAGTTCCGCATCAGCGTTTTGAGGTCGCAGAGGCGAAGCATTTCGATGACCGATCCGCAAAGGTGCGGATGAAAAAAGCCGTGCTTCCAAAAGGCGTAAAAAGTCCAATAATAGGTTTCCACTTCTTCCGTGGTTCTGCAGTACAGGATAAAGCAGTTCGGGCAAGGTTCCTGCAGGGGTTTTCCGGCATTTCTGCCACGGTTCAGGATGTAAAGAGCCATTTTCGGCGTTTCGCGGTGCACTGAGTAAGTGCGTACTTTGTGTGTAAGCATAATTTTGGTTTAAAAAATTTTGCTCCGCTGAAAATTTTTCAAAAGAAAAAAAAGAAAAAAAGAAAGTGCTCCGCCCGTGTGGAAGGAAAATGCGATGCAATATTTTTTCGGAAAAATTTTGGGGCTAAATTTAAGCGCCACAAAACTTTTTCCGAAAAACCCTGTAGGGCTTGATATTGTCAGCGCATTTTCCTGACAACAGAACTTTACTTTCTTTTTTTTTTATTTTTTCTTATCCGATATCTTCTAAATAAGACCAAAAAAAATCTTCAATTCAAAACTGCTTTTCTATTTGCTTTCACTTTCAAGCCGATGGGAAGCAATGGAAAAAACAGTGATATGACGGTGCGAGGGCTCGCAGCAACGGCATATGACTGTGCGCGGTGACGGAGGTGTATAGACGCCTGGAATGAATGGGTTCAAAAAATCCCAGAAGGGAAAGGCGGCTATATACCGGAGGAACTTGGACGAGCGTTGGCAGTCCGGGGAAACAGACTCGCAGAAAAATGGTGGTTTCGGCTCCGCTCAACCAACGAAAATCTTTATAAGAATACCTGAATGAGAAAGTGGTTGGAAAGACAGCGGTATGGAGGGCGGAAAGAAAATGCTTTGCTTGGGAATTTCCAGCACGCGCCACAAACACACTACAACTCTTAGCCTATGAAACTAAAGTTTTTGTGGTGTGTGCTGAGAATCCTGGAAAGGAGAAAGCAATTTTCTTCTGCCTGGAATATTGCTGTACGCGGTGGTGGAAGTGTTTTGCCATTGCATAAAAACCTATGAAAAATAAACTCTCCTTTATGCAATGGCAATATACTGGAGCCACTGGCAAATCCCGAAACTCTCTGCACCATTTTTCTGCATCCTATTTTGGGGTGGAGGGGATTTGTAGGTTTTCAATTGGAGGACTGACCGCGTAAATTATAACTGCACTGGCGGCTGGAAGGCGTTGGCGCAAAAGGGCTTCGCCCGTTGCAAGGAAAGCATTTTACATAATCTCAAATTATAGGCGCCGTTGGCTTTCTGACGGAATTTTGGCGGTGTATAGCGGTTGGCTTTTCAGCGGTTTGGCACACCGACATTATGGAGGAAGTCCCCGTTTGCGGCTGCTGCGCGTATAATTTCGATTATGTAACTTGCTGTGGCAGAGCGGTGTTTATACAAATTATTGCTTTTTCAAATCCCTTTCGAAATCATCATATAACTGGTACAGGATGTCTTTGATTTCGCGGAGGAAGAAATCTCCCAACTGCTTATTCTTAATTGTGAAGCGGCGGTATAATTTGGAGAAATCGGCAGTAATCTCATCCTGTGAGAAAGCAGAACCGGTATCATTAATTTTTGCAATAAGACGCTTGCCATTGTCATCAGATTTTATAAATTCAAAAAACTGACTGATTTTCTGTTCAAAATCTGCAATGAGTTCTGCAATGGCTTCTTCTTCCTGATTTCGTTTTTCAATGACTTTTAGAATATTGAAGCGGTATTTGTTACCTTCTCCGTAATTATCCCTGTCTTCCGCAACCACTTTCTTTTTTTCCTTCTGCTCATACTCTTTAGGAGCGACAATACCAATACGGTTATCAAAATAGATTTCCACATCATCAATGATTTCATCGGTGCGGTTAATCTGATTGTAAATCACGTTATACCGCTGCCAAAATTCAAGGAATAAACTTTCAGAGTATTTGGCATCCAATTCAATCACAAATTCTATCAGATTAATGATTTTGAAATATTTAAGGATTTTGGATTTTATTTTTTTTGCGTCTACTTTTTGACTTCTGATAAAATCATCAAAGCCCTCCTCAATCTGCATAATCAGTTTAATGTCGTGGTCGCCGGTGTGATATGCTGAAAATATCGGAAAGAATTTTTTAAAAAGTTCATCGGTACGCAAATCTTTGTAAAGCATCTCCAGTTTTTCTTCATCTCCCAACGGGTCAAAATCTGAAACCACCACATTGCTGAAATGTTCGAAAGCGTCCTTGATGTTCTTTACATTCACATTCTTGTAAGAAAAATCGATAATCTTACAGTCGTTTTTATATTTGGTTGTTCGGTTTACCCTTGAAATGGTCTGTATGGCATTTATACCTCTGATTTCCTTATCCAGAAATAATGTATGCAGTTTCTGTTCATCAAAACCGGTCTGCAATTTATCAACCACGATAATGATTCCGTTTTTGGAGGTTTTGAAATTCTGCAGTACACGTTCTTCATTAATTCCACCGTTTAAAGAACTGCAACTTGCATATTCCTGACTGTCGGAATAAATAATGTAAACCGGTGCTTCAGAGAACCTATCATATTTAGGATTTTCAACTATCTCTGCATAGTATTTTGATATGGCTTTTTTGTATCTGATTGCTGCAGGAATACTTGCGGCTGCCAGCATTGCTTTTGCCGTTCCGCGAATGTTATGATATACTGTAGAAACCAAACGTTCTACAATGAATTTTGAAATGGCATCAATACGGTCAGGATTCTCGTAGATTTTCCTTTTTCGGATAGCGTATTTTTTACCATCCATTCCAAAGCCGGTGTTGGTGCCTTCCGGAATTTCTTCATATTCATAACCTGTGTCGCCTTCAAACCCTTCCAATTCGTTTTCGGGCACTTCAAAATACATTTTTGCTGAAACCGGAACGATGCCTTTAATTGGATTCAGGATGTAACCGTCTTCAATAGCTTCCTTCATGGTATAACTGTCAAAAGGAATCCAAATTTTTTCCGCTTCCGCATATTTATTGAATTCTCCGAACCGTGCCAAAGTATGGTCGCTTGGAGTGGCTGTAAAACCTACAATCAGATTTTTCTTTTTATGTTTTTTCTGATATTCCTTGCTGTTATCGAAAGTGCTCTGCAATTCATCAAACACGCTAATCATTTCTTCGTGCTGGGTTCCGCTGTTGCTACGGTGTATTTCGTCAATCAGGAAAGCAATTCTTAATGTTGAAAGTCTTTCTATGGCCGTAGAATCCAAAATACTGTCTATTCCTGTAAACTTCTGAAGGTTTACCACCACAATTCTTTTTTCGGAATTTAATGCTTCTATAAAGGATTTACGGTCTGACGCTTCAATGAACATTGATTTCTGAATGTTCATATTATGCATTTTGGTATCCAACTGGTCGCGCAACTGCAGACGGTCTACCACCAACATAACTTTGTCGTAAATAAACTCTTCGCCACGGCGCAAGTCCTTTAACTGTAAAGCAAGCCAACCAATGATGTTACTTTTACCAAAACCTGCGGCATACTGCAACAAGAGTGAATACACATTTTTGTTGTTCTGATATTTCAGGCGTTTATTTATCAGTTCCTGAATCTGCGCTGTTCCCAATCCTTTATTCTGGAGTTCTTTTTCGAGTTTCTTAATGAAATATTCGGGGTCTGATTCGTGCGCCAAAAACTCATCAATCTTTGAAACAACCTTATCGGTACCAAATTTCTGTTTAGGCCTTGGAGAAATGAGTTTACCGTCGTTATGCTTGTATTCTTTGGTTTTGCTGCCTTCTTTTTTAATGAGTTCACGCTCAATGAAATTATAATACAGGATTTCTTTTTCTATCATTTTCTTATCATAGAGCGTGCGGAAGACTTCTTCAAACTTTTCAATTTTACTGGCTTCACGAATTCTTACAGGATAAGGTTTGAATTCTTTCAACAGTTTTTTTTCGTAATCGGTAAAATCATAACTGCCATCATTTACGGCCTGTTTAATTTCGTCAAACAATGATGACAGGTTTCTGATAACAAAAGTTTCTGCAAGATCTGTTGCTGTAATGTGCACTGCTTTTTCGAAGATATGCAGGAAATTTTTTCTTATGGATTGCGAAAGGTCATTTTTATCAGCAACAATCAAATATTCCTGGGCAGCCGAGAGATAATCTTTCATCACTTTATGACGACCATTTTTAGAAGCAGTCTGACTGTTCCAATTACTTTTCAGTTCGCTGTAAGAGAAGAAAATACCGTTGATGAAAAAAGTAAGGTCGGGACGGAACGCATATTTCTGTTTGCCGTCGTGACGATAGGTATAAGGCAGTTCCTGAACGACGGTAAAAATATTTTCTTCAAATCTTTGGTCTTCTTTAAGGACACTGCCACTCGGATAAAAAAGATGCAGTTTAATCCCTTCAAAGGTTACCGATTTATAGGTATTGAAAAACACCGCCATATTCATAGATGATTTTATCTTATCATCCAGAAAAGCGGTAAAAGCATCCATCAGTTCTTTTTCGGAACTGAATTTTTTGAGCAGTTTTTTATAATTGACTTTATTGAGCGATGTTTCTGAAATGAACAATTTCAGGTCTTCGGTAATGAAGAAAGATGGAGAAACCGTATTAGCTTTTGCTTCACGGTAGCGCAGTCCATCAGTTCTTTCGCAGAGGAAGTTGATTAAATATTTTTCCTGAAGGTCGAGTTCGTTCATAGTTTCATCAGTTTTTAAATAATGGTTCGGAATTCCAGTCCAGCAAATTCCCGTTTCCGTCTGACGGAATTCCGAGGAATTCTACAGGCACCATACTATACCGGGAAAGCAAATCATTCAACCGGGCGGTAAAATCATTATGCTGCCCGGAAGCATCCATCAAATATTTTAAGATACAAAGAAAATAAAAAGTTCTCTTATTATTGCTGTATTGGCTGCCCACCCAATTCCCTCTCGGTTTCAAAAGTAAGGCAGGTTCAATAGCCAGATCACGATTCCATAAACGGGCGTGGTGTGCACAGATATTTCGGACATAGGTAAGCGAGTGCAGCCACGACTGAAAAACCGTGTGATGCAGATTAAAGCAGTCTGCAATTATTCTTTTATCATCTTTTTCCCAAAGTCCTTTGTAAAGGTTGGAGAGTTCGCCGATGGTAAGCAATTCAAAACACATCCACGAAGGCGGATTTTGCGGATTACCATAATTATCGGTATAATGTTTTATAAACACTTCCGGCTTATGGTGCGTTTTGGCTTTCTGTATAATGTCCTGAAAAGACTGAAACGGGTCGATAGTATTGCCGAATCTGTCGCGGAAGGGTGTAATAAAAATATTTCTGTCGTCCTGCCAATGCGCATTATTGTATTTGGTTGCCAACTGATAAATAAACTGTGTTCTGATGGCCACCTCAATACGCTCAATACAATCAAAAACAAAGAGCCGAAGTTCTCTATCGAAACCATAGGTTTTCAGAACCAAATCGAAGGTTGTGCCCAGGTTGAAGATGTCTTTTTGGTTTTGGTAAGGCAGGAAATAAGCACTTAATCTGAAATAACTTATCTGGGAAAGTACGGTGGCTGCTTTTTGCCGGTCGGGAACCGCGAGCCCACGACTCATAAGGAGTTGAACTTGGTCTGCAAAAGGCAGCGGCGGTTTGCTGTATACTTTTTTACCCATTGGCCTATAAAAAGAGAAGACCCTCCAAGTGTGCATTGTTAAGAGGCAAGGAGGGTGTATTATCTTTAGTTAAAAAACTTTCTGTTCTAAAATACTTCCTAAAATGTGAAGCACTGATTGTGAAGCAAATATATTACAATTGTATCATATTACCAAACAAAAAGACAAATAATTGCTTTAATTTTCTGCGATATGCCGTAAGTAAAAGCCTTAAAACATACAGCAAAGACAATGCTACACCACTTTTATTTTACCGGTAACGGCATCATTGATAAGGGTTTTGCGCAGGTTTTTTAAAGTTGCAATTTGCTCCTGCAGATTGGCAACAATACGGTCTATGGTTGCGGTTTTTTTATCGAGGTATTCAGCAATTTCGGACTGTTCTTTTTTGTCTTTAGGAATAAAAACTTGAAAATTGGAAACCTTTTCCATTTTTAGATTTATTCTTGTAAAACCTTTTCCCTCCACAGTCATTCTTTTGCGGTAAAAATCTGACAGTAAGAGATAATTTAAAAAGTTAGGATTATATTTAACAAGATTAATTCTGAACCCTTTACAAAAACTGTTTAAGTAAGTTTCCGGAATATCATTAGCCAAAACAGCCGTTTTACCAATATCTTCGTAACCTTCTGAACTCATCAGAAAAAATAAATCTCCTTTCTTCACTTCGTTCTGATTCTCGCCCGGATAAACTACTACAGTTCCCAAATGATTTTTATCTAAATAGATATTGTTAGCAATATTGGTAAACGGTATAAAACCTTTATTATCAACATTATCATCCTGATTAAAGTCGTCACCACTTTTGCCTGATAGACCGCTGTATAAATTGCCAATATCCTTTAACCTTTTGTGTAACCAATGCGCCGGAACTTTTAAACCAATTTCAGAATCTTTCATTTCTGCATTTGGATTTAAACCTTTGGTAACGGCGTTATTGATGATGGCTTTGCGCAGTTGGCGGTAGGTATCGATTTTGTGCTGCAGGATTTCAGTTTTGCGGTCTATGGCTGCGGTTTTGCGTTCAAGATAATGGGCGATGGATTGTTGTTCTTTAAGTGGTGGAAGAACAGTTACGAACTTTCCCATTGATTCTTGCGATAACCCATAGAAAGTAGTTCCATATTTAAAATACTCTATGTGACCAAGAAAAACAGAACTTTGAAGTTCATAATATAAAAATTTTGGAAAATAAGATTTCATCAATGGTCTTAACAAAAGTAAATGACTATTTAATGATGCTTTCCCTGGTAGATTTTCCACAAACAAAAGTTTACCTATTGTTCCATCTTTTGTCATTAGAATATCATTTTCTTGAAGTTGAATTTCAGGCGCTTCATTATATCTTTCTTCAGAAATATGATAAACTTCATTCCATCTTATTTTACCATCTTTAAAATTCATTCCTGTAATTAGATAAGGTAAATTCACATCGTCTGAAAATTCGGAAAACTTCAGACCTTGCCAACCAATTCTACCTTTCATATAACTAATTCCTTTAAACATCTTTGTTTCCCAATGCCTAGGAATTTCGTTAACCCAATCTATGTCAACTTTTTTATATTCTGCATATCTCATACCTCCAACTCCTTTTCAAGTTCCTCTAATTCCACATCCAGTGCCAAAAGATTGGCCTGCAGTTCCTCAATTTCGGGCAGTTCTTCCGGTTTGTAGAAGACTTTGTTGAAGTTCAGTTCTACACCTACCGTATTTTCCAAATATTCAAAAGGTTTGGTAACATATTTTGCCATAAAATCTGCAATGTTCTGGCTGTTTTGCTCTTCAACCGGCGAATATGGGATGATTTCGTAGTCTTTCTGGCGGTCTTTCACCAATTCTGCCCACACCTCTATCTGCTCCGGTTTTGTTTTGGTGGCTTTGCTGTATTTGGATTTTATGAGAATTTTGCCATTGCCTAAAAACTCTTTTTCCTGACTTTTTCCCGTCTTTACAATGGTTTCGCGCTTTTTGTCGTAATCATAAGCAATACCATCTTCATCAATCAAGACAAAAGCATCATCAGTATAATCGAAATCAGCAATCCAGTTTTTGAAATAGCCGTTGTAGAAATCTTCCAGTGTAGGATATTTTTCGGCATCCACCTCAAACTGCGTTCTGGCGTTGTAGGATTTTGCGCGTTCTTTATTCAGCGTATCGAGAATGGCAACGGTTTTCACCTGCAATTTTATGGCTTTTTCTTCCACTACATCGCCATTGCGGTTTATTTTATCAGGCATCTGCAAGGCTTTTCCCTCGAAATCTACGGCAGTAAGCGTAATTGCCTGTTTGTTGTAATAAAACTCCCATTTATCAAAGACACGGGCATATTCGGAATCTTCAAAATTCAGAAACGCTTCTACAATGGTTTTGCGGTTTTCGGGATTCATCTGGCGGCGCTTTTTACCTTTGCTTTTTTTAAGGGGTTCCCAAAAATCGCTGCCGTTGATCAGGATGACTTTGTCTTTTCTTTCTGCCGGTTTGTTTTTGTTGAATACCCAAAGGTAAGTGTAAATGCCGGTGTTGAAGAATTCATCAGTCGGCATCTGAATAATGGCTTCTACCCAATCTTTATCGAAGAAATGTTTACGGATGTTGCTTTCGCCACTTCCGGCGTCGCCACTGAAAAGCGTGGAACCGTTGTGAACGATAACAGCAAACCCGTCTTCTTCATTCAGTTTGGAGAGAATGTGCTGGGTAAAGAGGAACTGCCCGTCTGAAATGGAAGGGAGTGCCACGAAACGCCCGGTTTCATCTTTACGGATTTCTTTTTCATAACCTTTCCAGTCAACACCATACGGCGGATTTGCCACAGCGACGTTAAAAGATTTATCGAAAAATTTACCGGTTTCTGTAAGGGTGTTTCCGTATTCAATCTGTGTATCTCTACGGAAGCGGCTTTCAATTTTAGCCAATGCATAGAGTGTATCGTTCCATTCCTGCCCGAAAGTTGCAGTAGGTCTGCTTGTGGTTTCCTGAATTTTGTCTTCTACCCCAAAAAGTAAGTTTCCACCGCCACAGGTTGCATCGTAAATGGTGAGGAACTGACCGTTATCTTCAATACGTGCGGCAATGAGTTCGGAAATCAGGGAAATAATATCATCGGGTGTATATTGCTCTCCGGCAGTTTCCGCAGAAATATCTGCCCATTTTCTTTTGATGTGTTCTTCAAGCGTCGTAATTTCGGAGTTGTTGAACGGTGTAAGGTCTATTTCACTCCACGCCTGCACTGTAGCAAATAAAATCCTTTTTTTCTTCAAAACTCCGTTTGTTCCTGAGATATCAAGAAATTTTTCTTCTTCATTACTCTTATCAACGCCTAACAAATACTGTGTTTCTAAATCGAAAGATTTTAGGTAAGAATCAAAATCAGCATCGAAAGTTGTATCGTTTTTGCAGATGTCTTTCAATGTTTTTCCTTTGCGAACCACATAATCATTATAGCCCAAACCTTCGAGTTTAAACATCTCGATAAAATCTTCCATATCGTCTTTCCCGATGTCTTCCGCAAGTTTATCCGCTTCACGAATCAGGCGGCTTTCCACCATCAGCAGTGCGAAATAGGGCATCATAAATTTGGGGAAGTCGCTCTGTTTGATGCCGGCACCGATAAGGAGGTCGGCGGTTTTCCAAACATCGCTTTCATACTTCATAATGTTTATACTCATACGGTTGATTTTGAGTTGATTGAGATTAGTTTAAGGATAAAAAAAGGAATCCAAAGATAGGAAAAACAAAGCAGATTGGGGAAGAGGAATTGCAGTGTAAGGCGTAAAATAATGAAAATGAGCGGGAATATTTTGCAAAGAAAAATAAGGCAACGGAAAGAAGAAATAAAAAAGTAAGTAAAGTAAGTAAGGTTTATGAAAAAACTTTTTCAGAAAAACAGAATGAAAAAAAACTATTTAAAACAATGAAATTAAAGGTAAAGTAAAACGACTAAATTTTTATATGCTTTGAAATACACTGTATTTAGTAGAAAATTTTTGTACAAAAAAAATAAAATTTTCTTTTGCTGAAAGTTACTTACTTTACTTACTTTCAAATAATAAGGTAAAACAAAGAAAATCAGTGACGCTTATAAATTTCTATAGTATCCACTTTCAGGCGGGCTTTGAGCCAATTCTGCAAAGTTTTGTTTTGGGCATCAGTAAGATTGTTTTCGCTTTCATACATTGCCACGGGAATTACAACCGCACTGTCTTTATCTGAAAGTATTTCCTGTTTGGATGCGGAAAGTGATTTGAGGCCGGGAACGATGGCTTTGGCTTCGGAATATAGATTATCGGTCTTGAACACATAACGGTCTATTTTGGCATTAAGTTCTGCCGCAATTTTAGTGGCATCATTTGAAACTTCATTATTCTGAATTTTGGTGGCCTGAGCGAGAAAAGCACTGTCCTGCCGGATGATGAGCCTTGTATTGGTGATACCGTATTCAGACAGTTTTTGCTCTTCTTCTTTAATCTCTTCCGAAGTGAATTTACGGGTCAGAAACGCCAGTTCAATCCGTCTCGGATTTGTGGTATAAGAGGTCTTGCGGTAAACGATGGTGTTGCCTTTTTCCTCAAATTCTTTGGTGACATAATGCGACACTTTTTCGTAAAACCTTTGCTGCTGAATAAAACGGTAAGCAAAAAATACACTCGGAATAATCATTAGCAGCGTAATAATAGAAATCCAGTTGCGGACTCTGGTTTCTTTCTTCTTGTCCACCAATTCTGCGGCAGGATATTTAAGATATTTTACGATAATGAAGGTAGCAATACAGATAAACACACAGTTAATCGTGTAAAGAAACATTGCTCCAGCAAAATAACCGAATTTGCCGGTTGCCAAACCATAACCTGCGGTGCAGAGCGGCGGCATCAAAGCCGTGGCAATGGCCACTCCCGGAATAGGATTTCCTTTCTCTACACGCGTTACCGCAATTACACCAACCAAACCACCAAAAAAAGCAATAATTACATCATAAATATTGGGTGCGGTTCGGGACAGGATTTCACTTTGGGCTTCTTTGAAAGGAGAAAGTAAAAAATAAATAAACGAAACGCCAAGGCCTACCAAAGTAGAAATCAGCAGATTTTTGAGCGATTTTCGGAGCAGACTGAAATCATACATTCCCAAAGCGAAGCCGGCACCAACGATTGGGCCCATTAACGGTGAAATTAACATCGCACCAATGACTACTGCCGTAGAATTGACATTAAGCCCCACGGAAGCCACCATAATGGCACAAGCCAAAATCCAGAAATTGGAACCCGAAAAAGAGATGCTGTTGCGGACATTTTCAAGGACTTTTGCTTTGTCTTCTTCGCCGTTGTGCAGGTTGAAAAGTTTGTTCATATCGCTACTGAAATAATCACAAATTTAATGCATTATTTTTTATACCATTTCAGTTCCTGAATATTTGCCGGCATAGAAATACCATTGGACAACAGATTGATTTTCACCTGGTCTATCATTTCGCTGCGAATCATCAGCGCATCCCGGCGGTAATCTTCGGCTTCAACCCAAAAATGGACTTTAATGTTTACAGAATTGGTCGCCAGTTCGTCCGTCATTACAAACGGTTGGCGGTCAATATCCTGCAATGCCAAACGGTGTTGATTCATCGTGTCCAGAATAATTTTTTTGGCTTGGTCAATATCATTTTCATAAGCAATACCGACCATAAAGTCCATTCTGAAGTAACCGTCTTCGGTAAAGTTGAACACCGGTTTTTTGATAACATCGCTGTTGGGGATGTAGACATCCTTCCCGTCAAAGGTTTTGAGTTTGGTATAGCGGAATTCCATTGCCTTTACTTTTCCGAAAATATCGCCGATGCTTACCGTGTCATTCAGATTGAAAGGTCTGTTAAACGAAAGAATAATACCGGAAATAAAATTCTCGCCCACATCTTTGAAGGCAAAACCCAGAATAACCGCCGAAGCACCTGCCGCCGTGAGAAGTCCGGTCGCAATACCGTCCAAACCTGCAATTTTGAGGGCAAACATAATCACTACCGTAATAAAAACAAGTTTAATGGCTTTCACCAGAAAATTGGTCATCAGCGGGTCTTTTGACTTTCCCCGGATGGTGCTGCGTGCAAAATCTGAAACTTTATTGGCCACAAAAACCCCGATGGCAATAATGAGAATGGCCACCAGAAATTCAGGAATGCGATCTATAAAACTGTTCCAACTTTCCTGAAAGGACTGTAAAAGTTTGTTGGTTTCCATTGTATAATCATATTAAGTTTCAAAGATTAATTTTCAAAGAAAAACTTTTCTTCTCCGAAAGCAGGCTTCAGTTCATCAAGCCAATAAGTTTCCTCGTCATACTCTGCAAAAAACGGTTTTCCGATCCAGTCGGGATCTCTGCCCTGAAGGAATCGCAGCGAAAGCACTTTTTGGTCATTAACTTCAGAAACACCCAGAATCTGCACCTTTCCGGGATCAGCGCTCATACTCGGACCACGAACGGTACGACAAACTCCGCTGATCTGCTGATATGCATTGCGGAAGATTTCCCAGGCATCCACAAGGGAAACTTTGAAATAATGCTGTGCGCCGGTATCTCTTGCCAAAAACATATAGTAAGGAATACAGTTTTGGTTGACCTGTTCGCGCCACATTTCTGCCCAGATTTCTGCGCTGTCGTTGATATGCTTCATCAGCGGTGACTGTGTGCGGATTTGCGCTCCTGTTTTCCGGATTTCTTTTATGGCCTCTTTCGCGGCATCGGTGGACATTTCCACGGGGTGGTTGAAGTGCGCCATAATTGCCAGATTAATTCCTTTGTGAGCAATCTTGCGAAATGTATGAAGCGTTTGCTGCGCATCGTCATCGGTAAGGAATTTATACGGCCAATACGCCAATGCTTTAGTACCAATTCTAATTGTTTGCAGATTTGGTAAGTCGGCATCCAGAAGTGCATCAATATAGGTTGAAAAAATTTTGTTTTTCATAATCATCGGATCACCACCGGTGAAGAGAATGTCGGTAACTTCGGGATGTTCTTTTAGGTATTTTACCAGCAGTTCGGTTTCTTTCATTGCAAATTTCCATTCGTCCATTCCCACAAACTGTGGCCAGCGGAAACAGAATGTACAATACGCGTGGCAAGTTTGTCCCTGACTTGGGAAAAACAGAACGGTTTCACGGTATTTGTGCTGCATTCCGGTAAGTTTTTGCCCTTCAATCATCGGGACATTGTGTTCTAACTGTCCGGCCGGATGTGGATTCAGTTCTGCACGAATTTTATTGGCTTCTTCCTTAATCTGCATTTTTGAGGCGCCTTCATCAATCAGTTTTTCAATGCGGCGGTAATGTTGAGGAATAAGCATTTCTCTCTTTGGAAAAGTAAGTGTGTAAATTGGATCATCCGGAACATTATCCCAATTAATCAGCTCATCCACCACATAATTATTGGCTTTGAAAGGCAGAACGCTTCCAACCACTTCAATCTCCTTTTTCAATTCTTCAGGCAGCTGTTCCATCTGCGGAATTTTCCTGAAGTTGTGTAATGCAAAAGATTTATAGGTTGGTTTTTCAGTAATTGTATTTTCCATAGTATGTGATTTAGGGTGTTAATAATTAAATCTTGAATTTTATTCTGAATGAGGCCCTAAAGCGACCTCAGACATTATGGATTACCCGTTGCGGGAACGGAATTTCAATACCATGTTTGCCGAAGGCTTCAAAAAATTTTATCCGCAATTCGCTTTTTAAATTCTCAACCCGAAACGGATCTGCTGACCAGAAATAGACATTGAAAATCAGTGCAGAATCGGCATAATCATTAAATCTCACGAACGGTTCAGGCGATTTGGAAACGCGGTGATGCGAGAGCGTTTCGGTTTTCAAAATTTCCATTACGGTTTTTACATCCGAATTATATGAAACGCCCACCTGAATATCAAACCTTGAATTGAGGTCGGTATGCGTCCAGTTGATGACATGGTTTTTGGTGAGTGTTGTGTTGGGCAATATGATGTATTTATCATCTCTCGTTAAAACAGTAGTGGTTCTCAGATTGATTTCTTTTACCTGACAGACCAGTTTATCCACCTCAATCACATCGCCTACTTTGATGCTGGAATCCAAAAGCAAGACAAAGCCGGAAACAAAATCGCTGAAAATATTCTGCAACCCTAAACCGATACCTACCAGAAGTGCTGCGGAAGCACCCATCAATACCGAGACATTAATGCCAATCATATTCATTCCCAGGATGAAGCCCAATACATACAGGACATATTTAATCAGACTGAAAATGGTGAACTTCTTGCTGTCGTCCAGTTTTGGGAACGGTAAATCAGTTTGCGTATCAGTTTGATGACAAGATTAAGGATGATCACAAAAATTATTAGGAAAATGATGGAAGAAACTTCAATATTTTCTTTTCCTATGCTGAAGAGTTTGTAATTGAGAAACTCGCGGAAACCAAATTCTATTTCTTTCATAATTCTTACATTATTAATCTAACGCCGCCCAAATCTGCCACGCGGTAACTGAACCTGTTGCTTGGTGAGGCAATGAACATAAAGTTTTTCGGGATATTCCAGTGTTTTGAGAGTTGGTCTATCAGTTCCGGTGTGAAGTCGCCCGGTATTTCAATAAATTCAATATCTATGGCGGGATATGCCCTGTCCAGCACTTCAAGGTCGTGTTTTAACTGGATGTTGTCTTCTCCAATTTTATAGACATTGACTACTTTGAGTTTTTTGGTGGTTTCGTTGTCCTGCACATACTGCATAACTTTGTTCAAAATTGCTACGCTGTCTTTTTTGGTAAAGAATACAAATTCCTGCGAATGGATTTTACGGTTCAGCCGGTGCAAATATCTGTTGGATTTAGCAAAGAATTTTCTGAAAGGCCGCGACAATGCTTCGAGACCCGAAATGATTGCGGAAATCAAGGTCGTCCTATTGAGCATTATCCCAACCACAACTAAAGCAGGAACCAGATATTGCAGGAATGTGTAGAATGAATCTTTATTGAGCAATATATTTCCCAAAAACGCTATCAGCACAAAGGAAACCGCAATAAGGACATTGAATACGGGTGCCACCTCAGGACGGGGCAGTTTTTTACGCTTAATTTTCAGTAAAAGATTTCCGATACCGAACAATGCCATCACGGAAAGAAATGAGAATGTGTAAACGCCTGCCAATGCCGGAATATTCCCCTTAGTTGCAAAAAGCACAGATATACACAACAGTAAAAATGCGATGGAAATTCTGTAAAAAGATCCTTTTTTATTGGTTTTCAGGAAGTAATTGGGCAGGATCCTGTCCAAAGTCATCCGGTTTATCAACCCTAAAACACCCACAAAAGAAGTAAGCACTGCCCCACATAATACCAATACCGCATCAATAGAAATAATGGTTCCCAACCAGTTGCCGCCTGTTTTGCTTCCTAAATGTGCCAACAATGCCGAACTGTTTTCAGCCACTTCTGATACCGGCATAATAAATATGATGAGCAAAGCCATTACAGGATTGAAGAAACTTACAACACCCCACATGTTCCGCAGTGTTTTTGGAAATACACCGTGTTCCTGTTCTTCCACAAAATTGGCCGAACTTTCAAAACCCGAAATACCGAGCATCGCTGCAGAAAAACCAAGAAACAGTGCCATCAGCAAACTTCCGCCTTTCACCGGTAAACTCCAGTTGATTTGAAAAACATCCAAACCGTGTCCTAAAATAAAAACCAACCCAGTAATCAGCAAAAGACTCAATGAAGCCAAATGCGTAATGAAAATGATGACGGCTACTAATGCCGATTCTGAAATTCCGATTATGGTCAGCACAGTGAAAATACCCAATACCACAACGGTTGCCAACATCACATTTACTGGAATTAAATGATCCAGATAATGCATTGCCTCGGAAGCGGAAATAACCGCCGTTGCCATATACGACAACACCGTGAGTGCCGCCGCCACAGAAGCCACTTTTTTAGAAGAAGTATTGAGCAGCACATTGTATGCACCCCCATTTAAAGGAAGCGCACCTACCACTTCACCATAGATTTTCCTGAACAGAAAAAGCACCACCGCCACTATAAGCAGCGAAACCCAAGCGAATTGCCCAGCATACATAATCGTTAATGCCGATACATAAAGGCAACTTGAACTGATGTCGTTACCACTGATTGCGGTAGACTGCAGTTCGTTTAATTTTTTATGAACGGACTTTGCCATTTCTTACATTTTTTTCTTTCTGCTTCTCTGATTCGATTTGCTTAATGGTAATAAGTGCGAACGCATCAAAACTCAAATCCACCAACGTTGAAATGCCGGTGTGTCTTAGTTTAAGACTTTCAGGTTTCTTCCTATAAAAGAAATGGGTCTTGTTTTTTGATTTTGTCTTTAAGTTGTTGTTATTCATAAGTATCTGAATTAATTGTTAATTGAATTTTTTCTAAAAGTGTCTGGTGTGACTGCTGTAACGTTTTTAAAATATTTACCGAAGTGCGAATTGTCGGTAAACCCCAGTTCCAGTGAGATTTGCCGAACCGTAAGATCGGAATGAGAGAGCAACCTTTTTGCCTCAAGAATAACACGGTTTTTGATGACCGTTCCTGCAGATTTGCCAAGACTTTCCTTCACCAGCGCATTGAGGTAATTAGGCGTTATGGACAGCCGTTCAGCGTAATCTTTCGTGGTTTTCAGTTCGCGGAAATTTTTGTTGACCAGTATTTTAAACTCATCTACCACATTGCTTTTATGGTCTGCCTCATTATTTTCAGATCTGAAGTCATCTGCAATTCGCTCCATTTTCAGGACGCAGGTTTTAAGAAAAAGGCAGATTACTTCTTCTGAAAATTTCTCCGATCTTGTAAACTCATATTCAATATTCTCACATATTGAAAGCCAGGACGGAAACCGGTCTTCGGGAATATCCACATAAGTCGGAAGGTTTTCTAATGCGGTATCGCTTCTGATATCGCTGTTTCCTGTATAAATGAGGTTATAGAAAGACTTTGAAAAAAGGATTATTTTACCCTGAATAGGACCACCAATTTTCCAGGAATGAATCTGGTCATAATTAATAAAGAAAAGCCGGCGCGGTTTGATTTCATATTCTTCAAAATCAATAATATGCGAACCGATACCGTCCACTGTAAGTATAAAAGTATAAAAGTCGTGGCGGTGCGATTTGGTAAGGTGTTCCGCATCCTTCAGGAAGTGTTCAAAAGTATAAAAATTGAAATCTACCGCATTATGCTGCGACTTCTTTATGTTTTTTATCGTGTATTTCTTCGGTGTAGCGCTATCTTTCATCCGTTATGTTAAATTACACTACAAACATAAAATATACCACGAAATTATTTATGGTATATTTCAACGTTATCGTGTCCCTTTAAATCCTAACAACTCTTTTTCCCATTTTTTAAGACCGAATGTACTAGTTCTACTAACGGAAACAAAGCCATCTTTTCTTTTCATAGAAGCTCTAATACCCGCTTCACTAGTCTCGTAATGAGGGTATAATTCTTTTACTTTTAGATATATTTCTGATACTGTTGCGGGTCCTCCGATTTCTTCAAGAGCTTCAAAGGAATATTCGTAAACCTGTTTGAATGTATTTCGTTTAAATGTTATCCGATCTTCGGAATCCAAAAACAAATCGAATTCACGATTTAATATGAATTCCGCAAAAGGTAAGATTCTTTCAAGGGTTGTAAAATCAGAATCATAAACAAAATTTGAGAGATAACTTTTGAAAATTAGTGAATAGTCATCATTTAATCTTTCATTGATCCTTTTTTCTATGTCTTCAACAAATTTTTCTGTTTTGAATTTGTGAGAAAGATCTTTATCTAATAAATAAAAATTTTTCCAATTGAAGCAGCCGCGTCTTTTAAAATCTTTTACTAATAATACATCGTTTATGTCACCAACAATTTTATAGTGATCATCTGTACTTAAATATATAATGAACAAAATAAATTCTGCAGTAAAATTTGTACAATTTTTCAGATTAATTATATCAACATCTTCATTATTTATAAAGAGAAAGTTATCGGTTGACTCTTCTCTTAACTTCAGAACATAGCGATCATAAATGTTTCCTACAAAAGCAAATTTCTCTACAAGTTTATCAATTAATGTTTCTCTTATTTGTCGAACACGCTCTCTTGTAATATTTAGTTTTTCAGCTGCTTCAGTTAAATTATATCGAGGTATGCCAACAAAAACTTGAAGGCAGTGTTTTAGAATAAAATTTTCATTTGAACTATCAAAAAAATTTTCATTTATCAAATAATGTATTATTTTAAATAAAGATTGGCTGTTTAGTATATCTTCTGGTATTAAGATGCTGGAAAATTTAGTTTTCAGGAAATAAGAATTTTTTAAATTCATTAATTCCTGATCATTATTCACGGTTTTCAAATCGGAAATCAGGCTTTGAATTTTCTCTTTAAAATTAATTAATTCCTGCCAAGATTTTTGACCAAGATTATCAAGCTCAAATAATTTCTTATTACTTACAAGCAAAACATTTTTCTCTATATTATTGAATGATAGATTACCATCAAGATAACGATTTAGCACATTTTGTGTTCTAACTGAAAGACTTTCAAATTCGAATCTTATAATGTTTGTTGCGATTTCCCGCTCTGTTCTATTAAATTCCGTTGGTACAAATTCTTTGTTAATGTTATCATTAGTATTTTGATAAAGAAATGGTGCTGCTTTTTGGTAAATTGAATGTAATTCTGTTCTAGTTTTTAGGCCACAGTTTCTAAGCAGGTGAAAACCACTGTTTTTTCCAAAATAATTAACAATATCCTTAATTGTAAGCAAGTCATTATAGTAGCACACATTATAAGTTCTGACACTAATTTCATCAGATTCGTAAATTTCTTGTATTGTAGTTGACAAGATATCTGACATACCATTGTTTGATTCAATTTCCTCTAATATGACATCGGTTGATTCTTCATTGTTTCTTTGAAAAATTTCACAAACTTCTCTAAGTTCATTATAGGATTTTTTACCACAATTTCGCAGATTGCGAAAAGAACCCTTAGTTTTAAAATATTCAAATACATCCTTTGCAGTAGACATACCTTCTCCCTTACAAGCATTGTAAGTTCTTGTGGTAATTATATCATCATAATACAAGTCTTCTAAGGTCATTTTTGAATAAAAAAATTAAGTAAGTTAATTTTAACAAAATGCTTCACATCCCCTATTGCTGCGTAAAATCGTAATAATATATTTTTCAGATTCAATAATATTGGGAGTAGCAATTATCAAAATTTAACAATATTAAAAATTTGTTAAAAATGTAAATATAATAAAAAAGCAGAATAAGGTAATACAATGCAGGGCTGAAATAAGTCAGTAAATTAAGTAAGATTTGTGAAAAAACTTTTTCCGAAAATAGGTTTTAAAAAAAAACATTTTAAGATAATAAATCAATAGGTAAATGAAAACGAAAAAATTTTTGATTGCTCGCTATTAACATTCTATGTTATGATTTTTTTTCAAATGTAAACCCAACAAGTAATCAAAATATTTATAATTTTTTGTCATCCTCAAAACTTTCAATTTCCTTATTTACTTCATCCATCAACTGTTTTTCAGTAGGCAGATACAGTTCGTATTTTGAGGCGAAGATTTGCTTTTGGTTTTCGGGAAGGGTGAATTTTACAACAGTATCGTTTTTGTGGGCGCAAAGTAAGATTCCGATTGTTGGATTTTCTGTTGGCGTTTTCTCGATTCGGTCGTAGTAATTGACATACATCTGCAACTGTCCGATGTCCTGATGTGTCAGTTTATCTGTTTTGATTTCGATGATTACAAAGCATTGAAGTAGACGGTTGTAGAAAACCAAATCAATAAAAAATTCATCACCATCGATATGGATTCTTTTCTGCCTCGCGACGAAAGAAAAACCATTTCCCAATTCCAAAAGAAATTCCTGCAAATGGGTAATAATTGCCTGTTCAAGGTCTTTTTCGTAGTAAGATGCCTCGCGTTTCAATCCTAAAAATTCCAAATACATTGGATCTTTGATGATTTCTTTGGCATCTGAAGGCTGTTTTTCATTTCTTGCAACTGCTAAAACATCTTCTTTATTATTGCTAATCAAAAGCCGTTCATAAAGGTTGGAATACACCTGTCTTTCTAATTGTCTTGATGTCCAATTATTCTTTATGGTTTCTGCGATGTAGAATTCCCTTTGTTCCTCAGTATCAACACGCAACAAAAATTTATACTGTGTCCAACTCAATTGTGCATGCAGTGCGTGCACAATTGGAAAGGTGCGGTAAAATTGTCGGTAAAGATTCAACTGGCGATAAGAAAATCCACTGCCATATTCTGATTGCAGTGATTTTGATATTGATTTTATCAACTGTGTGCCATATTCAGCACGGTCTTCACCGTTTTGCTCTTCTTCAAAGATTCTTTTGCCGATATGCCAATACATCAGGGTGCGTTCGTGGTCGACGGCACGAATGGCACGATCGCGGGATTGGGCAATAATATTACGAATATCCTCAATAAGGTTGTGACTGGTGAGCATAGTTTTCTTTGTGGGAATAAATTTTTGTGAAGATGTAAATATAAGGAAAAAGCAGAATAAGGTAAAAGGATGAATGACTTAAATAAGTAAGTAAAGTAAGTAAGATTTGAGAAAAAACTTTTTTAGAAATTAAGCATGAAAAAAAACTAATTAAAACAATGAATTAAGAGGCAAATTAAAACGGGAAAATTCTTGTTTGCTTTGTATTACTCCCGATTTAGTAGAAAATTTTTGAGAGTAAAAAATAAAATTTTGTTTTGCCGAAAGTTACTTACTTTACTTACTTACTTTTTGAAAGAAAATGGGGGCAAAATTATGAAGAACCAAAAGCGAGTAAAATTTAAAGCGATTTTTCATCGACATGTATTGTGGAATTCTGGTAAAACAAAGGCAATAATTTTAGGGTAAGCAGGGTAAGTAAATTTCATCAAAAGAAAATTTTGAAATTTTCTCTTTTAAAAAAACTATTTTATACGATGATTAGAATGAAAAAGAGTGAACCGCTCCTGCTCGTTTGCTTTGAAATTCATTTGATTTAGTAAAAAATTTTTAGTGAAGAAATTAAAAAAAATGTTTTGTAAAAAAATGCTTACCCTGCTTACCCGATAATTTGAATGCATTTGAAGGAAAATTTTACATCCTGGTTTTCCGCAGTTTAGAAATTGATTATTTTGCGGTTGAATTTTTATGAAATTTGCAATCAACACCATTCAGTATGAAATGCAAATCAAGAATTTTGAATGAAAAAGCAATGGGTGTAAGCGGTGTAAGCAATTTTTCAGTAAAGAAAATTTTATTTTTTTTGAGTAAAAATTTCCCTATTAACAGTGTGTAATATTATGCAACTGAACGAAGCGGCTGTTTTGAAATGCTTGCTTTTATTTTGGATTTATATGTTTTTCATTGAAATAAAAATAAAAAAAGTTTTAAGCCAAAAAGTGGTTACACCCCTTACACCCACATTTCGGTAAAAACAGGTGCAATTAAGTGAGGAAATTTAACCGTTTGATTGTGGTTTCGAATTTGGCAAATTCATTTCACCCCTGATTGAAGATTTGCTAAAATTAAATGTAAGGCAATGTCTATGCACGAAGATTGCTTTTGTCGATTTTTGATTTTGAATTATCAGAAAACATACTTATCAACCGCATCATCCAATTCCTGGGAAACGATTTTGGCATAAATCTGCGTCGTTCCGATATTGGTGTGATCTAAGAGTTTTGAAACATGTTCGATACGCATTCCGTTGTTCAGCGCATTGGTTGCAAATGTGTGTCTTGCCAAATGAAATGACAGACTGAAAGGCAGTTTCATTTTCTTTCCTATTGCCCTCAAATGTAGACTGCACAGGGAACTGCAACGCGCCAATTCGCTGTCAGCAAAAAGATCATTGCTCAAATAAAGACCGTCATTTTCCAACAAAGGAAATACGAAGTGCGCCGGATTGATTTTCTTGGGTTTGTATTTATTCAGAATATCAATGGCCGACTGTCCGAATTTGAAACTGTGTACTCTGCCGGTTTTTCTGATTTTTTTTGAAAGACGGTGGTTTTCCAAATCTATATGCTCCCATCTGATTTCGATAACATCACTCAAACGAAGTCCGCCCGCGGAAACGCTGAACAGAAACATATCCTTAAAAACCTGCGCTTTGCTGTCGGGATTGACTTCTATTTTTTTGAATTCTTCCAATTGGGTTTTCGATAAAAACATACGCTTTCCTGCTTCTTTTTTGAGTTTGATTTTGTCAAATGGATAAAGGTTGGAATCTACAATATCCTCACGGATTGCTTCTTTGAAAAATATCGCCAAAATCAGCAGAGAGTATTTTGCAGTGGTATTGGTATTTTTCAATTTGTTCTGGCAGTAACTTACATAATCATTCAGGAAAGTAACCGTCATATCATCAAAATTCACATCCCTGCTTCCTATATAAGTTTCAAATTTCTCCAACTGGGATTTGTAAGTTCTGTGCGTTTTGATTGAAAGCGAAGGTTTGATTTTCTCTAACCTGGCAAAAGCATAGGTAAAGAAATTCTCTGAGCGTTTTCCGTTGATGGCTTCTTTTAATCTTCTTGCAGAAACAGTTTTGGATTTTCTTTCAAGGTCGGCAACTTCGCCGGCAGCATCCGCAACCTTCTTGATCAGAATGGCATTCATCCTGGCAGAATTCGGAAAATTTTTTCTTACCCGCTGTTCTTCTGCATCCCACTGGTTTTCCCGGAATTTATATCCCGTTGCAATGAATTTTGTTTTACGGTCTTTAATGACGCGGACATACAGAGGACATTCGCCTTTTTTGTCTGCCTGCTGTGTTCTGAGGATTAATTTTACTGAGGCCATGGTATTGTGTTTTTGAAAATGTTATACTAATTTTGAAAAGGAAAGCAACCGAATGAAGATTGCCGAAACTCCTACAAAGTAACTGTATGCAACCTGAAACAAAGATACAACATTTAGTACAACAAATAACACATTTCCCTACTTTTTTTAGCATTTGTTTGCACAGACAAAAAATCACATTGTCCTATTAATAAGCATTTAACAGCATTTTGTGAAAAATAATTAAGATATTGTAATAACATTGTATTTGCAAAAGGCGGGATGAAGGTGTGAATTGAAAAATTTGAAATATTTAGACGCCAATATTTTTCAATTCCACATTTTTGTTTAATTTAGTTCCATTGAAAAAATATTGGCTCCGTTTGGTCTGAACTTGAACATTCGTTCAAATTAAGCCCGCACTTCGCCAATACTTTTTCCGTTATGTGATATGGCGCCTAAAATCACGCTCCGAAATAAAATCCACGATTTTTAGTGAATAAAAAGAAACTGAATCCAGACCTAAATGTGCTTGAAAATATGGTCTGAATTCATTTTCTGCTTGACTGACTAAATAAAATGCGGACTTGACTTAAAAAAACTGATTTCTGACACCAAATCACTAACGGAAACTCTGCGTGAAAAAAAACTTACGCTTGAATATCACGCTGCTGAATAAAATTCTGCCTGAAAAACAACTTCCTGAAAATAAAAACGCTGAAAAAAACTCGCGCGCAAAAACTTTCCGAAAAAATTTTTGAAATTTAACGCTCTGAATATTTCATCTGACTGATTTTTACAAATTTCACGCTGAATTTTTAAAATCTTGCTGAATAAAGGCGATGAAACTGAATCTGACTGCTGAAAATACGCTGAAAAGTTGCCACATCACATAACATCGGTTTTGCAAAAGCGGGGGCGAAGTTACCTTGCGTTGAAAGTTTTCAGCACTTTTCGCCGCAAAAAACCATTTCGTTTTTTTATTTTTTGTAATTTTGAAAAAACGAAAATGGTTTTTGCTCGGTGTAGTTTTTATAGAACTTTTCGGTTGTAAAATCCCCGCCTTCGCAAAGCCGTTTTCCGTTAGCTGTAATCTTATCCAAACACCGTGATAAAACAATATCCGTTACAATTTACTACAACTCTATTTTTATTTTTATTAATGAATTTGAGTTATTTTTGGGAAGGCAAATTTGGAATTCTGACTTTCCCAATTTTTATTATTCTCTTTATTATCTTTTTCATTTTATTTATTGAACTAATTAGACAGATTTACATTTCTACTAAAGAAGGATTTGCAAAAAAAACTAGAAATTATTTATTAGGATTTATGATAATTTGTTTAACATCAATAATCATAAAACCAACTGGAATAGTAAATTTTGATAAACTTGAAGGTGAAAATTTATATTTTGCTCAAGCTGAAGGTGCTGCAAATTGTACTTCCACACTAAAATTTACCCGCCGCTGCTTTTCATATTGTTTTTTTTCTTAATTTAGACAATCTGAAAAAGCATCGGCTCCGTTTGGTCTGAACTTGAACATTCGTTCAAATTAAGCCCGCACTTCGCCAATACTTTTTCCGTTATCTGCAATTTTTTTTCCCAATATTATGTCTGAAATATATTATAAAAGAGCAATCTGTTTTTGTAACAAAAAAATCAAAAAACCATTCATATGTGATTTATTCCAGATAAAACCAATCACTGATTACATAGACTCAGATATTCCTACAAATCATTTCCCTTTTATTTTAGAATATAAAGTAGATAAAAACAATGTCATTTATTATTCTTATGAAGACATTTTCGAAACATTCGATAACAAAACAAAAGATTTTCTTTCAGAGATATCGCACGAAACCAATACAATGAATTATATATTGAAACTTTTAACTGTTGTTTCAAATTTTATTTTTTTCACATACGATATCAATGATCAAGCTTGGTTTATTAATTTAAATGGAAAAACAGAAGAAGAAATTTCCTGTAAGTATGGTGCGAAATTATATTTCGACTCAAATATGAAAGACAAAATGCATATAAATGGATTTACAAAAATTGAAGAAGAAGAAATCGAACCACAAAAACATTCAGAATATTACACAAATCCTGATTTGGATAATGAAAGAAAGAACGAAATAACATTTTCCGAAATGACAAAAAAATTCTTTGAATATATTACTGAATTAGATGATGTACAAAAAAAATACTTTGATTCTGCAGTTACTTTAATTAATAATGGCTGTAAGATTAGACAAAACATGAAAAGTATTTCATTTCTAGCTTTTGTTTCAAGTATCGAAGCAATGACAACACTTGAAGGAAAAATAAATAAGATAGAAATTGAGTTTGAATGTAATTCTTGTCAATCAATAAAAACTTCAGCGTACAATTGTAAAAAATGCGGAAGACCAATTTGGGGAATTAGTCAACAAATTAAATTGTATCTTGAAAAATACCTGTCTAGTTCTGAAAAGTTCAAAACAATAATTAACAAATTATATAGTAGAAGGTCTCAAATTGCGCACACAGGAGGTTTATTTACAAGCGATGAATTCTTTGACTGGGATAATCCAAAAACACGTGAAGCACATAATATTGAACTAATTGCAGCAATGCAATATAGTAAAATGAGTTTAGTAAATTATGTATTGAAAAACATTAACGAAAAAAGAAGAAAAAACTGCAGATAACATTGTATTTGCAAAAGGCGGGGTTGAATATTTAATAGAACTACCCGAATCCTTTAGCCGCGCCTGCTTTTCCACTCCACATTTTTTTTGTAATTTAGTTTCGTGGAAAAAGCATTCGCTACGGTTGGTCAAAATTGAACTTTTCGTCCAATTTAGCCCGCCCTTTGCAAATACTTTTCCCGTTAGCGGTAATTGTCTAAGAGCCAGCTTTGACATTCAAACAATTTTCTAAATCATTGAAAACACCTTTTAAAGATGCAATAATTTTTGCCAAATCTAATTTTTCAAGAAATTTATGAGTGTAAGATCCTTTTTGGTAAATTTTATTACTTGCTTTAAACAAATCCTTCAACACTTTCAATCCTTCTTGCGAAACTTTTTTAGGTCTCTTTAGTTTCAAAAAATCACAGATTCCATCTAAATCCTTAATGAACCAATCTTCAATCATTTTTTCGGATTTTATTTCATAAAAAGACTTTATTCCTAGTTCTTTAATACCTTTTCGAACTTTAGCCCAATTAGTCGGAGGCTTTTTTGCTAATTCAAATACATCTGTATCATAGCAACAGAAAACATTAATTTCAAACCCGGCAAATTTTTTATCTTTTAGAATATCGTTTTTCAATTTTGAAATAACTTTAGCCTCAAATCTTCCAATACCTTTTAAATTTATTATTTTTATTTCAGGAAAATTTTTATTGGATTTACTTCTATAGTAACTAATTAACAATTTATAGAACTCCGCTTCAGTATCTCCTTCAACAAACAAAACAACTAGTTTAGATTGATTTTTCATTAGCTACACATTTCGTTAAAGAATTCATTGTCGTATGATTCACATTCAATCATTTTTTCAAAGATTAAATCTCCAACAGAAATATTTTCATCTTCTGCTAAAGAAAGTAATTTATTGAACTTTGTCTTTTTCAATTGCTTGAATGTGGCCAATCCTTTGTCATTTGGAGTTCCTATTTTAATATTTGAAAAATCCAAATACTGAATTAGGTACGGAGAGTGGCTACTTAATAGTATTTTTGAATGTTCTAATAAGTTATCTAAAATTATAAGGAGTTTTTGTAATAAACCTGGATGAATTGAATTTTCTAATTCTTCATATGTAATCAATGGAACTCTATTGATCTCTGCAGCTATCGCAATAGAAACTACATAAAAGATTTTTTGCGAACCTGAAGATAAACTAGTAATACTTGTCTGCTGATTATTATTTTTTTCCTTTACTCTTATATCATAAATTTTTTCAGGAAAATCCAAGGGCAACTTTAATTTATCCTCATCATTATTGAATGAAAACTTTTCTTTTAAATCTATTTCAACTGGCTCAAAATCCTCTAAAGATGGTAATAATGTCATCACTGCATCTTTAAAAAGTTCAAAAAATTGAGGCTTTTTCTTAGATAAACTATAAATAAAATAGGCAGAATTTGCAGCTTCATTCATAGATAATGAATAATCATTTTTTACAATTAAGTTTTCATTATTTTGAATTCTAATTTTTTTAAATAAATCATCTGGGTTTTGTAAAGTATCAACAGATGCTATATTTAAATCATTTACAACTTTAATAATTGAATAATAAAATAAATCATCAAAACTCTCCAATTTATTTATAACCAATTCATCCTTGTCTATTTTTATTTCTCTATCACATCTACCAGTCTTTGATGGCAAATAATTAGCTTTATTCAATCCCCTCTTAAGAAAGGTAGAATATTTAGAATCCTCTTCTAGATTCTTAACTTTCAATGATTCTTCTAGAATCCTTTTACCTTTATCTTTATCATTCTTTATCCAGTCAAACGAGTAAGAATAAACAATAGAAAATTTTTCTGAATAATTTATCTCAATTTCGAATTTAAAAGGCTTATCGTCAATATTTTTATTATAAGGTATAAAAGGTTTAAAAGCCATCATTTTAGCTTTTGTTTTCGATTGATTTTTAATAAAGTCAATTCCAAACTGTATACCTTTTATAATATTTGATTTACCGTAATTATTTAAAGCAACAAGAGTATTTATTTTGTTAAAATCTAACTCAACATTTTCTACATTGGAAAAACCTCCAAATTTTATTCTAACTATCTCCATAATACGAAATGATTTATTTCATTTATATTGCAAATATACCAACTTTTATTAAACTTTCATCAAAATACGCAATAAAAAACAACAACTACCGCTAACATCGTATTGGCGAAATGGCGGGATAAGGGAGAAATCGAAACCTTCTCCTTTTTTAGTCGCAACAGCTTTTTATATTTTCTTTTTTCATAAATTATGAAAATAATAAAAGGCTGTTGCTTAGTTTAGTGCAAGATTGAAAGTTTTGGCTTTCTAATCCGCCACTATCGCCAATACTTTTTCCGTTAGCGGGCATTGTAAAACGACATTCAAATAAAGAAAATGAGTATAGAAAACATTAGACAATTCATAAAAGAAAAAGCAGAACAATTCGGAGGACAACAAAGCTCTGATTTTATTGAACGTAATAATACTAAAGAAGACGCATTTGAAAAAGGTGGTGCTTATTTTGGGTTGATTTCACCGGAAGAAGAAAATCAAGGACCTTATCACGACTTCTCAATTGTTGTATTCCCATCTAAAGAGGAAGGGAAATCTTGGCTTATAGCTTTAGGAATAGGTTCACTTGGTTTTAAAAATGATTACGACCTAGCCTCATATCCTGGACTAAGAAGGTTATTTTCAAAAATTGTCGATTCACATAGTTTCATTAAGTCTGATTTTTCTGACATTGAGAATGGTTTGCCAAAAGAATTTTTCAATCGTGAAGATATTGTCCATCTGAGAAAGTCAATTGACAATAGTAAAGGATATGGAAAGGTATTACCGGCTATTCAAATACTGAAAGACCCAGAATCTGATGATTCAAAGGCTTTGATAACAGCTTTCGTAGCACTTTATGCTAAAATTAGAGGGTGGAATTGGAAAGCAGAATATACAAAGGCAATAGACGAGGCTTTAGAACCTTTCATTACAGATACTGCTATAGATTGCAAAAATGAAGTACGTAATCTGTTATTAGAAAGAAAATATTTGGTTCTTCAGGGTCCTCCTGGCACAGGCAAAACCAGAATTGCAAAACAAGTAGCTGAATTGATGGAGGCTGAGATTTTCTTCACTCAATTTCACGCAGAAACATCATACTCTGATTTCATTTACGGCGTTAGACCTAAATTAACTTCTGACCAATTATCATATGAACTCATAAAAGGAGAGCTTGTAAAAGCGATTGAGTTTGCGTCAAAACCAGAAAATGCTCAAAAAAACACCATACTAATCATTGATGAAATTAACCGAGCTAACCTTGCAAATGTATTAGGTCCAATATTCTATTTGTTTGAACACAAAATGGATATTACTAATTCTGAAATTGAAATCTCTCCTAACACAAAGATTAAAGAGTTGCCAACTAAGTTTTTTGTTTTAACAACTATGAATACCGCAGACAGAAGTTTAGCTGTAGTTGATTTTGCATTACGAAGAAGATTTGCCTGGTATTCACTAAAACCTACTTCAATATTAGGAAAGACAAAGAAAATAGATAACAAAAAAGTTGTTCAAATCGAAAATTCAAACAGTTTCTTTTTCACAGAAGACTTTACTAAAATCAGCAATATATTTGACTGGTATGCTTCAAGCACTGAATTAAACTTACAACCAGGACAAGGCTACTTCATTGCTGAAACCGAAGACGAAATGAAAAATCGTATTCGTTATGAAATATTCCCTTTGATTAAAGAATATCTTCAAGAAGGACTATTGCGAAATGCTAAAGAAGAGTTCAACAACTATTTCTCGACAAGAATAAATCTATCTCTTTTCGAATGACAAAGCCATTAGACGTTTTTTGTGAAATCCCTTGCCTAACTGAACAATCAAAACAGTTGGGTGGAGTTGCTTTGCAAAAAAAGTGGTTCAAATCAGCAGATAAAAGAATAATTGGTCAGTATCTTCAAAAATTTATAGATTACAACACCGAACAATTTAAATTCCTTGGTATTCAACCTTATATAATTGGCTCTGACCAAAGCACTGCACTAACATTCCGTTCATCTGGTTTCATTGGCTCTATTCCTTTAAGAGCTTCTGACACTGGAAAGCAAATCGGAGATTTTGTGGTTATGCCAAGGTTTACCGGACGTGACAGATTTGAGGACTACATCGAAATTCTAGACCTACTTGGAACTGAAATTAACCCAGAGGTAATTGATAGTTTACCATTAGCATCAGGTAAGAATTTTAGACCACCATTGTATTTGGAGGCTGTAAAATTCATAGCAGCTCTTGAAAAACTAACAATGAGGCCGTGGAGAAAGTTTGACAATATTGAAAAGGTTTCAAATCAGCCTACTGGTCAAATCAATTGGACAAAATATATCAACAACGAATATAAGGTAGAAAACAGGTTGAAATTTCCGGCAAGAACGAATGTTTTAAGTGAATTCCATACCGAATATTCTGAAATTAGATATGTCTTTGACATTTGTAAAAGTGAACTACTTTCAGCCAATACACCGCAAAGAATTAAGAATACTTTACGAAACAAATTAAGTTTCCTTGAAGAGTGTTTGTATCATCACAAGCCAAAAGCAACAAACTATATCACAATTGGATTTTCCGACAGTCCCACTGTGAAAAACTGCAAGGAACAAGCTAATAGAATTTTAAACTTCAACCTTGTAGCCAGTACTGCTTGGCGTGTTGACTTTTCAGATGTGTTTGAAAAATTTATTCAACATATTTTTAAAGAAGCTACAAAAGAAACTGGCGGAAAACTTTACTCAAATTTTAAGTTTCATTCCAGGACTTCAAAACATTACTCTTGGGAACTAAAACATATCGAGCCGGACGCAATTTTTCAAAAAGAAAATGTTTTGGTTTTTTTAGACGCAAAATACAAATCGAATTTATACAACAAGTTTGACCAAAGTGAAGTACTGAAAGAAGACCACAGGCACGACTTACATCAAATAATGGCTTACTCATCATTCAGTAAGTCAGATTTTAAATTTGGCTTCCTGTGCTATCCATCTGACCAAATTGAAATAAAAAGCATTCAGTATAAAAACGGTATTAATGAAGCAACAAATACAATATTTATCCTAGGGGTTCCATTAAAGAAAGAGAGCATTAACGAGACAAAAAGACTATTGACAAAAGAGCTTAATGAAATTGAAAAAATAACAACGACCCGGTAACATGAGCTTTGCGTCAGGCGGGCAGGCGTGCAAACTTGAAGCTTTGCGCTTCTAATAAATTTTAGTAATAAGTTGAAATTTTGTGCTCCGAAACCCGCCCGAACGCAAAGCCCAAAACCATTAGCGGCAACCTTGACAGAGCGACCGTATCAATTAGAAACTATGGAAATAATTATCAGAAAAGCAGAAGAAAAAGACAGCGAAAAAATTTGGACTTTAATGGAACAACTTGCTGTTTTTGAAAAATATATTGACAGTTTTGCCATTACGCCAGAAATTGTAAAAGAAAGTGGATTTCGCAAAATTCCGCCAGACTTTTATTGTATAGTAGCGGACGACAACGACAAAATTGCGGGAATGTTGCTTTATTATTTCTTGCCTTACACGGCTCAAAACCGACCAGCGATTTATATGAAAGAGCTTTATGTGGACGAAAATTATCGTGGACAGAAAATTGGCGAACAACTTATGAATGCTTTAAAAATTGAGGCAGAACAAAACAATTGCAATCAAATAAAATGGACAGATGCACCTTGGAACAAAGCAGGACAGAAATTCTATGAGCGTTTGGGAGCAACAGAAAATAATGAGTGGCTTAACTATGAATGGAAAATTTAGAAAATGGAAAACGTAGAAATATCACAAATTACGATAAGCGAAGTTCTGCAATTGCAAGAAATTGGCAGGCAGACTTTTTATGAAACATTTTCTGAAAGTAACACCGAAGAAAATATGAAAAACTATTTAGAAAATGGTTTTTCAATTGACAAAATAACCGCCGAATTAAATGACGAAAATGCCGAATTTTACTTCGCTAAAATTGAGAAAAAATTATTGGATATTTAAAGCTCAACTTTGGACAATCACAAACAGAATTAAAAGACGACAAAGCTATTGAAATTGAGAGAATTTATGTGCTTAAAGAATTTCACGGGAAAAAGGTAGGAAAAATTCTGTATGATAAAGCAATTGAAATTGCGAAACAAAAAAATGCGGACTACGTTTGGTTAGGAGTTTGGGAAGAAAATCCGAGAGCGATAAGTTTTTATAAGAAAAACGGATTTGTAGAGTTTGACAAGCATATTTTCAAACTTGGCGATGACGAACAAACGGACATTATGATGAAACTAAAACTAACAAACTGAAAAAAAAGGCAGCCTCTAACAAGGGTTTGCCAAAAGCGGGGCCGAAGTTCTTCGATTGAGCATTTTTGCAAGGTTCAACAGTAGTAATTCTATTGAACTTTTGTGCTAGAAATTCCCGCCTTCGGCAATACCCAAAACGTTGTGTGCAAGGCTAAAGACCTATTCATCCAAACTTTAGCAAACAATTTTTGAAATAAAAATTAATATGTTTGCCATACCAAAATGTTTTTTAATACAACAATATTATGGACATTACAAATTTGCCAGAACATTTATTTGAAAATAGCTACACGGAGACATTAGACCTACAAATTGCTAACTACGAAGTGTATAAACATGTTTCCAAAAA
This sequence comes from Chryseobacterium suipulveris, assembly GCF_022811685.1. NCBI lineage: Bacteria > Pseudomonadati > Bacteroidota > Flavobacteriia > Flavobacteriales > Weeksellaceae > Chryseobacterium > Chryseobacterium suipulveris. The sequence continues at coordinate 1,196,538 of NZ_CP094532.1, read as the reverse complement.
TAAGATTAACCTAAACAAAAATGTATTCAGTTTTTTGTTGGACGGACAAAAGAACATTCACTTTTCAAATGACATCGTTTCGATAGATGATACACAATCCTTACTCCTTGCATCGGGAAATTTTTTAACAACAGAAATTGTTGGAGCAAATAGTTATAGTTGCCTACTCTTTTTCTTTTCTCAAAAAAACATTAATGATTTTTTATTGAAATATGGGCATTTTTTTAACCCAAATGACTTTAATAAAGCAGCTACTAGTAGTCCTTATTTCCTTATTGAAAAAGACAATTTCATTATCCATTTTATTAATTCTCTTCAACAAATTTATGGCTTGAATCAAACAATCTCTCAAAAGATTCTGGAATTGAAATTTGAAGAAATTATGCTTTATCTGGCTGATAAGTATGGGCCAATTTTTTTTGTTTATCTACATTCATTGTTAATCAATGAAAGAGAATTATCTTTTAAAATGGTCATTGAAAAAAATCTGTACACGAGTTTGAATATTGATGAGGTCGCTTTTCTATGCAATATGAGCCTGTCTACCTTTAAGCGAAAATTTATACAATTATATCAAGAGTCTCCAGGAAAATGGTTTCAACTAAAACGGCTCAACAAGGCCAAAAAAATATTGCTTAATAATGAAGCGACACCATCAGAAATCTATATGGACTTTGGTTATGACAGCTTATCAAATTTTAGCACAGCCTTTAAAAATGAATTTGGTTACAGTCCAAAAAACATTATGAAAAGTTGACCTTTTTTCATAAGTATTTGAACTAAATAAAAAAGCCTCACAGGCTTAGATGAGCTACATTTGTTAAAACAAAATTGGTTTAATTTAAAATTAAAAAGACATGAAAAAATTAGGATTATTAGTTCGACTAGAAGCAAAAGCAGGAAAAGAAAAAGATGTTGAAGAGTTTATTACAAGTGCATTGCCACTTGCTAATGAAGAAGCGGGTACTATTACGTGGTATGCGTTCCGTATAGACTCATCTACATTTGGCATTTTTGACACTTTTTCAGATGAAGAAGGCAGAGAAGCACATCTTGGTGGTAAGATTGCAAAGGCATTAATGGAAAATGCACCTGAATTGTTGGCTACTGCACCATCTATTGAGAAAATAGACGTTTTAGCGGCTAAATAAACATACCACAATTATTCTAAAATGGCAGCCTGTCAAAGTTCTTTATATGAATTTGTACAGGCTTCCTATGTTTAAAACAGCGTGGAAATAAATTAAGCTTAGACTGACGAAGAAGCCCAACACACAACATGGGTTTTGCAAAAGCGGGGTTGAAGTTCCCTTGCGGTGAAAGTTTTGTAATTTTTATCCGCAAAAAAACTTTTCGTTCCACATTTTTTCTGTAATTTAGTTCCACGAAAAAGTTTTTTGCTAAGTGTAGTCTAAGTTGAACATTTTCAACTTCTTAGTCCGCACTTCGCCAATACTTTTTCCGCTAGCAAACATTAAAAAAAGCAATAGCATAACCTTAAAAACATACACAAATGAAAAAGCACATTTTAATTACTTTAATTGCTGTATTAGCAACGACAATGACTGTTAATGCTCAATCTTTATTAGATGAAGGATTTGAATCAGGCAGTTTTAATCCATTAATTTCATTCGAGACCATTGGTTCGTTTTCATCAAGTCCAGGAATTGTTTCTAATACCAATTTTGGGAGTAGTAAGGCTTTTAGCTTTGGAAAATCTGTTTGTGCCGCTAGCTGTTTTAACAGCTACGTGACTACCCTTGTTATTAATTTTTCAGTGCCAACCCTTGTTGAAAATATTTCTTGGAAAGAAATGGAAATTGGTGGAAATTGGGGTTCGCAAGGTCAACTGTTACTTGATGATGGTCTTTATGCATCTGATGCACTTGGGGCATTACCTGTAAACAGCGGTGTTGCTGATGTTGTGCCTCGTCTGAAATCCTTTTCCATAAATCAAACAGTTACATCAATTAAGCTTCGAGTGAATGATATTACCTCAGCTAGCGAAATCATTTTAGATGATTTGCAAATTAATTACAGAACTGCAACTGTAGGTATTTTAGAAAGTACTTTTACCCATCACATTACTGTTTACCCGAACCCAACTGATGGAAATGTTACAATTAATTTACCTGAATCGTTGTCGGAATTTATAGCAAGTTTATATGATTTAAACGGAAAATTAATTCAACAATCAACCTACAAAAACACTAAAACTTTTGAACTGAATTTAAATGTTCAACCAGGCATTTATTTTTTGACAATTAATTCGGAAAATAAAAAGGCAACTATAAGACTAATAAGAAATTAACGTTTGCTAACATCATGTATTAACCATTGGGGAGGTAAGTGGTTATTTGATGTGTTCCGCCCCGCATCGGCTTTTGTGTCGGCAGACAGGGACGAAGCCCGCAATCCCCAACGTTTCATAGATGTAACCGTTAGCCGCAATTTTAAAGAAAATTATGTCCACAAAATTTGAGTTTTAAAAGAACCATTTGCTTCTGCGATAAAAAAATCACAAAAACATTTATCTGTGATTGGTTTCAAATTTATCCCCTGGAAGATTATATCAATAATGAATTAAAGACAAGTCATTACCCTTTTGTTTTAGAGTATAAAATCAGCACAGATGATATAAAAAGACTTTCTTATGAAGATTTATTAGAAGAAGGAGATGAATTACTCGAAGAAGATAATAAATTCTTTTCAGAAATGAATCATGAATATAATGTCATGGTTTATATTCTACGCCTTTTAAGTATCGTTACAAATTATCATTTTTTTTATACAATGTTTCAGAAGCAGGATGGTTTATGAATTTAGATGGTAAAAAAAATGAAGATTTCTCTTGCAAATATGGAAGTAAAATATACTATGATAATCGTTTGGAATATTTTGGTTTCATTTCGGAATTTACAAAAACTGACTATGAAAATATTAGACTAATAAAACATTCTAATTATTATCAATTTCCTGATATTGATAACGGAGAGAATGGAGAGTTAGAAATGAGTCAATTTAGTCTAGATTTTTTTAACAAGCTTGAAACCTTATCTAGTTTACAAAAGAAATATTTTGATTCAGCTGTTGTTCTAATTAACAATGGAATGAAAATACGCAATGAAATGAAAAGTTTAGCATTTTAGCTTTTATGTCTAGCATTGAAACTATGACGACTTTAGAAGCTAAGATTAATAAAGAAGAAATCGAATTTGAATGTAATTCTTGTAAATCTATTAAAAAATCAAATTATTCTTGTAGTAAATGTGGAATACCAATTTGGGGAATTAGTCAACAAATAAAGTTATATCTGGAAAAATATTTGTCAGATAGTGAAAAACTAAAAACCGCAATAAATAAGCTTTACAATTTTAGATCAAAGATTGCACATGCAGGAAGTTTATTAACTGGTGATATAAATTTTGAATGGGATGACAAAAAAACAAGAGAAGAACATTATGAAGTTCTCATTGCGGCTCTGCAATATAGTAAATGAGTTTAGTGAATTATGTCTTAATGAATAAATGAAAAAACTGCAGCCAACATAATATTTGCAAAAGGCGGGGTTGAATATTTAATAGAACTACCCGAATCCTTTAGCCGCGCCTGCTTTTCCACTCCACATTTTTTTTGTAATTTAGTTTCGTGGAAAAAGCATACCTCACTTTCATCCCTCCATAAACGAAAAAAAAATAAAGAATGATTAGAAATGGATGAACTGAAAGGACATATCAACAATACAACATCACCAAAGAGAAATTTTTGGACAATTACAAAGTGTATGGCGGATCGAAAAAGTATTTGAATTGCCAAGACCGACTTGAAAATCCGCCAGAGCTTGAACGCCAGCTAAAATCAAGAAAATCAAACCTCAGTCCAGAGATTGCGATAGATTTTGTCAAGACAATTTACGCTGTAAAACTATTCATCCGGTCACAAAAAACGTTATCTACATGAGACCAACCGGGAACCCACAAAAAACAAAAAAACCTGAACTTTTTGTCCAGGTTTTTAGCGGAGGAACAGGGATTCGAACCCCGGGACCTGTTACAGTCAACAGTTTTCAAGACTGCCGCAATCGACCACTCTGCCATTCCTCCAGAAAAATGATTTCTCATTTTCAGTGGTGCAAATATAAAACCCTTTTATATTCTGACCAAATTATTTTTCCAAAAAACCATTAAAACATTAATGCTCAAAGGAATATTTTAGTTTTTAACCATATTTAAACCCACATAAACCGCCAGTAAACCTACGAAAACGCTCAACAAAACATATACTAACAGTATTCCGTAACTCCCACTTTGCCATAGGGAAATATTTTCCGCCGAAAATGTAGAAAACGTGGTAAACCCTCCGCAGAAACCTGCAATCAAAAGAAATTTGAGTTCCGAATCATATTTCAGAAAGTAACCGCTGAATATTCCGATCAACAAACATCCAACCATATTAACCAAAAAAGTCGCCATCGGAAACGAACTGATGTTCCACAACTTCTGTGTATGGTTCGAGATCAGGAAACGCAAAACGCTTCCCAAACCACCGCCGATGAATATGTACAGAAGGTGTTTCAAGGTTTGAGGTTTCAAGTTTCAGGTTTCAGGTTTCAGGTTTACTCACCATCTTATTTATTATTTTTATTTGAGTTCGTGAATGCTTCGCATTTCAAGTTCCAGGAAAAAATTCAATCGAAGAAAATTCACTCTGAAAGAAATTCACCATTCACATTACCCAAGTTCCGCCAAATACTTTTCCGCATCCATTGCCGACATACAGCCGCTTCCTGCAGCAGTGATCGCCTGTCTGTAGATATGGTCCTGAACATCACCCGCAGCAAAAACGCCCGGCAAATTCGTTCTCGTAGAACCTGGAACTGTTTTGATGTAGCCATTTTCGTCAAGGTCGATCTGTCCCTGGAAAATATCGGTATTCGGTTTGTGTCCGATGGCGATAAAGATTCCGTGAACATCGATGGTCGAAACTTCCTGAGTAAGATTGTTGATGACTCTCGCTCTTTCTACCAAAGCGTTTTCGCCCTCGATGCCGATCAGCTCGTGGTTGAACTTCACCTCGATATTCGATGTATTGTTTACTCGGTGAATCATTGCCTTCGACGCGCGGAAGTGGTCTTTTCTAACGAGCATCGTTACTTTTCGGCAGAGTTTTGCGAGATAAGTTGCTTCTTCTGCTGCCGTATCTCCTGCTCCGACCACGATTACGTCTTTTCCTTTGTAGAAAAATCCGTCACACGTTGCACACGCGGAAACTCCTCCACCGCTGTATTTTTTCTCGTCATCCAAACCGAGGTATTTTGCAGTGGCACCGGTTGAAATGATCACCGACTTTGCAAGAATCTCTTTGTTTCCTGCCCAAAGTTTATGGATCCCACCTACTTCAGTGGAAAATTCTGCTTTCGTAATCATCTCGTAATGAACTTTGGTATCGAATCTTTCTGCCTGCTTCTGCAGATCCATCATCATTTGCGGACCTGTAATTCCATCGGGATATCCCGGGAAATTATCCACTTCTGTGGTGGTGGTCAATTGTCCGCCGGGTTCAAGTCCGGTGTAGAGTTCGGGTTTCAGGTCGGCTCTTGCCGCATAAATCGCCGCAGTGAATCCGGAAGGTCCGGAACCGATGATGACGCAATCTAAAATATTTTGTTCCATTTAAATAGGTTGAGGTTAAAGTTTCAAAAATCGGGAATTTTATCGGGGTTTGGAATTTATTTGTGATGAATTTTGTCAATGATTCCCTTTTGTGGTTTGGTGACGATCATTACGGCCCGGCTTGAGTGGAGCTCTTTTTCTTCAGCAAGGGAAATGCTTTGGCTAGAAAAAAGCGGGAACGGAAGACGGAAAAAGCCGCCCAAAAAAATCATAGCTTCACCTTTATTTTGTCCACATTCAGGATTTTGTACACCATTTCTTTCAGGAGCTCGCTTTCGTCCATGTTTACCGCGCCCAAACCTTTGTTTTTCAAATCGATTTCGCGAAGGATGGAGATGATTCGGGTGGTGCTTTTCAGGTTGTAATTTCTCGACGCCTCGGCAAAATCTTTTACAAAGTACGGATTGATGCCCATTGCTGAAGCTACTGTCTGCGGATTCTGACCGATCATCGTGTGGTAAACTACGAGGTTCGAAAAAAAGTTGTACAAGTTGCCCACGATCAGCACAAACGGGTTCTGTTTCGGGGTTTTGCCAATGTAGTAAGCAATCCTAAACGCCGCGGCTTCGTCTTTTTTCCCTAAAGCTTTAATAAGTTCGAAGACATTGAAATCCTTGCTGATCCCGATATTGGCTTCTATCACTTTCTCGTCGAGAATATCGCTGTCTTTGAGGATCATCTTTAGCTTGCCCAACTCGTTGGAAATTCTCGAAAGATCCGTTCCCAAATATTCTGAAAGCAGCGCTGGAATGTAGGGTTTCGCGCTTAATCCCAGATTTTTAATTTCGGAATCGATCCATGTCGGGACTTCGTAATCCTTCATTTTGTCGCTCAGAAACAGCATCTTATTTTTGGTCAATGTTTTGGCGAATGCTTTCCTTGCATCGACTTTTTTGTATTTGTGGGCGATGACGAGCAATGTGGATTCCACAGGATTTTCCGCGTACACTTTCAGTGCTTCTGCTTCTTTTTCGGTCATTTTTATTTCCTGCGCTTCTTTTAGGATAATGACCTGTTTGTCGCCCATCATCGGGAATTGGCGTGCCAAAGCGAGCACTTCCGCATAAGTGGTGTCTTTCCCGTAAACCACGGTTTGGTTGAACGCTTTCTCGTCTTCCTCCAAAACGTCGTTTTCAAAGGACTTTACCGCCACATCCATAAAGTACGGTTCTTCGCCATGGAAAAAATAAATCGGCAATAACTCTTTATTTTTAATATTTTTGAGGATTAAATCTAATTCTTTCATAAATGCAGCTGCCGAAACTTAACTTTGAGGATGGTTTTGACTTTAAAATCAGGACAGACAAAGATAAGTTTTTTATTTATGATTTGGTGCGCAAAACGTGGCTGCTCCTGACTCCCGAAGAATGGGTGAGACAGCATTGGATCCACTATTATCACTATAAAAAGGAGAGAAATCTGTCGTCATTAATTCTTGAAAAAAAAATCGAGTTGAGCGGAACCACGAAGAGAATCGACCTGCTCGTGACCGAAAAAACGCTGCCGAAAATTTTGGTGGAATGCAAAGCTCCGCACATCAAACTCACGGAAAAGACTTTTGAGCAAACCGCTCGCTACAACTCGATTGTCGGTGCCAAAGAAATTATTTTGAGCAACGGAATGCAGCATATTAACGCAGTGTTCACAGAAAACGGTTATGAATTCCGTAGATTTGAGTTTTAGAATTTTTTTGTAATGATTAAGAATATCGTTTTCGATTTTGGCGGCGTGGTGATGGATTGGAACCCGCGCTATTTTTTTAGAAGCTATTTTAATGACGACGAAAAGATGGAGTATTTCCTGAAAAATATCGCGACCGACGAATGGAACGCCGAGCAGGACCGAGGAAGAACTTTGCGGGAAGGTACAGAAATCCTTGTTGAAAAACATCCTGAATGGGAAAAAGAAATCAGGGCTTATTATGACAATTGGACCACGATGCTGCGTTCCGACATCCCTGAAAATGTGGCGGTTCTAAGAAAACTGGAACATACCGATTATCGACTTTTTGGTTTGACGAACTGGTCGGCTGAAACTTTTCCGTACGCTCTGGCAAACTATGATTTCTTCCAGATTTTTGAGGGAAAAATTGTCGTATCAGGAACCGAGAAACTCATCAAACCCGATCCTGAAATTTGGAAAATTCTGACCGAAAGATACCAAATCAAACCTGAGGAAACAGTCTTTATCGACGACAATGCAAAGAACATCGAGGTTGCCAAAAAGTTGGGATTCATCACGGTTCACATAACCGAAAACGCTGATTTAGAAAAGCAGCTTCATGAGCTCGGCATTCTATTTTGAAAACCGGGGTGTAATTTTTGATGTGAATAATTGATGAAGTTAAGGCATCTGAGAACTGGACTTCAAATTAATTTGATCTTGGAAATTTTCTTTACCCCAACCCTAAAGGGAGGAAAATTTCCTGCAAAATAAACCTAGATAAGCTCTCATTTCCTAATGATTTTTTCGTGATTATTGTAGCAATCACCTAAAATTTCATCATTATGGACAAAAAGTTTAAAGTCGGCGACCAAGTAAAGTGGAATTCTGAAGCCGGCATCGTTTCCGGGAAAATCATTAAAGTTCATACCAAGGATTTCGATTACAAAGGTTACACCCATCACGCGAGTGCAGATGATCCGCAATACGAAATCAAAAGCGACAAAACCGACCACATCGCGTCACACAAAGGAAAAGCGTTGACGAAAATCAGTTAGCTTCCTTCCTCCCGATTCACCAGCTCTATCGAAAATGCCGGAAGACAAATCGCGATATATTCACATTCTTCCGAAAACGGATTGCTGTAGCGGATTCTCGATCCCTTTTCTATCAGGATGCTTTGACCTTTTTCCAGAATAATTGTTTCACCATCGATTTCGAACTGCTTTTTTCCGCGGATGATGTAGGTGAATTCGTCAAATTCCGGAGTTTGGTGTGGCTCGCTCCAATTCGGCGGTGCAACCATGTGTGCAATGGAAATGTTGGAGTTTCCAGTAGAGTTGCCCCAGATTTCTTCGATAAGTTTCCCATCGGTAGTGGGAACGACGAACGGCGACTTTTGGATTCTGTATTTTTTCATGACTCAAAATTAAAGAAAAACGGCAGGAAAATTCCCGCCGTCGTTATTTTTCTTTTTTGGGTTCCTCTTTCGGAACTTCTTTCTTTTTCCTGCCTGTATTAATGAGGTTTTCGTGAAGTAGAAATTCGATCTGTCCATTCACTGAGCGGAACTCATCACTTGCCCACTTCTCAAGGAGTTTGTAGGTCGATTCGTCAATTCGTAAAACAAAACTTTTCTTTGCCAAGATTTTTTAATTGAAAAATTAATAATTTCAGATCTCAGACATTATTAATTGTTAATTATTAATTATAAAGCGTTCCCGTGTTCAAAATCGGTTGCGCTGCTTTTTCGCCGCAAAGGACCACCATTAAGTTCGAAACCATTGCCGCCTTTCTTTCATCGTCGAGCTCCACGATATTTTCTTCGGAAAGTTTCTTCAAAGCGAGATCCACCATTCCAACCGCGCCTTCCACGATTTTGATTCTTGCCGCAACAATCGCCGTTGCCTGTTGTCTTTGAAGCATCGCTCCCGCAATTTCCGAAGCATAGGCAAGATGCGAAATCCTCGCTTCCTGAATGACGATTCCTGCTTTGTCGAGACGTTCGGTGAGTTCGTTTTCCAGGATTTGGTTGATTTTCTCGCCACCTTCACGCAACGTAATCGGCGCATGATCATCTTCCAAATTGTCGTAAGGAAAACTCATCGCCAAATGACGTACCGCCGCTTCACTCTGCATTTTCACGAAGTCGATATAACGCTCCACGTCAAATGCCGCTTTGTAGGTATCGCCTACTTTCCAAACGATTACAACACCGATTTCGATGGGGTTTCCCATTTTGTCGTTTACCTTAAGCGTCTGTCCCTGCAAGTTTTCAGAACGCAAAGAAATCTTTTGGGATGAATAAAGTGGATTGATGAAGAACAGACCATTCTCTTTCACAGAACCGACATATTTCCCAAAAAACGTAAGAACACGCGAATGATTGGGGTTAATGATCATTAAACCTTTGATAAAAAATGCAAAAGCAATGAAACATAAAATGCCCAAAATGACGAAGGTCACATTCTGATCAACCCCATTGATAAAGAAGAAAAGCCCCGCTGCAAAAAGAAGCAGGCAAATTACTAAGGCGAGATATCCCGACATCGGTTTCAAGATTTTTTCCATGATTTTAATTCTTGGTTTGATATTATTTTGATATCATAAAGATATAACAAAATTTTGTATATCCAATATTTTTTGACAAAAAAAAGTTCCTAAAAAAGGAACTTCTGCAATTTAATCTCGATGCTCTCCAAAAGTCAAAAGATTGTAATCAGGATCGAGGATTGAGAATTCCCTAATTCCCCATGGTTTCATTTCTAATTTTCCGTTGCGATGAATCTCAATTTTACTCTCAGTAAAATTTTTATAAAGTCCATCAATATCTCCTGTTCTGATGTAAACCATTCCGTAATTTTCATTAGGATTAAGATTTTCGAAAAGGAAAAAATGAATTTCGATGTCGTCTTTTTTTAACATCAGATATTCTTCATAGTCCACTACCCCACAATTTTCAAAACCAATTTTGAAATAGAAATCTTTTGTATTCGAAAGATTACGCATGGGTAATTTCGGATGAATTTTTGTAAGCATTTTTTCTATTTTGAAAATTTAGGACTTAAAAGGTGTAGCTAATCTCAAAGCTACAAAAAAATCCTCTCAACATAAGAACGGAGAGGATTTCTATAATAATGATTTGACTGTTTCTAAAACTGCATTTCGGGAATATCACCTTCCACGATGAGGTTGGCTTCGGTTGCCTTTACAATGTCTTCCACAGAAACTCCCGGTGCTCTTTCCAAAAGTTTGAGTCCGTTCTCCGTAACCTCCATCACTGCGAGATCAGAAACGATTTTCTTTACACATTTAACGCCCGTCAAAGGAAGTGTGCAGCTTTTCAGAACTTTGCTTTCCCCTGCTTTGTTGGTGTGCATCATAGCGACGATGATATTCTGAGCAGATGCCACCAAATCCATCGCGCCTCCCATTCCTTTCACCATTTTGCCGGGAATCTTCCAGCTTGCGATGTCGCCGTCTTCGGAAACCTCCATCGCTCCGAGAATAGTGAGGTCCACTTTCTGACTTCTGATCATCCCGAAACTGAATGCAGAATCGAAAAACGAAGCTCCGGGAAGCGAAGTGATCGTCTGTTTTCCGGCATTGATCAAGTCGGGATCTTCCTCGCCTTCATACGGAAAAGGCCCCATTCCGAGGATTCCGTTTTCACTTTGGAAATCTACGGAGAACGTTTCGGGAACGTAGTTTGCGACCAAAGTCGGGATTCCGATTCCGAGGTTTACATAGTAACCGTCTTTTACTTCTTTTGATATGCGCTGTGCGATTTGCTCTTTTGTTAACATCTTTTCATTCACCACAAAAGGAACAAAAGTTTCCTCGTGGATTTCTTAAGTTTTACAAATAATTATTGACTAAGGACACAAAACGAAAATCAAGTATTTTCTTTTTTCCTAGTGGTCACCCGTTCGATCCTTTTCTCATATTTTTCGCCTTGAAAAATTCGCTGGACCATAATTCCGGGAATGTGGATTTCATTGGGATCGAGTTCTCCCGGCTCTACAAGTTCCTCCACTTCGGCAATGGTGATTTTTGCTGCACCCGCCATCGGAAGGTTGAAGTTTCTTGCAGTTCCTTTGAAGATTAGATTTCCCGTATGATCGCCTTTCCAAGCTTTCACGATGGAGAAATCTGCTTCATAAGCGTGTTCCAAAATATGCATTTTTCCGTGGAATTCGCGTGCTACTTTACCTTCGGCAACTTCGGTTCCATAACCGGTCGGTGTATAAAAAGCAGGAATTCCGTGTTGTGCAGCTCTACATTTTTCTGCCAAAGTTCCTTGCGGAGTAAGCTCCACATCGAGTTCGCCGGAAAGCATCTGTCTTTCAAATTCTGCATTTTCGCCAACATAGGAAGCGATCATTTTCTTGATCTGCCTTTTCTGAAGAAGCAGTCCCAATCCGAAATCGTCAACTCCCGCGTTGTTGGAAATGCAGGTTAAATCCGTCAAATCGCTTTTCGCCATCTCGTTGATGCAGTTTTCGGGAATTCCGCACAAACCGAAACCGCCCAACATCACGGTCATTCCGTTTTCGATTCCTGCGATGGCTTCCTGAGCATTTTTTACTCTTTTGTCAATCATATTTTACTTTTTTATTGCGCAGTCCATGCTCCATCCAATGTAAAGGTGGTTCCTGTGACACTGGTTGCATTTTCTGCAGATAAAAATACTACAATTTCTCCTAATTTCTCTACAGGCACGAAACTTTTTACTGCCTGCTTCTTTAGCATTACCTTTTCCACTGCCTCATTTTCACTCATTCCATCGGCTTTTGCCTGGTCTTTAATCTGTCCTTCTACCAACGGAGTTTTTACATATCCCGGACAAACTGCGTTGCAGGTAACATTGTAAGGAGCTCCTTCCAAAGCCAAAACTTTGGTAAGTCCCACCACTCCATGCTTGGCGGTGACATAAGCCGATTTGAATTCTGACGCTCGCAACCCGTGAACGGAAGAAATATTGATGATTCTACCGAACCTCTGCTCCTTCATCTGCCGGAAAACAGCGCGGGACGCATAAAACACGGAGTTTATGTTCAGTGCGATAATCTGCTCATATTTTTCTAATGGAAAATCTTCTACCGGAGAAACATACTGGATTCCGGCATTATTGACCCAAATATCAATCCGCCCAAACTCCCTGTAAGCAAAATCGATAAGGTCCTGGCCTCCTTCCGCAGTCATCAGATTTGAGTTACGGAAAGCTGTTTTCATCCCGTACTTTTTACCTATATTTTCGGCAATCTCCGATCCGTTTTCTTCCAGTCCGTTAAAGATGATGTGGTCTCCATTTTTGGCAAATGCTTCGGCAATTCCCAATCCTAATTCCACTGGTACTACCGGTAATTACTACATTTCTAAAATATTGTTAATGAAATATTTGCAGAATCAGAAAAATATCATATTTTTGCAGTCCGTTAACCAACCTCTGACGAAGGACGTGAATGTTGCTTAGCTTCACCAATTTTTATTAATAATAATGGATTTATTAAAGTACGTACAAGACAAGTACATTGCTAAAAAGGAATTCCCAGAATTCAAAGCCGGTGACACCATCACTGTGTATTACGAGATTAAAGAAGGTCAGAAAACAAGAACCCAGTTCTTCAAAGGAGTTGTGATCCAGTTGAGAGGAACAGGTGCTACCAAAACTTTCACCATCAGAAAAATGAGCGGTGATGTGGGTGTAGAGAGAGTTTTCCCGATCAACATGCCTGCTCTTCAGAAAATCGAGGTTGACAGAAGAGGTAAGGTAAGAAGAGCGAGAATCTACTATTTCAGAAACCTTAGAGGTAAAAAGGCGAGAATCAAAGACGCTTCTTACAAATAAAAATTCAGACAACAACAATAGAGAAACCCATCAGATTTTTTTGGTGGGTTTTTCATTGCTGCAAAGCGGCGATACATTCTTCCCTAATTTCCCAGAACTCTTCGAGCGAATAAGGAATCTGCGGATTTTGATTGAGGTATTTCTTGAGATATTCTTTATGAAAATCAACTTTAAATCCGCTGATTTGATTGGGCTGAATCTCGATCTCTTCCATTAGATCACTGATGAAATTCTCGGGACTGGAATTCTTTTTTGTAAAGTCTAAAACCCTGTTTTTGCAACGAAGGTAATTGTGTGCTTCCGGAATTTCAGTTAAGCGATATTTTTCCAAGACTGCGAAAATTTTTGGGGTGTTGAGCACATTCATCTTAAAGATTCCGAGCATCAGTTTTACCTCTGCGATTCCATTTTCATCAGCGAGCAGTTTCAATAAAGCATGTTTCGTGCTGCAAGTTCCTCCACCATCATTAATTACGCAAAGGTCGTCCTCTTTATTTCCATTTCGTTTGTAGGGAAGATTCTGCACAAAAGCGCCCGCTTCCTGAAAACAGGAAATACCATTTTCTATAAAGTATTTGGAGATCCTCCCCGACTTCCGAATTTCAAAATCTAAAACCATAAAAAAAGCCGTCCCGAAAAATCAGGACGACCATAAAATTATGAATTAAAAATTATTTTTTAATCATAAGTTTGGAAGAATAGTTCACGCCTAAGCCGGAAACTTTCACCACAAAAACTCCATTTGTTAGAGTTTGAGTGTTAACTGCTGCATCAGCTGACATTCTTTGGCTTGAAACCACTTTTCCTGAAGCATCGAAAATCTCAACCAAAACCTTTCCTGCAATTGCTTTTCCAGATTTGATGAAGAACTCGTTCTTAGCTGGATTCGGATAAATGCTTAGCGCATCCTTAACTCCGGCTTCGTTGGTTGCCATCAGACAGTCTGCAGGAACATTGAAATCTTCAACCTGATCGTTGATGTTGGTTTTTGAACCAGAAGCTGCGTTTACACCCAATCCTCTTTTCGCAAATACATTCCAGATCATACATTTGTCCGCACCTCCTGTTGCTGCTTGCTCTGCCGCAATAATTGCGTTTCTTCCTTCGATAAATCCAGGATTACATCCCTGAAGTCCTAAAGCGTTATACACCAATTGAAGCACTCTTGTACTTCCGTTGGTATTGTTTGCCATCACGTCCGATGAATATCCGTATTTCTCAACATACTTCCAGTGCAGATCCCACAGCATTGTAGCCCATACAAATCCAATTGAGTGCACATTGGTTGTCAATACTCCTGACGCATTGGTATATTCCATACCGTTTGTCTTACCATAAGTAAAGTTATTGACAGCAAAGTCAGGAGAATAAGGAGCAGGTCGAATTCCGCCACCGTTGATAGGTTCTGTTACTGCATAAGTCCCGATTCCTCTTGGGACGGAAGCGTTGTCTCCCGGTTGGTTGGTAAGCATTAATGCAAAGAAATCAGACCAACCTTCGCCCATCTGCTCTTTGTTAATGCTAGTGTTTAAACATCCTGAACCGGTTCCTGTTCTTCTATTGGAAATCCCGTGTCCATATTCATGGATAATAATTCCGTTGTCGAAGCTTCCGTCTCTTGTTGGTTGAGTAGCTGGATCGTATTTCAAGGTAATGTTAACATTTGTTCCACCGTCCAGCAATCCTTTCATATAAACGCCTTCAGGATTTTCGATCAACACAGATGGAATTGTTATATTCGGGTTTGTTCCCGCCATTCCACCAGTTGGAGCAGAATCTGGTAAGCTATAAATAATTGCTGCAACTGCACCTGCATCTTGCACTGCCTGAACTTTTGCTTGGAATTCGCAAGTACCTCTTTCAATGAGTCCTATCTTGCCGGTTAATGATCCAGCTGGAAGCGGAGTACATGCGTCTAATACAGGTGAAACCTTAACATCGGCCGTTACTCCTGTTACAGTAAGAGCAGGACCGAAAGTGGTAGAAATAACGTTAGGCACTAATCTACCCACGGCTTCAGATGGAGCGTTGTAAAAAACTCTTTGAATAACATCTGGATCCCAAAGATACATCTGCATTCTTCCTCTACCTCCGTCACTCGGTGTACTGAAGTTAGCATTATTGGTTCCACCTCCGTCTTGAGATTCAGCCATAACGTAGTCGTTTTGAGCTCCTCCTTTTCCATAATTCCACGCCTGGAAATTTCTTGAAACTTCATTAAATCCTAAACGGTAGAAAATATCGTGAATTTTGTTGTTGGCATAAAACAGATTGGTTGTGGCCGCATTAAGGTTTCCGGTAGTGTCATTAACTATAAACGGGAAATCGAAAACTCTGTTTGCCCCACCTTCCGCATAGGATCCCGGTGCATTTGCATTTGCGCGGTCATCATACGCCATTACGTTGTTTCCACGCGTGGTGGTGTGGGTTCCCAAGTATGTCCCGCCCAAAATACTGTGCCATCCGTCGGGTGACGCGTCGGTAAACCATGGATTGGCCAACATTACTCTCGAACCGTGGTTAGGACTTTCTAAAGGAAAAGGGAATACGCGATAGGAAGCATCAAGCGGCGCTAAAGCAGCAACAGTTGAATTTGAAAACGAATCATCATTCGCATCATTTACAAAATGACCCAAGAGTTCGTCAGCAATGTGCTCAGAATGGTCTCTTCCGAAAGCACCGTGCTCAAAAGTACAGGAAAGTGTAAGGTTCTGCTTACTCAGAATCTCGCCGGTTACAGCATCTGCCAATACCTCCCAATAGTTTGAAGTTCCTTTTTCTTCAAATTCGTATTGATGGCATAAACGAAGATTATTATTGCTATCGACAAAATAAGTCAGTCTGGTTTTGGCAAATGCATGGTCTTTATCTGCCTCACCGAAGTTGAGCAGCTCATAATTAGCTGCGTTTTTCAATCCCATAGCTTGTGCTACCGTCGCAAAAATTGCCTGATTTGATTTTGCAGTCGAAGGCAACGAAGCCGAAGTGAAATCCTTAGTAAAATTTTCGTTGATATAGTTTACCTGTGAGTTTCTCACCAAAGCTGTTCCCACGGAATTGTATACAGGGATTCCTTTATAATGTTGCTGAAACATCACCACCTCCGAATTCATCGATTTCGAAAAATCGTGGTTGGTGACTTCGAAATTGCTGAGTTCTGGTTTAGCAAAAGTGTTCTTAGCCGACATATGGCTCTGAATGATGGACTTAAAATCCTGCGCCTGTAAATTCCCGAAAGAAAATGCAAGAAAAAGCGCCGCAATTTTCAAGGGTAAATTTCTATTTTTCATATATATTGATTATTCGGTGCCGAATATATAAAAAATATTTGATGTTCATAAATATTTAACATAAAAAAACGCCCCAAGTTAATGAGGCGTTCAAAGTATCATTGAAAATCAGGAATTAGTTCCCTTCCATTTTCTTTTTCAATTCTGCTAAAACATCGAGGTCACCAAGAGTAGCTTTCTCTTCGTTGCTTGAAGATGCTGCAGGTTTCTGAGCGTTGTCTCTCACGTTCTTTCTTTCCTCATCTCTGAAGATTCCGGTGTGGGAAACCACTACTCTCTTGAATTCTTTGTTGAACTCGATTACTTTGAATTCAGCTTCTTCTCCTTTCTTGATTTTAGAACCGTCTTCTTTTTCTAATAATCTTGATGGGCAGAAAGCTTCAACTTCAGCATCTTCGAACTGAACCTGAGCTCCTTTGTCGAAAACTTCTGTAGCTTTTCCTGTGTGTACAGTACCTTCAGCATATTTAGTTTCGAACTTATCCCAAGGATTTTCCAACAGTTGCTTGTGTCCTAATGAAAGTCTTCTTGCAGCAGTATCCAATTCAAGAACAACTACGTCTAACTTATCACCTACTGCACAGAACTCAGATGGGTGCTTGATTTTCTTAGTCCAAGAAAGGTCAGAAATGTAGATCAATCCATCGATTCCTTCTTCCAACTCAACGAATACTCCGAAGTTGGTGAAGTTTCTTACGGTTCCAACATGCTTAGAACCAACCGGATATTTAGTTTCGATGTTTGACCAAGGATCCTGGTTAAGCTGCTTCATTCCCAAAGAGATTTTTCTGTCTTCTCTGTCCAAAGTCAAAACTTCAGCTTCTACTTCGTCACCTACTTTCACGAAATCTCCCGCGCTTCTCAAGTGAGTTGACCAAGACATTTCAGAAACGTGGATCAATCCTTCAACACCTGGAGCAACCTCAACGAATGCACCGTAGTCAGCAAGAACAACCACTTTTCCTTTAACTCTGTCACCTACCTTCATATCAGCAGAAAGCGCATCCCACGGATGTGGTTCCAACTGCTTCATACCCAACTGGATTCTAGTTTTCTCATCATCGAAATCAAGGATTACCACTTTCACAGTCTGTCCGTCTTCAAGGATTTCTGATGGGTGGTTTACTCTTGACCAAGAAAGGTCTGTAATGTGGATCAATCCGTCAACACCTCCAAGATCGATGAACACCCCGTAAGAAGTGATGTTCTTCACAGTTCCTTCCAGAACCTGACCTTTTTCAAGCTGACCGATGATTTCTCTCTTCTGTCCTTCAAGGTCTGCCTCGATCAACGCTTTGTGAGAAACTACCACGTTTTTGAATTCTGGGTTGATTTTCACCACTTTGAATTCCATTGTTTTTCCTACGAACTGGTCGTAGTCTTTGATTGGCTTCACGTCGATCTGTGATCCAGGCAAGAATGCCTCGATACCGTGTACGTCAACGATCATACCTCCTTTAGTTCTTGATTTTACAAATCCGTTTACGATTTCACCGCTTTCGTGAAGCTCGTTTACTTTATCCCAAGCTTTAAGCGTTCTCGCTTTTTTGTGGGAAAGTTGCAACTGACCTGTTTTGTCTTCTCTTCTGTCGACCATTACCTCAACTTCATCACCTACCTGCAATCCTTGGTTGTAACGGAATTCGTTCAGAGAAATAACACCTTCAGACTTGAAGTTGATGTCAACAATCGCTTCTTTGTCGGTAAGTCTTACTACTTTTCCTACAAGTACGTCGTTGTCGCTCAAGTTGTTAAGAGACCCGTTGTAGATTTCCTCGAGGTCGCTTTTTTCTTTTCTTGCATCAGCATCAAGACCAGACTCGAAAGAATCCCAGTCAAATTGTTCAGGTGCTACGTTTTGGTTCAAAAGAACCGTTTCTTTGTTTGTCGTTTCAGACATAATTAAAAAATTTGTATTCCTTCTCTTTCAAACTTTGGCTGAATGTGGTTCTGAAAAATACGGAAGATGTTAATTGTTAATGTTTTAAGCTTCGCCAAATGCTCCCACAAAAAGTGGTGCAAATTTACGAAAAGTCTTCTGGTTGCGCAACATTATTTATCATTTAATTCGCACTTATTAATTCCTTTAACTTTTGACAAAATATTCAATGTTAACTTAGACCATAAAAATTAAGATGATTTATTTAAAAAAATCTCACTAGCAAATACCGTTTCCCAATAATTTCTATGGAGAACCAAAGTTAGGCAGATAATATTCTCTACATAATGTTTTAACATCGCGTTAAACTTATTATAAAGCTGATGAAACAATACTTTTTGTCACCGTTTTTGATAATTAAATGACACAAAATCACAATATTAATCTTAAAAATTTTAATTATGGCTTATACCGTAGTGGGAATGTTTCCCAACAATGAGGATGCTGCAAAAGCATCAGAAAAATTGGACAATAACGGATTCTCAAAAGAAGATTACAATGTATCTTCTTACCGCAGAAATGAAATAATAGACAACGACCTACATTACGACTATAATGAGGATGAAAAAACAACAGGTTTTTGGGACTGGCTTTTTGGTGAAGACCACGAGGACAGAAAAAGATACAGTTACGCTGGAACAAAAAGCAATATCGTTACCGTTTATACCAACGACAGTGATCGAGCGGAAGAGGCACGAGACATTATGAACGATATGGGAGCAATCAACGTGAATGATTTTACAAAGGATTATTACCCTCAGTCGGAAGAATTTATCAATGACCGAGACCGAAACTTAGATCCTGAAAATCGCGCAAGAATAATTGCAAAGGCAAGATCTGGTGCATATCTTGACAACAACCGCGAGTACAGTTTCAGAAAAAGAGATGGAATGACGGACCCAATGGATTCTGCGGGCGACCTTTCCTAAAAAAACTTTCAAAATAAATAAAAAGACATTTCGATTGAAGTGTCTTTTGTTTTCTAATAAATATTAAACTTTATATATTTGCTCAAAATTAAGAAGTGAAGATTGATCTGCCCGATAAATTATATTATCCCATTGGCGAAGTCGCCAAAGCTTTTGGCGTTAACACTTCGCTAATCCGTTATTGGGAGCAGGAGTTCCCAATCATCAAACCCAAAAAAAACAAAAAGGGAAACCGCTATTTTACTCCGGAAGACATAAAGAATCTGAAGATCATTTATCACCTTGTTAAAGAAAAAGGTTACACCCTCGATGGAGCAAGGATTGCATTGACGACCAACTCCAAAATCTCCGAAACCATTACCATTATCGATCGGCTAGAATTTGTGAAGGCCGAACTGCAGAAGCTTAAGGAATCACTGGCAGATAAACCCGAACAATAATTTTTAGAGCTTACTGTAAAAATGGGTGAAATAACCCTATAAAAATAGGTGATTTCACCTATTTTTTGACATGAAGTCCGTTGTATGTTTGCAAAAAAAAACATGAACATACATCTCCAATTATCAGCAGTGAAAAACTATTTTTTCGGATTCGCCACTTCAGGATCAATTCTTATCACCGGTCTTTTATATTTCAACACGACTAAGAAAGACAACTCCTTTCCCACGCAAATATTCACGGAAGAAACAAATGCCTCCGAAAGAATTGTTCTGAAAGCATACGATCCCAATTCACTTAACAAGGAAGAGTGGATGACTTTAGGATTTTCAGAAAAACAGGCAACAACGATCCTAAAATACAAACAAGCAGTGGGCGGAAGCTTTGTTTCAAAAGAACAATTGAGAAAATGCTATGCAATTTCCGAGAGTAAATATGATGAGATTGAAAAGTACATTCTTCTGCCGGAAACAGCGAACAGACATTTTAGAAGTAGCAGAAATAGCTATCGAAAGACTATACAGTTCGCCGGTTACCATTCATACCGACAAAAAGGCAGCGATGAACTTCGAATCCCAGGTAAATTTAACCCAGACCATTTCTCAGAGTCAGATTTTGAAAAAATGGGGTTTACAGAAAGACAGGCAGCTTCTATTTTAAAATACAAAAACTATCTTGGCGGAAGCTTTATCAGCAAGGAAAAGTTTAAGGAATGTTTTATCATTAGCGAAGAAAACTATCGCAAAATGGAACCTTACCTTTTGCTTCCGCAAAAAACTCCCGAGAATTATTCAAATCAAAGATCAAGTTTCTCCAACAACTATGCAAAAACAGAAAAGCCGAAAGTTCAGTATCAAAATTTCGACCCCAATCAAACCGACTTCGATGGTTGGAAAATTCTGGGCTTTACCGATAAACAGGCACAAACCATTATCAACTACAGAGACCGGTATTTGAAAGGCAGTTTTAAGTCATTGGAAGAAATCCAGAAATGTTACGCCATCTCTCCTGAGAAGTTTGAGGAAATGAGACCGTACATCGTTCTAAATCCTGACTCGTTTCAAAAGAATAACGTTTCTTCAACCGTTTCAAATCATGAAAATCCGAAATCACAAAAGGCGACAGCTTCTGTTGAATCCAAAACTGATTTTTCTAAAATTGATTTAAACGAGATCAACTTCAAACAACTGATCGAATATGGTTTTGATGAAAAAAGCGCGGCAAGCTTCATCGGTTTCAGAAACAAACTGGGCGGTTTCGTCAACAAGCAGCAAATCTTAGACACCTATAATATCGACAAAGTTCAGGCGCACCGATTGATTTTCATTGCACCGCTAACTACAGATAATGTTCAGAAATACTCACTGATGGACGCGCCTGAATCCTGGCTGAAAAACCATCCTTACTTTAAATATTATGCGGATAAAATTATCTACTACAGAATCTCCTTCAAAAATGAAAACAAATTCTTCAGGGAAATGAAGGTAAAACCAGAAGCGGAAGAAAAAATGCGGCTCTATATGAAGTAAAAAAGTCAGCTTCTTCGGAAGCTGACTTTCATATTACTAAGAAATTTAATTCTTAATAAACTTCACCGCTTTGTCATCAAGCTGCAGGATATAAACTCCGGAAGTTAGTTTCTGTACATTCAGCGAGTTGTCATTTTTGAAAGGAGCCGTTAATCTTTCCACAATTTTTCCTGAAATATCGAGAATTGAAACAGTCTGCACTTTCTCAAGATTTTTTCCCTTAATGTAAACAATATTGCCAACAGAAGGATTCGGATAAACCGTAAAATTATTATCTGCGTAAACCGAAACATCAGAAGCAGACAGCATTCCTAAACCGGTGCAGTAATCATTCGGATACTTTGTCCATTCTTCGAAAACAAAAGTGCTGCTCGGTTGTGTTACTGTAGCATTACGGTAAAGAGAAGTATTGCCGAGAGTCGCAAAGTTATTGACCGCCAAAGTTCCAACAGCATCCACAGTTGTAGAAGAATTTCGGAGTTCGATATAATTGCTTCCGTCAAAAGTGAGTTGCGGCGCTGCGGTTACAAATCTCGCCTGATCATTGGTAATGCAGGATAAATTTGCTTTCGGATTTAGCACTACAAAAGTTGAATTATTTTCAACCACACCTTCCAATTCGTATGGAGCCGGGAAATAATAATTGGTTCCGCTATAATACTGAATACTCAATCTGTATTTGGTGAGATCAACAGCATGACCTGTTTTGTTGGTAATTTCCAGCGCTTTATTATTCGCAGTTCCTTCAATATATTTTGTAATCATCAAATCTTTTGCGTAGATATCGGTATCGAGGGTTGTTACAGAAACAACATTGCTTTCCGCCGATTCCATATAATTGTCGTTATATGCCTTCACTGTAAAATTATACGGCGTCGATGGTGAAAGTCGGTCGGCAATGAAAGAATTGGTTTTTGTATATCCGATGAAGGTACCGTTCTGGTAAACTTTGTAGCCCAAAATTCCGTTTCCTGTTGAGGGTGTCCAACTTAAGTTAACAAAGTAAGCGCTTGTTTGGGTAACGTTCAAATCCGAAATTGTAGAAGGAGCTACGGTTGAAGGAGTTTGCCCCCAAATCATGTTCACCCATTCCGGATGGTCGATAAAGGGATTCCTGTTTTTCTGTACCGCGAAAACACTGTTGTTTCTCGCTATTTCTCGAGGTGAAACCTGATCTTCGTTATGCCACTGCAAAAGAAGGGAGATGTACCAATCCTCAAAAGCTTTTTCTTCAGTTCCGTCCAAAGGCGACCTATCATTTGCCGGCGAAGTTCCATTGTAAAAATTAAATGAACCAAGTTTGCCTTCATATCTCACCACAAAATACAGAAGCGCTCTCGCTATGTCTCCCTTAAATTCGGGATGCGGCTCATAAACCCTTCCTGTGTACGCAGAATTCGGCGTATTGTTTCTTCCAATCTTTGAGCCATTGGTAAAGGTGTAATAAACATAAGATGGCGTCGTGGACGAAATTCCGTAAGGATAATTACTTCTCAACTGGTTGATTCTCGCATCCGTAGGAATCACAAAAAACAGGTCCGAATACATCGGATAATTACTGTTGAAGGTACTTTGCGGCATCTGGTGCTCCCTGTTCCACCCTAATCCTTCTGCATTGGAAGAACCGATCATCTGCGCCGAAGTATAATGATAAGCCGTAGTTCCTGTCGGATTATTCGAGTAAATATCTAGCAGATAACTAGTGTTCGTCGCATCATAATCATAGAACTTGTCAATATCGGTCTGATTATAGATATTCTGCAGATCACTGTAATGCCAGTTCACATTTTTCGCAGAAATAATGTCGCGAAGCTTTGTTTTCAATGCGTAGCCGGTAAGTCCGGTTGTACCGTTGTAGTAACCTGCAGGTTCTTGCGCAAGTAAAATAGCTGGAACTATGAATAACGAAAATAATAATTTTCTCATGTTGCAATTTTTTGCAAAATTACAATTTAACTTCCATTAAGCATTGGTTTTTAGAATGATTTGCAATCTTTAACAATTGTTTAATGTTTTCTCCGAAAATAAAAGTTTGCTCATCCATCCTATTAATTTTACACATTTTACTATCTTTGAGGTCAAATTAAATAAATGAGCCACGATACTTTACACAACCTGAATATGATTGCAGAGACTGCAAAAGATTTCGCAGAAAAAAACATCCGTCCAAATATAATGGAATGGGACGAGAGCCAAACCTTCCCCGTTGAACTTTTCCACCAGTTGGGTGAAATGGGCTTCATGGGAATTGTGATTCCGGAAGAATACGGAGGTTCCGGTTTAGGTTATCAGGAATATGTAACCATTCTCGACGAAATTTCTCAAGTCGATCCATCAATTGGATTATCTGTTGCGGCGCACAACTCACTTTGCACCAATCATATTTATGAATTCGGAAACGAGGAACAGCGCCATAAATGGCTTCCGAAGCTTGCTTCCGGAAAAGTAATCGGAGCGTGGGGATTAACAGAACACAACACCGGATCCGATTCTGGCGGCATGAGTACAACCGCTGTAAAAGATGGTGACGACTGGATTCTGAACGGTGCTAAAAATTTCATCACCCACGCAATTTCTGGCGACATTGCGGTTGTGATGACCAGAACCGGGGAGAAAGGCGCTAAAAATAATTCGACCGCCTTTGTTCTTGAAAAAGGAATGCCCGGATTCTCTTCAGGAAAGAAAGAAAACAAACTCGGGATGCGCGCATCCGAAACTGCGGAACTGATTTTCGACAATGTGCGGGTTCCTGATTCACATCGTTTAGGTGAAGTGGGCGAAGGTTTCAAACAGGCAATGAAAATCTTGGACGGAGGTAGAATCTCGATCGCCGCATTAAGTTTGGGAATTGCGAGAGGAGCTTACAAAGCCGCCTTGAAATATTCATTGGAACGTCAACAGTTTGGGCGACCAATCAACCAGTTCCAGGCGATCAACTTTATGCTTGCCGATATGGCGACAGAAATCGATGCATCGGAATTGCTGATCAGAAGAGCTTCCACTCTGAAAGACGCCAATCAAAAAATGACCAAGGAAGGTGCGATGGCTAAACTTTACGCTTCTGAAGCATGTGTAAGAATCTCTAACAATGCCGTACAGATTTTCGGCGGATACGGATACACCAAAGATTTCCCGGTTGAGAAGTTCTACCGAGATTCCAAACTTTGCACCATCGGCGAAGGAACATCCGAAATCCAAAAGTTGGTCATCGGCAGAGAAATCTCAAAATAATTTTCATTAAATATAAGAAAATGCTGTTTCGCCCGAGACGGCATTTTTCTTTTAAAATTGAATTTTTATATTTGTCTAAATTTAAGTTTCATGCAGAAAATAGATTCGCTAAACCAGGTTGCAGAATTCCACAGAACGTTTAATGCCCCGATTTTAGAATCTCCACAGATCCCTTCCAAAGAAAGATGCGAACTAAGAATATCGTTGTTGCAGGAAGAGCTCAATGAACTGAAAGAAGCGATCGCCGACAACGATATCGTAGAAATTGCCGACGCATTGTGCGATCTGCAGTACGTTTTGAGCGGTGCGGTGCTTGAATTTGGTTTGGGCGAAAAGTTTGTTCAACTGTTTGATGAGGTGCAGCGTTCGAATATGTCAAAGGCATGCTCAACACAATCCGAAGCTGACGAAACAATTGCTTTCTACAAAGAAAAAGGTGAAGACGCCTATTCCGAAGTTTCAGGTAACAAAATCAACGTTCACCGAAAATCCGACAACAAAGTTCTGAAAAACAAATACTACTCTCCAGCTGATCTTCAGGCAATCCTTAATAAATAGAAAAAATGAGAAATATAACAAAATCAATGTTTATCACGGTTACGGTACTTATGACGTTTCAATCCTGTCAATCGCAAAAAATAGTCGTGAATCGTGAAGTAACCACCGAGAGAGACGGAAAAATGCTTTTGGGTTACCAAACTAAAGACCAATTACTGAAAGAACCCTACAACGGTTGGTACACCAAAGAACATGATGAATACGCACTCGATCAGAAAAGCATCGCAGAATTGAAAAAACAAAAATTAGGGTCCTATAATATTACTTTGGTAATGGGAACATGGTGTGAAGACAGCCATCGAGAGGTACCGCGATTTATGAAAATATTGGAAGCAGTGAATTATCCAGAGCAAAAACTGGAAGTTCTAGCAGTAAATAGAAAAAAGGAATCACCAAATGGGGACGAAGTTCGCCTAAACGTGCAGCGTGTTCCCACAATAATTCTAAAAAAATATGGTAAAGAAATTGGAAGAATTATTGAAAACCCAGAAACTGGATATATTGAGCAAGACCTCTTACAAATTCTGAAAAAAGACGATTCATCCATTAAAGATATTTTCAAATAAGTTGAATTACCGGAACAAAATATTACCGTTCATTTTGGGAGCAGCCGCAATGTTGCTCCTTTTCCTCTTGTGGAACAAAATCACAAAGAAAGCCGACGACAAGGTTCAGAACGACTACTACATCATTACCAACCAAATCAGGAAGATGAACAAAATGGTGGTGATGGAGCAGGATTTTTCGAGCATGCAGAAAACGAAGATGACTTCGCAGCTATTGGGAAGTCCATTATTGCCCTCTTTAGAAAAGGAAATTATCACTTTTACCAAGACCAATGCGCAGGTTTCCTACGACCTCAACAAAATGACCATCGAGGTTGATTCCATTAATAAAAAACTGATTATTAAGGAATTACCAACCCCCGAAGTTAAGATCATTCCCAGTGTGGAGATCCAGTCGATGGACGATTCCTTTTTCGACCGCTTCAACGAAAACGACCTGAAAAAAATTACGCAGTACGCCAAAGATAATGCTGTGAAAACGGTGAACCAGGACCGCTTGAAAGCAGAAGGAAAAAAGCAGCTACTGGAAAATCTCGACCATATTTTCGTTTTGGCAAAAGCACTCAACTACAAAATTGAAGATAATACCGGAAAGTTAGATCCAAGCAGTTTCTAAAGCTTCGACCTGTTCTTTTTGACGAAAATATCTCAAGAATTTCGAGACTCAACATTTTTTTACATTTTCATCATTAACGTCAAAACCATCTATTATAATTAATTTTCATTCGAATAATTTATTACATTTGCAAAAATGTTAATTATTTAATCATGAAAAAACAATTACTGACTCTCGGAATTCTGGGAATGTTGATGAGTTTCAACGGAAATCTTTCTGCACAGGAATCCGTAGCGAAAAGAGTTACAAACGAAGACGGCTCCACAAGTCTTGTCGTTTTTAAACCCAATCACAAGCTGAGTTCCGCTGTAGCGGCTACTATTTTCAAAGAAGTGCTGAATCTCTCATCAGATCAGGAATTCCGTCACCTTAAGACAGAAAACGATTTCACCGGTAAATTTACCGACGAAAAATACCAGCTTTACTACAAAAACATTAAAGTTGAGGGCGGAATCTACAACCTGCATTATAAAGCCGGAAATCTGGTAAGTATGAACGGTGAAATTTATGGCGATAACACTACATTGACTCAACCGCAAATCAGCGCAGCTGAAGCTTTCGAAATTGCTGTAAATAATGTGGCTGCCCAAAAATACATGTGGGAAGATGCTGCCTATGTTGCCAATAACGACTATAAAAAACCTACTGGTGAACTGGTTTTAATCCCTGTTTTGCAAGCGGGCGGAAAATATTCCTTAATGCTTGCCTATAAATTCGATATCTATGCACAAACGCCAATCAGCAGAGACTATATCTATGTTGATGCAATCAGCGGGCGAATTGCAGCAAAAGATCCAATTATGAAGCATGCGGACCGGTTCCATGAATCACCAAAAAAATCGCCGATAGCAATTGAACCCTATGAAAATGTAGCAAACAGTTCCTTCACTAATTTGGAGCGAGGTAATGCCACACTTCTTCCTGGAACTGCTGCCACAAGATACAGCGGAACGCAGAATATTGAAACAACCTTGTCGGGAACGAACTACATTTTGCACGACACTACTCGTGGAAACGGGGTGAGAACTTATAACTTGAAAAAAAGTACCATATTAAGTAACGGAGTAGATTTCACGGATAACGACAACAACTGGACTGCCGCTGAATTTGACAATACCAACTTCGACAACGCCGCATTAGATGCACATTGGGGAGTGGAAAAAACTTATGATTACTTTAAAAACACTTTTAGCAGAAACAGTTATGACGGCAATGGAACTTTGTTAAAAAGCTATGTTCATTACAGCAGTTCCTATGAAAATGCTGGCTGGACCGGTTCCGAAATGATCTACGGTGACGGAGCAACCAAATTTAAGCCACTTACGGCATTCGACGTTACCGCACACGAACTGGGACACGGAGTTTGCTCGAGTTCCGCCGCACTACTTTACCAACGGGAATCAGGTGCTTTGAACGAGGCGCTTTCGGACATATGGGGAGCCGCAGCGGAACACACCTATGCTCCTAATAAGCAAAAATGGTTGATTGGTGAAGAAATAGTAAAGATGGCTCCACAATATTTGAGATCGATGAGTAACCCTAAATCAGGACTTACTCCTCAACCGGACACTTACCGCGGAACCAACTGGTATCCCGCAACGGTGGAAGAAGGTTGTGCAACTCCTGGCAGCACCAACGACAACTGCGGCGTACATTATAATAGCGGCGTGATCAATCACTGGTTCTATATTCTTTCCGATGGAAAAACCGGCACCAACGATTTAGGAAAAAATTATAGCGTAACAGGAATTACCCTCGAGAAAGCCGCCAAGATTGCGTATCGATTGGAAACCGTTTATTTGGGAGCCAACTCTAATTTTATGAATGCCAGAAACTTTGGAATTCAGGCAGCGACAGATCTCTTTGGAGCAAACTCCCCCGAAATGATCGCCACTCAGGACGCATTTTATGCTGTTGGATTGGGAGCAAAGTATCTTGCAGTTCCCGACACCACTCCACCAACGGCGCCTACAAACTTGAACGCGACGAATACTACAGGATCACAAACACAATTGCAATGGACTGCCGCGACTGACGAAAACGACATCGAAAAATATTCCATCTACAAAGACGGTGTGCTGTTGACAACCGTGGCTGGAAACAAAACCACACACATTGTTACGGGTCTCACAAAAAACACCACCTACAATTTCTATGTGAAAGCCGAGGACCCATATACCAATGTTTCTGATGCGAGTAACACTGTTGCGGTAACTACTTTGAATGTGAACACTTATTGTGATGCAACTTCAAACAACACTAATGACGAACGAATCAAGCGAGTACAGTTCGGAACGATCGATAACAGCAGCACCGGAACTGCTGGATATGAAGATTTCACCTATCTTTCAACAGATGTGACGAAAGAGCAAACCTATCCGATTACCGTTACGCCACACTGGACAGGAACCGTTTACAATGAAGCATATGCCGTATATATCGACTGGAATAACGACGGCGACTTCACAGATGCAGGAGAAACTGCGTGGACTAAGTCCGGATCTACAACTACACCGGTCACAGGAAACATTACAATTCCTGCAGGAGCCACAACGGGTGCTACCAGAATGCGGGTAATCATGCGCTTCAGCTCCATACCGACCTCATCTTGCGGCACTATCAATTATGGGCAGGTTGAAGACTACACCGTCAATATCATGGATAAGGTTTTAGCCGTTGCAGACAAGAACTCTACAAAAGTTGCGGTTTATCCGAATCCTGTTAAAGATTTGATCAGCATCCAAAGCAATGATAACAGTGAAATGACTTACGTGATCTTCAATGCAGCAGGTCAAGTGGTAAGCAAAGGAACCTCCAGCAACAAGAAAATCAATGCTGAAAGATTGTCCGTTGGAAGCTACATTATAGAACTTACCGGCAAAAACGGTGAAAAGACAACAACAAAATTCATCAAAAAATAATTGTAATAAAGCTTTAAGAAAAATCGTCTCATTTATGATGGGGCGATTTTTTTGTTTTGGCAAATGCTTTGAATATATCTTATCAACACTAAAAAATATTCATTATGGAAAACACTGAAAAGGACAAAAAGCCGACTAAAGCGGAAATCAAAAAGCAAAACCAAGATTTCCCAAACATTCCCGCATCATCGGAAAAAGTGCACTCCGAAAAAACCTTAAAAAAAGAAGTTCACGAATCATCAAAACTTCATGACACAGGTAAAACCGACAATACAGAAAGCGAAAGTTAAATCTTTCGCTTTTTTGTTAAAGTATTCACAAACTCACCGGGAAGAAGCAGACTGACACGTTTTTTGTATTCAATGAATAACAACTACTTAATAATTAACGTCATGAACTATAAAATAAAAGCAATTTTTCCCACAGAAAAGGAAGCAAATTCTGCATCATCAGAATTGTTTTCTGCGGGATTCAGAAAGGAATTTAATGGTTATACCCAAAATGCGCTGGCTCACCCGGAAGCTCTGGTTGAAGACCACAAAATCGAAAAAAATTCGGTAACCGTCTTTACTCCCAATTTGAACAGGGCATTTAAAGCTAAAAATATCCTAGCCAAAATTGGAGCTGTTTCAACAAAGATGAAATCAGGATTTTCTAACAAAACATTATTTGAGGAAACCAAAACGGCATTTACAAATTTAGTTGGAGACCTCCAGCAAAATCTGCCTCGATCGCAATTCCGATCAACATTGAAAATTGGTATTTCTGAAAAATAGCGTAGGAAACAAACACTGTTTTACATTAGTTTTCATAATTTTTTTAACCCTTTTTGAATCTTTCAGAAAGGGTTTTGAATTCAATATCAAAATCCACCGAATCCATTTTCTCACACTTCATTGTTTTACAAAAAATCCGTATTTTTGCCTCTTATAATTTTTAGCTCAAAATGATTAAAATCACTCTTCCCGACGGAAGCATTAAAGAATTTGAAGGTGCGGTAACTCCGCTCGACGTAGCAAAATCAATCAGTGAAGGTTTGGCAAGAAACACGATTTCTGCAGTGGTAAACGGTACGCAAACCGAGATTGCCACGCCGATCACGACGGATTCTACGGTTCAGCTTCTTACCTGGAATGATGATTTGGGCAAAAAAGCTTTCTGGCATTCTTCCGCCCACCTTTTGGCGCAGGCGATTTTGGAATTCTATCCTGATGCGAAACTCACCATTGGTCCCGCTATCGACAACGGTTTCTACTACGACGTGGATTTCGGTGACGAAGCCTTGTCGGAAAAAGATTTTGAAAAAATCGAAAAGAAAATGCTCGAAAACGCCAAGAAAGACGCAACCTTCAATCTTTACGCGGTTTCAAAAGCAGATGCACTAAAAGAATACGCCGATAATCCGTATAAAACAGAATTGATTTCGAACCTAAACGATGGCGAAATCACTTTCTGCACGCACGATAATTTCACCGACCTGTGTCGAGGCGGTCACATTCCTTCGACCGGAATTGTGAAAGCCGTGAAAATCCTAAACGCAGCCGGCGCTTACTGGAGAGGCGACGAAAAAAACAAACAGCTCACAAGAGTTTACGGAATCTCTTTCCCAAAACAAAGAGAACTCACCGAATACCTTGAAAAACTGGAAGAGGCAAAACGTCGCGACCACAGAAAACTCGGTAAGGAACTGGGAATTTTTGCCTTCTCCGAAAAAGTTGGAGCGGGACTTCCGCTGTGGTTGCCAAAAGGAACAGCTTTAAGAAAAAAATTAGAAAACTTCCTTTCCGAGGCACAGAAAAAATCCGGATACGAATTCGTGATGTCGCCGCACATCGGCGCGAAAGAACTGTACGTCACTTCCGGACACTGGGACAAATACGGCGCAGACAGCTTCCAACCGATAAAAACGCCGAACGTAGGAGAAGAATTCATGCTGAAACCGATGAACTGTCCTCATCACTGCGAAATTTACAAAGTGGGACAATGGTCTTATAAAGATTTGCCGAAACGTTTTGCTGAATTTGGAACGGTTTACAGATACGAACAATCGGGTGAACTTCACGGTTTGACAAGAGTTCGCGGATTTACACAGGATGACGCGCATCTTTTCTGTACTCCTGATCAGCTTTTGTCCGAATTTGAAAATGTGATTGATCTAACGCTTTACGTTTTTAATTCTCTAGGTTTTAAAGATTTCGTGACCCAGGTTTCTTTGAGAGATCCCGACAACAAACAGAAATACATCGGTTCGGACGAGAATTGGAAAAAAGCGGAAGATGCCATCATTCAAGCGGCGGAAAAGAAAGGATTGAAAACCGTTGTAGAATACGGTGAAGCTGCTTTCTACGGTCCTAAACTCGACTTTATGGTGAAAGACGCGCTTGGTAGAAAATGGCAGTTAGGAACCATTCAGGTGGACTACAACCTCCCGGAAAGATTCGACTTGTGGTACACCGGAAGCGACAACGAAAAACACCGACCGGTGATGATTCACAGAGCGCCATTCGGCTCTATGGAAAGGTTTATCGCAATCCTGCTCGAAAATACTGCGGGAGATTTCCCACTTTGGTTAGCTCCGGATCAGTTCATCATTTTGCCGATTAGTGAAAAATTTGTCGATTATGCAAAAAAAGTTTCAACTCTATTAGAAAATCACGATATTTGCGGACTGATTGACGACCGAAACGAAAAAACCGGTAAGAAAATCCGCGATGCCGAAATCAACAAATACCCATTCATGCTGATTGTGGGCGAAAATGAGGAAGGCAACGGAACTGTTTCGGTAAGAAGACGTGGTGAAGGGGATTTAGGAACAATGAGTGTGGAGGACTTCATCAATTACTTCAAAAAAGAAGCTGCAATTTAATAGTCTATTTATTAACGATTTAAAAAGAAATCTATTTCGAAAATTTTCTTTACCCCTACCCTAAAGGGAGGAAAATTTTCTTCAAAATAAATCGACGATAAAGCAAACTTTTAGAAATTAACTTAAAAATTTAATACAATAGCACAGAAATTTAACCCAAGAGGAAGAGGTCCACAGAGACGCGTTCAGGAAGACTTGCACCAGATCAACGAAAAGATCCGTGCGAAAGAAGTACGTTTGGTTGGCGACAATGTAGAGCCGGGAGTTTATCCCATTGCGAAAGCACTACAGATCGCGAAAGATCAGGAACTGGATCTAGTCGTGATCTCCGATAAGCAGGAACCTTACATCACCCGTGTTCTTGACTACAAAAAATTCCTTTATGAACAGAAGAAGAAGCAGAAAGAACTGAAGGCGAAGCAGGTAAAAGTTGTCGTAAAGGAAATCCGTTTCGGACCACAAACCGACGATCACGATTACGAATTCAAAAAGAAACACGCCGAAAAGTTCCTGGAAGAAGGTTCTAAACTGAAAACTTACGTATTCTTCAAAGGCCGCTCCATTATCTTCAAAGATCAGGGAGAAATCCTTTTGCTGAAGCTTGCCCAGGAATTGGAACATGTCGGTAAAGTTGACCAGCTCCCAAAACTGGAAGGAAAAAGAATGATCATGATGATGAGCCCGAAGAAAGCGGCAAAATAATGCTACTTGAATGAGTGAATTTGCTTCGCAGTGAATAGGTGAATTTACTTTAAAATATATTAAAAAAGAGATTTTATGAAGAAGTCTCTTTTAACTATTTAATATGCAGAATTCCATAAATTTTTGTACTTTTGCAAACTCATTGATAACAAGAAACAAAAATCAAAAAAATGTCAAAATTAAAAACGAAATCAGGTGCTAAAAAGCGTTTTAAGCTTACCGGAACCGGCAAGATTAAAAGAAAAAATGCATTCAAAAGCCACATCCTGACTAAAAAGGAAACCAAGCAGAAGAGAAATCTTACGCAAACTTCCTATGTAGCTACTGTGGACGAGAAGAGCGTTTTGCGCCAATTAGCCATCAAGTAGTTTTTATAAATCATTTCGGTTTATAAGAATTCGCAAACAATTCAAAATTTTAACCCTGAAACGGAGCAAAAAAGTGCAATGAAACAAGTTGCCGCCCTTTTCAAAAAAACAATTTAAATTATGCCAAGATCAGTAAATGCAGTAGCTTCAAGAGCTCGCAGAAAAAAAGTAATGAAGCAGGCGAAAGGTTTTTTCGGTAGAAGAAAGAACGTTTGGACCGTAGCTAAAAACGCCGTGGAAAAAGCAATGCAATATGCTTACCGCGGAAGAAAAGAGAAGAAAAGAAATTTCAGAGCTCTCTGGATCACCCGTATCAACGCAGGTACCAGAGAACACGGAATGTCTTACTCCCAATTCATGGGCGCTCTTAAGAAAAACAACATCGAACTGAACAGAAAAGTTTTAGCTGATTTAGCAATGAATCACCCTGAAGCGTTCAAAGCAGTTGTAGATCAAGTAAAATAATGTAGAATTTTTTGTTATCAATATCATCCCGGACTTAGGTTCGGGATTTTTTTGTTAGATTTGCATAACATCCCCCGACGTAATGAAAAAACTAATTCTACTTTCGGCAATAACGGTTTCAGTTGGTTTTTCCGCACAAAGCTTCATCCAGGAATACCAAAACCGGGTGAATCAAATCACGCAGACCAACATTAATTCTTATCTCACTGAATTTGCATCTTTTGGTGTAAAAAGTTCGGGAAGTACCAATAACAACAATACATTCAACTGGCTTAAAAACAAATACCTTTCGTTCGGTTATTCTGAAGCGCAGCTTTCTGAGAACGTGTTTACACTTAACGGAAATCCTACCAAGAACTTAATCCTGACGAAAACGGGAACCACTTACCCAAATACTTACATTATTGTCTGCGGACACTATGATACCATCGGCGGACCCGGCGTAAACGATAACGGAAGCGGGACCTCCATCATCCTTGAAATGGCGAGAATCTTGAAGGATGTACCCACCGAGTATTCAATCAAATTCATCAATTTCAGTGGCGAAGAACAGGGATTGAGAGGAAGTCAAAACTATGTGAACACCGTGGTCAATGCGACCAATCCGAAAATGAACATCAAGCTTGTTTTCAATATTGACGAAGTCGGCGGAATTGCGGGGCAAACCAACAATACTATTACCTGCGAAAGAGACACCAACAACAGTCCATCTACGAACAATGCCGCATCGAACACTGCAACTCAGGAACTGATGAACTGTGTGACACTTTACTCACCGCTTCAAACCAACCTTGCTTCCGCGTACGGTTCAGACTATATGCCGTTCCAATCCAACGGCGAGGTGATCACCGGTTTTTATGAATATAATGAAAGTCCGTATCCGCATTCAGGAAGCGACACGTTTGCAAACATGGATCCTGTGTATGTTTACAATGTTGCCAAAGCCGCATTGGGAGCCGTACAGCATTTCTCTACTGCAAGCACCGAATTACTTGCGGTCACCGATTGTCCACCTGCAAAAATGTTGGAATCATTAAAAATCGCCCCTAATCCAACTTCAGATTTTCTGTACATTGAAATGTTGAATTCCAATCTAAGAGATTACACCTTCAGTATTTCGGATCTGTCAGGAAAAAAACTACTTAAAACCAAGAACAGCAAAAGAGTCGATGTTTCGCGACTTCCAAAAGGGATTTATCTCGGTACTTTGCAGGTTGAAGATCAGCGAACCACCCGAAAAATCATTATTGAAAAGTAAGCGGTTTTACTATTTCACAAAAATCCTGTCATCAAAAGTGAATTTTTCGACTTTTAGAATTTTGACTTTCTTTATATCCTGATGACGAGGATTAATGACCGCATTGAACTCTCCCTGGACTGCAGCCGACGGAACTTTCAGCATCAGGAATTTGCCGGCTTTTAGAAACCTGTCCCCGATTTCCTGCGTCGAGTTGGAATGAGGAAATGACCGCCAATCTGACGGGAGTTTTTTAACCTCGTGAATTGAATCGTCGGGAACTTCGAGGTGAACCAAAACGTAATCTTCCGGAATTTTTCCTAAAGGCGTATGGACAGCGATTTCCGTCACGCACAGCGCAATCGACTGACCCGTGTAAACCATCGCATTGCCTTTGCTGTTCCATCTTCCGCCGTAAAGTTCCGCGCCTTTCCCCGAAAGATCTTCAGCATACATTCTTTTGGAAAGCCGGTACACAATCATGCCAAAACGCCGTGTTCTATTCTTCCGAGTTCATCCATGAGGAGCTGGATTCCGAAAGTGGTTTTCAGGAGGGTTTTCGGGATTACATTTCCAAGGGCGATATTTTGGGTATTCAACCAGGAAGTAAAATTTTCTTGGTTGCCGAAAACTTCCTCACCGCGGGAATGAAGCATCTGGATCTGCAAAATCCTTTCTGATTGAAGAGTATCAAAAGATTTCCCGTCGTTTTGGTAACGGGAAAGCGTTTTACTGGAAATATGCAGAAAATCCGCCCATTCCTGAAGGGTAAAAGAAAATCGGTTGAAAATATGGGAAAAGGTTTTGAAATCCAAACCTTTATTGGCGATATCGATCAATCGGTAGATTCCCCGGTCATCAAAGGATTTGTAGCCATACACGAAAGCCGCTTCATTTACGGTCTTCAGATCATTATCGGTTTGCTCGTACTTTTTCATCTCATTTATCTTTCCACAAAGTTACGACTTTTGTCTCAAACTAAAAAGACTTTTGTCGAATAAAATCAACCTTTTCGATAAATCTCCATTAAGGAGCGTGCAATATTTTCGTCCTCGAAGTTTTTTGAATGCTCGAAACCCTTTCTAACTCTGCGTTTTCTTTCAGATTCATTATTCCACAGAAAGAGAATTTTCGCACGGAGATCATCAACATTTTCGGGATTCACATACATGGAATCTTTTCCACCTGCTTCAGGCAGCGAACTGATATTTCCCGTGATCACTGGAGTTCCCGAAAAAAGCGACTCGATGATTGGTATTCCGAAACCTTCAAAAAAACTGGGGTACACGAAAATTTCCGCTAAACGGTAAATGGCAGCAAGCTCCTCCATCGAAACATTTTCGAGAAAATGAACCTGGTTATGTAGTTTATTTTTGACAAGAAATTTCTCAATCTTCTTAAAATATTTGGTTTTCTTTCCCACAACAACCAACGGAATATCGGTCCCACTGATTGCTTTCACAATGTTCAGCAGATTTTTGCGAGGTTCTATTGTTCCTACGTTCAGGATAAATCTGTCGGGAAGCGAAAATTTTTCCTTGGTTGCGGCAAGAAACTCGGGAAAAATAAATTCCTTGAAAGCTTTATGGCAACCTTGGTAAACCACCTCGATTTTTTGTTCGGGAACTTTCAGAAATTCGACGATGTCCTTTTTGGTCTGCTCAGAAATTGCAATAATCAGATCGGCTTGTTGCGCGGCTTTCTTAAATTTCCAAAAATGCATTTTTCGGTCAAAGAAACTGTAATATTCGGGAAACCTCAGAAATATCAGATCGTGGATGGTAACGATCTTTTTGATGGGTTTGTCGTTCCATTTTAGGGGAATTTCGCCAGAAAGTCCGTGGAAAATCTCAGCGCCGAGATTTTGGGCATCGATTCCCATTTTGAGCTGTCGTGAAAAATTACCTTTCGACGTCGGAACGAAAGTCACATTCGGATGCGAAAGGATTTCTTTTCCTCTTTCGGATTTGTTTTTATTCAGCAAAAAATATTGGTTCGTCGGAAAGTAGGAAGCTAGAATCCTCACCAAATCCCGTGAATAGTTGCCTAAACCCGAACTGTTGTTGAAAAATCTTTTACCGTCGAAAGCGATTTTCATTCAGCAAAACTTTTAGAAATTTTTTGAGCGGATGATGTAGTTCGGCCGTTCCTTCACCTGTTTGAAAATTTTCCCGAGATAGATCCCGATAATTCCCAAAATAATCAGCTGGATTCCGCCAAAGAAAACCACCGTGATAATCAGTGATGCCCATCCTGAAATCTCCGTCTTCGAAACAAACGAGTGAATCACATAAATCCCATATCCGAGCACAGCGAAAACAGAAAACAGAAATCCCAGATAAGCCGCCAAATACAGAGGTTTCACACTAAACGCCGTAATTCCGGTAAAAGCAAACTTCATCATTTTTTTTAGATTGTAGCTGCTTTCGCCACTCGCTCTTTCTCCAGCTGTGAAATGAATTCCCGTTTGTCGGAAACCCATCCAATTCGAAAGTCCACGGAGGAAAATGTCTGCTTCATTCATATTCCGCATTACATCAACGACCGACGAATCCATTAACCGAAAATCTGAACCGCCACCTTCTTTCAGATTCACGTCAGAAATCACTGACAACAGTTTATAATAAAGATCAGAAGTTTTCCTCTTGAACGCCGAAATCTGTTTCGGATAAGTCCTGATCGTATAAACGATATCAAAACCTTCTTCCCATTTCTTGATCATTTCCGGAATCAATTCCGGTGGATGCTGCAAATCGGCATCCATAGAAATCACCGCGTTTCCATTGGCAAAATCCATTCCCGCTTTCACCGCAGGTTGATGTCCGAAATTCCTTGAAAACTCGATGTATTTTACTTCCTCAAATTTTTCGGCAAGCTCCACAAGTTTCTGTTGGGTATTATCGCGGCTACCGTCATTCACAAAGATAATTTCGAAACGATAATTTTCGAGTCCGGAAAACACTTCCTTAATCCTTTGATGAATCAAAGAAACATTGCCTTCTTCATTGTGGGCGGGAATGACAATTGAGATTTTCTTCACTTCTGGAAATTAGGTAAGTTGATAATCTTTCTCGAAATCCATGGTCATCAGTTCGTAAATAATCCTGAACCACACTATGCAGCACGGCAACGCCTTCAGGGAATATTTCATGATGTAGTTTTCCTTGATAAATTTCGGGAATAAATCCGAGAAACCAAAACAGGTCAAAACGATTACAAAGACCAGCATTCCTATTACTAAAGGTGTTTTCTCTTTTTGAATAATGAACCAGATCATCACTCCCGAAACAGCGATGATGTATGTCGGCGATTCAGAACCTGAACTGAAAAGCACGATGAACAGAAGCGTTGAAGCCAATATCATCAGCTGGAAAGCCAAATGTTTATACTGTTTGATTCGCAGATAAGGCAAACCAAAAACCAAAATCCCCGGAATCAGAAATGTAAAGTTGGAAATATCTGCATTTCCGGTAACTCTTCTCACAATCCCCATTAATGAATAATCCTGACGATTTCCTAAAACCTGGTTGGAGAGATTTTTCTCCGACAGCGACTGATACCAATCCGCATACGACTGCAAACCGAAATGCGGACTCGAAAGCAGCATCGGCAAAACCAAAAACAATATTCCGAAACCGATGAACGATAAGATGAATTTAGTTTTATTCTTAATGAAGAAAAACGCTGAAAGTCCCGCAATTCCGTAGAGTTTTACAAAAAATCCAATCAGAATTGCAACGGCGGATTTTGTTTCTTTCCGTTCATAAATATAAACTGCGGAAAGGATCAGCAAACCGGTCAGCGCGATATTGAACTGTAAACTTACCGCCGCCGTGATGAATTCCTGCAAACAAAGCCAGGCAAAAAATGCCTTCTTCTGCGATGAAAACGGGAGTTTATGAATCGCAAAAAGAAAAACCAGTGTATTGGCAATATTCCACAAAACGATTCCCAGCCAATCGGGTAAAATCGCAAACGGTGCAATCAAAACGCTGAAGAAAACTCCGTAATGGTTGGAATCCCAATGTACATCGGGATACTGAAGGTAAATATTGTTCTGCGCCACCGTATTGGTGAAAACATTTCTGAAGATCAGATAATTGTTGTAATTAAGTGGGCCGTTCAGATATTTCAACACCGCGGAAATCGCAGAAACCAAAAGATAAATCCCAAAAATATACTTAGGATTCGAAATAAATTTTAAGAATTTATCTTTCAAGATGGTAGAATTGTAATCTTAAACGGAAACGTTGTTTTCCCTCAAAGCGTCGTTCAGAGAAGTTTTCTTGTCAGTCGATTCTTTCCTTTTCCCAATAATCAGCGCACATGGAACCTGATATTCGCCTGCGGGAAATTCTTTGGTATAAC
Source organism: Chryseobacterium suipulveris (assembly GCF_022811685.1). Taxonomy (NCBI): domain Bacteria; kingdom Pseudomonadati; phylum Bacteroidota; class Flavobacteriia; order Flavobacteriales; family Weeksellaceae; genus Chryseobacterium; species Chryseobacterium suipulveris. The sequence goes on along the minus strand of NZ_CP094532.1, from coordinate 1,157,330 downwards.
TTCCCGGAATCACGACGGATCTTGCAGGAACTCTTCCCTTGATCTCCACTGGATCGTCTCCGGTCACGTCGATAATTTTTGTTGAAGCGGTCAAGACTACATTTGCACCCAAAACAGCTTCTTTTTCCACATGAACTCCTTCCACAACGATGCATCTTGAACCCACAAAAACATTGTCTTCGATAATCACGGGTGCTGCTTGAAGCGGCTCCAAAACACCACCGATTCCAACTCCTCCACTCAAGTGCACATCCTTTCCGATCTGCGCGCAGCTTCCAACTGTAGCCCAAGTATCGACCATCGTCCCTGAATCAACATAAGCGCCGATATTCACATAAGAAGGCATCATGATCACTCCCGGTGCGATATACGCGCCTTCGCGAGCGACTGCGTGTGGAACAACGCGAACTCCTTTTTCCGCATAGTTTCTTTTCAGCGGCATTTTATCATGGAATTCGAAAGGACCCACTTCGATCGTCTCCATTTTCTGGATTGGGAAATACATTACCACTGCTTTCTTCACCCATTCATTTACTTTCCAACCATTTTCGGTAGGTTCCGCAACACGAAGTTCACCCAAATCCAACTGGCGAATCACTTCACGGATTGCTTTCTGGCTTTCTTCATTCTGTAGCAATTCTCGGTTATCCCAAATATTTTCGATGGTTTCCTTTAACATAACTGTTTTATATTGAAATTAATTTTTTGTCTGACTATAAATTCGGGGGCAAAAATACGAATTAAGGATTAATAAGAAACCAAAAAAACGTTTGCTTAAAGCACTCTTCTCGCGAACAAAAAGGCGTTGTTCCAATATTTTTCGTTTAGGGAAGAGATAATTACACCCTTGGAAGTTGAGGAATGGATGAAAGAAATCTCTCCATCGCTTGCGATATCGCTGATCATCCCAACGTGCGAAACACGGGTTCCACCGGAGGTAGCAAAGAATAACAAATCCCCTGGCTTCGTATCACTGATATCGATCCTTTTCCCTTCCAAAGCAATATCGGAAGATCTTCGCGGTAATTTCATATTATTTTCATCAAAAACCCTGCTCACCAAACCAGAACAATCGAAACCTGCAGGAGTATTCCCTGCGTATCGGTAAGGTGCTCCCAAATATTTTTTTGCATCTTTGATCAGATTCTGAACAACCTTAGAATTCGATCCAGAGAAGTCCGATTCCAAATCTCTTAAATTCGTCGGCTTCTTAGAAACAGTTGTGCTAGTATTTTTTTTCTTGGCAACTACTTTTTTTGAACTCCCACAGGAAAGCAAAACTCCCGCGGAAAATAAGATCATCAAATACTTTTTCACTTCTACTTAATTGATTTTCCCAAAAATAGCAAATTAATTTTCATCAAACACAATTTGGTTTGATTAATTGGGCATTTACAGTGATTTTTGACGTTCGTAACCCACTAAATTGTAATTTTGCAGGATGACCATTCTCGAATACAAACGGTACTTCAAAAAAGAACTTTCCACTATCTATACAGAATCTGAAAGCGCTGAACTATTCTCAATTTTTGTTTTTAAAACAGTGGGATTCGACAGATTCCAGCAGCGACGATTCATGCACCAACATTTACAGGAAAGCCATAAGGAAGATTTGCATCACGCGTTGACTCTTTTGAAAACCGGCAAACCTTTCCAACAAATTTTGGGAGAAACCGAATTTTACGGGATGAAATTTTTTGTTGATGAGCATGTTCTGATTCCACGACCGGAAACCGAGGAACTTCTTGAACTGGCGATTTATCAGATTGAACAGAATTTGCCCGAAAACGAAAGCATAAAGATTCTCGATATTGGCACAGGAAGCGGAATAATCCCTATTGTCTTAAAGAAACTTTTTCACAAAGCCGAACTATTTGGCTTGGATTATTCTAAAGAAGCGCTTGAAACAGCTAAAAGAAACGCCCAACTGCACGATGTGAAAATTGAATGGCTCTACCAAAATTACCTGGAATGGAAACCTAATCTAAAGTACGATCTCATCATCTCGAATCCGCCGTACATTGGGAGAGATGAAGTGGATGAAATTGCCGACTCCGTGAAGGAATTCGAACCTAAAATGGCGCTGTTCTCTCCTACTTCCGACCCGCTTGTTTTCTACAGAAAAATCGAGAACGACTGCACCGAACACCTCACAGAAAATGGAATGGTTTTTTTGGAAATCAACCAAAAATTGGGGCAGGAAACTTTGGAGTTGTTCAAGCCGATTTTATCTGAAGTAAAGCTGGTAAAGGATATTTCGGGAAACGAACGGTTTGTTTGGGGGAAGAAGTAGAGGTAAACGGTGATTTGTGTTTGGCGCGAGCGAAGCGAGCGCCGAAAAGTCCTTTTGTCCCGGCAAAGAAGAAATGAAAAGAGTTCTTAGCCCCGATTGAAACGAAAATCCCGCAGCGACGACGAAGGAGGAGCGAGGAATTGCAGTGGAAAGCGGGTGGAATCTTCGAGACACGACGAAACCTTGTAGCTCCCAAAAAATTACCCGATCCTTTTCTTCACGAAAACCTGATATGCCATATAAATCAACGGAAGCGCCATGATCCCGAGGAAAAGCGAGTTTTCTATTGCACGTTCCGGCTGCAGTGCGACCGCGTAAACCAACCCGAAAAATGCGCCTCCCAAATGTGCGGCATGACCTATATTGTCGTGCTGCTGCGGATTGAGCATCATGTAAACCGAATACCCGAAATAGAGTAACCCAAAAATGTAGCCCGGAATCGGAATCGGAATGAAGAAAAAGTAGATTCCCAAATCCGGAATCATCGCGATGGATGCGAACAAAATCCCTGAAACTCCACCACTTGCGCCGATTGCGGAATACCACGATTGGTTTTTGTACAGGTAAAGCGAGAAGATGTTTCCTAAAAGGATTGAGCCAAAATAAACGACGAGAAATCCGAGTTCGCCAAACGCCTGAATCACGATGGGACCGAAGAAATACAGCGTCATCATGTTGAAGAGCAAGTGCATTAAATCGGCGTGAAGGAAACCTGCAGATATTAACCGGATGTATTCTTTGTTGCCAAGAATCGCGCCCACATTGAATTTGTACTTCTCGAAAAGTCGGGTATTGTTGAACGCCACGTAACTGATGATTGCTGTCGCGGCGATGATGATCAGAAGGATCGAGTTCATATTGTATTATAAATAAAAAGTTTCAGCGGTGTGAAACTTTGTGGTGGTTAAACGATTTCTGAAGTCAAGCTTCTCGAGATCAACTTTTCATGCATCGGTTTCAAAAGGTCGAGTGAGCCGGTTTTCACGGTGCATTTTCCTTTGTAATGAACCAAAAGCGTACACTGTTCCGCCTGTTCCAATGTGTGTCCGCAGATTTCGATGAGGGATTCGATCACGAAGTCGAAAGTGTTGACATCGTCGTTCCACAGAACAAGTTTATAGACCTCGTCCTCCATTTCGAGGACATCGACGTCTTCCTGATGTTCCCTTTTTGGATCTTCGTAATTCCTGGAAAAATTTATGTTTTTGAACATTTTTTACTTTTTGATCTTAATGATACGTGGTGAATTTTGACACGCGATAAATCGTGTCTCTACAGGTCGCCGATTTCGTCGGAAATTTCGGCCACAATCGATGGTTCCTCGTAAACCAATTCTACTAAATCAACGCTTTTGTTGTTCATTTTCAGAATTTTGAAATGATAATCGTTGATGTTGAATTCCTGGTTTTCTTCAGGGATTTCTTCCAATTCGTGAAGGATGAATCCCGCCAAAGTGTTGTATTCATTATCCTCAGAAAGCGGAAAATCTTTCGGAAGATACTCGTTGATTTCGTCCAAAGGTTGTGTTGCCTGTACCCAGAACACGTTCTCCCCGACTTTGTCCACGATTTTTTCTTCGTCGTCTTCCTCGTCCTGAATTTCGCCTACCAGTTCCTCCAGAATATCTTCGAGCGTAATGATTCCCTCGGTTCCGCCGAACTCATCTATGACTACAGCCAAATGCTGCTTTTTCTGCTGGAACACTTTAAGAAGATCTGAAATCTTTTTACTGCCCACGACGAAAAATGCCTCTCTCATCAAATTCTTCAAATCTTCGTGGGTTAGGTTTCCTTTTCTTCTTACGTATTCGCGGATGATTTCCTTGGCATATAAAACGCCGACCACATTATCGATGGAATCTTTGTACACCGGAAGTCGCGAGTAACCACCGTCCATGATTTTATTGATGATTTCTTCCACTGGCTCCTCGATATCGACGGAAGAAATGTTCTGTCTCGGAACCATGATCTGCTTTGCGGAATGGTCGGTAAAATCAAAAGCGTTCTTGATGATTTCGTAGTTCTCCTCCTCTATTTCACCTGAATCCGCGGATTGCTTTACCAATAGCTGCAACTCCTCAGTAGAGTGAATTTCCTGCTCGGAAGCGGGGTGAATTTTAATTAACCTCAAGAATGCGTTTGACATGAGGTTCATCGACCAAATGAATGGTTTGAATACCGTATAAAAAACTCTGAGCGGAACCGCGATCGCCATTGTCGTAGGTTCTGACTTCCTGATTGCGATGGATTTAGGAATTAACTCCCCGAAAACAATGTGCATTACCGTAATGACAAGGAAACTGAGAACCAGCGAGATGGTGGTGACTGTAGTTTGATCGATTGCAAAGTTGAAGTAAACAAAAATCTTTTCGATCATATGGTGCATCGCGCTTTCGCCGACCCAACCTAAAGCAAGTGAAGCCAAGGTAATCCCGAGTTGCGTAGCAGAAAGGTATTCATCAAGATGTTTGATGATATGCTCTGCCTGTTTTGCCATCGAGTGACCGTCGGCTGCTTTGAGCTGGATTTGGGAGTAACGAACTTTAACGATTGAGAATTCTGCGGCTACGAAAAAACCATTGAGTAGTACTAAAAATAAAGCTAATAAAAGCTTGACGACGTCCGAGTCCATTTAGAGATTTAAAAATATTTTTTGCAAAGATATTCTTTTTTTTTTAATGATAACTTATTGATTATTAATCAAAAAAAGCAAAGCCGAAAATCGACTTTGCCCAGTTAACACCATTATAAAAAAACCACTACCTGTTGATTAACAGTTTTTTGTTGTATGTTTTCCCCTCGTCATCTATGATTTTTACCGAATAAACTCCTGAAAGCGCGTTTATTCTATATCTTTGTCTTGAAGTATTTTCGTACGGAACTTTAACCCCGTCTGCTGAATAAACTTCTATCATTTTTATTTCACTTTTTGATTTGATGGAAAACTCTCCTTTTGATGGGTTTGGAACAATCGAGAACATGGAATCTAAGATATCGCTTGTAGCCAATGCAGCAGTTTTCAAAACAAAGTGGTAAACTGCATTTGGCGCAGCCGAAAAACTAAAAGCATTTCCTACGATATTCTGGATTGGAGCTGCAGAAGTGATATTTCCTCCTGAGTTTTCAACATCGCATAAACAGATGCATTTGTATAACTTTGTATTCCTGACACTGAAATATTTGCAGTTTGGGCAGTTGCTGAGCGATTAATAAGAATAATGTGGACTTTGTTTTCATCATTTCCCTGCAACGAAGAGTATACTGTGAGTTTGCTGTCATCTGAAGAGGTAGCTTTCACATAGGTGTTTCCGAATTTACCGTTGCTTCCGTCATAGTTGGTATACATTCTGTAAGCACCGCCTACATATCTTTTGAGTCGGCCAAAATAAGTTGCGAGGTATACGTTTTTCATTCCAAATGCACCTAACATATCGGCAGAATAAATTCCTGAACTCAAATCTGGAGCATTACCAAGCAGTAATGTCGCGGGTTCCTGATAATAAATTGGCAAGCTGAATCTTCTGCTGACCGTCAACGGTGGTTTTCTTGAAGACCACTTTTATGGTGTTAAGGTTATTGGTATTCGGAAACTCAACTGTAAAACCGGTTCCTTCCTTGTAGTTCGTGTCGGCAACTGTAATTATTCTTTTTGAATTAATCCCATCTACAATAGCTTTGGTTTCGTTTGCTTCATTGATAAAGTAGATCATACCAACTTTTCCTGAAGTTGCATTTGCAGGATCTTTGATAATAATTCCTACCCCGGTATCTTTCAGCTCAGCCGCTGTAATTTTTGCGGGATCTACAACCGGCTCATCAGGAGAATCTGAACTCCCTCTACTACAGGCAGTAATATTAACGACTATAAAAACTGCTAAGATTTTTAATAATACGAAAAGAAATGGACGGGAATCTATCCACTTCGCACTGAGGAAGAAACCTGGCATTTCGGTTGCGGGCAGGACGATATGCTCAACATCCGCAAGGTGAAGGTTGAAAAAATGACGAAAATGAAATACCGGGTTTTCGTGAATTACGACGGAATTATCAAAACAGAAAGCATCGTAAATCTCGTCATTGAAAACGGAAACTATAAAATTGATTACTGCGAAACCAAATTTCTATAACCTATTAACAAATTAAAAAAATATCATGATGAAAACAATCAAACTATTATTCGTAGCCGCGCTGCTTATCCTCACCTTTTCTTGCAGGAATAACAATGAAGAAACACCGCAACCAGAACCTATCTAGATTACCGTCAATGACCTGAAAGGCAAATATATTGTTGGGGAATTTGACTTATCGGGCGACAAAAGACTGGTCGGAATCAGCTTCGAAATCAGCGGGCAACAGAATATTACTCATTTTTTTATCCTAGAGGGGATTTTCTCCTCTACGACCATAAACGACAAAGGAGACGGAACTTTTGACATCATGGCGAATAACGGCGATATTTTGTCTAGGATAAGCATTAAGAAAGATGAGAAGGGAAAAATCTCCTTAGTTTCTGCTTATTACTTTCAGTTCGGGAACTTTTACTTGTTAAAAAACGCGAAGTTCTACGACAAATCAATGTTGCAGGATTTTACACTTAAGAAATATAAAGACATCAACAAAAACTTTTATCTGATATTTGGTCTTGACAAAATGACTCAATCCAATAATCCGAACACGGTTCCCAACCTTACCTTCAACCGATTCGACGATATTGTTGGGTGGAATGTCGGATGGGCTTATTATGGTTTATTTATCCCTGCTGGCGAAACGTACAATAATCTACAGGGACCGCTTATGTTGGGATTTCTTGATGATGGCACAGGGCAGAACAAATATTTCAGGCCGCAGTAGTTTCGTGGCTAAACTGATTACTAAAGTAAACATCATTGAAACTAAAACCTTCATCATACTTCAATGTAAAAGCACCGAAAATTTTCGGTGCTTTTGTATTTGTATTTAAGAAATCTTCCTAAGAATTCTTCAGCGCTTCCGCTCCACCTACAATCTCGAGGATTTCGTTGGTAATCGCAGCTTGACGTGCCTTGTTGTAGAAAATAACGAGGTCGTTTTTCAAAGCTTGAGCGTTGTCCGTCGCTTTGTGCATCGCTGTCATTCTCGCGCCGTGTTCTGATGCTACCGAATCCAAAACAGATTTGTAAACCTGAGTTTTGATTGATTTAGGAATCAACACATCAAGAATTTCTTTCGCATTCGGCTCAAAAATATAGTCGGTGTTGGCATCACCGGCTTTCTCTGCCATTGCGATTGGGAGCACCTGCTCTGTCTTCACTTCCTGCGTTGCCGCGTTGATGAACTTGTTGTAGATCACAAAAACCTTGTCGAAACGACCTTCTCTGTAATCCCTCATCACCTGCTCCATAAAGTTGGAAACACGCTCAAAGCTCATCGAATCGAAAATCGCACTCTGGTTGTCGTAAACATTTCTGCTTCTTCTTACGGCATCATAAACTTTCTTCCCGACAGAAAGTATCTCCACTTCGTGCTGAGAATTGCTGATTTGGTGGTTCAGCTCCTTAATTACGGAAGAGTTGAAAGCACCGGCAAGTCCTTTGTTTGAAGTCACCACGATGAAGAGCACTTTTTTCACTTCTCTTTCAGCGGTGTAGGTTGCAACTTCCTCCAAATCGGTTGTGGAACTTACGTTCTCGATAATTTCCTGCAATTTTTCCGAGTAAGGTCTCAACATTACAATGGCATCGGTTGCTTTCTTTAGTTTCGCTGCCGAAACCATTTTCATCGCACTCGTAATCTGCATTGTAGAAGAGATGGAAGTAATTCTTCCGCGTATTTCCTTTAAATTTGCCATTCCTTAAATAAGGTTTGATATTGTTTGAAAGTTTGACGAATTTGATATTGTTCAAATTACATCAAACAATATCAAATTTCAAACAATTATTTTAGTTGTATTTCGACGCTAAATCTGTTGCCGACTGCTTCAATACATCGGTTACAGCATTGTCAATTTTTCCTGATTTGATCGCAGCCATTGTTTCAGGATGCTTGGTTTTCAAGAATTCGGTGTATTCTTTCATGAATTCTTTTACCTTTCTTACAGGAACATTTCTCAAGAGGTTTTCGGTACCCGCGTAAACCATCGCCACCTGATCTTCAACTCTCAATGGAGAGTTCACCGGCTGTTTCAGGATTTCCACGTTTTTCTCACCTTTAGTAATTACCGCAAGTGTAGAAGCATCGAGGTCGGAACCGAATTTCGCAAACGCTTCCAATTCTTTATACTGAGCTTGGTCAAGTTTCAATGTACCGGAAACTTTTTTCATCGATTTAATCTGAGCGTTACCTCCTACTCTCGATACAGAAATACCTACATTGATTGCAGGACGAACTCCGGAGTTAAATAAATCTGATTCCAAGAAGATCTGTCCGTCGGTAATCGAAATTACGTTGGTCGGGATATATGCGGAAACGTCACCCGCTTGAGTTTCGATAATCGGAAGTGCTGTTAATGAACCGCCACCTTTAACCATTGGTCTCAAAGATTCCGGCAAGTCGTTCATCTGTGAAGCAATGGTGTCGTCAGCAATTACTTTCGCCGCTCTTTCCAACAATCTTGAGTGAAGGTAGAAAACGTCACCCGGATAAGCTTCACGTCCCGGTGGTCTTCTCAAAAGTAGAGAAAGCTCACGGTAAGCTACCGCTTGTTTTGATAAGTCATCATAAATAATCAAAGCAGGTCTTCCTGTATCACGGAAATATTCGCCGATCGCAGCTCCCGCCATTGGTGCGTAAACCTGCATTGGTGAAGGGTCAGAAGCATTTGCAGCTACAACTACGGTATAAGCTAAAGCTCCCTTATCTGCCAATGTTTGAACGATTTGTGCTACAGTAGAACCTTTCTGCCCAACTGCAACATAGATACAGAATACCGGTTGACCAGCATCGTAGAATTCTTTTTGGTTAAGGATCGTGTCGATTGCAACGGTAGTTTTCCCGGTTTGACGGTCACCGATGATCAGCTCTCTCTGTCCCCTTCCGATCGGAATCATGGAGTCGATTGCAACAATCCCTGTTTGAAGCGGCTCGTTTACCGGCTGTCTGAAGATTACACCAGGAGCTTTTCTTTCCAACGGCATTTCATAAAGATCACCAGTAATTGGTCCTTTTCCGTCGATTGGATTTCCGAGGGTATCTACTACTCTTCCCAACATTCCCTCACCAACTTTGATGGATGAAATTCTGTTGGTTCTGTTTACCGTATCACCTTCCTTAACTAATTTTGACTCACCCAGAAGTGCAACACCCACGTTGTCTTCTGCAAGGTTCAGTACGATTCCTTCAATACCGCTCTGGAATTTAACCAGTTCCCCGTACTGAACATTTTCTAAACCGTACACTAAAGCGATACCATCACCGATGGTCAAAACAGTTCCCACTTCTTCCACATTTGCCTGTGTATCGAAGTTTGCCAACTGCTGTTTAAGAATTGCAGACACTTCTGCCGGATTTATTTCTGCCATTTTATGGTTGTTTTTGTCTTAATTTAATTGAAATTCTTTTTTCAGTTTGTTCAGTTTGGTTCTCACTGATGCATCTACTTGCTGGTCGCCGACTCTCAGAATGTACCCACCCAAAATCTCTGGGTTGATAATGGACTTCACGTCGAACTTATTGTCGTGATTAACCAGGTTTGTAGATTTAAGGATATTATTGATATTCTCTCCGGAAAGCTGGGTTGCGGAAGTGAGCGTAATTCTTTGAACTCCGTTCATATCCTCCACTTTGTTGATGAATTCCTGGGCGATATTCTGCAGCTGTCCTTCTCTTCCGTGTTTGATGACCAACTGGATCAGATTTTGCGTAACTGGCGAAAATCCTTTGAAGATCTCACCTGCAACACTTGCTTTCTTCTTCTGCTCGATAATCGGGGAATTGAAGAAATTCTGCAACTCGCGGGAATTGGAGATGGTTTTCACAACGTCGCCCATTTCACCAAAAATCGAATTCGTGCTTCCCGAATCCTGCGTGAAATTAAGCAAACCTTGCGCGTATCTTTTTGCTACTTTAGATGTGAGCATTTTAGTTCAGGTTAGATTTGTTAAGAATATTTTCCACCAAAGCATTCTGCGCTCCGTCGTTGTCAAGCTTTTGCTTCAGGATCGATTCTGCGATGTTTACAGAAAGTGCGCCGATCTGGTTTTTGATATCTGCCATTGCAGCAGTTTTCTCTGCCTGAATCGACTGTCTTGCCTGCTCGATCATTTTGTCGCCTTCCGCTTTTGCAGCGTCTTTGGCTTCACCTACGATTCTGTCTTTGATTTCTCTGGCTTCTTTCAGGATGTTGTCGCGCTCAATCTTCGCTTCACGGATGATGTGCTCGTTTTCAGCTTTCAGGTTCTGTACTTCCTGTTTTGCCAATTTTGCCTGGTTCAGCGAGTCAACGATGGTTACCTCTCTTTCATTCACGGCGTCCATAATTGGTTTCCACGCGAACTTTTTTAGGACAAAAATCAGGATTAGGAATATAACCGACTGAATGATAAATAGACCTGATGAAAAATTTTCTAATAATCCCATAATGAGTTATGATAAAATATTGTAATTGTTTTTTTAATTTTTTAAAAAGATCATCTGCCGTAACCAACCGTTCCCGGCAGATGAAAATTTTGTTTGCAACTTCTTAGTTTACTGCGAACAATGCAGCGAACGCAACCCCTTCTACAAGAGCTGCAGCGATCAACATCGCAGTCTGAAGTTTACCAGCTTGTTCTGGTTGTCTAGCCATACCTTCCAAAGCAGCAGCACCGATCTTACCGATACCGATACCTGTTCCGATTACAACTAAACCTGCACCAATGATTTTTGGCATTTCCATAATATATAATTTTAAAAAATTAGTCTAAATATTTAATTCAAAATTCCGAACTCAAAATTCAAAAAATTGACTTTTTTACTTTGGCTCTTGACTCTATTACCTTGGCTCTTTAATTAATGAGCCCTTCCCTCTTCACCTTCGTGTCCGTGCTCCTCATTTGCCATCCCGAAATATACCGCAGAAAGCATGGTGAAGATATACGCTTGAAGGAACGCTACCAAAACTTCCAGTAAATACAATACGAAAGTCAGGAACGGGAACGCAACTCCTGCGATCACATTTTTGAACACATAAATCAATCCGATCAAACTCATCACGATCAAGTGACCTGCAGACATGTTTGCAAAGAGACGGATCAGAAGCGAGAACGGCTTGATAAACATTCCCAAAACCTCGATCGGCAACATAACCAGTTTCATCGGAATTGGAACTCCCGGCATCCAGAAGATGTGCTGCCAATAGTTTTTGTTAGCTGTAAACTGAGTGATGAAGAATGTGATTAAAGCTAAAGCCAGTGTAATAGCAATATTTCCTGTAACGTTAATTCCGAACGGCATCAAACCGAAAAGGTTCAGGAAAAGGATGAAGAAAAACACGGTAAGCAAGTAGCTCATGTATTTCTTGTAATTGTGCCCGATGTTTGGTTTTGCGATATCGTCTCTCACGAAAAGAATAACGGGTTCCATCAGTTTTCCGAATCCGGAAGGAACAAGAGATTTCTTGTAATTTTTTGCCATCGAACCGAAAATCCAAAGCATCAGAAGTGCAGTCACAAGAATCATTAAAACACTTTTGGTGATCGAGAAATCCCAGACTTTTTCGTTGGTTGCGTGATGGTTTTCATCGTAAGTGATGGTACCTGAAGCGTCGGTTTTTACAATTTTTTCGTGGTAAAGTTTGTAGTGGCCGCCGTTGCTCTCAACAACTTTGTCGCCATCAAATGCTGAACTCATCATTGTGTGGAGTCCGTTCGCAGGATCGTAGAAAATCACAGGAAGCGGGAAACCAATTGGCTTTTCAGTACCGTCGGCTTTTTTCTCAACCATGATGTTGAAGCTGTGCGAATCCAGAAGGTGGTGCTGCTTGAAGGCGTTCACTTCTTCGAGAGACTGCTCCTTTTCAGAAAGGGGTGCGTTTGCTTCAGTTTCATGTGGTGCTGCAGTTGCTGTAGCTGTTTCGTGCTGTGCATTTGCAAGGGAAAATGTCGATAAAAAACCTAATACAAGTACTACTCTTTTCAGCATTGATATATCTTATTTTAAAGTTTTGCAAAAATAGAACAAATTATCAGAATAAAAAAGCCAAAGTTTACTGATTTTTTTCAGTTCAGAATTGTGGGAATTGCTCACCAAAAAAATCATTGAAAACGTCAATTTATTTACTGATGAAATTATTCCACCGTTTCTTCCTCTCCCTCCTCTTTTTTCAAGTGAGAAAAATCCTCTGTCCGGATGAGCTTCACCGAATATAAAGTTTCAAGCAAAAGAGAAATCAGATAAGGAACGATGAACTGGATTTTGTAATTGGGAACTTCGCTTAGGTTCAGTTTTTTCATAATTAAAAACATCACCATCAGTTTAAACATTACCAATCCCATAAACGCAAAACCGATATAGGTCGGATAAATTTTCTTGATAATCGACAGAATGGTAATCACCATCATAAAAAGTACCGTGAGGAAAAGATAGTATTTAATGAAGGTCGTCTCGAAACCCACCTCCAGAAATTGCCAAATCCCGAAGTGGATGAAAAACATCAAGAAATAAAGGATAATATATAAGGTGTTATTTTTTATCTTCATTCTGTACATTTTTCAGTTGTTTCAATAAATTGTAGAAAGCGAGTCCCATCCCCAAAAAACCAATACCGACAGTCAACAGATTATTCTCGATCCCGAAATGGTCGTTCAGTTTTTTCCCGCCCCAGAAAGCGAGCCCCATCGTCGCGAGCATCTGGAACACAATTCCGGAATAAACCCCGTACTGACGCAGACTGTTCGCGGCGAATTTCTTTTCGTCTTCCGGTGTGAAACCGTCGTTATTTTGGTGGTTGTCTGGCATTTTTTTGTTTTTGCAAAAATAGGGAATATATTTTTTCCCCACCGTATTGATGCGATGTCTATAAAAATTAGAACGAAATAAAATCCACCACCCGTTCTTGTAATACATCAACAAAAGAATATCATCAAAATTCCCTATTTTTGCAAATCTTAAACAAAAAACAATGTTCAACAGTTTACAGGATAAATTAGACAAAGCCCTCCATAATATTTCCGGACGTGGGAAAATCACCGAAATCAACGTTGCAGAAACGGTTAAGGAAATCCGCCGAGCGTTGGTTGACGCCGATGTGAACTATAAAGTCGCCAAAGATTTAACCAAAAGAGTTCAGGATAAAGCATTGGGACAGAACGTTCTCACTTCGTTAACTCCGGGACAATTGATGACAAAAATCGTTCACGACGAACTCGTGGATTTGATGGGCGGAACACAGGAAGGAATCAACCTTTCCGGGAAACCAAGTGTGATTTTGATTGCAGGACTTCAAGGTTCGGGTAAGACGACTTTCTCCGGAAAACTCGCCAATTACTTAAAACAGAAAAGAAGCAAGAAACCCTTATTGGTTGCTTGTGACGTTTACAGACCGGCCGCAATCGACCAGCTGAAAATCTTAGGCGAACAAACCGGAATCCCAGTTTATACCGAACCGGGCGCAACAAACCCTTCTGTAATTGCTGAAAACGCGGTGAAGTTTGCCAAAGAAAACAACCACGATGTAGTGATCGTCGATACAGCGGGACGTTTGGCGATTGATGAGCAGATGATGAACGAGATTAAATCCGTGCATTATTTCATCAAGCCGAATGAAACCCTTTTCGTTGTGGATTCCATGACGGGACAAGACGCGGTAAACACGGCGAAAGCGTTCAACGAAGCACTGAATTTCGATGGAGTTGTTTTAACCAAATTAGATGGTGATACTCGTGGTGGTGCTGCTTTAACGATTCGTTCCGTTGTGGAGAAACCAATCAAGTTTATTTCGACAGGCGAAAAAATGGAGGCACTCGATCTGTTCTACCCCGAAAGAATGGCGGATAGAATCTTGGGAATGGGTGATGTAGTTTCCCTTGTAGAAAGAGCTCAGGAACAGTTCGACGAAGAAGAGGCAAAGAAACTCCACAAGAAAATTGCTAAGAACGAATTCGGATTCGACGACTTCTTGAAGCAAATCAACCAGATCAAGAAAATGGGGAATATGAAGGATTTGATGGGGATGATTCCTGGAGTTGGCAAAGCGATTAAAGATGTAGACATTAACGACGACGCCTTTAAACATATCGAAGCCATCATCCACTCGATGACGCCGGATGAAAGAAGACGCCCATCAATTATCAATACCCAAAGAAAAAACAGAATCGCGAAAGGTTCCGGAAGAAAAATCGAGGATGTGAACCAACTGATGAAGCAGTTTGAACAGATGGGAAAAATGATGAAGATGATGCAGGGACCGCAAGGAAAACAGATGATGGAAATGATGAGCAAAGGAATGCCGAAAATGCCTGGAATGGGCGGAAACCTGTTTGGACGATAAGGCAAAGTACGAAATACGAATTACGAATTACGAATACAAAAATTCCCGGATCGAGAATGATTCGGGAATTTTTTTTAATTTCTTCTGAGGGTTTAGAATTTGTAGGTGATACCGAATTTTCCTCCGTTGAAGAGATCACCTGCGTTCGCTTCAGCGTTCAACGCAAAATTGTTGGTGATAAAATATCTTCCTCCAACCTGTGCAGAAATTGCTACATTTGATTTGTAGGGCTCAGCAAAATTATTGTTTTTGTCCTTCCAAGTAAAAGTATTGAAACCGATTGTTGGACCCGCGTAAAAATCCCAGTTATTAGGAATTCCGATCAAGGAGTTGAAGTGGTAGTTTCCGTTGATACCGATTCCGAACCATCTGCCGTTCCAGTTATTGCCGTAATCTTTCCCACCGAATCTTGCTTCCGCACCCAAAGTAATGTCTTTATGGATTCCGTAGTCAAAACCTGCGTACAGACCTACGTTATCGGAATAATGACTTGGTAGCGCAACACCTGCGTTCAGTTGAAATTCACCTTTCTGTGCTCTTTGCCCAAAACTTACTGCAGAAACAAGAAGCGCTGCAGCCAAAATCGCATTTTTCATAATTTTATTTTTTTAATGTTGTTAATATTTTTTAACATACAAAATCTAAACCATTACGAAATATCCCGAATCAAAAACGATTCGGGAATCCTATCAGTTCAGTCGTAAACCAAGTCCGACATTGAAAAGGTTGAAATGCAGTTTTTGTCCTGAAGGTGGACTGTTGAGCGCATTATTCAGTTGGAAAGCGTATCTGCCTTCGATAAACAATCCCTTTACCAGATCCGCTCCCAAACCGACTGCGACTCCGAAATTGGTCTTGTTCATCGTTGCAGGAACCTGTCCGGTGCGGAACGCAAACTGTGGACCTACCTGTACATTAACTTTAGGAACGAAGTAAAATTTCATCATCACCGGAATCTGAACATAAGAATCCTTGTTGATCCTCACATAATTTACTGCCGGCTGAAGCGCGAATGCTCCCAAACCGATCTCCGTAAAAAGCCCTGCATAATAACCCGCCGTCAAGTCATCATATTTGTCCGAAACCGTTGCGGAAGCGAAACCGCCATTGATCCCGAATTTAACCTGCGCATTAGAAAAACCGAACGCAATCAACATCCCCAGAAAGAAGATTTTTTTCATAGCAAGAGTTTAATTTTTGGCTAAAGATAATAAAAATCCCGAATCGGTGGGATTCGGGATGGATTTATCTCAAATGAGTTAATTACTTCAAAAATAAAGAAAAACCTAAATTTGCACCTATAGTACCAACTTGAGTAGTAACATCGACTCCACTATAGTTTTTCTTGCTTGTAAACTGATTATAACCTACTCCTAAATCAATTCCTACAGTTTGGTTAATCAAATAAACCAAACCTCCTTTTGCTTTCCATGCAAACCCGCTTTCTGAGTCTGATACGGATTGATTATTATATGTGCCAGATTGTGTCACAGATCCATATCCAACTCCTGCGCCAACATAAGGAATAATATTACCTGCATTGCGGAAATAATAAGTTCCTGTAGGCATGACTGTAAAAGATGAAACAGTATCTTTGGTGTTTCCCTGCTTTGAGGTAATTGAAGTGACACCCAGATCCACACCAACAGCTAATTTGTCAATTACAAAATAACCTACGGATGGCGTAACTGTTATAGTACTAACTGTAGGTCCATCTGCTGATTGACCACCACCGCTGTACTTTGTAGAAACACTGTTAAACCCTAAAGTTGTAGAACCACCTATTACCCAAGATCCTTTCTCGGTTTGAGCGTTCATCACTCCAAAAAGTGCCAAAGCACCTGCTAAAAATAATTTTTTCATGATTAAAAATATTTAAATTGTGCAACAAATATAAAATTTATTTTTTAATTAATAAATTATTAACAAAATTTATAAAAGATTTTACGCAAGACATCTTTAATACTAAAATAAATTACGTTATGTAGCTCAATGTGGAAATGTTAGTAACTACTCGTCGCGCATTCTTTTTTCCTCTTTATTATAGGCAAGGATGATTTTCTTAACAACTGGGTGTCTCACTACGTCTTCCTCTGTTAAGTGCACGAATCCGATTTCGGCGACATCCTTTAAAATCCGCATCGCCTCCCTTAATCCAGATTTCTGCTTCATCGGCAAATCGACTTGACTTGGATCTCCGGTGATGATGAATTTGGCATTCATCCCCATTCTGGTGAGAAACATCTTCATTTGAGAATGGGTGGTGTTCTGGGCCTCATCTAAAATTACAAATGCTTCATCCAAAGTTCTTCCGCGCATAAAAGCAAGCGGGGCGACTTCGATCACCCTTTTCTCAATGAAACCTTCGAGTTTCTCGTGGGGAATCATATCGCGCAAAGCATCGTAAAGCGGCTGTAAATATGGATCAAGCTTCTCTTTGAGATCTCCTGGAAGGAAACCGAGACTCTCCCCTGCTTCCACAGCGGGTCTTGTAAGAATAATTCGCTTTACTTCTTTCTCCTTCAAAGCTCGCACAGCAAGTGCGACACTGGTATAGGTTTTCCCGGTTCCGGCAGGACCAATCGCGAAAACCATGTCCTTTTTCTCGCTTTCCTTCACCAGCTTTTTCAGATTGGTGGTTTTCGCTTTGATAACTTTACCGTTCACTCCTTTGACGATGATGTCCTGATCGAAGACCAGCTGCTTTTCCTGCTCGTCTTTAATGTTCAGGATGTTTTCGATATCTTTCAGCGTGATGTTGTTATTTTTGGAAATGAAATTCACGATATCGTCAAGCTTATTCTTCAGAATATCCAATACTTCTTGGTTTCCCATGGCGAAGATGAAATGATCCCTTCCCGTAATTTTCAGTGTGGGAAAACTTGATTTCAGCAGGTTAAAGAATTGGTTGTTGACTCCGTAGAAAATTTTGGCATCGATGCCCGTGATTTCGTAATTCAGTTCGAACATTTATTTTTTTATTGTTTTAATTGTTCTAAAAGTATCAAATTTATTTTGAATTTCGGGTTTTACTTTTCCACATTAAGATAAAAATAATTTTTTGGCTTAAATTTGCGCTATCCTAATTTTCTTCATGCCCGTTATTACCCTTACATCAGATTATGGATTAGTCGATCACCGAGTTGCCTCGATCAAAGGCAAGATCCTGAGTTTGAAGGAAGATGCAAGAATTATAGATATCTCGCATGAAATCCAGGCGTACAACCTTATGCAGACCGCGTATATTGTAAGAAACGCGTACCCTTTCTTTCCTGAAGGAACGGTGCACATCATTTCTGTTGACAGCTTTTTCCGGAAAGAAAGAAAATGCATCCTCTATAAAGCGGACGGACATTACTTCATTGCGGCAGACAACGGCGTTCTGAGCTTGATTTTCTTTGACCAGAAACCTGAAGCGATGTACGAAATCACCTTCAACAACCGTTTTGACGACGAGGTCAATTTCACCTCCATCGATATTTTTGCTCCCGTTGCTGTACACCTCCAGAACGGTGGCTTGCCTGAAGTAATCGGCAGAAAATTTAAGAATCCAAAACAGCTTTCATTCCCAAAACCGGTATTTAATGAGAGTGAAAAAATGATTATCGGCGAAATACTCTATATCGACAACTTTGGGAATGTGGTTTCAAACATTAGCAAAAAATTCCTGGAGCAAAACGGATTGGTTCTTGAAAACTTTATCCTGAAATTCAGGAATCTGGCTTTGACAAAAATCTATGACCGATACACCGATGTAGTAAGCGACTGGGAAAACGAGCATGAATACCACGGAAAATCGGCTGCGATCTTCAACGCGGCGGGATTGCTCGAACTGACCATTTACAAAGGCAATATTCTGAGCGGTGCCAAAACTTTGCTCGGCATGAATATCGGCGAAAATATCTTTATCGAATTTCAATAAAAAATACCGGCTCTTGTGAACCGGTATCTCTATTTATCTTAACCTTTATTTTATTACTTTTTTCACTGCTGTTTCAGAAGTCGTCATCACTGAAATGATATAATTTCCTCTCGGGAAAGCGGACAGATCGATTCTTGCCTCTACCGCGTTGATATCGCCCTGTTTTTTAACCATTTTCCCCGAAGAATCAAACACTTCATAAAAAAGAATTCTCTGTTTAGAGGTTACTTTAAACTGTCCTTTTGAATCAGATTTTACGATATTAATGGAGGAAGAAACAGAATTTTCTCCGGTCGCCAAATTAAGACAATCGAAAGTCGCCTTCCAACCCGCCATATTTAATCCTGGATCGGAAACAAACTTCACGGTTATCGCCCCTGTTGAATGAGTCGAAATAAAAGGACCAGGAATCGTATTCCCGCTGAGCTGACTTCCATTAGCAAATTTCGGTGAAGCCGTACTTGGACCATTGTACACATCCATAAAATCATAATCTGCCTCAGTTGCGAACTGGGTAAATGTCATTTTCATTACCGAAGCCGAATTCGAAGGATAAAAGGTTTTGATCAAAGTTTCTGTATCGCCATAATTTCCTGCTTCGCCTCCTGTATCAGTAAAGATCACACCAGCATTACACCAGATTGTATCGGTAAGCACGAGTTGTTCGTACGCAAAAGCTTCCGGTCCGGAACAGTCGGTACCAACCTTGACATTATAATAAGTATTGGGTTGAAGATTCGTAATATTAATCACTTTGTTAGTTGTAGTTCCGTTTGAAATGACAGTGCCGTCCATTTTCAGAACCCTGTATTTCCAGTTGGTTCCAGCAGGATCCACAATGGTTACGGTTGCAGAATTTTGTCCGATATTCGTCATCTCCAAAGCAGAAATAGTGGATGCGCAAGAAGTAATACAATCGGTTCCGAGACAACCTTTGGAATTGATCGTATTTCTGATCAAAGCTCCTGGTTGCGCTCCAAAACCATTGGCAAAGTTAATCCCCACTGAAGATACAAGATGGCAGTAACTCATAATTGTTCCACCGTTTGTAGGCAGTGGAGCGTTACAGCCCTCGTTGTTTCCGGAAGCCGGACCGCAACCGTCGATAGCGGTATTGTTTCCGTTCCACGCACATGCATGTGTATGCGGCGAACCGAGGTTGTGCCCAATTTCGTGAGTCATCGCTTCGATATTCCACGAATAGGTTGGAACATTCTCGTAATTAAAGTTTACACCGGAATAAGAATATTTGTAGGCAGAGCAAAGTGCATTAACCCACGCAATACTTGTAGTTGCTGGATTTCGGAGCAGCTGTGCAACGTCTCCATTAAAACTTGTTCGATAATTTCTGAACTGGTTAAGTATCTGCGAAGGCGAACCGGAAAACGGATCTGTCGTCGTCCATACAAAAACCTCGCTCAAAGCCACGGTGATTCCGTCGTTCGCATATAGTGTTGAAATATTGTTGTGCATTGCAGTTACCCAGTTTGCTGCAGTAGTAACGTTTGAACCATTCTGGGTATATGGACCATAACCCGCTTCGTAATAAATCCGGACACAGTTATCTGTTTTCTTTGAAGAAACAGCACCGGGATCAAAAGAAATATGGTTGGCCTTATTTTCGGGAAGCTCATCAGCACTGCATGAAAAAGGATTCTCTCCTTTCAATTTTTGGTCATTGTAGGAAACGTAATCATTGGAATTTTTTGCTTTTCCTAACACGATATTCCCCACATTTTTTACAGAAGCTACACCATAAGCTCCTTCCTGGAAGAAACTGAAAGCAGCCACAGATTCATAATCCCCTTTAACAATCCCATGGTAATAAACTCCCGGCGAATAATTAGCATAACCTTTATCTGTATTCACCTTAAAATCATGGGTGAAGATATCGCTCTTTACCAATTCTAAATGGATGGTTTCTCCTTCAAAGGGGAAACTAATTTCCATGGCATCCGGTCTTTCAGAAATTAATCGCTGAATTTCAGCTTGTTGAATATTCAAAACCGTCACTCCTTCCGCGGCTTTATTATATTGCGCTTTTTTTAGCGGTGAGAGGTCTTCTGTAAAGAGATCATATCTAACAAATGATTTCTTATCATTTGTTGCATTTTGCACTTTTTGTGCAATTGGTTTCAGATTCTGAGAAAAGACAAGATTCACAAAAATGAAAACAAAGAACAATTGTAGAGTTTTTTTCATGATGAATAGATTTAGCACCTACAAAAAAAGTAAAAATAAATGAGAATCTACTGCTAATTCAACATTTTAACAATATCGCCAAACCTGTTCAAAATAAAAAAGCCGGTTCTGAAATAGAACCGGCCTGAAATTAATCTCTATGATTATTTAATCACTTTCTTGCTAACAGTTGCATTAGCTGTTTTTACCTGAACAAGGTAAGTTCCTGCAGGAAGTTTCGATAAGTCGAGGATTTCTTTGGAAGAACTCAACTGGTTTGAAACCGAGACAGATTTACCTGAAGAATCAAATACCTGGTAAGAAAGAATCTTGTCTTTGGAGCTAATGGTAAACGTTCCTTTAGTTGTATTCGGATAGATATTTACATCATTCATCGCCGAAGACTCTTTTGTTCCCAAAGTAATACACTCAAAATTTCCTTTCCAACCGGTTTGATTACCCGATCCGTTAGAGATAAATCTTACGGTAATCGCACCTGTAGCGTGAGTTGACTGGTAAGGACCTGGAATTGTAGTACCACTTTGTGTAGCAGGACCCGGGAACCTTGGTGATGCAACACTTGGCCCGTTATAAACAATCATGTAATCGCTTGCCGGCTCAGTATTAAACTCTGTAAAAGTAAGTTTAAGTTTATCCGTTGGATTGTTTGGGTAGAAAGTCTTAACCCAGTTTTCACCGTCAGTATAGTTTCCAGTTTCACCACCAGAATCGGTAAATAAAGTTCCTGAGCACCAATCTGCATCTGTGAAGATCAGCTGTCTGAACTGGTAAGCTTCCGGACCTGTACATTCAGGACCAATAGACAGGAAGTAGAAGGAACCAGGCGTTAGGTTGGTCAAATTCAAAACTTTGTTGGTAGTAACTGCAGATGTAATTACAGTTCCATCGGTTTTTGACAATACGTATCTCCAGCTTGTACCGGTTGCGTCTGAAATGGTTGCAGTTGCAGAATTTGTTGTAACCGAGTTTACAGTAAGTCCAGTGGCAGTAACCGCACATGGATTAACACAGTCGGTACCCAAACATGCACTTGAATTGATTCTGCTTCTGATTAAAGCTCCCGGTTGTGGACCAAAGCCATTCAAGAAATTCACACCAACCGATGAAACCAAGTGACAGTAGCTCATGATTGTTCCACCTTTTGCTGGTAAAGGCGCGGTACATCCTTCATCGGCACCTGCAGCGGGTCCACAACCATCGATCGCAGTATTGTTACCGTTCCATCTACAGGCATGAGTGTGAGGCGATCCTAAGTTGTGCCCCATTTCATGAGCCATCGCCATAATGTTCCAGGAATAAGTCGGTACGTTTGAATAAAATTGATTTACCCCTGAATAAGAGTGGTTAGAACCTGTACAAAGTGTATCAAGATAGGCGATACTTGTAGTTGCAGGATTTCTTACCAACTGACCGATATCACCGTTGAAAGTAGGCCTTGTTGAACGGAACTGCGCAAGAATCTGATTAGGTTGTCCTGTATAAGGGTCTGTTGTAGTCCAAACCATTACATTGCTAAGTGACATTGTCATTCCGTCATTCGCATATAGTGTCGAAATATTATTATGCATTGCGGTTACCCAGTTGGTTGTAGTAGTAACGTTAGATCCGTTCTGCGTATAGGGACCGTAACCCACTTCATAATATACTCTCACACAGTTGGTGGTCATGGCGGCAGTCATGGTTTCCGGATCAAAAGATGGAGCCGCGGTTTTGTTTTCTGGAAGATCGTCTGCACCACATGCAAATGGATTGGTTCCCTTCAGTTTAAAATCGTTGTAAGAAACATAGTCATCAGAATTATTTGCTTTTCCTAAAACTACGTTCCCCACGTCTTTGATGGAAGTAACTCCCATTACTTGGTCTTTGAAGAAACTAATTGCAACAAGCGATTCGTAGTCTCCTTTTACGATTCCATAATAATAAACTCCCGGGGTATAGTTAGCCGCTCCTTTGTCGGTAGTCACACTAAAATCATTGGTAAGGAAATTATTTCTCACCAATTCCAAGGTAAGATTTTGCCCTTCAAACGGGAAACTCATTTCAAGAGCTTCCGGTCTTTCGGTGTTGATTCTCTGCACCTCGGATTTGTTCAGCTGCATCACCGTAATATCTTCAGCCGCAGCTTTGTACATCGCCTGCTTTTGGCTGGAACGGTCTGCAGTAAAAAGGTCATACTTTACAAACGTTTTCTTTGCTGTTTGCGAATTTTTTACTTTTTGCGCCACCGGCTTTAAATTCTGCGAAAACCCTGCAGAAAAAATTGCCAAAGTGAAACACAATTGGAAAATTCTCTTCATAATACTTAAATATTTAATAAAATTTTTCGATTGACAAAAAAACTAAAAAAAAACGAGATAATGTCCAAACTTAAACATTTTAACATAATTAAAAGAATTTTATAGTAACGCCTTTTCCCATATCCTAAAAATCTTTAATTATCTTTGCACCTAAATTATTCAGATGCTTTACACCATCACCAAAGCAATCCACATTATTTTTATGGTCAGTTATTTCGCGGGAATCTTCTATCTCGTGCGGCTTTTTGTGTACTATAAAGATACTGATAATTTTGACGAAAACAAGGCGAAAATTCTTCGTGAGCAATACGTGTTTATGTCGCGAAGACTTTGGAACATCATCATTATTCCTGCAGGAGTTATAATGCTTTTGAGCGGTTTGGTGATGATCTTTCTAAATTTCGGATTGATGAAAATGCCCTGGTTTTACCTGAAACTCACGTTTCTTGTCGCACTGGCTTTTTACCACTACTGGTGCTGGAAGAAAGTCCTGCAGCTCAAAAAACTGGAAGGTGGCATATTGCCGATCAGAAACATCAAACTGCGGCAGCAGAACGAAATCGCAACCTTCATCCTCTTCCTCGTCGTTTTCACGGTCATTCTGAAATCGATGGTGATCGAGTATTGGTGGCAATTAATCACGGGATTTGTCGTTTTGGTAATTCTAATTATGATGACGGTGAAGCTGGTGAATAAGAATAGAAGCTCATAACACAAAGAATTCGAAAGATCCACGGAGTTACAAAGATTTTGTTTTTGAGGACACTTCGCTTTAAAAGGTTTGATCAAAACGTTGCCCTTAAACAAGCGACGCGCCTTTGAGGCCGAAAAACTTTGAGAATTTTGTGAAAATCCTTCGGGAACTTTGTGATCAAAAAAAACCATGACCGAAAACGAATTATCAAACATTATTATTGGATGCGCTATTGAAGTGCACCGAAATTTAGGACCAGGTTTACTGAAATCGGCTTATCAAGAATGTCTGCTTTACGAATTGGACCTCAATGGAATAAGCGCAAGACGAGAAGTAGTATTGCCGATTGTTTACAAAGGTAAGATTATCGACAAAGGATATAGGATTGATATCATCGTTGAAGAAAAAGTGGTAATTGAACTAAAAACTGTCGAAGACATTAAAGAAAACCATATCGCGCAAACCCTTACATATTTAAAATTTGGAAACTTTAAGCTGGGACTGATTTTTAATTTCAATGAATCCGTCTTAAAAAATGGAATAAAAAGAGTAATTAGATAAATGATCGCAATACTAAAAAAAGAACTTTGGAGCTATTTCGGGAACTGGAGTGCGTGGATCATCATCGCGGCTTTCAGCTTGATCGGTACGCTGTTTCTGTTTTTCTTCGAAAACGACTCCAACATATTTGAAATCGGCACCGCAAGTTTGCAGAGTTACTTTGTGCTTGTTCCCTGGCTTATGATGTTCATTATTCCCGCCATTTCCATGAGAACTTTGGCGGAGGAACAACAAAGCGGCACCCTCAACTGGCTTTTTTCGCAACCTCTGAAAATCTCCGAAATCATTCTCGGTAAGTTCCTTTCCGTTTGGATTATTGGGATTCTGTGTCTGCTTCCATCGCTGGTTTATCTTTACACGGTTTATGTTTTGGGAGTTCCGCAGGGAAATATCGACTTGGGTGCAACTTTTGGCAGCTATTTCGGCTTGATGGTTTTAACTGCGGCTTTTTCGGCGGTAGGAATTTTGGCATCTTCGCTTTCCCAGAACCAGATTATGGCGTATTTGCTCGGTGTTTTTCTTTGTTTCATCTTCTATTTCGGAATTGAGCAACTTGCAAGCTACAAACTCTTGGGCGGAGCAGATTATGTTTTGGCAAACCTCGGTTTCTACCAGCATTTCCTCGGATTTACCCGTGGATTGATCGACACGAGAGACGTTTCCTATTTTCTTTTGGTCATCGGAATCTGCCTTTTTTTGGCTAAAATTTTTGTAGAAAAGAAAAAGTAATTTCAAAGATGAAGAAGAACATAGTTTTATTTATAGTCACTGCGGTTATCCTGTTAATGGGCATTTTCGGAATTTTTTCGAAACGGTTCGATCTTACGCAGGAAAAAAGATACACGCTTTCAAACTCGACCATAAAAATCCTGGAATCGGTGAAAAAACCTCTGGAAGTGGATGTTTACCTTGAAGGCGATTTCCCGGCAAGTTTCAGGCAGCTGCAGAATGAGACCAAATTTATGCTTGAAGAATTCAGGAAGGTCAACCCGAAAATCGACTTTAAATTAATCGATCCGATCAAGACGAAAATGTCGAAAGACACTTTGGCGGCGATGGGAATGCAGCCCTCGATCCTTCCCGATATGAAGGACGGGAAAATCTCGGAAATCGTGATGTTTCCTTACGCTACTTTGAAATATAATTCTTACGGAACTTCCATACCTTTAATCATCAACCAAAGTGGAATCGACGCATCGGAACAGCTCAGCAAATCCATCGAAAATCTGGAATATAACTTTGCCTCCAAGATCAAATCGATTACAGAGGAACATAAAAAGAACATCGGTGTACTCATCAACCACGACGAACTGGGTCCCGATCATTTTCAGGGTTTCATGGAAATGGCACTCGACAATTACAATGCAGGTCCAATCATTCCCGAAAACGGAACGGAGCTCACCACGGCTGATTTTCCGAAGTTGAAGAAAATGGACGCGCTCGTCATCGCAAAACCCAGAAAACCATTTAGCAACAACGAAAAAGTGATCCTTGACCAATATATTATGAACGGCGGGAAAACCTTGTGGATGATCGATGCGGTGAATGCCGAAATGGACACGCTGTTCCAGTCCAAAAAAATTATGGCATATCCGATGGATACGAATTTGGGCGACTTTTTCTTTAATTATGGTTTAAGGATTAATGCAGGTTTGGTGAAGGATATGAAGAAATCCGCGCTCATCAGAATTGTTTCTGGTGAAATTGCAGGAAACCCTCAATACAGCTCGTTTCTTTGGCCCTACTTCCCTCTCGGAATTGCGGAAAGCAAAAATCCCATTACCAAAAATATCAATCCTGTAAAATTCGAATTCCCAACTTCCATCGACACTTTGGGCAGAAAAGGAATCAAAACCAACGTACTGTTCGAATCCAGCGAAAGAACCAATATCAAACAGGTTCCGAATTATGTCGCGTTAGCTGAAATCGTTCGCACCGACTCATTGAGTGAATTCGACAAACCGACTGCTCCGAAAATCTTCGCGGTAAGTTTACAGGGTAAATTCACTTCCGCTTATTCACAGCGAAGCGAGAGAAACTCTTTCCCCAACTTCAAAGCTCAAAGTCCAGAAAATAAAATGATCGTCATTGCAGACGGCGATATTGGTCGAAACCAAATTTTTAAAGGAAATGCGCTTCCTCTCGGTGAAGATTTGCTCACCAAACAGCGGTACGGCAACGAACAGTTCCTGAGAAACGCCCTCGATTTCCTGCTCGACGATTCTAACTTGATGGAATTGAGAAACCGAAATATCGAGGCACGACTTCTCGACCGACAAAGAATCGACGAGGAGAAAACCAACTGGCAATGGTTCAATTTACTTTTACCATTGGGTATTATCGGAATTTTAGGAGGTCTTTTCTTTTGGTTGAGAAAACGGAGATTCGGCGGCTGAAATTCCCCTCCATTGGAGGGGTGTCTTCAACTTCGTTGAAGACGGGGTGGTTTGGAGCATTGACTTTCACACGTCTTTAATAAAATCCTCGTACTCCCAGAAAAACCTTTCGAAGCCGTCCATTTTTTCGACAAAGAATTCGAAGATTTCCTGCCATGTATTTTTGTTGTAGAGGGAGACGTTTTCTTTGGTCACCCAAATTCTTGAGATTACTTTTCCGTTTTCAAGCGGGTAATGTTCTTCTTTGTGGAAGTCGCCGATTTCCTCCTTCAGCATTTCTTCGAGCGACCAGATTTTCTCGTAATACGCGTTTCGGTAGATTTCGTCCTTCATCTCAATGTCGATGGAAACTTCCGCTTTTTTGTTGTCCGCAGAAAATTTGAAAGAAAAATCCTTGATCTTGGTATCATACAAAATCCACTTCCTCGGAAAACTCTTTCCGAAGGCAGTCCAAAACTCAGTTTTTAAAAGTTGGGCTTCCTGTTTGGAGAACATTAAGAAAGTTTGAGGTTTGACGTTTTAAGTTTCAGGTTCCAAGTTTCAGGTTTCAAGTTTGAAACTGCCTTCTTATACTTGGCTCTTTTTACTTGGCTCTTTTCACGAAATCACTCCCAATTCCTTACCCACTTTTTCAAATGCTGCAATTGCTTTGTCGAGCTGTTCTCGGGTGTGAGCGGCGGAAAGCTGAACGCGGATTCTCGCCTTTCCTTTAGGAACTACAGGATAGAAAAATCCGATCACGTAAATTCCTTCGTCCATCAGTTTTTCTGCCATTTTTTGGGATAATGGTGCGTCGTAAAGCATCACAGGAACGATCGCGGCATCACCGTCGGGAATGTCGAAACCTTTCGATTTCATCTGGGTTCTGAAATATTCCGCGTTTTCCATGACTTTGTCACGAAGTGCGGTATCATCAGATATCATGTCGAGCACTTTCATCGCCGCACCCACAATTCCTGGAGCTAAAGAATTCGAAAACAAATAGGGTCTCGAACGCTGTCTGAGCATATCGATGATTTCTTTTTTTCCAGAAGTAAATCCACCTAAAGCACCGCCCAAAGCTTTCCCTAAAGTCGAGGTAATGATATCTACCCTTCCCATCACTTCGTTGGCTTCGTGAGTTCCGCGACCCGTTTTTCCGATGAATCCCGTTGCGTGGGAATCATCGACCATTACCAAACAATCGTATTTCTCGGCCAAATCGCATACTCCTTTCAAGTTGGCAACAATTCCGTCCATCGAGAAAACTCCGTCGGTAACGATGATTTTGAAACGGTGATTTTTTTCGGAAGCTGCTTTCAACTGTTCTTCCAGATCCGCCATATCATTGTTTTTGTAGCGGTATCTCGCTGCTTTGCAAAGCCGTACTCCATCAATAATTGAGGCGTGGTTCAGCTCATCAGAAATAATGGCGTCAGCTTCTGAAAACAATGGTTCGAAAACCCCGCCGTTTGCATCGAAACATGCTGCATAAAGAATCGTGTCCTCCATTCCTAAAAACTTCGAGATCTTTTCTTCAAGCTTTTTATGGATATCCTGAGTTCCGCAGATAAAACGAACCGACGACATTCCGTAACCGTGGCTTTCGATCATATCCTGCGATGCCTTCATCACTTCGGGATTGTTTGAAAGTCCCAGATAATTGTTGGCGCAGAAGTTCAGAAGCTTCTTTCCATTGGCTTCAATTTCAGCCGACTGTTGGGAAGTAATGATTCTTTCGGTTTTAAAAAGTCCGTCGTTCTTGATATTTTGTAGTTCGTTCTGAAGGGTTTCCAGATAGTTTTTAGAAATCATGATTTTGAAATTTAAGTGATGGCTAATTTACGAAAAAAGCACTCATTTCCGAGTGCTTTTGTATGGTGTTTGTAACCATAAAAGGAGAAACAAAGATTTGTTGTACTCACCTCTTTGTGAACTCAGTGGAACTTCCGTGTTCTTTGTGTCATTTTGCAGCTTTCGTTATTCCTTAATAAACTTCATTTTGGAATCACCTATTTTCAAAAGATAAGTTCCTTTGGCAAGATTTCCTAAATCTATTTTTCTTTCCGAACTGTAGCTTCCTGATTTCACCAGCTTACCGTCAATTGAGTAAATTTCAAATGGCTGAATCCCTTTAATTCCTGAAACCGAAAGTTCATTTTTTACAGGATTTGGATATATTTTTACCGCATTTTTGTTGATATTCTCAACACCTAAAAGCGTCGTGTCCTTTTGCAAAGAAGAATTTCTCTGAATAATCTGGTATTCATAATTAAACTGAATACTCGCAATCGGGAAACTGATCTGGTTCACGAAAATCTGGTTGTTCGAGGTATGGTCCAAAGCAAGATACGCAACCTGCCCTCCTGTACCGTTCACCTTGATCGGAAGCGGAAGTTCAAAGAAACTTACCGAAGAGTGACTTTGAGTTTGAGATGCCTTGATAACCAAATTCTGATCAGCAGTTTGGTTCCACCGGATTTGATAGGTTGGATAACCCTGTCCGTAAATCCAGTCGTTGAAGAATTCCGTGAAATCCTTTCCGGTCGATTGCAGCAATGAGTTTTTGAAATCTGCAGTTACCGCGTAATTATAAGCCAAATTGGGACGGGCGTGATAATCCTTCAGCGCCTGATAAAAAACGTCGTCGCCCAAAATCCACTTAATCATTCGAAGGATGTAGCCACCTTTAGAATAGCTTAACCTTCCACTGAAAATCGCGTTGATGTTAGAAAGATTGGCATCGGACACATAAACGCTTCCACTTGGTGAACTGGTGATGTAATCCATTTCGCTTGCCAAATAAGACCTAAACTGAGCATTGGTCATCAGTGATTTCTCGTTTGCCAAATGCTGTCCGTACGTTGCGAAACCTTCATTAATCCAGATGTCGTTCCATGTGCCACAAGTAACTTTGTCGCCAAACCATTGGTGAGCCAGTTCGTGTGCGATGATCGATCTTCCCCAAGTTCCCATCGAAGACATGGTGGAATGCTCCATTCCGCCTCCCCATCCGAATTCCATGTGACCGTATTTTTCCGAACGATAAGGATATGGACCAAAATAGTTTTCAAAGATGTTCATAATCTCCTTGGTCCAGTTGATATTTGACATTGAAGTTGAATTATTGGCGGTAGAAGGATACACATAGTTCACAAACGGAAACGGCGGATTTCCCATCGTGTCATTCAACTTGGTATAATTGGTAATTCCCAAAGCAATCAAATAGGCGGGAATCGGATAATTGGTTTGCCAGTAGGTGAGTTTTTTGTTGTTGGGCAAGATCGTCTCCGAAATAAGTTTCCCGTTGGAAGCGACATTATACTGAGACGGCGTGGTAATTTTCAGTGCTACTTTCTCAATCTTGTCGTTCAAACTCTGCTTTGTTGGGAACCATTCCTGAGCGCCGTAAGGTTCGGAAAGCGTGTAAAGCGCGGGAACTCCTCCCTGTGTGGAAATCGTAAAAGCATCACCAGCACTTCCGCCTGTATCTGGAGCTCCGGAATATTTGATGGAAAGGGAATCCAAAGTTGCTGCCGGTAAAGTCGATGGGAAATCAATCTTCACTTCTTTGGAGCTGAGTTGGATAAAGTTCAGATTATTGCCGCGGTATTTTACTTCAGAAACAACCAGCATGTTCGAAAGATCGAAATAAATGCTCGATATTCCCTGATTGGGAACAAAGTGGTTCGTGACAGTTCCGCTCACGAAATGTTGTGCAGGATCAAGGTCCAGTTCTAACCTTTGATATTTTAGGTCATAATTTAGGGTATTCGGATTCACGTTGAAGTCAATCATTTTAGAATACCTGTTCAGTTCCTGCTTGATCAAGCTTTTCATCTCGGCTTCTTCGTGCTTCTGGGAAAAAAGGTTGGCAAACAAAACTGCAAATGCGATGATATAAAGTTTTTTCATATTAATAATGATTTTTGTGGCTAAAGATAAAAAAAACCTTTCAATAAAATTGAAAGGCCAACTTGTATTTTACTAAAATTAAAGATTCAATGCGGGTTCCAGAATTTGTTCCATCCTGTTTTTCACCTGATCCACCGAACCTCCGTAATTATTGATCAACAATGAGAACACCAACGTTTTTCCTGAATAGGTTTTCATATATCCAGCCAAAGTTTTCACTTTGTTTAATGTTCCTGTTTTGGCAAAAATCTGCCCGTTTCCGCTTCCGTAGAATGACTTCTTCAAAGTTCCTGTCTGTCCCGCGATTGGCAAAGACTCGAAATAACTTTTGTAGTATTTCTCGTTCATCAGATTCGTCAGGAATTTCACTTGGGAAATCGGCGTCACCAAATTGTTTCGCGACAATCCGCTTCCGTCCATATAATTCAGTCCTTTGGTATCGAAACCTTCAGCGGTCAAATGCTGTAACACCACATTTCTACCCGACTCCAAAGTTTGGTCACCGTCTTTTTGGAAGCCAACCATTCTCAAAGTCGCTTCAGCAAGCGCATTGTCGCTGTGCTGATTGGTATAGTAAACAATATCTGCCAAAGTTGGCGATGAGTAAGAAGTGATTGTTTCTCGTTTCTCAGGATTAAGGTCGGTGAGTTTTGAAACCACTTTCCCCGAAACTCCGATTCCGCGTTTAACCATATTTGCTCTTAAATTATTGGCGAGGTAAGCGGGAACTTCCGGCAATTTCGTGGTAAGATAACCTCCTTCAAACTTATCGGCATAAACCATTTGGTTGATGTATGGCGAAACGTAGTAGAAATTTTTGTTTTCAACAAAAGGGTTGGATTGTTTTGCAATCAGTTTCTCGTTCTGAGGGTTGATTTCGTAAGTCGTTCCAACAGGAAGGTAATAGCTTCCGTTATCGAGCCACACGATGTTTGCAGGGAGTTTCTCCATTTTGTTAACCTTGAAAACCGCGGTCTGCAAAACGATGTCTCCATTTACTCTTTTAATTCCCTTATTTCTGATTTCTGCAATAAAGTCAGAAATAATAGCAGAGTAAGAACTTGCCCCCGCTTTGCTGCTTCCCAATGATGGGTCGCCGCTTCCAACGATATAGAGGTTTCCGTTCAGGGTTCCGTTTTCATCGATGTTTCCGGAGTATTCCAATTGTGTAATCCAACGGAATTTTTCTCCTAAAAGCTTCATTGCTGTATCGGTAGTCAAAAGTTTTGTGGTAGATGCTGGAATCAAAGAAGCGTTTTCGTTATAGGAACTAACGATTTTCTTTGTCTTAGGATCGTAGATTACAAAACCCCAGTTTGCGTTTCGCAGTACAGGATCATTCATCATCGAGTTGATTTTGATGTCAACCAATTCTTTGGCACTCATCAGTTTTTCAGATGAAACGCTGGATGAAGATGAAGATGAAGAAGTTTCGTATGATTGGGGGAAATTATTTGAAGTGAAAGTTCCCTGAGCAAAGATTGCCGATGAAATGGCGATTGCTGAGGAAGCTAAGATATTTTTGATGCTAATCATTTAATTTTATTTATTTGATTATCGGTAAACTCCTATGTTAAATTGCCGAAAAGACGATTGCAAGACTCCTTTTCAACGTTCAAATGTAAAAATTATTGTTGAAAGTCAAGGAGTTAACAGTGATAAATCGAGGTAAAATTTGTTAAAGTTTGTTAAAAATCAACGAAAAGGGACTTTTTCACTGACTGATAACCGGTAATTTCATTGAATTCCTCCAAACTCTTAATCAGCAATTTTTTAAATTCCGCATACTTTTTTCCCCTCGGAAGTTTGAGCAAAACCTGATATTGATATAGCAGATTCAGCTTCCCGATCGGTGATTTTTCTGGACCTAAAATACATTCTTCGGGCAAATATTTTCTCAGAACCGAACCCATGAACTGTGAAGCACGGTTTACTTTATCTTCCCTTCTGTGCTTGAGTTCGATCAGAATTAATTTTACAAACGGCGGGTAAAGAAATTTCTTCCGTTCTTCCAAAAAATGTTCATAGATTTTGCTGGAATCATGCTCCTTAATCCTCTCAAAAACAGGATGATAAGGATTATAGGTTTGGATCAGAACTTTTCCTTCGCCGGAAATTCTTCCTGCTCTTCCGGAAACTTGTGTGATCAGTTGGTATGCTCTTTCCTCCGCGCGGAAATCCTGCACATACAGCAGTGAATCGGCTTTCGGAATCGCGACCAATTCGATATTGTCGAAATCAAGACCTTTCGAAATCATCTGTGTTCCAACCAAAATATCGGTTTCGCCTTCTTCCAGTTTTTCGTAAAGTTTTTCGTAAGCAAATTTTCTGCGCATCGAATCTACATCCATTCGATCGACTTCAGCATCAGGAAAAATCTTAGAAATTTCCTCGTGAATCTGCTCCACTCCAACTCCGCGAGTATTCAGTTTTTCGGAATGGCATTTCGGACAGATCTTTGGTTTCGCCGCTTTTTGTCCGCAGTAATGGCATTTCAACTCGTTTGAAAATTTATGGTAAGTCATCACCACATCGCAGTTGGAGCAATAATTGACGTAGCCGCAACTTTCACATTCCACGACATTTGCGTAACCACGGCGGTTGTGGAGGATCATCGTCTGCTTTTTTCGGTCAAGTTCTTTTCGGATTTCCTCAATCAGTTGCGTTGAAAAATTCCCGACAATATTTTTGGAATCCTGAGATTCTTTAAAGTTAACCAATTCATATTCAGGCAATTTCACATTCCCAAATCGTTCACCGAGAAAAACATATTTCAACTTTTCCTTTTTGGCAAAATAATAGGATTCCACCGAAGGTGTTGCAGAACCCAAAATCACGTTGGCTCCGTAAATCTGGGCTAAAACCTGCGCCGCATCTTTTGCATTGAAATAAGGGGAAACTTCGCGCGGTCGGTACATCGAGTCGTGTTCCTCATCAACAACGATCAAACCCAAATTTTGAAAAGGAAGAAACAGCGCGTTCCTCGTCCCGATAAGGATTTTCAGTTCGTTGTTTCGAACTTTTCGCCATACTTCCACCCTTTCGAAATCGGTCAGTTTCTGGTGATAAAAGCCGAGTTGCTTCCCGTATTTTTTTTCCAACCGCTGAACAATCTGTTTGGTTAATGAAATTTCGGGCAACAGAAAAAGCACATTCTTTCCTTCAGTAACAGTTTCTTCGATTTTTTCAAGGTAAATGTGCGTTTTCCCAGAAGAAGTCACGCCGTGAAGCAAGACATTTTTCCCTTCCGAAAAGGCATCGTCGATTTCGTTTTTCGCTTTCAACTGTGCATCGGTCAGTTTTTCGATTTCTTCAATTTCACCCTCAAAACTTTCCAGACGGTCTTTTTGGATCAGAAATTCATGCACCAGATTTTTTTCAACTAAAGATTTTAACTGTGCATGCGAAAAATTTCCTTCATCAAAAAGTTCAGATTTCCTGATGGGTTTTTCGGGATTCTCGGTTTGTTTTTCGAGGATTAATAGGAACAGCTCCTGCTGTTTCGGCGAACGTTTCAGCTCGAGAAGAATTTCAGGAAGGGCCCTGTTTTTCAGGGCTTCTTCATTAATTTTTACAAATGCAACTTCTTTCTGCTTATATTTCTCTGCAATTTTTTCGTCGATTTCGATGTACTGCAAATCAATCAGCGAAGAAATGGTCTTCATAATTTCCTTTTTGGGAATGAAGGCCTCAATCTCCGTCAAATTAATGGTTTGTCGAACTTCCAGCGCCTGAATCAGATACATTTCGTTCACATCCAAATTCTCGAAATCGATCGTGACATTTGTCTTTAATTTCAAATAAGTTTCGCTTTCAAGTTTTAATGAAGAAGGAAAAGCGAAACGGTAAATTTCGCCCAAATTGCAGAGGTAATACTCGGAAAGCCAGTTCCAGAAGCGGATCTGCTCGTTCGGCAAAATCGGGGCATCGTCTAAAATGCTGATGATTTCCTTCGGAACAAAACTTTCGGGTTCTGTGTCGTGAATTTCGCACACAATTCCCGTATAGATTTTCTTGCCGCGAAACGGAACCAGCACACGCATCCCAATTTCGATCTTTTCCAAAAAATCAACAGGAACTTTGTAGGTGAAAGTTCCTTTGAGGTTGAGCGGAAGAATGATCTGTGCAAAGTTCAAAACTGGTTAAGTTTGGGGTGCAAATAGTTGCAGTTGGTGCAGATTGGTGCAATGGTTTGAAATTGTCCGATAATGGTTGAAGTTGCTAAAAATTATTCAATAATTTCAATAGTGGAATTCCACTCTCCAATACACTTTCAAATTTAGAAATTATCACATTATCAAATTACCTTTGCTTGTACCGGCAAAGAAATTTTCAAATTATCAAATTATCAAATTATCAAATTATCACTCCTTTCTCCTCTTCAGTTCTTTTTCGATCAAGCCCAGTTCGCGGCCGGTTTGTCCAGCAACTGAAGTATTTTCCTGAGCTCTTCTCGTGAGATACGGAACCACATCTTTCACAGGTCCGTACGGAAGATATTTGGAGGCGTTGTACTTTTTCTCTCCCAGAAAATACGTGATATTGTCGCTCATTCCGTACAGTTGCCCGAAATAAACTTGCGGGTGGTCGTTCGCCAAACCTTTCTGCTTCATTTTATTCATCACCAGTTCCGTCGATTTCTCGTTGTGCGTTCCGAAGTAGCCCGAAACTCTGTCGAGATTATCCAAAACAAAATCGATTGCGGCGTTGTAATTATCGTCGGTTGCGGCTTTTGTCGGCTGTATCGGATCGGGATAATTCATCGCGGCGGCACGCTCTCTTTCTTTTTCCATATACGCACCTCTCACAAATTTGTAACCCAGGAAGTATCCTTTTTCTTTCGCGCGTTTCAGATCTTCATTCAGGTTTTCGATTCTGCCTGTTCTGTACATTTGCAGGGTGTTCCAAACGATTGCTTTCTCTCGGTTGTATTTTTCCATCATCGAATTTACCACGTCATCTACAACATCCTGCATACAGGTTTCTTCAGCATCGATCATTAAAACGACATTCTTTTCGTAGGCGAGTTTGCAGACTTCCTCATAGCGGTTTTTGATTTTCTCCCACTCCGCTTTTTCGCTGGTCGTGAGTTCTTTTCCGCTCTGAACTTCGGAGTAGAGGTCCAATCTTCCGAAACCGGTCGGTTTGAAAACCACAAAAGGAATCGCTGGATTTCCTTCGGCAAACTTAATGTTCTGCTTAATTTCTTCGCAGGTATGGTCGAAAGTGGCTTCGTCTTCTTTTCCTTCGATAGCGTAATCAAAGATACTTCCGATGTGGTGTTTGAAAAGTTTCTTCACCACCTCCATACTTTTTTCGCGGGTTTCGCCGCCGGCGAACTGTTCAAACAAGGTTTGCCTCACAATTCCCTCCACAAACGGAAAGTTATTCTTAATGGTAAAATTAAGGGCGTTGATTCCTAAATTGGTGACAGTGGGATTTTCGATGGCTTTGAACATCCAGTACGCTTTTCGGAGCTGATTGGTCGATTTGTCCTGAAAAGCAATTTGAGTATCGTTGAAAACAGACATTATTTGGAAAGTTTATAATCCAACAAATTTAATAATACTCGGTGACTTGAAAAAACTAAATTAAAGTTTAATTTTGTGAGAAATTTCAGCAGATGATTTCATTTTTGGACCAGGACTTTTCGCAGCTCAATGTTTTTTTGGATGAATTAAAGCCGTCAAAACTACTGATCCTGGTTGATGAAAACACGCACGAATACTGCTTGCCGACAGTTTTGGGAAATCTGGAAACCGAAATCCCATTTGAAATCATCGAAATCGAACCGGGCGAAGAACTGAAAACCATCGACACCGCGGTTCAGCTTTGGGAAATTCTTTCTGAATTTGAAGCCGACAGAAAATCCCTGCTCATCAATCTTGGAGGCGGCGTCATCACCGATTTGGGCGGATTTGTCGGTTCTACCTATAAAAGGGGAATCAAATTTATCAATATTCCCACCACACTTTTAGGAATGGTTGACGCATCCATCGGCGGAAAAACGGGAATTGACCATCAGTTTCTGAAAAATATTGTAGGGACTTTTGCAGAAGCAGAAATGGTTTTCTGTTTTCCTGATTTCCTGAAAACATTACCTTTCGAAGAACTCAGAAGCGGTTTCGCCGAAATGCTCAAACACGGACTGATCACCGACGAAAAACACTGGAACGATTTAATTTTTATCAAAGAATTGACTCCCGAAAACATCGCACCCTTTATTGAAGCATCAATGAAAATAAAGCAAAATGTGGTGGAAAAAGATTTCAAGGAACAGAATATCCGCAAAACCCTGAATTTCGGACACACAATCGGTCACGCTTTTGAAAGCAGCTTTCTGCAAAAAGGAACCCCGATTCTCCACGGTGAAGCGGTTGCGATGGGAATAATCTGCGAAACCCGACTTTCTTTTTTGGAAAACCTTATTTCTGAAAACACAGCAAATCAAGTCATTACCAACATCCTGAAGTTTTTTCCCCAACAAGATATTCAACAATTGAAAACGGAAGAACTTTTGTCTTTAATGAAAAATGACAAGAAAAATTCGCACGGAACAATCAAGTTTTCGTTGCTTACCAATATCGGAAGTTGCAATTTCGACCATTCCGTTTCCACTGAACATGTAATTACCGCATTACATTTTTATCAAAATTAAGGATAAAAGTTACTTTATGTGTTTTTTGGAATTAAAAACAACAATATTAAACACCTTTTCTTATACACATCAAAACTGATTGAAAATCAATAATTTACTAAATTATACAGTTAAACTTAACTTCAAAAACCTTCCATAATTTTCTGTTTTGGCACACCGTTTGTCTTACTCAACCCGTAAAACAAAATTTAAAATTGCAATGATAACCGGACTTTTAGATTGAAAGTAAATTTTCACTTCCATCAAAAAGTTACGATTATCAAAAAAGCAAAAAAAACATCGAAAATTTAAAATTATGAAAAAGTTATTTTTAGGTGCAGCGATCGCAATGAGTTCATTGACATTTGCACAACAGTTTGGATTAAAAGCAGGTATGAATGTTTCCTCTTTGTCAAAAACTTCTTCCATGGATGATGCAAAAGCAAAGGTTGGGTTTAACGCAGGGGTTTTTATGAACGCTCCAATCGCGGAAAACTTTAGCATTCAGCCGGAATTGATTTATTCGCAATACGGTAACAAAGCTACCAATACCTCTACAGCAACTAGTGGAGGAACTACAATTACAAGAAAAACTACGGGTTCAACCATTCTAGATTATTTGGCTTTACCAGTAATGTTCCAGTACAATGCTACTCCATCTTTCTACCTTGAAGCAGGTCCAGAATTCGGTCTTCTCCTAAGCGGAAAAACAAAAGGTGAAGTTACAACTACTACTACAACAGGTACATCGACCACAACATCTTCTTCTTCTGGATCAGACGACATCAAAGACAATTTGAACGGATTCAACTTTGGAGTAGGATTAGGTGCAGGTTACTATTTCACGCCGAATATCGGAGTTAACGCAAGATATGTTGCTGGATTTACAGATATTGTTAAAAACAACAACGGTGACGCAGTGAAGAACAACGTTTTCCAAGTTGGTTTGAATTACAAATTCTAATTAAGAAACATCATTTAATTTCACTTAATAGAGAAGGTTGGGAAATTGCTCCCAACCTTTTTCTTTTTTATATTCCTTTAGTGAATTTTCTTAATTAAACAAACTTTCATCATCCCCTTTCGGAACGGGATATTTCTCGGTAAAGCAACCAAAACAGTGGTTGTCACTTCCCAGGATCTCGATCAGATTTTCCATACTCAGGAATTCCAAAGAATCGACGCCGAGATATTTTCTCAGTTCCTCTTTGCTCATATTTGCTGAAATCAGGTCGTCTTTCGAAGGCGTGTCAATTCCAAGATAACACGGCGCGATGATCGGCGGGGAAACACTTCGGAAGTGGATTTCCTTCACACCCGCATCTTTCAGAATTTTCACCAAACGTTTCGAGGTCGTTCCGCGAACAATGGAATCGTCGATGATCACTACCCTTTTCCCTTTGATTTCAGAAACGATCGGGTTCAGTTTAAGGTTCACGATTCTTTCGCGCATATCCTGAGTAGGAATAATGAAACTTCGCCCAACATAACGATTTTTGATCAAAACCGGACGGAACGGAATTCCCGATGCCTTAGAAAAACCAATCGCCGCCGGAACTCCAGAATCGGGAACGCCGATTACGATATCGGCTTCAACTGGTGCCTGTTCCCAAATTTTCTCCCCAGATTTCTCGCGGACTTCGTGCACATTGATTCCCTCCAAAGTAGAGTCAGGTCTCGCAAAATAAATATATTCAAAAGCACAGATCCTGCGCTCACAATCTTCTTTGACTAAAAAGCTTTGCAAACCTGGCTCGTTTTCACTGGTAAAGACAATTTCTCCAGGAAGAATGTCGCGCATA
Organism: Chryseobacterium suipulveris; assembly: GCF_022811685.1. NCBI lineage: Bacteria > Pseudomonadati > Bacteroidota > Flavobacteriia > Flavobacteriales > Weeksellaceae > Chryseobacterium > Chryseobacterium suipulveris. The sequence goes on along the minus strand of NZ_CP094532.1, from coordinate 1,118,191 downwards.
TATTGCGCTCCAACCGCGTCTAACGCGACAGATTCGGAAGCAGCAACAAAGGTTTTCTCGTCGATCGCGCCCAAAACCAAAGGACGGATCCCGTGGAAATCGCGGAATGCAAAAAACTTGTTTCGCGTCATTCCCACAACCGAATAAGCGCCTTCGATCTTATCCATCGTCGCTTTGATTGCACCTCTTAAACCTAAATCAAGATTCTTCTGGATCAGTCGAAGAATCACCTCCGAATCGGAAGTTGCCTTGAAAACCACTCCTTCCTCCTCGAGTTCGGCTTTGAGTTTTCTGGCGTTGGTCAAATTCCCGTTATGTGCGATGGAAAGGATAATCTGGTCGTATTCATTCTTGGCAAAGAACGGCTGGAAATTGTATTTTTTCTTGTCGCCTGCAGTCGTGTATCTCGTGTGTCCGATCGCAGAATTTCCCATGAAAGTTTCGGGTTCGCGAATGTCTTTATAAACGTCCAGAACCAGTCCCTCATCTTTGATATTGAAAATCCGCCCCTTGTTCATCACCGAAATTCCGCACGCTTCCTGACCGCGGTGCTGCAATGCGAAAAGCCCAAACTGCGACAGCGAAAAAGTATCCAGGTCGTTCTCGGAATAAAGTCCGAAAATCCCACATTCTTCAGTCGGCGAATCCAGCGGTTCATCGGTCTTCATAAGATTTCTGCCGTAGATTTCGGTTTTGAAACGGTTTAAATAATTTTCTTTCTTTTGTTGTAAATCTTTCATTTTTACTGCTGCAAAAATTATTTGTTCAAAACTTTTTTCAGTCGCTCATAAATTTCGACGTACGCCTCGGTCACTTCGCCTAAATCGCGGCGGAACCGGTCTTTGTCGAGTTTCTTCATCGTGTCTTTATCCCAAAGTCGGCAAGTGTCGGGAGAGATTTCATCTGCCAAAACAATTTTTCCGTCAGCAGTTTTGCCGAGTTCGATTTTAAAGTCGACCAAAATAATATTCATTTTGTCGAAAAGGTCGATAAGGATTTCGTTAATGTCTGCAGTCAACTCATACATCTCGTCGAGTTCCTCATACGTTGCCGCACCCAGAAAAACTGCGTGGTGGTCGTTGATAAGCGGATCTCCCAACTCGTCTTTTTTATAGCAGATGTCGAAAATCGTGACAGGCGATTTGACGCCTTCTTCCACACCCAACCTTTGCGCCATACTTCCTGCGGAATAGTTGCGAACCACCATTTCCAAAGGAATTATTTTCACTTTTTTCACGAGCTGCTCTCTTTCATCCAGCTTTTTGATGAAGTGGGTGGGAATTCCTTTCTCATTCAGGTATTCGAAAATCAAGGTCGTGATGGCGTTGTTCATCTCCCCTTTCAAATCCACGCTTCCTTTTTTCTGAGCGTTGAAGGCGGTTGCATCGTCTTTGAAACGAACGATGACTTCATTCGGATGATCGGTTTCGAAAACCTGTTTTGCTTTCCCTTCGTAAAGCATTTTACCTTTAGTCATTTTACTTTTACTTGAATTATTTCTTTCTTTTATATTTAAAAACCTGTTTAGATTTTTTCAATAAACCTAAATTTGATTACCCCGTCCCTAAAGGGAGCAAATTTCGATTTATTTCATAGGTATCAAATCTTAACATTCTAAATCTTAATTAAAATCCCCGTCAGTACTGCAATTCCGAAACTCAGCAATGTTCCGATCAGTACGTATTCGGTGAGTTTGCGCTGTTTTGCTTCCGCCAAATCACTGAACCTGAACACCGATTTTGCGGCGATCATAAATCCCACTCCTTCCCAATGATTGACGATGATGAACACGAAAACCAAAAGCCGCTCGAGAATCCCGATGTATTTTCCGGCATTGACGAGTGATTCCGTCCGCACTTTGCTGTGGTCAACAGTGACCGGAGTCCAAATGGAAATTAAGGTTTTGATGATGATCGAACTCGGAACGGTGAGGAAAACGACTGCCGAAATCAGTTTCAGATTTTCGTGGTTGAAGAAATCTTCCCACTTGAAGTAGGGATAATAAAATACTGATAATAAGACGATTACCAATATATGAAGCAGCTGGTCAGCAAAAAACCAAGTTCTTTTGTTTTTCGGGGTTTGCAATCGCAGTTTCGCCAAATCGATGAAAAAATGAGTAACTCCGATGATTGCGGCAATCCAACAAAGCTGTAGGTCCCACAGAAGAATCAGCACCAAAACGATGTGGATCAGAATGTGGAAGTAAAGATAGATGCTGCGCTCTTTTTTCCGCTCCTTATCGGCGACCCAGGAAGTTGGCTGCAGTAGGAAGTCGCCAAGCAAATGTGCCAATATGAGTGGAGTGAAAATCATTTCAATTCAGCTATTTTTTTGCGGAAATACTGGTCGGTTTCCAGAATTAGGTCCAGATTTGCCCGTTTAATTCTTTGACTTACAGACGACTGAGAGATACCCAATTTTTTTGCCAAGTCATCTTGAGTCAGATTTTTGTCCAGCATCAACAAATGTACGATTTCTGAAACAGCGATCGTCCAGGAATCAAAATCCAGCGAACACCACTTGAACAGAATACCTAAATCAGCGTTAATTGTTTCGTCTGGAGTTCTAATGGCAAAAGTTTTCCCCTCGTTCTTAATCTCGTTGAGCAACCTTCCTGAATGCACATACGCCGTTCCGTTAGATTCTGTGATTTTTTCGGAGGAATATTGTTCTTCACCGATACCTATCGCAATTCTAACGTCCAGATTTTCAAATTGTTTCACTAATGACTTGATGGTTAAAGCCGTCCAGAAAACTTCCTCAATATCACATTTGAGTTGAAATTCATCGCCTCTGTAAATTTCCCAATCAGTTGGCGTTTTTCCCCATTTTTCAAGAAGCTGCTTTAGTTTGGGCAGCCAATTTTCGGAATCTGCTTCCTGTGAATTTACGATGTCGCCAGTAATTACAGCTTTCATAATCATTTCATAAGCACTTTTGCTTATAATCCACAAATATAAGTAAAATAACTTATAACAACCAAATATAAGCGAAAAAACTTATAATTACTAAATATTAGCGAATTGACTTATATTATTTTTTGATGAACAAATCGCGATTTGTCCCTACCTGAAATATTCAACGCCATTCTTAAAGATATTGTGGTAATTCGCGGTTGGAATATTTTTCAGCAAACCTTCCGCAAACCTTTCAGGATGCCCCATTCTCCCGAATATTTTTCCTGAAAGTGAAGTCACTCCTTCAATACCAAACAGCGAATTGTTGGGATTAAACGGCATTCCGTGTGCAATATTTCCCTCAAAATCAATGTACTGCGTCGCAATTTGTCCGTTTTCGTACAGCTCCTTGATCAGATTTTCCGAAGCCATGAATCTTCCTTCTCCGTGAGAAATCGGGATCGTAAACACCTGGTCTTTCATTCCCTTCAACCACGGCGAATCGTCATTCACGACCTTCACATTCACCATTTGCGAGATATGTCGACCGATTGCGTTGTGCGCCAGAGTGGGAGAATTTTCATCCAAATCGCGGATTTCTCCATAAGGTAAAAGTCCCGATTTCACGAGTGCCTGAAATCCGTTGCAGATTCCGAGAATCATCCCGTCCCTTTCCAAAAGTCGGTGAACGGCATTTTTCATCTTCTCATTTTTAAGGACATTCACAATGAATTTCGCTGAACCGTCGGGTTCGTCACCTGCAGAAAATCCACCCGAGAATACCAAAATCTGCGACTGCTCGATCTCAGAAATCCACGCGTCCAAACTTTCATTTAAAAGTTGATGGTTAAGATTTATTAATGGTAAACTTGAAACTTCGGCGCCTTCTTTTCTGAATGCATTTTGGGTTTCGTATTCGCAATTCGTACCAGGAAAAACAGGAACGAACACTTTGGGTTTCGCAATTCCGTGTTTCAGAATTTGAATCGATCGAGGATTTGTAGAGTTTAATTTGTGGTCGATTTCCACCACGATTTTGTCCGATTCTTTGGTAGGGAAAAGCTCCTCGAAAGTTCCGTTCCATACTTCAAGTAAATTTTTTATAAAAAACTCTAAATTATTTATTTTTAATGTTTTACTACTGTTTATCTCTCCTATTAATTGAAGCAAATTATTTTCTAATTCACCATCGCTTTCAATAATGAAACTTCCGATATTTTTGGTTAAAAGCAATTGTTCATCCACTGAAATTTCTGCACCGAGTTGGTTCCCGAAACTCATTTTCGCCAACGCCACTGCAACTCCACCTTCCCTGATTGTCTTCACCGAAACTATTTTTCCCGACTTGATATTTTCGTGAACAAAATCGAAAACCGTCTTCAGTTTTTCGTAATCAGGCAAACCGTTTTCCTGCGGAATGTGGTTGAAAAGATAAAGTTTGTTTCCTTCTTTTTTCAGTTCTGGTGAAATGATATTCTTCTTTTCACCATTTGCACACGCAAAAGAAATCAACGTTGGCGGAACGTTCAAATTCTGATAAGTCCCGCTCATCGAATCTTTCCCCCCGATTGCGGCGAGTTCGAAATTCATCTGCGCATCATAAGCACCGAGAAGCGACGCCAAAGGTTTCCCCCATTTTTCCGGGTTATTGCCCATTTTTTCAAAATACTCCTGGAAGCTTAAACGGATATTTTTGTAATTACCGCCCATCGCGACAACTTTTGCAACGCTTTCTACCACGGCGTTCGCAGCACCGATCATCGAGTTTTGGGAAGAAATTTCAGCATCGAATCCCCAACTTGCCAAAGAAACGGTTTCGATATCTTTTGCATTTAAAATCGGTAAAGTCTGGACACTTCCCTCAGTTTCCGTCAATTGGTATTTCCCGCCAAAAGGCATTGCAACAGTGGTTCCGCCGACCGAAGCATCAAACATTTCGACAAGACCTTTTTGTGAAGCCACATTTTTCTTTGAAAGCTGCTGTAGGAAATTATCCCTATTAAAGCTTAAACTTTGATTATCAACATCTTGCAAGTGTGAAACCGAAGCATGCTGTTTTTTCGCACAACCATTGGTGTCGAGAAAATCTCTGCTTAAGTCCACGATTTTGCTTCCTCTCCAAAACATCTGCATCCTTCCCGAATCGGTTACCTTAGCAACTTCTACGGCTTTGATGTTTTCGTTCTCGCAGAATCTGATGAATTTGTCTTTGTCCTTTTGCTCAATCACGACCGCCATCCTTTCCTGAGATTCCGAAATGGCAAGTTCGGTTCCGTTCAATCCTTCATATTTTAATGGAAGGATATCGAGGTTAATTTCCAGAGAATCAGCGATTTCGCTAATCGCGACAGAAACCCCACCCGCTCCGAAATCGTTGGATTTCTTGATCAATGTGGTGACTTCAGGATTTCTAAACAGTCGCTGGATTTTTCTTTCTTCCACCGCATTTCCTTTCTGCACTTCCGTAGAAAGCGTGTGGATCGAGGTTTCGTCCTGTTCTTTCGAACTTCCCGTCGCGCCGCCTACTCCGTCTCTTCCTGTAGCACCTCCCAATAAAATGACGATGTCGCCTTTTGCAGGTTTTTCCCTTCGTACCCAATCTTTTTTTACAGCACCGACTACGAAGCCGACCTCCATTCTTTTAGCTTTGTAGCCGTCGTGATAAATTTCATTTACTAAAGTCGTCGCCAAACCGATTTGGTTTCCATAGGAAGAATAACCGCTCGCCGCCTGTTTTGTGATGGTTCGCTGCGGAAGTTTTCCAGGCAAAGTATCAGAAACGGATTCCAGAACATTCGCAGCTCCAGTCAACCGCATCGCCTGATAAACAAATGCACGACCCGACAACGGATCACGAATCGCACCTCCCAAACAAGTGGAAGCACCGCCAAAAGGTTCGATTTCTGTCGGGTGATTGTGGGTTTCGTTTTTGAAAAGAAGATACCACGGTTCTTTTTTACCATCAAACTCTGCTTCGATTTCGATCGTACATGCATTGATTTCGTCTGAAACAACGAGGTTTTCAAGTTTTCCCGTCTTGTGGAAATATCTCGCGCAAACCGTTGCCAAATCCATTAGTGAAACCGGTTTCGCTTCACGACCGAGGAATTTTCTTTTTTCCAGATAATCGTTGAAAATGTTTTCAAGCGTTTCTTTAAACTTACCATTGAATTGAATATCAGTAAGTTCCGTTTCAAAAGTAGTATGTCGGCAATGGTCGCTCCAATAAGTGTCTAAAACTTTGAGTTCGGTTTCGGTTGGATTTCTGTCCTCGGATTTGAAATAGTTCTGAATGTGTTCCAAATCATCGAGCCCGAAAGCGAAACCGTGTTTATGGTAAAAACCCTCCAATTCAGATTTTGAAAAATCCTTGAAACCATCGTGGACAACAACTTCATCAGGGGTTTCTTCGGCAGGAATTTCGAGTATCGACAGATCTTTTTCCTGAGATTCTACTTTATTAATGAGGTGGTTTTTGATTTTTTCCAGATCATTTTCGTTCACTCCGAAAAGCTCAACTAATCTTCCGCTCCGAACGGTGGCTCTCTCATTTTCGGTTAAAAGTGCGATACACTGTTCAGCGGAATCTGCTCTTTGATCGTATTGTCCGGGTAAGAATTCCGTGGCGAAATTCAGATTTTTCGCTGGATTCTCAAAATGTACGATGTCGGTAACCGGATCCACAAACGTATTGTAAATCACTTTGTTAAGTTCAATATCATCCAGTCCGAAAATGTCGTAAATGTTAAAGATTTTGACGTTCTGAATTGTGGGAACGATATTCTTTATTTCATTAAAAATTTTTGGACTTTCGACGTCGAAAATTCCTCTTTTTTCTACGAAGATTCTACGTTTCATATTTAGGGGTTGCTCCTGCGGAGCTCTTTAATTATCGCATTTTTTATCTGAAAAATTATTTTCCCATTGGTTACACCAACGGCAATTCAAATTTGACCACTTCGTGGTCAACAAAAAAATGCAGACGAAGCCGCCTGCATTAATCTACACTTTCAAATCAGCTTTCAAGCCGATTTCGTCGGCATATTTATCGAAAATTGGCTGCGCTTCGTTTTTGATGAATTCCTCTGTTTGGATAGGTGCAAAACCGATGAAGTTTTTCGGATCGAGCACCTCCATTATTTTGGATTTGTCCATTTTCAGGGAATTGTCGTTCATGATTCTTTCGATCAGGTCGTTTTCTTTTCCCTCGATTTTTACTTTTTTGCTCGCCTCCATCGAATGGATACGGATGGTTTCGTGGATTTCCTGTCGGTCGCCTCCCGCTTTTACCTCTTCCATAATGATGTATTCGGTCGCCATAAACGGAAGTTCCTCCATGATATGTTTGTGGATGCGGTTTTCGTACACCACGATTCCATTCATAATATTGTTCCAGATCAGAAGAATCGCATCGACTGCCAAAAACGCTTGCGGAATCGTGAGACGCTTATTGGCGGAATCATCCAAAGTTCTTTCAAACCACTGCGTTGAAGCCACCATTGCGGAACTTGTGGAAAGCGATATCACGAATTTTGCCAATGCACCGATTCTTTCGGAACGCATCGGATTTCGTTTATACGCCATCGCAGAAGAACCGATTTGGTTCTTTTCAAACGGTTCCTCGATTTCCTTCAAATTCTGTAACAGCCGTAAATCATTGGTGAATTTATGGGCAGACTGCGCGATATTCGACAAAAGCGAAACTACTTTTGCGTCAATTTTTCTGTCGTAGGTTTGTCCGGAAACGCCGAAAACTTTATCAAAGCCGAAACGTCTTGAAAGTTCCTTATCAAGGTGTTTTACTTTGGAATAATCGCCATTGAACAATTCAAGAAAACTCGCCGCAGTTCCAGTTGTTCCTTTTACACCGCGGAATCTTAATGTTTGAAGGAAAAATTCAAGTTCCTCAAAATCGAGAATTAAAGATTGGAGCCATAAAGTTGCGCGTTTTCCGACGGTGGTTAATTGCGCCGGTTGATAATGGGTGAAACCAAGTGTAGGCAAGTCTTTGTATTTCAGTGCGAAATCCGACAGATTCTTGATAACGTTCACCAATTGTTTTCTGATGAGCAACAATCCGTCGCGGATTTGGATCAAGTCAGTATTGTCTCCAACAAATGCGGAAGTCGCTCCCAAATGAATAATCCCTTTTGCAGCGGGCGCAACGTCGCCGTATGCGTGTACATGCGCCATCACATCGTGCCGGAACTTTTTTTCGTATTCCGCAGCTTTTATATAGTCGATGTTTTCAGCGTTGTTCTTAAGATCTGCAATCTGTTCTTCAGAAATATCGAGTCCCAGATCTTTCTCGATTTCAGCGAGCGCGATCCAGAGTTTCCGCCAGTTGCGGAATTTGTTTTCTGGAGAGAAGTTATACAGCATTTCCTCACTTGAATAGCGTTCTTCAAGCGGGTTTTTGTAGGAATTCATTCTTTCTTTTTACTTTTTAGACCCACAAATTTAAGGAAAATAAACAGGAAATTAAAACCGAATTTTGTGAGTTGTTAAGATTTTGAAACAAACCTTAATTCGATTACCCCAATCCCTAAAGGGGGCGAATTAAGGTTTATTTTGTTGGAAAATTTCCATCCTTTAGGGAAGGGGTAAAGAAAATTTCCGATACAACAATTATTCTATGTCAAATTTAGATAAATCCAAAACTTGCCACTTTTATTTCCGACCCGTGAATTCCTTCATCGTATCGTAAATTCCGAAAACGTTTTCCATGACCCAATCGAATGCCGGAAGTGGTAGAATTCCCTGCGACAGACGAATGAACCAATAAGGAAGCGGCATTGCCAACATTTTTGTTTTATGCTCAATGGCTTTGATGATTCTTTCCGAGGTTTTCTCGGGGTCCAAAATCGGAAGCAGTTTGGATTTTACCCCATCAAACATTCCGGTATTGATGTAGAACGGCATAATCGTGGTGACCGAAACATTTTTTTTGAGCTGCTCCATTTCCAGCCGCAATGAGTCGCTCCAACCGACAACCGCCCATTTCGAAGCCGCATAAACCGACATTTTGGGATTGGAAATTAAGCCGGCAGAAGACGCGATACTGCAGATCGCACCCGAATTTTCCTTCATCATATCGGGTAAAAATTCCAAAGTGGTGTGCATAAACGCATCGGCATTAATCACCATACTTTTCTGGATTTGCTCGTGGGAATGTTCGTGGAAATATCTACCGACAATGATTCCCGCATTGTTGATAAGGATATCAACTTTTCCAGCTTCAGTCCTGGTTTTTTGGGCGGCGATACGGATTTCGTCAAGTTGGGAAACATCAACTTTAAAGGTGAAGATCTCGTTTCCTGGTCGTGAAAGTTCTGCTTTTGTGGTGATCAGTCCTTCTTCGTTAATGTCCCAAATCACGAGTTTCGAACAACCCCGTTCCAAAGATTTTCTTGCCACGATCTTACCGATTCCCGAGCATCCACCGGTGATGAGCACTGTTTTATTTTTGAAATCCATGTTATAATAAAAGTTATTTTTTTGGTCTAAATTTGTAATGAATTAAGAAATAAAAGTAATGAATTTTCAAGAGATCCTCGCACAACAGAAAGAATTTTTCGCTTCGCAGAAAACGAAAAACCTAAAATTCCGAAAAAGACAGCTTGAAAAACTGAAGGAAGTCCTCACAAAAAATGAGGAACTGCTATACGACGCAATTGATAAAGATTTCGGCAAATCGAGGTTCGACACTTTTACTACCGAGATTTCTTTTGTCCTCAACGACATTGACTATTACCTGAAAAACCTCAATACTTTAGCAAAACCCAAACGAGTTTCTACCAATCTTGCGAATCTTCCGGGTTCTAGTAAAATTTATCAGGAACCGCTTGGAAATACTTTGGTAATCGGCGCGTGGAATTATCCGTACCAACTTTCGCTTTCACCGATGGTTGCTGCAATTTCCGCGGGAAACACCTGCATCCTAAAACCCAGCGAAATCGCGGAAAACACAATGAAGGTGATGGCGAAAATCATTAATGAAAATTTTCCTGCGGAATATATTTTCGTTGCGGAAGGCGGTGTCGAGGAAATTACCGAAATCCTGAAAATGAAATTCGACAAGATTTTTTTCACAGGCAGTCCGAAAGTAGGGAGAATCGTATATGAAGCCGCGGCGAAAAATCTAACTCCCGTCACTTTGGAACTCGGCGGAAAAAGTCCTGCGATTGTAACATTGAACGCGAACATCGAAGTTGCTGCGAAAAGAATCGTTTGGGGAAAATTTCTGAACGCGGGGCAAACCTGTGTCGCTCCCGATTATATTTTGGTCGATGAAAGAATTAAGGACACTTTGATTGATTCCCTGAAATCCAACATCAATAAATTTGGCTACAAACCAGATTCACAAGAATATACACGGATTATCAACGACAGAAACTTTGATCGACTGGTTCAGTTCATCGATCGGGAAAAGGTATTTTTCGGCGGAAATTTTGACCGTGAAAAAAGATACATCGAACCTACGATTATGCACAACGTGACGTGGAATGACGCGGTGATGCAGGAAGAAATTTTCGGACCGATTCTGCCCGTTTTGACTTATAAGAATTTTAATGAGGCGCTTCAAACCGTTTCCGAACACGAAAAACCACTCGCTGCCTATTTGTTCAGCACAAATTCTGACGAGAAAAAAAGTTTTACCGAAAAAATTTCGTTCGGTGGTGGCTGTATCAATGACGTGGTGATGCATTTAAGCAATGACCATCTTCCTTTCGGCGGTGTGGGAAATTCAGGAATTGGCAGTTACCACGGCAAAACCGGATTTGATACATTTTCTCACCAAAAATCAGTTTTGGAGAAAGCCAATTGGGGCGAACCGTATTTTAAATATCCACCTTATTCAGAAAAGAAATTGCGCTGGATCAAGAAAGTGATCTAAATAGAAAACGTGGGAAAGCCCACGTTTTTTTTATGATTTCGGAATCCATTCGTTGAAGAAAGCTTTGACTTTTTCTACGCTGTATCCTTTCCCTTCTTCCAAAACTGCACTGTCCTGAGTGTGGATTTGTTTTCCATTCTTATCCAACACGATAAAAACAGGATAACCGAATTTTTCACCGGGATTTCCGTATTTAGAAAAAACCTTTTCGTTTTTATTTTCGGGCGAATAATTCAGGTGGTAATACAGGTAGCTCTTGTCCACAATTTCCTTTAATTCGGGGGTTGTCTGCACAAAATTGTTGAAACGAAGACACCAGATGCACCAGTTTCCACCGGCTTGCAAAATGATATTTTTGTTTTCTGTCTGTGCTTTTTTTACCAATTCTGCGATTTTCTCTTCCGCATTTTCTTTGTCGTTATAAGGTTTCGGGAGCTTTGCCTTTTCTTCTGCGGCTGCTTTCTTCTTGGCTTCGGCTATTGCCGCGCTATCTGCTTCCACGATAAGTGATTTATCGGTTTTTGGCGTTCCCATTTTCACTACGTCGGTTTTCTGCGAACAGGCGAAACCGGTGATGAGTAATGAAGAGAGCGCGAAAAATTTTATCTTGTTCATTACTTTAAAATTAGATTAAAATTCCTGCAAAATAGCAAATTTTGAACCAACAGAAGTTTATTATGATTAAATTTGTGGGCAGTTTATGAATTTTCTTTTTGGCATAGCATTATTTTTTTCAAGGTTACCGTTAAAAATCCTCTATCTGTTTTCAGATATCATTTTTTTCGTGATGTACTACGTCGTGGGTTACAGAAAGAAAGTGGTCATCGAAAACCTCACGAAATCATTCCCTGAAAAATCTGATCAGGAAATCAAGTCAATCGCCAAAAAATTCTATATCAACTTTGCCGATTATATTGTTGAAACCTTCAAATCGTTCACGATTTCAAACACGGAATTGCGGGTAAGAGTTCAGCACATTAATCAAGACGTTTTCCGGGAAGCGCATGACGAGGGAAAAAATATGATTCTGCTTGCTGGACACGTTTTCAACTGGGAATGGTACACCGCACTTGCTTCGATCGTACCGCAAGAAAACTCCTACCCTGTTTACAGAAAGGTGCAGAACGGTTTTTGGGAAGAAAAAATAAAGAATATCCGAAACCGTTTCGGAAACCAGTCGTTGGAAGCGCGTGATGTAATCCGCCATATTTTCAGGAATCCAAACGACGGAAACTCCATCTATATGTTTGTTGCCGATCAAACGCCGCACGTTGCAGATGTAAGTTACGGGCTAAATTTCCTTAACCAAAAAACTCCCGCCTTCATCGGGTACGACAAACTTGCGACACGAATGGATTTGGCTTTCGTGTACTGCGATATGAAAAAAGTGAAGCGCGGTTTCTACCAAGTTAATTATTTCCGGATTGAACCGGATGGCGACAAATTCACCGATTTTGAGGTGGTGAAAAAGTTTCACAAAATGCTCGAAAATTCCCTCCACAAAAATCCCGATAATTACCTGTGGTCGCACCGAAGATGGAAATACCAAAGTGCGATTAAGGTGATGGATGAAAATGTTTGACAAAATGAACAACCAGTACTCAGCAGTCGGCAAAAAGCCAGTTGAAAAATTAGCAATCGCGATCCTGAGCTGGAACGGGAAAAAATGGCTCGAAAAATTTCTTCCCAACGTGATTCAACATTCGGTGAGTGCTGAAATATTTGTTATCGACAATGGTTCTACCGACGATTCTGTGGAATTTCTGAAAGCTAATTTCCCATCGGTTAAAATCATTATTAATAAAGAAAATCTCGGTTTTGCAGGAGGTTACAACGAGGGATTGAAAAAAATCGATGCCGAAATTTATTGCCTACTCAATTCCGATGTTGAAGTTACAGAAAACTGGATCGATCCCGTTCTGCAGCTTTTTGAGAAAGATCCGGAAATTGCTGCTGTACAACCAAAAATCCTTGACTACAACCGAAGAAACTTTTTCGAATTTGCAGGAGCAGCGGGAGGTTTCATCGACAATCTTGGTTATCCTTATTGTAGAGGGAGAATTTTTGAAAATATTGAAGAAGACCGCGGTCAGTACGATGACGAGTGTGAAATTTTCTGGGCTTCAGGATGCTGTTTGTTCGTAAGGTCAGAAGCATTTCATTCCCAAAATGGTTTTGATGAAAGGTTTTTCGCGCATCAGGAAGAAATCGATCTTTGCTGGCGATTGAAGAATTCGGGAAGGAAAATTTTCTATACTTATAAATCTACGATTTATCATGTTGGTGGCGGCACTTTAAGCAAACAGAATCCACAAAAAACGTATCTCAATTTCAGGAATAATCTCTCAATGATGTTGAAGAATCTTCCATTTCCAAAATTAATTTGGCTGATTTTTTTCAGACTTTGCTTAGACGGAATAGCTGGAATTCGCTTTGGATTAAAAGATGGTTTCGCTCACCTTTGGGCTGTAGTTCGAGCGCATTTCGGATTCTACGGACAAGCTCCTGAAACATGGCGAAGGCGCGGAAAAAATCAAACACAAAAATATTATCAATCAAAGTGGTTGATTTTCAAACATTTTCTTGGAAGCTAAATTCGGGAATCTATTTTGTGAAATAGGTTGCTTCTTAATAGGTACTTCTGCCCTACTTTTTTCGATCATTAATTAACAAATTGTGATTATCCTTGTTCTTTTTATAAAATAAAGGAATAATTTTTGCCATCCTATTCCCCCACAATTCGCTATATTTGATGGCATTTTTATAACCAATCGCTATTTCTAAATGATTCTAATTGTAGATGATTCTCCGGAAAATATTATTTCCTTAAAAAAAGTTCTCGAAAAAAATAATTTTGAGGTTGACACGGCGTCTTCAGGCGAGGAAGCACTAAAAAAAGTGTTAAAGAACTCGTATGTTCTCATCATTCTCGATGTTCAGATGCCTGGAATGGACGGCTTTGAAGTGGCCGAAACGATTTCGGGTTACAGTAAAGCTAAAGAAACTGCGATTATTTTTTTATCGGCAGCGACTCCGAATATTAATCTGATTACCCGCGGTTATTCTTCGGGAGCGCTGGATTATATCAGCAAACCGGTGGATATGAATATTCTGTTGCTAAAGGTGAAAACTTTTTACAGAATTTATGAGCAAAGCCGCGCGCTGAACGAAATGCAGACCAAACTTCTAAAGGAAATTGAATACCGAAAAGAAGCCGAAAAAAAGAAAGACGAGTTTATCAGTATTGCAAGTCATGAACTGAAAACTCCGATGACGAGCGTGAAAGGATATCTACAATTATTGGAAAGAAGCATCAACAAAGGCGAAACCGAAAATATAAAAACCCGAATCCATAAAGTACAGAATCAGGTTGAAAAACTGAATCTTCTGATTGCCGACCTACTCGATATTTCTAAAATTGAGAGCGGAAAACTGATGTTTAATATGAAATATTTCGAGTGCAGTTCGCTCATCAATCATCTTTTGGAAGTAATGCAGCAGGCAAATCCGCAAATTAACTTTGTGGTTGAAAACAAGGTGAATCAGGAAATTTATGGCGATGAAATGCGTATCGAACAGGTTTTGGTAAATTTCATCACCAATGCCATTAAATATTCGCCGGGAACTCATGAAATTCATATCACATCAGAAATAAGAGACCACCAACTTTATTGCTCCGTTAGAGATTTCGGAATCGGAATGAGCGAGGAACATCAGAAAAAGATTTTCGATAAGTTCTACCGTGTTGAAGAATCCTCGGAACGCTTTCAGGGATTGGGAATCGGACTGTATATATGTCGTGAAATCATCGAACGCCACAACGGAACAATTGGTGTAAAAAGCATACTGGATCAAGGTTCAGAATTTTATTTTACAATACCTGTGAATCCTGTAAACATTGAACAAAACTAAGATTATGATGTCATTCAAAAAAAACCTGCTATTCGGACTTGGACTTTCGGTACTTCTGCTACTGATCAGTTCAATCGCGTCATATTCAAGCATAAAAAACCTGATTGAAAGCGCTCAGTTAATGAGGGAAAGCAACCTGATTATTAAAAATCTTCATGAGGTAAATTCTTTAATGAAAGATGCGGAAACCGGCCAAAGAGGATTTTTGCTTACCAAAAATGAAAGGTTTCTGGCTCCTTATTACAATGCAAAAGAAAAACTGAACGAAAGTGTGAATACGCTTTCAAAAGAAATCGCCAAAACTCCTGCCCAAGCAAAAAATCTTGAAGATCTGAAAAAAGAAATCGAAATCCGGTTTGAAATCCTTGATGAAAATCTGAACGATGGAAAGAACGGTGGCGTTACCACAGGACAGTTGCTGGACGGAAAAAGACACATGGATGAAATCAGCCGAATCGTAAACACAATGCAGACTGAAGAGCGTGCAGTGCTCGCTTCACGAACGGAGACCATGGAGAAATTCGCGGCTTTTACTCCTTATTTCATTGTCACTACCGCAATTTTAGCGCTTTTAATTACATTTATTTTCTTCCGCAGAGTTTCTCAGGATTATAGCGAGAAAAATAATCTCAATAGCGAACTTGAAGTGAAAAATAGAGAAACCGAAAAACGTTTGGCCGCAATAGAAAGCGTCAGTAAGCAGATTTCGGGCGGGAAATACGATATTTTGATTGATGAAAAGTCCGAAGAACTACTCGGCGAAACCGCATCTTCACTGAAAACCATGGCAGAATCGCTGAAAACATCGATCAACACGCTGAAATCTAACGAATGGCTGAACATTTCCCTCGCTAAAATGAACGACCGAATGCTGGGTGAAAAATCTCTTGAAAAACTCGCTGCAGATATTCTAGAAGGGTTAATCATAAAGACAGAAAGTGTTGTAGGAAGCATTTATCTCGCAAATGAAAACCGTCAACTTCACCTTATCGGAAGTCACGCGATGACTGAATCTGATTTGAAAAAAGATTTCAGAGCGGGGGAAGGAATTATCGGACAATCATTTGAATCACAAAAAACAATTTTTGTAAATGATATTTCTGAAATCGATACCACCATCAGTTATGCTTCGGGAACTACAAAACCAAAGAATATTATTGCCTTTCCAATCAAGCGTTACAACTTTCCGGTGGGTGTAATCGAACTCGGTTCAGTGAAGGAATACACGCCGCTTCAACTTCAATTTATTGAAGCGGTTGCAGGAAATATCGGTATCGCATTTTTTGGAACGCAGAGCAGAATGCGGCTTCAGGAACTTTTGGAAGAAACTCAGGCGCAGTCGGAAGAATTGCAGACTCAACATTCTGAACTTGAAAACATCAATGCCGAACTTGAAGCACAGTCGCAGAAACTTCTCGCGTCCGAAGAAGAACTCCGTGTACAGCAGGAAGAACTGATGCAGAGCAATCAGGAACTCGAAGAAAGAACAGGACTTCTGGAAGAAAAAAACGCACTTATAGAACAGCGAAACGCCGATATATTGCAGAAATCTGCAGAACTTGAACAAAGCACCAAATACAAATCGGAATTCCTAGCAAATATGTCGCACGAACTGCGTACACCGCTCAACTCTATCCTGCTCCTTTCAAAATTGATGAGCGAAAGCGAAGATTTGGATCCACAATATGTAGAATACGCCGAAGTGATGCAGAATTCAGGACAGGGACTTTTAACTTTAATTGATGAAATCCTTGACCTTTCTAAAATCGAAGCCGGAAAAATGACTTTAGAAATTCAGGATATGCCGCTGCAGGAAATCACTTCCGATATGCGACAACTTTTCAGTCCTTTAGCAAAAGACAAAAATTTGGATTTAAATATCGAAATCGAACCCGGAACGACGGATGTTTTAAAAACAGATAAACTAAGAATTGAACAGATTCTGAAAAACCTGCTTTCCAACGCGATCAAATTTACTTCGGAAGGTAGTATCACCCTGCACGTTTCCAATGATGAGAGCAAAAAGAAATTCCTGTTCAGAGTCGCCGACACAGGAATTGGAATTGCCAAAGACAAAGTGAGAATGGTGTTTGAGGCGTTCCAACAAGCGGACGGTTCTACCCAAAGAAAATACGGCGGAACGGGACTTGGACTTTCCATCAGTCGTGAACTGGCGAAATTGTTGGGTGGCGAAATCACTTTAGAAAGCACCGAAGGAAAAGGAAGTACCTTCACTTTGATTGTTCCTGAAAATTCGGAAAAGGTAAGTGAAGAAATCATTATCGAACAGCCAAAAATCGAAAAAATAATTCCTGTCGATACTTCTGAGAAACAACCGGAAAGATTCCTTTCACCAAATATCCCACAACCGGTTGATGACGACCGCGACAATATTCAGGAAGGCGACAAAGTGATTTTGATTGTTGAAGACGATACGCCTTTCGCAAAAATTTTACTCGATTTTGCAAGAGCAAAAAATTATAAGGGAATCGTAGCAGTACAGGGAGATACAGGTCTCGAAATGGCAAAACATTACAAACCACTTGCAATTCTCCTCGACATTCAGTTGCCGGTGATGGACGGTTGGCAAGTGATGGAAGCTTTGAAATCAAACCCGGAAACCAAACCGATTCCTGTTCACATTATGTCATCCATGAAAATGAAGCAGGAAAGTCTGTTGCGCGGAGCCGTAGATTTCATCAATAAACCTTTTGCGCTGGAACAGATGCAGGTTGTTTTCAAAAAACTGGAAGATGCGCTGAACCGTTCACCGAAGAAAGTTTTAATCGTCGAAGAAAACGAACAGCACGCCAAAGCATTAAGTTTCTTTTTACAGTCCAATAACATCAACACCGAAATTGCGACGAATGTTTCCGACAGTATCGATTCACTTCAAAACCGTGAAGTTGACATCGTGATTCTCGATATGGGTGTTCCCGACAAAACTGCATACGAAACTTTGGAAACCATCAAGCAAAATGAAGGGCTCGAAAATTTGCCAATCATTGTGTTTACAGGTAAAAACCTTTCTAAAGGTGAAGAAAACCGCATCAAGCAATATGCAGATTCTATTGTGGTAAAAACGGCTCATTCCTACCAAAGAATTCTGGATGAAGCTGGACTTTTCCTTCATTTGGTGGAAGAAAAAAGCAAGAAGAAAAACGAAAGAAACAGCGATTTTTCAAATGGCAGCGAACTCCGAAATATCTTGAAAGACAAAACCGTACTGATTGCCGATGATGACGTGAGAAATATTTTCTCAATAACCAAAGCACTCGAAGTTCACGGAATGAAAGTAATTCCTGCAATGGATGGCAAAGAAGCCCTGAAAATCCTGAACAGTGAACCTAAAATCGACGTGGTTCTGATGGATATGATGATGCCCGAAATGGACGGTTACGAAAGCATCCGCGAAATCAGAACATTGCCGCAATTTAGAAATCTCCCGGTTCTCGCCGTGACTGCAAAAGCAATGATGGGCGACAGAGAAAAATGTATTGCTGTGGGCGCTTCGGACTATATTTCAAAACCTGTGGATATCGACCAATTGGTTTCACTTTTAAGAGTTTGGCTTTACGACAAAATTTAGCAACTGTATCTTATGAAAAATTCAAAAAAGATTCTCATCATTGATGATGACAACAAAAACATTTTTGCACTGACAGCAGTTCTGAAAGCCAAAAAATACAACTGCATTTCTGCGACGAGTGCTGAAAAAGGTTTCAAAATAATGTCTCAAAACAATGATATCGGCATCGTACTGATGGATATGATGATGCCCGAAATGGACGGTTATGAAGCCATCAAAAAAATGAAAAGCAATCCCGAACAAAAAGACCTTCCGGTAGTCGCAATCACTGCACAGGCAATGACGGGAGACAAAGAAAAATGTCTGAAAGCCGGTGCAGACGGATATGTTTCGAAACCCGTAAATGTGGATGAACTGGTAAAACTTCTGGACCAATTAATGAAATAACATTGAACACAACGCAAATTACAGATGAAAATATAGAAGAGATTCTTGCCGATGTGCTGGAAGTTTACGGTTATGATTTCACGGGATATTCGCGTGCTTCACTGAAGAGGCGGATTTCGCGGCTGTTTCAGATGGATCATTTTGTGAGCATTGCGGAATTCCGTTATAAAATAAGGAGCGATGTTAAATACTTCAACCGTTTTTTGGAGGAAATCACAATTAATGTGACGGAAATGTTCCGCGATCCTGCGTTTTACAGGACTTTGCGAAATGAGATCCTTCCAAAATTGGGAACTTATCCATTCATCAGAATCTGGATTGCCGGTTGCAGCACGGGAGAAGAAGCGTATTCTGTCGCGATTTTTCTGAAAGAACTCAACCTGCTTCACAAAGCGTTGATTTACGCCACCGACATCAACAGTGCCGTTTTGGAAACTGCAGCACAGGCGATGATTCCATTAAATAAAATTCAACTTTACACCGAGAATTATATTGCAGCGGGCGGAACCGAAGATTTCTCAAATTACTACACCGCCAATTATTCCCTCGGAAAACTGAAAGACGAACTGAAACAGAAAATTATTTTCTCGACACACAATCTGGTTTCAGACAATTCCTTTAACGAATTTCAGTTGATTATGTGCAGAAACGTGATTATCTATTTCGACCGGCCTTTGCAGAACAAGGTTTTCGAACTCTTCGACGGAAGTATCGACAAGTTTGGCTATATTGCGTTGGGAACAAAGGAAACACTTGATTTCTCGGCAGTTTCTAAGAATTATGAACGAATAACCTCACAAAAAATCTGGCGAAAAATTCATTAACAAAAATGAAAAAAAACTGTGAAGCACTGATTATTGGCGGTTCTGCCGGAAGTTTGGATGTGTTGCTCAAAACACTGCCGAAACTTCATTCTGTGCTCAGTTTCCCGATTATTTTAGTGCTCCACCGAAAACCAGGACAGGACAGTTTGCTTACCGAATTGCTAAAATCAAGAACTAAACTTCAGGTAAAAGAAGCCGAAGAAAAGGAAAAAATATTGCCTTCAACCATTTATATTGCGCCACCAAACTATCATTTACTGATTGAAAAAGACCGCACATTTTCGCTCGATGCATCAGAAAAAGTGAACTTTTCCCGTCCCGCAATTGATGTCACCTTAGAAAACGCAGCAGATGTATATGGAGAAAATCTGGTTGCGTTATTATTATCCGGTTCTAACACCGACGGAACTGTTGGATTAAAAACAGTAAAAGAACACGGCGGAACGATTTTGGTACAGCATCCTGAATCTGCAACCTCCCCATTTATGCCCGAAAACGCAGCAAGAAACAGTGAACCCGATGCAATTCTGCAGATTGAAGAAATGCCAAACTATATCAACCAATTATCAGAATGACCGAAAACATGAACAAAAAAGTATTTATATTTGACGATAATGCCGAGATCCTGGAACTTTGCACCGACATTCTAAACGATTTGGGATGCGAAGTAAGAACTTCTCCCACCACTAATAATATCGAGCAACAGGTAATAGATTTCATGCCCAACCTGATTTATATGGACAATTGGTTACCCGACATCAGTGGAATTGAAGCAACAAGATTAATCAAAGCCAATCCCGATCTGAAAAATATTCCCGTCATCTATTTTTCTGCCAACAGCAATATTGAGGATCTCGCCCAACAAGCCGGCGCCGATGAATATATCGCGAAACCATTTGATATTTTTGAATTTGAGGAGATCGCGGTGAAGTATTTGAAATAAGAAATTACCTTTTTTCTCAACGAGATTATAAATATAACGACAAGATAATCAATATTCTAATATTTCCAATCGCAAAGTTTTCAATCATAAAATCACATTTTTAGGGTTCAAAGAAATTATTCGCAAGCGAATGTGATTAACCGAACGCTTCAAAACGAATTTATTCGTCATCTTTGTCTCCTAAGTCTCTATCCAAACTATTAATCTTTGCGTTAAAGAAACCTTTAATGAGCAGATAGAAATTTAATAATTTTCAACAAACAATTTTTTTAGATCGTTTTTTACTCATTTAAAGCATATACCGCAAAACTTGCCAACCAATGGTCGCCACCGTAATTCCCCTGAAAAAGTAGCGGCAATGCATTGGCGAGAAATTTGTCCGCTGATTGTTGAAATTGTTTTTTCAGCTTGTGATTTTCGGGAAGCGATTTTGCCACACCTTTCATGCACCACGCTCTGGAAAAGGAAAGTCCGACCAAGTGTACTGTCTGATAATCATTGATGTCGCTGATTATCGGAATCTGCTCGATGTTGCTCAAACTTCTCTTGTCATAAAACTGATTCAGCCATTTCACGAAGTCCTGTTGTGGAAGAACCCTTCTCATTAAGTCCGCGATCTGCAAACTGGGTGAAAAGAAATCGCTTCCGTCGGGTTCCAAGTAAGCTGGAGTTTTCCTGTCGTTCAGGTAAAAGTATTTTGATTTTTCGATGAGTTGTTTTTCGAATACTCTGTCGTTGGTCGCTCTTGCCCAATCGATGGCAAACGCTAATGCAAATGCCGAATTTGGGTGAACGCCGGTTCTGTTGGGATACGTCTGTTTTGGGAGATACAGTTTCCAAAGACGTAGAATTTCATCTGTCAAAGGTTTGAGATTGCAATGCCATTCTTTCGCTTTCGGATGGTTCCAAGTCGCTAATTCTTCGTCCAGTTTCAGCAACCACGCCCATCCGTAAGTTCGCTCAAAATTGGTCGCCACTTCATATTTGGTAAAGTACTGAGCTTCTTCTTTAATTTTTTCCGGGCGAAAAGAACCGTCCAAAATACTTTCAATCTCTTTGGCATTTTTCAGATTTGGTTTTGTTTTCAAAAGCCGAACAAGCATCCAATGCCCATAAACAGAAGAATGCCAATCAAAACATCCGTAAAAACTCGGGTGAAGCTGAGCTGGAGTTAATAATGCATCTTTCTCAGCATTGATGACATGAGCGGTTTTATTGGGATATTCCTGGTTGATGCATTTCAACGGTTTATCTGCCAACTTTGAAGCAATTTCATCAGTCAAGGTTGGAACCTGCTGGGAATTTGCAAAAACTGCAGCGAACACGAAAAGAAGCAGTGACTTTTTCATTCCATAAAAGTAGAAAATCCTTTCGGAACTAACCAAAAGGATTTTGTTGATGACAGTTGCTATGTGACTTACTTCATATTGACAACTTTGTCAACGAGATAAGTTGTATTTCCGCGCCATGGAAGAACACCATGATATTCTTTATAGTGGAGGTCAAAGGTTTTTCCGCTGTTCATTTCGAGCTGTTTAAACACTTCTTCGTTTTCGATAGAGAATTCAAATTCATAACTGGTTAAAGCGCCCGTTTTTCCTCGACCAAAACCCTCCTGAATCAGCTTTCCTTCATACGTTTTGAAGATATTTCCTTTTTTCACGGCGTAATTCAGAACTCCGGATTTCACACCTTCACCAAAAACAAAATAATATTTGTACCAAATGAAACCGCCCAAAACCAAGAGTACGGCAAGTAAAGTGATCCATAGATATTTCATGACGCAAAATTTTTATTATTTAGAGATAGATCGAGAGATCACGATTTTCTGGATTTCGGAAGTTCCCTCGTAAATCTGGGTAATCTTCGCATCGCGCATCATTCTTTCAACATGGTATTCTTTTACGTAACCATAACCGCCGTGGATTTGCACTGCTTCAATCGTGGTGTCCATCGCTACTTGGGAAGCGTAAAGTTTCGCCATCGCTCCACTTTCAGAAATGTCTTTTCCTTCGTCTTTTTCAACCGCAGCTTTATAGCACAACATTCTTGCAGCAGTAATTTGGGTCGCCATATCTGCTAATTTGAATGCGATTGCTTGGTGATTGATAATTTCGGTACGGAACGCTTTTCTTGTTTTCGCATATTTCAGCGCAAGTTCGTACGCACCTGAAGCGATTCCCAATGCCTGTGAAGCAATGCCGATTCTACCGCCATTCAGTACGGCCATTGCGAAATTAAAGCCAAATCCATCTTCACCGATTCTGTTTTCCTTCGGAACTTTAACATTATTAAAGATCAGTGAATGCGTATCGCTTCCGCGGATTCCCAGTTTGTCTTCTTTGGGACCGATTTCGAAACCTTCCCATCCTCTTTCCACGATGAAGGCGTTGATTCCCTTATGTTTTTTCTCGGGATCAGTTTGTGCAATTACGATATAGTAAGTAGCGTTTCCACCATTGGTGATCCAGTTCTTGATACCGTTCAGCAAATAGTGGTCGCCTTTATCTTCAGCGGTTGTCTTCTGCGAAGTCGCATCAGATCCTGCTTCAGGTTCAGAAAGTGCAAATGCACCGATCACTTCTCCACTCGCCAAAGGTTTTAGGTATTTCATTTTCTGCTCCTCATTGCAGAATTTTTCTAATCCTGCACAAACCAGCGAGTTGTTTACCGACATCACCACTGCAGCAGAAGCGTCAATTTTTGCAATTTCCTCCATGGCGAGAACGTAGGAAACACTGTCCATTCCGGCGCCGCCATATTTCGGATCCACCATCATTCCAAGGAAGCCGAGCTCCCCCATTTTCTTTACCTGTTCATAAGGAAACTTTTGTTCGTTGTCTCTTTCGATTACTCCGGGCAACAATTCCGCCTGTGCAAAATCTCTTGCTGCCTGCTGAATCATCAATTGCTCTTCTGATAAATTAAAGTCCATATAGTATATTGATTGTTTGACTGTAAAATTACAATATTTCTAAAAATTAGGAAATTTTATTGAAAATTGATTTTAGCCAGCTTTGCTGATCAAAA
The DNA here is from genome assembly GCF_022811685.1 of Chryseobacterium suipulveris. Classification (NCBI taxonomy): domain Bacteria; kingdom Pseudomonadati; phylum Bacteroidota; class Flavobacteriia; order Flavobacteriales; family Weeksellaceae; genus Chryseobacterium; species Chryseobacterium suipulveris. Next base: position 1,094,709 of record NZ_CP094532.1, on the reverse strand, counting down.
AAAAATTAATAGTTTTACATTAATTGAATGTTAACATTAACAAAACTTAGCTAAAACTTTAATTATGACAATAAAAAGGACTTTTGATTTCGCTCACAATGCGCTTCAGAAATATCCGAGAGAAGACATGTTCGTCACCAAATACCACGGCGAATGGCAGAAAACATCAACCCAGGAATACATCGACCTTGGAAACAAGATTTCGAGGGGATTATTAAAACTTGGAATTAAACCGGGCGACAAAATCGCTTTGATCACCACTGCAACAAGGACGGAATGGGCAGTAATGGATTTGGGAATTTCCCAGATTGGTGCTGTATCTGTCCCCGTTTATCCTACGATATCACCCGAAGATTATGACTTTATCTTCAACAACGCGGAGGTAAAATATTGTTTTGTTTCCGACAGAGACTTACTTGAGAAGGTTATGAGCATCAAACAGAATGTGCCCTCTTTGCAGGGAATCTTCACTTTCGACAGTATCGAAGGCGCAGCCAACTGGAACGAGATTCTCGATATGGGAAAAGACGAGGCAACCCAAGGTGAAGTTGAAGATTTAGCAAAAAGCATCAATTCCGAAGATTTAGCGACCATCATCTACACCTCTGGAACTACCGGAAAACCAAAAGGCGTTATGCTTACGCACCAAAATATCGTTTCCAATGTTTTGGCATCAGATCCAAGAATTCCAAGAATTAAAGGTCTTGACTACAAAGACATCAAAATTCTGAGCTTCCTGCCAATATGCCATATTTTCGAGAGAATGCTTTTCTATCTTTATCAGTACAACGGCTACTCTATCAACTTTGCTGAAAGCATCGAGAAAATGGGCGACAATATCAAAGAAATCAAACCACATTTGATGTCGGTTGTTCCGCGACTGATCGAAAAAGTTTACGATAAAATCTATGACAAAGGAACTTCCGCTGGAGGTCTTAAATCAAAAATTTTCCTTTGGGCACTTGGCGTTAATAAAGCAAAACAGAATATCGGAAAACCATCTGGACTTAAAGAAATCATTGCCGACAAACTGGTGTTCTCCAAATGGAGAGAAGGACTTGGCGGAAATATCATTACGCTCGTTTCCGGTTCTGCCGCGCTTTCATCAAGATTAAACAAAATGTTCCAAAATGCTGGAATTCCGATTTTGGAAGGTTATGGTTTGACGGAAACTTCACCGGTAATTTCGGTAAACAGTTTCGGTAGAATAAAGGTTGGAACTGTGGGACATGTTTTGGAAAACCTGGATGTGAAAATTCAGGAAGATGGAGAAATCACGGTGAAAGGACCTTCAGTTTTTAAAGGTTACTTTAAGAGTGAAGAAATGACGAGGGAAGCTTTCACTGAAGACGGCTATTTTAAAACCGGTGACATCGGACATATCGATGAGGAAGGATTCCTACATATTACCGACCGCAAGAAAGAAATGTTTAAAACTTCCGGCGGAAAATATATTGCACCTCAAGCAATCGAAAACCAGGCAAAAGCTTCAAAATTCATCGAGCAGATTATGGTGGTCGGAGATGGCGAAAAAATGCCGTGCGCATTGGTTCAACCCGATTTCAACTTTATCCATAATTGGGCTGAAAGAAAGGGAATCAGTATCGGAAAAACTCCTGATGAAATTGTAAATAGTCCTGAACTGAAAGCCAGAATCGGTAAAGAAATCGACTACCTGAACACCAAACTTGGAAGCTGGGAACAGATCAAGAAATTTGAACTTACACCAGATACGTGGTCAATAGACGGAGGCGAACTTAGCCCAACGCTTAAGTTAAAGAGAAAAGCAGTAAAAGAAAAATACCTGAAACTTTATAATAAGATGTACGGTCACGAAGTTTAACGCAATTCAGTCATTTTCAAAAAAATATCCGCTTACAAACGGATATTTTTTTTTATATTTGATAAAATAAACAACCATGAGCAACTGTCTTGAATGTGGCGACAAAATCATCGGCAGAAGCGACAAGAAATTCTGTAACGACGGCTGCAGAAACGCCTACAACAACAAACATAACAAGGATTCGACCAACCTCATGCGCAACATCAACAACAAGCTGCGCAAAAACCACCGTATCCTTTCAGAACAAAATTACGTCGAAGGCAAAGCAAAAACGACGAGAAACAAATTAATCTCGGAAGGTTTCAGCTTTGATTATTTCACCAATCTTCGTGTTTACAAGAACGGCGCGGAATATCGCTTTGTGTACGACATTGGCTACAAATTTTTAGAAGACGACTGGATTTTGTTGGTAAGGAAGGAATAATCTAAAAGACAAAAGTCGGGATGACTGGATTCGAACCAGCGACCCCTTGCACCCCATGCAAGTACGCTACCAAGCTGCGCCACATCCCGAATTATCCTGCAAAATTACTGAAAATTTCGTTTTACAGCAACCTGATTTTATCCTCCAAAATCTCAATCTTTTTGTCTTTGTAAAGACCGCCGATTGCTTTCTTGAAATTCTTTTTGCTCATCTGCAGCTCATCCTTGATTTCTTCTGGAGTGGATTTGTCTGAAAGGTAAAGCAAACCATAGTTTTGCTCCAGTTTTTTCAGGATAATGGTTTGGAACTCGTCATTGTTCTCATAACCTTGCGGTTGAAGGGAAACGTCAATTTTGCCGTCTTCACGGATGGTTTTGATGTATCCTGTTTCTTCCGACAACGGATATAGTTTTTTAAAGACATCCGACGCATAAATCAACCCGATATACTGCTTATTGATGACCACGTTCCAGCCGAGCTCGCTTTCACCCATGATTATCAAGTTCACCTTATCGCCTTTCTTAAAAGGAAGATCGACATATTGCGGGTTTCGCTTAAACTTCGTGGTTCCGGTAATCAGTCCGGTTTTTTCGTCGATGTAGATGTACACAAGGTATCTTTTTCCTTCGAGGATTTTCAGTTTCTGCTGCGTATAGGGAATGAAGAGGTCTTTGATAATTCCCCAATCCATAAATGCGCCACTTGGCAAACTCTGCACACAGCTCATCACCGCAAACTCCCCTACTTCCGCATTAGGTTTTTCGGTGGTTGCTTTCAGTTTACCGTCGTCCTGGTAAACGAAGACTTCAATTTCGTCGCCTTCGTCCATTTCATCGTGAACAAATATTTTGGGAAGAAACGCCTTCCAATCATGTTCATCGACCAGAATATATCCCGACGAGTTTTTCTCAGAAACTTTTAGCTGCTGTGTTTTACCGATTTCCATGCTGCAAATTTAGGTTAATTGGTTGGAATAGAAATTGTAATCTTATGAATATGCCATCACAATTCATCAGAAAATATTCTTATAATCCTGAGCAAATGATACTTACAGTAATGTTTGTTTCGGGAAAAGTTTACGATTATTTCCAGGTTCCACAGAATGTTTTTGAAAATTTCCGAAGTTCTTTTTCAAAGGGAAATTTCCTCAACCGATTCATCAAGGGAAGATTCAATTTTCAGAAAAGGGAAGTTATTTCTTGACGACCTCAACGTTTTTAGCTAAGTCTTAAAACGGACGCCGCTTTCCTGAACCATCGTAATCGTCAAATGTCCTGTTATGCTCATGTTCAGATCGGTCGCAATTCCAGATTTTCCTTTATGTGTGCCGTCGGTGACTTTGCAGAAATCGCCGTCTTTGATGGTATTCGAGTCTTTCATATATTTTTTTGATTGTTTTACCAACGTTTAACTTTTGGTTTGCATTTGTAAAACCTGTGATTTATCCGCTATTTGATTTGTGCTGCTTGTATTCTTTCAATTTGGTTTAAATGTCGCTGAATATGATTGATATGAAAAAGTAAAGTATCACCTAATTTTATTCTGATGAAACGCGAAAAAGATGTAGGAATCTTCACTTCGTTCAAACTGACATTACGCGCTATTTCATACTCTGCACAAAGTAATTTCCCAAAATTCCACTCCTAAATTCTAAATCCTCTTTTGGAGTCGAATGCTGAATTTTGTTCTCGATTTGTGGTAAATAGTATTCACCGTATAAATTCAGATGCTCCAAGCATTCCAAAATATTCCAGGAGCTTTCATTACTTCTCCAAGTTAATGTGCGAAGATCGAGGTTCGCTAATTGTTCCGCTTTTTCTATAACCAATTTTGCTTGTTCTGAAACCGTTTTTATTACTTCCGCAGATTGCATTTCTTAAATTTTAGGCAAAGTTCAGAAACAGGTAATTGATAACTGTTGATCGAAGTCAAGACTTTTTCAATCGCCATAAAGTTTCGGGACTCATTCTTAAATAATTGGCGATGTGTTTATTGGGGATTTTCTGAAAAAGTTGGGGACTTCTTTTTAATACCCTTTCATACCTTTCAGATGGAGAATTTGTCAAAAGATCAACCTCTCTTTCCATTTTTTGAATAATGATATTTTCCAGTATTTCAGTCCAAAGTTTCTGATTGGATTCATCTTTTAGGAACTCATCAATTTGTTGCTTCGTAATAACTTTTAATACTGTTCTCTTAATTGCTTGAATGAGGAATTCTGACGGCTTACCTGTCAAGAATGAATCTAATGCAACGATAAAATTCCCTTCATATCCCAATCTAACAATTTGCTCTTGATCATCATTCATCACAAAAATCCTCAAGCTCCCACTCTCTATAAAATAGAGGTTTTTATTGATTCCTCCAGTTACATTTAAAAATTGTTTTCTCGCAAGGATAACTGTTTCCTCAGAAAGATTGATAATTTCATTCATTTTACAAATTGCGGTTTCAAATTACCAAAAAAGACGCGATCAATCGCGCCTTTACTATTTTGCTTGGTGGACAGATCGCGATCTGTCCCTACTTGTCTCTTTTGCCTTGTTTCTTGTTTCTTTCTTACATATGTATCGCAATCTTACCCGTTGCATCCAACGCAGCTTCTTTAATAGCTTCAGCAAATGTTGGGTGAGCATGCGACATTCTTGCGATATCTTCTGCACTTGCACGGAATTCCATTGCGGTTACTGCTGCTGCGATCATATCTGCGGCTCTTGCTCCGATCATGTGAACACCCAGAACTTCGTCGGTTTTCTCATCGGCAATAATTTTGATGAAACCATCCAAATCCCCTGAAGCACGGCTTCTTCCTAAAGCCCTCATCGGGAAATTGCCCACTTTTATTGCAACTCCTTCTGCTTTCAGCTGCTCTTCGGTTTTTCCGACACCCGCAACTTCCGGCCAAGTATAAACTACGCCAGGAATCAGGTTATAGTTGATGTGCGGTTTTTGTCCAGCCAACTGTTCCACGACCAAAACGCCTTCCTCTGAAGCTTTGTGAGCCAACATCGCTCCTTGAACCACATCACCGATCGCATAAATATTCGCAACATTGGTTTGAAGATGCTCATTCACTTTTACCCTTCCTCTTTCGTCCAGATCAACTCCAGCTTTTTCGAGCGAAAGTCCTTCTGTATAAGGTTTTCTACCAACAGAAACCAAACAGTAATCTCCCTCGAAAGTCACCTCATCGCCTTTCTTATTCTTGGCGGTTACTTTCACCGAGTCTCCGTTTCTTTCCACGGCTGAAACAGCGGTTGAAAGTTCGAATTTCATTCCCTGCTTTTTCAGGACTTTCTGAAGTTCTTTCGACAGAGCGCCGTCCATTCCAGGGATAATCTTATCCATAAATTCGATCACGGTCACTTCTGCTCCCAATCGTAAATAAACGGAACCCAATTCAAGCCCGATTACTCCACCACCGATTACCAGTAGCTTTTTCGGAATTTCCTTCAGCTTCAACGCTTCTGTGGAAGTGATGATTCTTTCTTTATCTAAAGTGATGAACGGCAAGTTCGATGGTTTAGAACCTGTTGCGATAATCACGTATTTGGAGTCGATCACTTCGGATGAACCGTCGTTTTTCGTCACTTTAACCTGTGTCGGCGATTCGAAGCTACCCACTCCTTCAAAAACGGTCACCTTGTTTTTATCCATCAGGAATTTAATTCCTTTGGTGGTTTGGTCCACAACTTCGTTTTTTCTCTCCACCATTCTTGCCAAATCCGCTTTCGGCTCATCGATGATGATTCCGTGGTTGGCGAAGTTATGCTTTGCGTTTTCGAAATGCTCCGAGCTGTCGAGCATCGCTTTGGACGGGATACATCCTACATTCAGGCAGGTTCCGCCCATCACGGGATATTTTTCAATAATTGCTGTTTTGAAACCCAACTGTGCCGCTCTGATTGCCGCAACATAACCACCAGGACCTGAACCGATAATGGTAACATCGAATTGACTCATTTTTATTTTTTTAAGAATATTATTAATCGTTTTTTGAGATTTACAAAATTACGGATTTTTTGCGCACAGACTGCACGGATTTTCAGGGATTTTTGCATCCATCTTCATTGCGAGCGGAACGCAGCGGAGCGCGGCAATCTCGATGATAAGAATTCCATTGAGAATTCCGAAAAGTTATTGATTGAGATTGCTTCGTCATTCCGCTGCGCTCCATTCCTCGCAAGGACGAATTGTGTTTTTTTATCCTCATTGGTTTCTATCACGGAATTCTAGCCCTGATTGAAGCGGTTACCCCACAGCAAGCGTTGGAAAAAGCTTTGGCGCGAGGAGTAAAAGCGGAAAGCAGGTTCCCGGCTCCTAAATTTTTTACTACTGGCAAAAACGAGATTGCTTCGTTCTGCTCGCAATGACTCAGGAATTACCCACACTTCGAGCTTCCGCAATTCTTGCAAGTAAGGCAACCTTCCTGATACATCACCTGATCCGATCCGCAGTTGGAGCATTTTCCTGCCGCATTGGTTCCGTCGGGAATGTAGCGCTTTAAAGCACGCGCGACTCCCGCTTTCCAGTTGTTGATCGATTCCAGGTTCAGCTCCATTCTGTTGATGAGCTCGACCACATTTTCCAGCGGCATTCCGTGGCGAAGTGTTCCCGAAATGAGCTTCGCGTAATTCCAGAATTCTGGGTTGAATTTATGCGAAAGTCCCTCAATCGTAGTTTTGTAGCCCCGGAGATTCTTGAACTGGAAGTCGTATCGGGATTTTCCGTCCTCGTCTCGGCTTTTTATAATCAGACCATTGTTTACCCATCTCGGAAGCAGAATTCCTTCCTCATCATCGGCTAAACCGGTGAAGATTTCGTACGGACGACCGTCGATCAAGCCGACAAAAGCGATCCATTTGTCTTTATTGTTTTGAAAACGAACAACATCCGCCTCCAAAACCTGTGGTCTTTTTGTTGGAAAAACCGATTTGGGTGTTTCATGATGCTCTTCTTTTTTGTCTTCTGAAGAAATTAACACGCCTGAACGCGAACCGTCACGGTAAACTGTCACTCCTTTGCAGCCCACTTCCCAAGCTTTGATGTAGAGCTGGTTGACCAATTCCTCCGAAGCTTCATTTGGAATATTAATGGTCACAGAAATCGAGTGGTCCACCCATTTCTGTATCGCGCCCTGCATTTCGACTTTGCTGAGCCAATCGACATCGTTGGAAGTCGCTTTATAATACGGTGAAATCTCAATAATCTTGTTAATCTCTTCTTGAGAATAATTTTTGTCGGTATCTAAATCATTGGCTTCCATCCATTGTTTAAAACGGTGGTGGAAAACGATGTACTCTTCCCAGGAATCGCCCACTTCATCCACGAAATCGACGCGAACATCTTTGTCGTTCGGATTCACTTTTCTCCTTCTTTTGTAAACAGGCAGGAAAACCGGCTCGATTCCGGAAGTAGTTTGAGACATCAAAGATGTACTTCCAGTCGGTGCGATCGTAAGCAACGCAATATTTCTCCTTCCGAATTTCTGAAGGTCTTTATAGAGTTTAGGATCGGCTTCTTTAATTCTTAATACAAAAGGATTTTTAGCTTCCCTTTTCGCGTCGTAAATTGTGAAAGCTCCCCTTTCTTTCGCCATTTCAACTGACGAACGGTACGCGGCGAGTGCCAAAGTTTTATGCACCAAAGTCGAGAACTCATTCCCTTCCTTGCTTCCGTAGCGGATTCCCAAAGCAGCGAGCATATCGCCTTCCGCTGTAATTCCGACTCCTGTTCTTCTGCCTTCGATGGTTTTTTTGCGGATTTTAATCCAGAGGTTTTTCTCGGTCTGCTTGATTTCTGCAGATTCGGGATCTTTCCCAATTTTCTCGAGGATCGCGTCGATTTTTTCAATTTCGAGGTCGATGATATCGTCCATCATTCTTTGAGCGTAACCCACATGTTCTTTGAATAAATCGAAATTGAACTTGGCTTTTTTGGTAAAAGGATTTTCCACATACGAGAAAAGGTTCACCGCCAAAAGCCGACAGGAATCGTACGGACAAAGCGGAATTTCGCCACACGGATTTGTGGAAACCGTTTCGTAGCCGAGATCCGCATAACAGTCGGGAAGCGATTCACGGATGATGGTGTCCCAGAAAAGAACTCCAGGTTCGGCGGATTTCCAGGCGTTGTGGATGATTTTTTTCCAGAGATCGTTGGCTTTTATTTCTTTTTTGAATTTCGGATTTTTGCTGTGTATCGGATACTTCTGTACGTAATCCTGATTTTTCACTACGGCATTCATAAACTCGTCGTCGATCCGCACCGAAATATTTGCACCCGTAATTTTCCCCTGCTCCATTTTCGCATCCACAAAATCCTGGGAATCGGGATGGTTGATCGAAACCGAAAGCATCAATGCGCCACGTCGTCCATCCTGCGCAACTTCGCGGGTGGAATTGGAATACCTTTCCATAAAGGGCACCAAACCTGTAGAGGTGAGCGCAGAGTTTTTTACGGCAGAACCTTTTGGTCGTATATTAGACAAATCGTGACCTACTCCACCTCTCCTTTTCATCAGCTGGACTTGCTCTTCGTCGATTTTCATAATGGAACCGTAGGAATCACTGTCGGTTCCGCTTCCGATCACGAAACAGTTGGAAAGCGACGCGATCTGGAAATTATTTCCGATTCCCGTCATCGGACTTCCCTGCGGAATAATGTATTTGAAATTTTTGATAAGGTCGAAAACCTCTTTTTCAGAAAGTGGATTTTCATATTTTGCTTCGATTCTCGCCACTTCCGAGGCGATTCTTCGGTGCATATCGTCGGGAGTTTTTTCGTAGATATTTCCGTCGGAATCTTTCAGTGCATATTTGCTCACCCAAACTTTTGCAGCCAAATCGTCCCCTTCAAAGTAATCCAAAGTTGACTGATAAGCATCTTCATACGTAAAAATAGTTTTCTTTTTTCCAGCAGTTTTTGTCTCCATTATTTAATTTTTTTGACGAAATAAAACTACAAAAGAATATTCGAATAAAAAAAAGTTTACAAATATTAGTATTTAATAGATTGATTTATAGTATTTTAAAATTTTCATCTCATTAAAAAGTTTACAAATTTGTATAACGATACTATGATTGAGATCATACAAGAAGTCTAAACTAAAGTAACGCAAATAGGATTCAAAGAAAATTAATGAAAACCATAAAAGAATACCTTACTAAATACTCAAAAACAAATCCTCGTATTTCCCAAGAATAATCTCCTTTGAAAATCTGGACTTTATAGAATTTTTGATGACGGAAGCATCACGATTTTGGGATAGAACCTCGACAATTTTTTTCGCGAAAGCTGCATGGTTCTCAATATCCGAAATTTCACCGTTTATTTTAGGATGAATGATTTCCGAGATTCCACCCGGACAATTATTGGCCAAAGAAAAAATTCCACACGCACCGGCTTCCAACAACACATTCGGAAAGCCTTCATAACGAGAGGAAAGGATGAACAGGTCTGCAAATTTTAGAAATTGATACGGATTTTTCTGCTGTCCGTGAAAGATGACGTTTTCTAAACCCAACTCATTTCTCATATGGTGCAAAAATTCTCTGTCACGACCGTCACCCAAAATATGGAGCAGTATTTTTTCTTTCTTTAAATAGGCAAAAACTTTCAGCAGAATGTCGAAACCCTTTCTCGCAGAGAGATTTCCAATTGCCACTACATTTTTGAAATCCTCTCTGAAACTTTCAGGTTTGATGGATTCTTGCAATTTGCTTTCAATAAAATCAAAATCGACAGGATTGTTGATTTTGACCATCTTTTCTTCATCGATACTGAAGTTTTCAAGCAAGTCATTCTTCATATCGTCACTCTGGCAAATGATCTTATCGTAATTATTGTAAAATTTGTAAAAGAAACGGATTTCCTTTCTGGTAACGTGTTTCGACACGACATTGGTTTCGCGCGCGATGAACTTCGTCTTTGGAAAAAGCTTGATGAAAAGCGAAAGATACGCGTTGACCTCACCGAAACCGCTAAAAACAATATCGGGTTTCCTTTTTCTGATCTCTCTTAAAATGGGCAAAAGTGAATTTCGGATCCGCTGCGTTTTCAGGTCGATCACTTCTACATCATCTTTCAGAAATTCGAGATAGCCACCTTCTTTTCGGAGGAGCATAATTTTCGGTTCGAATTTTTCTCGGGGAAGATGATTCGCAATGGTCGTCACAATGCGTTCTGCACCTCCGGTTTCAAGGTCAGGAAGGATGAAGATGATTTGTGTTTTTTGGGAGTTGCTCACGGAAAATTTTCTCTGCTGCAAAAGTCGCTAATAAATCTTAACCACAAAAGTCAAAAAATAATATTCAAAATTATCGGATTCAATTAACGCCAAAATTCAAGTATTTCCCTTTAAAATAATTCTGGAAATCTTCTTCGTGATTGTTTAAAATGTGGTTTATTAGAAATCGGTTTTCTCTTTTGTCAAAGAAAATATACCATGTTGTACGGTGGTTGGCTTTGTACCTAATGTAAAACTTACCATATTTCTGAAAGCAAAAGGCGACTTCTTAGAAATTGGCAACATCAAACTTTGGTCGACAAATTCATAAATCTTAAAAACATAAGTAACGGATGAACTTAAAAAACCGAAATATTCCTCATCAAACAAGATGACAATAAGGTCTTCCAAAGCTTGATGAAATTCATCTGAATATATTATTTCTTCCAAGGCAGACTTTCAAGGAATTTCTTTGTTCTTGCACGCGATTCTTCAGATGTCAAACCTTTCACCCATCTTTCCTCGAAATCGTCTTTCACCGCGTATTCCGTTTCGGGTTCAGAAACAACAAAACTTCTTTCCAACTCTTTTTTGAGTTTCAAAAGTTGGGCAATGATCTCCTCATCCTCCAATTTCGAAATCCAATCAATAAGATGCTCTTTTTTCTGTAAATACTTTAAATCCATTTTTTACTAAGAGCTATTTAGGTTTTTCTAATTTTCAAATTGTCAAATTTCCAAATTATCAAATTAATTCGCTACATCAGAAATAAACTTGATCCTCAACATCCTTACTTCCTCATCAGTCAAATCGTCGCCGAATTCCGCAAGAAGGACTTTCATACTGTCGCTCTCGCTTTCGCCCATGAACTCCATGAATTCCTCCACAATATCCTCATCAAAATTTTCGTCGATATAGTAATCGATATTGAGTTTGGTTCCTTGGTAAACGATTCGCTCCATTTCTTGCAGAAGCTCGTCCATTGAAAGGTTTTTGGCTTTGGCGATATCTTCAAGATCGATTTTTTTGTCGGTACTCTGGATAATGAAAACCTTGTGGCTGGATTTGTTGGCAACACCTTTCAACACCATATCCTGGGTTCTTTCAATATCGTTTTCTTCCACATATTTCTTGATGAAGTCAGCAAATTCTTTCCCATATCTTTTTGCCTTGCCTTCACCGACACCGTAGATTTTTCCAATCTCTTCAATGGTGATCGGATATTGCACCGTCATATCCTCCAAACTCGGATCCATAAAAACCGTGTACGGCGGAATCCCGTGTTTTTTGGCGACGCTCTTCCTTAAATCTTTGAGCTGGTTGAAAAGCTTCTCGTCTAAACCTCCCGTTTGCTGCACCTGGATTTTCTCGGAATCAGCTTTCTGCTGCTGCAAATCGTATTCCCTGTCTTCCGCGATCAGGAAAGAGTTTTTATCTTTTCCGTCGATCACGTTTTGACCTTTTTCGGTAATTTTAAGGACGCCGTAGGTTTCAATATCTTTCGCTAAGAAATTTTGAACCGTTGCCTGTCTGATAATCGATTTCCAGAAATTCTCGGTCTCCTTTTTCCCGATACCAAAATGTTTCGTGGATTCTAACTTATATGATTTCGTCACAGGATTTTCTTTTCCCACAATCACCGAAATCAAATCTTTGGTTTTGAATTTCTCTTCAAGGTCTTTAACCAAAGTCAGAACCAATTTCAGCTCTTTCGAAACATCCTTCAATTTTGGCGGATCCACAGAATTATCGCACATTTTTGCACCCAGTCCTTTTTCGGGATCAAACTGTTCCCCAAAATAATAGAGGATGTACTGCCTTCTGCTCATCGATGTTTCGGCGTAACCCACGACTTCATTCAAAAGCTGAAGTCCGATCTCTCTTTCCGAAACCGGTTTTTGGGCAAGGAATTTTTCTAATTTTTCAATGTCTTTCGGATCATAGAAAGCGAGGCAATGACCTTCACCGCCGTCTCTTCCGGCTCTTCCTGTTTCCTGGTAATAACTTTCGAGGGATTTCGGGATGTCGTAATGGATCACAAATCTCACGTCGGGTTTGTCGATTCCCATTCCGAAAGCGATCGTTGCAACGATCACGTCACATTCCTCCATCAAAAATTTATCCTGGTTCGCAACCCTGGTTTTCTGGTCCAAACCTGCGTGGTAAGGAAGCGCATTGATTCCGTTCACCTGAAGAAGCTGTGCAAATTCTTCCACTTTTCTTCGACTCAGGCAATAGACAATTCCCGACTTCCCTTTATTCCTGTTGATAAATTTTACAATTTCCTTATCGACATTGATCTTCGGGCGAACTTCATAAAAAAGGTTCGGTCGGTTAAAGCTTTCCTTAAACACCACCGCATTCGCCATTCCCAAAGTTTTCTGGATATCGTCCTGAACTTTCGGCGTTGCAGTCGCAGTTAAGGCAATTACGGGAACATCAGCAATTTTGTCGATAATAAGTTTCAGGTTTCTGTATTCGGGGCGGAAATCGTGACCCCATTCCGAGATACAGTGCGCCTCATCGATGGCTACGAAGGAAATTTTAACCTCCTTCAGAAAATCGAGGTACTCTTCTTTAATTAAAGATTCCGGAGCAACATATAGAAGTTTGGTTGTTCCCGCCTTGATATCGTCGAAAACCTGTTTAGTCTGGGTTTTGTTTAATGAGGAATTCAGAACGTGTGCTATTCCTTCCGTGGAAGAAAGTCCGTTCACCGCATCGACCTGGTTTTTCATCAACGCGATCAGTGGGGAAACCACAATTGCAGTACCCTCTGAAATTAATGCCGGAAGTTGGTAGCAAAGCGATTTTCCGCCACCGGTTGGCATTAGGACGAAAACATCATTGCCATCCAAAAGCGTCTGGATAATTTCCTCCTGCTGTCCTTTAAAGGTTGAGAAGCCGAATAATTTCTTCAATTCTTTCGCTAATCCGGCGATTTTTGTATTCATCTGAATTTGTTTGCTAAATTTGCATATTACCCAAAGTTAAAAAATAAAAATCAGATTTGAAAGAATCAGGACTTTGCGCTTAATTAAAAAAATGTTAAAAGTTATTCCTGTTCTCCTTAATTTGGGTTAAAGCGTTAACCAATGAACCATTCTGAAATTCTGCAAATCGCGAAAGATTCCATTTCCATAGAGATCAACGAACTTGAAAATCTGAAAAACCGGCTCGACGAAAGTTTTCTGAAAGCAGTGGAACTCATCAATTCTGCAAAGGGAAAACTCATCATCGTGGGAATCGGGAAATCGGCTCACGTGGGAAACAAGATTGTCGCAACGCTGAACTCCACCGGAACTCCCGCACAGTTTCTGCACGCATCGGAAGCGATTCACGGCGACTTGGGCGTCATCCAAAAAACGGATGTAGTGCTCTGCATTTCCAATTCGGGTAATTCGCCGGAAATCGTGAACCTTGTTCCTTTCTTAAAAGATTATTCTGCCGCGTTGATCGGTATGACCGGAAATCTAAATTCAAAACTTGCCGAATTTTCCGATGTTGTTTTAAACACCCATGTCGAAAAAGAAGCGTGCCCCATTAAACTTGCACCAACAAGTTCAACCACCGTTCAAATGGCGCTCGGTGATGCTTTGGCGGTTTGCCTGATGGAAATCAACGGATTTAAGGAAAAAGATTTTGCCAAGTTTCATCCCGGCGGAAGTCTGGGCAAAAACCTCACCGCAAAAGTGGAACAGTTCCTTTCCTCACAAAAACCGCAGGTTTCTGAAAATGCCGGAATCCGCGACATCATTATTTCTGTGAGCGGATCCACACACGGAATAACCGTGGTCACCGATAGCGAAGCGATTACGGGAGTGATTACCGACGGCGATTTGCGACGAATGTTGATGAGCGAAGCCGACCTGTCGAAAATTTCCGCAAAAGACATTATGAGCAAAAACCCAAAAAGCATCGACAAAAATTCATTAGCAAAAGATGCGATGGCAATTTTAAAAGAAAAAAATGTCGGTCAGCTCATTGTAACGGAAAACGGAAAATATTTCGGAATCATCGACATCCACCGACTTTTGGATGAAGGCATTAACTAAGACAAAAGATAAAAGGAAAAAGATAAAAGGAAAAAGATAAAAGGAAAAAGATAAAAGGAAAAAGATAAAAGGAAAAAGATAAAAGGAAAAATACGAAAGACGAAGTACGAAATACGAAATACGAACTTGAAACCTGAAACCTGAAATGCGAAGCATTCACGATCTCAAATAAAAAAATAAATAAAATTGTGAGTAAACCTGAAACCAACTTCAAACTTCAAACCTCAAATAAATTTCTTTTTTCCGTAATTTCGCAACCTCAAACCTTAAACTTCAAACTTCAAAAATCCAATGAGCGACGGCAAGGAAATGTCATTTTGGGGACACATCGGTGAATTGCGTGGACATCTGATCCGCTCTATCATTGCGATTGTGATCGGTGCGCTGATTGTCGGGTTCAACATCAACTGGATCATGGACCATGTTTTTTTCGGTCCGACCAGGAATGATTTCCCGACCTTTAAGATTGTCAACCATTTCTCGAATATGGTTTTGGGACACGACAGCATCACGCTTCCCGACGATTTTCCAGTCCGAGTTCAAAAACTTTACCAGCAGTTCAACGTCATGATGGCGGTCTCCATTTTCGGCGGGATCGTATTGGCGTTTCCCTACATTATCTGGGAACTGTGGCGGTTTATCAGTCCGGCTCTTCATCCCAACGAAAGAAAAAATTCGGTCTTCATGATCAATTTCGTGTGGATCCTTTTTCTCACGGGGATTTTGTGCGGGTATTTCCTGATCTTACCGTTCGCGATCAACTTCGGGGTCATCTTCAAAATCTCCGACATCATCGTTCCGCTCTACGATTTAAGCGATTACACGACACTTTTCCTGCAGGTTGTTTTGGGAATGGGCGTAATTTTCCTTTTTCCGGTCATCGTTTATTTCCTCACTTCTATCGGAATTCTCACACCGGTTTTCATGAAAACTTACCGTCGCCACGCGATCGTACTGATTATGGTTGTGGCGGCAATCGTAACTCCAGCCGATGTTCTGAGTATGTTGATGGCGGCATTTCCGCTGCTCTTGCTCTATGAATTCAGCATCGTAATGAGTTCGTACACCTACAAAAAACTGGAAAAAAGAAACCAGCTACCTGCAAAAACCGCATAATTTTTTAGGAGCTTGAAGGTGGGATCAATTCTCGACGACCCTACCCGTTTTCCGCTGCAATCTTTTTTGTTTTTTTTATCCTCATTGTAAGAACGTGCAAGAGGTGCGTTCAAAAAAAACAAAAAGGATTTCCGCTACAACCGGGGCTAAAAACATCTTTCATTTCTTCTTTGAAGAGAAAAATCCATCACTCATCACTCATGAATCACTTCCCCATCGGAAACCGATCTTTAATCAGATTCAGGTTGATTCCGTGTTCGAGCCACGCTTTGCAACCTGCCATCACCAGATTGAAACCACCCGTCGAATCTCGGATTTGTTTCTTCATATCGTCGGTATTTCCTTTGAAAAGGTCGTTCACCACATTCACAAAAGTTTCGTTCTCTGATATTTTTTTTAAGGTGAAAACAACTCTCGTCATATCGTCGTAATTTCCCCATTCGATTTCGATTTTTTCGTTATTCACCACGTCGGAAACTCTTACGGGAACATCCAGTCCATACATTTCCCAAGTCCACGTGATTTCCTCGCCTTCCTCAAGTTTTCCAGAACTCTTGGTGAACCAGAAATTAGTCGTCACTTCAGGATTCACAAACGCCTCGAATACCTCTGAAACCGGTTTCCTGATGAGCATTCCTGCTTCTGCAAAATTTTGATTTTCCATAATTCGTTATAATTTCTTCCTGTTAAAAGTACAAAAATAGAGCGTGCTTCATAACACGCTCCCTAACAAAATATTTCTACAGATTTAATTTTCTACATAATCCTTCAGCGCTTTACCGACGATCTCCTTCCATCCGTCTTCGAAATTGCTGGTCGCAAAATCCAGTCCGAGGTGGTCGAAATTCTCAAGTCCTTTATGGGTGAGCGTTACCATTGTGCCTTCTCCATCCGGTTCCAGTTCCCATTTCACGAGGGTTTTATCTTTTGAGTATTCAGGATATGACCAGGAATGTTTCAGCTTCGATTGCGGAATAATTTCAAGAATTTCTCCGTGGTGATGGAATTTCTTTGCGTCCCCCGGTTCATAAAAATTGAACTCGTTATGTAAACCAAGTTCAAAATCCGGGATATCAAAATACCACTCTTTCATCTGCGCCTTGTCGGTAAGCGCATTCCAAACTTTTTCTACAGGTGCGTTAACTCTCTGTTTAACGACTACATTATCGTGCATAGCTGTAATTTTTAAGGTTGATTAAAATTAAAAAATATTTAATCATCAAACAAGTAAAAAAGAGCGATTATTAACAAAATGTGATTTAAATCAACAACTGTCGATATTCTGTGGCAACTTTCACCTAAAAATTTTATTGGTGATTTTTAAAGTATTTTTGCACCTGCATCGTCAAGAGAAAAAATGAAATTACTTAGAAGAACCCTCATCTTTACTTTGATTTTGGCCGGATTATTTTCGATGACGGCCTGCTTTATTATGAAACAGAAAAAATTTGGCAAAACACCGTCAGGCGAAAGGCTCGAACGAATCAAGAAATCTCCCAACTGGCGAAACGGAAGTTTCCAAAACCTGAATCCCACACCGCAGTTGGCTGAAGATACTTCGATGCCCGAAATAATGTTCAGATTCCTTTTCGGGAAAGTTGAAAAGAAAGCTCCTGTTCACGCTTTCCATTTCGAAAAAACCGATTTGAGAAATCTTGATCCCAACCAGGATACTTTTATTTGGATGGGCCACTCTTCTTATTATATGCAGATTGACGGCAAGAAAATCCTCGTTGATCCCGTTCTGAGCGGTTATGCTTCGCCGTTTTCCTTCACCACAAAAGCATTCAAGGGAAGTGACTTATACACCGCGGAAGATATTCCCGAATTGGATTATTTGATCATTACCCACGATCATTGGGACCATTTGGATTACAACACGGTCTTGAAACTTTTCCCAAAAACCAAAAAAATCATCACAGGATTAGGAACCGGTGAACATCTCGAATTATGGGGGTATAATCCCAAAAATATGATCGAACTCGATTGGTTTGAAAGTTCAGATTTAGGAAACGGATTCAAAATCAATGCAGAACCTGCCCGACATTTTTCAGGGAGAACCTTTAAAAGAAACCAGGCAATCTGGGCAAGTTTTGTTTTTGAATCGCCGAACCAACGAATTTATATCGGCGGTGACAGCGGCTACGACGACCATTTCAAAAAAATTGGTGAGAAGTACGGAAGTTTCGACCTTGCAATCCTCGAAAACGGACAGTACAATAAAGATTGGCGATACATCCATTTCCTTCCCGGCGAAAACATCAAGGCAATGAAGGAACTTAATGCCAAAAGAATGATTCCGGTTCACAACAGCAAATTTGCATTGGCAGTACACCCGTGGAACGAACCCTTACAGAAAATCACCGAACTCAATACCGAAAACTTAAGAATCATCACTCCAAAAATCGGTGAAAATGTGGATTGGAAGGATGATGAGAAGGTTTATGAAAAATGGTGGGAAGCTTACGATTGAGTGGACGAGTAGTTCAGTGGTTCAGTAGTTCAGCGGTTCAGTGGTTCAGAAAAGTGAAGCGCAGAAAGCGAAAAAGCAATAGCTCATTGTGAAGCTGTGGGATGAATAGAAACCATCAGCCGATTGCAGAGTGCTGAAAGCTTCAAAGCAAAACAAACTCATTTTTTCGTATTTTTGAAAAAATCCAAATTATGAAATTCCCAAACCTTCTTTCTTTATTAATACCATTTGCTTTTCTGTTTTCCTGCAAAGCACAAAACACCGCAGATTTATCCAAACTCACTCCGCTTGATGCTGAGCTTTCCACGGTTAAATATCCGTTTCCAACCACCACAAAAATTGTAAAAAACCAGGGACAGGAACTGAAAATGGTTTATATGGATGCAAAACCTGCAAACTGGAACGGAAAAACCATTCTACTTCTTCACGGAAAAAACTTCAACGGATATTATTTTGAATCTGTTGCCAAAGCATTGAACAAGGAAGGTTTCCGTGTTGTAATGCCCGATCAGATTGGTTTCGGAAAATCATCAAAACCGAAACAATATCAGTTCAGTTTTCATCAGTTGGCAGAAAACACAAAATCAATCATGGATGATTTGAAAATTGATAAATTCATGGTTCTCGGTCATTCCATGGGTGGAATGCTCGCTTCAAGAATGGCAGTAATGTATCCCGAAAATGTAGAAAAGTTAATCCTCGAAAATCCAATCGGACTCGAAGACTACAAACGTTTTTCACCTTATCAGAACATCGAGAAACAATACGCTTCTGAACTGAAAAACACTTACGAATCCTACAAAAACTACCAACTCCAATTCTATTACGACGGAAAATGGAAAACCGAATACGACAAATGGCTGAATCTTCTCGCAGGTTGGACGGTGCATAAAGACTTCCCAATCACCGCCTGGAATGCAGCGTTGACTTCCGATATGGTTTACACGCAACCAGTCGTTTATGATTTCGAAAAAATCACTGCTCCTACCCTTCTCATCATCGGAACCCGCGACAGAACCGCTATTGGCAAAGCTTTTGCTCCAAAAGAACTTCAACCACTGATGGGACAATACCAAAATCTCGGAAAAGAAACCCAAAAGAAAATCAAAGGTTCAAAACTGGTGGAACTGGACGATGTCGGGCATTCACCGCACATCGAAGTCTTTGACCGATTTATACAGCCTCTTTTGGAATTTGTAAAGGAATAATCTCCCGCTGATTTCGTGGATTACGCAGATTTCTTTCTCGCACAGATAACACGGATTTTTTCAGATTTA
This sequence comes from Chryseobacterium suipulveris, assembly GCF_022811685.1. NCBI lineage: Bacteria > Pseudomonadati > Bacteroidota > Flavobacteriia > Flavobacteriales > Weeksellaceae > Chryseobacterium > Chryseobacterium suipulveris. The sequence goes on along the minus strand of NZ_CP094532.1, from coordinate 1,075,294 downwards.
TATATCATAAATATTATCGCTGAGTATCTTAGATACGCCTTTGTTTATCTTAAATATTACCGATTTGGCAGTTTTCAGATTTATCGACGGAAAGCTGACCCTCACAGAACTGCTTCCGGGAGCGACTTTGGAAGAAGTGAGAGAAAAAACTTCGGCGAAATTTGAAGATAAACTTGCATAAAATCACTATTTTTGGGAATTGCTAACAGCAGATTATGGATGCAGCAAGAGATTTCCGGAGTTTTATTTTTTCACCAATTGTCATTTTTGTTGTAAGATGCCTTATCGGATTTTCCATCGGTTTTTTTCTGATGAAACAGTTTCCGCAGTATGATTTCTTTTGGGCATTGCTTTCTATAATGTTGGTGATTTCGCCGGAAGGAAAAGATTCTCCGAGACTGACTACCGAACGTGTAAAAGCCAATCTGATTGGAGCATTGTCGGGTTTCGTCGTAGTTTTTTTGCCATTCAGCTTATTTATAAAAGCGATCATCGCAATTACGGTAACCGCAATAATATGCAACGCAATAAAACTACTTGGTGTATCACGAAGTGCCATTGTCGCAGTGATTATCATTCTTATTGAAAAACCGGACGAAGGTTATCTTGCCTCAATCGAAAGATTTTCTTTTGTACTGATTGGCTGTTTAATCGGACTGATCGTTGTAGTGACAACGGGTTACATGATACGCTTCGTGCACAAAAATTGGCTGAAAGCCGAATATAAACTAAAGAATTTGAAATAAAATCAATAATAAGTTATGAGCAAAAACGCATACATTATCGACGGAACACGTTCTGCAATCGGCAATTTCAAAGGAAGTCTTGCCGCTGTGAGAACGGATGATTTAATTGCATCTGTAATTAAAAGTCTTGTAGAAAAAAATCCGGATTTACCTTTAGATAAAATCGATGATGTTATCATTGGATGCGCAAACCAAGCCGGTGAAGACAACCGAAATGTTGCGAGAATGGCACTTTTGCTTGCCGGACTTCCCGTAACTGTTCCGGGAGAAACAGTGAACAGACTTTGTGCTTCGGGAATGAGCGCGATTGCACAGGCATCAAGAGCAATTAAATCGAATGAAGGTGATTTGTTTATTGCAGGCGGTGTTGAAGGAATGACACGTGGACCTTACGCCATCTCAAAAGCGGAAAACGGTTTTGATACCACACAGAAAATGTATGATTCAAGTTTTGGATGGCGTTTCATCAATCCTGAAATGGAAAGAATGTACGGTACTGAAGCGATGGGAAAAACTGCCGAAAACTTGGCTGAAATTTATAAAATCTCAAGGGAAGAACAGGACGAATTTGCTCTGAATTCTCAGATGAAAGCTAAAAAAGCACAGGAAAGCGGAAGATTGGCAGAGGAGATTTCAGACATTGTTATTCCACAAAGAAAAGGTGAACCAATTGTTGTAAATCAGGATGAATTCATCAAACCGAATACTTCAATGGAAGTTTTGGGAAAACTGCGCGCTGCTTTCGTAAAAGAAAACGGCACGGTAACCGCGGGAAATGCATCGGGATTGAATGACGGTGCTGCTGCTGTAATCATCGCTTCCGACGAAGCTGTGAAAAATTATAACCTGAAACCTTTAGCAAAAATCGTAACTTCTGCAGTTACCGGAACCGAACCGAGAATTATGGGAATCGGACCTGTGGAAGCCACAAAATTAGCATTGAAAAGAGCGAATTTAACCCTCGAAGATATTGAAATTATTGAACTGAACGAAGCATTTGCGGCACAGTCCATCGCCTGTCTGAAAGAATTGGGAATTGCTAATGATGATCCGAGAGTAAATGTAAACGGTGGCGCCATCGCATTAGGTCATCCACTTGGAATGAGTGGAACGAGAATTACGTATTCTGGCGCTTTGGAACTTCAGAAAACCGGTAAGAAATATGCGCTTTGCACCATGTGTATCGGCGTTGGACAGGGATATGCTGTAATCCTTGAAAATGTATCCAAATAAAAACTTAACATACTTCGTCAAAATAAAATGACAGATTTGTTATTTTATTGTTATACATTTGTTCATCAATTAATTACTTGCGATTAAAGAGTAAAAACAATAACATGATAACATTCCGTTCAAATTGCCCTTTAGCGAGAAGTCTCGATATTTTGGGTGACAAGTGGACACTATTAATTTTGCGCGATATTTCGGCGTTCGGGAAAACAACTTTTAAAGAACTCTCCCAAATGAAGGAAAAAATCGCGACCAACACCCTATCTGACCGACTGGAAAAATTAACTTCCGAAGGGATGCTCACCAAAACCAGAAGCAGTAGAAACAAACTGGTTTTCCACTACAACATTACTGAAAAAGGGCTCGAATTGCTCCCGGTAGTTCAAGATTTTATCAACTGGTCGATGAAATACCTCTACGAAGAAAACGAAATGGAGGATTTGCAGAAGTTGATGGCAACCGTGAAGATTAATTAAAATCAATAAAAAATGACTGAAGCTTTAGCTCCAGTCATTTTTGTTTGTCATACTTTAGAAGTTTACTTCAACAACTTACTCTTCACGCTATTTCCCTGCGCGTTTTTAAGTTGCAAAATATACATTCCGTTCTTCAAATGAGAAGCATTGATTCTGCTGTTTCCAGAATTCAAGCTACCAGAAGAAATCAGTCTTCCTTCACTGTTATACAGTTGGGAGAACCTTTTTCGTTTCACAAAGTACACTAAGAATTAGCACGAAGATCACAAAGTTTTCGTTCACAAAGGTGCGTTGCTTGGCAAAGAAAATCCTTGCGCAAACCTATACGAGCGAAGCGTTCTTGAAAATAAGTAATCTTTGTGTTCTCTGTGGCTTCTTCGGATTCTTTGTGTCATAAAAAAATTACCCGTAAAGTTCCTTAGTTTTTTTCAGCGACTGAACAATGAGTTGTTCAAGAACTTCGGTGTTCAGATCAGCGAGTTTTTTGAAGTAGATGCATGAACCTTTTGCCATTTTGATTTTGCCGAGTTGGGAAATCAGCTCGTTTTCGGAATCGTCGCAATGAAGCACGTAAAGGGAAAATGCAGATTTGCGTGGCGAGAAACCAATCCTGCACATCTCGCCTTCTCTCCCACTTTCATATTTGTAGTGGTAGTTCCCGAAACCGATTATCGAAGGGCCCCACATCGTGGCTTTCTCGCCTGAAAGCTTCTCCATGATCATCACGAGTTCGAAAGAATCCTCGACCTTGTTTGGATCAGAATTTCTGATGAATTCCTCGACGCTGATTTCGGTGGGTTTGGTTTTGTTTTCTGACATAGTTTTTGGGAAGTCTGAAGAATTGTGGGCTTTGAAAGAAATCGTGAAATGTGCTTTTAGCCCCGATTGAAACGGAAATCCTTTTTGCGGTGGCTTCGCCGCCGCAAAAAAAGCGGGACCGAGATTCCTAAGAATACCTGAACCGTCGTGCTCCTAAAAAATCAGTGCTGCATTTTCGCGGGATCGTCGTAATTCACCATCCAGTTGATGCCGAATTTGTCGGTCCACATTCCGAAGTAGGCACCCCAAAATGTTTCAGCAAGCGGCATCGTCACTTTGCCACCTTCGGAAAGTCCGTTGAACAGGCGATCTGCCTCTTCTTTGGAGTCGGTGTTGATGGAAAGCGAAATGTTGTTTCCCACATTGAAATTGGATGCCCATTCGCCGCCGGTGTCGGAACCCATCAATACGGTTTCCTGGGAAATCGGGAGCGTTACGTGCATGATTTTGTTTTTGTCTTCTTCGGAAATCTGTTTGCCATGTTCGGAAGGAGGCATATCGCCGAATCTGCCGATAAACGGGAATTCGCCGCCGAAAACGGATTTGTAGAAGTTGAACGCCTCTTCGCAGTTGCCGTTGAAAGTGAGGTAAGCATTTACTTGTGCCATAGGAGAAAAGTTTGAAATTGTTTGAGATTGTTTGAGGTTGTTTGAGATTGTTTGAGGTTTGAAGTTGGTTTGAAGTTGGTTTCGAGTTTACTCACAATTTTATCTATTTTTTTATTTGAGTTCGTGAAAGCTTCGCATTTCAAGTTTCAAGTTTCAGGTTTCATCTAGCATTCTCGGGATGGGAGTTTTAAGTTTCAATTTGGAAAACATTTTGGTCTTGCTTCTTCTCTTTTCTCTTTTCTCTTTTTTCTTTTCTCTTTTTTCTTTTGCCTTTTTTCTTGTTTCTTTTGCCTTCTATCTTTTAACTTGTTTCTTGTTTAATTTGACTTTTTAAGTGAGACCGCCATTTTCCATCCCACGAAAACCAGTCCCCAAACGGCGATTCCTAGAATCCAGAACCAAATCGGCGACGGAATGGTGATCATCATGTAAATGGACGTGATGAGAAAGACGATTCCTAAGATTGCAGCGTATGTTTTCTTGCGGTCATTTGCCACTAAAGTTGAGACAAAGCCCGCCGTCAAAGCTCCCGCTGCGTAAGAGATGATGACGAAAAAGATGGCCATAAACGGAGCGGTCTGCACATAGTTTTTGATCGCTTCGGGATCGTTGGGATCTGTTCCTGCGGGAAGCGGATAAAGATAATGCCCCAATTGCTGAACCAATCCAACTGCAAAACTTGCGGCAACGAGACCCGCCAAAGTCGCTAAAATTTTTCTTAACATTCTACTGGTTTTTGATATTAGTTCTGTAGTTCAAAGTACCGTCGTAACTCGTCCAGGCGCCGATGAACTCGATGAACTGACTGTCGATTTGTTCGGTTTTACGATTCCAGTTGAAAGTGTAGATGAATTTCCCTTTCAGTGTTCCTGAATGTTTTCCAGTCGGTTCTTCCGCGAAATCGTATTCGCCGAAAACGACGTTTCTTTTCCTGCCGTTCTTGTATTTTGTAATGATGATTTTGCCCTCGAATTTGGAATAAGTTCGGTCAACAAGCGTGTAACCCGCGACAAAATATTCCTGGTCATTCTTTCTGTCCTGCTCAGAAATATTGATTTTCATTTTCAGCTCCTGCTTCTGATTGCCGATCGTTCCGATGTAGGGATTCGAGTTGTTGAGCCACACTTTTTCGATATTCGGCATTTGTGAGAATGCGAAACTGGAAAGGAAAAGGAACAGGAAAAGGATATTTTTCATCTTGGTTTTATTTGATTTAGGAATCAGATCATCAGATTGCTTCACTGCGCTCGCAATGACGGTGGATTTTTTTTTGATTTTGTCTGATACTATTAAACCACCCCGTCAAAAATTTTTCTAAAAATTTTTGCCACCCCTCCAAAGGAGGGGAATTTCTACACGCCGAACTGATCGAGGTGGTGGTTGAGATGTTTTGCGAGCATATTGTTCCATTCCCGGGAAGTCATCACTCCGAAACTCAAATTCTCCTTCCCATCGAAAGCTTCTTTCCCAAGTTGTTGCACACGCTGAATGTTTCCGATCAGTTTTTTCTTTTCTTCCTCAAAATTTCTTTGGTCACCGATTATGAAAACCGGACTTGTCGGTAGATTTTGCTTATAAGGTTTGTCGTTCACGATTTTTGGTTTCACAAAACGCGACAACAGGAATTTGGCGATAAAGCTCGGCTTCTTCATTTTTTCAGGTTCGAAGATAAAGGAGTACGCTACATTGAGGTGGGCTAAAACCTGATCTGCGGACATTTTCCCCCACTTTCGCTGGGTTTCGGGAGTGAGTTTGTTGATTCTGTCGATGTAGTTCTGAGCGGTTTTTGCATCGAAAACATTTTCCATAGCAAGTTTTTTATATAACAAAAATAGTGTTTTTTTGGTTGAGTTTTTAAAGTAATTTAATACTTCCCTATTCTTTCCAACCCCAAGGTTTTTCGTTAAATTCTACAGGTTTTGTGAGGTCGAATGTTGCTGTAAAAAGTCTGTCGCTCCCGATCCTTCGAAGGTTATAGGTAAAAGTCTTTTCATCTAAAGTAATCCACCATAAATTGGTTGAGGCGTAAGAAATTCTCTGTGCCGTTTCTTTATCGGCGGGAAACATCTGCAGGTTTTCAAAACCGTGGTTGGAATTTTCGCCGCCGTATTGGGTGACTTTATCTTCGGTTCCGTCTTCGTGGCGATGATCGTGTTTCAAACGCAAAATCTGTTCTTCATTTTTAAATAAAACCCAGGTTCTGCATTTATCATCTCCGACATAAAACGGAATCCTGATGCGGTTCGGTTCGCAAGACAAAACCTGCATGACCAGCTTCTTTCCTGTAAAACCGTCACCTTCTTTTCCACCTTGGGTCACAGTTCCCTCATACGATTTGCCGCAATGTTTTTCGAGGTTGATCCAGAATTTCTGACTTTCGGTGAGTTTTTGAGAGAAGCCAACTGCCGACAGAATCATCATGGACAATACGAGAAATTTCTTCATAAGAATATTTTTGAAAGACATTTGGTTATGGAAGCAATCCTTTAAAGTTTATTTGATTTTAATGAAATAGGAATTTTCACGCTGGATGAGTTGCTAATTCATTTTTTGTCAAAAAATAAAACATAACTGCGAAGTAAATCGCATGAACCAACTGTGCGGTAATCGCTCCCCAATTCTCAATCATCGAACTTCCGAAAATCAGCAATGCCATCGTAAGCAAACCTGCGTAAATCGTGTTTTTGGTTTGCCAATTGGTCAGCAAAAGAATTCCGATGACCAACTCGACCAGCTGAAGCAAATAACCGAAAGGCAGCACCAGAAAATCGGGAAGCATTGAATCCTTGAACTGTTCAGCCATTCCTTCAGCAAAGGAATTAAGCTTTGGCAACCGAACCAGGCCATGTCCCAACATGCTCATTGCCATGGGAAGTTTCAGAATGAAAAAAGCAAATTTTGTATTCATGGGAGTATTTTTGTTAAATATATTAAAAAAATCCACCTCATTAGTGAAGTGGATTTCATTTTATGTTCAAACATTTTTTTATTCAGCGATCGTCACCCTCGTTCCCTGCGTATGCGCGTTCATCTGTGGTGCGTAATAGTTTTGCAGCGTAGTGATTCCGTTGCTGAACGTACCCGATGCGTTGCAGATGTAGTCGTACTCGAACACATATTTTCCTTTCGGCATGTACTGGATGTAGAAGTTGGTCGAAGCATCTTTGGTGCTTTGGTAATAACCCAAACCGTTTTTCCATTCGTAACCAGACAAAGCTTTCAGTGGCTCAAAACCTGCCGCTCTCATGTCTTTGATGTGGATGAATTCCATATTTCGGTCGGTGTTCAGAATCATTCTCACGGTCACTTTGTCGCCGACTTTCAGCGGAGTTTGTGGAGTGATTTTTTGCAGCTCCTCTCCGTTTGCGGTTTTCACTTTTCGATACAGTTCCTTGGTGATGGAAATGTAGGTTTCTGTTGATTTGATCTTATCCAAATCCTCATAATACTGCCAGAAAAGTCCACCCTGTACAATTCCGGGACCAGGTTTTGTTACGGTGACCGTTCCCAGATTTTTGTCGACATTTTCAGGTTTCACGGAAGTTTTTACATATCCCGTCGCTTTCTTGTCGAAGTTTTCGAGGGTTTTTCCGCCCCAAACAATCGTGGCTTGGTCGCTGTCGTTGGAAGTCCAGGATTTTCCTGAATTCAGAATCGTGTAGATTACTTCCGCTGTTCCGCGCGAACTGCCCCAACTGTTGACTTCTTTTTGGGTAACGAGCCAGATTTTCATTTCTTCGATGAAGTTCTGATCATTCGGTTTCAGTTTCTGGAATGCTTCCAAAGCTCCGGAGTGATTCACGGTTTTAGACGAATACCATCCCCAATCGTTCAGGTTCTGTTTCCAGTAAATTCCCTGTGTTTCGCTCTGGGTCGAGGTTTCCTTTAGATAAACCATGAGTTTGTTCGACAGATTCGTGAGTTTGTAGTCATCGAACAGTTTCGCGGCACGGTGCAGTCCGAAGAAGGTGAAGTCGGTAATTTTCGCAGATGGTGCTTTTTTGATGACTAAATTTTTCAGCGTTGCACCCTTTCCTTTCAGCGGATACTGGTTTTCCCAATAATGACGGGTGTCAAGATAATCCAGAACGTGGTTGTTCCAAACTCTTTCCTTGTCGATTTCCCAGTATTTATGCACTTCTGTATCGACATAATTCACCAGTTTTGCGACCATTTTTTTCTGGTCGGAACTTTGGTAATCTGCCACGTTTCCTTTCAGCCATTCGTTAATTCTTCCGAGATTTTTCAGGATGTAGAGCGAGGTGTAATACGAACTCGGATAACCTTGATACCACGAAAATCCACCATCGGGATTCTGAAGTTTTACCAGATCGCTCCAATCATTATTAATGGAGTTCCGCATGGTGTTGGCATCGAAAATCCGCGCCAGTTTTTCCATCTGTTCCGTTTCATTTTTGCTTTGCAAAACCCACGGAGTTTCCTCTAAAAGCAGCTGTTTCAGTTCCTGATTTTTTTCGAGGTTGGAAGTCAGCAAACCTTTGCTTTGATACTCGTCGAAAACGGTTTTCATTTTCGGGTTGGCTTTGAAGATTTCGGAAGCCAGAACATCGGCAAACCATTTGTTGAAAACCACATCTGCAGAATTGTTGGTGTCGTTTTTCAAACTCGGCAAAGCAAACATAATTTCCCAAATCGGGTTGGTTGTGAGTTCCAGCGTATTGGCAAAATTGGTTGCCGTTTTCGAAGTATTTTTGGCTAAATTTTCAAGCACGAAAGTCTTGGTTTGACCTTCTTTCACAAAAATCGGAACCGCGTCGGTTACCAACATTCGGTTAGGCAAAACGGCGATTGCTTTCTGTTCGCCGTCGGAAAATTCGCCTGCTTTCGCCACGATTTTTAAAATAATAGAAGAAACATCGTTCGGAACACGAAGTTTCCAGTTCACTACTGTATTTCCATTCTCATTTAATGAAAAAGGATTGGTGATGTTATAGCCTGCAGTTTGCGTTAGTTGGCTGATTCCAAATTTTTCTGTAATATCTTCGTTTGTAAAGGCATCCAAAATCTGTAAATTGGCGTAGCCGTTCAAAGACTTCGCCACGAGACTTGAGAGTTTTGTCTGAAGATTAATCTCGTCACCTTCGCTCAAAAATCTCGGATAATTCGGATTTACTGAAAATTCCTTCTGCGTTACGACCTCTTTTTCCAGATAGGCGCTTCTTGCATCTTTGGTGTGTGCCAAAAACATCATTTTCCACTGCGTCAACGCTTCGGGCGAAGTAAATTCAAAATTCACATTTCCGTCTTTGTCCGTCATCAGATTCGGATAGAAAAAGGCGGTTTCATTCAGGTTTTGACGGACTGGGATTTTTTCCAAGTTTTCTTTTGGTGCAATTTCAACTCCTGCGACTTTTGCTGAAACCGCACTGTCAATCCCTGCATCCATCGCCACTTCCGCTTTTGCCATCGTGCGCATCGGTGCTGGTGGTGCAGAATAATTTGCATCTTTAATTCCGCTTTGGTTTCTGATTCCACCCGCAGTTTCTACTTGCGGCGTAATTCTTGCCAATCCCGAAGATGCAATTCCACCATCAAACCAATTGAATTCAGGGAAACTGATTCCCTTCTGATTTAGATATCTTGAGCGTTTGCTGTAATATTCCTGCGCAAGGTTTTCGCGGATTGAATAATTATTCAGAATAAATAATTTCTGGTAAAGCTTTTGCCAGTAATAGCTATTCGCGGCAAAATTGTCCAAAGACTTGTCGTACATATTCGCCAAAACTTCGGCATTGATTTTTTCGTTTTGGTCGCCCAAAATCTTCACTGTCCATTTTTCTTTTTCGTTCGGTAAAAGCTTATCGCGGAAGGTGACCGTTTCGATGCGTAACGGCTTTTTGTCGGAAGCGATTTTCAAATTGACAGTTTCCGTCTGCACATCGTTGAACGCGACCAACTGGAACTGAACATTCACCTGATCGATGCTTTCATCTTTCGGGAACGAAACCTCATACTCCAAAACTCCATTTTTCAAGGTTTTCTGTTCGGTCACAGTTTCGCCGTTTCCATTTTGAACATACACCGTAACCATCGAATTTGGAATTGCGGAATACACATAAATTTTCGCTTTCTCTTCCCTTTTGAATTCCAGTTTTGGCTGAACGACTTTTAAGAAAGGTTTTTGGGAAACCGCCAATGATTTTCTGTCGAAGACATCAAAAATTTTTTCTGTTTTAATGGTGTCTTTTCCTTCGATATTGAAGAGTTCCAACTTGTAGGTTCCTGCATCCAACTTGCCTAATTCTAAAGTTTGAGGTTGTTTGACATCGTTTGAATTTGTTTGATTTTCAACACGGTCGAAAACCACTTTCTCCACTTTCCAGTTTTCGGGCAGATCGTTCTTGTCATACAGATCGTGCGGGAACTTTTGTATGAATCCAGATTTCGAAAACTTTGGCAAATCCTGAATCTGGGATTTGAAATTATCGCGCAAAACCCGATCCGGTTGCTTGAGTTTTGAAAGCTTTGCAGTGTAACTTTTTTGCAGATTTTGGTCGTTGTAATTCTTGGTTTCGACCTGCACTTTTATTGGCTCATCGGTAAAGGTATCTTTAATATCATCAGTTGTGATGTAATGCGAAACCGACGCAACCTTCACATTTTTCACGGCAGACTGCGTTTCACCGTTGATGTCGGTCACCGATGCGTTGATTTCGTAATTGTCGATCTGGATTCCCTCCAAGGTTTCATCTTTTTTCAAATCGACTTTGATGGTAAATTCACCTTTTTCATTGGTTTTCACTTCGCCAAGAATCGAGTTTTCATTATCGTCTCCGCGCGGAAACCACCAAAAATACATCCATCGGATATTGCGTTTTTTGATTTCATAATTGACCGATGCATTGCTCAGCGGAATTCCCGAAAAAGTCGTCGCCTTTCCTTTCAGTTCGATGGTTTCGCCATATTTGTACTCATTTTTGATGGGCTCAAAATTCACTTCGAATTTCGGTCTTTTATATTCTTCAACCCTGAAATCTTTGTAGGAATCCACCCTGTTTCCGTGGATTTGCAGAGAAAACTGTCCGTTGAGTTTTCCTGTCGGAAGTGTAAATGTCCCGTTGTAGGAGCCGAATTCGTTGGTGGTAAAATTCTGTGAGGAAATTTCCTCGCCATTCGCGTCGTGAAGCGAAATCTTCTGCGAAATTCCTGCAGCAACGCTTTCCTTTTTGTTTAAAAGCTGCGTGTTGATGACTTTGAAATAGACGGTTTGTCCGGGTCGGTAAATCGCCCGGTCTAAAAAAATCTGTGCCGAACTTCGAGATCGGTTTACGTAATCCTCGTCATAATACTGGTTTCCGTAAACCTGGATCAGATTGAAATCATTGGTTTTCGGTTGCTGCACGAGGTAGAAACGGTAATAGTTTTTGTCTCTGGACTCAGGAAGCTGAAAAATTGCCGAACCGTCGGTATTCAGAGAAAAATTATTTACCGCGGTTCCTCTTGAATATTCATAAAGTTTCAATCCTTCGCTTGGAATGGAATTCCCGTTTTCGCGGTTGACTAATTTCAGTTGGTTCTCGGAGATTTTCCGCTCATTTTTCTTGTTGTAAATCACCCTGGAATTGGTCGCGATGAAATAAAAATGTTCCTGAATCGCGTTTTCCACGACATATTCCGCCATATAAATTCCCGATGGGAGCGGCTTGATTTCGAGGGAAGTTTTATGGTTTTTAAAATCCTTTAAATCCTGAAGATCAAAACTTTCCTTTCTCACCAAAGTTTTTTTCACTGCAGCGAAGAAATTTTTGTCGTAGGAATTGGACACGTACCTCAGAAAATTGGTGATGTCGCTTTTCACCTCATAAATATTCAGCGAAAACTGGTTAACGTTTTTCGCATCTGCCACCAAATGGATCGGCAAATTAGGTTGGGTGTGGGTTTCGAAATAAATCGTGAGCGACGGATTGACGATCGCATTTTCACGGTTCAGAATATTATTCAGAAACTTGGATTTCGAGTACTGATTTTTTGCGGTATTTACCCAAGTCAAAGCTTCCGTATATTTTTGTTTTTGTGTGAGTTCATCAATGATATCCGCTATCAACATTACCTTGTAATCACTTTCCGGAGCGGAATTGTAAAGATTCTGCAGTTGTGCAAGTCGGTCTTTACATTTCGTTGCAGTACAGTTGTAATCGAGTTTTTGATGTTGAAAATACAACTTTGAATTTCCACTATTTTTGGCAATGACCTCATCATAAACCGAATTGATTTTCGGATGGTTCACCTTCAGTTCGTTGGGTGTGAAAAGTTCTTCATTGCTCAGGAAATCAATCTCTTTCACTGCATTCCATTCGTAAAGTGTCGGGAAATATTCCAAATCTTCCGTTCTGTGAAAAATTGCTTTGTAGCGGTCCATCGAAATCTTTTGCAGTTCCGCTTTATTGCTTTCCAAATCTGCAAAATGCTTGGTCAGATAATTTTTGAAGTCGAGTTTGCTCCAGGTCTCGATCTTTGTAAAATCCTGATTGTCGATATAGGTTCTTTGGTTGATCCTCCATTGATTCTGTCGGTAGTAATCGTGAAAAAACTCTCCCAAAAGCACCTGGTAAATCCATTTATCCTCCCCTTTCAGCGATTGATCGAGTTCGGATAATTTTTTGAAAAACTGCGTTGAAGCGTCGTTTTGGGGATCATCCACGGTTTGGTTCACGATACTGAATTCCGCTTTCAGCGACTTGATTAGCTGCACGGCGTTGCTTTCTTTCATAGCGGTTTTTTGGATTTCTAAAATAATGGGGAGGTTGGATTTGTACAAACCCTGCTTGTAATTATTTTCGATTTTCTTCCACTGGTCGTCATAATATTTTTGCCCGAAAATTGGGGTGAAAGAAACCAGGAAAAGAAAAACCACGAAAAGTTGCGTAAATTTTTTCATAAAGCTTTTTTTGAAGATGGAGGCACCAAAAACAGATGTGGCGCAGTCAGTACTGTATGGATTTCAAATGTGAGAATTGGTTAAATTTGTTGCAGAATGCAGACATTAAAGTTACTAAAAAAATATGTGGTCGAGAGTCAGATTCTTGTCGCTTTGATGGGAACACTGTTTGCCGTTTTTTTCATGTACGAGCAAAATATATTCCGTTTTCCGACGGTGGTTTTGATCTATATCACCTATTTCAGCGGTTATCTTTACACCAAATACCAAAAACATCGGCTATTTAATAAAATACTGATTATCAATGTGATATTTGGAATCGCATCCATGATATTAATTTTTCTTAACCATAACGAAATCCGTATTTTCAAATGGTTGGTCATCGTGGTTTTGGGACTTTTGTACAACAGTTCTTTTCTGGATTCCTTCGTGAGAAAAATTCCTTTATTTAAGGTGTTTTATGTAGGATTAACGTGGGCTTTGATCAATTCCTGGCTGATCTTGCCCGAATTTCATTTCAGTATTTTCCTGATCAGTTTATTTTTTATCACTGCACTCGTTTTACCTTTCGACATCCGTGATATGGATGTGGATGATGTCGTAACTTTTCCAAGATTAATCGGGGTTCAGAACACGAAATACTTTGCTTATGTTTTGGTTTTTGCAAGTTTGATGATTGCGATATTCTTTTTGAACACCGACTTTGCATTCGTCTTCTTCTTAACTTCAACCTTAACCTTCATCCTTATCTATTTTTCAGAAAACTCCAACCGGGAATCATATTTTTCTTTCTGGGTTGAAAGTTTGAGCGGACTGCCTCTGATTCTGTATTGGCTAACTAAAATTGATTTGAAATAAAGTAATCTTGCTAAATTTTTCGTTGCGCTCGTTGCGTTGAAAAATTCTCGCAACGCCAAACAAAGATTTTTCTTCCACATCAATCTGCTTTTAGGCTAGACAAAGGCGCTAACGCTTATTTTTCAGACAGACAAAGAAATTAACGTGGAAAAAAAACATTGTTTATCTTGGCTAAGCATAAGCGCCTTTGTTTGTCTTTAAAAAGTGCGCAATGCAGAATGATTTTCCTTGTATTGCCTTGCGAGATTTTGAGCATTGCAGGTGCATTCATTGGATTGCACAATCTATTAATTTGCTAAGAATTCTCGCAACGCCAAACAAAGCTAAATTAATTTTCGTGCTGCATTGATAAGCTAAACAAATCGCAGATTCGCCGATTCCATTCATTAATAAAAAGATTGATGGAAAGGCCCTATCGCTTATTGAAGATAGACAAAGAGCAATTGCAAAAAGCTTTTACTAAAAAGAATGATGCCTTTTGTAATAGGTTATCATGAAGTTTTTGTCTTTCTCTGCTAAATAAAATGCCTTGGCTCTTGAAATATGGAGTAATTTTGTTAAATTTTTCGTTGCGTTCGTTGCGATAAAAAAACCCGTACTATATTGGCTTATTTATTGATAACCGTTTCCCAAACCTTTTTTCTTTGAAACTAAAATTCTTTTTTTTCTTTTTGTTATTGTTGAGTTTTTCCACTGTTTCGGCGCAGGAGAAAAAAGATTCGCTGTACACCAAAATCGAAGAATTCTCAGACAAAAGAAAAGTCACCAAATTTCTGCACCGCTTTATTTTCAGAAGAGAAGCCGATTCCGCATCGGTAAGTTCTGCCATTAAAAAAAATACTGAGAACAACTACAAGGGAAAATTCATCAGAAATACTAAAATCGAAACCATCGATCCGTTCGGTTACACGAAGGAACAGCGACAGGAAGATTCGAAATGGTACGACCGACTCGCCGAAAAAGTGCATATTGATTCCCGAAAATCGACCGTGAAAAATTACCTGATGTTTAAGAAAGGGGAAGAATATGATCCGCAAAAAATTTACGAATCCGAACGATTGCTCCGTACTAAACCTTTTGTAAACCGCGTCGATATTCGAGTAATCGACAGTACTTCGACGAAAGATTCGGTGGATGTTCGCGTGAGAGTTCTCGATTCTTGGAGCTTGAAACCTCAGCTGAGTTTTTCGGGAAGCAAAATCGGCTTGGGAATTCTCGAGCAGAATTTCATGGGGTTAGGTGATGAAGTGAACCTGTACTACACCAGAAATTTTAAGGAAAAACAGGACCACGTTTTCGGAAGTTATACCGCAAACAATCTTTTCGGCAGCTTTATCGACGCCACGATTTTAGGCGAAAGAGATTTTGTAAACAACGAGAGAATCGGTTTCAGTGCGACCCGCGGATTTTTCTCGCCGCTTACTCGATGGGCAGGAGGTTTTGCGTTCGAATATTTTAAAAGAAAAGTTGCACTGCCGTTGGAAAACACCTATCCTTTCCCGGAAGTCCAGATCAAGGTTTACCGCCAGGATTGGTGGGGAGGTTACCAGTTTCCATTAAAGAGAGAAGATGACGGCAGGATTTCTAAGAACATTGCGGTTTTGGGCAGGTTTCAGAATTACCAGTACAAAGATTCGCCGGAAGTTTACAACAACAGCTTTTTCAGAACTTCGAACAGCATTTTGGCTTCCGCTGTTTACACCGACCGACAATACCGTGTACACAAAAACGTCTTCCAATACGAACTTCCTGAAGATATTCCGTTCGGAAAATCTTTGGGCTTGACCTCCGGAATCGTCATTGAGGGAAAAGAAATTGTTCCTTATGGCGGCATTTCTGCGTCTTTGGGGGAATTTACGGATTGGGGATTCTTCAATGTCAAAGCGCAATACGGAAGATTTTTCCACGACGAAAAACAGAACCGCGACGAATTCCGGATTGACGGAACCTACTTCACCCCACTGCAAAACTGGAAATTTGCGAGGGTTCGCCATTTTTTCTCACCCACACTCGCGATCGGAAACCAGCACTACAATTACTCGTACAAAGACAGAATTAATCTTTCCGCGGCAGACGAGTTCCCGATGTTCAGCGGGGATTTCATCGGAACGAAGAAGCTCATTCTGCGATACCAGATGCAGTTTTTCATCAATAAAACCTGGAAAAACTTCCATTTCAATCCTTATCTCACGACCGCTTTCGGCTGGCTTTCCCAAAACGGAAACTCACTTTTCAGTGCGCCCACTCAAACCAAAGTCGGAGTCGGAATGCTGATCTACAATCCGTTTCTGGTGTTCAACAGGATCCAGGTTTCCTTTATGTATTACCCGAAACTTCCGCTCGACAACAAACCTGGGTTCGACTTCAACCAGTACAGAAGCGACTACTTTCCGATCAGTTCTTTTTCGACCGATGTGCCACATTTCGTAAATTTCGGCAATTAAGATTCTCGGCAGAAATCTTTACCTTTACTGAAATTTTTGGTGATAGTCAAGTTTGATTATTACTTTTAAAAATAGCGTATTTTTCACGCAAAGATTTATACTAAAAACGAGAAATTTAGAGAGCAAAGAAAGAATTCGCAAGCGAATTTGATTAAGAGAAAGCTTCAAAACGAATTTATTCGTCATCTTTGCTTTCTAATCATAAGCTAAATAATAGTAAACCTTTGCGTTTTGAAAGAACTCCAAATGCGCACCAAGTTTAAAAAAATATGATGTCGGAAAATTTCTTTACCATTAAATCTAAGAAGCAGAAATTTCCTTCGTAAAGAACTTCAATTAATGATCATCCAAAAACTTACGCTCGCCAACTTTAAAAACCATTCGCAGAAATCGTTTGAATTTTCGCCGCAGATCAACTGCTTTGTCGGAAACAACGGCGTCGGGAAAACCAATGTTCTGGATGCGCTTCACTATCTTTCCGTGGGAAAATCTTTCCTGGGAAATACCGACTTTAACAATATCAAGAACGGTGAAGATTTCTTTGCCATCGACGGTGAAATTTTTGATGGGGAAAAGGAGAATATCATTAAAATCCAGCAGCCGAAAGAAGCGAAGAAAATCATTAAAAAAAACGATAAACCCTACGATAGAATTGCGGACCACATTGGTTTTTTGCCGAGTGTGATTATTTCGCCCTACGATTCGAACCTGATTTCCGATTCGGGAGAAAGCCGCAGAAAGTTCCTCGACTCGATGATTTCGCAGACCGATTCCGAATACCTTTTCACGCTGATTCAATATCAAAAAACCGTTCAGCAGAGAAATGCACTTTTGAAAAACTTTGCCAAAAACCGATTCTTCGACAGCGAAAGTTTAGAAATCTACAACGAACCGCTCATTAAATTTGGAATAAAAATTTTTAATAAAAGACGAGAATTCATCGGTTCTGTTGCACCATTAATTCAGAATTATTACCAGATTATTTCTAACGGAAACGAAAAAGTTTCGGTAATATACCAATCCGATTTGGCTGAAAACAGTTTTGAAATTCTCATTAAAGAAAATCTTGAGAAGGATCGCATCCTCACCTACACTTCACGCGGAACGCACAAAGACGACCTGCTCTTTGAAATGAATGGTTTTCCGCTAAAAAAAACTGGAAGTCAGGGACAACAGAAATCGTTTCTCATCGCGCTGAAACTTTCGCAAATGACCAGAATTAAAGAATTGACGGGAAAAACGCCGATCCTGCTTTTGGACGACATCTTCGACAAACTCGACGATTCGCGGGTTTCGCAACTGATCGAACTTGTGAACAAGGAAAATTTCGGTCAGATTTTCATTACCGACACGCACCGCGAAAGAACAGAAAGCGTGGTGAAAAGGATCAATGAGGAGTCGAAAATTTTTGAGATATGACTTCATTTGCCGCATTCTGTCCAACAAAATATTTTTTAATTGCTTAACTTTAAAGAATGATTTTAAAGGACATTTTCCAGTCGGATTTACAGAGAGAAATTGTGGAATCGGGCAACCTCAGAAGTTTTCGTTCCGGGGACGTGATCGTGAATATGGATTCCTATATCAAAAGCATTCCGGTAGTGGTTTCCGGGAGCATCAAAGTGATCAGAACCGAGGAAGACGGCAGAGAAATCCTGCTCTATTACCTGACTCCCGGTGAAAGCTGCATCGTTTCGATCTTGGCGGGAATGAAGAACGAAACCTCCAAAATCAAGGCGGTGGTGGAAGAAGCCGCCGAAATCATGATGATTCCTGTCGACAAAGCCAAAGATTGGGTGAAAAAATATCCTGAGTGGACAGACTTTATCTTTACGCTTTACCAAAAAAGATTTGAAGAACTCCTGGAAGTGGTTAATGCAGTCGCCTTCCAGAAAGCGGACGCCAGAATCCTGCATCTCCTCCGGCAAAAATCGCAGCTGTATCATTCAAAAGAACTTTCGGTAACCCACCAACAGATTGCCGACGAACTCGGAATCACGCGCGAAGCCACGAGTCGCGTACTGAAACAGCTGGAAAAAGAGCAGATCCTGAAACTCTCCCGAAATAAAATCCTGCTTATGTAACTTTAGTTACGGTGTAGCATTTTCAATGAACCTAATTTTGCGGTAATAATTTAATAAAACCCAAAATTATGTTAGATACTATTAAATCCCTTTTCGGTCTTGAGAAAACCGATTTCGCAGATTTAGTGAAAAAAGGAGCGATCATTGTGGATGTTCGAAGCAAAGGCGAATTTTCCGGTGGACACATCAAGAATTCCATCAATATTCCCGTGGATCAGCTAAAGAATAACCTTTCGCGACTGAAGGACAAAAACAAACCGATCATCACGTGCTGCGCATCAGGAATGAGAAGCGCAAATGCAAAAAGCATTCTCGCCAATGCAGGTTACACACAGGTGTACAACGGCGGAGGATGGATGAGTTTAAACAATAAAATCTAAGAAAATGGATCCGCACTTTTATACCATAGATATCAACTGGAAAAATGACCGGTTGGGAGAAATGTCTTCTCCAGAACTTTCAGAGAAAGTAGAAATCGCAACTCCGCCGCAGTTTCCGAAAGGAGTTGAGAATATCTGGTCTCCGGAACATCTTTTCACCGCTGCAGTTTCGAGCTGTCTGATGACGACCTTTCTTGCGATTGCAGAAAATTCGCGACTTGAATTCACCGGCTTTAAATGTAAATCCTCCGGAAAACTCGAGCAGGTGGAAGGAAAATTCCTGATGACCGAGGTGATTCTGGAACCGACCGTAACGATCGTGAATGAGGCAGACAAAGAAAAAGCAGAACGGGTGCTTCAAAAATCAGAAGCAGCTTGCTTGATTTCCAACTCAGTGAAATCAAAAATCACCATGAAACCCACTATTCTAACTGTTTAAGAGAGTAGGTTATTTCATATTTTAATCACGTTGAAGCCCCGGAATTTCCGGGGCTTCTGCATTAAAAAATTAAAACAGTCAGGATATTGAATTCCTGAAATTCGGTTTCAAAGTCTGCTAATTAGTCTTAATGCTGATCAATCCGCGCACCTCATTTTCTTTGTAGCCGGTCGCCAAATCATTAGGATAAAGCTGCGCGATTTTTTCCAGGGTTTTCGTTTGGATGTTTTTTCCTTTCTCGCCGTGACATTGCAGACACATCGCGTTGGTGACGAGCGGTTCGTAATAATGCGTTGCAGTTCTTGTGGGCGCCAAAGTTTCGCCTGCCAAAATCTGCTGCTTGTATTTTTCGATAAGTTTCAGCTCCTCGTCATTGGCAAGGTTTGAGGAATTCCTCGGTTTGTCGGTCACTCTGCTGATTTGCAGCCCATGTTTTTCCGACATGGATTTGGTGAGCGGCATTGCCTCGATATTGCAGAATTCGAGGGCGTTTTCAGCTCCACCCTCCTCTATTTTCTGGGTAAGGTTTTTCACGAGGAGTTTCTTGGTTTCCCCGGCGTAATTCTTCAGGGAATCGGTGCTGATTTCGGTGGTTGCGGTTTTTGTTTGTGTAGGAGATACAGAAGTTTCCGATTGGTTTTCCGAACACTGAACCGCCAACAAAAAAACGGAAGCGATGAGAATGATCTTTTTCATTTTGGTACTTTTTTCAAAATTAGAGAATTCTTAATGATTAATGTGTGACAAGTGTTACAGATGTTTTTTCTTACAAAATTCCATTACTCGCAAAGCCAGACAAGGAATTCTCTTCAAAATGCTTCCGATTTTTAAGACAAACAAATCGCAGATTCGCCGATTCCATTTAATAATAGAAAAAGATGGAGGCAAAGGCACTTCGTTTAACAAAGACAGACAATGGCGCAAAAACCATTTTCTAATTTTCATGTTAGAAATTGCTTTATCTCGTTCCAACAATTAGCAATTGATGATCATCGACCTAAAAACCGGTTCAAACAACCTCAAATAACTTCAAACAACCTCAAATAACTTCAAACAATTTCAAACAACCTCAAATAACTTCAAACAACCTCAAATCTCAAACCTCAAATCCCAAACCTCAAACAAATCAAACCCTCTTTTTCGCTATCTTTGGTCGCATGAATTTCCACGAGCTCTTTCTGAAACCTTATGAATCCTACACCAACTTTCAGATTTTTCTGGAAGCGGTTGCGACTTTCTTCGGAATTCTGAGTGTCTATTTTTCGATCAGGAAGAACATCTGGGTTTACCCGACAGGCATTATTTCCACTGCGCTGTATGTTTACATCCTGTTCAATTTCGGACTTCTCGGCGACATGATGATCAATTTCTACTACACCGTGATGAGCGTTTACGGCTGGATTTTGTGGGCAAAAAGTTCGGAGGACCACATCCATGTGGAAGTTTCATGGGCAACGAAAAAGGAATGGGCGATTTCTGCAATCTTATTTATCATCAGTTTGTTTCTGGTGACACTGGTTTACTACTACAAACCGTGGATTGACAACCGATTTTCGATGAAGGACGTAGATCTCGGACTTTATCATCTCGACTGGGCGAACTGGCTCGATGTAGTGACCACCGCAATTTTTCTGGTTGGAATGTGGTTAATGGCGAAAAGAAAGGTAGAAAACTGGATTTTCTGGATTATCGGCGACATCATCTGTATTCCGATGATGATTTACAAAGGTTTGGGAATTACCTCGATTCAATACCTGGTTTTTACGGTAATGGCGATCATCGGCTTGTTTGAATGGAAGAGGAATTTGAAAAAGCCGAACTCACAGATTTGATCTATGATTATTTTTACACTAGGAATAAAATAATTAGATGAACTGTAACTGCAAGAAAAAGCAACAGTTTAAAATTTTATCACACAAAGATTTATTCAAAAAGACTGCCTTACTTTAAAGAGATGCAAAGTTTTTTCCGCCAAAGGCGAGTTGATGAAGCGGTCGCTTAATCCGCGGATTTATCCGTATTCTTTGCTTAACTCAATTTTGCGTGTTGAAAAAAAATCTTTGCGTTACAATAAAAATCTAAACCCAAATCAAGTAATCTTTTGCTTTTCTTAAAGTTACATTAACAAACAGTTTCTTCAGATTCTCTAATTTAGCCCAAAACTTAATTTATGAAAGCCGCTGTCTGCACCCGATATGGACCACCCGAAGTTTTAGAAATTCGTGAAGTACCAAAACCTGTTCTTGGAGAAAATGAGGTCCTGGTAAAAGTGATGGCAAGTACCTTCAATTCGGGAGATGTGAGAATATGAGGATTGAAAGTTGGAGGTGTCCTGAAACTGGTGTTGCGTTTTGCACTCGGATTTTCGAAACCGCGGAAACCTGTTCTTGGAACCGTTGTTTCGGGGATTGTGGAAGAAGTCGGCGACAAATGCTCAAAGTTCAAAAAAGGAGACGAGATTTTTGCAATGACCGGTTTCCGATTTGGAGCTTATGCGGAATACATTGCTTTAAAGGAAAGTTCCGTCATTGCTTTAAAACCAGAAAACTCAACATTCGAAGATGCGGCGGCAATCGTGTTTGGTGGAACTTCCGCCATTTATTTTCTTGAAAAAGCGGAAATCAGAAATGATAGCGTTCAAGACGTTTTAGTTTATGGAGCAACGGGTTCTGTCGGGACTTCCGCGGTACAGGTCGCGAAGTATTTTGGAAAAAATGTCACCGCAGTTTGCAGCCGGACAAATTTCGATCTGGTAAAAAGTCTCGGTTCGGATGAGCAAATCGACTACCGTGATGGAAGCTTGGAAAAACTCCAAAAAAAATTCGACATCGTTTTTGACGCCGTCGGAAAACTCGACAGAAAAACCGCAAGGAAACTACTCAAGGAAAAGGGAATCTACAAAACCGTCGGCGGACTCGAAGTCGCATCAGAAAGCGTGGAACAGCTCGAGTTTTTGAAAGAGATGTTCACCACCAACAAACTCAGTCCCGTGATTGACCAGATTTTTACGCTCGACGAAATTGTGGCAGCACACCGATATGTGGACACGGAAAGGAAAAAGGGCAATATAGTAGTGAAGATTTCCAATACTTCCTAAGTTGATCTTTTCCGAATCTCGAACACCTTATCTCTCTCTCATTTTTGTGATTACTTTAACACCGCTCCCCTTCGCGGTTTCCCACGAAATAAGTATCTTTGCAAACCCAATTCAACAGCGGATTTTTCCGCTTTTTTTATGATGGAATTTTTTAAATATCAGGGAACAGGAAACGACTTCGTGATGATCGACAACCGCGACCTGCAGTTCCCGAAAGACAGAGCGCTGATCGAGAAACTGTGCGACCGAAGATTCGGAATCGGCGGCGACGGCTTGATCCTTCTTGAGAATGCAACAGAAACTTTTTCATCCTTTAGGATTGAGGAAAAAAAAGTTGCTGATCCAGATTCTTCAGCTAATGAAGTACAATCCGAAAACTCTGAAATATTTACCCCGACCCTAAAGGGAGCAATTTCAGAATTTCCTGATTTCAAAATGGTGTACTACAATTCCGACGGAAACGAAAGCACCATGTGCGGAAACGGCGGAAGATGTATCGTGGCTTTTGCCCACTTCCTGGATATTTTCGAGGACAGAACAACCTTTATCGCCATTGACGGATTACACGAAGCCGAGATTAAAAACGGTATTGTGAAGCTGAAAATGGGCGACGTGAACTCCATTAAGAACCTCGACGGAAATTTTGAGCTGAACACTGGTTCTCCACATTTCGTGAAATTTGTGGACGATGTCGAAAACTATGAAGTTTATACGAACGGTAACGAAATAAGAAATTCTGCGACTTACAAAACTGAAGGAATCAATGTGAACTTTGCCGAAGAAATCTCGGATGGCGAAATCTTCGTAAGAACCTACGAACGCGGCGTGGAAGACGAGACCTACAGCTGCGGAACGGGAGTCACCGCTTCTGCGTTGGTTTTTATGAAGGACAAAAACCAAACCTCTGTCAAAGTGAAAGTTCTCGGCGGAAACCTGAAAGTATATGCCGATAAAGACGGGGATTCCTTTAAAAATATTTGGTTAGAAGGACCCGCGAAACAGGTGTTTAGGGGAAAAATTGATTTATGAAGCAATCCGCTGTCGGCTTTCCGCTCTCAGCAAAAACTAAAGACAAAGATTGCCGAAAGCGGATTGCTGAAGGCAGAAAGCAAAATTTATTTATGAAAAAAGGTTGTTCAATATTTGCGGGAATCGCTTTACTGGCACTGCTTATCGGCGGTTGGTTCGGCTACAGATACTACCAGAAATATTTTGCCAACAATGTGGAAAAGGAAGGATACATCCTCATTCCCCACTCTGCGAATTTCAACTCGATTCTCGATTCGATCACGCCTTTTGTGAAAAACAAGGAATCGTTTGCTGCAGTTGCGAAAGATAAAAACCTGAACCGTTTTTTCAACGCCGGTCGTTATCGGATTAAATCCGGAACCAACAATACCGATTTGGTCAACATGATCAAAGCTGGAAACCAAACCGAAAACACCTACAGAATCGGGGATTTCTTCACGGTTTACCAAATGGTGGGAAGAGTCGCCAAAAAAACGGAACTCGACTCGCTGCGTTTTGCCACAGACTTTAACAAAATTGCCAGCGAAAAAGGATATTCCAGCGCCGAAGATCTCAAGAAATATTTCTTCATTGATACCTATAACTTTTTCTGGACTGTAACTCCAAAGGAATTCTTCAAGAAATTCGAGGACGAATATAACACGTTTTGGAACGCAGAAAGAAAGCAGAAAGAACAGCAATCGGGACTTACGAGAAATCAAATTTATGCATTGGCTTCATTGGTTTACAAAGAAACCGGCGGAAAACCCGACGAAATGAAAACCGTTGCCGGACTCTACCTGAACCGCTACAAAAAAGGGATGAAGCTGCAAAGTGACCCTACTGTGATCTATGCCGTTGCCAAAGCCAACAATTTCAAGGATGCGCCGATTCGCCGCGTACTCTTCAAACATCTTAGAGAAGATTCGCCCTACAACACTTATGCAAATGTGGGAATTCCGCCCGGACCGATTTGCGTGGTCGACAAAAATTCTGTGGACGCAGTTTTAAACGCCGAAAAGAACGACTACATCTACATGTGCGCCAATCCTGCAAAATTCGGTTACCACAAGTTTACGGCAAGTGCGGCGGAACACGCAGTGAATGCAAAAGCATACCAGGACTGGCTGAACTCGAAGAACATTAAATAAATTCATTAAGCAGGGAAACCTCATAGGTTTGGCAAACCTATGAGGTTTAACAAATAAAAAAATCATAAAAAGTAAATTTTAACACCAATACTAAAGTTTAACATTATTTATAACATCAATCGATTTAACTAATGTCAATAAAAACCATCTGTATTGGTATAAACTAAAAGTATGACGAATAAGATTGAGATCACATCAATTATCAGAAAACGGACTTTAGGACTAACTTTCGTTTTGGGTGCAGCAAGTTTGGCGTTTGCACAGGAAAAAATCAACATCTCGGGAAAAATCACCGACAAACAGAACCAAGCTGTTCCCTACGCATCGGTAACCTTCAGCAACAAGGCGAACAAACTCTTCAGCGACGCCACTTTATCCGACGAGAAAGGCGAATACAAACTCGCTCTCGCTCCCGGAAATTACGACATCACCATCGAAGCGATCGACTTCAAGAAATCGACTTTAAACAAACAAATCAGAACTCCCGGAAATCTCGGAAACTTCACCGTGGAAGCAGAAAGCTCCTCGACTTTAGCACCGACCAAAGACATTGAAGGAGTCACCATCGTTGCACAGGCCACAAAACCCTACCGCGTTGAACTCGACAAAAAAGTGTACGATCCATCAACCGACCTCATCAGTAAAGGTGGAAACCTGCAGGATGTATTGAGCAACGTTCCGTCCGTATCAGTGGAAACCGACGGAACCGTTTCGATGAGAGGAAACTCCAACGTGAAATTCCTTATCAACGGAAAACCTTCCGCTCTTCTCGGTCTTGACAGCGGCGAAAGTGCACTACAGTCGATCCCGGCAGATCAGATCGAAAGAATTGAAGTCATCACCAATCCCTCATCGAAATTTGAAGCTTCGGGAACCGCAGGGATTTTGAACATCATCCTAAAAAAAGCAAAAGGAATGGGCTTCAACGGAAGCGTAACCGGAAGTGTCGGTTATCTTCCGAGCACCAACCTTAATACGAATCTCAGCTGGAAAAAAGGAAACTGGTCCTGGTTTCTGAACGGAGGCGGCGGTTACCGCGAAAGCCAGGGGGAAAATAACAGCGACACCAGGTTTTTTGATCCGACAACTTTGGCCACTACACAATATCTGGAACAGAATTCCCTGAACAAAAGCCAAAACAAAAACTACAACGCGAATGCCGGTTTCAATGTAGATTTAACAGAGAAAACCTCATTGAACGTTTCCGGAATGGTTCGTGGTTCCAACAGCACAAACAACAACACCGTTGACAATTACGGTTTCGATGCGGCGAGAATCCAGAACAGCTATTCGCAAACACTCGCTTTAGGTACAGGTAAAGGTATTTCCGCGCAAGGCGATGTGGGACTCGACCATAAATTTGACGACAAGGGACACAATATTGCACTTTCATTAAGCTTGCAGAGAAACCAAAACGAAAGCACAGAAAACTCCAGAGAGTTTGATGCCGGAAACTTCATCTATGGAACTTTGGGAAACAATAATACCGTGAATAAATCGGTGATCGGAAAGATCGACTATGAACTTCCGGTAGGTGAAATCTCAAAATTAGAGGCAGGTTACAGAATCGACAACAATACCAACGATTACGACTTCCTAAACCGCGGAACCGACATCAATTTGAATTACAATGTTTTGAACGATTACAGCGGAAACACGGTGTATAAAGAAATGATCAACGCCGGATACACCCAGTTTAAAAGCAAGGTTAAAAATTTCGGATATCAAGTGGGATTGAGAGCTGAACATTCGAATATCAACATCGACTACCTGAATCTTCAGGGGAACAGCTCAAGCAAAACAAAAGACTATATCGGTTTCTTCCCGAGCGTTTTCCTGAGTTACGATTTGGGGAGCACCAGTAACCAGCTTTTGATGAACTATTCCAGAAGAATTAACCGACCGAGATCGTGGTTCATGATTCCTTATCCAACCTCATTGGCAAACAGACAGAACCTTTTCCGAGGAAACGAGGACCTGAATCCACAATACATCGACTCTTTCGAACTAGGTTACGCGATCCAGAAAAGGAAGTTCACTATAAACCCAACCCTTTATTTCCGTCATGAAAAAGACGATATCAGAATGGTGGTTTTAAGCGAGACACCCGGCTCAAATGTTTTGATTACAAAACCTTTCAATATCGGAACCCAGGATCAGTATGGACTTGACATGAACTTTAATGCCGATCTTTTAAGTTGGTGGAAAATCATGGGAAGCATCGACCTATTCGGCTATAATTCTAAGGGAACGTTCTTCGATGCCGAGAAGATGAGCAAACCGCTTTCCTTCGACGGTTCCGGGTTTTCTTCAAGGTTCAGATTAACGAACTCTTTTAGAATTGATAAAACGTTCAGCATGCAGCTTCAGGGATTCTACC
The DNA here is from genome assembly GCF_022811685.1 of Chryseobacterium suipulveris. Taxonomy (NCBI): domain Bacteria; kingdom Pseudomonadati; phylum Bacteroidota; class Flavobacteriia; order Flavobacteriales; family Weeksellaceae; genus Chryseobacterium; species Chryseobacterium suipulveris. Next base: position 1,048,675 of record NZ_CP094532.1, on the reverse strand, counting down.
GTGGCGGCGAGAAAACCGCATCCAGCGAGAGCAAACCGATGTACGTACTTAATTTCGGTGCCAACAAAACCATCTGGAACGGAAACGGAACCATTGCCTTCAATATCCAGGATATATTTGGAACCAGGGCGAGAAACGTAGTCGGATTCGGAAACAATTTTGAGAAAGAGCAATACATGCAGTGGATGCCGCGAACTTTCAACCTCTCTTTCACCTACCGTTTCAAACAGGGCGAGAAAGTGGATCAGCCGAAAAAGAAAAAAGACATCAATGCCAATGATCAAGGTGGTGATGATCAGGGACCACCGATGTAATGTGAAGTACGAAATAAAAAAAATCAGGAAGTTTTTTCCTGATTTTTTTTATGACCATAATTTACTTGGCTCTTTGACCTTGGCTCTTGATTCTTGGCTCTTGGCTCTTCCGATAGCTATCGGAATTACCTGGCTCTTTCTTCCAAGTACTTCTGCCATTCCCACGTCGTCCTCAATGCTTCCTCCAAACTCGTATCTGCTTTCCAGCCGAGTTCGCGTTCGGCTTTGTCGGCATTGGCGTAAGCGATGGTGATGTCGCCTGCTCTTCGGTCGCAGATTTGGTAGGGCACTTCGACATTGTTGGCTTTTTCAAAAGCGTGTACCACTTCCAAAACGGATGATCCTTTTCCCGTTCCGAGATTGTAAACGTCAATTACGGTTTCAGAAGAATCTGCAATGAGTTTTTGCAAAGCTTTCACGTGTGCTTTCGCCAAATCCACCACATAGATATAATCTCGGATTGCGGTTCCGTCAGGAGTTGGATAATCATCACCCCAAACTGAAAGTTTCTCGCGGATTCCTGCTGCGGTTTGAGTAACGTAAGGAATCAAATTATTAGGAATGCCAATCGGTAACTCTCCTAAAAGTGCAGAAGGATGCGCCCCGATCGGATTAAAATATCTCAGCAAGGAAACCTTTTTGTGATGGGCATTTGAAAAATCCATTAGAATCTCCTCTCCCATTTGTTTGGTTTTTCCGTAGGAAGATTCGGGAGTTTTCAGTGGCGTGTTTTCGTCGATCGGCATTTGGTCGGCTTGTCCGTAAACAGTGCACGACGAACTGAAAATGAAGTTGGAAATATTTCTTTCCTTAAATTCCTGAAGAATATTTATCAGCGAGAACAGGTTGTTTTCGTAATAATCGATTGGTTTTTCCTGGCTCTCTCCTACCGCCTTGAATGCGGCAAAGTTGATGCATCCGTCAATCTGATGTGCATCGAGAAGCTGTTTCAGCAGATCTCTTCGTTTGAGATCGAAGGGATAGAAAACAGGTTTCTTCCCCGCCACTTTTTCGATATTGTCAAGAATAAATTTTTCACTGTTCGACAGGTCGTCAACAATCACGACATCGAAATTGTTGTTCAAAAGTTCAACTACAGTGTGCGAACCGATATAGCCGAGTCCGCCTGTAACAAGTATTGTCATTGAGAAGTTTTGAAGATTAAGAGTAAATAAAGATGAATTCGAAAATTTTCTTTACCCCTTCCCTAAAGGGAGGAAAATTTCCTTCACATACAAATTAAGATTTCATAAATTCCAGAACCGCATCAGAAATGTATTTCAGCTGCTCTTCGTCGAGTTCGGTATGCATCGGCAGAGAAATAACCTGGTCCAAAAGTTTGTCGGTATTCACAAAATCTTTGGGGTCGCTTTCCTGATAGTATGCTTTCTGTTTTCTCAGCGCGACCGGATAATAGATCATCGCAGGAATCTCTTTCTCGGTGAGAAATTGCTGAAGCTCGTTCCGCTTTCCATTGAGAATTCTCAGCGTATATTGGTGGAAAACGTGGGTGGAATTTTCAGCTCTTTTCGGTGTCAAAATATTCGGATGATTGGCAAATGCTTCGTCATAATAATCTGCCGCTTTTCTTCGCTGCTCATTATAGACATCCAGAAGCGGAAGTTTCTTCCTCAAAACCGCTGCCTGAATACTGTCTAAACGCGAATTCACGCCCACTTCGTCGTGGTAGTATCTTTCGTACATTCCGTGGTTTACGATTCCGCGCATTTTGTGGGCGAGTTCGTCATCGTTGGTAAAAATCGCACCGCCGTCTCCGTAGCAACCGAGGTTTTTTGAAGGGAAGAATGAAGTCGTTCCAATCGTTCCCATCGTTCCAGATTTCTTCAACGTTTCATCAGAAAAGGCAAAATCGGCGCCGATTGCCTGTGCATTATCTTCAACCACAAAAAGGTTGTGATCTTTAGCGATTTTCAGGATTTCCTCCATATTTGCGCACTGTCCAAAAAGGTGAACAGGAATAATCGCTTTGGTTTTCGGGGTAATTGCAGCCCTCAGTTTATCGGTATCAATGGTGAAAGTATCATAGTCCACATCGACCAAAACCGATTTTAATTTCAAAAGGTGGATCACTTCAACAGTCGCGGCAAAGGTAAAATCGGCGGTGATTACTTCGTCGCCTTCCTTTAAATCAAGCGCCATTAAAGCAATCTGCAAAGCGTCGGTTCCGTTTGCGCACGGAATCACATGTTTCACGTCGAGGTAGTTTTCCAGTTCCTGCTGGAAGAATTTCACTTCGGGACCGTTGATGAAAGCCGCGGAATCCATCACGTTCAAAACAGCGTTATCAACTTCGGATTTTATCTTGTAGTATTGACTTTGAAGGTCAACCATCTGAATCTTCCTCATAAAAAATATTTGTTCAAATTTATGAAAATTAGGGCTGTGAAAAAACTTATCGCGGTTAATGTTTTTTTCAAGAAATAATAAACCTTGTTAAAAATTTGATATTCAGGTATTTATGGAATAAATTTAGTTCATCAAATGCAAATTTAAACCTGTAAAATGGCGGAACTTACAATGGTCACCAAATCCTGATCGGGCCAAAAGGCGGAAAATATTACATTAACAAAAACGGAAACAAAACGTACATTAAATAACGATAATCAAATTGTAAAAACGGAATGCTGAAGAGATTCAGCATTTTTCTTATTTTTGCTGAAATCAAAAAAGTTATATTAATGAAGAAATTACTATCATTCATTCTCGTCGGAGCTGTGATGTTTATGAGTGCGCAGACGGAGCTGGTTTTTGTGTACTTTAAAGATAAACCGAACAAGGCCGCTTTTTATGCCAATCCACTTTCGGAGCTTTCACAAAAATCTTTAGACCGAAGAACAAAATACGGAATCGCCCTCAACGACCAGGACGCGCCGATTGAGCCGACTTATATTCAGAACATCCAAAACCTCGGATTTACCGTGACAGATTATTCCAAATGGATGAACGGAGTCGCTGTGAATGCCACTTCTGCGCAGATTGCCCAACTTGAGCAGCAATCGTATGTGCAGTCAGTGGAGCGATTCATCAAACATCCAACCGGTGGAAAACCCGAAATAAAAAAAGTCAACAAATTCGAAGAATTCGATAATTCCGTACGAACCACTTTCAATTACGGAACAGGTTTGTCGCAAATCAACCAGATCAATCTCCGACCGCTGCATATCGCTGGTTATACAGGAACCGGAATCACAATTGCGGTGATCGACACAGGTTTTCCGAGAGTAAATACGGGATCCGCTTATGCACGAATCAGAAATAATGGGCAAATTAAGGGCGGCTACAATTTCATCAACAAAAGTAGTGACATTTATAACACTGCATTACACAATCACGGTTCTTACTGTTTAGGGACGATTGCAGGATATATCGACAATCAATATGTGGGTTCTGCTCCAGATGCGGATTTCTATCTTTACGCAACAGAAGATGCCTACAACGAATTTCCCGAGGAATTGATTTATTGGACGGAAGCCGCTGAAGAAGCGGACCGAAAAGGAGTCGACATTATTTCCACTTCTCTCGGATACTACGATTTCGACGACACTCGTTACAATTTGCTTTACTCGGATATGAACGGCACCACTTCCTTCATCGCGAGAACCGCACAAATCGCTGTAGAAAAAGGAATTTTCGTTTTGGCTGCCGCAGGAAACGAAGCGCTCACATACTGGCATTACATCATCACTCCTGCCGATAACGAAAAAGTTTTCACCGTGGGTGGAGTGAACTCAGTCGGAGTAAGTTCATCTTTCTCCTCTTTTGGGCCGAATTCAGTCGGAGTCATCAAACCTGATGCAAGTGCAAGAGGAACCAATACTGCAATGGCGTATAACAATTCCGCTACCACAAGCAGTGGAACCTCGTTTGCAACACCGCTTGCTGCAGGTGGAGTTGCGTGTTTGATTCAGGCACTTCCGAACAAATCTTTGGCAGAACTCCGAGATTTATTGAGAGAGAATTCTTCTGAGTATCCAAACACAACCGCACAAATGGGTTATGGAATTCTGAATTTCGGGAATACCTTAAATGCTGTTTTGGCAACTGACAATTCCACAAAATTCAATAGTTTAAAGATTTATCCGAATCCTGTAATCAATAACTTCACCTTTGATACAACAGAAAAAATCAGTTCAGTTGAACTTTACGATGTTTTGGGAAGAAAACTGCAATCACTTCAAAATCAGAAAACGAACAGTGTCGAACAACTGAAAAGCGGTGTTTACTTCCTGAAAGTTAAAACCGACAAAAACGAGTATGTAGAAAAAATCATTAAGAAATAAGAAAAAGACCTCCACAAAACGGAGGTCTTTTTTTATGCCGAATTTCTGCTCGCATTGATGTTTCCAAACAAAGAACGGGTGACTAATTTTTCGTAAACCTCCCGATTTCCCTCGTCTTTCTGAATCTTAATCAAAGCATATTGCTGAATGCTCAGAAGCGGCAAAACAATCTTCTCGCGGATCTTTACCGACTTTCTTGAAAGTGGCTCCTCTTCCTGAAGCATTTTGAATCCAGTCAGTTCAAGCATCATTTCGATTGAAAGCTGATATTCGTCGTGCAGGATATTCCAGAAAGCACCAAATTTGGGGTTGTCTTTCATATACGAAGTCAGCGGGAAATACGACTTGTTCATACTCATCATCGAGTTGAGCACCAACGTTTTGAAGAAGTCGGAACCTCGATACAAATCGATCACCTCGGCAAATCTTCCCTCATCTTTCAATTTCTTCAGGGCAAAACCAAACCCGAAAAATCCTGGAACATTCTGTTTCAGCTGCGCCCAGGAACCGACAAACGGAATCGCGCGCAAATCCTCAAACTTCAGTTCGCTTCCTGCACCGCGTTTCGTCGGTCGACTTCCTATATTGGTTCTGCCGTAATATTCCAGCGTACTCATTTCTTGAAGATACGGCACAAACATCGGATGGTGTTTCAGATCAGAATATTTATGGAAGCTGATTTCCGCCAGTTCCTGAATCAGTTCTCTTTCTTTGTCTGTTAAATCTTTTCTGGAATTTTTAAAGACGTCGTTCTCGATTCCCGCGGTCAGCAACTGCTCGAAGTTATATTTCGCCTGTTCCTTATTTCCGAAAACACTCGTGATGGTTTGTCCCTGAATCGTAATTTCAATCTTGTTGTTGGCGATGGTTTTTCCCTGCGAAGCGTAAAAATCGTGGGTTTTGCCGCCTCCTCTTGCTGGCGGTCCTCCTCTGCCGTCGAAGAAAACTACTTTTATCCCGTATTCCTCCGAAACTTTGGTCAGCTTTTCCTTGGTTTCGTAGATTTCCCAGTTGGCTTTCAAATAACCGCCGTCTTTAGTTCCGTCCGAAAAACCGAGCATAATAGTTTGTCCGTTGCCACGCCGTTCCAGATGTTTTCTGTAGATCGGAAGTTCGTACAATTGACGCATCACATTTTCAGCATTGTCGAGTCCCTCGATGGTTTCAAAAAGTGGCACGATGTCGATATTGATTTCTTCTTCTTTATACCCAGAAAGTCGGAAAAATCCGTACACATTCAGCACATCTTTAATCCCGTCAGAATTCGAGATGATGTAGCGGTGCATTCCTCTTTCACCATTTTTTTGCTGAATATCCTTGATATTTAAAACCGTTTGCAAAGTGTCTTTCGTTATTCCTTCAAAATCATGGGGACTGATAATGGTTTCCGTTTCCAAAAGCCATTTCAGTTTTTCTTCAGTTGAAATATTTTCTTGGTTAAAGTTGGCTTTCTTTAGAATAATTTCGTCAATGGATTTTTGATGAACCCGGCTGTCCTGGCGAATATCCAAAGTGGCGAAATGCGTCCCAAAAATCTGAAGGCGATCCCTGAAATCATCCAGAATATTTTTGAAAAGCCCGTTGTGCTGCTCGGTCAAAATTTTCTCTGCCTCATTAATTTTAGTTAAAATCTGCTTTGAAGAAATCACCGTCCCTTCCTTGAAAATCGCATCGTAAAGATCGTGGCTCAAAGATTCCAAAACTTCCGAAACCCCTCTGAAACTCAACCTTCTTCTGACATTTTTTAAATGTTCGTAATAGGATTTCAAAATCGAGCTGCGTAATTCGTCGGCAACTTTTCGTGTGATTTCTGCGGTCACGAACGGATTTCCGTCGCGGTCTCCTCCTGGCCAAAAACCAAGCTGTACCACATCCGGATGCGGCGAAAAACCCGCAGTTCCAAAAGCGTTTTTCAACTTTTTATACAGTTCACCGATGGTGTCGTAATACACATACCTCAGATAGAAAATAATGCTCATTGCCTCGTCGAGCGGCGTAGGTTTTTCTTTGTTCACGAAAGGTGTTTTTCCCAACTGCTGAAGCAGCATATCGATTTCGGTGACCGAATCGCTCATGATCGCCGAGCGCAAATCGTGAAGAATTCTCTGCACCGAATTCGGATAGAACTGCGTCGGATGTGCCGTAAATACAACCTTTACCCCAAAATCTTTCAGTTTTTTCCGAGTAGATTCCAGCTGATGTTCCTGCAGCGCGCGTTCGTGAAGCTGAAACAAAGTTCCTGCATCGCTCTCCGAATGCAGCTGCGAAAACGCCGCATCTTCGATAGAATCAAACAAAACAACCTGTCTCTCAATGTATTGGATAATCTTGAAAAGGAGTTCACATTTTTGTTCCTCGGTTTTCAGCTCGGTATGTTTGGCGAAAAACTCCTCCACAATCTCGTCGGGACTTTTTCCGTTTTCGTATCCCGACTTGCTTTCTTCATACAGAAAAGGGAGCAACATCCCGATATTGGTCATTTTATCGTAAGGCAAACTCATAAACAGGGAGTTATATATCTGGAATTTATTCTCAACGAGTTGCCGAAATTTTTCGGTGATTTCCTGGTTTTGCATTGAACAAATTTACGGGATTTTTAATGGGAAAGGATTTTGAAATAGGTAAAAAATTGACTTTAACGATAATTTAATTTTTCTTGTTTTTATAATGTCTTTGTATTTTTCCATTGCAATAAACCCAATGAATATTATTTCATTAATAACCTCTTAGAAGAGTGCAAAGGCATTTCATTTAGAAAGTGGAATAACTCAACACTGACCGAATGAAATCTTTTTTTCAAAAATGGTCCGAACTACTTTCAATTCCTGTTTCCAAACACCATTAATTCTTAAGAAATTTCGCCAGCGGATGATTTTGCTTTTTCAATTCCTCAACAAAAAGTTTCGAAATTTCGGTTGCCCCTAAAACAGAAAGATGGGTATCGTCGGTTTTTCCTTCAGGAAAGAAAGCGTTTTCACCTGGCTGGAAATGAAGATGTAGTTTTTTGGAACCCTCTACTCCATATTCCATTTCGAGGTTTTCAGTGCGGTATTGCATATCGAAGAAAGGAACGTTTTTTTCCTGGGCGACAAGTCGCGCAACCAACGTATAATTTCCGTGGGAATCAAGAAGAACGCCTTCTTTATTGAACTTCCTTCGTGCGATCGACGAAAACAAAATCGGAACCGCACCTTTCGAACGCGCCTCGTCGATGTAGCGAATCAGGTTGTGTCGGTAAGAAGTTTGCGGATTGGTGTATCTTGTCGGATCAGTGTCTTTCGCATCATTATGTCCGAACTGAATAAAGAGATAATCACCTTTTTTCAAAGATTCCAGAACTGGTTTCCAATGACCGAGTTCGCGAAAACTTTTCGTGCTTCTACCGTTCACAGCGTGGTTAAAAATCTGTACCTCATCACTGAAAAACTGCGGCAAAACCTGCACCCATCCTCTTTCGGGATTTTTGTCGGGATCAGGTTTAATCGCCATCGTTGAATCTCCGATCGTGTGGACCGTCACTTTCTTCCCTGAATTGTTGGAAGCGGCGCAACTTACCATTAACAACGATAACAGAAAAATTAGTTTATAAATTTTCATACCATTTTTTTTGAAGTGGATCTTTCAGAATATTTTCTTTGGCAAATTTCCGGGATTCCTTTTTGGAAAGTTGTTTGGCGTAATTAACCCTCGAATCTAAAACCGCACCTTTTCCGTGGTTTCCGTATTCGGCAAAAAAGACTGTCTTTTCAGCATCCTTCTTATTCCAGTTGTCCCAACCTTTCGGCGAAATATGGCTTCCTAATCCAGAATTAATGAAAACCGACTGCGCAAAATTTCTCCAGGGTCGACCGAGAAAAACTTCGGTAACTCCATCATCTGCGGTGAGTTTGCAACCATGAAAAACAAAACCGAATTCAGTTCCTTTCGGTGTTGACGGAGCGGTGATAAATGAATTTTTCTTGCTATGAATCTCGCAGTTTTCGAAAAAAGCAGTTGCTCCGCCAAAGATAAAATCGGTGGTTCCTTCGATATAGGTGTTTTTAATGAAAACCTTTCCCTCATTTCCCAAATAGAGTGTATCCTGATTTCCCAAAAGCTTACAGTTAATGACTGCGACGCGGTTTGCAACAACACTTAAAGCAATCGCTTGTCCAACATCTCCTGCCGAATTTTCGATGGTAAGATTTTCGAGAACGGTGTCATTGGCTTCTACGGAAAAAGTCGGGGTAAAGAAAGTGCTGTTTCTGCCGCGGTCAATTTTCTCGAAATAGTCATTAAAACTGATGATCGTACGTTCCTTGCTTTCACCCAAAATTTTAAGATTGGTGTTCCACTGATGGATGCTCACTTTCTCCTTGTAAATTCCATTTTTCACAAACAACGTTATTCTCTGATCAGGAAAAGATTTGCAGTGGTCGATCGCTTCCTGGATGTTATCGAAATCTCCGCTTCCGTCTTTGGAAATGGTATAGTAATTCTTGTCTGGGATGATTTTCACATTTAGCTTTTTCCAGCTTTCGTACTGGCGAAGGACTTCTGCGGGATCTTCTATAAACCACGCATAACCGTTTCTGCGTTCGGCACCGATTTCGTCGTAGGACTTTTTCCTGATTCCGTCGCGGTCGCTTACAAAGGGTTGATTGGTTTCCAAATCGCTGAAGCGCGCCCAAATTGGATTTGCATTTTCATCTTTCACCAACTGTTTGTCACCATTAATCCTGATTTCTCTGAACCCCGTAATTTTATTGACTTTAAACCAGTTTACCGCACTTTCCACGGAACGGATTACTTCTTTCGACGGATTTTTCAGCGACATCAGAAGCAAAACCAAAGTTGCTGATTCTTTACCGCTCAAAGACGGAAGTTCATACGCTCTCGCTTTTGCGGGAAACAAAGAAAATTCGTCGTGTTGAGTGCACCAAACCGTAAGTTTTCCGTTTTGCCGATACTGCGTTTTGAGGATCGCATCAATTCCTTTATTAAAAGAACTCTCGATTTTTGATAACGTTTCAGCGGGAATCTTTATGGGATAATCTTTTCTCCTTTCAAGCAATTCCTGAAACAAAAAAAGCACATTCGCCATCGCATCGTCATTAAAAGTAATGTGCGAACTGTAATTGTTTTGAATGGGATAAAATTGCGGCCAACCTCCGTTCTCGTACTGCGCTTTGAGCAGATAATCCACCCCTTTCAAAAATGCATCGCTGAATTTTTTCTCTGGCTGAAACTGATATACCGACGCGAGAAATCTCATTTCCTGCGAAGTCGCATCGTTATCGATCGTGGTTACCGTGAAATTGTTTTTGGTCGCGATGAGTTTCTGAATTTCTTCGGGCGAAAGTGTTTTGTGCATCGCCACATTTTTTTCCCAACCGCCGTTGTTTTTCTGGTGCAGCAGTACATTTTCTGCAATTCTTCTTGCTTCGGCAGATTTCAGAAAATCGACGTCTTTCGACAACGCAATTCGATGCCACGTTTTATCGTGAATCTGTGAATTCCCGAATTGGAAAAACAACAGAAAACACAGCAGAGAAAATGAAATTCGAGACATCTTTTTTAAAATTTATCGGTCGAGTTGAAGTGCCGCCAAAATAAACGGCCCAGTTCCTTTCGGATCGTTGTCCTTCATTTTTTCATTAACATAATATTCGAAAGAACCGTCTCTGAAAGGATTTCCGCCTAAACCTGCAACGGCGCAAACATTGGTTAAAGTTACGTAACCTTCAGGAGAAACTTTCACCAAATCATTCACCAAACCGTCAAAAGCTTTGTTGGCAATCGTTTTATATTCTTTTGGCAAATATCCTTTGTTCGCCCCTTTTGCAAAGGCATACGCAAACATTGCAGAACCCGATGCTTCCAGATAATTGCCGTCTCGACTTCCCTGATCTGTTACCTGATACCATAATCCAGACTTGTCCTGATATTTAACCAATGCTGCAGAAAGACTGTTGAGATACGAAATCAGTTCGGCTCTTTTTGGATGATTGGCTGGAAAATAATCGAGGACGTCAACCAACGCCATCGCATACCAACCGAGCGAACGTGACCAGAAATTTGGTGAAGTCCCCGTTTGCGGATTGGACCAAGCCATTTTTCGGGATTCGTCCCAACCGTGATAAAGGAGTCCTGTTTTCTTGTCGAGCAAATGCTTTTGAATCAGTTCGAACTGGTGCGCAACATCGTCGAGTTTGTCACCTTTTTCGAAAGTCGTGTTGTAACGTGCGTAAAAAGGCGAACCCATATAAAGTCCATCGAGCCACATCTGATTGGGATAAATTTTCTTGTGCCAGAAACCGCCTTCGGAAGTTCGCGGTTGCTTTTCTAATTGAAGTCGAAGCGTTTTCAGAGCCGTCAAATATTTAGCATCTTTGGTTTTTGCGTAAAGATCAAAAAGATGGTGACCCGCGATAATCATATCGATATTGTAGTTCTCGAACTTATAGCTCGGAATCTTGCCTTCGCTGTCGATCGTTGAATCTGCATAACCTTTCACATAATCGATGTACTGCTGGTTTTTGGTTTTCGCATAAAGTTCCTCAAAAGCAATCATGTTCAAACCATGCACATAATCCCATTTTGGTTCGGCCTTGTCATCGATCATATAAGCTTGCGGATATTTCTTCATTAAAGTCAGCGCCATTCTTTCTGACCATTTTTTTGTTGCTGGAATTTCCGAGTAATTACCCGCAGTTTTTGTAACTGATTGACATCCCGCCAAAATCATTAAACCGAGAATAAGAAATACTTTATTAATGTTGATCTTCATAAATTTTTATTTTAATACGTTACCAGCATTGAGCTTTGAGAGATTTTGGTTGAGGTATTTCAGGAATTCCTTCTCTGTCTTAATTCCGTTGGGTTCTTTTTCCCACGCTCCAAGAAAATAGAAAGTCACTTTCTCGGTAGTTGGTTTGAATCTGATCAGGTAATCGTCTTTTCCTTTGTAGATTTCCTCGGTGTCGGAAATTTTGTAGAACACCGCCATTCCCAAATTATCGTCGAAAAGAGTTTGTTTGCCGTAAGTCGCGATATAGCCCCACTTTCCGTTGGGAACCGTTCTTTGGATTAAAGGTAGTTTGTAGAGGTTGACAATTCCCGTTACAATTCCGTCCAGCGCGTTACTGCTTTTGACCGTATGTTGTGTATATCTTTCATCGGGAAAAATTGTGAGTTCGGAAGTAAAATCCGTGCTTTGCCCGTTTGTTTTCCAACCTTTGTAATCGACCGTTACTTTTGAATTGGCTTTGTTATTTTCTACCGAAGCGGTTGTTTTTTCAACATCGTTAAAGTGGAGCATCTCACCGTTTACCACTCTTCCGATGGCGCCGATTCCCAAACCTTTACCTACTTTCAAAATATCTGCCCCCCAATCGCTCATTTCGTGGTAAGAATCGAATCCATCTTGTCCGACATTTGGCAAGACAATTTCTTCCGTTTTCTTACCATAGATGTCGATGGCGTTTCTCCAGTCAAGATAAAGTCGATAACCGATTTTGTTGCTTTCCCAACCTGGACCTTCGTACCGGATATCAAAGGAATGATCGGTATGAAGCGGGTTTAGCACAAGTGTTTGAACATTTTTAAAATTTCCGCCAGAATATTTTCTTCCATTCCAGGAACCACCTTCTTTCTGAGAGATTTCAGCGTAGGTTTTCCCGTTTTTACTTTTAATCGAGGAAGTCTTCACAGTACTGCAGCTCATTACCAAAGCAAGTGAGCCCACTGCAAAAAGAGTTTTACTTATTTTCATTTTTATTTTGTTTAAATGTTGTTGGTTTCGAATTATGTTTTAAAAATTCAAGGACAAAATCCATCGTAGGTTGAAACCACGGTTCAAACATCCAGAACGTGTGTGGCGAATTTCCGATTTGGTGGACTTCGGTTGGAATACGATTTCTGTTCATTTTTTCAATCACCTCATCACGACCTGCGTGAAACCTGTCGAATTGACTGTTGATAAAAAGATACGGAACAGAAATATTGTTTGCGTGAGTTAATGGTGATGCGTCGTTCCAAATTTCGGGAATTTGTTCGAAAGTCCCGCCTAACCAATTTGCAGCGCTCGCTCCTTCCTTGGAAAGCGGATGATGAAATGCTAGAATCCCGTCAATATCAACTACAGCGCTGACCAACTCTGGATATTTACTGCCGATTAATGCCGAAATTTGTCCGCCAGAAGAAGTTCCCAAAACCGCGATCTTTTGAGCGTCAACTTTATATTTCTTCGAATTTTTCTTAATGAAAAGTATTGCATCTTTCACATCCTCAATTGCTGCAGGATATTTTGCTTCACCAGAAAGTCGATATTCCACAGCGAAACAGTGATAACCGTTTTGCGAAAGCTTTCTCGCGATGGAAGTCATCATTTCTTTCGAACCCGATCTCCAACCGTAAAAACAAGGGATTTCCAAAGACCTTATCTGATGAACCTCATTAATTGTAAAAACTTGCAGATGCACGGCATCACAGTGCAGAACTCGCCTAAACTTACGGTGTACATTTCGCAGTCAAACGGTGTGATCCTCAACAACCTAAAAGTTCTGAATCCGAAATGGGGACAAAATACTGACGGAATCGACATCAGCGGTTCCAGAAATGTGCTGGTTTACAATTGTACAGTAGATGTGGGCGACGACGGAATCTGCATGAAAAGCAGCAGCAAAAAGGATGATGATTCCGTACAGCTCGAAAACATCATTATCGCAAAAAACACTGTATTTAACGCACACGGAGGATTTTCGATCGGTTCAAACACTGATGGTGGGATGAATAATATTTTTGTAACCGACTGCACTTTCGATGGAACCGACATTGGCGTTCGCGTGAAAAGCAATGAGGGAATTGGCGGAAAAGTTTCTAATATTTACATTGAAAATCTAACAATGCGGAATATCGTCAATGAAGCGATTTCGCTCTCCTCCACCTATGAAAACCGACAAGTGGGCCGAACTCCCGACAACAATGTGAAAGGTGAAAAAATTCCCGAGTATTTCAATTTTTATTTCAAAAACATTGTCTGTACCAATGCAGAAACCGCCGTCGATCTCAGTGGACTTGCAAACTCGCCGATCCACGATCTGTTTTTTGAAAATGTGAAGCTCACCGCAAACAGAGGATTTCTCGCAGAAAATGCTAAAAACATTATGATGAAAAATACCCAAATCAATTCGGAAGGAAATCTGTTTAAACTCAAAAATGCGGAGAATGTGATATATAACGGAAAAGTTGTGAAATAGATTTCCTGCGATTTTTGAATTTTAGAAAGGAGGATTTTTCTGATCAGGAATATGTAAAGCGCTTAAGATTCTAACCACAAACTCACAAAAGAATTCTGCTTAAATACAATATTTAGTCTGTATTCCTTTATGACTTTGTAATTTTTATTATTTGGATCAAATAGCTTGTTTGAAATGGTGAAATGAAAAGTCGGATCAATATTTCTGAAAATTTCCGTATCTTCATTCAATGAAATTCCTGAAAACCATATTCCTGCTGTTCTTCGTGATTGCCCGAAGTCAGGATGGATTTCAGATTTCGAATCCCAAGAAAACGGTGATTCCGTTTCAGCTGATCAATAACCTCATCTTCATCCCCGTCAACATCAACGGGACCGAACTTACCTTCCTGCTCGATTCGGGAGTTAGCGAGACCATCCTCTTCAGTTTGGAAAATAAGGAGGTGAACTTTAACAATGTGGAGAAAATCAAATTCTCAGGAATGGGTGAAAGTTTGGATATTGAAGGTTTGAAATCAGAGAAAAACACGATCAGTATTGGTAAAGACTTCAGAGACCAAAACCACACAGTTTACGTTATTTTGGATGAAGGCATCAACTTTTCTTCGCACGTCGGGATTCCTGTGAACGGGATTATTGGTTACCATTTTTTTAAAGACCATCCGATCATGATTGACTTTGAATCAAAAAAGATTACGGTTTTTAATGAAAGCAAACGTTACGAACGACAAATCCGCAGGTTCGAAGAATTCCCCATTACCATTGAAGGAAACAAACCTTACATCATCGCCGACGTGGAAATGACAAACCAAAGAGTTCCCTCGAAACTTTTGGTGGATTCGGGAAACAGTGACGCGATTTGGCTTTTTCCGAAACTGATCAAGGATTTTGAATACAACCGACCGAATATTGATGATTATTTGGGACAGGGTTTTAATGGCGATATTTTTGGAAAGCGCAGCAGAATTCACGGATTGTACATCGGGAACTTCTCCTTTGTAAAACCTTTGACAGCGATGCCAGATGAATACTCCATCCAACATCTGAATTTGGCTCCCAACCGAAAAGGATCTATCGGAAGTGATATTTTGCGGAGGTTTACCGTCATCTTCAATTATCCCGAGAAGAAAATTTTCTTGAGAAAAAACAGGAGCTTTAATGATCCTTTCCTTTTCAACAGCAGCGGTCTCGACATCATGCACGACGGAATGTCGTGGGAAAAAGACCTTGTAAAAATTGAAACGAAAAAGAGGATGGAAATTGCTTCGGAGGGAACCAATATTTACAGTGCCAACGAAGGATTCCGATACAATTTTGTTTTGAAACCCCAATATACCGTTTCCGGATGTAGAAAAGATTCACCATGCTTCGAGGCGGGAATCAGGAAGGGAGACCGAATTATCTCCATTAATAAAAAAGCGATCGGAAATTTCACCTTGCAGCGCATCAACGATCTGCTGAAAAGCCAGGAAGGAACCCGACTGAATTTCAGAATCGAGCGAAACGGCGAGGAATCCAACCACACCGTAATTTTAAAAGATCCAATCCCGTACAGCGATGCAAATTGAGGAAACTGTTTTAGACCAAGTCCGTTCCAGACCGCGGTTCAAAATGCTCACCGAAGTCAGCAGAGAAGACTACACGCTGTTTTTGAAAAAATTCTTGCAGGAAAAATCAACGAATTTTTCGGGAAACATCAACAGTGAAGTTGCCATTATCACTGTAAAAAACGATAGAAGTGACTACTGGAAACCCAACCTGAGTTTGCGTACCGAAACCGATCGCGAAGAAAACAAGACCGTAATCCGCGGAATTTTCGGGCCGAGTTCGGCGGTGTGGACTTTCTTTATGTTCCTATATTTTATTTTCGGGATTTTTTGGATGGTCTTCATTACCATCTGGTTTGTAGAAAGACAGATCAATAGCAGCGATTTTCCGTGGGCACTTCCGCTTTCGTTTGCGATGTTAGCTTTGATGCTCCTCACCTATCTCACCTCGCTCATCGGACAGCGAAAGGCAAGAAAAGAGATGCAGCAGCTTCGCGAGTTTGCGGAGGAGTCGATTAAACGGTTTGAGAGTAATTAAGATATTCGTGCATTTGTGGCGATTGCTTTCCTTCGACTTTGCTCAGGACAGGCTGTTCCTCGCAATGACAATACCGCAAAGTTTAATCAAAAAACTGACTTGCTTTAAGGATGCAAAGTTTTTCCGCCATAGGCGGATTGATGAAGCGGTCGCTTAATCAGTGGATTTATCCGCAAACTTTGCTTACTAAAATTATGAATAGAAAAATGGGAATCTTTGCGATTTCCTAAAACAACTTTGCCAAAGTTCTGAACTTTGGCAAAGTTTAATTCTTGCATTTGTGGCAAAAGAATTTTAAGCCGACTCCTTTTCTTTAGAAACTGGAACCGTCGTTAAATACTCATCCCTTTTCTTCTGCTCCTCCAAGATTTTTGAAAGATTTGGCTGGATGATGGAATTCATTTCCTCCACCGAAATATTATCCGCCGCGGAATCTTCGATCAGTTTTTTCCACGGTTTTTTGCCACCCCAATTGTAGTCGCCGAAGACGATTACGGGAGTTCCGTTCACTTTTACCGTTGCACCGCCTTTGTTCAGAACCCAAGTATCGACCCAACCGTAAAGTTCTTTCGCATCGTCCATCAACAATCTTAAACAAGAATGTGATGCAGGAAAACCAGGGAGGTCGTACTGGTGCCATCCGATTCCCAAAGTATTGTGTACATTGACGTTGTAAGGCAATTTCCATTCACTGTCAACAGTCGAAATTGCGAGTTCCTTTTTCCAGTTGGCAAACATTAACCCACGTTTCGTCTGCGCAGATTTTTTGCCCATACTTGTCGGTCCCCATTTCACGAGTTTTCCGTTTTCATACAGTGAGTATGCCTGAATCGGGTACGAAAAGAAAACAATTTTTTTCACATCCTTTAAAATATCCAGAT
Organism: Chryseobacterium suipulveris; assembly: GCF_022811685.1. Taxonomy (NCBI): domain Bacteria; kingdom Pseudomonadati; phylum Bacteroidota; class Flavobacteriia; order Flavobacteriales; family Weeksellaceae; genus Chryseobacterium; species Chryseobacterium suipulveris. Next base: position 1,031,856 of record NZ_CP094532.1, on the reverse strand, counting down.
GAGTGGGAAACGGCGTGTACGACATTAAACTTTTATCGATTTTATCGGGAATCGCTAAAGTATCGGCTCTCCATTTATTTTTGGAATCGAGTCGGTTGAGTGCCAAAATCGTGTATCGTTCCTCCTCCGAAAACTGCTTATTGAAAACTGCCATAGCGGAATCTTTCTTTTTTGTAGGGAAAATGAATGCAGAATAATTGATTTTTGCCTTGTTGATGGAATCCAGCGTGATCGAATCCTTTTTTGCTTTTGCGATAGAGTCGGTTTTTTTTTGAGCGGTGTCATCCGTCACGACAACTTTATCTTTTTTACACTGAACCAAAGTGAAAATAAAAAAAGCTGCAAGTAGCAAATGTATTATTAAGGGTTTGCAGAATCTCGTAACCATCGTAGTTTATTTCTTGTGAAATGATCTTAACAATAATGATACCAAGGGGAATTCAATGTAACAATGTAACAATGTAGCAATGGAACAATGTAGCAATTTACACATTGACCGTTTGATATCATATTTTCTTTAAACCTAAAGTAAAGCTTGTTAAAGTTATTTGAGAAAATACGATATCGGAAAAATCCTTTACCCCCATTCCGATAATTATTGGAACTAAAGAGAGGAAAATTTCCTTCAAAATAAATTTGCTCCCTTTAGGATCGGGGTAATCAAATTGAGTTTTATTTTGAGACCTTAAAAAGTTTTAACTATCCAAAATTTTGTAATTTTAATCACGAATAGGAAAATCGAAAAAGCAGAGATTATGAAAGAATTATTCGAAAAGCGTTTTAAATATTATAAAGAACTGGGCGACAAAACTTTTGTTCAGTTAACCGACGAACAAGTTCTGTGGCAGTACAATCCTGAAAGCAATTCCGTTGCGACTATCGTAAAGCACGTTTCTGGTAATATGATTTCGAGATGGACCAACTTTCTGACCGAGGACGGCGAAAAGTCATGGAGAAACCGCGACTCGGAATTTGAAAACGATATTCATTCAAAAACTGAAATGCTGGAAATTTGGGAAAAAGGATGGCGCGTTCTTTTTGACGCTTTAAACCAAATCAATGAAGATTTGTGGCAAACCGAAATTACCATTCGCGGGGAGAAACATTCTGTTTTGGATGCGGTTTTGCGTCAACTCGCCCATTATCCGTACCATATTGGTCAGATCATCTATCTTGCCAAAATGATGAAAAACGACGAATGGAAAACGCTTTCCATCGCTCGAAATAAATCCGCAGAATACAATCTTGAAATGCTGAAAAACCAAAGCGCAGATGAAATTCAGGAAAACGCTTCACCAGTCTGTTTCGCGAAAAGTGAAGAGGTACGTTCCGAGTTCAAAGACTGATTTTGCCAACTGATATTTATCAATATTGATATAAATCAACCACTTGCAGCCAAGCTTTAAACAGGTCATGAGTAAATTTGTACAACCAAATTGCTCATCATGAAAGTTTCAGCTGGACTCCAGAATTTACGGCAGGTTTTAGACGACCTGAAGCACAAGAAGCCCCTTAGTTTTGAGGAGATTTGTGATCTACTCTTCACTTTTGATTATAACGATTTCAACAAAGTTTTTCCGCTTTCACAAACTAAAGTGGAAAATTCAACTTATCAGCGAATCCCCATCTACAACGGAGAAACTGTAGCATTCATTATGCTTTGGGGAGTCGACAATTGTTCGGCGATTCACGACCACGGCAATTACGATGGAAAAATAAAAATTCTAAAAGGCAGTTTGACTGAAGTGAGCTACAGGAAAAATTCCAACTTCATCGAGTACGACGCGCGAACTTTCGCCAATGAAGACGATATTTTTTCCGAAGAACTTGGCGGGATTCATTCAATTATCAACAATTCGGACTCAGTTTCAGCAAGTCTGCATATCTACAGAACCGACAAACTGAATCTGGAAGGAACAACGATTTTCGATACCGAAAACCGTAGAACCGCTGTACTTTCGGATCAGGCAACATCGTGTTCGTGGAATCTTCCAGAGAATTGCTATCGGGAAGTTACCTACGTTTAGGATATAGTTTCTTAACATATCAAATTAAATTTTTTCAATAAGGCCACAACTTCGGTTGTGGTTTTTTGGGTAGCTAAAAGTTGGTCTTTAAAAATTACGTAATTTTGCCGACAGAAATTATGGAACATTCAGAAACAAAAACCGCTGCTTTTCACACACTTGGCTGTAAACTGAACTTTGCAGAAACCTCGACCATTGCAAGACAATTGACTGATGCTGGATACGAAAAAGTAAGTTTTGAAGATAAAGCCGACGTTTACATCATCAATACCTGCTCCGTAACCGAAGCAGCAGACAAGGAATGTAAACTTCACGTAAAACGAGCTCTGAAAGCCAATCCCGACGGTTTGGTGATCATCATCGGCTGTTATGCCCAACTGAAACCCGAGGAAATCGCCTCCATCGACGGAGTTGATATGGTTTTGGGAGCTACCGAGAAATTTAATATCCTGAATTATCTTGACGACCTGAAAAAATCACAGTCCAGCGGAATCGTGCACTCGTGCGAAATTGACGATGCCGATTTCTTTATAGGGAGCTACTCGATCGGCGACAGAACCAGAGCTTTCCTTAAAGTTCAGGATGGTTGCGATTACAAATGTACTTACTGCACCATTCCATTGGCGAGAGGAATTTCCCGATCCGACACCATCGGAAATGTGGTGAAAAACGCGAAGGAAATCGCGGCAAAAGGCATCAGAGAAATTGTTTTGACAGGCGTGAATATCGGCGATTACGGAAAAGGCGAATTCGGAAACAAAAAACACGAGCATACTTTTCTGGATTTGATCACCGAACTCGACAAAGTGGAAGGAATCGACCGAATCCGAATTTCCTCCATTGAACCCAACCTTTTGAAGGACGAAAGTATTGAGCTGGTTTCCAAGTCCCGCAGTTTCGTTCCCCATTTCCATATTCCATTACAAAGCGGAAGCGACGAACTTTTAGGAAAAATGAAACGTCGTTACCAAACAAAACTATACTCCGACCGAATTGCGAAGATTCGTGAAGTAATGCCGAATGCTTGTATCGGTGTCGATGTGATAGTGGGATTCCCAGGAGAAACGCAGGAGAAATTTCTCGAAACCTACCATTATCTCAACAATCTGCCGATTTCTTACCTGCACGTATTCACTTATTCTGAAAGAGAAAACACCGAAGCCGCCAAAATGGATGGAGCGGTACCGATTGCGGAAAGAAAGAAGAGAAACAAAATGCTCAGAATTCTTTCGGAAAAGAAAAAGGTCGCTTTTTACCAAACGCAACTTGGCAAAACACTTCCCGTACTTTGGGAACACGAAAACAAGAATGGTTTAATGTTTGGATTTACAGAGAATTACGTTCGCGTGCAAAAACCTTTCGATGCGGATTCCATCAACAAAATCGAATCAATGCAGCTCTCTAAAATCGAGAGCGACGGTACTGTTTCAGTAGTTCCTGCTTTTGATGAGTTTTTGGCGAAGGTTTGAGATCATCTTTAGCCCATTAATGGTGATAAACATCCTCGTACTTTACTCCCGCCTCAATCCGAATTGGTAAATGATTTTCATCTGGCACAATCGGACAGCTGTAATCATAAGCATTATACGCGCAGAACGGTTGGTAAGAACGGTTGAAATCAAGAATAATCTCATCGGATTTTGGGATCCGCAAATCCATATATTTTCCGCCGCCGTAAGTTTCTTTTCCGTTGGTTTCATCACGAAATGGGAGAAAGAGGTAATCCTCGTAAACTTTTTGCGACACCAAATCCAAACTTTGATAGATGGTCAAAGTCAGCTCTTTTCCTTCAAGTTTAAAAGTTGCTTTGCCATATTCTACATACGGTTTTGTTTTGCCTGAAGAAGTCGGGATTTCAAAAGGGATCGCGTCTTCTGTTCGTGTAAATTTCGCCTTTACCCTGTATTTTAAATCGATGGGAAAGAAAGGATGCTTTTTGAAATTGGTAAAGTTCTCGCCACGAAGCGGAGTTTCATTTTTGTTGAGGTATTCCTTGTTCAGCTCTCTTTGAAATTTCTTAATTTCAGAAACCTGTTTTTTCGTCGATTGCGAGAATCCCAAAACTGAAAAAAGTAGGAAAAGTATTGCGATTTTTTTCATTTGTTCATTATTAATTCTTCATTCTTAATTAGTATCAGTCAATCATAACTCGGTAAATATCGGTTGCATTTCTTTTGATATTCTTCACAAAAAATCCACCTTCTTCGGGAATGACCTCCTTTAAATCAAATATCTTGCAGTCTTTCGGAAGTCCAGCAAAAACAAGCGTAAACCAAAAATCCTTCGTAGGCGGAACTAAAGTCCACTCGGGAAATAATGAAATATTTTCGTGATGGATGAGCGGACTTCTGTGATTCAAGGCATTGTCGATCAAGAATGTAGATTGCCAAACCCGAATCATATTTCCTAACTGATAAGTTGCAGGCAGACAGCAATGTACAATAACCTGTCGCTCCTCCTGGATTTTGGTTTGCAGAGATTCCAGAACTTCGGTGACGATTTCGGGTTTGGTTAATGTTTCCACGAGACTGTCGTTTTCTTAATTAGATTTTTAATGGTCTAGTTGAAGTTTCTCTTTTGCATATTCCCTTATTTTGCGGGTAAGTTCAGGATTTTCAGAAAGTTTCTGGCCATAACTGGGGATGATTTCCAAGAGCTTTTCCCTCCACTCATTTTTGATTTTGTCAGGAAAACATTTTTCTAAAACCTGAATCATCGCATACGCTGCGGTTGATGCACCTGGAGAAGCACCGAGAAGCGAGGCGATGGTTCCGTTTTCATTAACCACGACCTCCGTTCCAAACTCGAGTTTGCCACCTTCTTCCTCATCTTTTTTAATGATTTGTACGCGTTGTCCCGCAACTCTCATTTCCCAATCTTCATCGCGGGCATCTTTAATGAATTCCCTTAAATGCTGGATTCGCTGCATTTTAGTCATCGCAACCTGTCGCACAAGATATTGCGTTAAAGGTAAATTATGCCACCACGCGCCAAACAGCGAACGGATATTTTTGAAATTGATACTTTCTGGCAAATCCAGGTAACTTCCTTCCTTCAAGAACTTGGTCGAAAATCCTGCAAACGGCCCGAAAAGCAGCGCTCTCTTACCGTCGATAATTCTTAAGTCCAAATGGGGAACGCTCATTGGTGGTGCATCAACTGTTGCCTGTGTATAAACTTTTGCGTGGTGTTTTTCGATAAGGTCTGGATTATGCGAAACGAGCCATTCGCCAGAAACAGGGAAACCTCCGTAACCTTCACTTTCAGGAATGTCGGAACTTTCCAAAAGCGGCAACGCATAACCTCCTGCTCCGATAAACACAAAATCTGCAACCACTTCCTGTCGGTGATTGTGGAGTCGGTCTTTAACATCGATCGCCCATTTTCCGTCTTCACGCAAATCGATGTCTTTTACTTCGTGGTAGAGGAAAATTTCAACATTCGAATCTTCCGAAAGAAATCTCCCCATTTTCCTTGTTAATGTTCCAAAATTCACATCTGTCCCCAAATCCATTTTGGTTGCGGCAAGAACTTCGGTTTCTTTTCTTTTGCTCATTATCAAAGGAATCCATTCCCTTAGTTGGTCATGATCAGCTGAAAACTCCATTCCGTGAAAAAGTACCGACTTGATCATTTCCTGATGGCGTTTTTGCAAGAAAGCAACTTCATTCTGACCAAAAACCAAACTCATGTGCGGACAGTTGTTGATGAATTCTTTAGGATGATCAATGATATTTTTAGAAACCAGATAAGACCAGAACTGCTTGGAAATCTCAAACTGTTCCGCGATTTTCTCCGCTTTTGAAATGCTGATATTTCCATCGTCGTCTTCCGGAGTATAATTGAGTTCACAAAACGCGGAATGACCCGTTCCTGCATTATTCCAAGCCGCGGAACTTTCCTGCGCGAATCTTCCGAGCCGCTCAAAAATCACGACTTTCAAACCTGGTTCCAGCTCGTGGAGCAATGTCGCCAAAGTTGTACTCATAATTCCACCACCGATCAGTGCGACGTCGTATTTGGGTTTTGGGGTTTTGTTTCTGAGAGCTTCCGGCATAAGTAAGTATTTGATTCACGAATTTCGGAATTATTTAACGAACGGCAAAGGTGAAAACGAATTTTTGGAGTTATCGAAAACTAAACTGATGACCAAAAAAATCTAATATTGAAAATTTTCTTTACCTCAGAATCAAATATCGTGTTTAGATTTAATACAAAAAAATACTTCGGAAATTTTCTTACCCCAACCCTAAAGGGAGGAAAATTTCCTGCAAAAAAATAATTAAGAAAGTTTAGGGGAGAACTTAAATAAGATTCGATGGCGTAACGTAGAAATATACGGATACGAAATGGCAGAAAGTTCCCATCAACACAAAAATATGAAAGATGGCGTGGTTGAACTTCAATTTATCAATCGAAAAAAGAATAGCGCCTAAAGTATAGGCAACTCCACCCGAAATCAGCCAAACCAATCCGTTGAAATCAAGATTCTGCACCAAAGATTTGAAATTGAAAACAATCAACCAACCCATTGCAACGTACAGAATCGTGGACAAAATATTGAACCTTCCCGTGAAGAAAATTTTGAATATGATCCCGACAAGCGCAATCGTCCAGACAATGGAGAAAATTGCCCAACCTTCAGTTCCATTGAGGGTGACCAAAACAAATGGCGTGTAACTTCCTGCAATCAAAACATAAATCGAAGCGTGATCGAAAATATTGAGCCGATATCGGATTTTGGGATTTTTTGAATGGTGGTAAAGTGTTGAAGCCAAATAAAGCACAATCATGCTTAACCCAAAAACAGGAAAACTGATGAGCGTCCAGATACTTCCCAGATCAATCGCCTTTAAAACAAGTAACACCAATCCCACAATACTTAAGACCAACCCGATCAAATGAGTAAGAACATTGATTTTCTCCTCGAGTTCTGGATAAGTGTGAATCTTGTATTGATGGTGGTTTTCAGACATCAGTTCAGTTTTGCGGTGAGTTTCTTAAACTGCTTTTCGGCGTTTTTTTCTTCGTAAAGAATTCCGTAGATCGTGTCGATAATCGGGGTGTTCAACTTCTTTTCCTTGGAAGTTTTGTAGATGGAATCGGCTGCGTAATAACCTTCAGCAATCATATTCATCGACTGGATTGCAGATTTTACGGTATATCCTTTCCCGATCAGGTTCCCCAAATTTCTGTTTCTGGAAAACAGAGAATATGCAGTAACCAGCAAGTCGCCGAGATAGGCACTTTCGTTTACATCTCGCGGCGCTTCGTAAATGGCTTCAAGGAAAACTTCCATCTCTCTGATCGCATTTGAAACAAAGACTGCCGTAAAGTTGTCTCCATAACCAAGTCCGCTTGCGATTCCCGCCCCGATTGCATATATATTTTTAAGGATCGCGCTGTATTCGTTGCCTAAAATATCTTTACTGGAATGTACATTGATAAAGCTTGACGAAAACAATGCGTTGAGTTTCTCGGAAACCTCATCTTCCACGGTGGCAATCGTAAGATAAGAAAGTCGCTCCATCGCAACTTCTTCTGCGTGACAAGGACCCGCGATCACCGCCTGATTGCGGAAACCTATTTTAAATTCGTCTCGAAGGTAATGTGCCACCACATCGTTTACTTTTGGAACAATTCCCTTAATTGCAGAAATAAAGATTTTGTTTTCATAGTTGCAGGTCATTTTTTCCACCGCATCAGAAAGATAAATCGAAGGTGTTGCCAAAACAATAACTTCACATTCCGAAACGAGTTCGTTGATGTCTGTAGTAACTTTGATGGATCTTGGCGTAAAACTCACCGAAGTAAGATAGGTTGGGTTGTGACCACGCAATTCGATGGCGCCTTTTACAAATTCGTTCCTCACGCACCAGTGAACCGTTCTGCAGTTTTCGACCAGCATTTTCACAATTGCAGTAGCAAAACTTCCGCTTCCTACTACACCTACACTGGTTTCATTTTTTACAGATTTGGACGAAGACGACTTCTTTTTAGCCATTATGATGGAGTGGTTTTATTTTAAGTAATTCAACAAAGATATTAAAGCTATACGAATAAAAGTCTGTGTAAATTCATTTGAATAATATGTAATCGGGAATTTCTTTAACCCCTACCCTAAAGGGAGGAAAATTCCCTTCTAAATAAACCAAAATTTGCTCCTTTTAGAGACGGGGTCATCAAATTTAGGTTTATTTAGAAAATTAATCAAAAGTAGTAAATGTACACCATTGCGAATTTAAGAAATTTGGCAAAACTTTAACTCATTATTCCACAGAAAAAGCAACCGAATTAAACTTAAACAAAAAAACATATTAAAATAAATTTTTAAATTTGCAAGCTCAAAACTATTAATCTAATTTTCAATGAGAAATTACCTGAGTTCAAAAAAGAATGTCGGTCTGCTTTTGGGAATTTTGCTTCTCGTGATTTTCGGACAGGCGCTTTTCATAGGAAAGCTTTACGCGGAAAGAGATTACAAGAATTACGAAGTGAATCTGGTGAAGATCAATACGCAAAAAGACAGCATCGACTACCTGGAAATGAAGAACAACCTCAACTTGGTTGACAATACGGTAAGACAGCTCCACTCCTTTCTTGCAGCGAAAAACATCAGCGACGGCAAAATTGAAATGCTTGCTCAGGACAGTTTGGCAAATGCGGTTTATCTTGCAAAACAAAGCAACCGATACAGCCAATATCTTGTAGACCTTCAGAACAAACTGCAACAGGTTCCTCTCGGAATTCCTACTAATGGATACATTTCGTCGAACTTCGGCAAAAGAATCAACCCCATTCCTGTAAGAAATATTTTACTTGCCTCTGTACAAACTCCGAAAAACGAAGTTAAAGCTGAACCACAATATATTGAAGAAAAAGACAGCTTAGGAAATGTGGTGAAGCGCACGTTGGTAAACCCTACAGCTTCTTTGGCAAATACCGCAAAACCAGAAGTTAACAATCCGGCAGCAGAAGCAGACCAAATCCAGTTTCACAAAGGTTTGGATTTCGCAGTTCCATATGGAAGTGATGTTCGCTGCGCCGCAACCGGAACAGTGATTTTTGCCGGCCAGAAAGGAGGTTACGGAAACTGCGTCATCGTTTCCCACGGCAACGGACTGGCTACACTTTACGGTCATCTTTCGCAGCTTTTGGTTAAGGAAAACGATGTGGTAAAAGTAAACGACGTGATCGCAAAATCCGGAAATTCCGGACGTTCAACAGGACCGCATTTGCACTATGAAGTCCACAAGAACAACACTCCAGTGAATCCAAAGCTTTTCTTGAATCTTTAAAAGAACAAGTTTTGATTATTTAATAGTGAAGACCTTTCTTGGAAACAGGGAAGGTTTTTTCTTGGTGAAAAACCCACAATTTATAAGATTTAGGTATAAAATTAATGCAATTCTCTTCGGCAAACCGAAGATTATTTTTCCAACAGCAAGGAAACCCATTCCTCTTTCTGGAGTTTCTTTTTCAGGGTTAAATTTTGTTGGTTGCACACTTCGAGGACATCGTCCACATCGAAGAAGCAGAGTCCCGAAAGCAGCAATTGCCCTCCCTTGTTCAAAACCGAAACATAAGTTGGAATATCCGAAATCAGAATATTTCTATTGATGTTGGCCAAAATAATGTCGAAGTTTTCACCGCCCAAATTCTCGGCGGTTCCCTGCGAAATCTCAAGTTCTACTCCATTTCTTTCGGCGTTTTCTCTGGAATTTTCCACCGACCATTCGTCGATGTCGATGGCTACAGTTTTTCCTGCACCTTTCTGTTTGGCAAAAATTGCAAGCACGGAAGTTCCGCATCCCATATCGAGAACTGTTTTGTTCTGAAAATCCATATCGAGCATCTGCTGAATCATCAGATAAGTTGTGGCGTGATGTCCCGTTCCGAAAGACATTTTCGGCTGGATGATGATTTCGTGGGGAAGATTCTGGTTTTCATGGAACTCGGCACGGATCCAAACTTTGTCTTCCACATTGATCGGCGAAAAGTTTTTCTCCCATTCCTCGTTCCAGTTGATATTGGGCATTTCCTGGAAGGTGTAGGAAGTTGTAACCTCGTTGTTGTTCAGCGTTGAAACTTCCTTCAGATCTTCTTCATTGAACAGGTCTTTCTGGATATACGCCAAAATTCCGTCGTGTTCCTCGGTAAAACTGTCGAAACCGATTTCGATAAGTTCTGCCATAAGGATTTCGTTCCAGGGATGGAGCGGGGAAATTTTGAAGTTGAATTCAAGATAGTTGTTCATCGGAAAATTTTTGCAAAAGTACGGATTTTGTTATTCTCGCGGGTTTCACAGAAGCGAAAATTATTTACTTAAGAAAATCTGATTGTATTTAGAAGAATCGTTCAAATGGTGACGAAAACCGCGACCCGACTTGAACGGAGCTCTTTTTGTGGAACGCAGTGCAACAAAAAAGCGGGAGTGGAAGGCGGAAAAGTCGCCCAAAAAATCACTTGTGAAAATGGTGCGGAAACGCCTCCTCAGGTTTCATCCGCAAAATATTGAGGAGGAACCAAGATTTCAGGAAACCGTAACCGTAGGAGAACATCTGGATGTAGGTGGAGATCACCGCCATTGCAGCGATGCTGATGTTGCGGGTTTTGTAGAGCGAGTGGAAGAAGACCAGGAACGTGTACAAACCGTACATCGCCATGATGAAGCCGCGCTGGAACGCGAAATATTCGATGAACCCGAGAATGTACCCGGTGAGGAACAGCGACGGAAATGCAAACGAAATCTTCACATATTTCGGGTGGCGCTGGTTGAGAATGGGTCGTGCGCAACCGAACTGGTAAACCTGTTTGGAGAACTTTCCGAAATCGACACGGCGTTTGTGATAAACCCCGATATTGTCGAAAAAAGCAGTGGTGAAACCGTTTTCCCAGAGCGTCATCGAAAGATCGGGATCTTCACCGATGCGCATTTCGGAGAAGCCGCCGACTTTTTCGAATGCAGATTTTTTAACGCCCATATTGAAACTTCGCGGCTGGAATTTGGTGACGGCTTTTTTGCTTCCGCGGATTCCGCCAGTTGTGAAAACGGAGGTCATCGAATAGGAAATCGCCTTCTGCATGAGGTTAAAACCACGATGCGCCTTGTCTGCACCGCCGAATGCGTCGCACGGAATTTCGGCAATATTTTTCTTGATGTTTTCGATATAGTCTTTTTCCACAATCACATCGGAATCCACGAAGACGAGCCAGTTGTTTTTTGCCCTTCTTGCGCCATAGTTCCTCGACAAACCTGGTCCCGAATTGTCCTTCCTAAAAAACTGGATGTCGAGTGTTTCCTGGAAAAGTTCGATGGTGTGCCGAAGATCGATCTGCGAACCATCATCCACAATGATCACTTCGAAATCGTTATCCGTTTGATGGGAAAGCGAATTGAGGAGCTCGAAAAGTTCGCCTCGGCGGTTGTAGATGGCGATGATGAGGGAGATGGAGTTCACGGTTTTATAATGTAACAATTTACCAATTTACCAATGTAGCAATCTATCAATTTGGTAATATGGAAATTTGGAAATGTGCTAATTTTCTGTCTGTGGAAACCAATTTCAAGATAATCTTATTCATTCAACTTTCAAAAGTAACAAAAAATTAGGCAGCAGTTGACATTGTTACATTGTTACATTGTTACATTGCTACATTGTTTCATTTTCAAGTTAGCACATTTCCCAATTACTAAATTACTTCTGTTCCAACTTATGCACCTTCTTAGTTCCCTCGTACATTTCATACTGCATGAATCTGCACTCGAGTTTTCCGTTGAAGAGCTTGATTTTTCTTGATGGGCGCAAACCGATTTTCTTCACCGCTTCGAGATCGGAAGTGATGAACCACGCCAAAGTATTCGGATAGTGCTGCTTGAAGGTGTCACCGATTTTTCTGTAAAATTCCTCGTCATTGATTTCGATTCGCTCGTCATAAGGTGGATTAAACACCATCATCAACGGGAAAAGCTCTTTTTCGGATTCGAAGAAATCCTGTTTTCTGATTTCGATCACGTCTTCCATTTCCGCCGCTTCTATATTGGCTTTTGCGGCGTTCAGCATTTTTTGGTCGATATCGTAACCGAGAATTTTCCCCGTGAATTCCTTAACACGGTTGATTCGGAATTCCTTGATTTTCTGGAAAAGTTCCTCATCGTAATTCTTCCAGTTTTGAAAGGCGAACTTCTTCCTGAAAATCTGCGCAGGCAAATCCATCGCAATCATCGCGGCTTCGATCAAAAGCGTTCCCGAACCGCACATTGGATCCAGAAAATTTCCCTTTCCGTCCCAACCGGCGAGTTGCAGCATTCCCGAAGCAAGCACTTCGTTAATGGGCGCTTCACCCTGCTCTTTTCTGTAACCTCTTTTGAATAAAGGATCACCCGAAGAATCGAGCGAAATCGTCACCAGTTCTCGGTCGATATGGAGGTGGAATTTAATGTCGGGGTTTTTAGGATCGACGTCGGGTCTTTTTCGATGTCTGAATTTAAAAGAATCCACGATCGCATCCTTCATTTTCAACGCCATAAACTGTGAATGTTTGAACCTTTCGGAATACACGGTTGCGTCGATCGCGAAAGTTTGATCCACACTCATATACTTCTCCCACGGAAAATCGAAGAGTTTGTCGTAGAAACGGTTTTCGTCCCAAGCTTTGAAGGTGAGTAGGGGAATTATGATTTTCAGCGCAGTTCGCGCCGAATAGTTGATTTTGTAAAGGAAGCCCAAATCTCCTTCGCAGTTCACGGCACGGTTCTTCACCTCCACTTTTTTGCCGCCGAGTTTTTTGATTTCTTCCGCCAAAACCTCTTCCAGTCCGAAGAAGGTTTTGATCTGTATCTGTAAGTTTTCTGTATCCATGTATTTGATTGCTGCTTTCGATTTTTAGCAAAATTCGGTAACCGATTGCACACTTCGGAAAGCAATTAATCGACAAATTTAATTATTTTTGCACTATGGCGTGGTTCGAAACTTGGTTTGATACACCTTACTATCACATTCTCTACAAAAACAGGGATTTCGCGGAGGCAGAAAATTTTATTTCGCTTTTGGTTAAAGATTTAGAAATCCCCCAACAATCAACAATTATCGATTTGGCGTGCGGAAAAGGAAGACATTCGGTTTTTCTGAACAAGCTCGGCTACAAGGTTTTGGGACTTGACTTGTCGAAGGAAAGTATTTTCCACAACAAACAGTTTGAAAATCCTACCCTGAAATTTGAAGTTCACGATATGCGGAACGAGATTTTACCAAATGTTTCCAAAGAAAAGGTAGATGGCGTTTTCAACCTTTTCACCAGTTTCGGGTATTTCGAAAATGACCGCGATGACCAGAAAGTGTTCCAGTCGGTGAACCACGTTTTGAAGGATTGTGGATATTTCGTGCTGGATTTTCTGAACGAGAAATGGGTGAAAAATACTTTGGTGGAAGCAGATACCGTGGAAAAAGAAGGAATTGTTTTCCATATCAAAAAAAGGATTGAGAACCAGCATATTATTAAAGACATTAACTTCAAAGACAAGGGAAAGGATTTTCATTTCTTTGAAAAAGTGAAGCTCCACACTTTAGAGGACATCGAAAAATACGCTGTGGAAAACGGTTTCGAGCGGGTGAAAATATATGGCGACTATCTTCTCGGAAAATTTGAGCTTGAAAGTTCACCAAGGTGCATCAATGTCTTCAAAAAAAGGGAAACAGAAAACGGGATTAATAAAAAACTTCGACAATGATTATTCTGTTACTGGTTTTAAGTGTTTTGGCGGGAGTTTTCCTCGGGAAATATTTCGGAAACCGTTCTGCGCTCGCTAAAAATCTGCTAATTCTGAGTGCGGGATTCTTAATCACGATTTGTTTAAATGAAGTTTTCCCACAGGTTTACGATTCCAAAGACCACAATATCGGGATTTGGGTGATTGCGGGGGTTTTGCTGCAAATGCTTTTGGAAAATCTAACGAAAGGGTTTGAACACGGTCATTTCCACCACCACAGCGAAGGCAAAAATATTCTTCCAGTAGCTTTGATGATCGGGATGTTTATCCACGCTTTTCTGGAAGGGATTCCGTTGGCAAATGAGCAAGTTTTGAGTCCGTATCTTTCGGGAATCCTTTTCCACAATCTGCCGATTTCGTTTATTTTGGGTGCGTTTCTTGTTCAGAAGGGAAAATTTTCTACAGCTTCTTGGCTTATTATTTCTGTTTTTGCCTTCGCTTCGCCGCTCGGTCTTCTTTTGGGTAAATACTTTAATCCGGACTTGGAAGTATATTTCCTCGCGTTGGTGGGCGGAATTTTCCTGCATATTTCGTCGGTCATCATTTTCGAGGGCAGCAACAACCACAATATCGACTGGAAGAAAGTTGGACTGGTTGTTCTGGGAATCCTACTCGCGATGGCTGGACATCTTTTTCATCATCATTAAAAGCTCGCGATTTTTTTGGGTAAAGAGAAAATATGGTCATGGAAATTTTCTTGACGCCGTCCCTAAAGGGAGGAAAATTTCCAACGACTCAAACAAAAAAAGACTCCAAATTGCTTTGGAGTCTCCCATCATTATTTCACTTAATTCCGACTAGAATTTCCAGCCGAGTGTAATAAAGAAATTATCTCGCTTGTTCTTTACATTTGATACCAATGACTCGTTGGATTCAATAATGTAATGGTTGGTAAAGTAGCCCGAATTATTTGCCGCAGAACCTTGGATGAATGGAGAGCTGTATTCGGAACTCACATTCTGGTAAGCCGCATCAATGAAGAATGCTTTGAAATCATATCCAATTCCGGCTCCAATAGTGTTTCTTTTAGCCACAAACAAATTGCTGAAATTGCTGTTCCCAACTACTCCATTATCTGAAATTGTAGCGATCGACATCGAGTTGAACGGATTCGATGCGAAACCGTAACCACCTCTCAATCGGAGCGCGTTGATACGGTATTCTGCACCTACTTTTACCTCAGACATTGATTTGTAATTATCGGTAAAGAACTTATTCAATTCTGTTTCAGCGTCACCGTACACTTTATATTTTGGTTTTGTCAAACCAAGGGAATAATCGACGTTGATGGCAAAGTTCTTATTAGCAACGTACGCTGCACTTAAAGTTGCCTTCATCGGTGAAGTAAGATCTCTGTCTTCTCTGTAGGTTCCGTCGGTTGGGTTTTCATATTCGGTATAGAGCCGCTCGATTCTCCACCAAGTAGGAGTTTCCAATGCTGCTCCTAATCTGAAGTGCGGATTAACCTTACCAATAACTCCGACTGATGCGGAAAAACCACTGGAAGCTTCAGAGAACGGCGTGTATTGCTTGTCTCCTACTTCGCGAGCATTGTCGGCGCTTGAGTTAAAAGCCACCGAATCGTACTGATCCAAAACCACGTTATGAAAGTTCAGACCTGCCCCGAAATAAAGATTGTTGTTATAGTTCGCTCCAACTCCGACGCTCATTTTCGACTGGTTTCCGTATCGGTTATAGGCATGACCCGCAAACGCGAGATCGGTAATCAATGCACCATCCTGATCGTAAATCGGGTAAACCAGATTAGCATTTCCGGGAGTTTCCGTATAATCCTCGATTGATTTGCTGGAATAGTTTACGGCGATGTTCACAAACTTCCAAGGTGTAGAACCATCGATCTGGAAAGCCATGATTCCGCCCACATTGTTCAGGTTGGTTTTGTTGATTTTGGAATCGATGCTTTTTCCTCCGAAAGCGGTAGTATTCTTGTTGCTTTCCACAGCAAGTGTTGCCGATAATTCGTTTGCGATACTTACCCCGATTCCTGCCGGGTTCACATTTAAACTGTTGAAATCACCACCCAAAGCTCCTGTAGAGCCAACCATCGCATCGTATTTTGATGTCCCGATCACAAAACTGTTGGAATAAACCTCCACTGTATTTCTGATTGTTGAAACATCCTGTGCGTTGAGGTAAAAAGCTGCCGTAATTCCTACGAGCAATAAAGACTTTTTAATCATTTTCTGAATATACTGTTATAAAAATTATCTTCTAAAACCACCGCCACCGCCGGAAGATCTTGTTCCGGATGAACCGCTGTTAAAACCACCGCCTGAACCACCTGATCTGAATCCTCCAGAAGAAGAAGAAGAGGAACTTCCTGATCTGAAACCGCCGTCACTTCCGGAACGGAATCCACCGTTATCATAAGACCTTGTTGGTTGCTGATATCTTGGAGTATTGTTCTGAGTTGGCGCACTCTGCTGCGGATAATTTCTGAACCGTGGCTGGCTCTGATTATTTGGGTTCGCATTTGGAGACGTATTTCTAAATCCAGAATTCGATGAAGAATTTCTGAATCCGGAATCATTGTTATTGATATTTCTAAATCCGGAAGAGCTGGAATTTCTTGTTGGAGTTGTTAGTCTTCCATCCGCACCGCTTCTCTTGTAACCGAAGCCACCGTTGTAGCTGTTGTAGCCATATCCGTATCCGTAGTTTCCATAGTAAGGATTGTAGTATCCGTAATAAGGATTATAATGTCCGTACCAAGGGTTGTAGTATCCGTACCATGGACCGTAATAACCATACCAAGGGCTGTAGTAACCGTACCAAGGATTATATCCGAATCCCCATGGACTATAGTATCCGCCAAAACTCCAAGGTGAACCCCAACCGAAGCTCATGCCGAAACCAGAGTAATATCCGTAAGGATAATAACCCCAGTTATCAGTATAGTAGGTTTCTGTTCCCGAGAAAGTTCCCCAATCTGAGTTCTGTGCATCCTGCCATTTCTGGTTTCTGTTGTCAGAGTTCAAGTATTTATTCTGGTTATCATTTGCCTGATAATCGTAATAATCGCCGACACGGTTTCCTGAGTCCATCACTGCACCTACCGGTAAAGTATCGCGGTTTGGATCGTAGTAAACACCATCAGTTTCAGAATATCCTCCAGTCTGGATCACACAGGAAGTCAGCAAAAACCCTCCGGCAACTGCCAACACTGCTTTTGAAGTAAGCAATCCGACCAAATTTTTATAGGTAATTTTTTTCATGATAAGGTGAAAAGTTTTAATTTGAATTATATTTGCACTTTATACCAAAATTATACCAATCAATGGTGATAATTTCAGTGTAAAATTACACTTTTTAGTTTAGATAAAAGGATTAGAGAAAAGTTAAATCAAAGTTAAGAATAATGGCAAAACTCACTTCACGTGCAGAAGATTACAGTAAATGGTATAACGAATTGGTAGTTAAGGCTGACTTGGCGGAAAATTCCGGAGTTCGCGGATGTATGGTGATCAAACCTTACGGTTACGCAATCTGGGAAAAGATGCGGGACGAAATGGATAAGAAATTTAAGGAAACAGGTCATGAGAACGCCTACTTCCCGATCTTCATCCCGAAAAGCTACTTTGAAGCAGAAGAACAAAACGCTGAAGGATTTGCGAAAGAGTGCGCCGTAGTCACCCATTACCGACTAAAAGCAGATCCCGATAATCCCAAGAAACTGATTGTCGATCCTGAAGCAAAGCTGGAAGAGGAACTCATTGTGCGTCCAACTTCCGAAGCAATTATATGGAGTACCTATAAAAACTGGATCCAGTCCTACAGAGATCTACCAATCCTCATCAATCAGTGGGCAAATGTTGTACGTTGGGAAATGAGAACCCGCTTATTTCTAAGAACCGCCGAATTTTTATGGCAGGAAGGTCACACCGCACACGCCACAAAACAGGAAGCTATCGAGGAAACCGAGCAAATGCTGGAAGTTTACGCAGACTTCGCCGAAAACTTTATGGCGATTCCAGTAATTAAAGGAATCAAAACTCCATCTGAAAGGTTCGCGGGAGCTGACGAAACCTACTGTATCGAAGCATTGATGCAGGACGGGAAAGCTTTGCAGGCAGGAACCTCTCACTTCCTCGGACAAAATTTCGCAAAAGCTTTCGACGTGAAATTCACCAACAAAGAAGGAAAAATAGAACACGCATGGGCGACTTCATGGGGAACTTCCACGCGATTGATGGGTGCGCTGATCATGACGCATTCCGATGATTTGGGATTGGTATTGCCTCCTTCTCTCGCACCGATTCAGGTGGTGATTGTCCCAATATTCAAAGGAGAAGAACAGTTGAAGCAAATCGATGAAGTAGCTTTCGACATCCAGAAAAAACTCAGGGCTAAAGGAATTTCCGTAAAGTACGACAACAACGATCAAAATAAGCCGGGCTGGAAATTTGCCGAATACGAATTAAAAGGTGTCCCTGTAAGAATCGCAATGGGAGCAAGAGATCTGGAGAACAAAACGGTAGAAATTGCGCGACGCGATAATTTGACCAAAGAAGTTCAGCCAATAGAAAACATCGACACCTATATTGAGGAACTTTTGAAAACCATTCAAAAAGATATTTTCAACAAAGCGCTGAATTACCGGGATTCCCATATCACGAAAGTGGATTCCTACGATGAATTCAAAAAAGTTCTTGAAGAAAAAGGTGGATTTATCTCCGCACATTGGGACGGAACCGCCGAAGAGGAAGAACAGATCAAAAACGAAACTAAAGCGACAATCCGCTGCATTCCATTGGAAAACCAGTTGGAAGACGGTGTTTCAATGATTACAGGAAAACCTTCGAAACAGAGAGTAATTTTCGCAAAAGCGTACTAATCGCTTAATAATTACAATATTGCATAAAAGTTAATATTTTTATAAAGTCTTTTCATTTCCAAAGATTGGATTGAATTTTGCTACATTTGATGAAGTTAAATTTAAAAATAAACTATTATGTCATTAAACGTTATTGATCTGATCAAAGGACAATTGGGTCCTGCATTGGTTTCGCAAGCAGCTACTCATTTAGGTGAGAGCGAATCAGGAATCTCTAAAGCCATTAGCGGATTACTTCCTGCAGTTGTGGGTGGTTTAGCAAATAATGCCGATAAGCCGGAAGTTCTCGATGCAATTACAGGAGCTGCTTCTAGCGGACTTCTTGGCAATCTGTTAGGAGGTTCTTCTAACAATTCTTTGATTGCGACAGTTTTGTCGGCAATTTTCGGTGACAAAGTTGGTGGACTTGTAAACGCAATTTCAACTTTCTCTGGAGTAAGCAATTCTTCATCAAATTCTTTGCTGAATATAGTTACAGGTGCTGCTTTGGGATCTCTTGGAAAGTATTCTGCCGACAATAACCTTGGAGCAGCTGGATTAACAAGCTTGCTTAGTGATCAAAAAGGAATCGTTTCCACATTGCTTCCAGCAGGTCTTTCGCTTGCTTCTCTTGGATTAGGAAATTGGGGAGGTTCCGCTGATGCCGAAAAGGTAAAAGTGACTTCTTACGACCAGCCAAAAGTGGAAGTAAACAGAGGTGGAAGTACTCACGTAAACGTTGACAGAAATGACAACAACGGAGGCGGTTCAATCTGGAAGTGGTTATTGCCATTGCTTCTTCTCGCCCTTGCTGCATGGTTCCTGTGGAAACAGTGCAATAAACCAGCAGACTCAGAAACAACAACTACTGATTCTACTGCAGTAATGACTGATACTGCTGCTGTTAATGTACCAGCCGATACAATTGCCGTTGCAACCGGTACTACCACTAAAACCGATTCTGAAATCGATCTTAACGGAACTAAACTGAAAGGTTACGCCGGCGGAATGGAAGAAAGAATGATTTCTTTCCTTAAGTCAGGAGGTTACACCAACGCTGCTGACGACGCTGCATTGAAAGATGCTTGGTACGATTTCGATAAAGTGAACTTCAAAATGGGATCTTCTACCGAGCTTGAAGCAGGTTCTCAGGAGCAGCTTGACAACCTTGTTGCAATCTTGAAAGCATTCCCAGATGCAAAAGTTAAAATCGGTGGTTACACTGATAAAACTGGAAACGAAGACGCAAACGTAAAACTTTCTCAGGCAAGAGCTGACTTCATCAAAGCTGCTTTAGGAAAAGCTGGAGTTGGTGCTCAAGTTCTTGGAGCCGAAGGTTACGGAAGCAAATTCGCCACAGTTGATGCTTCTGCTTCTGACGCTGAAAGAGCAGTTGATAGAAAAATGGCTGTAAGATTCTCAAAGTAACAAAATCATTTTTTTGATTAATTGGATTAGAGACTGTCACAAAAGACAGTCTCTTTTTTTTTAATTTCCTTTTTACAATTTCCAGAAAAATCATTTACTTAATAATAGATTTCGACTAATTTAATTATTATTTTTCTGATTGTTTCTATTAAAATGTTAAATATTGGTTAACACCCTGAAAATAAGTTGGTCAGGTTATTTTTTTTGCTACCTTTGGCGTCCAAAATTTTTTATAGAACAAATGAAAAAACTCACCACACTTTTGCTTGGTTTTATGTTTTCGGTAATACTTGCTCAAGCTCCTGCCGGTTATTACAATGGAACCGAAGGTTTAAGCGGAGCTGCTTTGAAAACCAAACTCAGCTCAATTATTACCGCTGGTCATACCGATAAAGGTTATGACGGGCTTTACAATGGTTACCCAACAACAGACTCCGATCATTTCTATGAAAATGACAACTCTGTTTTAGATATGTATTCTGAAAATCCTAACGGAACAGACCCCTATACATACCGACATGGAATAAAAAAGTGCGGAAACTATAGTATTGAGGGAGACTGCTACAACAGAGAGCACGTTATACCCCAAAGCTTCTTTAATTCCAGAGCGCCGATGGTATCCGACATCCACCATGTACGTCCAACTGACGGCAAAGTTAACGGCATGAGAAGCAATTATCCTTACGGAGCTGTTGCAAACCCTGCTTTTACCTCAAGAAACGGAACTAAAGTTGGACCAAGCGTTTCTCCGGGTTACAGTGGAACAGTTTGCGAACCGATCAATGAATTCAAAGGAGATATCGCAAGAATGATTTTCTACTTTGTTACAAGGTATGAATCGCAGCTTTCTGGGTTTTCAACAGGAAATATGTTGGGTGGGTCTGCTTTTCCAGGTCTTCAAACGTGGGAAAGAGATGTGCTTTTATCTTGGGCAGCACAGGATCCAGTCTCTCCTTCGGAAATTGAAAGAAATAATGCGGCTTTCGCCTTCCAAAAAAACAGAAACCCTTTCATCGACCACCCAGAATGGGTTAACCAAATTTGGGGAGCACCGGTTACCGATACACAAGCTCCTACTGCTCCTACAAACTTAGCTGTTGTTTCAACCTCGACGGCTTCAGCTAATCTGACCTGGACTGCTTCAACCGACAATATCGCTGTAACTTCATATAAGATCTATGCGGACGGAATTTACAAAACAAGCTCTACTTCAACTTCTGCAACGGTTTCCGGATTAAATCAAGGTACCACTTATACTTTCTACGTCGTTGCAACGGATGGCGCAGGAAATATTTCGCCGCAAAGTAATACAGCTACAGGAACAACATTAACCGACAATATCGCTCCTACCGCTCCAACAAATCTTTCTATCGTTTCCGTAGGTACGAACAATATTGAAATACAGTGGAATGCATCAACCGATAATATCGGAGTTGCTTCTTACGATGTGTATGTAAATGGAGCACTAATGGGATCAGCAGGAACTACCACAACGAATATTGCAAACCTGAACCCTACAACAACGTATACGATCTATGTAGTTGCAAAAGACGCAGTAGGTAACGTTTCACAGCAAAGTAACAGTGTAACTGCAACAACTTTGGCAGTAGGAACAACTTGTGGAGACGAGCATTTCGATAATCTGCAGGTAGTTGCAAATGTGTACTCCACATACAATTGGGTAAGTAATGGAATCTCTTGGACTTCTGAAGATTCTAGAACCGATGAAACGATCAACGGAAAAGCACTAACAATAAGAAATGGTTCTTTAACTGCGCTGTCTGTACCAAACGGTATTGGTGAGCTAAAAGTGACCACTCAATTAAAATATTCCGGAAGTGCGGGAACCCTGAAACTTTTCGTTAATGATGTCGACACAGGAAAAACCATTCCATATGGAGCTCAAGGATCTGCGCCGATCACAACAACTGTAACAGGAATCAACGTGGCCGGAACTGTAGAAATACGTCTTCAACAAAACGGAGCAACCACCAATAGAGTAGCAATTGACGATATTACATGGACTTGCTACGTTCCAACCGCTGCAGTAGGCGAAACTGGGGCTAAAAATCAGATTTCTATTTACCCAAATCCTGTGAAAAATGGTGAGTTAAATATCTCCGGCAAAGATTTGGAAAAAGTAGAAGTTGCTTATATTTTCGACTTCACCGGAAAACTGGTACAGTCTGTTGGGAATCCTTTTAAGACTTCAAATAAAATCAATTTGAAAAACCTGCCTAAAGGAGTCTATATCCTGAAAGCAGGTACAGCAACCGCAAAATTTATCGTTGAATAATCCTCAGACAAAATAGAAGAAAGCCGTCTCAATATTTGATGTCGGCTTTTTTTAGCTTTGTATTGGAAACCTACAATTACATCTCAACGTTTTGTATCTCATCTCAAACATCTTCGAGATTCAAGTTGACTTTGCTTCAAAAACATTTCACTCAATTTTGTTATGATGCTTCCTTCTTCCTCACAAAAAAAGCCGCCCCAGAAACAGGGACAGCTTTAGAATTAGTATTAAGCATGTTTATTTTTTAACAAATCTTCTGGAGGTAATATTTCCTTCTTTATCTGTTAATTGGATCACATAGGAACCTGCAGGTAAGTTTTTGGTATTGATCACATTACCATCTACAGAAAGTGGGATCATTTTTCCGTCCATACTGTAAACCTGTACAGAAGCTGGATTCATTCCTTTCACGTTAAGTACGTCTTTGGTCGGGTTAGGATAAAGCTGAATATTGCTTATTACCTGAGTATTGTCCGTAGCTAAAGTCACCTGTGAAATCTCTAACTGATATCCTGTTGTCTGTGGTGCTGGAAAGGTCGAAATCACAATATAATAAGTTGTACCTGCTGTAACAGCCAAGTTGTTGATATTTCTCACAGTTGAACCAGAGTTTGCAACACCCGCAATACACGCAGTTCCAACACTTGCGCATGAGTTGTAAACGAAAATACCTGACCAAGTTGCTGTAGGAGTCATTTTAATATTGATTTGACCATCAGAAGTTGGGGTATATGCGTAAAACACATCGTTCCCATTCAAATAACTACTAGAGCTTCCACAGCCTGTAGCTCCCGGAGTTCCATCGATAAGATCTCCGTAATTTGCAGTATCGTCCGTAGTTGTATATGGTAGCGTAGTAACCTGAATTGGATTACTGCAAGCAAATCCAACAGGAGCATTTACAGTAAGGACTCCACTTACATTATTGGTTCCGTCCCATGCACCACCTCCTCCAGCATTGTAACCACCGTAGTAGTAAACCCCACCGCTATAATTATATCTCATCGCGTAATAATACGTTCCAGGAGCAGTGATTGATGTACCCAGATTCGCCATATACTCATCATTATTCCCAACATTTACATTGAATGTAGCAGGAATCCAGTTTGTCCAAGTTGAAGGGTCTGTATTGGTTGTACTGTAACCAACCCAAGCGTTGATCCCAGCTCCTGCACCTGCAGGTTCGGTAACTCCCGCTTTATAGACTTGTCCGTAAACTTCATAATTACCGCCCATAGTAATTGTTCCTGAAGCTGGCCACTGCAGATTTCCCCAGTCAACTGTTAGCGCGGTAAAGCCCTGCTCTATCTTAATGTTGTCAAAGTAAACATACCAGTCACCAGCAGTTCTAGCATTGTTAAATCTAATCTTAAACGAACTTCCAGCCGCAATTGTTCCAGCAGTTAGTGAAATTGACTTATTTGCACAACTTGTGGAAACTACGTGATTAGAGTCATTGATAACCAAGATGTTATTCCATGACGCTCCATCGTCCGTAGAATACTGTACGGTAATAGAGCCCCATCCTGCAGGAGTCGCAGTACCTGGCGGAGTGCTCGCTCCGGTAAAGTTGATGACTTTGTAATCAAATGATACATTGATCGCCTCTCCGTTTGTGTTTGTAAAATTAGGGCTCACTAAAGTAGATGCTGCTGCTGAACCCCATAGATTAGCGCGTACTGAATTTCCAGAACAAGTATTTATACTGGTTACGGAGCTGCTAGCACCTGTTTGAGTCCAACCGGTTGGCATCGTTGTTGACCCGTCAAAATTGGTCACAGAATTAATCTGTGCGGATGCCCATGCTCCAGTTAATAGCATGAAAATCCCGAGATAAAGTTTTTTCATAATAAAATTATTTAATGTTCGTGTATAAAGTTAATAATTTTTTGTTACAAAAAAACTTTCATTACATAAAATTTAAAATTTGATCATTTCTAAAAAATCTTAACGCCTGTCTAAATATTACTTTTTTTCATTAACAAATTAATTATCAGTTCAATATATCGAAAATCATCCAAATACTTGCAAAACAGCTTATTCACAAGGATTGAAATTTACGGCAACCACGAACATGAAAACAGCTCCGGAAAATACAGTTGCAAAATAAAATCAAAAAATACTTAAAATTAGGTAATAAATATATCCTTAACGAAATTTAAATTTGTTGCTATGTGATGAATATTAATTTAATGAAATGAAAAAATTACTCTCTACTTTATTGATTTTTGGTTGTTTGGCCATTCTGTACTCACAAAATATACAGTTCACCGACCAGGTTTTGAAGGCAAAGCTCCTGCAATCCTCTCCCGACAATATGATTGCAACCAATACCTCGGGAACTTTTTTTGCAATTGATGCTGACGGCGACGGCGAAATCAGCTTTACAGAAGCGGCTCTTGTGCAAGGTTTACGGATGGATTATGCTCAGATTATGAGTATTTCAGATCTACAAAACTTTCCGAATTTGGTGCTGTTGCATGTGGGAAACAACTCACTCACCTCGCTTAACTTAACCGGATTCACAAAACTCGAAGAACTGCGATGCAACTGGACCCACTGGTCACCGCCGATGTTTCGGCGGCAGTAAACCTCACCACCCTGCACATGACCAACAACAATATCTCTGTGCTAAATATTGCTAGTAACACGAAGCTGAAAACGCTTAATCTCAACACTACCTCCCTGCATCAGCTTGACCTCAGCAATAATCCACTATTGGAATATTTTGCTGCTTCTTATACAATGATTTCTTCGCTGGACTTTACCAACAACCCGAAACTCATCTCGGTAATTGCCAACAACGGCGAGTTCGACAGCATGATATTCGGCAACCATCCCGACCTGCAGAGCATCAAGGTGAATAATAATGCGCTGACTTCCGTTAACCTCAGTTCAATAAACTCATTGACGTCACTTGACATCAGCTACAACAGCTTAACTGAATTAGACGCATCAAAAAACTACATCCTCAACAACCTTCTTTTGACGGGAAACCCGCTAGAATATCTCAACATCAAGAACGGGCACAATATCACGCAGGGTCCCCTGAACTTCATTAATTACCAAGACACCAACATCCAGGTGATTTGCGCCAATGAAGATGAAATTGCAGGAATAGTACTGCTTAACCTTAATTATGGATATTCGGGAGTTGTGATAACTTCCTACTGCTCCTTCGAGCCGGGTGGCAACAATTCGTTCATCACGGGTACCGTAAAATATGATGATGAAGCAGATGGTTGCGATGCGGGAGACGCTGGAGTAAAGTTCACAGAACTTAAAATCAGTGATGGAACCTCCTCCAACTATTATTATACAGATATTAACGGAAACTTCAACAACGCGGTACCGCAAGGAAATTATACGGTAACCCCTACCTTTTCCCATCAGTACTACACCGTTTCTCCACTGAGCTTTTCGGTGAATTTTCCGACAGACCCAAATCCTTTTGTTCAGAACATCTGCATTGCTCCAGTTGGAAATATCTCAGACCTGAAAGTGACATTAATTCCGTGGGGACAGGTCACTCCAGGATCTTACCAATGCTACGATCTCTATATCGAAAACCAGGGAGTAAACACATTGAGCGGAACGATGAAGCTTAATTATGACGGCGAACATGTAAACTTCCACATCTCCAATCCTGTCGAAGACAACTTTACATTAGGAGAAGTTACATGGACCTACGCCAATCTGAAACCATTTGAAAAGAGACTGTATCGACTTGGATTCAGCTTTAATGATGAAGATTCGCCATACGGAAGTCCGCTTTATCCCGGAGATTTCGTAACTTTCACGGTAACCGCGCCTGTTGCAGATGATGCTACACCTGAAGACAACACTTTCACCCTGGTTCAAGAAGTGTTTGCAGGTCGCTTGCCGATGAGTACAACGTGCCTCCAGGGAAATACCGTGGGAGCAGAGTACATCGGTAATGATGTGCATTATCAGGTGGGATTCGAAAATACTTCAGCTACATCCGCTCAAAATATCATCATTAAAAACGTGATCGATGCCAGCAAATTTAACGTGAACAGTTTCGTTCCGCTGTATAGCAATTATGATTACGACGTGCAGGTGACAAACGGCAATGTAGTGGAGTTTATCTTTGAAAATATCAACCTGCCGCCCAACGAAGAAGGATTTGTATCATTCAAAATCAAGACTTTACCTACGCTTCAACCGGGCGACACTTTCCAGAACCGCGCAGATGTATTTCTTGGATTCAACCAGCAAGCAGTCGCCACGAATACTTTTACCACATCAATTATTGCTTTGAACACAGAAGATCAGGCAATTACAGAGAAGGAACTGACTGTTTACCCAAATCCGACAGACGACGTTCTGAAGTTGAAAACAAAACACGCGATTTATTCGGTAGAAGTATTTGACCTCGTGGGCAAATTGCTGATGAAAGTGGATACCGGAAAATCAATCGAGTCCATCGATGTTCGAAACTTAACCGCCGGAACCTATTTTATTAAAACTAAAACAAAGCAGGGAGTTTTCACTTCAAAATTTATCAAAAAATAGTTGATTTTTAATGTTTCTTAATCCGTTTCCCGCTATGGGAAGCGGATTTTTTTTGCAATGGTTGATGGAGGTTCTCACTTTATGAAAGGTATTCTTTCTTGATTGGAATATTATTTCCTACTTTTAAACCCTTAAATTTACTTCAGAAAAAAAATGAAATTCAACCTGAAATCTGATGAAGATGACGAAAGACCAGTCTTTATAACTGGAAACTTTAATAAATGGGATCCGAGAGACGCAGCATTTGAAATGGCAGCAGCAGGTGATAAGCTCTATTCGATAGAAATCGCCGATGAAAAGCTTCCCGAGAATATCGAGTACAAGTTCACACGAGGCGGTTGGGAAAATGTAGAAATCGACCGCTTTGGAAACATCACGCCCAACAGAAAAGCCAATAAATCCGATGGCAAAACTGACGATATCGTCGAAAGATGGAGGGTTAACTGGGGACCTTTTAAGAAAGAGTTTTTCCCAATGGTAGAAATTATTTCGGAAAAGTTCTTCATCCCCCAACTCAACAAAACCCGAAAGATTTGGGCACTGCTTCCCTATAACTACAACCAAACTGATAAGAGCTATCCCGTTCTTTATCTGCACGACGCACAAAATCTTTTCAATGAAGGTTCTGCCTACGGAAACTGGGAAATCGATAAAAAAATGTCGATCCTCGCGGAATACGGAAGAGGCGACGTGATCATCATCGCCATCGAAAATGGGAGCGACGACCGAATCAAGGAATACGTTCTCGACTACAATTCGATTACGGAAAATGCAGAAGGTAAAAAATACATCCGTTTTCTTGCCGACACGCTGAAACCTTATGTAGACTCGGTTTACAGAACGAAACCAGAACGGGAGTTTACCGGAATCGGCGGAAGTTCTTTAGGCGGATTGATCAGCATTTACAGTGGCTTCCTTTATCCGGAGGTGTATTCCAAGTTGATGATTTTTTCTCCATCGCTTTGGGTGAATCCCGAAAACAATTTCCCGCAGATGAATTTCAAGAATCCGTACAATATCAAAGTCTATATGTACGGCGGCGAACAGGAGGGCTCACAAATGACCGAAAGGATAGAGCTGTTCGAGCAAACGATGGAAGGTTGGGAAGATTCTCACTCGCTGCAGTTTGATTTCAAGATCAGCATCAATCCCGAAGGGAAACACCAGGAATTCTACTGGTCGCAGGAATTTCCGAGAGCGATGGAATGGCTGTACTACGACACCACCGAAGATCCGAAAGAGCTGGCAAAAAAAGCCGAACTCATCCGCAACGAAACCAGCGAAATATAAAACTAAAAAAACCGAAGCAAAATTCGCCTCGGTTCTTTTATCCTTAATTTAAATTATTCCGTTTCCGTTCCGGGAATTTTCACCGCAAGTTCATACACATTACCACGCATCAGAAATTTGATTCTTTCGCGGGTGGTTACTGTATTTACCTGGTCATTTTTCACGATGATAATTCGGTCTCCAGGAGCGATATTTTGGTCACCGAGCCAATCCTCGGGAGCAACATCGTTCTCCTTTTTCTTCATCTCCTCAAGAATGAGTTCCGACATTTCCTGAAATTTCGGATCGTCGGAATAAAGCACCTGATATTCAGGATCGAGTCCGACTCTGAACGTTCTTTTGTCGGCAATCAGGTTTCCATCAGAGTTAGGCATCGGGTTATCTGAACCGTCGGTAAAGCCCACTTCGAGCATTTCACCGTTTCTTTCGGCAGCATAATTTTTCGCGTCTTCGAAAGTTTCAAAATTCGTGACCACCGTGTAGTCGTCATAAGCAAACTTGTGCAGTTTTCTAGAATTGTCCATAATAATATTTTTTTGGTGTTGATTTATTAATTTATCGCTGTGTGCATTCAGCTCATAATTTATATCTAATAATCAGGTTCATATCTTTGTATATCATCGCTAAACGAAGTGCCTTGGTTTAACTTAAAAATATGAGGTCCTTTTTTTAAATATTCTTTGCGATCCTTGCGAGAAAAAAACCTCGCAAAGCCAGACAAAGACATCTTAATTTCTTTACTCCAAATTCAGGATAGACAAAGGCGCTATCGCTCATTAAAGACATACAAAGATCTAAATGCAAAGTATCTTTTACTTATCTTGCTTTGCTTCAATTTCTTCTTTTACCTCATGCCATTCGTTGTCTTTCAGGTTGGCTTCCAATTTTTCTGATTTCAAGCTTTGCCTTAAATATCCGAACAAACTCATATAGACATTCGCCACAAAAACCACTGCGAAAAAGGAAATCAGATAACCGCGCCAATCATCGTAAAGCAGCTTGAATTCTGTAATGATGATGAAAAATGCCGTTACATAATGACTGAAACAGTATTCGCAGGTGAAGAGGTAGAAGAATTTTCTTTCCAACAGCTTCCTGCATTCCTTCGATTTCTTCACGCAGAACTCCCTTGGTTCCTTGAAAATTTCTTCGTGTGTAACTGTCCACGCAATACACGCAACCGGCACTGCCATTAAAAATAGCTGAATGATCTGCTGAGAAAGCGGCTCCATAGTTTCTTTATTTTTCTCCGACAAAAGTAATGCCACCGAAAAGTTTTGGTGTTTAATTTGTATATTTCGTCTTCAAAAAAAATCTTACAATATGTCGCAGGAATGTTGCAGTCACGAACCGAAAACCGCAGAAAAGCCGGATTCCCACATTCACGACGAGCATGATGGACACGATCATTCCCACGATCACGACGCGGATTTTACGTTTCAGCTTTTCTTGATTCCGATAACTTCATTTGTTCTTCTGATGGCAGGAATCGCTTTGGATTATGTCGTAAAGCCGGATTGGTTCAATGGCTGGATTCGCTTATTTTTTTATCTGATTTGCTACATTCCCGTTGGATTTCCAGTGTTGAAAGACGCGTGGAAAAGTATCTTGCACAGCGATTTTTTTTCAGAATTTTTTTTGATGGGCATCGCCACAATCGGTGCATTTGCAATTGGCGAATATCCGGAAGCGGTCGCCGTGATGCTGTTTTATTCCGTGGGAGAAGTTTTTCAGTCGATGGCGGTACAGAAGGCAAAATCCAATATCAAAAACCTGCTCGATCAACGACCCGAAGAAATCACCATCATTGAAAACAATATCCCAAAAACCATTAATCCTAAAAATGCCGAAATCGGACAAGTCATCCAGCTGAAACCTGGTGAAAAATTAGCTTTGGACGGGAAACTTCTTTCAGAGAGCGGCTCATTTAATACTTCAGCTTTAACGGGCGAAAGTAAACCTTCATCGAAGAAATCCGGCGAAACTGTTTTGGCGGGAATGATCAATCTGAATACGGTTTCTTTGGTAAAAATCAATACCGCTTATCAGGATTCCAAGTTGTCGAGAATTTTGGAGTTGGTGCAAAACGCGACCTCTCAAAAAGCAAAAACCGAACTCTTCATCCGAAAATTTGCAAAAGTCTATACGCCTATCGTAGTGTTTCTGGCGATTGGTATTACGCTTCTGCCCTACTTTTTTGTGGAACATTACGAATTCCGAAACTGGCTTTACCGCGCACTCATCTTTCTCGTGATTTCGTGTCCGTGTGCATTGGTGATTTCGATTCCGCTTGGTTACTTTGGGGGAATTGGGGCAGGAAGCAGAAACGGAATTCTTTTTAAAGGCAGCAATTTTCTCGATATTTTGGCGAATGTAAAAAATGTCGTGGTCGATAAAACAGGAACCATGACAGAAGGCGTTTTCAGCGTACAGCAAGCGTTTATTGAAAAGGAATTTAACAAAGATCAAATCCTGAAATATTTGAATGTGCTTGAAAGTAAGTCAACACATCCGATCGCCACTGCAATCCATGAATTCGTGGGCGAAGTTGATCATGCCTTAAAAATTGAAAATGTGGAAGAAATTCCAGGTCACGGTTTGAAGGGAAATATTGGCGGCAAAGAAATCCTTGCCGGGAATTTCAAACTGATGGATCGTTTCGGAATCATTTACACAGCCAAACATACGGAAGTATCAGAAACCTTAATCGCTATCGCCGTTGACAATAAATTTGCGGGTTACCTCACCATTTCCGACCGCATCAAGGACGATTCCGCATTTACAATTTCAGAACTAAAGAAACTCGGCGTAAAAACCACGATGCTGAGTG
The DNA here is from genome assembly GCF_022811685.1 of Chryseobacterium suipulveris. NCBI lineage: Bacteria > Pseudomonadati > Bacteroidota > Flavobacteriia > Flavobacteriales > Weeksellaceae > Chryseobacterium > Chryseobacterium suipulveris. Next base: position 1,000,845 of record NZ_CP094532.1, on the reverse strand, counting down.
GCGACAAAACGAGCGTAGTAAAAGAAGTCGCCAAAAAAGTGGGAATTGACAATGCATTCGGGGAATTGCTTCCAGAAGATAAAGTCGAAAAAGTAAAAGAAATCAAGGCAACGAACGAAACCGTTGCTTTCGTCGGCGACGGAGTGAACGATGCTCCAGTTGTAGCGTTAAGCGACGTCGGAATCGCGATGGGCGGATTGGGAAGCGACGCCACCATCGAAACTGCCGATGTCGTCATTCAGGATGACCGACCGTCGAAAATTCCGATGGCGATAAAAATCGGAAGAGCAACCAAAAAAATCGTGTGGCAAAATATCGGATTGGCATTTGGCGTGAAAGCGGTGGTACTGATTCTCGGCGCAGGAGGTTTGGCGACGATGTGGGAAGCGGTTTTCGCAGATGTGGGAGTTGCGCTTTTGGCAATTCTGAATGCGGTTAGGATTCAGAGAATGAGATTTGCGTAAGAAGGAAGTCCGAGGTCCGAAGTACGAAGTACGAATTACGAATATCGAATAACGAAGCTTTCAATCGCTTAACGAATCTCTATCTCAAACACTTTTCTTTAATAATAACTGAATTTTGAGAAACTTCGCGAGAGTTCAACCTTTCAGTATCGACGAATCCTTCAAGGATTTGAAAAATAAAATCTTCAAAAACCACCAAATCATTAACTTTGAAAAAAATCCAGAAATGACCGAAGCACAACACCTTTTCGAAGAACTCCTCAACACCATTCCTCTCGCAACTCCCGGAAAGATGTTCGGCGCGAATGCCATCAAAATGCCCAACGGAAAAGCGGTCGCGTTCTTCAAAAACGGTATATTGATTGTAAAAATCAGCGGGGAAACTTTAGCGGAAGCAGAAAAACTTTCCGGTGTAAAACCCTTTTCCCCAAAGGAAGGTTATGTGATGAACGGTTGGATTGAAATCCCTTTCGAACACAAAAACTCCTGGAAAAAATACGCTGAAATTTCCTGCGCAGAAGTTGCGAAACTGGAAGCGAACAAAAAGAAATAACCGCCAAAAACACTAATCACTATCAGGATTCTGCACCTTGACAAGCTGATTCATTATCCGTAAATTTGTCGTAAACAACTACACATGCAAAAAGAAATCCCGCGTTCGTTCAAATATTACAAATTGATGTTTGTGCGGCACGACTTCGCGGCAGGACTTACGGTATTTTTGGTCGCACTTCCGCTTTGTTTGGGAATCGCGCTCGCTTCGGGAGCTCCACTTTATGCGGGACTGATTTCCGGGATTATTGGCGGTTTGGTCGTAACAGTCATCAGCGGTTCGCAACTTTCAGTTTCGGGACCAGCGGCGGGTTTGACCACTTTGGTTGCTGCTTCCATTCTCAGTTTGGGCGATTACAGAGTTTTCTTGCTCACAGTAATAATTGCCGGATTATTCCAGTTGATATTGGGAGTTCTGAAACTCGGGGTTTTTGCGAGTTATTTCCCTAGTTCGGTGATTAAAGGAATGCTTGCAGCGATCGGGATTATTTTGATTTCAAAACAGATTCCGGTCGCACTGGGCTACAACGGTCCCAATTTCTGGTCAAGCGGTTTTTTGGAACTCTTTTCCTCTACACATATTGTGCAAAATTTTCAGGACTTGAACAGTCATCTCACGAAAGGCGCGGTGCTCATTTCCGCAATTTCGCTTGGCGTTTATATTTTCCTAAAGCAGGAAAAAAATAAGAAGTTCCGGATTATTCCTACACCTTTAGTTATCGTTCTTCTAGGAATTGCGATGAATTATCTGCTCACAATTTCTAACTCCGAACTGGCTTTGAGCACCAAACAATTGGTAAATATTCCCGACAATATTTTCGCGCACATCCAGTTTCCCGATTTCTCTAAACTTTTTTCCACACAACAGGTTTGGAAAGACGGTTTGGTTATTGGAATGTTGGCAACACTCGAAACCTTGCTCTGCATCGAAGCAATGGACAAGCTCGACAAGCACAACCGCATCACTCCTGTAAACCGCGAACTCGTCGCACAAGGAACCGGAAATATGCTTTGCGGATTATTGGGTGCAATTCCTTTGACAGCCGTTGTTGTGAGAGGTGCCGCTAACAACGATGCAGGTGCAAAAACTAAGGTTGCTTCTTTTACACACGGCGTTTTACTGCTCCTTTCAGTAATACTGATTCCGTTTGTAATCAATATGATTCCTTACGCGTCGCTTTCAGTGATTCTGATTATGACCGGTTATTCATTAACCAAGCCGAAAATCATCAGAAATATTTTCAAGTTGGGACTAAACCAATTTGTTCCGTTTGCGGTGACTATTGGTGTGGTATTGGCGACTGACCTGCTTTTTGGTGTCACAGTTGGACTTTTATTTTCCATTTATTACATCATCAAAAACCATTTCAAGGAAGATTACGAAATAACCCACGAACACAAGAATGGGTTGGATTATTATCAATTGAAACTACACGGAAACGTCACCTTTTTAAATAAAGTAAAAATTAAAATCAGCTTGGAGAATGTTCCACCCTACTCGATTCTCACAATCGACGGAACCGACCTGCACTTTATCGATTTCGATGTACAGGAAATTATTTCGGAATTCAGGTCAAAAGCACACGACCGACATATCGAACTTCATCTGATCAATATTGATGTGGTGGAAACGACGGCGGACAGACATTGATTATGGGTGATGAGTGATGAGTGATGAATGATAAATAATGAATAATAAAAAATTAAAAATTAAAAATGAATAAAATACAGGAACTTAGGGAAATGAATATCCTGATGAAATCGCTGGAACAGGACATTATGGAGGTGGAAAAATTCAATGAGAAGCTGAAAGAAATCGCTCAAAAAAAGGAAAAATTGGAGCAGTTCTACGAAGAGCAATAGATGGATTATTACGACGAAGCTGAAAAGTATAATGATGAAAATTTGGAAATAATGAACCAAGATTAACTATGGAGCGCGATTGCCGACTCGGATTTTGAAGCGCGGGAATTGGTGAGGAATGCGGCGAGGTTGATTTAGACCTTTTAATTTACAGACCACCCCGTCAAAAATTCTTCAAATTTTCGCCATCCCACCAACGGAGGGGAACTCCTCTATTTTCCCATTTCCCTCAAAATCCTTATTTTTAACGATTCAATCTAAAAAATGTATTCATGATCAAAAGAAGTTTTTTACTTTCTGCGGTGATTGTTCCTGCAGTGATGGCGTTTGCACAGCAATACGGCGGAATGTGGATTCCCACCGAGGTGAACGAAAAAGAAATGAAGGAAATGGGAATGAAGATTTCTGCAAAACAGATTTTCGATCCCTCAAAACCGAGTATTAAAGATGCGGTAGTTCAATTCAACGGTGGCTGTACCGCAGAAATTATTTCGCCACAAGGTTTGCTTCTGACCAATCACCATTGTGGTTATGGACAAATCCAGAAACATTCCTCCGTTCAGAACGATTATCTGACCGACGGATTCTGGGCAAAAGATATGAACGGCGAGTTGCCAAATCCAGGAGTAACCGTTGATTTTATCGCAGACATCAAAGAAGTGACCAACCAAGTTTTGGCGGGAACTCAAAACCTCGAAGGAAAAGCAGCAGATGATCTCATCAACAAAAATATGGAAACCGTAAAAGCGGGGTTCAAACTTGAACCTTGGCAGAAAGTCGTGATCCGACCAATGTATTACGGAAATAAATATTACGCCTACATCATCGAAACTTATAAGGACGTTCGCTTAGTTGGAGCTCCACCAAGTTCGATCGGAAAATTCGGTTCCGATACCGACAACTGGGTTTGGCCGCGACATACCGGTGATTTTGCGATGTTCAGAATCTACGCCGACAAGAACAATAAACCTGCGGAATATTCAAAAGATAACGTTCCGTACAAACCAAAATATTTTCTGCCAGTTTCCATTAAAGACAAACAGGAAAACGACTTCACCTTTGTGTTTGGTTTCCCGGGAAGAACCACGGAATACCTTCCTTCCATCGCTGTTGAAAAAGTAATGAACGAAATTGATCCGGCGATGATTTCTGTTCGCGAAGTCGCCCTGAAAACTTTGGACGAAAAAATGCGCGCAGATCAAGGAACCAAAATCAAATATGCTTCTAAGTACGCCTCAATCGCCAACTACTGGAAAAAATGGATTGGTGAAGTCGAAGGATTGAAAAAATCAGATGCGGTCGGAAAAAAGGAGGAATACGAGAAAAAACTGATGTCGCTGAACAAAGACATCACTCCAACAATCACAGAACTGAAACGGCTTTACACTTTGCAAGCACCTTTTGCACTGAACCGAGCTTATTATACTGAAGTGGTCAGAAATGCAGAAACGCTGACTCTTGCCAATAACTACGCAAGTTTCGTAGAAGCTCTCGATGCAGGAAAAGTGGATGCCACCACAATCGAAAATTTCAAAAAACGGCTGACCAATATCTACGCTGATTTCGACGGCGAACTCGATGCAAAAGTAACGGCAAAAGTTTTGGCGCTTTATGCGAATAAAACACCGGCGAAATTTTTACCAAAAGATTTTGACCAATACAAAAATGAAAGCCAAAATCTTACAAAAATTGAGGAGCTTTCGAAAAACTCAGTCATCACTGGAAGAGGAATCTTTAACGGGGCAACCACAGTTTCAGACATCAACAAAGTGTTCCAGGATCCAAAAGCACTCGCTCAAAACCTGAAAAACGATCCATTGATGAACTTGTTTCTTTCATTAAGACAAGCTTATCTCGACACTACCGATGAACAGTACAGAACTTTCCAGGGACATATCGATACGGCCCAAAAGAAATATATGGCGCAACAAATGGAAACCGACAAAGACCGAAAATTCTTCCCCGATGCAAACTCTACTTTGAGGGTTACTTACGGAAAAGTTGCAGGTTCCAATCCGAGAGATGCGGTTTACTACGGTTACCAAACGCATTTGGCGGGTGTGATGGAAAAATACGTTCCCGGTGATTACGAATTCGATGTTCCGAAAAAGTTGATAGAACTTTACGACACGAAGAACTATGGAATCTATAAAGACAAAACAGGCGATGTTCCCGTAAACTTCACCGCCACCAACCACACCACCGGTGGAAATTCGGGAAGTCCGGCTCTCGATGCACACGGAAACTTGATCGGACTGAACTTCGACCGACAATGGGAAGGAACGATGAGCGACATCAATTTCGATCCGCGATTCTCGCGAAACATCATGGTCGATACGAAATACATCCTCTTCATTATCGACAAATACGCCGACGCAAAATGGCTGATTAACGAAATGAAGGTTGTAAAATAATAACTGTTGGAACGCGCCGTTTGGCGCGTTCTGCATTGTGATAATGCCGCGTTCCTTCATCCAAGGAAACCTTTTCTTTCCAAAAGACAATAAAAAAAATTCCGAAACATTGTTCCGGAATTTCAAGCTCTCATGATTAGGGTTTTAGTAATGCTTATGGGTCAATCACAAAAATCTCTTTTGCTTGTAACAAAGTTGCAACTTTAAAATGAACCAGAACACCGTGAAAACACCCTTTTTTTCAAAATCATCTTTGGCATTGTTTAGACTTCTGGAGTAAACTAACTTCCAGTCAGTAGCTTTTGAAGTGTATTTTTTTCACGCTGTTTAAGATGATAAATAAGCCGCTGATCTACATTTTCAGAAAAACCCTTATAATAGATATCTAAATCTGCAGAATAAAGAATATATACATAGAACATAGACAATTACTTTATTTGATTTCCTAAAATAAAAAAATCTTTCAGTAAACTGAAAGATTTTGCGATCCGGACGGGACTCGAACCCGCGACCTCCGCCGTGACAGGGCGGCATTCTAACCAACTGAACTACCGGATCAGTAGTTGTTGTCTGAATTTTCGTAATTGCGATCCGGACGGGACTCGAACCCGCGACCTCCGCCGTGACAGGGCGGCATTCTAACCAACTGAACTACCGGATCTGAAATAAAAAAGAACGTCTCTCTTTTTGGTGAGTGCAAAAATACAACATTTATCTAATCTCACAAACTATTTGCAAAAAAAATGCTTCCCAAAAAAGGAAAGCATTCATTTTCAAGTAAGTTATTTTTACAGATGTGCGGATAGCTTCTCTGCGATTACCTCCTTAGGAGCAACACCCACGATTTTGTCAACGACTTCACCGTTTTTGAAAATCAAAACTGTTGGGATATTTCTGATTCCGTAGTCCACAGAAACCTGCTGGTTATTGTCCACATCTACCTTTCCTACGATTGCCTTCCCTTCAAAATCTGCAGCTACCTCTTCAATGATCGGACCCAACATTCTGCACGGGCCGCACCAAACCGCCCAAAAGTCAACCAATACAGGTTTATCTGAATTCAAAACCGTTTCCTGGAACGATTGGTCTGTAATTTCTAATGCCATTTCTTCTAAATTTTAATTGTTCTTTTAAGAGTTCAAAGTTACAACTTTCCTACCAATTGGTTGAAAGATTTATCTATTCTCAACATCTGTTTTTTCTATACTGAAAGTCACTGCTATTTCTTTCAAAGCTTCTACAAGCCGGTCAATTTCGGCTTTTGTGGTGAGGTGGCTGAAAGAAACGCGCAACGGCGTCGTATGTTCCATTTCTTCTTCATCAAGCACCGTCATCATCACCATCGAAGGATGCGTCGCTCCCGAAGAACAGGCACTTCCCTGCGAAATCGCGATTCCCTTCATGTCGAGTTTCAAACCGATCATCGGATCTTTGAAAGGAAGAAGAACGCTCAAAACGGTGTAAAGACTTTTATCAAGTTCCGCACTTCTGCCATTGAATTTTACCCCGCCGATTTCTGCGGAAAGACGGTCAATCGCATATTGTTTCACTTCCTCAATATGTGAAGTGTATTCCTCCATATTTTTCAGCGAAAGTTCCAGCGCTTTTCCTAAGCCGACGATACCGCAAACATTTTCAGTTCCCGCCCTCAAACTTCTTTCCTGAGGTCCGCCCGTGATGATTCCTTTTAATCCCGAAGATTTTCGGACAAATGCGAAACCGCTTCCCTTTGGCCCGTGGAATTTGTGGGCACTGCAGGAAGCAAAATCAAGAGGAATTTCGGAGAAATCCATTTCTAAATGCGCCATCGACTGAACGGTGTCGGAATGGAATAATGCGTTGTTTTCTTTGCAGATTGCCGCTACTTTTTTGAGGTCAAGTAAATTGCCGATCTCGTTGTTGGCGTGCATCAGCGAAACCAAGGTTTTTTTGTCGGAAGTTTTCAACACTTCCTCGAGTTTCGCCAAATCAATGTCGCCTTTCTTGTTCGGACGAAGATATACTACTTCCACTCCTCTCCTTTTCTTCATATCCAGAACAGTTTCTGCAACACATTTATGCTCGATCGGCGAGGTAATAATCCTTTCCACACCGAGGTGGTTCACACAGGATTTGATGATCATGTTGTTGGATTCAGTACCGCAGCTGGTGAAAATAATTTCGGCAGGCGAAACGTGGAGGTAATCCGCAGCTTCTCGTCGGACATTTTCAATGAGGACCTTGGCTTCCTGTCCGAAAGTGTGCGTAGATGAGGGATTCCCGAAATTCACTTTCATCACTCCGACCATTGCATCGATTACTTCTTCCGAAAGCGGCGTCGTGGCGGCATTGTCCAGATATATTTTGTCCATTGTTACTTGAAAAGTTTGTTGATTGCGGCTGAAATTTTTGCGGGAATAAATTTAATGAAAAAATTGGTAATGGCTTTCATCTGCAAATTCCATCATCGGACGGTCGCCCGAAGTATCGCCGAACGCAATGATTTTATCGAATTTCTTTCCAGCAATTTCTTCTTTCACACGTTTTACTTTTTCCTCACCGTTGCAGTTTTCCCCAATAAAATTTCCTGTAAAAACATCATTCTTGAATTCCGCTCTGGTTGCAAGAAGTTTCATCTTGAGCTGTTCTGCAAAGGGTTTAACCCAAATATCGAGTGATGCCGAAACAATCAGTGATTCCGTGTTTTGCCTGTCGATATTTTTGATGAATTCAAGCGCATTTTCTCTGAAGATTTCAGGATAGTATTTTTCGAAAAACTCTTTAGATTTTGCTTCGATTTTTGCTTTGCTCTGCCCTTTTAGAATTGATGAAACAAAACTTTTCTTCACCCTTTCTGCATTGGCGAGTTTCAGTTTCAACAAAATGAAAAGCGGAATATGTTTGGCAAACTGGAAATTGAATCTCGCGGGATTGTAGAATTTCAGGTACATAAACATCGTGTCTTTGTACGTTAAAGTTCCGTCGAAATCAAATAGATACAGTTTTTTCATGTTTAAAAGCAGGAAGACAGAAGTCCGAGGACCGAAGATTTACAGTTCAAAATTAATGATGTTTCATGAATTTCAAAAAATAAGAAAACTTTAATCTTTGTAGAATTCCGAATTAATTTAAAGCTTCAACTTCTTAAAAATAAATTCAGGAATATTTCTGATAATCATCATAATGATTCCCCAAATTGGCAGCACATACGCCACGTTTTTTCCGTTTTTGTATGCTTTATAGATCGCTTCTGCCGCCTGTTTCGGACTGGCTGTAAGTTTCGGATTTAAAGGAAGTCCTTCCGTCATTTTCGTATCCATAAATCCCGGCTTCACCGTGAGCACATGCACTTTTTTGCTGAAAAGATAGTTCCTCAATCCACTGAGATAGGCGGTCATTCCCGCTTTTGCACTTCCGTAGATGAAATTGCTCTGTCTTCCTCGGTCACCTGCGACAGAGGAAAGAACGATCATCGTACCCGTCCTTTTTCTTTCCATTTTTTCGGCGAAATAATTGAGAACCGGAACCAATTTCGAATAATTAATGTCGATGATTTTTTCGGTGTTTTTTCTGTCATAAAGACCTTCTTCCGTTCCTTCGCCGAGATAACCCGTTGCACAAAAAAGCAGATTTGAATCTATATCGTCAAATTTTGAGAAATCAACTTCTCCCAACAAATCCAGTTCATAGATTTTGGTTTGCTGAAGGTATTTCACATCGATATGCTTTGCAAAACGCTCAGCCGTTTCCACATCGGAAGTGAAGAGATATACGGTCGCAAACTTCTCTCCTTCCTGAAGCGTTTTCTCTACAAACTGTTGGGCGATTTCTGAATTACTGCCGAGAACGATCATAGTCTTAGTGAATTTCTTTGAGTGAATTTCTTTGAGTGAATTTCTTTGAGTGAATTTAAAATTCACGTATTGACCATTCACTGCGAAGCAAATTCATTAATTATTGTTTACGATTCTTTTATGCTGAAGCGACACGAATTTCGGGTTCTGAACATTCTGCAGATAATTGGTCAGCGACGATTTGCTCATCGAATCTTTGGTCAGGTAAATTCTGCCGCCATAATCTTCAACCACTTTGTCGAGTTTCGCTACCAAATCTTTCAGTTTTGAATTGACCTTAAAATCCAAAGCCAGCGTATAACCCTCCATCGGAAAGGAGTTGTACGCATCGGGATTGTTTTTGCCGAAAAGCTTCAATACGGCAAGGAAAGAGCCGTTTCCACTGTTGGCAATGGTTTGGAGGATTTTCTTCATCCCTTCTTTTCCTTGTTCTTTGGGGATCACCATTTGGTACTGAATGAAGCCGCCTTTGCCATAAATCTTGTTCCAGTCATTTACGACGTCGAGCGGATAAAAAAACGTTTCATAATCCACAAAATTCTTGATTTCCTTGGTTGTCTGTTTATTGAAATACAGCAGGTTGAACAGCTTCACCGTAAGATTATTCAAAACAAAATCAGGAAAATAAAACGGAACCGTCGGACTGACTTTCTTTTTCAGCCGAAGCGGATTTTCCTGCAACTTCTTCGGAAGCTCGTGTTTGAAGGCGTGCTCACCGCGCATCAGAATACTTCTTCCGATATTCTTCCCTTTTTGCAGGCAGTCGATCCAGGCAACGTTGTACGTCCAGGACTCACTTTCGTCAAAGAGTTTGAAAATTTCATCGAGGTTTTCTGCTTTAATGCTTTCCTGGCGAATATATGCGGACTCAATATTTTTAAGTTTAAACTTAGCGGAAATAATAATTCCCGTTAAACCCATTCCACCGATGGTTGCCCAGAATTTTTCAGAATTTTCATTTCGGGAACATTTCAAAACTTCCCCGTTTTCATTCAATAGAGAAAACTCCAAAACATAATCTGAGAAGCAACCTTCCGCGTGATGGTTTTTGCCGTGAACATCGGATGCAATCGCACCTCCAATGGTGATTAGTTTGGTTCCTGGAGTGACGTACAGAAAATATCCTTGCGGAACGATCACCTCCAGAATTTCCGAAAGAAGCATTCCCGATTCACATTCCAAAATACCGTTCAGTCGGTCGAAACTAATGAATTTATTGAGCCGTTTCGTAGAAAAAATATGCTCAGAAAGCGAGGCGTCACCGTAACATCTGCCGTTTCCTCTTGCGATGACCTCGTTATTGTTTCTTACAAATTCCTTGATCTTCCGCAGTGAATCTTCAGACTTCATCTCCTTTTCCACCACCGGGAAATTCCCCCAATTCGTAACTTTCTGAATAAAATTCGGCTTCATTATTTAAAATAAATTTGAAGTAAAAATGCCGCGATCCATAGCACTAAAGTCACCTGGATATAGCGGTCTTTGTAAATGATTTTCGTGGGCGACTCCGTTCTGTTGTACACCAACGTTTGCTGCAAATATCTTAGAAATGCGAAAACCACAAAAAATACGGTGTAAAAAACCCGCGTATGAAATCGCTGCTGAACTTCCGGTGAAAGGGTAAACATCAGGTAACAGATGATCGCCAAAGTACAACTGATCGAAAGCGCAATATCGGCAAACTGCACATTGTAACCGTCGAGTGCTTTTCTCGTTCTTCCAGAAATCTGTGCATTGATAAGCTCGCCTCTTCTCTTACCAATCGCGAGAACCAGTGCCAAAACAAAAGTCAGCAAAATCGCCCATTGAGAAATATAAATTCCCGTTGCGTAACCTCCCGCCAAAACCCTTAGTACAAAACCGATTGCGATGATGCATACATCGATAATTGCCACGTGTTTCAGCTTAAAAGTATAAGCAATATTCATCAGGAAGTAGAAAACGATGATTGTCGCAAACTTCCAGTAACTAAGGTGAAAGTAACTTTCCCCAACGAAAACAAGTCCAATGTTGAGCAGAACCAGCCCGATCAAAAATACGATTGCGGTGGGTTTAGAAATCGCCCCGCTTGCAAGTGGCCTTTTGCATTTCTCAGGATGTTTCCGGTCCGACTCGATATCGGAGTAGTCGTTGATGATGTAGATCGCACTTGCTGCAAATGAAAAAACAAAGAATGCGAAAATGCTCTTCAGCAGTAAATCCTGATTCAGTATATTTCCCGAGAAAAACAGGGGCGCGAAAACAAACAGGTTTTTCACCCATTGTTCTACCCGAAGTAATTTGAGATATTTTATCATTCGTGCGATTTCAACAACAAAATTAAGGATTTTAAAACAAAAAAATCCGCCGAAGCGGACTTTTTATTATTGAAATATTGGCGAACAATTAATTCTGTCCACTCGTTTTAGCGTCATTGATCATATTCTCGTTTGCAGTAATTGCAAATTCAACTCTACGGTTCTGAGCGCGGCCTGCCTCGGTTTCGTTGGTTGCGATTGGCTCGGTCAGACCCATTCCCATTGTAAACATTCGGGAAGCGTCAACACCTTTAGATACCAAATAGCTTTTCACGGATGCCGCTCTTCTTTCAGAAAGTCCCTGGTTGTACGCCGCAGTACCTTTACTGTCGGTATGTCCGTAGATATTGATGTTGGTATCCGGATTGTTTTTCAAAACTTCCGCCAGTTTATCAAGGTTGGTTTTTGCAAGCGGCTGAAGGTCAGATTTGTCGAAAGCAAAGTTTACCATGTTTTCTTTCAGGGTAACTTTAATACCTTCACCTACTCTTTCCACTTCAGCTCCAGGAAGGGTTTCCTTGATTTCTTTTGCCTGTTTGTCCATTTGGCGCCCGATAACGTTTCCGGCAACACCACCAACGATTCCTCCGAGAACTGCACCAGCTGGAGCGTTTCCACCTTTACCGATATTGTTCCCAAGAACACCTCCGATCACCGCACCTGCTGCGGTTCCGATTACTGTTCCTCTCTGTTGGTTGTTTGAATTTTTCACTGCCTCACAACTGGTCAGCAACAAAGCTGAAGACACGAAAAGTGCAGCGATATTTGTTTTGTTTAAAATTTTCATAATATTTTCTATTTAATGGTAAAATCTCTGAAACTTGAATTCGCCCTCTTTTATAAAGGTAGAGATTTACCGTCGATTACTAAATTATTTCATTCCAGTTCGTTGGAAGTTGTAAACCACTCTCACATTTTGTCCTGCAGAAGGAACGTTTTGCTCCAAGCTGAACTGATCAGTAGTTTGGTTGATTAGATTTAAAGAATAACCAGAAATTACTGATTTAGCTTTTGAACCCTCAAGAATTTTTTTGAACTTGAATTCGTTACCGTTCACTACCTCAAATTTGATAGGCATTACAACACTCGGACAGTTGCCACCTCCAGGAAGTGTGTATGAACCAGTCCAGTTATTCGGGATCAAAGTCCAGTGGCTTCCTACAAAACACTGGATATCAGCACCTTCATCAAAAGGTTTGATTTTGTAGTTTTTGTCGTAATCTACACTCGTCAGTTCCCATTCCCCTTTTAGTTTAAGGAATTCTGCTCTGTTTTGCTGTGCGGTTTTTGCTGTGGAACAGGAAACTGTCAATGCAGCTCCCACAATTCCTGCCAATAGTAAATTTTTCATAGTAGTAAAATTATTTGCTTTAACAATTACAAAAAACCGTGCCAATTTAGATGAGTCAACGAAAAAGTCCGTCTAAAAACGGACTTTAATCAATGTATGAAATAATATTTATCTTCTTTTCACAGCTTTCTCTACTGGCTATCTCACTGGCTTTTTCACCGTTTTCTTAACGGGAGTTGTCTTTACCGGAGTAACGGAAGAAGTTCCAGGACTGTAGAAATTAGTGAATGCGTACTCTGCAGCTTTTCTAAGATCGATTACTCCTCCTGATTCCGAAATCAAGTCGAATCGGTTGTTGGTGTTGGAATTGATCATTGCATTTACCGACGACTTGTTTGCCGTTCTCACCAAAGATTCGATAATTTGCTCCGGTTTTAGATTCGGCATATACGCCAAAAGTACTGAAGCTGCACCGGCAACAACAGGCGACGCCATCGAAGTTCCCTGCAAATATTCGTACTTACCGTCTGGAACGGTAGAATAAATTTTGTCTCCAGGCGCGAAAACATTCACCATTTTCTGGTTGTAGTTAGAGAAGCTCGCTCTCAGAAACTCATTGTCGTTCGTTGAAGCTCCCACTACGATCATATTGTTGATGAAAGGTTTTGCGTCATTTACATTTTTGAAATTCGTAGGGAAATACTGGCTTTCTGCAATATTTTCATTTTCGTTTCCTGCCGCTTTTACCAAGAGAACTCCTTTTTGCTCCGCATATTTAAACGCATCCCAAACCACAGATTTCCCTGGAGAAACCGGTTTACCAAAGCTCATGTTGATGATCTTCGCTCCGTTATCAACTGCATATCGGATCGAGTTTGCTACGTCCTTATCTCTTTCGTCGCCATCCGGAACGGCTCTTACAGTCATAATCTTCGCGGTTTTGTAACCAACTCCGTACTGGGTTTCTTTACCTTGAGGAAGTCCCGCAATAATTCCGGCAACATGCGTTCCATGCTTTGCATCAGGACCTTCGTAGTGGTTGTTTCCGTAGATTTTTTCGGAATAATTCTCGTAATTATCTCCCACGATCGTTGCACGCGGATCATAATCGAGATTGTACCCTTTGGTTGCTTGAGGACCATAATAATCAAGCGCTTCCTTCATTTGGTCGTTTAGGAATTTTTCAACTTCAGCTGGAGATTTTCCTTTTATTGACGGATCCTGCACAATCTGACCAAGTACCGATGCAGCCATTGCCTGCTCCTGTGTTGTTGGTTTGATGGATGCAACCACTTCTGGTGTCAAATTTCTTCCACCCAACATTGCAACCATCGAAGGAATCATCTGCTGGATTTTGGTGTACGTTTCAAATCCTTGTTTTGCCTCGATACTTTTTTTATTGAAAATTTCTTTGGATTTCATATACATCGCAAACTCTTCCGGCATTTTCTGCTGGTTTTCTTTGTTTGTAGTAGAATTCGTTCCCTCAAAAATTGGCTTGTATTTTTTCACCACTCTGGTTACCTCCATATTGTCCACATCTACATCGCCGCCTTTTCCACCAAGGAAATTCCATCCATAAACATCGTCGATATAGCCGTTTCCGTCATCATCTTTTCCGTTGTTCGGTACTTCGTTCACGTTCTTCCACATGTTTTTGATCAAACCGGGATGATCTACTTCCACACCGCTGTCAACAACTGCTACAACGACAGGTTTAGGCGACAAACCTTTCGCTTCCAAATATTTGTAGGCATTCTGGGTATTCACTCCATATACATTGGTTGCCGAGAAATCCTTGTGGTACCAAGTCATCAGATCCTTGTCTTTCATCGGATCTAAAGCAGTTTCCGCTGTTTGTGAGAAAGCGGTGAAACCGGCCATAAAGATTCCGGCGATCAGTATTTTTTTCATATTCAAATAGTATTTGTTTTAATATTTTTTAGATAAGTCAAAGTTTCGGGACCTTTGTTACAGATCAGATCGATAATGGAAAGGTCTTTCAGGAAACCATACTTTTCGCTGAAAGTCTGATAATATTCCTCCATTTCGAAATCCGATTCCTGTTTTGCCATAAACGATGCTCTGTAATCCTGTCCTTCAGGAGGTTTCATATACTCCTGACTGAACGAATACGTTTTCTCTGTCTTCAGAATCTTTTGGATGATTTCTAAAGCATTAAGGTTAAATTCTACAAGTGAAACCGTTTTGAAATTGAAGATATTCTGAAGTTTGTCTTCATAAAATTCGAAATACGGCGAACTTTGATAGGCAGTCTTAATGGATTTCCAGTGAAGTTGCTGCCAATTTTCGCGGTTGGAGGTTTCGATTTCCTTAAAGATCCTTTTGCCGTTATGAGAAATGGGAATACTTAATGACAGTTTGCCATTTGCTCCGTATATGTTGGCGCGGTTTCGATAGGTTTGTTTTGGGAAATTCTCAAACTGTTCCAGAGTTACTTCGTTTTCCTCATCCAAAAAAACGGAACACCACGAAATCGGCGGAAGGTAAAATATTGGTAATAAAACTTTCATCCCTCAAACAAGTTTTGGCTAAAGCCAAATGATTTTCATTCTTTAAGTAAACGGGCTAAAGCCCGTTCCAAACTTTTATTTTTAGCGGAACATTTTTAGCCCCGATTGGTTCTATTTTCTTGTTTTTTTTAATTGAATCACGGAAACTCCTTCGTCGTTTTGCAGCGGATACCCCGCAACAAGCGTTGGCAAAAGCGTTGGAGTGAGGAGTATGAGCGGAAAGCGGGAAAAAGCTCCTGAAAAAATTAATCCTCTTTTTCCTTTTTCTTAAAGAATTTCGCAAAATAATCCCAACCAAAAAACAGCACCAAAATCAGCACCGCAACCCACCAATATGAAGTTTTGTTGGCTTCACCAGTGTTGGTCGCTTTGAACATTCGGTCCCAACGAACTTTTGTCGGTGCTTGATAAGTAGAGCCGCCATCCTTGAAAAGTCCTTCAACGCTCATCCACGTAAACATCGGCTTTCCGACGATATTTTCTTCAGGAACAAAACCGAAAAATCTCGCATCGAGGGACGCGTCGCGGTTGTCGCCAATCATCATATAGTAATCCTGTTTGATGGTATATTGGTTTGTTTCCTGACCGTTCACATAAATTTTTCCGTCTCTGTTTTCGAGTTTGTTATGTTCATATTCGGAAATAATCCACTGATATTCGGGAAGTGTTTCCTGGTTCAAAGTCACCACATCACCTTTTTTCGGAATCTTCAGCGGTCCGTACCAATCTTGGTTCCACTTCTTATTGATCGGGAAAATCGACTGGGTGGTATCGATATTTTTCGAATATCCGTCGCGCATAGAATTCATCTTATAGCTGATTGCAGCGGAATCTTTCTCCCAGATATGCTCCTTCATATCGATAATCTGCGGAAGCGCCTTGATTTCTTTCGCCGTTTGATCCGTCAGTCCCTGGAAATCGTAAATAAATCCGTCGTTGGTCTGAATTTCTTGGAGCGGTAAAAATCCGTATTTTTTGTACAATGCGGGAACATCGAGCTGGCTTCCTGCGTGAGCAATGTATTTGTGCTGCTCGAACTGATCTCCCAAAATCTGCTCAGGTTTTCCGTTCACGAATAGGCGACCTGCACGCATTTCGATCACATCACCAGCAACGGCGACACATCTTTTTACATACGGATCCTTTCTATCGATCGCGGTATGCACGGAATCCTGTGGATAATTGAAAACCACGATGTCGTTTTTCTGTGGTTTATTTAATTGCAAGATTCTTGAGTACGGAAGTTTTACGGCATCTACATAGGATTTCGGATCGTCTTTCGGATTTCCTTTTTCGCCAGTATCCATAATCGTTCCCTGCAAAAATGGTATTGCTAAAGGTCGCATCGGCATTCTGAAACCGTAACTCCATTTATTAACGAACAGGAAATCTCCCACTAAAAGTGTCCTCTCCATCGATCCTGTCGGAATTCCGAACGGCTGCGTAAAGAAAACGTGAATGATGGTCGCAAAAACCACCGCAAAAGTCACCGATCCCAAGAAAGTATCTTTTTTCTTGGCACTTTTTTCTTCCTCGGTTAAATAAAGTTCGTCTTCTTTTTCCACCTCCGCATCTTTGGAATAGTTGACTACCGCCATATAAATAAACGGAAGAATCACCGTAAGCAAACGCTGTGTGAAGGTCGATTTCCCGAAATGCTTCATCAAAAACAAATGGAAAACCGTCATCATGATCGGACCCACAATCGGCAGATACGCCATTACAACCCACCATTTCGGATGCTTGGTTTCTTTTTGGATGATGAAATAATTGTAAAACGGAACAAACGCCAACAAAGGGCTGTAACCCATTTTCTTGAAAAGTTTCCACGTAGAAATCCCCATCAAAACGGAGAGAATCAGAACGTAAACGGTATAGGTGAGAAAGTAGTCCATATTTTCTTTTTGCTTTCAGCTTTCAGCAAATTGCTTTCGGCGGTGTGTTTAGATTAGTTTCTTGTTCGTGTTATTTGTTACAAATACGCTGTTGGAAGAAGTTTTTATTCTTTATACTTTTTCCAATTCGTAATTATTGAATTTATAATAGTATCGAAATTTTCAGATAAGGCAGTTACATTTATTACAAATGGAGTTTTATATTTTTTCATCTTAGAATTGAAGAAATATTTTTGGATTCCTTTTTCATTTTCACCATAATACTCTACATTTTTGACGTAAATTATTATATGTCTTATTCCTTCAATATTAATACTTTCAATTTTTGTAATATCTTTCCAATATATTAATTTTTTAGAATGTTGAATCAATCCTAAAAATAGACCACTATTGTCAATTTTGATTTGAAAATTCTTATTTAATATACTTTTTGTGAGAATTGAGATTAAAGCTAAAGAAGCTAAAATTCCAATTATCCCTAATGAAATTACTCTTGTCTCAGTTGGAAGCATCCAATAAACATATTCATCAGAATACAATAAAAATCGAAAACTGAAGTATAAAGTTACAATGATAATTAATAGCAAAAGAAAACAAAATGAATAATACTTAATTTTACTTTTCTTAAAAATTACACTTTCCATTAATTATGTAGAGAAATTTAATAGTAATTGTCAGCTCAAAAATTTGTATGATCGGTTTATAAACTTTCTGCTATTATATTCCTTATTTCTTATTCTTTCTGTACATTAATCACGAAAAAAGCACATCCTTCATCGTGAAGTTTCCTGTTTTTCCCTGAATCCATTCTGCTGCGACTACTGCTCCCAAAGCGAATCCGTTTCGGTTGAAGGCGGTGTGCTTGATTTCAATCTCGTCCACTTCGCTTCTGTAGAAAATGCTGTGCGTTCCCGGAACCTCATCTTCACGGATGGCGAAAATTCCGAGTTCGCTTCCTTTCGTTTCATCTAATTTCCAGCTGCTGAATCTTTGATCATTCTTAATGATTCCTTCCGCTAAAGAAATCGCTGTTCCACTCGGTGCATCTTTTTTGTGGGTGTGGTGAATTTCTTCGAGCTGCACGTTATATTCAGAAAAGTTTTTCATCAGATCCGCCAACTTTTCATTCAATGCAAAAAACAGATTCACTCCCAAACTGAAGTTGGATCCGTAGAGAAACGAGGTGTTGTTTTCTTGTGCAATCTTTTCGATTTCTGGTTTTTGTTCAAGCCAACCCGTCGTTCCACAAATCACTGGAATTTTATTTTCGAGGCAAACTTTAATATTGTTAAAAGCCACTTCAGGATTCGAAAACTCAATCACCACATCGGGATTGTTCAGTGTTTCCGCGGTCGGCGTTTCATTGAGTTTGGCTACGATTTCGTGACCTCTCTTTTCAGCGATCTCGCCGATGATTTTTCCCATTTTTCCGTATCCGACTAAAGCGACCTTCATTTTATTTTGTTTGATGTTATTTGAAATGGTTTGATTTGATTTGAGATTGTTTCTTGTCTGCTGCAAGCAGGGAAGTTAAAAACTATAGTTAAAGGTAAGTCCTGCTTTTGTGGTTTGGTTTCCTAACTCGTCGAAGATGATTGCAGGTTTCAAAGCCAGATCGGGATCTTTTCTTCCTTCGTATAAATGAGCGTCCACGACGGCATCTACGACATTCAGGACATAGATCAATGCAGTAATTGCAATCGCGTAATCACGCTGTCTTTTTGCACGATCCTGCGTTCTGCCCAAAACATCCGCCGTAATTCCAGGGATGTCGGAAAACTCGTGGGTTTGTCCGTTCAGCTGAGCGATGAAGGCATTTCGGTATCGGTTGTATTGCTTTTGATTCCACAAAGTAATTCCCACTCCAGTTCCGATTGCGCCCCAAACAATCGGGATTTTCCAGTATTTCTTGTTGTAATACTGACCGAGTCCTGGCAAAACCGCGGAGTAAAGTCCAGCTTTTGTTGGGTTGTATTTTACGGTTTTTTGCGGCGCGTTGGATTCCGTAATTTCGGTCAATACCTGAATTTCCGATTTTGGTGTCACCGCAGAAATCGAATCTTTCGGATGGTTTTCCACGCGGATGG
Organism: Chryseobacterium suipulveris; assembly: GCF_022811685.1. NCBI lineage: Bacteria > Pseudomonadati > Bacteroidota > Flavobacteriia > Flavobacteriales > Weeksellaceae > Chryseobacterium > Chryseobacterium suipulveris. The sequence continues at coordinate 981,615 of NZ_CP094532.1, read as the reverse complement.
TGTCGTTCGGATTCACCTGCGCGAAAACCTTAACCATTAAAACCAGAAAGAAAATGACCGTGAATTTCTTCATTATTTAAAGTGCGAAAGAATGTGTTCCAACTCTTCCTCATTCTTGAAGTCGAGGACGATTTTGCCTTTCTTGCCGTTTGCGGATGTTTTGATTTCCACCTTTACATCTAAAATATCGGCAAGATTTTTTTCTGCTTTCCTGTAAAGATTCGGAATTGCTGCTTTTGTTTTGGCAATTGGTGATTTCGGATTTTTCAAAAGCTGTGATTCCTGCTCCGCTTGGCGAACACTTAAATTATTTTTAATGATTTTTTGGAAAAGGACATCCTGCTTTTCGGCATCTTCCAAACTAATGATGGCTCTACCGTGACCCGCAGAAATCTCGCCGCTTCTGATCGCGTTCTGCACATCGGGATTCAATCTCAACAATCGGATGGAGTTGGTAATCGTGCTTCGCTCCTTTCCCACTCGTTGGCTGAGATTTTCCTGAGTCATCCCGATTTCTTCAAGCAATCGCTGATAAGTCAGTGCAATTTCGATGGCGTCTAAATCCTCTCGCTGGATATTCTCAACGAGCGCCATCTCCAAAAGTTCCTGGTCATTCACCAAACGGATATACGCTGGAACTGTTTCCAAACCTGCAATTTTACTCGCACGGAAACGTCGTTCACCAGAAATAATCTCAAATTTATCACCATCTTTTCTTAGAGTTATCGGCTGGATCACTCCGAGATTTTTGATGGACTGCGCCAAATCGTTCAGCGCCTTTTCGTCGAAATAAGTTCGCGGCTGCGAAGCGTTGGGATAAATATCTTCCAGAGAAACCTCCACGATATTTCCTACAAATTTATCTGCTCCTTCGTCGGTCGCGGAATTGACGGTCGCTTTCGATTCTGCACTCAGAATAGCGCCTAAACCGCGTCCCATTGCTCTTTTCTTGTCTTTCATAAATCGCTCTCAGCTTTCGGCAATTTGCTTTCGGCTTCTAATTTTTAACTAAATTTTCGTTTTTCAATAAAACTTCTTCGGCTAACTGAAGGTACTGGATCGCTCCTTTGCTTTCTGCATCGTAGTTCAGGATGCTTTCACCAAAACTCGGCGCTTCGCTTAAACGCACGTTTCTGCTGATGATCGTTTCGAAAACCATTTCCGGGAAATGCGAATTCACTTCTTCCACCACCTGGTTCGACAAACGCAGACGCGAATCGTACATCGTCAAAAGAAGTCCCTCAATATCGAGATTTTTGTTGTGGATTTTCTGAACATTCTTAATGGTGTTCAGCAATTTACCCAAACCTTCCAAAGCGAAATACTCGCACTGAATCGGGATAATCACAGAATCTGCGGCGGTTAAAGCATTGATGGTAATCAGACCCAAACTTGGCGCACAGTCGATGATGATGTAGTCGTAATCGTCTCTCACCGATTTCAGCGCTTCACGCAGCATGTACTCGCGGTTTTCGCGGTCCACCAATTCGATTTCAGCGGCAACCAGGTCGATGTGCGACGGCACGATGTCAAGATTCGGTGATGCCGTTTTCTGGATGCATTCCTTCACCTCCGCACTTTGCTCCAAAAGGTTGTAGGTAGAAAAAGCCGACTGCTCAATTCCCAATCCCGACGTGGCGTTTGCTTGCGGATCGGCATCGATCAGGAGAATTTTTTTCTCCAAAACACCGAGTGCCGCCGCCAAATTAACCGCAGTGGTCGTTTTGCCAACTCCGCCTTTCTGATTTGCGACGCCTATAATTTTAGCCATTCTTCAAATTTTAATCTCCAAAAATACACTTTTTTCTGATTTTCGGACGGCCGATGCGTAATGAGTTTTGGTTAAAATATTGTTAATTAACGCTTTATCACGAAAAAAAATTATCCACAGAAAATGGTTTTCTGTGGATAAGCTGGGAGCCAGTGATAAATTTGATTTTAATAAGGACGTTATGTCGTAAATTTTCTTTACCCCATCCCTAAAGGGTGGAAAATTTCCTATGAAATAAACCTAAATTTGCTCCTTTTAGGGTTGGGGTAATCAAATTTAGGTTTATTTCGAAATTTATCACAGGCTCTGAGATTTAAAGAGTTAAATAATTTTCTGAAAACTCAATGACGAAAATTATTCATTATTTATTGTTAATTTTTCATTTTGAATTTTACTCAAACTGCATTGAAATCGGGAATTTGAAATAGCTTCTCACATTCTCGCCGTCAAGTTTTGCAGGAGTCCATTTCCCTTTTACGGAGCGGATGGTTCTTTCCGCTTCCCTATTGAAGGTTGGGTTTGGACCGCTCGCTTTGATGTCGGAAATGGTTCCGTCTCTTTCCACGATGAACATTACGGTGGTTTTCACTAATTCACCAATACCGTCCATTGCAGAAGTATCGAAATTGCTCACCACTTTATTTCTAAAGGCATTGATTCCCCCGATGAAATCCGCTGAAACATCCACGGTGGTTTTTGGGGTGTTGTCAACTGGTTTTGGTTTCTCGATAGGAACCGTTGCAGGAGGTGCGATCACTTCAACCGGACCTACTTCTGCAGGCGGAGTGTAAGTCGTTGCGGGAGTTGTTCCCACAATATTTTCGTGACCGATTTTCGAATCCTTAATCACACTCTGCTTTGGAGCGGGAGTTTCTTTCACTGCATTTCGTACTGGTGTAGGAATTTCAATTTTCACTGTATTTTCTGCTGGTTTCAAAGGAACGACCGGCTTCACGATTTCGGGCTCTTTTTCTGGCGGATCCTGCGGAATTTCAATTCGTTTCAAAATATGTTCAGTCCCTCTTTCCGCAGGAACTTCAACCGGAGCTTTGAAGGCGTTGATCAACAACGGCGTAACCGCAACCGCTGCAAATAGTGCGATTCCTGCAAACATTGCCTTGGTTATGGTTTGGCTGTATTCAGCCCGAATTACATACGCTCCGTAATCTTTGTTTCTGCCTTGAAAAAGTATTTCATCGAAATTATTTTTTTCATTTTGGAGTAAATTTTTCATCGCTAAATTATTTTGTTTTGGTTAACATTTCATTTAAAATTAAAAACATCAAATCATTATCAATTTTAAATTATCAATAAAACATTACCAAAGAACACGCCAACTTTTTAGTAATTCAAGAAAGAATGTATTCAATTCATAGCAATAAGAAAATTTTAAACCTTCACAAATAGAAAACCGCTCCATTAGGAACGGTTATATTAATATATTTAATTAAAATTTTAATTGAGATTAAAACAATTCTTTCCGAATAATATTCTGACTTCTTTCAGGACCTACCGAAACCAAATAAACATTGATTCCTAAATACTCCTCGATAAATTCGATGTAGCGTTTCGCATTTTCAGGGAGTTCGTCGTAGCTTCTTGCGTGCGAAATATCCTCTTCCCAACCGTCGAGCTGCTGATAAATCGGTTCGTAATCGTAAAGTTTCGTCGTGGAAGAAGTAAAGTAATCAATGATTTTTCCGTCCTCCGTTTTGTATGCCGTAGCAATTTTCAAAGGCGAAATTCCCGAAAGCACATCCAGTTTCGTAATCACAAGATTATTGATTCCGTTGATCATCGTCGCATGCTTCAGCGAAACCAGATCGAGCCAACCCGTTCTTCTCGGTCTTCCTGTGGTGGCACCAAACTCAAAGCCGATCTTTCTTATTTTTTCGCCCAGTTCGTTATCGAGTTCCGTTGGGAAAGGTCCGTTTCCAACCCTTGTCGTATAAGCTTTCGCCACACCGATCAGGTTTTGCAAAGCAGTTGGCGGAACTCCAGCTCCTGCGCAAACGCCGCCTGTAGATGGCGAAGAAGAAGTCACAAACGGATAAGTTCCAAAATCAATGTCGAGCATCAACGCTTGAGCACCCTCGAAAAGGATATTCTTACCATCGTGTATTGCCTGGTTCAGCTCTACTTCGGTATCAACGATCCTGTCCTGAAGTTTTTTTCCAAGCTCCAGAAACTCGTGGTAGATTTCGTCAAATTCCAGTCCAGGTTTTTCAAAATATTTCTCGAACAACGCGTTTTTGATTTTCAGATTCTTTCTGATTTTCTCTGCCAAAATATCGGGATTCAGCAAATCCACCATTCGGATTCCAACTCGCGCGATTTTGTCTTCGTAGCAAGGACCGATTCCTTTTTTCGTCGTCCCGATCTGTGTTCCGCCCGTTTCTTCCTCACGGTAAGTATCCAGCAAAATGTGGTACGGCATAATCACGTGTGCTCTTCTCGAAATAAAAACGTGGTCAGTTTTCAGTCCCTTGCTTTCGATCTGCTCGATTTCGCGGATGAACGATTTCGGATTCACCACCACTCCATTCGCGATCACGCATTTCCCTTTACACTGCAAAACTCCCGACGGAAGCAGGTGCAGAACAAACTTTTCCTCACCCGCATAAACGGTGTGACCCGCGTTGTCGCCTCCCTGGAAACGCACCACGTAATCCGATTTTGCAGAAAGCACGTCCGTAATTTTCCCTTTGCCTTCGTCGCCGTACTGAAGACCTACAACCACATAAGTTGACATAAATTTTTACTTTTTTAGATTTCCACAAAAATACTTTTAATAAACCTTTTCCGCAAAAGTTTGGGCATAAAAATTTGGGCGTGTCCCTCTCCTGCGTTTATCTTCTCAGCTCCTTACTTTCCTACAGCTCGGGTCGGGCTTTTCGTTGCAACTCCTCATTCCGCAGCTTTCCCGACGCAACTGCGGGGTTTCCACTTCAATCCCTCACGCGGAGTCGGGAAAAGTAAACCTTTCTGGCTTTGCGAGAATCTAAGCGTTGCAATCATTTTCAAAAATCATATGATCTACTAATAGTGTAGAAATTCTCGCAAGGACAAACAAAGATTTTTCTTTGACATCATTCTGCTTTTAAACTACACAAATCGCAGATTCGCCGATTCCATTTAAAAATAAAAAGATGGAGGAAAAGGCGCTAACGCTTATTTTTCTGACAAACAAAGTTCTAAAGCCATAAAAGCTGATTATCAATCAAGCCATTGTTTATCTTGGCTAAGCACAAGCGCCTTTGTCTGTCCTAAAAATATGAAGAATGTAAAATATTTTTCCTTGTCTTGCTTTGCGAGATTTTAAGCATTGCAAATGGATTCATTGGACTGCATAATCTATTAGTTTGGTAAGAATTCTCGCAAACAAAGAATTCTTTTTCATAAACCTGCACATTTCAAGACAAACAACGTAAACCTTCAAGGATTCCAAATCCTTGAAGGTTTAGAAAAAAAAATCCGTAAATTTGCTTTTTGGAAACAATATGGACACAGTCAAAATCCACGACAAAGAATTCGTACCCTACCTGAAACACGACGAAATTCAGGAAATCATTAAAAACCTTGCCGAAAAAGTCTACGAAGACTACAAAGACGAAACACCAGTATTCATCGGTGTTTTAAACGGTGTGATCATGTTTTTTGCCGACTTCCTGAAATATTATCCCGGGAAGTGCGAAATCGCATTTATCCAAATGAGCTCCTATATGGGCGGCTTGACCAGCACGGGAATCGTGTATAAAAAAATGGAACTCACTAAAGACGTCGAAGGAAGGCACATTATATTAATGGAAGACATCGTGGATACGGGAAACACGATCGAAAGCTTGTTCGAGTATTTCAAAAACACGCAGCGTCCGAAATCGTTGAAAGTAGCGTCGCTCCTGTTAAAACCAGAAGTCTTCAAAAAAGATTTCACCATCGATTATGTGGCGAAGGAAATCCCAAACAAATTTGTCTTAGGATACGGGTTGGATTATGATGAATTGGGAAGAAACCTCCCCGATCTGTATCAGTTGGCGGAAGGAAGAATTAATCATTAAGAAAGCTTTCGGCAGTCAGCTATGAGCTTTCGGCTATCGGCTAACGGCAACAGACAAAGTTATGAGAGATTATAAAAATATGATATTTGGAAATTAGGTCATCAACTTGCGTTGGAGATCTATAAGATTACAGAGCATTTTCCTAAAGAAGAAGTTTTTGGATTGACTTCGCAAATGAGCATAGCATCGACCTCTGTAAATTTCAACATTGTCGAAGGTTGCGGAAGAGGAAGCGATGAAGATTTCAAGAGAATGCTGAGAATTGCTTCAGGCAGTGCATTTGAGGTTGAATATGGATTATTACTTTGTAAAGATTTAGGATTAATTTCTGAAAAATCCTTCCTTGAAATGGCTCCGAAAGCCGAAGAACTGAAAATGAAAATTTCAAAACTCATCCTGAAAATACAGGAAGATATTGATAAAAAGAAAAATAAGGCAAAAACGATAATTAATAAGTCTAATAAACAAAAGGGGTTAAAGCCGAAAGCTGATTGCAGATTGCTGATGGCAGAAAGCTAATCGCCCACGACAAACCATGATCAACATTGTACTATTCGGTCCTCCGGGAAGCGGTAAAGGGACTCAAGCGCAGAACCTAATCGAAAAATTCAACCTTAAACAGATTTCGACAGGCGACCTGTTCCGCTACAACATGAAAAATGATACGGAACTCGGGAAACTCGCAAAATCCTATATCGACAAGGGAGAACTTGTTCCCGATCAGGTAACGACCGATATGCTGACTGATGAAGTGAAAAAACCAACCGACACCAACGGATTCATTTTCGACGGTTACCCGCGAACCGCAAACCAAACCGAAGCACTCGAAAATATTGTGAAAGAGGTTTTGGATTCGGACATTTCCGTTTGTCTTTCCTTAGTGGTTGAAGACGAAATTCTCGTGCAGCGTCTCCTGAAAAGAGGTGAAACTTCTGGCAGAACCGACGATTCCAATGAGGAAATTATCCGAAACAGAATCAAAGAATATTACGCGAAAACAGCCGAAGTAGCCGAACTGTACAAACAGCAAGGAAAATATGTTGAAGTAAACGGCGTCGGTGAAATTGAAGAAATCTCGCAGAAACTTTTCGCGGAGGTTGAGAAAATAAAAAAATAATGCAATCTGCTTTCGGCATTCCGCAATCGGCATCTGAACGCTGAAAGCAGAGCGCCGACTGCAGATCGCCCAGAAAATATGAGCAATTTCGTAGATTACGTAAAAATACACTGCAAAAGCGGTCACGGTGGCGCTGGTTCCGCACATTTGCGCCGTGAGAAATATATTCCGAAAGGCGGTCCTGATGGCGGCGACGGCGGAAGAGGCGGTCATATCATTATGCGGGGAAATGCCCACGAATGGACACTTCTTCCATTGCGCTACACACGTCACGTAAAAGCCGAACGTGGTGAAAACGGTGGAAAAAACCAATTGACAGGAGCTTACGGAGCGGATGTATATATCGACGTGCCGATTGGAACCATTGCCAAAAATGAGGATGGAGAAATCATCGGTGAAATTCTCGAAGATCAGCAGGAAATCATTTTGATGCACGGCGGAAAAGGCGGTTTGGGAAATGAGCATTTCAAATCTGCAACGAACCAAACGCCACGATATGCACAACCAGGACTTCCAGGTGAGGAAGGTTATGTGACTTTCGAACTCAAACTTTTGGCGGATGTCGGTTTGGTCGGTTTCCCGAATGCCGGTAAATCTACACTTTTAGCGGCAGTTTCTGCAGCGAAACCTAAGATTGCGGACTACGCTTTCACCACTTTGACCCCAAATTTGGGAATCGTGGATTACCGAAACTACAAATCTTTTGTAATGGCGGATATTCCTGGAATCATCGAGGGTGCAGCTGAAGGAAAAGGTCTCGGTCACCGATTTTTAAGGCATATCGAAAGAAATTCAATTCTGCTTTTCCTCATTCCTGCCGATTCACAAAACCATTTCGAGGAATTCAAGATCCTGGAAAATGAACTTCAGGAGTATAATCCCGAACTTTTAGATAAAGACTTTATCATTTCCGTTTCCAAAGCAGATCTCCTTGATGACGAACTGAAAACAGAAATCAGCAGAGAATTCCCCGAAAACAGACAACCCATTTTCTTCTCTGCAGTTACTGGCGAAGGATTGACAGAACTAAAAGATGTCATCTGGAAAAAACTTCACGGTTAACTTTTCTTTCAAATTCTAATTTTGATCTTTAATGAAAAAATTCTTATCTCTTATTGCGGTTGCGATTTCTGTTGGAACCTTCGCACAAACCGAATTTGGCGTAAAAGCTGGTTACAACTTATCAGGTTATCAAATCGGAAGTTATCAAAATCAAAACAAATCCTATTTTTACTTGGGAGGTTTGGCGGAACACAAGATTTCTGAAAAATTCTCCTTGCAGGGTGAATTGCTTTATACTGAACTTGGAGGCAAAGATACTTATGAAGCGCAGAAAATCATTGGTAATGAAATAGTTAACATTGGCACGCAGAAACTTTACTTTCATTATCCACAGCTGCAGATTCCACTTTCGGCAAAATATTATTTCGCGACTCCTTTCTCCTTATCTGCGGGTCTGAATTTCGGCATTAATCTGAATCCTAATCTTGAATTCGATCCCGAAACATTAGAAAATAAATCGGGAAAGATGGAAAATATCAAAACGCTGAACATTTTCCCTTTTATTGGTACTGAATATCAATTCAGCAACCATCTTTTTGCTGACGCACGTTATCATTTCAACTTTATCAAGATCAATGAAGGAGGCGGTCCCAATCACAAAATTGCTTTTGTTCAGGTTGGTTTAGGTTACCGTTTCAAATAATTTCGGAACGGTTCTTGTCGGTAAGATTTCATTAATTACAACATTATGAAAATCCTAATCACGCTTTTTGCTGCCCTCATTTTGAGCTCCTGTTCGACGCAGAACCAAACCAACTACTCGAAAATCACTTACGAAGCAGGTGCTTGTTTTGGGTTTTGCCCGATGTTTAAACTCACCATCAGTCCCGACCGAACCGCGATCATCGATGCAGAAAGGTTTACATTCACCGACGGAAGTTCAAAAGATGATTTCTCAAAACCGCGGGAAGGAATTTTTAAGGCAACCATCGATAAGGAAAGTTTTGCCAAACTAAATTCTTTTTTAGATTCACTGAATCTGAAATCTCTGAAAAACTATTACGGCGACAAAAACATCACCGATCTGCCAACATCACACCTGATCGTGACTTTCAAGGATGGAAGCTCCAAACATATCGAGGATTATGGAAAAAGCGGAACCGAGAAACTTCGGGAATTTTACGAGTTTATTGAAAATCTTAGAAAAACCCAGAAATGGACGAAGGTCAATTAAAGGTTAAAAATATTTGAATTATCTTTGCAGCACAAAATCCTTCACAATTGAAGGATTTTTTATGGAACGTCGTCATTCGGAATGGGTTGATTCCCATTTTTTCGTTGCATCTTCAGGAATGACACAGTTTCATATTAACCAAAATTTTATCATTTGAACTTTACCGATTTAAACTTAATAGAGTCCATTGCAAAAGCTTTGCAGGAGGAAGGTTACACCCAACCGACACCGATTCAGGAAAAAGCAATTCCCAGTATCCTTAAAGGAAGAGACCTGCTCGGAACCGCACAAACAGGAACAGGAAAAACGGCAGCTTTCGCCATTCCGATCCTGCAAAACCTCACCGAAAAAAACATCAGAAACAACCAGATCAAAGCGCTTATTCTAACGCCAACTCGGGAACTTGCCATTCAGATTGAAGAAAGTTTCAATGCTTACGGACGACATTTGAGATTGAGGAATCTCGTAGTTTTCGGAGGGGTAAAACAAGGAGCACAGGAAGCCGCATTGAAAAAAGGAGTCGATATTTTGGTGGCAACTCCCGGTCGACTGCTCGACTTTATTTCGCAGGGAATCATCAGCTTAAAAAACCTTGAAATCTTCGTTCTTGACGAGGCGGACCGTATGCTCGACATGGGATTCGTGCACGATGTAAAACGCGTTGTGAAATTATTACCGCCAAAAAGACAGACGCTGTTTTTCTCGGCAACTTTCCCGAAAGAAATCCAGGACCTTGCGAATTCGATGCTCACCAATCCTGTGAGAGTGGAAGTTGCACCTGTTTCTGCAACTGCAGACACAATACAGCAGAAAGTCTATTTCGTGGAGAAAGACAACAAGCTCGACTTGCTTACACACATCCTGCAAAATGATATTTCCGATTCCGTACTGGTTTTTGCAAGGACTAAACACGGCGCAGATAAAATTGCGAGAAAACTGCAGAAAAGTAAAATTTCGGCAGAGGCAATCCACGGCAACAAATCACAAAACCAAAGACAGAACGCCCTGAACAACTTTAAGTCAGGGAAAACGAGAATCCTTGTCGCGACCGATATTGCAGCGAGAGGAATCGATATCGACGAACTGAAATATGTGGTGAATTTCGAGCTTTCCGATGTTTCCGAAACCTACGTTCACCGAATCGGAAGAACTGGAAGAGCAGGTGCGGAAGGAAAATCGATTTCGTTTGTTGACGGTCTCGACCTGATCAACCTGAAAAATACCGAGAAACTGATCGGAAAGAAAATTCCTGTAGAGAAAGACCATCCTTTCCACACCGACGATTTGGTGGTGCAGAAACGGGACTCCAACAACAAACCTTTCACACCGAAACCACAGCCGAAAGCGAAGGAAGAAATCGGTTTCAAGAAAGTGAGGAATAAGAATTTCTTTAGAAAGAAATAGTAACTGTTTTTGCAATTTATAGCAAAAATTCTCTTTTAAGATTCACATTTAGTTAAGTAAAGATTGCGGAAAATTCCGCTGATTAAGCGTGCGCTTCATCAACTCGCAATTGCGGGGAAATCTTTGCAACCTTAAAATAGTGCATAATTAAAGGAAATCCTTTGCGTTTTCTATCAAGAATTTGAGGGAGATCGTGCAGAAAATCTTATTGTTGAATACGTTAAGAATATTCGTGCATTCGTGGCAAAATTATTTACCGAAGATTCTTTCCACGTTTTCTGTCGTGATCCGGTCTATTTCAGAGAAATCTTTTCCGTAAATGTTGACAAGTTTGCCGACCACCAAATCCAGATAGGAACTTTCGTTTCGCTTCCCTCGGTGCGGAACCGGGGCGAGATACGGGGAATCCGTTTCCAAAACGATTTTATCCAAAGGAATTTCGTGCAGAAACTGGTCGATTTTCCCATTCTTAAACGTCACTACTCCACCGATTCCGAGAACAAAATTTAAGTCAATTGCTCTCTTTGCCTGTTCGAGATTCCCCGAAAAGCAGTGGAAAATTCCACGAAGTTGCGGATGTTTTTTTCTTTCCAAAACCTTGAAAACCTCGTCGAAACTTTCGCGGGTGTGAATCACGATTGGCAAATCTTTTTCGATCGCCCAGTCGATTTGTTTTTCGAACGCCTTAATCTGAATATCGAGCGTGGTTTTGTCCCAATACAGATCAATTCCGATTTCGCCAATCGCGGGAAAATTTCTTTCACTGAGATAATCCTCCACAATTCTTAGTTCATTTTCCCAAGTTTCGGGTTTCACGTAGCAAGGATGAAGTCCGATCATCGAAAAGATTTGGTTCGGATATTGTTTTTCCAAATCCAGCATTTTTTCGTGGTATTCCGAATCGATCGCTGGAAGGTAGAATTTTGTAATTCCCTTGCTGATGGCTCGCTGAATCATTTCGGCGCGGTCGTGGTCGAATTCTTCAGAATAAAGGTGAGTGTGGGTGTCAATCATAATCCTCTCCCTAAATCCCTCTCCAAAGGAGAGGGACTTTGTTGTATTTATAGTTTAAGTTTCATTAGCAAATCGGTCTGCACATCGTTACCAAGTACGAAATCGTGTTTGCCAAATATTTCAAATCCGTTCTTTTCATAAAATCTGATGGCTCTTTTGTTCTCTTCCCAAACGCCGAGCCAAATGAATTCTGCATTTCGTTCTTTTGCGATTTCCACTGCTTTATTGAAAAGGAGTTGTCCGATTTTCAAATCTAAGAATTCTTTCAACACGTAAATTCGCTCGATTTCTATGGATGAATCTCCCAGGTCTTCGGTCTGTGCTTTTCCCAAATTCAATTTCAAATATCCTAAAACAACCTGTTCATATTCAACGAAGAAGAATTGAGAATCAGGATTTTCAAGCTCGGATTTCAGCTGGTTTTCACTAAGGTTTTCAGAAAGATATTTCTGCATATCCTCCGCGGAATTCATGTCGTAAAAGGTTTCAGAAAAAGTCTGTATGCTGATTTTCTGAAGGAACGCTAAATCTGAGATACCAATTTTTCTGATGTACATTTTATTTTTCAGCAAAACCCGTTTGACTGTTTTCCTGAAATCAGGTGAATTCCGGCAATTTGGAACGTAAAAAACTCTCGAGAATACGAATTCTCATACTAAGAGATTCTTTTCTCTTTTCTCTTTTCTCTTGTCTCTTTTGCCTTTTACCTTTTATCTTCAAAAATCGAATGTTTCACTTTCGTTTGCTGTAACGCAATTCTTCCCTTCAGATTCTCGCAAAATTCCAGATATTTTGGATTGTTTTCGTCATCGGTCTTATGCTCAAGTGCTTTGGTAATGCTGAAATTTTCTTCCACAAAATCCATCGTTTCATCTGAGAAAAAAGAATTCCCGAACTTCTCGAAAATGTAGGTTACCGCCTGAGAATTCGGATGGATCATATCGTCTTTGTAGAAACGGTAATCGCGCAAATCGTCCATCATGATTTCAAAAATCGGCAAATAGTGACAATTTGAAAACCGCGGCAAAACCTCGTGGATCGCAGAAGTCAGTTTGGATTTGCTCAAATTATTTTCTACGATTCCGTCTTTGGTGTGGCGAACAGGAGAAACGGTGAACAGAATTTGCACATTTTCTTTGCAGATGTCGTTCAGATTGTCAATGGTTTCATTAATGGAATCCTCGAGTTCCTGTTGCGTCAAAAGCAGCTTTTCGAAGTGCTTTCCGGGAATCTTATGGCAATTGGCGACGAGTTTTTTTCTGGGAATAAACTCATGGATGAAACTCGTTCCGTAAGTAATTACCACCCAATTAGTTTCCTGTAAGAAAAGGTTCCCAGCTTCAATGCTGGTGTTTATTTTCTCTAAAGTTTGGTGCGCAAATCGAGAATTAAAACTGGTGTGATGGTCGAGCGAAATGACTTCATTATTAAAAGAAATCAAATCATCTTCCGTATAAAACTCGGAATCGTGGAGTTTCTTGATCGCCGTGTTGATCGAAAAAGGATTAAAGACCGTCCCAAAAGGATTGTTCAGCGTCTGCAGCTGCCCCATTTTCAGCAGATCAGAAAGCTCCGTGGAAAAGCAGGAACCGATTGAAAAGATTTTGTCTTCAACTCCGATTTTTCTTGCTGAGTCTTCGATATGTACTTCGGTGCGGAATTTCATTATTTTTAAACTACCCCGTCAAAAATTTTTTCAAATTTTTGCCACCCCTTCAAGGAAGGGGAACAGTGACGTGAATTTTTCCAGTTATTTTATGCGTTTAAGATTCTCTTCTCAACAAATAATTGGCAAGTTCAACAAACGGTTTCTTCTTTTCGTCGGGAACATTAATTTTGTTCAGGTAATGCTGAGCGATTTCGTTATGTTTCTGGATCAGCAGAAGCGTTTTTTCGTCCACTCTTGTTCTGCGGAATATTTTCTCGACACTGTAGATTTTATCGACATTGTCAGTTTTTCTTGAATACCAGAAATCCAGTTCTTTTCTTTCAGCTTCTGTGGCGTTTTCTTTTGCGAGAAGATATAATACGGTTTTTTTGTTTTCTACAATGTCGCCCGCATGTTTTTTTCCAAAAGATTCCTGGTTCCCGAAGACGTCGAGGTAATCATCCATAATCTGGAACGCGATTCCCACATGTTTACCGAAATTGAAAATGGCTTTAGCATCCTTGAATTCGGCACCTGCGATCAATGCTCCGATTTCAAACGAAGAAGCACTCAGGATTCCCGTTTTGTAGGTAATCATCCGGATATAGTCGTTGAAAGTCACATCACCTTTAGTCTCGAAATTAATGTCGTATTGCTGTCCTTCGCAAAGAAGAAGTCCGGTGTGTGAAAAAACCCTCATACAAGCTTTGAAAAGATTGGGTTCCAAATCTTCGAAGAATTTGAACGCCTTGAAAAGCAGTGCATCACCCGAAAGAATTCCCGCATTGATTCCGTGCAGGGTATGAATGGTCGGCTTATTTCTTCTCAAAGGCGCCTCATCCATAATATCATCGTGGATCAGCGTGAAGTTGTGGAAAAACTCAATCGCCAGTGCAGGTTTCAACGCAGCTTTAATATCTCCTCCAAACATATCGCTCGCCATTAAAACCATAATTGGTCGAAGCCGTTTCCCACCGTGGGAAATAATATAGTTCATCGGTTCATAAAGTTCTTTTGGCTTATCTTTGAACTTATATTTTTCAATTGCGTCGGCTACGATTTTTTGGTACTCGTCTAAAAACTGCATAAATTCTCTTGTTTTTGGCAAAAATACGATTTTAATAATTTTTAAGCTAAATCTTGAAAGACAAAAAAAGCCACTTCTATTGAAAAAGAAACCTAAAGCAGAAAAAACATCGTCTATCTTGGCTAAGCGAAAGCGCCCTTGTTTGTCTTAAGAATATACGCAATGAAGGATGATGTCTTTGTCTTGCTTTGCGAGATTTAAAGCATTGCAAGTGCGTTCATTAATTTGTATGATCTACTAATTGTGAACGATTTCTCGCAAAGTTAAACAAAGATTCTATTTTATTATTATGCCGTTATTAAGCTATAAAAAGGCGTTATGGCTCATTAATGATATACAGAGATACAAAAGGTTTAAGCTAAATCTTGAAAGACAAAAAACCACTTCCTTAGAAATGGTTTTTGAGTTCTTTTAAGTTATACTTTTAAAATACAAAATTAACCAACAAGTAGGATGCAGCAGCAATTAGAGCACTCACCGGAATGGTAAGAATCCACGCCCAAAGCAAACTTACAGTTACACCCCATCGAACTGCCGAAATCCTCTTGGTTAATCCCACACCGATAATCGAACCTGTAATGGTATGTGTAGTAGAAACCGGAATTCCCAAGTGATCGGTAAGAAACAGGGTAATCGCTCCCGCTGTTTCGGCACTTACTCCTTCGAGTGGAGTAACCTTTGTAATTCTGGTTCCCATTGTTTTCACAATTTTCCAACCACCACTCATCGTTCCCAAACCGATGGCAAGGAAAGACACGAAAGGTACCCAAATATAATCCGTTGTAAAGTGTTTGAATCTTTCTGCAGAATCCATCAAAGCATACGGATCATTACCTCCGATCAGAGTAACATGGTAATAAATCACGGCTGCTCCGATAATCCCCATTACTTTCTGTGCGTCGTTTAGACCGTGTCCCAAACTGAACAATGCGGAAGAAACAAGCTGCCATCTCTTGAACTGCACATCAGCTTTGTGAGGATTGCTGTTTTTGGCAAAATTCACGATAATCAGCGTGATTATGATGGAAACAATCATACCGATTAACGGCGCGCAAAAGATGAAAAGGAAGATCGGAATCACTTTTTCATACTTCACAACGCTCTGCGTAAATAGCTGTTTGAGCGCGAGCTGGAAGTTTTCAACAAAGGAAATTCCGGGATTGGCGGCAGCAACTGAATGATAATCCAGTGTAAAAGCATGCATTAACGCAGCACCAAGAAAACCTCCGATCAGGGTATGCGATGATGACGAAGGAATACCGAACCACCAAGTTAAAAGGTTCCAGAAAATGGCGGCAATAAGCCCCGAAAAAATAACTTCGAGGTTGATAAATTCTTCGTTGACGGTTTTGGCGATCGTGTTTCCGATCTTGAATTCACCGATGATATACATTGCCACAAAGAATGCGGCAAAATTCCAAACTGCTGCCCAAAGCACCGCCTGGAAAGGAGTAAGAACTTTGGTTGAAACGATGGTGGCAATCGAGTTCGCCGCATCGTGAAAACCGTTGATGTAGTCAAAAATTAAGGCGAGTACGATGATGACTATTAATAGAACTGGTAAATCCATTCTTCTGAGATATTGATAGATTAGAACAGATTAAGCGTACTTAATAACGATATTTTCGATAGTGTTGGCAACATCTTCTGCCTTGTCGGTAACAATTTCAAGGTATTCCAGCACCGACTTCACTTTGATGATGTTGATCGCGTCGCCGGTTTCGAAAAGCTTCACAGTTGCCTGACTCAAAACATCGTCCGCGATATTTTCATAGGAATTGATCTTGATGCAGGATTCTTTTACCGCTTTTGGATTTTTGAAATCTTTCATGTTGCTGATCGCGTTTTCAAGCTCTACACAAGACTTATGGATCAACAGCGAAAATTCGGTATAAGCAGGATCAAGCGGCGTTTTGTAAAGATAAATGTACTTTGCCGATGCGTAAAGGTAATCCGCAATATCGTCCATCCCGCTCGCCAAATAATTGATGTCTTCACGGTCAAACGGAGTGATAAAGTTTTCGCCCAGCTGCACAAAAATTTCATGGGTCAGATCATCGAGTTTATGCTCGTAATCGCTCATATTCTTAAGCATCGTGTCGTCGTTCATATCGAAGTCCAGTAGTCCTTCATGAAACTCTTTTGACATTGCGGTTAATGACTGCGCCACTTTTTCAAACAACACAAAAAATACTTTGTCTTTTGGCTGGAATGCTTTAAATATATTACCGATTCCCATTACTTAAATGTTTATAAAATTAGTGGTGCAAATTTCCGAAAAAGTCACCCGATAACATTTGTTTCAATATTAAGTTTTGTTAACATTGAGTTATATCAGTTTCTCGCAAAAAAAATCAGCTCAAAAAACTGAACTGACTTTTCTATTTTTAATATTTCTAAAGATTAATTCGCAACTTCTGCGCGCATCTCTTTTCCTTTGAATTTCAGGTTGGGCAAACCTCTCAAAACCTCATCCTTAAACGATTTTTCAACTTCGAAGAAAGAGAATTTCTCCATAATTTCGATGTCGCCGATATCCGGACGTTTTCTGGATTTTGATTTTGCTGTCGCCTTATTGATAATGTCGAGCATATCCACTTTCTTCAGATGGTCTCTTTTTCCAAGGTTAAAGAAGAATCTCACCATATCCTCGCTGTTTTTTCTTGACCTTCTGGAATCTCTTCCGCCGTCTCTTCCGCCATCACGGTCTCTTCTGTCGCCTCTTCTGCCGTCTCTTTCTCGGTCTCTTCTCTCTCTTCGGCTTTCTCTACCGTCTTCGCTGAATTTCTGTTCCGCCAAATCATTTTTGTCTTTATAGTAAAGCGCCAAATCTCTCAGCTGGAATTGCAGAAGTTTGTGTACCAACTCTTCTTTGCTGAATTCTGACAAATCAGGAATCAGTTGATCATCGAACTCGAAGAAGTCCGCGTGTTCCGTTAATAATTTTTCGAAAACTCCACCTACTTGCGCCTTGATAATTTCCGTTCCTGTTGGGATTTTCTTTTCAGAAATCTCAATCTTGGTCGAAGATTTAATCTGCTTCAACTTTCTGGATTCTTCTGGTTTAATAAGTGCCATCGAAATCCCGTCCTTCCCTGCTCTTCCTGTTCTTCCGCTTCGGTGCACGAAAACTTCGGGATCATCTGGTAAAGAGTAGTGGATAACGTGGGTTAATGAATTCACGTCCAAACCTCTCGCTGCAACATCGGTCGCTACAAGAATGTCGATATTTTTCAAACGGAATTTCTTCATCACCGTGTCACGTTGCGCCTGAGAAAGATCTCCGTGAAGCGCATCTGCTGCATAACCGTTCTGCATCAGGAAATCTGCAATCTCCTGAGTTTCCATTCTGGTTCGGCAGAAAATGATGGAATATTGGTTCGGATTCGCATCGATCAACCTTTTCAGCGCCTCTTTTTTGTGTCGGTAACCAACTACATAATACTCGTGGGTAATGTTTTTCTTAACCTCGTTGATCGAACCCACAGAAATTCTGTGCGGCTTAGTCAAATAGTTTTTAGAAATTCTTTCCACCTCCTTATTCATCGTCGCCGAGAATAAAAAAGTCTGCTTTGTTTCAGGAGTTTCGCTCAAGATTGTTTCCAGATCGTCTTTGAAACCCATTGACAGCATTTCATCCGCCTCATCCAAAACCAGCCAGTGGATTTCGGAAAAGTCGAGCGCTTTTCTGTTGATCAGGTCGATTACCCTTCCCGGAGTTCCCACGATAATCTGTGGTTTCTCGCGCAGCGAGCGGATTTGCTCCATAATGCTGCTTCCACCATAAACCGCAGTGGTCTTGATGTTGGGTAGGTATTTCGAGTAATTTTTAATGTCTTTGGTAATCTGCAAACAAAGTTCTCTTGTAGGACACAGCACCAATAATTGGATTTTGCGACTCCCGTCGTCAATCATATCCAAAATCGGAAGCGAAAATGCTGCTGTTTTGCCTGTTCCTGTTTGCGCAAGTGCGATGAGATCGCGAATATCTGAAGAGATAAAAGGAATAGTCTGTTTTTGGATTTCTGTTGGGCTCACAAAGCCCAGTTCGCCAACTGCCTTCAATAATTCAGGACTTAGGTTGGTCTCCGTAAATAAATTCATGTAAATGATCGTCTATAATTCGGCGGCAAAGATACGCTTTTTATTTTTGATAAAATTTAATGGGTTTTATTAATATTTTGTTAAATGGGGAAAATATCAATTCTAATTTTAATTAAAACTTAAATCAGTAACAGAAATCTTGTCATCCTGAGGTGAAGTTTATCCTGAGCTTGTCGAAGGGAAGGATGAAAACTACCGCATAAACGAAGTTTATTCCAATAGAATTTTCTAATTTTGAAAAACAAATCATGAAAAAATATTTCGTTTACATATTGCTATGTACAGATAATTCCTATTACACAGGAATTACAAGCGATATTGATGTGAGATTAAGAGAGCATCAGGAAGGTTATGATCCTAAATCGTACACCTTTCTAAGAAGGCCAGTCGAATTGGTATTTTTTACTGAATTTAATGACGTCCATCAAGCAATCGCATTCGAGAAACAACTGAAAGGATGGAGTCGAAAAAAGAAAGAAGCAGTAATAAACGGGGAATGGGAAAAACTTCCTAATTTATCGAAACGAAAAAATCCAAATCGTTAAATTGTTTTGGAAATTTAGTATTATTAATGCTTCGAGAACCTCAGCATAACAAATGCCCGATTGAAACACAATTATAGCACGAACAAAAACCTTGGATTCCAAAATTGAAAGCTCCATTTGGAAACTCCCAAAGAATATGTTACAATAAATTGTTTTGGAAAATCAGTATTTGAAAATGCTTAGAGAACCTCAGCATGACAAATGCCCGATTGAAACACAATTATAGCACGAACAAAAGCCTTGGATTCCAAAATTTGAAAGCTCCATTTGGAAACTCCCAAAGAATATGTTACAATAAATTGTTTTGGAAAATCAGTATTTGAAAATGCTTCGAGAACCTCAGCATGACAAATGCCCGATTGAAACACAATTATATCACAATAAAAATTATGAATCACAAAATAGAAAACTCCACTTTAAAATTTCTCAAAGATTTATTGAAAAACAACAACCGCGAGTGGTTCAACGAAAATAAGCATCAATACACCGCTGCACGCGAAAACGTCATCCAGTTCGTTGATGAGCTTATTGACGAAATCGCCTTATTTGATGAAGAAATCGGGAAAATCGACGCGAAAAAAGCACTGTTCCGAATTTACCGTGACACCCGTTTTTCTAAAGACAAATCGCCCTACAAAACCAATTTCGGCGCAGGTTTAGGAATGGGAAAAGGAAATCGAATTGCAGGATATTACCTTCATATTGAGCCAGGAAAATCTTTTTTGGCGGGAGGAGTTTACCAACCTGAAAGTTCCGTGTTAAAGGAAATCCGAAAAGAAATTTCGATGAACGGAAAAGCGTTTCTAAAGATTATTGAAAAAGATGATTTCAGAAATAATTTCCGTGGGTTGAGTGTCGAAAACAAATTGCAGAAAGTTCCACAAGGTTTTGAAAAAGACGATCCTATGGCGGAATACCTTAAACTGAAGAGCTTTGTCGTAATCCACCCGATTTCAGACAGCGACCTTACCAACGAGAAAGCGGTGAAGAATTTTGCCAACATCTACAAATCCATCCAACCGCTGAATGATTTTTTGGAGGCGCCGTTTCGGTAATAGTCGCCGCCATAAGGATTTTTTAACCACAAAAGGACCAAAAGAATCTTGCAAATTAAGGTCGACAAACTAAATTGAAAAAATGTGAAGTGGAAAAGCAGGTGATAATGAATGCTTCACGAAGTTCTATTATAGTTTTAAGCCCTGCATTTTACAAACATTATACTATCTTCTGTTTTTCAGTTTGTTATAGTTATTGCGATAATAGGAATTTGATTCCTCAATAGTAACTTTTGTGTTTTCTATATCTACAAATCTTTTTTTATCAGTATCTTCTATTTTTACAATTTCATACTTTTTATTATCAACAGTTTTTTCATCAATAATTTTCATATATTCTTCAAAAGCATTTTCATCAAGCATTATTTTTCCTTGACCGAATTTATGTCTGTCAAGCCCATTTTTTTTAACGCCTGAAATCCAATATTCATCTCCATTTTAAATGTCATAGTAATTTGAAGAAATTCCTGGCGTTTTAAATTTTTTTAGCGCTTTATTGTCAAAATAAACAGTTTGTCCTGATTTAGAAAATTCAGCAAATCCAATCCAAGCAGGACCATTATGAGAAAATCCTGTTTTTAATTCAATATACAATATTTCATTCTTCATTTAGACGCAATTTTTGGTACCATATCGCATAGCATCACGGTTTCTGCTCCTTCAATCCCTCGACTACTTTTTTTAGGTCGGGATCATTTGGATGGACCGCGTAATATTTCGCAATTTTTCCTTTTTGGTCAATGACCATGAATCTCGGAACCCAGTTCAGGTCGATATAATTGTTGAAATTATTCTTCCAGCCCTCATCAAACCAGTAGTTTTCCATTTCGGCGATTCCGTATTTATCGAGTCCCCTTTTCCATTGGTCATAAGAACGGTCGAGCGAAAAATAAACGAAATGGATTTCGGGATTGCTGTCTTTCAACTCCTTGGTTGCAGGAAGCGCAAGAATACAGTCTTTGCACCAACTCGCCCAAAAATCGATGATGAGAATTTTTCCTTCGTGTTTTTTCAACACCTGGGAAATCGGAATTTTCTTGCCTTCAAACGAAGTTATTTTCTGAGCCAGCGCTTCCTTAGTGAAACCGGTTTTCATCACCGACGGAATTTTCTGCCCGAAAACAATTGCTGAAATAAAAATGAGGAAGAATGTGAGATTTTTCATTTAATATTTTTCAAAAAGTACAACAGAAAACGGTGTGTCAATCACTGCTTTTCCGTTTTCGATCTTGATAGTCTTTCCTGAATAAGCGTCACGAAGTTTGGTGCCATTATCAAAAATACCTGTTGTTGAAATTTCTTTTAAGCCCGATTTCAGATCCAAGCCGATCAAAACCTTATCATTGTTAAAGGTTCTCGTAAACCAATATGGCGACGACGAAATCATTTGGTGAACTCCCGCTCCAACTGCAGGATGTTTCGCTCTGAACTGACCGAGTTTTTGGTAATGTTCCAAAAGTTTTTTTGTTTCCGCATTGTTTTTTTCGTCATTCCAATTCATATTTGAACGGAGATTCGCATCACCTTCCGCACCTTTTACAATTAGCGGACGCGCTGTTTCATCACCATAGTAAATCTGTGAAATTCCCGGTGCAAGAAGCAATTTCGTTCCCGCCTCGAAAGTTTTCTTTCTTTCCTTGTCGAAAGGATATCCGTCGTCATGGGAAGTCAGGTAGTTCATCACCGTTTTTCCATTCAGGTCAGAATGCAGAATTTTAGAGTAGTTCGAAAACAGCTCCTCATAAGGTTTGTTGGCATCCCCTTTAAAATCGAAATTGATCATCGACTTAAAACCATTTTGGTAATAATTTACCTTTTTATCGCCGAAATCGTAATTCTGTTTTTGCGAAATCCCGTATCCATAAACTTCTCCCACAGTGAAAAACAGATTATTGTCTAAAACTTTCGTCGGATTCTTTCTTTTGTAAATATCAAACGCTTCCTGACAGATTTTCTGGAAATCCTTCCACACATCTTCGTTCGTATGCTTCACGGTATCAACACGATAACCATCAATCCCGAATTCCTGAACATAATCAGCGAGCCATTTCATGATATAATATTTCGGCGCTTTCGGATACCCTGTTCTTGAAAAAAATTCGTTCAGCGACTTCATTTCCGCATCGTATCGACCTTCCTTTTTCCATTTATCGACCAGCATTTGCGGGAGTTCCGCAGCTGCGTTGGATTCCGTTAAAATGTCGGGAAGATTCGCCACCAAAGTACAGGCAGTCGTGTTGATATAATTATCGTATTTGCACTGCGGCGAAGTTCGTACCCAAGAATTCGGATAAACTGGATCGATCGCTGTAACTGGACCTGTGTGATTTACCACGGCATCGAGAACAATTCTGATTCCTTTTTCATGAGCTTTTTCGATGAGTTCTTTCAGGTCTGCTTTTGTCCCGAAGTTCGGATCGAGCGCGGTCCAATCTTTTGCCCAATATCCGTGGAAACCGTAAGTTTTTCCTGTTCCTTCGTCGGATGCGCCGTGAATCTGCTCCACAATCGGCGTCATCCAAATCGCGTTGATTCCCAAATCGGTAAAATAATTGTCATCGATTTTCTGGATGATCCCGCGCAAATCGCCCCCTTCGAAACCTCGCAAAACAGAAGCTTTCTCGGTTCTTCCAAAATTAATATCGTTGGATTTGTCGCCATTCTGAAAACGGTCGGTCAATAGAAAATAAAGGTTTGCACCTTCCCAGGAAAACGGTTGACTGGTGGATTTCTGCAAAGTTGTGCAGGAGGAAAATAGCGCCAAACCTGCGATAAGGAATATCTTTTTCATAATTTTTTTTCAAACATATAAAGTTACGGCAAAAGCGACTTTTGGGAAAGTCATTTCTGAATTCGAATCGATTTTAACATTAATTTAACATTTATTTATATCTTTGTTCTCCCTTAACCAAGATAATCGATGTCGATTTACCAAAAAATTGCTGAAAAGCTACAGTTTGTGGCACCTGGATTTTATAAGGAAAGATATTTCAAAAAGCTGAAAAATCTTTCTGAACAGAGTTTTTTGGCAAATAATGTGGAACCTGAATTGTTTTGGATTAAAGATTTCTTGGAAAGAAATGCTGTTTTTTTCGACATCGGAGCAAATGTGGGTGCCTATCTTTATCAGCTTGAAAATAAATTGGCACCTCATAATGTGTATGCTTTCGAGCCGAACCGCGAACTGTACCGACGGTTGCGAAGGATTTTCCCACATCACCACGTTTATCCGTTGGCGATTTCTGATGAGAATAAAACTGCGGAGTTCAAGATTCCCGTCATTAACGGAAAAGTCTATAATTCCCGCGGAACGCTTCAAACCGACTTTGTGGAAAATGGCGAAAAGAAATTCTTTACGGAAAAAGTAAAAGTCATCAAACTCGACGATTGGGCTGGATTGGAGGGAATCCGAAGGATTGATTTCATTAAAATCGATGTGGAAGGAAACGAGATACAGACTTTGTATGGGGCAAAAAATGTGATCAAGAAATTTCGCCCAGTTCTGATGGTGGAAATGGAGCAACGACACCACCAAAAACCTTTGCAGGAAATGATTGCTGAGATTGAAAACTGGAACTACACCGCCAATTTCCTGAACCGCGAAAATTTCACACTCCAGAAAATTGACGAAGAGGTGCTGAAGTCTCAAAACGAAAATCTGCTGAAAGACAAAAACAGCTATATCAATAATATCATCTTCATCCCCAATCAAATCAAAACACACTGATAATGAGCGTTGT
This sequence comes from Chryseobacterium suipulveris, assembly GCF_022811685.1. Lineage (NCBI taxonomy): Bacteria > Pseudomonadati > Bacteroidota > Flavobacteriia > Flavobacteriales > Weeksellaceae > Chryseobacterium > Chryseobacterium suipulveris. The sequence goes on along the minus strand of NZ_CP094532.1, from coordinate 957,836 downwards.
AGCGAGACAGGGATTCAAATATTCATTAATCGGCTATTTCGGGTTTTTACTCGGGACTTTTTCGGCGATCTTCATATTTCCAAGAGATATGGAGTTCTACGGAAAACTGCGCTACATTATGCCGACCGCGGAAATGCTTTTGCCCATCGTGGTTTTCGGACTTTCCTTTTCGAATGTGAAGTTTTTTCACCAAACTCAGAAAGACGGGAAAAACCAGAATTTCCTGAGCTTGTCATTATTGGGAGTCGGAATTAATTTTCTGATTTTCACGGCGATATTCTTTCTGTTCTTCACGGTTTTCCCACAGTTCAAAACTTTGGAACTCTGGAAAATGAAGCGGCTCATTTTGCCACTGATTTTGGTTTTGGCGCTTTCGGCGGTTTTCAACAAATATATTTCGAATTTCAAAAGGATCGTTGTACCAAATATCTTCGAGAACTTGTTCCCGAAACTGGCTAATTTGGGGGCTTTCTGTCTGTTTTTCTATTTAGGGGTTTCCGAGAAAGGTTCTTATGCATTTTTCTTCGGGATGTTTGTATTTTCGTTTTTGGGCTATATTTTTTATGCCAACAAACTGGAAAAAATCAAACCCGACTTCAACACCGATTACTTAAAAAAAGAACAGCTCTGGAAAGAAGTCCTGAGTTACAGTTTCTTCGGTTTCCTGGGTAATATCGGCAACTACATCGCTTTCAGAGTTGATAATTTCATGATCGGCGAATTCCTGAATTTCGAGGAAAACGGAGTTTACAGCATTATTCTCTCAGTGCTTTCCTTCATCATGATTCCGCAAATGGGACTGTTCAACATTTCTGCACCAATCATCAACAAAACCATTGCGGAAGGCAATTATGAGGAGCTCGACCGTTTCCACAAAAAAACTTCGCTCAGCTTGTTCTTCCTCGGTTCACTGCTTTTTTCGTGTATTCTTGTGGGATTCCCGTATTTGTGCGACTTTATCAAGAACGGCGAACAACTTCGGCAAGCGGAACCCGTGGTTTGGATTCTGGGATTTGCAATGCTGTTCGATTTGGCGACAGGATTCAACGGGCATATTATTTCGCTTTCAAAACATTATCGTTTCAATATTGTGGTGATGCTTTTTCTGGCGTTGACAACGATCGGTCTCAACTGGCTTTTTCTCACCAGAACACATTTAGGAATCATCGGAATTGCAATGGCGACCGCGATTTCACTCACTCTTTTCAATATCATTAAAATCGTTTTCAACTTCGTCAAATTCAAAGTTTCGCCGCTCACAATCGAGATGATTTATGCCGCAATAATTTCGACGGTGGCGATTACGGTGGCGATCATCCTTCCTGATTTCAAGAGTAGTTTTGCAAACCTGATTTACAAACCCACGTTGGTTTTGGGAATTATTTTCACGGGAAATTACTTCATGAATATTTTCCCTGTGGAGGATTACCTGAACCGCGATTTTTTCAGGAGTTTGTTTAGGTTTTGATGCACTAGTTCCTCAGTAAGCAAGTTTTCGGTCGTTGATTTCGACATTGAAATTTACTTTAGCACCAAGCGCGTCAAAAACTTTCATAATCGTTTCGAAACGGGCATTTTTCATACTGTTTTCAATTTTCGAGATCTGGGCTTTCTGAACACCAACAAGTTCACCAAGTTCTTCCTGGGTCAGATTTTTCTCCTTTCTGGCCATTTTTATTGCGTGACCAAGCATTTCCAATCTGAGTTCGTTCTCGAAAGCATCTCTACTTTCAGTCCCGATTTTTCCGATGTGTTTGTCAATTGCTACTTCCAGCGATACTGTTTTTAACTTATTTTTCATTGTAATTGGCTTCTAAGTATTCTATTCTAATTTTCTCTGCTTTGGTAATTTTTTTTTAGGAGTTTTTTGAGTTTTCTTAATAATTCAATGCGTGGCGATAACAAATGATTTTCTGCGAGGATCCCAAAATGAAAAAAGACGGTAGGTTTTTCCTGCGAATAAAGTCCTGAATTCCCAAATATTCTCATTCAGTTTATTGAATAGCTCCTCATCAGTAACCATTTGAGATTTTCTGATATTGTAGTAAATCTTAGCTCTCGCCTTCTCTTGCAATCCGTCCCAAAAATTCCAATACCTCGGGCAACAAGTCAACCTCAAAATTATTTTTCATCAGTTTTTCTTCAAAAACAACAATTTCCCAATAAGGAAACAAATTTTATACTTAAACCTATTGATTGCTAAAATATTAAAGTAAAAGTAGGAGTTTATCTTCCAACTCTTTTATCACTTTTTCTTTGTTAAAATCCTTTGAAAAATCGAATGATGTTTCACCACTAAAACTGAAGACATCCAGCTTTTTTTCTGAGATAATAAAGTCAAAATCGGAACTGTATTTTTCTGGGAAAACCGCCATCTTTCCGTATTTAATAGCGTCGCCGATATTTCCCGACATTTTGGTTTTACCGTAGATTTCTTTTTGGCTAAAAAATTCGGTTTCGCTTAGAATGGGACACCATAAAACGTCGGCATTGTTCATCCATTCGTCAAAAAGAGGTTGTGGAACTTTTTCGGTGAAATATTTAATGGTAAGGTTTTCGGGTAGAACTTTCTCAAATTTCTGTAACCAATGAAGTTCGTTCCCTTTTGCTTTGCCAAGAAAAACCACCTGTACTTTTTGACTTGTCGCTCCTACGGAGCTTGCTTCCTCAGCAAAATCATTTTCTACAAACCTGTCACTCCTACGGAGTTTTTCAAATTCCGCATCATTTTCTGCACTCTTATTATTCCATCCCAGTTTTTCTAATTTTCCCAAAACTTTTTTATAGTCCCTTCTTTGCTGCGAAACCGCTCCTGGAATAACGATGGTAAAAATCTGTGAACCCGAATTTTCATTAAACTGATTAAAAAACAAAGGCAAAAATTTAAACTTCCCAACTGCAAGATTTTTATCCAGAACCAACAGGTTTTTAGAATTCTTGAAAACATTGGGTGCGGAAAGCAGGTCTTCTTTCAACAACAGTTTCAGCCGGTATTTGAAATCTTTCTTGAAGATATTTTTCAGAAGCTGAAATTTGGAAATTTTCGTGAAATTCAGATTGTGCACAATCACCGATGTTTGATATTTCGTACAAATTTCATTGAAAAGATTGAAATAACGATGAACCGTCCCGATAATGACCAAGTCATAAGTTTTCGCCTTCAACTGATCCAAAAGCATCGAATTTTCCGACAGAAAAATATTCGGATGATGCTTGCCGATGCTCTTCAAAATTTTTTGGGAGAAATAATAGTCCACAGAAAATTCTTTGGAATCCTGCATCAGCTCCATAAAGTTGACTGCAATCTCAGCGTGGGTGTCGAGTTCGATGTAGGCGATTTTTTTCAAGGTTTGATGCAGTTGGTTACAAAGTCACATTTGTTGCAATTCGTTCTTTTAGTATCGAATCAAAAAACTTGCTTTCCGCTGGAGTAAGTTTTCAAAACCTTCGTTTTCAAAATTTGATCTTCGGGAACCTTCATCAGATCCTGATTCAGGATGATGAAGTCGGCGGATTTCCCCACTTCCAAACTCCCGATTTCATTTTCCTGAAAGCCAGCTTTTGCCGCCCAAATCGTCATTCCCCGGATCGCCTGTTCGCGGGTTAAAGCGTTTTCTTTTTGAAATCCGTTTGCAGGGAAATTGTTGGCATCCTTTCTTGCAACCGCCGCTAAAAAGGTTTTGAATGGGCTGATTTCTTCCACAGGAAAATCAGTTCCCAAAGGAAGCCATCCGTTTTGTTTCAACAAATCCTTGTAAGCGTAGGAATATTTCAAGCGCTCCTTTCCCACTCTTTCTTCTGCCCAGTACATATCTGAAGTGGCGTGAGTCGGCTGTACAGAAGGGATTATAGAATATTTACCAAACAGTCCGAAATCGTCTTTGTCCATAATTTGGGCGTGTTCAATTCTCCATCTTCGGTCGTTTTTGGCTCCGAGAACTTCACCATAAATTTTGAGAATCGTTCGGTTTGCAGAATCTCCGATTGCGTGTGTACACATTTGCAAGTTGCTGTTTTTCAGTTTTTTAGCTAAAGTTCGAAAATATTCCTCTTCACTTAGGAGAAACCCTTTCCACCCTTTTTTGTCTGAATAATCGTGAATCAGACACGCTCCTCTCGAACCAAGCGCGCCGTCTGAATAGACCTTGAATCCGCCCACTGTGATATTTCCGTTGGTGTACCTTCCTTTCTTTGCCCATTTGTCGTAGTAATCGGGATTATCTTCAAGAAGGGCAAAAATTTTCATTTTCAAAATATTCTGGGATTGCGCTTTTTCCAGTAGCGACAAAGTATGTTCTGTGATTCCGCAGTCGTGAAGGGAAGTCAAGCCGTAAGAAAAACATTCTTTTTGCAACTCCGAAAAATAATTAATAGCCATCTCGTCGCTGATCTGCGGCAAATGTTTTTCCACCACAAGCATCGCATTGTCGATGAGAACTCCGGTCAGTTTTCCGTTTTTCTGTTCGATTTCGCCACCGTTAACTTTAGTGTTCAAAGTAATTCCAGCGATGTCGAGCGCTTTCTGATTGGCAATTGCAGCGTGACCGTCAATTCTTTTCAGATAAACGGGTCGGTTAGGAAAAAGCTGGTCAAGTCGTTCCTTATTTGGAAACTCTTTTACTGGCCAATCGTTTTGGTCCCAACTTCTACCGTAAATCCATTCCATCGGCGCATTTTTAGAATATTCGGTTAACCGCGCAATGATCTCATCCCAAGATTTCGTACCCCAAAGTTCGCACTTCCATTTGTCGGTCGCATAACCTGTGAAATGGCAATGCGCATCGATGAATCCAGGGAAAACTGTTTTCCCATTCAGATTCTGAATATTTTTAGATTTATATTTTTTAAGGATATCTGAGCTTTTTCCTACCGCGACAATTTTTCCTTTGGAAACTGCCATGGATTGCGCCACGTAGAAATTCTTATTGACGGTGTAGATTCTTGCGTTGTGAATGATGAGATCGGTGGATTTCTGGGCGGACATTATTACCGACGAGAACACCAATACCAATTTCAACTGCCACGAATGCACGAATAATTTTCTAAACACACTATTAAACTTCATATTCATAATTTACTTTTTATTGATTATCTGCTTCCACCGCAGATTTCGGATATGTTTGATTTCTTCTTTGGTGAGCTTTCTTTTGGAACTCTGTTTCAGAAAAGTTTTCATAGTGGCGAAAAATTCTGAAAATGATTTGTTTTTCCATGAAGATTTTGCCGATGAAATCATTGCCAACGGGAAACTCAAACCGATGTTGTAGAAATATTCCCCGAGTTTTTCGGCTTTCTGTTTTTTGTATTTGTAGGCAGTCGGACGAAGATGTTTCACCCACAAGTCTTTGATGGTGACGGTTTCCCAACCGTGTTTCTTCGCGAGCATCACGTCGATATTGTCCCAACCGAGAACTGGTCGAAGTCCGTTCATCTGCAGAAAACATTCTTTTCGGTAAGATTTTATGGGGCCGCGAATATGGTTTTTAGAGGAAATATTTTCAAAGATCCACTGATGCTTTTCATCTTTAAAATCAAAAGCCAAATTCTTTTCAAATACCGATTTCTTGATTTTTACCAATCCAGAAACCATTCCTGCTTTGGGATTTGTTTCGTAAACCTCATTGACTTTTTTCAGATAATTATCAGGAAAAATAATGTCGGCATCGAATTTACAGATGATATCAAAACTCTGAACGTCAACACTTTTAAGACCTTTATTAAAAGTGTTCACCACTTTTGCTCCAGGTTCGTGTACCGATTTTTCTAAATTCAAAAGTTTGAGGTTTGGAATTTGAGATTTGAAGTTTTCGACGATTTCGCCAGTTTTGTCGGTTGATCCGTCATTCACGACCACTATTTCGAAGTCTTTAAAGATTTGGTTCTTTAAAGATTCGAGCGTAAAGAAAATATTTTTCTCTTCGTTGTGTGCGGGAATGATGATCAGGAACTTCATTCTTTATTCTACCAATTTAAAAATGTAGCAATGTACCAATGCAACCAACTGCAACCATTGCAACTACTGCAACAATATCCACCTATTTTTCCAGCATTTTTTCCATCGTTGCATCGGGCGTGTTTTCGTAAAATACTACGGTTCTCATATCTAAAAAATTTTTGTTTAAGATTTGATGTTTGATGTTTGATGTTTGATGTTTTATCCGCGAAATTCATTTAATTCCGTTATTTTTTTTTTTACATTATATCGTTCCTACGGAACGCATTTTCGCAATGTTATGATTATTCTACACAGATTTCATTTCTCCGAAATAAAAACAGCTCATCAAATTGCGAATTGTTCATTAAATGGCTTACCTGAAACTTGAAACCCGAAACTTCAAACTCTCCAACTCTCCAACTCTCCAACTTCGTTAGTGCGCTTCCAACCAGTTCTCGCCCACTCCAACTTCCACGAGTAGCGGAACTTTTGTGTCAAACGCAGATTCCATTTCGGTTTTGATGAGTTCTTTGGCGGTTTCTATTTCTTCAATCGGTGCTTCGAAAACCAGTTCGTCGTGAACTTGAAGCAACATTTTTGTTTTTAAATTTTTTGCAGAAAGTTCCTCATCAATCTTAATCATGGCGATTTTAATGATGTCGGCTGCGCTTCCCTGAATGGGTGCGTTTACCGCGTTTCTTTCGGCGTGCGCTTTCACGACAAAATTGGCGGAGTTGATGTCTTTCAGGTGGCGCTTTCTTTTCAGGATTGTTTCCACGTAACCTAAATCCTGGGCTTTCTTCACCTGTTCTGCCATATATTTTTTCAGTTGCGGATAGGTCGCGAAATAGTTTTCGATCATCTGTTTTGCTTCGGTACGGGAAAGTCCGGTTTGTTCAGCTAAACCAAATGCTCCTTGTCCGTAGATGATTCCAAAGTTGACGGTTTTCGCCTGTGAACGCTGGGTTTTGGTGACTTCTTCCAAAGGAACATTAAACAATTTTGAAGCGGTGGAAGCGTGAATATCCTCCCCGTTCTGGAAAGCTTTGATCATATTTTCCTCGTTGGAAATCTCGGCAATCAGGCGAAGTTCAATCTGCGAGTAATCGGCGGAAATAATCTTCTTTCCCTCATCAGCTTTGAATGCGCCACGAATTTGCTGACCACGCAAAGTACGGATCGGAATATTCTGCAAATTCGGATTTACTGAAGCCAATCTTCCCGTTGCAGCCGTGGTTTGCGAGAAATTGGTGTGTACGCGGTTATCGTCCTTGTCGATCTGGTTTGGCAAGGCGTCAACGTAGGTTGATTTCAGTTTTTGGTAGGTTCTGTATTCCAGAATTAATGGAATGATCTCGTGTTTCGAACTCAGTTTCTGCAGCACATCTTCGGAAGTGGCGTATTGACCTGTCTTCGTTTTCTTTGCTTTTGGGTCGAGTTGCAGTTTGTCGAAAAGGATCTCTCCCAACTGTCGCGGCGAGTTCATATTGAATTCCTCTCCCGTCAAGTTGAAGATTTTGGTTTCGAGTTCTTTCAAGTCATTTTCCAAATCCTTGCTTTCCTGTTCGAGCCATTTTTTGTCGAGTGAAATTCCCTCCAATTCCATATTGGCAAGGACTTTCATTAAAGGCATTTCGACCTGGTAAAAAAGATCCTCCAGGTTTTCCTTTTTCAGTTGAGGCGAGAAAATCTCATAAAGTTGAAAAGTAACATCCGCATCTTCCCCCGCATATTTCGTCTGATCTTCAATCGAAACCGAACGCAGCGTTCCCTGATTTTTTCCTTTGCCAATCAGGGTTTCAATCGGTACTGGTTTGTAATTCAGGTAAACTTCGGCGAGGTAATCCATTCCGTGTCTTCCGTCGGGATTCAGGAGGTAATGCGCGATCATCGTGTCAAACATCGCACCTTCCACTTCAATTCCGTACTGTTTGAGGATTTTATAGTCGAACTTTAAATTATGGGCGATTTTGATAATTTCCTTTTTCTCAAAAAACGGACGGAAAATTTCAAGTGTTTCCAAAGCTTCCTCCCTGTTTTCCGAAAGTGGAATATAATACGCCAAACCTTTTCTGTACGAGAAACTCATCCCGATCAGTTCGGCTTCCATTTCGTTTAATGATGTGGTTTCGGTGTCGAAGCAAACTGCTTTTTGAGCCAAAAGATTTTCCACCAAAATTTTCTGCGCTTTCGGTGAAGCAATGTATTGGTAAAGGTGGTCGTTATTGTCCACCGTCGATTTAGTGGTCGTTGCGTGATCGAGTTCCTCGAAATTGGCAAATAAATCCAGTTGAATCGGTCCGCTTTTCTGTTCTACTTTGTCGTATCGTGAAACTTTATTCGGATCCGCCGATTGCTGAATTCCGTTGGTTGATTCCCCATTGGTCGCAAAAGCGCGGTACAGATTTTCATACAATCTGCGGAATTCAATTTCATCAAAAATCTCTTTAACTTTTTCAAAATCAGGAGTCTCCAAATCGTACTGTTCCTGATGAAACTCAATCGGTGCGTCGCATAGAATCGTCGCCAACTTCTTTGAAAGAATCCCACGTTCTGCAGAAGCTTCAACTTTTTCGCGAAGTTTCCCCTTGATTTCGTGGGTATTCGCCAAAAGGTTTTCAATGCTTCCGTACTCTTTCAGGAATTTCTTGGCAGTTTTCTCGCCCACTCCTTCCAATCCCGGAATATTGTCAACGGAATCGCCCATCATTGCAAGGAAATCGATGACCTGTTTCGGATCCTCGATTTCGTATTTCGCCAACACTTCTGGAATTCCCAGAATCTCAAATTCGGCACCCTTCAAACCTGGCTTGTAAATCTTGATGTTCTCGGTAACGCACTGCGCAAAATCTTTATCGGGAGTCACCATAAAAACCTTGTAACCTTCCGCTTCCGCTTTGCAGGCGATGGTTCCGATCACATCGTCGGCTTCGTAACCTTCCACTCCCAAAATCGGGACATGCATCGCTTCGAGTATTCTGTGAATGTAGGGAACGGCAATTTTGATCGCTTCGGGAGTTTCGCTCCGATTGGCTTTGTATTCGGCAAAGTCGGCGGTTCGCACACTTGCTTCACCCACATCGAAAACCACCGCCAAATGCGACGGACGCTCTCTTCGGATCAGTTCAATCAAAGAATTGGTAAACCCAAAAATTGCCGAAGTGTCGATTCCCGTACTGGTAATTCTCGGACTTCTGATGAGTGCGTAATAGCCGCGAAAGATCATCGCATAGGCGTCTATAAGGAAAAGGCGCTTGTCGTTTTCGTTGTGTGTCATGAGAGCAAAGATAGAAAAAAGAGCCAAGTAAAAGGACCAAGAAACAAGTAATTTATTCGGTCAAATTAGGTGCATGATACAGGGTGCGAGGTTCAAGTTTCAGGTTTCAGGTTTCAGGTTTCAAAATTCACTCGGAGAAATTCACAGCGAAGCAAATTCACTCGGAGAAATTCACGCTCCAACTCTCATACTCTCCAACTCACCTACACTCCAACTCACCAACTCACCCACGCTCCGACTCATTATTTTCCTGCTTTCTGATTACCTTCAAAGCCAGTGTCGAGAAGAAACCTCCGAGGAAAAATCCCATCGCGGCTCCCATTAAAATATCCATCGGGAAATGTACGCCAAGATAAATGCGGCTGTACGAAACCATTGCCGCCCAAAAGAAGAGGAAATACGGAAGAAATCTGTATTTTTTGAAGAGCAGCATCGTCATAAAAGTTGCGATAAAGAACGTATTGGAGGCGTGACTGGAGTAAAACCCAAACTGACCACCGCACTGAACTTCCCGCATCAAATGGTCCAAACTCGGATCGTGACATGGTCGCAATCTGCCGATCCCCGATTTGAAGATTCCCGCCAACTGATCCGAAACCGTAACTCCCAACGCAATGAAAATCAGAATGAAGACCAAATTGCGGACTTTATAATTTTTGGCAAGGAGATAAAGGAAAATCACATACAGCGGAACCCAGATCCACGTTCCCGAAACCATTATCCAAAAACGGTCGAAAGTGTCGCTCCCCAAATTGTTGAGGAAAAGGAATATTTCTTTGTCTTCGGTGATGATTTCGTGCATAATAATACTTGAAAATACTATTTGAATTGATTTTGAGCTGTGTATATTAAGGTGAAAAGCGAGAAATACTTTTTGACTTTTGCCTTGATGCAAAAGTAACGAAAATTGCTTTTCTGCAATTTAAGATTTTCAATGGAATCGGCTAACCTTCGGTTTCAAGACTGGATCTTTTTGCGAAGAAATCTCCGAGGTCGAAATGAGTGAGGTTATGAAAAGAAATATTCGTGAATTAGTGGCAAGTCGTTCTGAGTAATCACTGAAATCTGCGAGAATAAAAACCGCAAAGCATTTTCTAAATCATTTTCTATTTTAAGACGACAAAGTTTAATCCGCTAAAGCGAATTGATGAAGCGGTCGCTTATTCAGCGGATTTATCCGCAAACTTTGCTTCTCTCAATTTTTTAGGTTGAAAAAAAACTTTGCGTGAATTTTTATAAGAAATTGTCGTGCAATTGTGGCAAGTCGTTCTACGTAATCACTGAAATCTTCGAGAGTATAAAATGCTGGACTTCAATTCTCTTACTTTTGCCTTGATGCAAAAGTAACCAAAAATCAAGACTGGATCTTTTTGCTAAAAAATTGAAGTTTCTTCCAACAAAATTTCCAAAACTTGCGCGGAAAGAAAGTTTGTCTTCGATACCCATTTTTTGCCGCGCTTCGAACACTGGAAATTTTTATGGAGGATTAGTTGAAGAGTACGTCCGGAAGAAACTTCAATTTTTCTTCACGCAAAAATCTCCGAGGTCGAAATGAGTGAGGTTACTAACAGAAATATTCGTGAATTAGTGGCAGGTCGTTCTGAGTAATCACTGAAATCTGCGAGAATAAAACCCGCAAAGCATTTTCTAAATCATTTTCTATTTTAAGACGACAAAGTTTAATCCGCTAAAGCGAATTGATGAAGCGGTCGCTTATTCAGCGGATTTATCCGCAAACTTTGCTTGTCTCAATTTTTTAGGTTGAAAAAAAACCTTTGCGTGAATTTTTTATAAGAAATTGTCGTGCATCTGTGGCAAGTCGTTCTACGTAATCACTGAAATCTCCGAGATCATATGAAATTCAGCAAGAGCTATCTGCTTACCGGTCCTTCGTGGTCGTCGTTTTCGGCTAGGTTTTGTTTGGATTTGGAGCGTTCGGCGATGGCGTCTTTTTCCAAGTCGCTCAAGGGATTGAAATCTTTTGCCTGCTGTTTTACCTTGTCGATCTCGCGTTTGATTTCGGAAACGGGATTGTCGGTTTCCTTCAGGATTTCGGTTTTCACGTCTTCCATCGCGCCGCGCATTTTACGCACACCCGCTCCCAGATCGCGTGCAATCTGCGGCAGTTTGTCGGGTCCGAATAAAACGACGATTGCCACGGCAATCAAAAGCATTTCGCCTAAACTTAGTTCCATACGGCAAATTTACAAAAGATTGCGAAACCCGAGTTTGCGTTGGATTAAAATGTTGTTAAAAGTTTTTGGTGGGGACTTTTTTGATGAGAGCGACATAATTATTAGATTTTCTATTGGAGCGGCTCAAAGTCGGGAGATTTTGAAAAACTTTCCCCCGTCAAAGAAGATTCATTGACAGAAAAATCGTTGCTGTGTACGATGGTTCCGTCGGCATTGACCATTTTTCCCTCTTCGGTAATGCACAGATCTCCGACCACAATTTCGTGGGTGGGAATGGTCTCTATTTTTGAATTTCGGATGACTTTGCTCGAAGGTTCGTTGAGTTTCTCCAGAGCTTCCAGCGCCTTCTTGCTTCTGTTGTCCTGATAAAATGAAATTCCCGAAACCGCGACGATCGCCAAAAACATAAACGCCGCCTCGCCGTAATCGCCGACCACCAAATAAATAATTGTGATCACGAACAGGAGGATCAGCATCGGTTCCTTTAAAATATCCAGCAAGAGCGAAAACCAGGTCGATTTTCCTGATTCCGCTATTTGATTTTCGCCATGTTTCTCCCGTGAGGAAACCACTTGCGCATCGGTAAGTCCCGATAAGTGTTCAGGAATATTGAAATCCATTGTCTAAAATTAACCGTGTATATTCATCATTAAATTACCTCATTATCTTCGTCATTGAAGCAACAAAGAATTGAATGATTATTTTCCCTTGCTTTGCTTTGCGCGGAAAATTTCTCGCAAAGCCAAACAAGGAATTACTTAAATCTCATGCTGCTTTTAAGCTAAACCAAGGTGCTTAACGCTTATTTTTAGATAAACAAAGACCAATAATTTTACTCTTAAAAAGCATCTAAATTTAAAGAATTTTCCGCGTAAAAACCAGATGAAGAAAATCAGTCGTCAGGATTTCTTTTTGTTAAAGACAAAAAACACGATGACTGCAGAAATCGCCATCAGCAGAAGTCCAATAAAAACTTGCATGGAAAGTTTCTCGCAATGCTAAACAAGGATTTTCTTTGACATTATACTTCTTCAAGCTAAACAAAGGTGCTAACGCTTATTTTTGACAGACAAAGTTCTAAAAGTCGTTAAAATTGATTATCAGTAAAGCCATTGTCTATCTTCGCTAAGCACAAGCGCCTTTGTTTGTCTTAAAAATATGAAGAATGCAAAATGTTTTTCTTTGTCTTGCTTTGCGAGATTTTAAGCATTATAAATGTATTCATTGGACTGCTTAATCTATTAGTTTGGTAAGAATTCTCGCAATGCTAAACAAAGAATTACAAAAAATTTATGCTGTTTTTAAGCTAAACAAAGGCGCTAACGCTTATTTTTCAGACAGACAAAGGAAAAAAGTGCAGGTTTGTCATAATCCGTTTGCTACCCTCTTAACGCCATCCTTAAATAATGGGCTGTTAAAATTAAGAATCATTCCTAATTTATAATTGCCTAATCTCAGATAATTATTGAGTTGCTTCGTATTAGAATCGCTAATAAATTCAACAGATTTCAAATCAATTACCACTTTGTCTTCAACAAGAATATCCATTCGGTAAGCTCTCTCGAAAAACAATTCTTCATACTGAATTGCTTGGAATTTCTGTCTTTCAGCTTTCAGTCCTGCTTTTTTCAATTCATACATTAAGCATTCCTCATAAACCCTTTCGTAGAGTCCAACTCCAAGTTTTCTATGGATTTTCAATCCGAGTTCGAATACGATTTTTGAGATTTCATTTTCAGTCATGTTGTTTTCTTAAATGGTTATCAATAATCAAAAATAACCATAGAAATTAACAGTAGATTTTTCCTTCTTTGTATATCTTCGCTAAGCACAAGCGCCTTTGTTTGTCTTATAAATATGAAGAGTGTAAAATATTTTTCCTTGTCTTGCTTTGCGAGAATCTAAGCGTTGCTATTGTTTTCGAAAATTGCATTATAACTTAATTGCGTAGAAATTCTCGCAAAGACAAACAAAGTTTTTTCTTGACATTATCCTGCTTCAAGCTACACAAAGGCGCTATCGCTTATTTTCAGATAGACAAAGAAACTAAGAGCGGGAAAAAGCCATTGTTTATCTTGGCTAAGCGCAAGCGCCTTTGTTTGTCTTAAAAATATGAAGAATGTAAATGTCTTCCTTGTCTTGCTTTGCGAGATTTTGAGCGTTGCATATTATTCATTCACAAATTATGTAAACTACAATCGTACAGGAATTCTCGCAAAGCCAGACAAAGATTTACTTAAATTTTATGCTGCTTTTACGCTAGACAAAGGCGCTAACGCTTATTTTTCAGACAGACAAAGAAGTAAACGCGGAATAGAGTCATTGCTAGCTTTGTGAAAAACTAAAACCGTAAAATTAAACAATGACCGATTCAAAATGGTGCATTTAAAAGCAATTAGAATTAGATGAAGAAAATCAATCGTCAGGATTTCTTTTTGTTGAAGACGAAAAACACGATGACTGCAGAAATCGCCATCAGCAGAAATCCCAGAAAAACTTGCGTGGAAATTTACTCGCAATGCCAAACAAAGAATCACAAAAAACTTATGCTGTTATTAAGCTAAACAAAGACGCTAACGCTTATTTTTCAGACAAACAAAGTTCTAAAGCCATAAAAGTTGATTATCAATCAAGCCATCGTTTATCTTCGCTAAGCGCAAGCGCCTTTGTTTGTCTTAAAAATATGAAGAATGTAAATGTCTTCCTTGTCTTGCTTTGCGAGATTTTGAGCGTTGCATATTATTCATTCACAAATTATGTAAACTACAATCGTACAGGAATTCTCGCAAAGCCAGACAAAGATTTACTTAAATTTTATGCTGCTTTTACGCTAGACAAAGGCGCTAACGCTTATTTTTCAGACAGACAAAGAAGTAAACGCGGAATAGAGTCATTGCTAGCTTTGTGAAAAACTAAAACCGTAAAATTAAACAATGACCGATTCAAAATGGTGCATTTAAAAGCAATTAGAATTAGATGAAGAAAATCAATCGTCAGGATTTCTTTTTGTTGAAGACGAAAAACACGATGACTGCAGAAATCGCCATCAGCAGAAATCCCAGAAAAACTTGCGTGGAAATTTACTCGCAATGCCAAACAAAGAATCACAAAAAACTTATGCTGTTATTAAGCTAAACAAAGACGCTAACGCTTATTTTTCAGACAAACAAAGTTCTAAAGCCATAAAAGTTGATTATCAATCAAGCCATCGTTTATCTTCGCTAAGCGCAAGCGCCTTTGTCTGTCTTAAAAATATGAAGGATGTAGAATGTTTTTCTTTGTCTTGCTTTGCGAGATTTTGAGCGTTGCATATTATTCATTCACAAATTATGTAAACTACAATCGTACAGGAATTCTCGCAAAGCCAGACAAAGATTTACTTAAATTTTATGCTGCTTTTACGCTAGACAAAGGCGCTAACGCTTATTTTTCAGACAGACAAAGAAGTAAACGCGGAATAGAGTCATTGCTAGCTTTGTGAAAAACTAAAACCGTAAAATTAAACAATGACCGATTCAAAATGGTGCATTTAAAAGCAATTAGAATTAGATGAAGAAAATCAATCGTCAGGATTTCTTTTTGTTGAAGACGAAAAACACGATGACTGCAGAAATCGCCATCAGCAGAAATCCCAGAAAAACTTGCGTGGAAATTTACTCGCAATGCCAAACAAAGAATCACAAAAAACTTATGCTGTTATTAAGCTAAACAAAGACGCTAACGCTTATTTTTCAGACAAACAAAGTTCTAAAGCCATAAAAGTTGATTATCAATCAAGCCATCGTTTATCTTCGCTAAGCGCAAGCGCCTTTGTCTGTCTTAAAAATATGAAGGATGTAGAATGTTTTTCTTTGTCTTGCTTTGCGAGATTTTGAGCGTTGCATATTATTCATTCACAAATTATGTAAACTACAATCGTACAGGAATTCTCGCAAAGCCAGACAAAGATTTACTTAAATTTTATGCTGCTTTTACGCTAGACAAAGGCGCTAACGCTTATTTTTCAGACAGACAAAGAAGTAAACGCGGAATAGAGTCATTGCTAGCTTTGTGAAAAACTAAAACCGTAAAATTAAACAATGACCGATTCAAAATGGTGCATTTAAAAGCAATTAGAATGATGAAGAAAATCAATCGTCAGGATTTCTTTTTGTTGAAGACGAAAAACACGATGACTGCAGAAATCGCCATCAGCAGAAATCCAAGGAAGAACGGCGCACCTGGAAAGATGAAAGGCGCATCGCTGTGAGTGAAATAGTAAAACGTATTCGTCATCAAAGGTGGACCGACAATCGCCGTCAAGCTGATCAAACTCGCCAACGCTCCCTGTAACTCGCCCTGCTCATTTTTCGGAACCTCCGATGAAATCACCGACTGCAAAGCGGGACCTGCAATTCCGCCCAATCCATAAGGAACGAGGAAGGCAAACATCATCCAGCTTTGACTTGCAAATGCAAAAAGCACCATCCCGATTGCGTAAAGAGTTAGTCCGTAAAATATACTTCGCTCATCACCAATTTTTGGCTGAATAATCCTTATTAAATATCCCTGAACCAACGCCGCCATAAAACCCGAAACTCCGAGTGAAATCCCGACCATACGTTCCGTCCAGCTGAATTTGTACATGGTGAAGAAAGTCCAGTTCGTCTGCACCGCATGACCCGCAATATACACGAAAATCAATGCGGCAATGAGTCCCAAAATCTGCGGATATCGTTTAAGCCGAAGCAGCGAACCAATGGGATTCGCACGTTTCCAGTCGAAAGGACGGCGGTGTTCTTTGTCTAAACTTTCAGGTAAAATAAAGAGTCCATAAAGGAAATTGATCAAACATAAAATCGAAGCGGCGTAGAAAGGAACCCTTGGTCCATAATGCCCCAAAACTCCACCGATAACAGGACCGATGATGAATCCCAAACCGAATGCAGCACCGATCATCCCAAAGTTTTTAGCACGGTCTTCATCGCTCGAAATATCTGCGATATACGCACTTGCAGTGGTGATACTCGCTCCCGTAACTCCCGAAAAAATCCGTCCTACAAAGAGCCAGAAAATCGTCGGAGCAATCGCCTGAATGAAAAAGTTGATGGAAAAACCCAGTAGCGAAAAAAGAATAATCGGCCTTCTTCCGTACTTGTCGCTCAACCCGCCCAGAACCGACGCAAACACAAACTGCATCGCCGCATACACGAAACTCAGCCAACCTCCGTATTGTGAGGCGACACTGAGATCAGGATTGTGGATCAGCTCGCGGATCAGCGTGGGTACCACGGGAATCACAATTCCCCATCCCGTAATGTCGATGAGGAGCGTGATAAAGATGAATGCGATTGCTGCTGATTTCTGGTTTTTTTTCATTGAGCATGCAAAGTTAGTTATTCGAAACCGTCAAACTGCAAAACTTTAACACAAAAAATGTCCCTCTTTCGACGGACATTTAAGTAAGATTCAAAATAAACCTCAATTTGATTACCCCTACCCTAAAAGGAGCAAATTTAGGTTTATTTTGTGGGAAATTTTCCTTCCTTTAGGAATGAGGTAAAGAAAATTTCCGACTTTAATTATTTCTTTTTCTTATCAACTACTTCTTTTGCTACGGAAGTTCTACCGTGTACCGCTTCTTCTTTTCCTTTACCTTTCAGGAAGTCGTAAGCGATCGCCGATGCAACGAAGATGGACGAGTAAGTACCGAATCCGATACCGATAAGCAACGCAAACATAAATCCTCTAAGGTTATCTCCACCGAAGATGAAGATCGCCAAGATTACAAGAATCGTTGTGAATGAAGTGTTGAACGTTCTACCCAAAGTACTGGAGATGGAGTCGTCGAATAATCCAGCAAGGGTAAGTGCTTTCTTCTCGCGCAGGTATTCACGGATCCTGTCGAAGATAATCACCGTGTCGTTGATCGAGTAACCGAGTACCGTAAGAATCGCCGCAATGAAGTCCTGGTTGATTTCCATGTTGAACGGCATATACTTATGGAGCAAGGAATAAGTTCCCAAAATAATCACCGCATCGTGGAAGAGACCAACAACCGCACCGAGAGAGAACTGCCATTTGTTGAACCTCAACAAAATATAGAGGAAGATTCCCGCCAAAGCTGCGATCACCGCAAAAGTTCCGTGGGTTTTGATATCGTCTGCAACAGTCGGTCCCACTTTCGCAGAGGAAACAATTCCCGAATGGTCTTTATCTGCAACCTTAAACTGCTGAATGGTCATGTCTGCAGGAAGATACTGCTTCAATCCCTGGAAAAGTTTTTCTTCGATAATATTATCTGCTTTAAGTGATTCATCGTCGATTAGGTAATCGGTTGAGATTTTCAGCTGGTTCCCGCTACCGAAAGTTTTCGCTTCTACTGCTGAATTTTTTCCATCCTGAGTTGTGAAGAGTTTTACCAAATCACTTTCAACTTTGTTGGCATCAACTGGTTTGTCGAATCTTACCACGAAGTTTCTACCACCAGTGAAGTCGATACCGTATTTGAATCCGTTCACCGCGATCGAAAGAATACTTGCCACAGTAAGGAATGCAGAGATCATATAAGCATACTTTCTCTTTCCGATAAAGTCGATCCAGATATTTCTGAAAAGGTTTTTCGTTGGAGGGGTCCAAACAGAAAGGTGTTTTCCTTTGTTAAGACGTGCGAAAATCATTACCCTCGATAACATTACTGAAGTAAAGAAGGTCATCATAATACCGATAATCAACGTTACGGCAAATCCTTTGATCGGCCCCGTTCCGAAGATATAGAGTACAACCGCTGTAAGAATCGTAGTTAAGTGACCATCGACAATCGCCGAAAGTGCGTGTTTGAAACCGTCTTTGTAGGCCTCTAAGATATTTTTACCCGCGAAAAGTTCTTCCTTGGTTCTTTCATAAATAATTACGTTGGTATCAATCGCCATCGCCATCGAGAGTACGATACCCGCGATTCCAGGGAGCGTAAGTGTCGCATCCACCGAGTCCATAATTCCGAAGATGTAGAAAAGGTTGATCACCATTGCGATTACTGCGTAAATACCTGCTCCACCGTAATAAACGATGATGTAAACAATAATCACGAAGAACGCGATAATGAAGGAAAGCATCCCCGCGTTGATCGACTCCTTACCTAATGAAGGTCCCACAACATCCGCCTGAACCACTTTTGCACTTGCAGGAAGTTTACCTGCTCCCAACACGTCAACCAAATCCTGAGCTTCCTGCTGTGAGAAGTTTCCAGAGATCTGCGTTCTACCGTTCGGGATTTCGTTGATTACGTTTGGTGCGGTATAAACCACGTTGTCCAAAGTTACTGCAACAGGTTTGTTTACGTTTTTACCTGTCAAAGTTTTCCAGTCTTTAGAACCTTTTGAGTCCATTTGCATATCAACCACTACTCTTCCGAGTTCGTCGTAGTTTACTCTTGCAGATTCTACTGCTCCGTCTACAGGTGCTTTTTGGTTAATGTTTCCACGGATTGCATAAAGAACAAGGTTGTTCTCATCACCTGCTTCCGGTTTGTAACCCCACATAAACTGGGTGTACTTAATGTTTGCAGGACGAAGTCTCTTAGCAATATCGTTGTTAAGGATTTTGTTTACTACTGCAGTGTCCGAAAGTTTCACATTCCCCACTCCGTTCGAACGAAGCGTGTTCATCTGCATCAGGTTAATGAAATTCGAATTTTTTGCAATTCCGAGGGAATCACCTTTTGCGGCGATCACGGTATTCAGCTGATCGAAATAAGGGAAAATTTCCTGCGCTTGTTGCACTTCCCAGAACTGGAGTTTTGCAGAAGTCTGAAGCATTTTCTTCACTCTGTCGATATCTTTGATTCCCGGCATTTCCACGGAGATTCTTCCGGTTCCAGGTACTCGCTGTACGTTCGGCTGCGTAACTCCCATTTTGTCGATACGCGTTCTGATCACCTCATACGCCGAACCTACGGAAGCAGAAATTTTTCTTCTCACAATATTCTTCACCTCCTCGTCGGAACTGTTGTATTTGATTTCTGACAAGTTGGTGTTCCCGAAAACCTCAGGATCAGCAAGTTTTAGGTTGGTTCCTTTCGCTTTGTTTACCGCATCGAACTGGGTAAAGAAATCCTCGATATAGGTTTTGGTTGAATTTTTCTGTGCTTTGTCGGTTTGATCGAGTGCCTCGAGCAAAACTGGGTTTGCCGAATAGTTAGTCAAATCGTTTACCAAATCTCTCTGGTTAATTTCCAAAAGTACGTTGATCCCTCCTTTCAAGTCGAGACCGAGCTTCATTTCCTTCTCCTTCGCTTTTGTATAATAAAGTTTGGTGAAGCCGAGATTCAGGGTATCTTTGGAAAGCCGGGCCATCTCTTTCTGATATTTCACAGGATCGTTTCCGGCAACTGCACTCGCCTGCTTTTCAATTTTTCCAGCGTACCAAGTCGGCAACAATTCATTAAGACAGATGAGTCCCAAAACAATCGCAACCAGCGTAATAAGTCCTTTTCCTTGCATTGTTAATAGTTTACAACATTTAAATTATAGTCGGCAAATATAATGATTTTCAATAGAATTAAGAATAATTTAACAAAAGATTTCATTCATGAATTTCACAAAGAAAAAAAAAACAAAAATTTCTTTTTATAGCAATTTATTGCGAAACTGAACAAATATTAATAAATTCACAAAACTTTAAAAACCAAAATATTATGAAAAAAACAACCTTTATTCTCATACTTTTTCTGACTTTCGGGGTGAAAGGTCAGGAAATTATTTTACAAGAATTTGCGAGCGGATTCGGAAGCCCCGTAGAAATTGTAAATGCCAAAGACAGTCGGCTCTTTGTTGTTCAACAAAATGGGTTTATCAAAATTGTTCAGCCCAACGGAGTTAGCAATTCTGCTGATTTTCTCGACATCAGCTCAAAAATTACATTTGGCGGTGAAAGAGGTTTGCTTGGTCTTGCTTTTCATCCAAATTATTCTACCAACGGGTATTTCTTTGTTTACTACAATAACACCGAAGGAAATATTACAGTTTCGAGATTTTCTGTGAATCCTACAGATCCCGATCTTGCAGATCCCGCTTCAGAAAAAATTTTGCTGAATATTACAAAACCTTTTACTAATCATAACGGTGGAAGCATGCATTTTGCGCCCGACGGAAACCTTTGGATTTCAACCGGTGATGGTGGCGGTGGCGGCGATCCAAACAACAACGCACAAAACAAGAACTCTCTTTTAGGAAAAATGTTGAGGATTGATGTTAATTCTGTCGGAACCTACAATATTCCTACCGACAATCCTTTCGTGGGAACTGATGGAGCTGATGAAATATGGGCAATTGGACTTCGAAACGCATGGAAATTTTCTTTTGATGAAACGACCGGAAATGTAATGATTGCCGATGTTGGACAAGAGATTTTTGAAGAAATCAACAGAATGCCTGTTTCCCAATCAGGAATTAATTACGGATGGCGCTGCTACGAGGGAAATTCTGTTTACAATAATTCGGGTTGCGCAATCAGTTCTACCATGACTTTTCCAATGGCAGTTTATGATCATTCCGGAGGAAAATGCTCCATCACAGGAGGTTATGTTTATCGCGGAACTCTGTACCCAGCTTTAGTAGGAAAATATTTTTTCGCAGATTTTTGCTCAAAACAAATCGGAATGATGAATGATGACGGAAGTATTATCTGGAGTTCAGTTTTTGCTGGAAATAATTTTTCAACATTCGGAGTTGATGCCAACAAAGAACTTTATGTAGCTGCAATAAACAACGGAAAAATTTTTAAAGTTACCACGACTCCACTTGCGACGGAAAATTCTAATATCAGTCAGATCAAAATATTTCCAAATCCGACCTCTGATAAAATATTTGTTAGAGGACTTAAAAGCGGAAATTATGCCGCAGAAATCATTGACTACGAAGGAAAAACAGTTTTGAATAAAATGGTTAATAAAGAAAAAATTGATGTTTCGGATTTGAAACCTGGAGTCTATTTCTTAACGATTAAAACTGGTCAACTAAAAATCTATTCTCAGAAAATAATCATAAAATAAATGCGGTTGAATAAACGATAAGCTCATTTATTTAAATCGTCATCGAAAAAATCCTTGTTTCCGGTTGGTTACGCATCATCCTCAGGTCAAAGGTCATCGCCACGTTTCTTGTGAAGGCGCGTCCTTTTTCGGTAATCTTGATAGCGTTGTCGGAGATTTCCACCAAACCGTCGGCTTCCATTTCTTTTAGTTGGTGAATGGAGTTTTCCAGATCGGGCACGAAGTTCTGTGTGTCCCAAGAAGTTTCAAGTCGGCACATTAAATTTAGGATATGCTTTCTGATGATTAAATCTTCTTCGTTTAAAATATGTCCGCGGAAAACAGGCAGTATTCCTTCTTCCACTCTTTTTTGGTATTCCTCCACCGTTTTTTCGTTTTGGGCAAAAGCGTACCACGAATCCGAGATCGCGCTCATTCCCAAACCAATCATCAACTGGGTTTTGCTGGATGAATACCCCATGAAGTTCCTGTGGATATCGCCCGAAATCATCGACTGATACAGATCGTCGTGTTCCAGCGAAAAGTGATCCATCCCGACTTCGATGTAGCCGAGTTCTTCGAGAAGTTTTTTTCCGTTTTCGTAGAGTTTGCGTTTTTCTTCGCCGCTCGGCAAATCGTTTTCGTCGAAACCTCTTTGTCCGACACCTTTAATCCAAGGAACGTGAGCGTAGGAGTAGAATGCCAAACGGTCAGGTTTCAGCTCCAGAGTTTTGCGGATCGTATATTCCTGTTTTTTCCAGTTGTGGAACGGCAAACCGAACACCAAATCGTGGGAAATACTTTTGTAGCCGATTTCTCGAGCCCAATTTGTCACCTTTTCAACATTTTCAAATGGCTGGATTCTGTTGATGGCTTTCTGCACCTGCGGATCGTAATCCTGTACACCGAAGCTGCATCTTCTGAAGCCCAAATCGTACAGCGTCTGCAAATGTTCTTTCGTCGTATTGTTGGGATGTCCTTCGAAAGAAAATTCAGGATTCTCAGCGATTTCTGCCTTGGCGAAAATTCCTTCCAGTAAAATCCTTAAATTTTCAGGAGAAAAGAAAGTTGGAGTTCCGCCACCGAGATGGAGTTCTTTTATTTTGGGTCGGTGAGTTGGAGTGTCGGTGAGTTGGAGCGTATCTTGGCTTTCGTTAATTGGTTCTTGGCTCGTGGCTCTTGGCTCTTGGCTCTTAAACAATTCAAGATACAGATCCCATTCTTTCAAAACGCTTTCCAGATACGGAGTTTCCACGGAATGTTGCTTGGTAATCCTCTTGTGACACGCGCAGAATGTACACAGCTGTTCGCAAAACGGAAGGTGAATATAGATTGAAATTCCCTCACCACTGTTGCTTTCATTGAATGACCGAATCACGGATTCTTTCCACTGATCGGCGGTGAAGGTGGTTTCGTCCCAAAAAGGAACGGTTGGATAAGAAGTGTATCGAGGTCCGGGAATATTGTATTTGTCGATTAAAGAGTTCATGTCTGCAAAAATAGGCAAATTATTTTCCTTGACTTAATGACAAATCTCACCAGAATTCTTCATTATTAATTATTAATCCTTCATTATCACTTTAACAATCCGATTTTTTCCTGCGAAAACCAAAGTGTTTTTATCAACCCATTCACAAACGTAGAGTCCTTTTTCATCGGAGATCTTTGTCCAGGTTTTTCCGTAGTCTGAGGAGAACTCGATGTTTTGGTCACCTACTGCAATAATGTCTTTTCCTTTTGATTTCGGGCGGATTTTCACGCAGGTTTTGTAGCCGCCATTTTTCCCCGATGCCTGAATTTGCCAGGTTTCCCCTCCGTCGTTGGTGGTTGCGATGTTATCGACATTTTCAGATTGTTTGGTATAATCACCGCCGACAGCGATTCCGAATTTTTCGTCATAAAAATCGATGGAATAAATTCCCTGTGTTGAAGTTCCCTGAATGAAGGGCGTATCAATTTTCTTCCAATCCATCAAATCTTTCCAATTGAATTTAAAAATTCTGGCTTTACTTCCTCCTGTTGCGATCCAAACCCAATCGCCTTTCATTGCAATATTTGAATTGCTCGCGGCGAAATGCGCTTCACCATCAAAATAATTTGGTAACCTGTAAATTCCTTTTGTTGGTCTGAAATTAAAATATTTAAATTTGACGAAATGGTGTTCATCCGGATCACTTATAGCAATTCCACGAGATTTATCATCAAATTTTATTGCATCATAAAATGCTTTTGGATGAGTATCAACATATGTATTTTTGAAATCAAGTGTATTTTTGTCTATTTCGAAAAAATATGCAGGACTTTCTATGCCGATTGCATAAAATCGTTCTCCGTCAAAACCCAGAGTTCTGAACTGCAATTTGATGTCACAAAGAATCAGTTGTTTCTTATCTGCAGAATCTTTTAGCGAAACATACCCAAACTTCGAATCCGTTCCTGCATACCAAACTTTCCCGTTCCATATCTGAATGGCTCGAATGCTGATTTTGTCTTTTAATAATGTTTGAAATTCCAGTTTCTGCGCAAATGTGAAATTCAATATCATTAATAATAATCCGGCAATAATCTTTTTCATTGTTAATAATTCTTTGATGCGTGTTTAAATTTTTTGAATAAACCTAAAATTGATTACCCCAATCCCCTAAAGGGAGCAAATTTAGGTTTATTTCGAAGGAAATTCCCTGCACGTCGCAAGAACCTTTAAACCAAAATTAAAAAAAATCCCGCCATTACGACGGGAAGTTCACAGTTTATTTGAAATGCTATTTCTTGCTTCTAACGAAATAGTAATATCCGTAAATCAGTACGTGGAGAACGATCATTACCACAGAGAAAATTACCAAACCGCCATCGTCAATGTTTTCAGCAATTGCCGCTTGGTGATGGAAATAGGTAAGAACGATCAAAATCAATGTCAACGCTGCGCCGCAAATTGCCGAAACAGTATAGTTCTTCGGATCGTTGGTCGTATTGTTGTGTTTCCCAAGGAAGGAGTTTTTGATTCCTCTATAAAGATACACATCCAAACCAATCATCATCCAGATCACCAAACGGATCCAGGTATCGAAAGGCAGAAACGCCATCATTCCGAAGCAGGTCAAAATTCCCAACACAGGAATCAGCGGAACTAATGGAGTTTTGAAAGCTCTCGGTGCATCCGGTTGGGTTTTTCTCATCACCAAAACTCCGACGCAAACGAGGATGAATGCGAATAAAGTCCCGATTGAAGTCATCTCACCAACAACTCTACCTGGAATAAACGCTGCAAACAAACTCACAAAAACCAAAAAGAAAATATTGGATTTGAACGGAGTTCTGAATTTAGAATGAATCTCGCTGAAAACTTTCGGCAGCAAACCATCATGGCTCATAGAATAGAAAACGCGGCTCTGCCCCATCAACATCACCAAAATTACCGACGCGTAACCCAAAAGAATCGCAATAATGATCGACGTATTCAACCAAGGATATTCAGGAACCACTGTTCCGTTGATAACAGCTCCCATCGCTTCAATCGCAATCGCAACCGGCGCTAAATGATCTGCTCCACCTCCAGCTGTAAAAGCTTTATAGTGTACAACTCCCACCATTACATAAGCAAAGGCGATATACAAAACGGTACAAATCAGGAGCGAACCCATGATTCCGATCGGCATCGCTTTTTTAGGATTTTTAGTTTCCTGTGCAGCTGTAGAAACGGCATCAAAACCGATATAGGCAAAAAAGACGACTGCCGCGGCCCGAATAATTCCCGACCAACCGTACTCACCGAACTTACCCGTATTTTCAGGAATAAGCGGAGTTAAATTTTCCGGCTTAACATATTTAAAACCAACAAAGATGAAAATCAGGACAATCCCTACCTTCATAATTACAATCGCGGTATTCACCCATGCTGATTCGCTGGTTCCTTTGATTAGAATTAATGACATGATGACCACAATAAAAACTGCGGGAAGATTGATAATTCCAGCTGCTCCGTTTGCACCCACGTCGAATGGTGTCATCAGAAGTTCCTGAGGAAGACTCACCCCAAAAGTATGGAAAAGTTTACCGAGATATCCCGACCAACTCGAAGCAACTGTCGCCGCTCCCACTGCATATTCCAAAACCAAATCCCAACCGATAATCCAGGCGATGAACTCACCCATTGTTGCATAAGAATACGTGTAAGCACTTCCTGCAACAGGAATCATCGAAGCAAATTCCGCATAACACAATCCGGCAAAAGCACAACCTAAAGCGGCGATGATAAATGAAATCATAATTCCCGGACCGGCGTAGTTTGCCGCTGCAATTCCGGTGATTGAAAATAGCCCGGCTCCGATAATCGCACCGATTCCCAACGCAACCAGCGCACCGGAAGTGAGGGTTTTCTTGAGTCCTTTATCACTTTCTTCCGCCTCTGCAAGAAGTTGGTTTAATGGTTTCGTTCTCCAAAGATTCGACATTGTTTTAATTTTTTAAAGATTTTCAAAAGTATTAAAATTTAGCAATTATTAACAATCCAAAGGCAAATTTCTTTTTGAATACAGTCAATATTTTTCTGATAAAGCCAAAATAATGATGGATTTTGAAAACTAACCAAAAAACATAGAGCATGAGCAACCAATAAAGGAATCGATTCGTAAAGGATAGATTTCGGCTTTTCAATGGATTTTGATTATTCCTACCAGTGGCTTATAATTTTTTCTTAGGTTTGTAAACCCGAACATTTTCGAATGAAAAGAAAAAGAGAATACCAAAGTTCAGAAGTCGTGAAATCATTTGCGAAGATTTATGGTTTTGAGGAAAAACTGCTCGCTTTTGAGGTGAAAGATTTTCTCTCGGAATACTTGGACGATGCACTTTTCAGAGAAATCGGAGACGTGAATTTGAACGGCAAACTCCTTTCCATCAAAATAAAATCGTCTTTGCTGAAAAACGATTTCAGAATGCGGAAAACTTTTTTTCTAAAGAAATTTCAGGAAAAGTTCGGCAGCGAAAAAATTAGTGATCTTTTGGTTTTGTAGCGACCGTTTTTTCAACAAGCTCTTTTGCACTTTTATCCAGTTCCGAACGTAAAGGAATGAAAAACCTCAACGGATTTTTCATAAAATACCGCAGGATTTCCCGGTAAATCTCTTTCATATCGCCAAATTTCACCTGTCTTGACCTGAACGCCAAAATCATCGACAAGCCAAAGCTTACCGCAAAATTGAAAAAACCAATGAGGAAAACGGTAATAAAAGAAATCCAGAAAGCGTAATGGCTTACCGAAAATTCTTTACCGTAAAGACCGAGTGCAAAGTTCCCGGAAGCAAAAGTAATGTGTCGGATATCGAGATCTAGACCCAAGAAAAGTCCGACCGGTCCGGTTACCCCCAAGAAAATACCAAACCAGAAGTTGGAGACAATTCCCGCCCAGTTTTTCGAGTAATAATCGGAGATATTTTTAGAGATTCTTGCCCCAAAGAAATAATTGAGAGAAGGATTCTTGGCAATCCTTTCAGGAATTCTGTAAAACACCGAACTGTTGCCGATATTTCCAGAAATAATCCCTGAAAGAAAAAGGAAGAAACCTGCAATCGACGCATGAAAAATTGCCTTTGATTGGAAAGGGTCTAAATCAGTTAAGAGTTTCGCCGATTTGTCAAAAGCAAAGTTCTCTTTGAAAATAACGTCAACTCCATAAATAATAGCGAGCGCCACCGGAAAAGCGAGCAGCACATTTCCCATAAACGCAATAAACTGCGACTGGAAAACCTTGGAAACCAAGTGCGCAAAATCGACGTAATTCTTTCGGGTATTCTTCCCTTCGGAAAGCACTTTTGCCATCGTTGCAGCCGTCATTGCGGGCTGTTTCGTAGCCAGGGTATAATTCATCAGATAAATCATAATGAACCCCATCGCATAATTTAAAGCATAAAGAAATGCGTGCGAAAAATCACTTCCCGGAATATAGCTGTACAGCAGCTTCAGCACACAAAGTGCGCCCACAATCACTCCACCTCCACTCGCGCGTAGAAACATTTTCAGGTAATCCCTTCGCGTCGAGGTAATGTAATGGGAACCGGTTTCCGCGGTGTGGTTCGTAATCAGGTGCGAAATGAGCGTGGTACTGTCAGAAAATAATTCCGCAACATTGTTCTTGTGCGATTTATACTCCAGAATATTGAAAAACAACTGTTTGGAATTTTGCAGAGCATCTTCCTCTTTATCAATCACCAAAACCGCCAGAATATCATTAATCCTCGCAAGCTGCTGCCGAATTTTCAACAGGAACTGGTTAATCTTACCCGAAATACCGTACTTGCTTGAATTCTTAAAAGCTTCGCCCACGAAAGTGAAACACTGGGTCAGGTAAATCCGGATCTGCTTATAGTGCGGATCTTTTGAACTGAGCACAAAATCGGGGTTCTTTTGAAAATCTTTGGTTAGCGAATCGATCTCGTTCTGCATCGCGACAAAAGGGTTGTCAAGATTACGATAATTCGGAGCCATATTTACTACTTCCACATCGAGCGCGTTTCCTAAAGCCCGCCACGCCAAAATGTTCAGCGAGAAATACAGTTCTTTTTTTACAAATTTTTCACCGATAAAGCGGTCGATTCGCAGCAATCTGAAAAGCTCGTCTAACTGATCCTGATCCTGATTATGGAAAAATTCCAGGTCTTTTTTCGGACGCACCGAAATCGTATCGACCAAATACCAAACGGTTTGCTCATTCTCGATTGCCGGGAGAAATTTGTCAAGAAGCCGTTTCTTCAACTCGGGATAGAACGCATTTTCCGAAAGAATATTCGCCTCCGTCAACGAAAGGTTGAAAGGTTTACCTTTAAAAAGTTGATGAATATATTGAGAGAGGTTTTCTGTAATTTCGGGATTCTCTTTTAGAAAATCGAGAAATTCAGAAAAATATGCGTTCCTGATTGCAGGTAGCAGTTTGCGTATCGGTTCGGTGGAATCAGTCTCATTTCTGAAACTGAAATACTTCACACAAACACTGCGGAAATCCTCGGTATTTCGGAACTTAAACTCCATAGTTACCGCAAAGATAAATTATTTCAAACTGACATTGTTCATCTGCCGCATGATCCAGCTGTGTTTTTTGTTCAGATAAGCGGACGGATTCTTGGGATCATATTTCTTGGGATTCGGCAAAATGGTGGCAATCCACGCAGCTTCACTCTTGGTCAAATCCTTCGAATGTTTATTGAAATAATATTCCGAAGCCGCTTCAACCCCAAAAACGCCGCGTCCCATTTCGATGGAGTTCAGATATCTTTCAAGAATCACGTCTTTGCCCCAAATCAGCTCGATAATGAAGGTGTAAACTGCCTCCAAACCTTTTCTGATCCAGCTTCTTCCCTGCCAAAGAAAAATATTTTTTGCGGTTTGCTGCGAAATCGTACTTCCGCCCCGAAGTTTTTTTCCTGCATTGTTGTGTTTTACGGCTTTCTCGATTGCCTTGTAGTCAAATCCGTTGTGGTCGAAAAAAGTCTGGTCTTCGGCGGCAATGACCGCTTTTTTCACATTGTCGCCCATTTCGGCGTAGGAAACATAATCTCTTTTCAGCTTTCCAAATTCAAACAAACCGCCGATTTGCGTAATGGTGATGGGCGGATTGAAAAACTTACCCCAAACAATAAAGAGAATATTGGCGAGGACGATAAGATATATGATTTTTTTGATTTTCTTCCACATCTGAAGATAGTTTGAAATGTTTGATTGGGTTTGAAATTGTTCGATAACCATCCAAAACACGTAATAATTCAGCAAAAATAGGAATTTTGTCCGACAAGAATCCTAAGTTTTTTCATCAAGTAACTTAGTGAAACTTCAAAACTGAAACCTGAAATGCGAAGCATTCACGAACTCAAGTAAAAAAATAAATCAAATTGTGAGTAAACTTGAAACCTGAAACTCGCCACCTCAATGAAGTTCCTTCGTATAAGTCAATTCATAATTTGGTAAAAGTTCGGGATGGAAAATCTTTACATAATCCTTCAAAATTAAATCTGCGCGCACCACTCCGCTTTCAAAATAATCGTTCGCGTTTCCCTTTTCCCTTCCTGTGACCGTGTAGATTTTTCCTTTGTTAAAGACATTCATCTTAGCGTAATTGGGATTGATCTGCAACAGTTCCTTTTTGGTTTTGTGATTTCCCGCATTTACCCAGAATTCCGCTTTTTCAGCTTTTACGAAGACTTCCTCGAAACTCATGGGAACCGCTTTCGTTTCATCGTTTTCTGAATTGATGTATTGCGCATTCGCATCGGCTACAAACTGCGCGAAGTTGGTTTTCCCACCGGGAAGAAACCACTGGTTACCGTAAATTTCGTTGGTCAAGACAATCGGTTTTGTCGCTGATTTCCTTGCTAAAGTTTTTAAGGAATCGTAGCTTTTCTCAATTTCATTAAATCTTGAAACCGCCTTTTCTTCTTCATTAAAAAGTTTCCCGAAAACGATCAGGTATTTTGATTTTTGTAAAGGATTCTGTTCCAAAAATTCATCAAGAAAGATAATTTCGATTCCGTTTTTTTTGAGCAGTTCATAGGTGTTTTCAAAGCTTGCGATGTAATTGGTAAAGACTGCGTCGGGTTTCAGCGCGATGATTTTCTCGACATTATACTTTTGTTCGTTCCCGATATTGGTAATTTTCCCTTGATCGATCAGTTGATGAATTTTTTCCGAGTACACATATTCCGGACTTGAAATCCCGATGATTTTCTCTTCCAAACCGAGTTCAGTAAAGTAACCGACCAAACTTGCATTCAGCAGCATGACCTTCTGCAACGGCAATTTTTCTTTTGGAAATGAATAATTAAACTTTCCCGATTTCAGGTCAAAGGTGTTTTCGTTTTGTATAAACTGAAGATTTTCAGAGATTTTTTCCCAGTCGGTAACTGTTTTTGGGGTTTCTTTCTTGCAGGAAAAGATGAGGAGAAATGCAACAAATGCGAAAAAATAGGATTTCATTTCTCAAAGAAAGCAAAAAAGTGTTATATTTGCAAACCAAAAATCGGGGCTCGTGGCGCAACTGAATAGCGCATCTGATTACGGCTCAGAAGGTTACAGGTTTGAATCCTGTCGAGCTCACAAGAAACTTTGCACACGCTGCAAAGTTTTTTTTTGCAGAATTAAAGCAGATTTATTTCGGACAACTCCTTACCAATTTCCCGAATTCCTTTCTGAATTTCAGAAAGTCTTTTTTCAGAAGCTTTGGTTTTTCCGGTCGCATATTTTCTCATCATTACAGGACTAATTCCCAATCTGCGGCTCAACTCCGCGAAGTTCAGTTCCGGTAATTGTTTTCCGATACCCGCTAAATCGATTTCATAGACGAACTCTACTCCATTCTTATATTTCTCAACGAAATCAGTATCACCATCTTTTTCACATTCTTCCAAATGAAAAAGAAACGCCTGTTTCATATTCTCTTTCAATTCATCTAATGAAAATCCTGAAGAAACGACGATTCCTTCAATATTTTCGGTGTTTCCAAAATATTCTCCGTTGGATTTTCTTACCGTAACCTTAATTTTTTTCATTGCTTTCAATTTAAGTCCTGCCTGTTTTAAAATTGCATTAACCGTTCCAATTGATAAATCCTTTTTGGGATGCGGAACAGTAATTTTACCTTTCTTTTCCGGATGGCTGAAATGATGGTGACTTCCTTTCACCGCTTTTAAAGACCGATTGTCCCTGGTCAAAATTCTGATCAATTCTTTGCTATCCATGTTAGAAGTTTCAAACAAATATACGTTACATTTATGTAACCTAAAAATTTATTCATAAATAATTATTACCAAAATTGGAATTCCTTTACTTTTTCTATTTTTGAAACATGAAGCATCTCGTCATCATCGGCACCGTCTTTCCAGAGCCAGATTCCACCGCTGCAGGACAAAGAATGCTTCAGCTCATCGATTTTTTTCTGAGCGAAAATTACAGAATCTCGTTTCTATCGGCAGCTGCGGTTTCAGAAAACAGTTTTGATCTGAAATCCAAGGGAATCGACATTTATTCCATAAAATTAAACGACAGCTCTTTCGAGCAACTCATCGCAGAACTCAATCCACACACTGTGATGTTCGACCGTTTCACTACTGAGGAACAGTTTGGCTGGAAAGTTTCCGAGATTTGTCCAAATGCAGTGAGAATCCTCGATACCGAAGATTTGCATTTTCTGCGAAAAGCGCGTGAAATGAGCTTTAAACAACACAGAACAACCGAATATTCCGATTTGGTGAATGACATTTTTAAAAGAGAAATCGCGTCCATTCTAAGGTGTGATCTTTCTTTAATCATCTCCGAATTTGAATTCCAATTGCTTACCGAGCAATTCAGAATCGACCCTAAAATCCTCCACTATCTCCCTATGTTTGGGGAAACAAAAACTTCGGAAAGAACATTCACGGAGCGTAAAAACTTCGTGAGCATCGGCAATTTCCTGCACGAACCGAATTGGCAAACAGTTTTGAATCTAAAAAAAATCTGGCCAAAAATCCGCGGGAAACTTCCAGATTCCGAACTGCATATTTACGGAGCGTATGTTTCTGAAAAAGCACTGCAATTGCACAATGAAAAAGAGGGCTTCCTCATCAAAGGAAGGGCAGAAAAAAAGGAAACCGTTTTTTCAGATTACAAGGTTCTGCTTGCGCCGATTCCTTTCGGAGCGGGAATTAAAGGCAAACTTTTGGAAAGCATGGAATTTGGGATTCCTAATATTACTTCATCGATCGGTGCAGAAGCGATGAATGGAAACCTTTCCTGGAACGGCTTTATTTGTGATGAAGATGATGACTTTGTTGAAAAATCGATACTGCTTTACCAAGATGAAAATCTGTGGAAGGAAAAGCAAACAAACGGTTTTGAAATTATTCAAAATCGATTCAATCCAGGAAATCATCTTCCTAAATTTTCTTTGGTCTTGAATCAACTTTCCGAAAATTTAGAGCAACACAGATCCCACAATTTTCTCGGTCAGGTTTTGCAGCACCATACGCTTCAAAGCACCAAATATCTGGGGAAATGGATTGAGGAGAAGAATTCGAAAAAGTGAGTCAGACAAAAAAAGTGAAGCCGAAACTTCACTTTTTTTTAGGATTTCCCCAATTATCAATACCCGAAAATCTCTTCCAGCGTCACTTCATGGAAAGTTCCCATCTTGTTCATCGCGTCCATATCGAGGTTTTCTTTCTTCCCGATAATTGCGGTGTTGTATTGTAGTGGCTTTATCGTTGAATTGTAGTAATCGGTGAGGTCTTTCAAAGTCAGCTTTTCAATCTGTGAGTAGATATTCTTTCTGAAGTCGGTGCTGATTCCCAGTTTCTGCAGATTCAGCTGGCTGAAAAAGATATTGGTTCTCGTGATTCTTTGCGAAGCAATCTGCTTTAGTGCTGAATTTCTCGCATTTTCAAACTGCGCCGGAATTTGCGGAAGGTTCGCCATTAACTCATCCATTGCATTTACTGCTTGCGGAAGTTTGTTCGCCTGAGTTCCGATATAGGTCGTCACATAATCCGGGTGTTTCAACTCGTTGTTTGCGGCGTACGAAACATAGGCAGTGTACGCCAAACTCTTACTCTCGCGGATTTCCTGGAAAACAATCGAAGATAGCCCTCTTCCAAAATATTCATTAAAAACGTTGATCTTTCCAAAGTTTTCGGTATTCACGTCGCTTCCTCTTCCAATCTTGCTCATTTCGGTTTGCACCATATCGTAGTTGGTGAAGAAAACTTTACCCGTGGTTGCCGGTTCGGGATAAATCTTTCTTGCCGGAACTTTCAACGTTTCTTTTTCCACAAAGGATTTTGCATAATTTTTGAACTTTCCGAAATCGTTTCCGTAGAAGAAAATTTGGTACGGCATCTTCAACAGGTTCTGGATTTTCTGGGTCATTTCCACCGATTTAATGGAATTCAGTCGGTCTTTAGAAACCACATCCGTCATTCTCGAATCTTTGCCAAATTTGGCGTAGTTAGAGAGTGCGTTCATAATCCTGTTCTTGTCCTTCTTGGCAACTTCGCGGCTTTCAAGAATGGTCTGAACATAGTCAATGTAAACTTTTTCGTCCGGTTTTGCATTCTGCATCCAGTTTTTCAGTAACTCGATTCCTTTCGGCATATTTTCTTCAAGTCCGGTCAATGAAATGATCAGCTGATCAGGAGCGGTTCTGAAATCGTTGGTAATTCCCAATTTGAAGAATTCCTGCTTCAGCTGTTCCGGCGTCAGTTTGTCGGTTCCGAGATACTGCAAAACCTGTGTCGCCAAACCGAGCTCCTTGTCGTGGTCGCCACCAAATGGATAGATAAAGAAAACCTGCGCAACATCGTTGTACTTGTTGTTGACAAAGCTGGCTTTCTTGTCGCCGATTTTATCTGTTTTAATGGCTTTCGCGTAGTCCACAAACTGCGGTTTGATTTCGGCAGGTGTAATTCCCATCACTTCTTTCAGGAAAGGCGATTGTGCATCACGATTAATTTTCACAGGAGTAATCCCTGGATTTTCAACGCGCACGAGTTTGTCGTTCACGCCTTTTTCTTTCTTAATAACGACATAATTATCTTTAAAGAAATCGTTGGCAAACTTCACCACATCGGCTTTGGTGATTTTGGAATATTCGTTAAGTTCGTTCAGTTCATTTTCCCAAGATTGGTTTCCGATATAGGTTTGGTAAAGCGTTGTAGCAAGTCCATCAGCTGTTTCGAAACTCTTCATCCGTTGAATCTTCATGTCATTTACAATCGAAGGAATCAACCAGTCCGGGAAGTCGCCTTTCTTCACCAAATCTATTTGTTCGAGCAAAAGTTTTTTGGCATCATCCAAACTTTGGTCGTTTTTAGGAACAATCACCATCGAAAAATTTCCATAGTTTTTGAATGGAGAAGCGTAAGCAAATGCTCTCAACGCTTTTTGTTTTTGGTTAATGTTAAGGTCGATCAAACCAGATTCCCCCGAATTGGTCAAAATATTGGCGACCATATCTGCAAGACGCGCTCCGTTTGTTCCGTAGGAATCCGTTCTCCACGCTAACTGAAGTCGAGGTGCGGAAGGACTTTTCACAGTTCGCTCCACAATCTTGGTCATCGGTTCTTCGGTAATCGTTTCTTTCTTTGGAAGTTCGCTGAATTTGAATCCACCAAAATACTCATCCACCAATTTGATGGTCTTGTCGAAATCCAGATCGCCTACCAAAACCATTGCGTAATTGTTGGGAACGTAATAGGTGTCGAAATATTTATGAATCGCCACCATCGAAGGATTTTTCAGGTGGTCCGACTTCCCGATCGTGGTTTGCTGTCCGTTCGGATGTTTCGGAAACAGCGCGTCCATTAGCTCATAATTTACAAGTCGGCTGTCATTATCCTGCGCACGGTTGAATTCTTCATAAACCGCCTCAAGCTCAGTGTGGAACAATCGCAGAACAAGTTCAGAAAACCGCTCCTTCTCCACTTTGAGCCATTTTTCAAGCTCGTTATTGGGAATATTGTTTTTATAAACCGTTTCATCAAGCCAGGTGTGTGCGTTGGTTCCGGTTGCTCCCAAAGAAGAAATCGCTTTGTCGTATTCGTTTGCGATCGCGTACTTGCTCGCTTCCTGCGAAATCTCATCGATTTTTTTGTAGATGGCTTTTTTCTTTTCAGGATCTTTCTCGGCTTTGTGCTGCTCGTAAAGTTCCGAAATCTCGTCTAAGAGCGGTTTCTCTTTTGCCCAGTTTCCGGACGCGAGATTTGAGGTTCCTTTGAACATCATGTGTTCCAGATAGTGAGCCAATCCAGTGTTGTCGGCGGGATCGTTGTTGCTTCCCGTTCTGACCGGAATGTAGGTTTGGATTCTGGGAGCGTCGTCGTTTTTGGCGAGGTACACTTTCAATCCGTTTTTTAAGGTATAAATCCGAACTCCGTTTTTGTCGCCTTCCACGGTTTCGTAGGAATAGCCGGATTTGTCGGTAATTTGTCTGGTTTCAAATTTTTGTGCGCTGGTCATCAATAATGTTGCGGTTAAAGTAATGGTCGTTAAAATTTTCTTCATTAAGTTCCTTTTAGAGTGAGCAATTTTTTTATTTTAAAAATGATGTGGATTCAACATATTTGCAGGATCAAGAATTTCGTCGAGTTTCTCCTGAGAAAGCACGCCTTTTTCAAGAACGAGATCGTAAACACTTTTTCCGGTTTCCAAAGCTTCCTTCGCAATTTCCGTTGAATTTTTGTACCCGATGTACGGATTGAGTGCGGTAACAATTCCGATGCTGTTCTTCACCATATTCAGGCAAACGTCTTTATTAGCAGTGATTCCTTTAATACATTTTTCACGTAATGTGTCGATCGCATTACCGAGGAAAATATTACTTTCCATGATGGCGTGCGAAAGAACCGGCTCCATCACGTTCAGTTGAAGCTGTCCCGCTTCGGAAGCGAAAGTCACCGTCAAATCATTTCCAATCACTTTATAGCAAACCTGATTCACCACCTCTGGAATTACAGGATTTACTTTTCCGGGCATAATCGAAGAACCTGGCTGCATCGGTGGCAGATTGATTTCGAAGAATCCTGCTCTCGGTCCTGATGAAAGCAAACGGAGGTCGTTGCAGATTTTTGAAAGCTTCACGGCAAGTCGCTTCATTGCCGATGAATAGATGACGTAAGAACCGGTATCAGGAGTTGCCTCGACCAAATTAGGTGCGGAAACAATTGGAAATCCGCTGATCTGGGCTAAATTTTTGGCGCACAATTCTGCGTAACCAACCGGTGCGTTTAAACCCGTTCCAATCGCAGTTGCACCCATATTGATTTCTACGAAAAGATTAGCGTTGGCGTTGAGTTTGGAAATATCTTCTTCAAGATTGGCTGCATATGCTTCGAACTCCTGTCCCAAAGTCATCGGAACTGCGTCCTGAAGCTGGGTTCTTCCCATTTTGATCACATTAGAAAACTCCTTCCCTTTTTCGCGGAACGCTGCAACGATTTTCTTCAGTTTTTCAACCAGCTCAATATTCATATTCAGCAACGCGATCTTGATCGAAGTTGGGTAAGCATCATTTGTTGACTGAGAAAGGTTGATATGGTCGTTTGGCGAGCAAAACTGATAATCGCCTTTTTCCTTGCCCAGTTTTTCCAGAACACGGTTTGCGATCACCTCGTTCGCATTCATATTAACGGAAGTTCCTGCACCTCCCTGAATCATATCGATAGGGAATTCGCCGTGAAGTTTTCCTGCAACCAGTTCATCACAGGTTTCAGCAATTTTTAGGTAAAGCTGCTCATCGAGCATTCCTAATTCGTAATTGGTTTTTGCGGCGGCTTTTTTGACCATTCCCAATGCTGCAATAAAATGGGGGTATGACGAAAGATGCTGCCCTGAAATTTTGAAATTATCGATCGCACGCTGAGTCTGGACTCCGTAATAGGCATTTGCCGGAACCTGCAGCGTACCCAGCAAATCGCTTTCATTTCTGAAATTTTCCATAAAATAAATTTGATGAAAAGATAAGATTAAAAAGTGGATTTCTAAAATTGACTTTATTAATGGCTATACTAAAAACGGACGATTTGTTCGCCCGAATTTAACTGATAATCTGTGATTTATGACTACTTGTTGGGATACTTTTGATTCAATGCCTGCAAAATCGCCCAGGTTTCAGCATCCACAACGCCGTCGTATTTCTCCGGTCGGAAATGGTATTGGAACGCCTCAATGGTTTTCTTGGTCGCGTCGTCCACCATTCCTGAAGGTTGCAGATCATATCCAAAAGTCTTGAAAGCTGCCTGAACCTTAAACACAAACGAAGGAACCGTCATCTGCAAGGTGTAATCTTCAAGCTGAGCCGCAGCATAGAAATTTTGCTTGGTAGCTTCGTCGTACCACATACCGATTTGGTAATCGTCGTAAAGTTTCTTCCATGGAAATTTCGGTCCCGGATCCTGTTTTCTCGTCGGAGCAATATCGGAATGTGCCAAAATATTGGTTGGAGGAATCATATAACGTGTTGCAATATCTTTCACCAAAGCAGCAACTTTCTTTATTTGATGATTATCGAAATCGGGGAAGATTTTTGCTCCCGAAGCATCAGTTTTATAGCCGTCGTTCACAATCTCAATTCCGATCGATGTGTCATTCAGCATTTTGTCGTTTCGCCATGCGCTTACTCCCGCGTGATAAGAACGTTTGTTTTCATCAACCAGTTGGTAGATTTCGCTATCATTTTTGTTATTCACCAAATAATGCGAACTCACCGACTGCTGCGTCAAAACTGAAACCGATTTCTCGTCATTAAGTGCGGTATAATGCAGAATAATATATCGCTGTCTAAAATTTTGCGCCACTGCTGGAAAAAAGGTTTTTACAACGTGGTAACCTCTGGGAGCTGCAGAAACGATCGACCCGTAGCTTATCGTATTGTCATTTTTGGTTGGATCAGAAATATTGGTTTTGAAGAAATCGTATTCTCCGATATGTTGAACGGGTGGCTTTGTTGGTTCCGTCAGATTCTGTGCAGGTTTTACGTTAGTGACCGTCGTTTTACTTTTTGGGTTGGTCGCCTGAACTGGCTTTTGGGATCCGCAGGAAATAATGAAAAAACTTAAGCCGATGAAATATAAGGATTTACGCATTGTACGATCGTTATTGTGTTTAATCTCCCAAAAATACGAAAAAATTTAAGTAAAAAGTTTTGGTTAATAGTGAAAACTGTTTTATATTTGCACTCGCAATTACAGAAAAGAAGTTCTTATAAAAATTGCAAAGGAGGGTTGCCGGAGTGGTTAACGGAGCAGTTTGCTAAACTGTCGACCCGCAAGGGTCGCGTGGGTTCGAATCCCACACCCTCCGCAACCTTTGGACAATTTTCGGGGCGTAGCGTAGTCCGGTCATCGCGCCTGGTTTGGGACCAGGAGGTCGCAGGTTCGAATCCTGCCGCCCCGACTTTTTGAGAATTCCTTCGGGAATTTTTTTTTACCATTATGGGTGCGTAGCTCAGCTGGATAGAGCATCTGCCTTCTAAGCAGACGGTCATAGGTTCGAATCCTATCGCGCTCACCAAACCTCGCAATTGCGGGGTTTTTTTTGTTTCAAATAATGTACATTTGCAGTTCAATCCATAGAACCATGTCCCTCCAAATTATCAATCTGACTAAGAAATTCGGTGAACAAACCGCGCTGAACCAGGTCAATATCGAAATTATTAATAACGAAATTATCGGACTGCTCGGACCAAACGGTGCCGGAAAATCTACCCTGATGAAGTCGGTATGCGGCGTGATCAAAGTTGACGAAGGCGAAATCAT
Source organism: Chryseobacterium suipulveris (assembly GCF_022811685.1). Lineage (NCBI taxonomy): Bacteria > Pseudomonadati > Bacteroidota > Flavobacteriia > Flavobacteriales > Weeksellaceae > Chryseobacterium > Chryseobacterium suipulveris. The sequence goes on along the minus strand of NZ_CP094532.1, from coordinate 919,150 downwards.
CTTTAATGGCAAAAATATTTCGGAAAACGAAATTGAAGCTAAGAAGAATATCGGTTTCCTGCCGGAAAACAATCCGCTTTACCAGAATATGTATGTGAAAGAGTATCTTAACTTTGTTGCAGAAATCCACAAAATACCGAAAGAGAGAATCGACGAAGTCATCGAGCTGGTCGGAATTACCCCAGAGAAATCCAAGAAAATCTCGCAACTCTCGAAAGGATACAAACAGCGTGTAGGTCTGGCTCAAGCGATTTTACATTCACCTGATTTATTGATTCTCGACGAGCCAACCAACGGACTCGATCCTAACCAAATTATTGAAATCCGAAACGTGATCCGCGAAATTGGGAAAGAGAAAACCGTGATCCTTTCAACGCACATCATGCGGGAAGTCGAGGCGCTTTGTTCCAGAGTGATCTTAATTCACGAAGGAAACATTATCCAGGACTCGCCAATTGATGAATTTAAAGGCAAATACGACAGTTTGGAAGAGGCGTTCGCAAGTTATACCCATTAACTTTAACCCAAATAAAAATCCCGAAACTTTTGATCGTTCCGGGATTTGTTATTTTTGAGAAAATCTCTTACAATTTTTCGATATTGTCGGTCAAGGAATTGATGAAATTCTGTAATGGCTTCTCTACCATCATTTTGATAAACGGATTGAAGTTCCCGTCGAAAAGCAGCTGAATTTCGGTCTGTGAATCACTAACCGGAGCCATTGTTCCGCGCAAAGCGAAATCCAGACTTGAGCTTGCGGATTTCAACACCACTTGGCTGTCTGTAACCTCCTCGATTTTCAGTGCGATTTCCGGCATTCCCTTCAAGCTGAACTTAAAACCATTGTCGCGGGTCTCAAAACTTTGCAGCGACTCCGGCATCAGCGTTTTGTAGTCTTCGGGTTTATTCAGCATTTCTACAAGTTCCGCTACTGATTTATTCACAATGATTTTTCGTCCTTCTAAATTCATTTTTATATTTTTGTAAAATTAAAGTGCTGCAAATGTATAAAGTTTTTGTCAATGAAAAAAAATTAACATTGAGTAAATACCCGGAAGAAATGGAAAAAAAATTACGTTTCGAGGGATTTGCAACTTTGGAAATTGCAGTGGATCTGCTGGAAAACACTTCCTGCCCGGAACTTAATGTGTATGGTGAAAACATCGACGATATCTGGGAAGATTTTACCCATATTTTTAAAGTGGTAGAAGCTGCAGGCGGCGTTGTGAGCAACAAAAACGGCGAAGTTCTCTTTATCCACCGGTTGGGAAAATGGGATCTGCCGAAAGGAAAAATTGAAAAAGGGGAATCCGAACAGCAAGCCGCGATCCGTGAAGTGGGCGAAGAGACGGGACTCCAAAACCTGATGGTGGAGAAATTTCTGAACAACACCTTCCACATCTATACCGAGCGAAACGGCGACAAAATCCTTAAAACTACGTACTGGTTCAAAATGACTTCGGTAGGTGACGAAGTTCCGAAACCGCAAACCGAGGAAGGAATTTCGCAGGTATCATGGAAAAACGAACAGCAGATTAGGGACGAAGTTTTCCCTTCGACTTTCGAAAATATCAAACTGATTCTGAACGAATATTGGGAATCTTTCTAACTGATAAAATCCAAGACTTTTTCGAGCGCGATTCCGCGGGAAGCTTTTAGCAGAACGTTTTTGGAATCAATTTTCTTTTCTTTCAGATAATCCGCGAGTTCCGATGAACTGGCGAAAGAAGCTGATTCTGAATTTACTGCTTTGAAAAATTTGCCTACGGTAATAATTTCGTCAAAATTTAGGGAATTGGCTAATTGCAAAATATTGTGGTGTTCATTTTCAGATTCATCACCCAACTCCAACATATCGCCGATAATGATGGTTTTTGAACCCTCAAATTTGCTGAAATTTTTTAGCGATTCCGTCATCGAACTTGGATTGGCGTTGTAAGTATCGAGCACGAAGGTTTTGCCATTTTTTTCCAAAATCTGCGAACGCATATTCGTTGGCGTATAATTACTGATTGCTTTCTTGATTTCGTTAAAGTTTAAACCAAAATGAAATCCCAGCGAAGCTGCCGCACAAAGGTTGGTGAAATTATAATTACCGGTCAATTTCGACTGAGCGATTTCTCCGTCGTGAACCAGACCCACAAAATTATTGTCGGAAAATTCTTCAAAAGAATAATCCGAAGTCTCTTTACCAAAGGTAATTTTATTGGAATAATCCACCGTTTTTTCAAGCTGGATCGGATCATTTTCGTTGACGAGAATGGTTTGGGAATTCCCCATCAAGTAATCGTACAATTCAGATTTTCCTTTGATCACTCCTTCAAATCCGCCAAACCCTTCCAAATGCGCTTTCCCGAAATTGGTGATATAACCAATGTTGGGTTTTGCAATTTTGCAGAGCATTTCGATTTCCTTCTGATGATTTGCGCCCATTTCCACAACAGCGATTTCGTGCTCCGGCTTTATGGAAAGCAGCGTTAAAGGAACTCCGATATGGTTGTTGAGATTTCCGAAAGTGTACTGTACCTTATATTTCTCTGAAAGCACGGCGTGAATAATTTCTTTGGTAGTCGTTTTTCCGTTACTTCCCGTCAATGCAATAATTGGGATGTTTAGCTTTTCACGGTGAAACGTTGCAAGCTGCTGCAGAAAATCAAGAGTGGAGGGAACATAAAAGATATTTCTTTCGGTGTTTTCAAATTCCTTCTGCTCCACAATTACTGCGAGTGCGCCTTGATTGATGGCTTCTTCTGCCAAAGTTGCAGCATTGAAATTCTCGCCCGAAAAGGCGAAGAATATATCGTTGTTTTCAATTTTCCTGCTGTCGATGGTTACCTTTGAGCCCTTTAATAACAAAGGATAGAAACTTTCTGCATTCATGGTTCAAAAATAAAAAAATCCTTCTGCAAGTGAGAAGGATTTTGAAAATATTTTAGATTGATTATCTTTTCGTTCTGCCTTTTCCGGTAGATTTCGCATCCTGTGCAACACGGAAGCCAACCCATCCGAAAGATTTGCCCTCATCACGGAATCTCCTTTGTCCCGGATCCAGCCAGTAAGCACCGTCCAGCCAAGAACCACCTTTGATTACTCTAACTTCGTTTGTAATTCTCGTCGTTCTGGATAGCGGATCTTTTTGGAGGATTACCCTACCGTTTCCATCCACGATAAATCTTTTCTGTTTTGAGTTGTACATGTTGTAATCTACGGTTGTACTGTCTTCGCCTCTTCCATAACCTGCATCAAGAGAGGACTGGAAATCACCGTCTCTGAAATTTTTGTTATCGGCTACTATCACTCTTTCGTACTGACCAGGAAGTCCTCTGTACACAGCTCTTCCATCAGCTAAGGTATCATAAGTTGGTTTTTCAATTTTCTTGAAGGTACCATCAGCATTCTTAACCACTTCTCTTGACACATTTCCGCGGTAGTAATTGAAGTCACTTGCTTCATCGTCAATAATTGGTCTGTAAACATCTGCAGTCCATTCTGCTACGTTACCAAACATTCCGTAAATACCGAGGTTGTTGGATGGGTATTGTTTAACATCTGAAGTCGTAGGAGAACCGTCATTTTTCCAGCCCGCAACTCCTGAGTAGTCACCTCTACCCTGTTTGAAGTTTTCAAGGTACATTCCTCTCTGTCTTCCTTTCTTACCTTTCAGAGTCTCAATTTCCGGTTTTTTATTTTGGTATAGGTTATATTCCCGGTCTTTTTGAAGTCCGAGAGCAGCAAATTCCCATTCAACTTCTGTTGGGAGTCGGAATTTCTCTACGATTCCTGCAGTTGCATTTCTGTTTGCCGCAGCGATTCTTTGGTTGCTGGTTTTGATACCGGTTTTTTGCTGAAGACGTTGTTTGTTAACATAAGCTTCGATTTCTGGATCATTTGCCTTAAATTTATCTAAGCTGAATGAATTCGCTCCCTGATTGTTGGCATCATTGGAGTAGAAATCCTTTGAGATTACCCCTTGTTCCATCAACGCTTTTTCATTTGCTCTGTCAGTAAGCCAATCGCAATATCTTGATGCCTGAAGCCAAGACACCCCAACTACAGGATAATAATCAAACTCCGGACTTCTGAAGTAAGTTTCTGCAAAGTCATTTCTCGAAAGCTTGTTGTTCCAAACCAGCGTATCAGGAAGTGCACCAGTGTAAATATCTTTGAAATTTGGGTCTGAAGATGGAAAAACAAATTTCAGCCAGGTTACGTACTCTCTGTATTCATAGTTTGTTATTTCGGTCTCACCGATAAAGAATGAGCTTACCTGCATTCTTCTGGGAGTATTATTCCAGTCGTGCATCACGTCATCTTTCACAAGTCCCATTGTGAAAGTTCCACCTTCTACATACACCATTCCCGGCCATCCTTTCTGTTTTTGTTGCTTCCCGGTAAAAAACCAACCTTTCTGGTCATTTGGCTTCCAACCAGTTTTGCTGGTAAAACGCTTCGTTCCGCCGCCATTTTTGGTGCCTCCGCCACCGCAACTCACGAGAAGAATTGAGGCGCCAAGCGTCAATAGTGTAAACAACTTAAGTTTATTCATAGTTGATATAAATATTTACAAAGTACAAAGAAAAAATAAATTCTCTAATAAATCAAATTTATATATTGATTTTTTTGGAAAACGTTAACAAATTAATTTTATTGCACCATATTATTATTTATTATTTTTCGTTTAATTTGTATCCGCGAAATTTTTATCCGATGAAAAGAATTTTAACTCTTGTTTTTATTAACCTCTTTTTCATGCTTTCCTTTTCACAAACCACCAAAATTGAGTGGGAAGGCAGCACAGTGCAGGATTTTGGTAGCTACAGAATCACACTGCCGTTTTTCAAGAACAGCGGTTTCACCTTTGAGGAAGGCGGAATCTATTACAGGGCAACCGAAAAAAATTCAGGAAATAAGAAGGTGGTCAATTATTCCTGGGAAAAAGTGGAAGCCAAAAACCTGTATGAAATCAACATCCATCAGCTGCCCAAAAGTGACTATGGCGAGGTTACCTATTATACTAACCCATATTCCAACGAAAACACGACCAATATAAGGGTAGCCGCACTGAAATATGAGAAAGGCGTTGTTTACCGCCTAGTTTCCTTCGGTTTGGCAGATGAAAAGCCCGCTTCGACGAGCTCCGTCGTGAGTACTTCGCGAACTGCAACTACAGAAAATCCGCTGAAGACAGGTAATTTCTATAAGATTAAAGTTGACAAATCGGGAATCTTCAAGATTACTTCAGATTTCTTGCGAAGCAACGGGATCAATCCTTCAAGTGTTAATCCGAAAAACTTCAGAATTTACGGAAACGGAGGATTAATGCTTCCAGAGCATAACAGAGATTTCAGATTCCCCGCATTACAGGAAAACGCAATACAAGTAGTGGGTGAAAATGACGGGGTGTGGAACGAGGAAGATTACGCAATTTTTTATGCACAGGGACCAAACGGATTCAATGTTTATAAAACCTACGACAACGGAACCGGTAATCGGAGATTTGAAACCCGTTCCGATCAGTCGGGTAACTATATTAACATTTATGAAGATTTCGCCTATTATTTCATCAATTTTGATTTAGGCCCGGGAAAAAGAGTTATCGAAAGTGACCGAACTGCGACATCAAATCCAATCACGAGATATGATGAGTACCAATTCATCAACGAGGAAAAATTTAACCTGATGAAGATCGGTAGAAACTGGGTAGGTGATGCATTTAACCAAACTAAGACAGTTACTTTCACGACCAGGTCACCAATGCAGCCATCAGATGTGATCCGCTACCGGTCCCGAGTAATAGGATATTTAAGTCAGGGAAATAAGGTATCCATCAATATTAACAACACTAATCCGGTCAACTTAAGTATTCCAATTGACGACAAAAGAGATTATGTTTCATTAGTTTACACCAATTTTCTAACGAATCAGCAGGGAAATCAGATAAGTTTTAACTATGATCCAAATACCTCCGCAAATCCAAACGGAAAATTTTATTTTGACTATGCTGAAGTTCAATACAAAGAAGACCTGAAATTCAACAATACTCAGATGAATTTCAGAAGCTACGAGATTCAGGAAGGAAGCGGAAGCAGTTATAGTTTTAATTTGTCTGAAGCAGCTTCCGCAGAACAGGTTTGGGAAGTTTCCGACATCACCAATGCCAAGAAAATGGTTAATAAATCCGGAAATAATTCGAACTTTCTTTTCGGTTACACTGCAGACAGCAATACTTTCGTAAACGAGTTTGTGGCATTCAAAAGCAGTGAGGCATTTTCTCCTTCTTTTGTGGGAAAAATTCAGAATCAGGATTTAGCGGGACTTCAGAATATAGGTTACGTGATGATTACCGTTCCCGAAATGATGAGTCAGGCACAGCGTCTTGCAGATTATTATCAAAACAAGTATAATGTGGCAGTTGTAGATGTAAATAAAATTTACAACGAATACAGCAGTGGAGGAAAAGACATTACCGCAATCCGTGATTTCATTACGAAGCTCAACACGCCAAAAGGCACTTTGAAATATGCATTGATTCTGGGAGACACTTCTTATGACTACAAAGGTAAAAATCACCCCAACTCCGACATAATACCGAGTTACGAAAGTGAAGAAAGCAGCAACTACGCTGATTCTTTCGTGACGGACGATTATTATGTGATGACCTCGCAACAAGCCATTCCCACGAATCCAATTTCCCCGATTACTACGGTTTACAGCCGACTTCCCGATTTACCGATTGGGAGGTTACCTGCCGAAAACATAAGCGAGGCCAAACTTCTTGTCGATAAAACCCTTGCATACAACAATGCTCTTCCAGGGCAGTCAACACCTTTTGGTGAATGGCGTATGAAAATGGATTTCGTGGTGGATGACGACTACGACGGTGGAGACCCGTTTCATAACACTATGAACAACGCTCTGATTAAGGCAGAGATGGAAACCGGATCTCCGTTCCCCAATACCCCGCCGCAAAACTTTGTCAATAAAAAGCCGGAATATAATATCCGAAAACTGTATTTAGACTCTTTTGCTGCGCAGACTTCAGCTGGAGGACAGCGTTATCCGCAGGTAAACCAGGCCATTGCAAATGATGTGGGCAACAGTCTCTATATGTTTTATTTCGGTCATGGCGGTATCAACGGTTGGGCACAGGAAAGGGTTCTCACTATCGGTATGATTCAGAATTTTAATAATTTCAATGGGGTGTTCTCCAGATTCCCACTCATTTCTACCATTACCTGTGAATTTACACTTTGGGACGAACCGGGAACATTCTCTGCCGGCGAACAGGTAATAAAATCCAAACAGGGAGGAGCTTCAACAATGATTACATCCAGCCGAGCAATCGGTGTGGGATACGGTAGAAGTTTTACCACCATTTTCACCAAACACTTGTTCGAGCTTGTGAATGATGATTTTATCAATATGGGCGATTCATTTTTAAAGGCAAAAATTGAAGCAGGACCTCAAGCGGATCACCTGAAGATTAATTTCCTTGGTGATCCCGCCACTAAATTGAGCCGACCAAAACGATATCTTGTTGTCGATCAAATAGAATCACCGGTTCCCGGACAATTGCGTGCACTGGATTTTGTAAAAGTTAAAGGCCACATCAACAAACCGGACGGTACCCTTGACAATACCTTCAATGGACGGGTTGCAGTGAATATTTTTGATAAACGCCTGAACAAAAAAACGCTAAACAACGACCAGGATCCCAAAATGACTCCAGTCCTAAATTATACTGAAGAAGGAAGCGCAATTGTAAAATCATCCGGAACTGCTACAAATGGCGTGTTCACTGTTGAGTTCTATGTTCCTAAAGACATTAACTATGAAAATGGAAATGGAAGAATATTGGTTTATGCAGATAATAAATCTTTCGACGTTTTTAACAACCAAACCCAGGTAATCGGAGGAATCAATCCAGATGGCATTAATGATACCCAACCTCCTACCGTAAGTCTATTTATGAATAACACCAACTTTGCCGATGGTGGTATTACAGATCAAAACCCGATGCTTTTAGCATGTGTTACAGACGACCATGGGATAAACTCCACCGGTTCGGGAATCGGACATGATATAACCGTAGTTCTTGATGGTCAAATTATCAATACTGCCGTACTTAATGATTTCTTTTTCTCGGGAGAAGGTAATGGCTGTACCAATCCAAATTTGGCCGATTATCAGAAAGGAAATGTAACCTACCCTTTCAGAAATCTTTCGCCAGGACCGCACCAGTTGACCTTTAAGGTTTGGGACATTAACAATAATTCTACAACTGCCACGTTAAACTTTGTAGTTAAGGATGAAACGAACAAAAACTTGGAGGTAAATAAATTGCTGAACTGGCCAAATCCTTTTACCAATAAGACTTATGTGCAGTTTGAGCATAATTGCGACGATATTTTGGATGTAAACGTGCAGATCTACACCATTACCGGAAAACTGGTTAGAACGATCTCGACCACTGTTTCCAACGAACCGTTCCTTCAAGGGTACAGAACACCGAGAACAGCAATTGAGTGGGACGGAAAAGATGATTTTGGAGACGCGGTAGGCAAAGGAACTTACATTTTTAAAATCTTTGCAAAAAGCCAAAACCAAGACAAATGTAAAGGCACTGCAACAGCAGTAGAAAAAATGGTTTTATTAAGATAACAATATATAAACGAAAAAAATTGACTTTATGACATTGACTAAAAAACTCTTTGTAGGATTAGGTTTAGGAGTAAGTATGGTTGCTTATTCGCAGATTGGAAACATTCGGCCGGTACTTACAGGAGCTCCTTTCTTGAGAATTTCACCAGACGCGAGAGCCGGAGGTATGGGTGACCAAGGAGTTGTAACAACAACTGACGCTTTTTCGCAATTCTGGAATGCTGCGAAATACCCTTTCAGCAAAACCACTTCCGCAGTAGGTATTAACTATACTCCTTATATGAGTAAACTCACCAACGACGTTTTTCTTTTGTATGGAGCTTATCACAGATTTTTGGGTGACGAGGAAAGATCGACGATTTCTGCGAGCATCTACTACTTCAATATGGGTTCAGTAGATCTTACAAACCTTGTTGGTACGGAAGTGGTACAAATGGGTACAGCAAAACCCAACGAATTTTCAATCGATGTTGCTTACGGACTCAAACTTTCCGATACCTACTCTATGGCTGTAACCGGTCGATACATTAGATCCGACTTGTCCGGAGGATTTGGAAGTGACAATACACTAAAGCCGGCAAACAGTTTTGCGGTTGACGTATCTGGTTATTTCCAATCACCAAAACACCAGAGTTTCGGTGAATACGAAGGAAGAGCGAGAGCGGGATTTGCAGTTCAAAACTTAGGTCCTCGTTTGGATTACACCGGTGATGAAGAATCAAGATCTTATCTTCCTACAATGGCGAGATTAGGTGCCGGTTACGATTTGTTCATCGATGATCTGAACAGAGTTGGTATCAATCTGGAAGCATCCAAACTTCTTGTTCCAGGTCCGGATGAAACTGGAAACGTGCCAAACGTAGGCGTGATGTCGGGAATCGGAAAATCGTTCAGTAATCCAAAAAGCTTAATGTACAGCGGTGCTTTGGAATATGAATACGACAATGCATTTGCAGTTAGAGGTGGTTTCTTCCACGAAAGTCCTGAACAAGGAGGAAGACAGTACGCTACCGTTGGTGTTGGATTAAAATATCAATCATTTGGTTTGGATCTTTCTTACCTCATCAACACTTCTAAAGTGAATTCTGCACTGGACAATACGTTAAGATTTGGACTCACCTGGAATATTGGGGAAGAATCTTCGAATGCACAGGATTACTAAAAGAAATTTTACAAATAACAAAGTCCCGATTTTCGGGGCTTTTTTTATAGACTAAAGAATTAAATTTGTGGTAATGAATTACGCCACCGAACTCAAGAAATACGCGACGAGCCAGTACATCAATTCGGCGGTGAGGATTACTTTGGCGATCGTGGTTCCCAGTATTATTTTGGCACATTTCGGTTTGCTCAAGGAGTTTTTCCTTTTTCCTTTGGGAACCAGTTTCGTGGGACTTACCGATCAACCGGGACCGTTTATCAGGAGAAGAAATTCACTGATTCTCGCCGTGGTGAGTTTTGCGGTGGTCGCGGCGATTGCGAGTTTGCTGAAGGATTTTCCGCCATTGATTTATGTTGAAATTATCTTCTTTGGAATCTTCTTTTCGATGATCGGGATTTATGGGCAGCGTCTCGCAGCGGTGGGTTCGCTCTCGCTGGTTGTACTGGGAATCTTTATTGACGGTCATCTCACCGGAAGCAATATTGCCAAGAGTGTACTCATTTTCTTTGCGGGTTGTTTGTGGTTTGTACTCGTTTTTCTGGTGGTTTCGCGAATTCAGCCCTACAAATTGGCGTCGCAGATGATTGGCGAAAACTATATCGAACTTGCCAATTACCTGAAAACCAAATCTAAGTTCTACCTCGAAAACCCAGATTTCGAAACCCTGCAAAGACAAGTGATCGCGCAGCAAATCAAGATTAAAAACCTTCAGGAAGAAACGCGGGAAACTGTTTTCAAGACGAGGAAAATTGTCAATGAATCGACTACAACGAGCCGCTTGCTGATGTTGATGTTCCTGAATTCCATCGACCTGCACGAAAAACTGATGACCTCCGAAAGCGACTACCGGAAAATTCAGGAAAGCTTCGGCGATTCGGGATTTCTACAATTTGTCGGCGAATACCTCGTCAAAATTTCCGACGAACTGAGCAATATCGGAATTGCTTTGCAAAGCGGGAACAAAGCGAAGCCGATCAACAATATCGAGGACGAAATTGGTCTGGTTTACGATCAGTATTTCGATTTGCGGAATGCAAAACTTTCTCCGGAAACGCTCGAAAACTTTATGATTCTTCGGCTGATTCTGAACCGCATCACCGACATTACCGACGAAGTAAAAACCATCTACAAAGTTTTTTCGCAGGACATCAAGCTTGCCAAGAGCTTATCCACCGGTTTGGATTACAAGAAATTTCTTCCCAGCGAAGAAAAGCTCAACCGAAAAGTCATTCGCGACAACCTTTCACTCAAGTCATCGCATTTCCGTCATTCCATCCGAATTACAGTGGCGTTGTTAATCGGTTATTTGATTTCCAAACTTCACTTTTTGGGAATCGGACATTCGTATTGGATTCTCATCACCATCACCGCAATTCTGAAACCTGCCTATTCCACCACCAAACACCGGAATCTTCTGCGCTTGTACGGAACCGTGACCGGTGCGGTTTTGGCGTATGCGCTGCTTTTCTTCATCCATAATAATACTGCGCTTCTGCTCATTTTGCTTTTCAGTATGATCCTGTGTTTCAGCTTTTTAAAGTGGCAGTATTTCTGGGCCGTGTTGTTTATGACCGTTTATATTTTCCTTAGTTTCAACTTTCTGAATCCGGGAAATGTAAACCTTATCTTTAAGGACAGAATCCTCGACACTGCGATTGCGGGGGTGGTCGCGTTTGCGGTTTCCTATTTTGTTCTTCCGGTTTGGGAACATACGCAGAACATTGTATTTATGAAGAAATCTGCACACAGCAACCTGAAATATTTCGAGGCGGTAATGGCTTACTTTAAAAATCAAAACATCGGAATCCAGGACTACAAACTGAAAAGAAAAGATGCCGTCATCGATTTGGCGAATCTTTCCGACAATTTCCAGCGGATGATTTCCGATCCCAAGAACCAGCAGAAAAGGTTGCAGAAAGTGCATCAGTTCGTCAATACTGCGCATTTGATCACCGCATATACCGCCTCATTTTCACAATATCAAAAGTCCGCGTCAGATTATCCTGAAATCGACATCGATGGATGGAACAAGAAAATTACCGCCGAACTTTTACGCACCGATCTTCTTCTAAATCAGGAAGAACCGGGCAAGGAAATCGCCATCGAAAGCAGCATCACTCCTGAAGATTCCGTAGAAAAACTCCTCGAAAAAAGAAAGCGGGAAATCGGCGAATCAGATATTGTGAACCGACGCGATCCGAATAGAATCACTCATTTGACAGAGTTAAAAAACCTCACCGAAATCCTGGAACTCATCTACGATGTGGCGAAAGAACAACGACGTGTTGCCGAGAAACTGATGGCGGATTTGGCTATGTAGCAATGTAGCAATGTAGCAATCGGCTTTCGTCAGTCAGCATTCAGCATTCAGCAATCAGCATGTAGTTCCAATTTAAGTAAATTATGAAATTTCGAACGCTACTCCTGAAACTTGAAATGCGAAGCATTCACGAACTCAAATGAAAAAATAAAAAAAATTGTGTGAGTAAACTTGGAACCTGAAACTCGAAACTCGAAACCTCAAACCCCAAACTTCAAACTTTCTTAGTTGACAATTGTAAAGCAATAATTATCAAAAAACTCCACCCTGGCTTTGAATAAATCCGACACTTTATCGTCGTGAACGCGGCACATAATATTGTACGGGAAATCCAGATCGAACGGTTTTACTTCGTAATGCTTCTTCAGCGACCAGTAATTGGAATGGTGGATTTTGTACAAGCTTTCCTTCAGCGACCAAATCACGGTCAGATAGGCGACTTCCTTATTTTTTTCGATAAACTCCGCTTCTTCGGGATAAAGGAATTTGTCTTTAACCCTTAGAATTTTGGGATTAAAAGGTTCGATGTCGATGCCGATTTTATGTTCAGAAATCGCCAAAGCTGCGTATGGAAAAGAATGTGTGATCGAAATCTCGTAGTCGTTGGGAAAGAGAACCGGAGTTCGGTCATCGTAAAGAATCTTGTGATCGGGCAAAACCGATTTCAGGATTTTCCGCACCAGCAGAAGTTCTTTCAACTTTGTGGGATGATAATCCTTAATCTTGTCGTAATTCTCTTCCTCCACAAGATGTTTCTGATCCAGTTCCTCGCTCTCATCGTACTTCCAGAGCAGGATTTTGGCTTTTTGGTCAGAGAAATCTCGGTACAGCGGCATATTTTGTGGGCGGAAAATTAGTTCGTAAATTTGCAAAAATTTTTTCAATTAGATGGAAACTACAACACAATACGTTCCTTACAAAGTTAAGGATATTTCCCTCGCTGAGTGGGGACGAAAAGAAATTGAACTTGCCGAAGCAGAAATGCCCGGTTTGATGGCGATCCGTGAAGAATACGGTCCGTCGCAACCGTTGAAAGGCGCAAGAATCGCCGGATGTCTCCACATGACGATCCAAACTGCGGTTTTAATTGAAACTTTGGTTGCATTGGGAGCTGATGTTACCTGGTCTTCCTGCAATATTTTCTCGACACAGGATCATGCAGCAGCGGCTATTGCGGCAGCAGGAATCCCCGTTTATGCATGGAAAGGAATGAACGAGGAAGAATTCGATTGGTGTATCGAGCAAACACTTTTCTTCGGTGAAGACAGAAAGCCATTAAACATGATTTTGGACGATGGTGGAGATTTGACCAATATGGTTTTCGACAGATATCCTGAACTGACTAAAGACATCAAAGGACTTTCCGAAGAGACGACAACGGGAGTTCACCGTCTTTATGAAAGAATGGCGAACGGAACTTTGGTAATGCCTGCAATCAACGTAAACGATTCGGTAACCAAATCTAAATTCGACAACAAATACGGTTGTAGAGAATCTGCTGTAGATGCGATCAGAAGAGCAACCGACGTGATGCTTGCAGGAAAAAGAGTGGTAGTTTGCGGATACGGAGACGTGGGTAAAGGAACTGCGGCCTCTTTCCGAGGAGCGGGCTCAATCGTTACCGTTACTGAAATCGATCCAATCTGTGCACTTCAAGCTGCAATGGAAGGTTACGAAGTAAAGAAACTGGAAAACGTGATCGAAACTGCAGATATCGTAATCACCACCACCGGAAATTTCAATATCGTTCGCGGTGAGCACTTCAAAAAAATGAAGGACAAAACTATCGTTTGCAACATCGGACACTTCGACAACGAAATCGATATGGCTTGGTTAAACGCAAACTACGGTGCTACAAAATCTACCGTAAAACCACAGGTTGACATTTACAATGTTGATGGAAAAGACATCATCATCCTTGCTGAAGGACGTTTGGTAAACCTTGGTTGTGCAACCGGTCACCCAAGTTTCGTAATGAGTAACTCATTCTCCAACCAAACTTTGGCGCAGATCGAACTTTGGACGAATTCCGATGCTTACGAAAACAAAGTGTATATGCTTCCTAAAAAGCTGGATGAAAAAGTAGCGATGCTCCACCTGAAAAAAATCGGTGTGGAATTGGAAACACTTTCAGATGAGCAAGCAAAATACATCGGCGTGGAGGTTGAAGGACCGTATAAACCGGAATACTACAGATATTAAAAAGTACGAAGTACAAGGTACCAAGTTTGAAGTCGGAAGACCGAAGACCGAAGACCGAAGACGAACTTTGAATAGAATTAAAGGCATTACATTTTGTGATGCCTTTTTTTGTTTACGAACTAAGAGCTTGTTTAAATTACATTCGAAAAAATATATCATTTCGGAAATTTTCTTTACCCCGTCCCTAATGGGCGGAAAATTTCCTTCAAAATAAACCTGAATTTGCTCCTTTTAGGGTCGGGGTAATCAAATTTAGGCTTATTTTGAAATTTAGACAGTCTTTAAATCTCTGTTCCGATTCTCTTCGTGAAACCTGAAATGCGAAGCATTCACGAACCCAAATAAAAAAATAAAGAAATTGTGGTAGTAAACTTGGAACTCGAAACTTTTAATCTGAAATCTGATATCTAAGACTTCAAACTCTTCGGGCGCTCTTTTTTTCGTAAATTTGAAGAAAAGATTTTTACAATGCTCAACTTCGAATTTAAAAACCCAACCAAGATTATTTTCGGTAAAGGAGAAATCCACAAACTGTCTAAAGAAATCCCGAATGACGCCAAAATCCTGCTTCTGTACGGTGGCGGAAGCATTATGAAGAACGGAGTTTACGACCAGGTTAAAGCGGCGCTCCAAGGTTTTGAGGTTACGGAATTCGGCGGTATTCCCGCAAATCCTGAATATGATGTTTTGATGGATGCGCTGAAAGTCATTAAAGATAACAACATCAATTACCTGCTTGCAGTCGGTGGAGGTTCTGTAATCGACGGAACGAAATTTCTTTCCGCTGCGGCAAATTATTCGGGAGAAGACAAATGGGAAATCCTGAAAAAACCAGTCAGAACAATGGAGGGAGAAGGAATTCCTTTTGCCACGGTACTCACGCTTCCTGCGACAGGTTCCGAGATGAATTCGGGATATGTAGTTTCCAGAAGGGGAACCAACGAGAAACTTTCTACGGGCGGTCCCGGTTTGTTTCCGCAGTTTTCCATCCTTGATCCTGAAGTAATCCGATCCATTCCGAAAAAGCAGATTGCCAACGGAATCGCAGATGCTTATTCCCATGTTTTGGAGCAGTATATGACTTTCCCTACTTCCGCAACTTTGCAGGAAAGAATGATGGAAAGTATTCTGCAAACGCTGCAGGAAGTTGCGCCGAAAGTGCTTGCTGAAGAATTCGATTATGACGCTGCCTCCAACTTTATGTGGTGCTGCACGATGGCGCTGAACGGACTCGTTTCCAAAGGCGTGCTCACCGATTGGGCGGTACACGCGATCGGACACGAACTGACCGCACGTTTCGGCATCGATCACGCGCGAACTTTGGCGGTGATTGCGCCTTCGCATTACCGTTATAATTTTGAAACGAAGAAAGGAAAACTCGCGCAGTACGCAGAAAGGGTTTGGAACATCACCGAAGGTTCGGTTGAGGAAAAGGCGGAAAAAGGAATTGTGAAACTCGAGGAGTTTTTCCACAGCTTGGGAATCGACACTAAACTTTCGCAGTACACCGAAGATTATCGCGGAACTGCCGAAAAAATCGAGGAAGCATTTACCGAAAGAAAATGGCTCGGTTTGGGTGAATACAAAAAACTGTCGCCACAGGATGTGTACAAAATCGTGGAGATGAGTTATTAATAAATCACTAAGAATTCTCAATTCAGCGACAAAAATCAAAAACTTTGGAAACACCTCCAAAGTTTTTGTAATTTTAACGAAAATCTTTTAAAGCTATTAATCATGAAAAAAACGCTACTTTCTCTATTTATTTTATGCGGGATTTTTGTTTTTTCACAGAACCAGCTTCTCTTTATGCCACAATGGAAGGTAACCAAAGTAAAATACAATAACGAGTTTCATAATTACGTTCCATCCTCTTTATGTGGAAACAACAATTCTGCAGCTTTCGCCAGTACTTCCTTATCTACCAAACTTTACAACACCATAATGAGTCAGATTTCAGTGACCGATTCCCAAATTTCAGTGTACCAAACTGGTGGAACGCTTGCTCAGTGTCAAGATGGGCCATTTGACACATTTGAAAGTGCATACCGATCCGTGTTGGAGATTACGGGAAACCCGAAAGTTTTTGATTACACCATCACACAGGACGGTTACGAATACAACTTGATCCTGACAGAACCTTCTACCGGGAATCAAATTTATTACTGGGCAGGAATTCTGTCAATCAACGACATACCAAAAGATAAACTAAAAATATTTCCAAATCCGGTAGATGACGTTCTGAAAATCGGGAATCTTGGTGAGGTTTCACTGATCAAAATCTATGACAGCAGCGGTAAGATGGTAATCCAAACGATTGAACAGGGTAACAAAACCCTAGAAATCAATGTAAAATACTTACCTGCAGGAAATTATTTTGTGAAAATAAATGATGAGAAAATCGTAAAAATAATCAAGAAATAACTATTGCTAAATAGGCAATTAGAAACGATTTCTCCTACCTAATAATTCCTCAGTTCTTCGTGTTGCATATGAATTTTTAACACTGCCTGATTTAAATAGTCGAAAGAAAATTAGCATTTTTAATAATTTTTGGATCTTCTTAGAAAATTTTTCATTAATTTTAGTTATCCTAAAAAATTGACTATGAAAAAATCATCTATTCTTTTGTTCTTCATTTTGGGAAGTATGTTTTTTCCGCAAAAAACAAAAAAAATCGGCAAAACCTGGGACATACAAAAAGTACATTATCAAGGTGTTTTCTACGAATATTTTGACGGTGCAGACGAAGACTTGTACAGCTCAAAAAACACCGTATATTTTGCGCCTGTTCAGATTCAGTCGGAATTAAGGGAATTTTTCGCCAACATCAGTTCAGGCAATAAGTCCGCTGATGAGACCGAATCTGTTGAAGACGTGGTAATTCTTTCTCCCGATCAACATTTTCAATGGTTTGAGAACAGTTTTATTACATTTTTTCAGTTACCGCGTGTGCCTCAAACGCTGTATTATGAGCTTTCCCGTAATGCATCTGATCAATACCAACTGGTTGCGACCGATATTACCACAGGAAACCAAATCTATTATGAGTTAAGAGATATCGGAAGCCGCAAAACGAGATCTAAGCGAAAAAGTAACACAGGAGTTCTTACGGTGGGGGAACTTACCGGCGCAAAAATTGTTGACGGAAAAAACACAAAAAAAGCTAAACCCGTTTTCAAGTCCATAAAAGAAGAAAACGAGGCAGTCGAAAATCTCCTCAATCATTTGCCGAAACGAGCTGAAATTTTGAACGACAAGAGACAAAACCAGAGTGTTCAACGAGCGAACTGAATGATTTTTTTGTGAGAAAATGAGACATTCACTAAAATTCCAATAGAATTGGAGCAAGAAAGATTTCTTACTTCTTCCGCTTCGCCTTCGATTTGGCTTTCTGTTGAGCGCGGTTTGCTCCGACTTTATTTGCAGGTTTTCTTTTGTGCGGACCGCCCCAGTTTTCCTTTTTGTTCTTGTCTTTTTTCTCGTGGAAAGCGCCGCCTCCTTCTTCGAGTTTTACGGTGTGTGCATTTTTCATCTTCACCTCCTCTTTCTCGGAAGCGATTTTCACCGGGTTGATTTTTACTCCTTCAGGAAATGCAAGAATCTCCAATTCCTTATCCATCAAAAGCTCGATATCCAAAAGCTGTGATTCTTCTTTTTTGGTGATGAAAGCAACTGCAGTTCCGTCCTTATCAGCTCTTCCGGTTCTTCCTATTCGGTGAATGTACTGTTCGGGAACTTCGGGAATTTCAAAATTAATGACGTGCGTAATATTCGAAATATCGAGTCCTCTCGCCATTATGTCGGTGGTAATCAGTCCGCGGATTTCTTCCGATTCGAATTTGCGCATCGCGTTCAGGCGGTAATTCTGCGATTTGTTGGAATGGATCACATCGAATTCACCTGGAAAAAGCTCATCGATTTTGGTAAAAAGATAATCGGCGTGTTTCTTATTGTTGCAGAAAATCAGCACTTTCGAGAAATCGGTTTCCGTTTTAAGAAGATGTTCAAGAAGGTTGATCTTGGTGTTGAAGTTTTCAACCTTATAGCCGATCTGTTCAATTTTCTCGAGCGGCGTTCCCGATTTCGCCAAAGAAATTTCCACTGGATTTGCAAAATACTCGTCGAGCATTGCGTCAACCGCTTCGGTCATCGTTGCAGAAAAAAGGATGTTCTGGCGCTTCTCCTTCATCATCTCGAAAATATGCGTCAGTTGCGGACGGAATCCCAAGTTCAGCATCTCGTCGAACTCGTCGATGATGAGTTTCTGGACCTCCCGTAAAGAAACCGCGTTGTCAATCGCCAAATCCATCACTCTTCCCGGAGTTCCGACCAAAATATCGCAACCGTCGTTAAACAGCAGTTTCTGCGTGTTGATGTTTTTTCCGCCATAAATCCCAATGACTCTCGCGGTAAGATTTTGGGTTAAATTCTCAAGGATTTCGGTAACCTGCACCACGAGTTCGCGTGTCGGAACAAGAATCAGCACAGTCGGATTTCCACTTTTGTTGTACTTCCAGTTTTTCAGGACGGGAAGAAGGTACGCCAAAGTTTTCCCGGTACCGGTTTGCGCAATTCCCATCACGTTGCGACCTGAAAGTATTGGTTTCAGAGACTTTTCCTGAATCGGCGTCGGTTCAAAAAGATTGGAATCCGCAAGAACATCGAGGATTTTTTCCGGCAAATCAAAATCGGCAAAAGTGAGTTTTTCCATTTTGCAAAGATAAGGTTTTGGAGGGAAGTATTTGAGTGGTTAAATGGTTAAGTAGTTCAATGGTTCAGTGTTGAAATTAACAGTTTTTCATTTCATTAAAATTATTCTCAAAAGAAATATCACTATAAAAATTGTTGTATAATTAAAATAATTGTTTTTAATTTGTATCACTAAATTATTAGTTATAAAATTTATTAGAATTTTATGTAACAAAATGTCAGATTCTATTGTCTTATTATTCCAATCATCGCATTTATGAAGAAATTTACCGTTTCCGTCCTGCTTTTATCGACAACTATCGTTTTCGCTCAGGAAACCAAAACAGATTCCACCAAAACCAAAGAGATTGCAGAAGTTACGGTAATTGCCAAAAAACCAACCGTGGAAACGAAAGTGGACCGAACGGTTTTCAATGTCGCCAATTCCTCTATACTTGCAGGAAATACATCTTGGGATGTTTTGCGGATGACGCCTTTAGTTGCCATTGATAACAACGACACTATAAATGCGGAAGGTCTGATTGTTACTGTGTACATCAACGACCGAAAATCGGTTTTTACCGGAAAGGAACTGAAGGAATATCTGAAAAGTATTCCTGCTGAAAATCTGATGAAAATTGAAGTGATAACCACACCTTCTTCCCGTTACGAAACTTCCGGAGCTGTGATAAATATCGTGTTGAAAAAACCGGACAACGAAGGAATGAAAGGCAGCGCGTCCTTCACCAATACCCAAAGTACCAAAAATTCGCAATACACCAATCTCAATCTAAATTACCATAAAAATAAATTTACACAAACCGTTTCCGGAAGTTATGGAGACAATCTGAGCGTGGTGAAAAGTTTTACGGAAAATTACATTTATGCCGATCAATCTTCCAACAGAGTGAATATTCAAACGGATGAAAATTTTAAAACCCCTTCCTTCTCCACCTCATCAGAAGTGGAACTGAACGACAAAAATTCGGCAGGAATGATTTTCGAGTTCAGTCAAACCAATCGAACTTTGGAGGGAAAAGCCGTTGGTGAACAATTTCTGAACAATATTCTGCAAAATAATTACGAACAAACCCAAAATTTAACCGGACTGAACAGAAGCATCGGAAACAATTATTTCTACAAATATTACGACAAGGAAAAAAACAAAATTCTCGACCTGAATACGGGTTTCAACTATTTCGGTTTGCAAGATACCAATGACCGTTTCAGAACCCAAAGCAATACGGAAAATTCCGGAAACCGAATTATTGCCGACAACGAAAACAGAGAATATTATGTAAAAGCCGATTATTCTCAACCGCTCGGAAAATCTGGCAGTCAATTGGAATTGGGCGGGAAAATGAATTTTAGAAACAACGTAATCCCTTACACTTACCTCAATTTTTCAGGAAACGGGTGGGTTGAAGATTTCTCCAGAAGCAATCATTTTCAATATAAAGACAATCTTAATTCGGTGTACGCCAACTTTACCAAAACATTTTTCAAAAAGCTGGAAACCAGGATTGGTTTGCGTTATGAACACATTTCGTTCAACATTAAACAGGATATCGGGAACATCGGGAGAAGCGATTCCTACGGAACTTTTTTGCCGAATTTATTGCTGAAATATTCCTTCAACGACAACTATAATCTTTCCGCAACTTATAATCACAACCTTTGGCGGCCTTGGTTTTCGGAATTCAACCCATTTTTGATGCCGACAGACGACGGTA
Source organism: Chryseobacterium suipulveris (assembly GCF_022811685.1). NCBI lineage: Bacteria > Pseudomonadati > Bacteroidota > Flavobacteriia > Flavobacteriales > Weeksellaceae > Chryseobacterium > Chryseobacterium suipulveris. The sequence continues at coordinate 898,380 of NZ_CP094532.1, read as the reverse complement.
ATTATTTTCGTGGAAATATGGAGCTGCTTCCCAATCCGAGCGACCGTTTTACCCTGAAACTGGGACTTTACAAAAAATATTTCCTCACGGCAAGTTACTGGTTTACCAATCAGGATTATTGGAATTCTTTCTCTATCGAAAACGGAAAAACCATCAATATGCCGACTAATTTTTCAGGTAGGGTGGAACGTTATGGACTGTTTTTCAATACGAACCAAATGTTTCTGAAAAACAAACTCAGCATCAATGTTAATGCGGGTTACAGCTATACCGACAACAGCGATTTCAACGACCGCAATAATCTTGGACTTAAAAAATACCTGAACAATTTCACCGGAAATTCCAACATTAGCTACACCAATCTTTTCAACAAAAACATCAATTTGAACGCCTGGATTGGGGTTTTCACCCAAAATAACGGAAACACGATTGCCAACGGAATGAATGTTTTCCACACGGTTTCTGCCACCAAAATTTTTCCGGCGCTGGAAATGGAGGCAACCGTTCGACTGAACAATATTTTCGCGAGACCCAATTTCGACGGAACCACTTACTCACCGATCGGAACTTTCAGAAACGAGATGAAGTGGGATTGGTACGGCGTTTCTTTCACTTTGGTTAAAAGATTCGGAAACCAGAAAGTAAAGGAAAATACAAAAACGAATGTGGAGAAGGAAAGTGGTGGTGGGAAGTAATTTGATTTTTATTTAATCCTAAAACAAAAAAAATGAACGCGCCAAAGGCACGTTCCTACAATTATTCCCACTCGATCGTCGCAGGAGGTTTACTGGAAATATCGTAAGTAACACGGTTGATTCCGCGGACTTCATTGATGATGCGGTTTGAAACTTTTTCGAGGAATTCCCACGGGAGTTTACTGAATTCCGCGGTCATAAAATCGATGGTGTTTGCCGAACGAACGACTGCTGTATATTCGTAGGTTCGTTCGTCGCCCATCACGCCGACAGATTTTACGGGAAGAAGCACGACAAACGCCTGCGAAACTTTTTCGTAAAGGTTGTTCTTATACAGTTCTTGGATGAAAATATCGTCGCCTTCCTGAAGGATTTTTACTTTTTCTTCGGAAACTTCGCCCAAGATTCTGATTCCCAAACCTGGTCCTGGAAAAGGATGACGGTAAACCAGATGGTGCGGAATTCCGAGTTCCTCCCCTACTTTTCTTACCTCGTCTTTGAAGAGTTCGCGGAGCGGTTCCAGAAGCTGAAGTTTCATTTCTTCGGGAAGTCCGCCCACATTGTGATGGGATTTGATGACTGCGGAAGGACCTTTCACCGACTGCGACTCGATCACGTCGGGATAGATGGTTCCTTGAGCGAGGAATTTTGCGCCTTCAAATTTGTGGGATTCCTCATCGAAAACGGCAACGAATTCCTTTCCGATAGTTTTACGTTTTTCTTCGGGATCAGAGATTCCTTTCAGTTTTGACAAAAATCTTTCGGAAGCATCGACCATATCGATATTCATATGGAAATGGTTTCCGTACTGCTCCATCACTTTTTTGCCTTCGTCTTTTCGCAGAAGTCCGGTATCGACGAAGATGCACTGCAACTGATCGCCAATCGCTTTATGAATTAAGACCGCGGCAACCGAGGAATCCACTCCGCCGGAAAGTCCGAGGATTACTTTTTCGTTTCCAACTTTTTCTTTGATTTCGGCGACGGTCCTTTCGATATAGCCGGAAAGTTTCCAGTTGCGGTCGGCTTTACAGATATTGAACACAAAGTTTTCGAGCATTTTGGAACCTTCCTCCGTATGCGTAACTTCAGGATGAAACTGGATGGCGAAAATATTTTTCTTTTCATTCGCCATTGCAGCGATTACGCCGCTCCTTCCTGAAATTTCAAAATCTGTGGGAACTTCTTCCACCTCATCGAAATGGCTCATCCAAACAGTGGAATTACGCGAAACTCCGGTGAACATTGGATTGCTTCTGATGATTTCGAATTCCGATTTTCCGTACTCGCCTTTTTCGCCCTTCTTCACTTTACCGCCGAAAAGATGGGTGATCAGCTGCATTCCGTAACAGATTCCAAGCACGGGAATATTCTGGTCGAACAACGCTTTTTCCACCAAATGTGCATTTTCGGAATTCACGGAACTGGGACCGCCGGAAAGTATAATTCCCGTAGGGTTTTTGGCGATGATCGTTTCTAAAGGCGTATTAAAAGGTACGATTTCAGAATACACTTCCATTTCACGGATTCTGCGACCGATGAGCTGGTTGTATTGTGAGCCGAAATCGAGGATGATGATGCCGTTTTTCATTTAATAGATATTAGATGTCAGATGTCAGATGTCAGATGTCAGATTTCAGATGCGAGATACGAGATGCGGGGTTCGAGGTTCGAGGTTCGGGGATAGGGTTTCGAGTTTCAGGTTTCTGGTTTACTCACATTTTTTTCTATTTTTTTTATTTGAGTTCGTGAATGCTTCGCATTTCAAGTTTCAGGTTTCTGGTTGCGAAATACGCATTTCTTTTTTCTTTCTTCTTTTATCTTTTTTCGTATTTCGTAATTCGTGTTTCGTATTTCGTACTTTGCTAAAAGCGTAGGGAAAAAACAAAAAAGATACAGCGGAAACCTAACGAAGTGGTTCGACGAACAAAGAGGGATTAAGCTCCTAAGAAAAATGAGGGAAAAATCCCCCACTTTCTAAAATTTTCCGATATCGTCTCTGTAATATTCGTAGTCGAAGTTGATGGTTTTTGCGTCTTCGTACACCGCTTTTCTGGCTGCGTCGTAAGTATCGGCAGTCGCCACCAAACTCAGCACTCTTCCGCCAGAAGTTTTGATTTTGTCGCCAGAATTTCTTGCTCCCGCGAACAAAACCTGGGTCTGCGCTTTTTCGGAGTTCTTGATTTCAAATCCCGTGTCGAATTTCCCAGGATAACCACCTGAAGTCATTACGAGGCAAACCGCTTTTTGGTCTTTAAACCTGAGTTCCACATCCTTTCCGTCGAGGCAGTCATTGATCACGTCGAGAAGATTGTTTTCCATCAAAGGAAGGATGACCTGAGTTTCGGGATCGCCCAACCTCATATTGTATTCCAAAAGGTAAACGCCGTTGTTGGTCACCATTAACCCAAAGAAAATGAATCCCTTGAATTGGATATTTGCCGCATTGAGTCCCGCCAAAGTCGGAGTCAGAATATTGGCTTCAAAGTCTTTATAATGCTCGTCGGTAAAATCCGGATTCGGTGCAACACTTCCCATTCCGCCTGTGTTTGGACCTTTTTCGCCGCTTCCGACTTTCTTGTAGTCTTTTACGGGAACGCAAGGAAACAATTTTGCACCGTTGGAAAATGCGATGATCGACGCCTCGAAACCTTTCAGAAATTCTTCTACGATCACCTGGATTCCAGCGTCACCGTAGATTCTGTCGATCATAAAACTGTGGATGGTAGATTCAGCTTCAGTAAGATTATTAGCGATTACAACACCTTTTCCGCCCGCTAAACCACTCGCTTTGATGACGAGCGGAAACTGCTGCGTTCTCACATAGTCGATCGCATCCTGATAAGCATCGAAAACGACTGCTTTCGCGGTTTTGATATTGTTGGTCTGCATAAATTTTTTCGAGAATGCCTTGCTTCCCTCCAAATCCGCAGCTCTTTTTCTTGGACCGAAAATTTTCAGGTTATGTTTATTGAATTCGTCCACGATTCCGTCCACTAACGGAGCTTCCGGACCCACGATGGTTAAATCGATTCTTTCTTTGATGGCGAAATTGCGGAGTTGCTCCACACCGTCTTCATATACATTTTGTCCCAGTTTATCAGTGGTCGCATTTCCTTTCGCGAAATACATTTTAGAGATTCTGCTATCTTCTTTCAGTTTTACAGCGAGAGCGGATTCCCTGCCACCGTTTCCTACGATTAAAACTCTCATAAAAGCTTATTTTATTATTTCTACAAATTTAATGTTTTGAAAGTGAAAGTGCAAACATCTTCGAGTGTTGTTGCAGATGGTTGCACTTGTTGCAGTAGTTGAAAGTTGTTGGAACAATTTGCACCAATCTGCATCGATCGACAATGTGCACCAATTGCACCCACCTGCACCCATTTGAATCAATGGAGAAAATGCCTCATTCCCGTAAACATCATTGGGATTCCGTGTTCGTTTGCCGCGTCGATGGAGTCCTGATCCTTCATGCTTCCTCCCGGTTGAATAATGGCTTTGATTCCTTCTTTTGCACAGAAATCGACCACATCGCGGAACGGGAAAAACGCATCCGAAGCTAAAACCAGATCGCCAGAAAACTTTTGTTTCGCTCTTTCTACCGCATGTTCTGTCGCCCAGATTCGGTTGACCTGTCCTCCACCGATTCCGAGTGCCTGAATTCCGTTGGAAACCACGATCGCGTTGGACTTCACATATTTTACCACCCTTTGCGCGAAAAGCAAAGCTTTTTCCTGTTCGGGAGCCGGCTGTTTTTCGGTAACGGTTTTGATGTCTTCTGAAAATTTCAGGTCATTGTCCTGAACGAGAATTCCGCCGTCGATTTTTACCCAGGTTTTTTGGTCGGAAACTGGATTTTTGATTTTGATGATTCTGAGGTTTTTCTTCTTTCTTAAAATTTCGAGTGCGGCTTCGTCAAAGTCGGTTGCCATCACAATTTCGAGAAAGGTTTTGTTGAGTTCCTCCGCAGTTTCGGCATCTACTTTAAAGTTCATCCCGATGATTCCGCCGAAAATGGAAACAGGATCACATTCGAAAGTTTTGGTGTAAGTTTCCAAAGGAGAGTTTCCTACCGCAACACCGCACGGAGTGGAGTGCTTCACTGCGCAGCACGCCATTTCGTTTTTGAATTCGTTGACCACTTTCCAGCACAAATCCATATCGCGGAGATTGTTGAAAGAAAGTTCCTTCCCGCCCAGAATTTCGAAATCCTTCATCGCTCCGTTTTCAAAGGTAGAAGTGTAGTAAGCCGCGGTTTGGTGCGGGTTTTCACCATATCTTAAATCATAAACTTTTTTGTAAGAAGCGTTCAGATATGTAGGATATTCTTCATCAAGCAACATTCTTGAAATCGCCGCGTCGTAAGCAGAAGTAAGGTTGAACACTTTTCCCGCGAGTTTTTTTCTTGTGGTTAAAGTCGTGTCGCCACTTTCCGACATTTCCTGCTGTACTTTTTCGTAATCTTCAACATCAGTAATTACGGTTACGGAATCGAAGTTTTTTGCTGCAGAACGAAGCATTGAAGGACCGCCAATATCGATGAACTCTACTTTTTCTTCTAACGAAATCTCTCTATTTACATTTTCAAAAAAAGGATAAAGATTTACGATGACCATATCGATCAAGCCAATTCCGTGTTCCTGAACGGTTTTCATATGATCCTCGTTTGAACGAACCGCAAGCAATCCGCCGTGAACTTTTGGGTGAAGCGTTTTCACTCTGCCGTCGAGCATTTCGGGGAAGTTGGTCACCTCATCGATCTGGATTGGACTTAAACCAGCGTCTTTCAGGTGTTTGAAAGTTCCGCCCGTGGAAATGAGTTCGTAGTTGTTGTTTTCTAAAAATTTTGCAAATTCTGCGAGTCCGTTTTTATCGGAAACACTGATTAATGCTCTTTTCTTGGACATTTTATTTTTACTTTTTATTTATTTTAAACACAAAGTGCACAAAGGAATCACAGAGGACACTGGAATTTTCTGAAAATCCTAATGTTTTTCATGAATATTTATTTTTTAGGATTTTATCAATCGCCTTCGGAAAGATTTCATATTCCACCTGATGAACTTTCTGGGCTAATGTTTCGGGCGTTTCATTTTCCTCAACATCAACTTTTCCCTGCAAAATAATTTCCCCTTCATCAATTCCTGAAGTCACGAAATGAACGGTTGCGCCGCTTTCTGTTTCTCCTGCTTCAATAACGGCATTGTGCACATTCATTCCCCACATTCCGAAACCGCCGAATTTTGGCAGTAAAGCGGGATGGATATTGATGATTCTACCTTTGTATTTCTCACAGAAATCATTGCTAAGAATCGAGAGAAAACCAGCAAGAACAATTAAATCCGTGTTTTCGGGTAAAATTTTTTCGAGTTTTTCTGAAAATGATTTCCCCCTCTTGATCAGATGGTTTTCGATCCCAGCTTTCTCTGCACGTTGCAAACCGTAACATTCGCGGTCAGCAACAACGAGGGAAACTTTCGCACCAGCAATTTCTCCACTGTCGATACAGTCGAGAATTCTTTGTAGGTTGGTTCCGGAACCACTGACTAAAACAACGATATTTTTCATAGATTGGAGATTATGAGACACGAGACACGAGATAAAATCTCCACTCTCCACTCTCCACTCTCAAGGTCTTTTAGTCTAAAATTATTTTCTCTGAACCTTCCGTGATTTCGCCGATGATGTAAGCGTCGGGAATCAATTCGAGGCATTTATCAACATATTTTTCGTCGACGACCACGGTCATTCCGACTCCCATATTGAACGTTCCGTGCATTTCCATTCGTTCGATATTTCCACGTCTTTCGAGTTCGAGCATTACTGATGGAACTTTGATTTCCTTTTCATTGATGGTTGCACAAAGTCCATTCGGAATAATTCTCGGAACATTCTCGATCAAACCGCCACCTGTAATATGGGCAATCCCGCTGATTTCCACATTATCCATCAGTTTTTTGATGTCTTGATAATACAGTTTTGTAGGAATTAATAATGTTTCATGGATTGGTTTCCCTTCAAATTCTTCATTGAAATCGGGGAAAATTTTTCTTACCAAAGAAAATCCGTTGCTGTGAAATCCGGAACTTGGCAAAGCGATAATTTTATCTGCTTTCTTGATTTTGGAACCATCGATGACCTGGTCTTTCTCCACAATTCCCACACAGAAACCGGCGACGTCGTAGTCTCCCGGTTGATACATTCCCGGCATTTCCGCGGTTTCGCCACCGATTAAGGCGCACTCGTTATCTTTACACGCTTTCACCATTCCCATCACAATTTCTGCGGCTACATCGGCATCGAGTTTTCCGCACGCCAAATAATCGAGGAAAAACAACGGTTTCGCACCGTGACAAACGATGTCGTTTGCACACATCGCGAAACAGTCGATCCCGATGGAATCGTATTTTTTGGTGTCTAAAGCGACCTTCAATTTTGTTCCTACTCCATCGGTTCCGGAAACCAGAACAGGATTTCTGTAGCCACCGATTTCATAGAAAGCACCGAAACTTCCCAGATTGTTAAGCACATTTTTGTTGTGGGTTTCTGCTACGGCTGACTTTATTTTGTCAACGGTTTTGTATCCCTCTTCTTTATCGACACCGGCGGATTTGTAAGTATTCATTTGCTGTTTGAGGTTTAAGGTTTGAGTTTTCAAGTTTCAAGTTTCAAGTTTAGCGAATTAGTAGAAAAGCGGTTTTAAGTTTGGTAACGCTTTGACTTCGGACTTCGGACTTCCGACTTCCGACTTCCGTCTCCCAAACTTTCAATAAAAAAGCCGGCGATTTTGCGGTCGTCGGCTCATTATTATCTTGTGGCGCAGGTTCCGTTTCCAAAATTTTGGAATTTTTCCTTTTCTGAAAATGGTTTCTGCGTTGTCATTTTTCTAAAAATTCAGTTGTGCGAAAGTACGAATTTTTGGTGAATTTTGAAAATCAAATTATCAACAAGTATTACTTACGGTAATCTGAAAATAGTTATTTTTGACAAAATTAAAGATACTTTATGGCTTCAGGATTTTTTGCCATCCTCGACGATATTGCCGCATTGATGGATGATGTGGCGGTGACTTCCAAAATCGCGACCAAACAGACTGCCGGAATTCTCGGCGATGATCTTGCCGTGAATGCCGAGAAAGCAACAGGTTTTCTTTCATCAAGAGAAATCCCCGTTTTACTTGCGATTATGAAGGGATCATTCATCAACAAACTGATTATTCTTCCGATTGCTTTTTTTCTGCAGTGGCTTTATCCTCCTGCAATCAAAATTATTTTGGTTTTTGGTGGACTTTATCTTGCGTATGAAGGAGTCGAGAAAATCATCGAATACCTCTTCCACAAACAAAAAAAGGGTGAAGAAGTAATCGAAGAAAAGCAGGACGATCCCAATCTTGAAAAAACAAAAATTAAATCTGCAATCATGACGGATTTCATCCTTTCGATTGAAATTGTGATTATTGCGTTGGGAACGGCACTTCAGGAATCATTGACGATACAGATTATTACCGTATCAATTGTCGCGATTCTCGCAACAGTGGGCGTTTACGGAATTGTCGCGCTGATCGTAAGAATGGACGATGCCGGTTATGGACTCATTCGAAAATCGAAAAATAAAGGTTTTCTGAAAACCTTAGGCGAATTCCTTGTAAAAGCTCTTCCCTGGGTCATCAAGGGATTGGGCGTGATCGGAACCGTTGCGCTTATTTTGGTTGCCGGCGGAATTTTCGATCATAATATTGACTTCCTGCATCATCTTCTTCCCAATATTCCAGCAATGCTGAAACAGGCACTCTACGGAATCGTCGCAGGTTTGATGATGATTCCTATGTTTATGGTTTTTAAGAAGATTTTTGCTTCTTTTAAGAAGGCATAATTTAAATTAAATAAACAGAAAAAGCGTGTCGAAAAACACGCATTTTCATACCCTTTAAAGTGAAAATCTGTAGAAAAAATTAAGCAAAATTTGATTTCACAATCTCAATTTTCTTTTTTAGTTCATCCAGTTTCTCTTGATCGACTATTCCTTTCTCCGCATCAAAAGTTTCGTAGAAAGACGGCAATGAGAATGTTTCCAAAACCGTTGCTCCATCGAACGGAAATCTCTTAGAAGCGATATCCAGGACACTTGCGCCACCTCTTCTTCCGGGAGAAGCCGCCATCAGAAAAACCGTTTTGTCGCCAAAAGTTTTTCTGCCTTTAATCCTCGAAACCCAATCATACACATTTTTGAAAGCGGTAGAATATGCGCCGTTGTTTTCCGCCAAAGACAGCAGAATCAAGTCTGAACCATCAATTTTTGCCGCAAAATCGTGCGCCAATTGCGGGATACCGTTTTCGATTTCTCTTTCGTTTTTGTAGATCGGCATATCATAATCGTTCAGATCAAGAATTTCAACATCATCTTCATTAAAAAACGAAGAAGCAAAAGTAACCAACTGTTTATTGATCGACACGCCGGAATTGCTGCCGGCAAACGCTAATATTTTCATAGATTTAAGGTTGAGGTTGAGGCAAAGGTATAGTTATTTGTTATTAAAATAGTAAATAACTATACCTGCACCACTGAACCACTTGTCCACTGAACCCCTACTTTCCGCTCCTACGGAGCTGACTATTGCTGCGCAGACCACATTGTTGCTGAACTACTGATCCACTCCCAACTCACCCACTGAACCACTTGTCCACTGAACCACTACAATTCCATCGGAATCTCCATCAGCAGAATTTCCGAATTTTCCAGTGCCTCAAGAACAAAACTGTCGGTATCTTCAATTCCAAGTCCGTCCCGAGTAGAAAGTTCGATGTCGCCAATTTTCGCTTTACCGGAAAGCACGAAAACATAAACTCCGTTTCCTTTTTTGTTCAGTTGATATTCTTTCGAAACTCCCCTATCGAAATTGGCAAGGTTGAACCAAGCGTCCTGATGAATCCAAACACCTTCATCATCGGGACTTGGCGACAAAATCTGTTGGAAATCGTTTGGTTTCGCATTTTCTTTGATGGAAATCTGGTCGTATCTTGGTGTCACGTTCATCTTATTCGGAATCACCCAAATCTGTAGAAATTTTACCAGTTCTTCGGCGTTTTTGTTGTATTCGCTGTGCATCACACCGGTTCCTGCACTCATCACCTGGATTTCTCCTTTTCTGATCACTGCGGTAGTTCCCATCGAATCTTTGTGTTCCAAATCGCCCTGCAACGGAATCGAAATAATTTCCATATCGCGGTGCGGATGCGTTCCAAAACCCATTCCCGATTCCACAGTATCATCATTCAAAACCCGCAAAACACCGAAATTCATTCTTTCGGGATTGTAATAATTGGCAAAACTGAAAGTATGGAAACTTTTCAGCCAACCGTGGTTTGCGTAACCTCTTGTATCTGCTTTATGCAATGTTGTTGTCATATCGTGTGATTTTATTTTAAATTTATGATGCAAAGATACCGCGACCAACTTCCCAAAACATTGATATAAGGTAAGAAAGGAAGAGGAAGTCCAAAGACTGAAGACTGAAGACCGAAGTTTACAAATATGCAGGCCAACTAAACAGTGTTCCAACTTTTTCCACTAAAAACAAGGAGCCGGGAACCTGTTTTTCACTTCAATCTTTTGCTTTTCCTTATATGAAAGAAAAGCAAAAGGATTTCCGTTGCAACCAGGGCTAGTTACGATTCGGCTTCGAAAAAAAACGGAAAACCAAACATAGACGACAGTCTTTGCGAGGAGTAAGGAACGAACGACGCGGCAACCTCAATAAAACACTTTCCATTTTTGCTATATGATTTCGTTCGCAAACCTTTTATTTGTACTCTCAATAACAAAAATCCTTAACTTTAATAAAAATTTCATTATGAAAATCCTAATGAAGCGAACCTATGAAGAAGCCGACAAATCCGACGGATTCCGTATTCTTGCCGACCGACTTTGGCCAAGAGGAATTAAGAAAGAAAATGCGCATATCGATTTATGGGCAAAAGAAATTTCGCCTTCAACAGAATTGAGGAAATCCTATCATTCCGATGAAATCGATTTTAAGGAATTCAGTAAAAAGTATTTAAAAGAATTGAAAGACAATCCTGAAACTGATGGTTTTCTGAAAAATTTGAACACTCATAAAACCGTTACTATTCTTACCTCTGCAAAGGACATTGAAATAAGTGCGTTGCCGATTTTTAAGCGCTTTATAGAATCAAGTTCCTAATGTGAAATTTTGAAGATAGCATTGACTGCGTCGAACCACTTCGTTAAGTTTCTTACGGAATGTCCAATTGCGTACATAATATTGCTTTACAAAGATGTTATTCCTACGGAATAAAGATAAAAAATCCGTCATAGCGACGGATTTAATAACATTAAAACTCTAATTATTTTAAGCATATTTTTCTACCTGCACACTTCCCTCAATATTTTGTTGAGCATCGTCATCTTTCCCTACTCCTTTCAATGTCAAGGAAATGATTCCTGCGATAATCATCGAAACACCACCTAGAACAACATATCCAATCGCGTAATTTCCGAAAACGCTATGCACAATCGGTCCACCAAACAGAGCGTTTACAATTTGAGGAAGAACAATAAAGAAATTGAAAATTCCCATATAAACACCCATTTTTTTCAAAGGAAGGGCGTTAATCAGCATCGCATAAGGCATTGCCAGAATACTTGCCCAAGCAAAACCAACGCCAATCATAGGAATCCAAAGCAGTGAAGTGTCTTTGATGAAATAAAGGGAAATTAAACCCAAACCTCCGGCAAATAAAGCCAATGCGTGCGTCTGCTTTTTCCCTATTTTTTTAGCCAAAGGAATCAAAAGAAATGCAAATCCGATAGAAAACAGGTTGTAGTAACCGAAAAGTTCACCCACTAAATTTCCTGCATTGTTGAACTGCTCCGATTTCGCATCATCAGGCGATAACCCAAAATGATGGGTTGCAATGGAACTCGTCGTATAAACCCACATCGTAAATAATGCAAACCAGGAGAAAAACTGCACGACGCCCAAACTTTTCATCAAAGAAGGAATGTTTGCAAAATCTTTTAAAATATCAGTAAATCGCGGTTTTACTTCATGAGGTTCTTCTTCGGAAAATTCTGCAAAATCTTTAGGCGAATATTCTTTGGTTGTTAAAACTGTATAAAGAATCGTGAGCAAAAGAATCGCTGCACCCAAGTAAAACGAATAAATCACAGAATCCGGCACAAAACCTTCAGCTGCAACATTGGAAACGCCCAATTTTGTTAGCCAAGCCGGCATATTTGAACCGATTACCGCACCAATTCCAATCAGAATGGTCTGCACCGAAAATCCGATAGTTCCTTGATGTTTTGGCAACATATCGCCCACCAAAGCGCGAAAAGGTTCCATCGCCACATTAATAGAAGCGTCCATCATTGCAAGAAAAAGCACAGCGAATACCAAAACTCCACCCGCAAGAAAAACACTCACAGACGCTGAGTTTGGAAGAAAAGCCAATCCAATTGCGGTTGCAAGTGCTCCAATCAAGAAGTAAGGTTTACGTCTGCCCCATTTTTCAGACCACGTGTGGTCGCCCAAATGTCCAATAATTGGCTGAACAATAAGTCCTGTAAGTGGCGCCACTATCCAAAACCAGGAAAGATGATGCACATCGGCGCCAAAATTTTGAAGAATTCTACTCGCATTACCGTTCTGTAATCCAAATGCCATCTGGATTCCAAGGAATCCCATACTCATATTGATGATCTGAGCGAGGGAAAGATTGGGTTTTATTTTTTTTGCCATAGTTTATTTTTTTTGTTTCGAGTTTCGTGTTTCAAGTTTCGTGTTACAAATTGGTGCAGGTTGCAATTGGTGCAAGTTGCAGGGTTTCCGTTATTGTTTCAATTTTTGAAGAAGTGCATTTTCAATTGGTGATTTTATTTTGATGACTTCATTGGAGTTTTCATTAGGAACCGTCATTGAAAGAACATATTGACGGATTTTCCAGGTGTTGCCGATTTTTTCAAGAACGCCGGAACCGCGGCAGATTTTCATTTGGGTTTCCAGCAATTCATCGAACCATGCGTATTTTCCGTCTTTACTGAAGGTAATGTTTCTTTTTAAAGATTTAAAACTCCACGCTTTGCCTTTGTCGAAATGCGGTTTTGCATAGTCCATAAATTCTTTTTTGTTCCAAACTTCAGTGGCGTCGGTTCCAGTGAAAGTGGATTCTTCTGCGTATAAGCTGAAATAATTTTTGAAGTCGGCATTGGCAGCGAAAGTGTTCAGATCATCCAAAACTTTGGAGACATTTTTCTTTTGTACATTTTCGTAGAAGCCCTTGGTTTGGGCGTTTGAGAATGTTACAAACACCACGAAAAATAATAAAAAGAGTTTTTTCATAAATGGATCTTTTTGCTAAAATTTGAATTTATTTTCTAAAATTTCCAAAATTCGGGCGGTAAGAAAAGTTTGTTGATTAAAAAAACTATTGCCGCCACTCGAACAGTGGAAATTTCTTAACGAAAATAACTTCAAATTTGCTTCATTAATTTATTTGTTTTTAATGGAATCAGCGAAACTTGGTTTTCTTAACGCAAAAATCTCCGAGGTCATTTTCAATTTAATTCTAAAATTAATGAAGTTTTTGGTTCAACGGTCAATTTATTTTGAGAATTGATCTGATATTCTTTTCCGGTGATTACCTCTTTACCCTCAGAAATTCCATTTAAACTTTCTGAGAAGCGGCTTAAATCCAGTGTTTGCAATTTTTCATTATTGTTTAATATCACCATTACTTTTTCTTTGTCATTGTAACGGAAATAAACGTAAACACTTTCTTTCGGTGCGTAATGCGTTGTTTTTCCGGTGTGGATGACTTCTTTTCCCTTTCGCCAGTTTAGAACTTTTTGGGTAAAATCGTAATATTCCCGTTGCTCTTTTGTTCTTGTTTCTGGATTAAATGCGTTTTGTTGATCCCCTTTCCAACCACCTGGAAAATCTCTTCGGATATCGGCATCTCCTTTAGATTTTTCGCCGCGCATTCCGATTTCGGAACCGTAATAGATTTGTGGAATTCCGCGAATAGTGGAAATTAAAGTCAAAGCCAATTTGTAAGAATTGGGATCAGCATTGAAAATCTCGTTAAACCTTTCTGTATCGTGGTTTTCAAAGAATACCAAAATATTGTTAATGTCAGGATAAAGAAAATCGCTGCCTAAAGCATTGTAGATTTTGATCATCCCTTTGTCCCAACTTTCTGGCTCTTTCAAGGCATTCGGCAAATCAGAATACAGTGTAAAATCCATCACTGAAGGCAAATAAGAATTGTAACCCTCGATTGCTGCAATTTTGGAATCCTTTTGCCAGTACGCGATATGCGCAGGTTGATACATCCACGCTTCACCCACGATATTGAAATTCGGATACTCGTCGGTAATCGCTTTTGCCCATTTTGCCATTCCTTCTTTGTCGTTGTAAGGATAGGTGTCGACACGAAGTCCGCCCAGTTCTGCAAATTCAATCCACCAGATTGCGTTTTGGGTTAAATATTTTAAAACTAAAGGATTGCTCTGATTCAAATCGGGCATCGTTGTATCGAACCAGCCGTTGAGCGCTTCTTTTTTATCGACATCCGAAACGTTTTTGTCGAATTGTGAAGTCGTGCGGTAATTGGAACGTTTGAAACCGTATTTTCCTTCTCCGTCCTTGAACTGATGAATCCAGTCTTTGGTTGGTAAATCCTGAATCAGCCAGTGAGAAATTCCCCAGTGATTCGTTACATAATCCTGAATGAGCATCATTCCTCGTTTTTGCAGTTCGCGGGAAAGTTCCAGATATTCGTCGTTGGTTCCGTATCTGCCATCGATTTTGTACAAATCGGTTTGCGCATAGCCGTGATAAGAAGTCTGTTTCTCGTTGTCCTCGTTTGCAGGAGTTAGCCAAAGTGCTGTTACACCCAAATTCTGTAAATAATCCAAATTTTTGATGATACCGCGCAAATCTCCGCCGTGTCTTCCGCTTGGCAGATTTCTGTTGGCTTTCTCGGTCAGATTGGGTTTGGAATCGTTGGATTCATCGCCGTTCGCAAATCTGTCGGGCATGATCAGGTAAATCACATCTTTGGAAGAAAATGAATTTCGTTCTGCAGATCCGTGATTTCTCTGTCTCAGTTCGTAGTTGTAGGAACTGATGAGTTTTTTTCCGTTTTTCAGATTGATTTTGAATTTTGAAGCGTTGATTTCGTTCGTATTCACGGTGATGAAAACATAATTTGGGTTTTCAACTGTCGTTAAATTTTTAATCTGAACTCCGTCCGAAAGTTCAATATTTTGGTTGGCAATGTTCTTTCCATAAACCAGAATCTGAAGTTCCGGGTTTTTCATTCCTTTCCACCAAAAAGCGGGTTCTACTTTTTGGATTTGGGCGAATGAAAACAGAGGGATAAGCAGGAAGAGCAGATATTTTTTCATTGTTTTGGGGGAAACCTTATAGGTTTTTGAAACCTATAAGGTTTAGATAAGTTCAATTATTTTTTATGAAATTCAATAAAATCATTTTGGTTCTCAAAAAACCCAAGCATAAAGTTTCTGTTGATTTTTGAAGGTTTTGAAACGTCAAGATAACTTTTGTACGAAGAGTATTTCCATTCAGAAATGTCATTTACTGCCTGACTGTGAACAGGAATCTGGTGAATATTCTTATACACTTCCTTTAACCATTCTTCGTCATCAAACTTTTCTCTTTTTATAAAATCTACAAACAAAGCACCTTTTCGCTGAAACATTTTGTTGTACGCTTTCGCATAAGAATTGAGAAGATTGCTGATAGGCTGCATCAAAAATTTATGCTTTTCATTTTTTGACAGGTCTTTCATTTCGATATTCAAGTTTCGGCAAATTTCCGCTTGCGAACGAAAACAAATCAGAAGACTGAATCTTTGCGGAACTAGACAATAAGCGTAGATATCCATTATAGGCAGAAGGTATTTACTGATTTGGTCTAGAAAATAAAGATAACTTCCCTCCTTGCGGAAAATCAATTCATTTCCGCTGACTCTCGTGAACAAATGGTAAATCTGTTCAAATTCAAAATCGTCGTGAATTGGTTTTTGGAGAATCATCTTTTTTATGCAAAATTACTAAACCTCATAGGTTTCCAAAACCTATGAGGTTTAGTAAGATAATCATTTTGATTCTTTCACCGAAATCGCGTAACCACCGCTTCTTGCCAATTTCACAGGAATTTTGGTTTTGTTGGTTACCGTTTTCTTATAAATATTGTAACTCTGCGGATTGTTGATGTAATCGGCGGCTTTTCCGTCCTCATAAATGGTGGCTTCGTATTTTTTACTTTTTGGAAGGAATGAGAAGTCCACAACAAAATTTCTCGCATTTTCATCGGTAATTCCGCCAACATACCATTCGTCTTTTCCTTTGGCTTTTCTTGCGATGTGAATGTAATCTCCAGGTTCTGCCGAAAGAATTTCCGTGTCGTCCCAATCAACGGCTACATCTTTAATGAACTGAAAAGCGTCCAAATGTTTTTCGTAATTTTCAGGCAAATCTGCCGCCATTTGGAGTGGGGAATACATCGTAACATACAGCGCCAACTGTTTCGCCAAAGTAGTTTTCACAAAACGTTTGTCGTTTTTGTCGTAGTAATTGATTTGAGTTTGGAATATTCCGGGAGTGTAATCCATCGGACCGCCCATTAATCTTGTGAAAGGAAGAATTGTGGTATGATCAGGATTATTACCGCCAAAAACTTCGAATTCTGTACCACGTGCAGCTTCGGCGGCAATCCAGTTTGGATAGGTACGGCTTTGTCCGCTGGGACGAACTGATTCGTGGGAGTTAATCATGATTTTGTATTCGGCGGCTTTTTCGGCAACACGGATGTAGTGGTTGATCATCCACTGTGAGTAATGGTGTTCGCCGCGCGGAATAATATTGCCAACATAACCTGTCTTCG
Source organism: Chryseobacterium suipulveris (assembly GCF_022811685.1). Lineage (NCBI taxonomy): Bacteria > Pseudomonadati > Bacteroidota > Flavobacteriia > Flavobacteriales > Weeksellaceae > Chryseobacterium > Chryseobacterium suipulveris. The sequence continues at coordinate 881,751 of NZ_CP094532.1, read as the reverse complement.
CAGCATTGTAACCATATTTATTCATCAGCTGAAATGCTTTTTCCATCCAGCGTTCGTAGTTAGTTGCGGACGCCGAAGTTTCGTGGTGCATCATCAATCTGACACCTTTGGAGTGGGCATAATCATTCAGCATTTTGATATCGAAATCCGGATATGGCGTTACAAAATCGAAAACATATTCCTTAGATTTTCCGAACCAGTCTTCCCAACCTTCGTTCCATCCTTCTACCAGAACTGCATCGAAACCGTGTTTTGCCGCAAAATCGATATGTTTTTTCACATTTTCGTTGTTGGCGGCGTGCGTTTTATTTGGGGTAAGTTTGGTGTAATCGGTTACGCCAAGTTTCACATTATCGACATCGGCGTAGTTCCAGCTTCCGCGACCAGGAACAAACATCTGCCACCAAACTCCGATATATTTCGTGGGTTTAATCCAGGAAGTGTCCTTGTATTTTGTGGGTTCATTAAGGTTGAAAAGCATTTTAGAAGCGAGAACTTCCTCAGCTTTTGGTGAAGCGATAATCGTTCTCCACGGCGAAACTGCAGGAGTTTGAATATATCCTTTTGCTCCTTGTGCATCGGGAGTTAAATGGGTTTTAAATTTAAAATTAACTGCATCTACTTCCAAATTTGAGGCAGGGTATTCCAGAACTGCTGCTTCCGCGATATTGACATAGAGATTGTCCGAATTTCTTTTCAGCATTAATGGTGATTGAACCGCATTTGGAATCGGGGTTTGAGAAGCATTTCCATCGAAACTTGTTGCCCATCGTTGTGGGATTTCAGAAATATTGGTCGTTTGCGGTTGATATTCCTGAGTGTCGTAATCTCCGGCAATCCAGAATGCTTTGTGGTCGGAAGGAAGGTCGAACTCGGTATCTTCTTCTTTAATCACGAAATAGTTCAGGTTTTTCTGTTGCGGAAATTCGTAACGGAATCCCAAACCGTCGTTGAACAAACGGAATTTAATGATGATGCTTCGGTCTTCTTTCGGCTGATTGAGCGTAACTGCAAGTTCATTGTAATTATTAATGTACTCTTTTTTCTCCCCTAAAATTGGTGCCCAGCTTTCGTTTTTAGAATCCCTCTTTTCGTCGGTTTTTACAAAATCTGCATTCAGGTTTTTCCCTTCATTATTCTTAATATCGGTCCCAAAACTGATGGTATTGTCCTTCAGCAAACGAAGCCCGAGTTTGGAATCTTCGACTACGGTTTTCCCCTGGTATTTTAAATTATAGAAAGGCACACCGGATTTCAGTTGAAAGTTCATTTCAAATTTTCCGTCGGGAGATTTCAATGACTGTGCATTGAGTGCAAAAGTTCCCATCAACAGGAAGATTGCGGATATTTTTAAATTTCTCATCAGCTCTAATTAATTTCAAACATTAAAAATAAAAAAACTGCTGCTAAAAAGCAACAGTTTTTTGTTAAAACAACCTCCTAATTATTGAGGAGTGATCGTGTAAGTACCTAATTTGATGTTAGCGGTAATCTTGTACATAGAGCCACCTCCGTCAAACTTGATGTCACCATTGTCACCTTTTGGACCAACAAACCCTGTGTTTCCTTGACCGTGGATATTTCCCCAATCGAGGTCACCCCATGATTGCTGACCGATGAACTTGAATGCAGCTCCGTCTGGAAGTGCGATTACGTGTTCGTAAAGACCGTCATTAATCTGTGTCATTGGGATTGCATTTGTAGCATCCCAACCGTTAATCGAACCAACAAGGTACAGGTCGGTAGGAAGTGTCGGAATTGAAGACGCAGTAACAGTGATGTTCTTAGTGTTTTGGTCAATAACAACTTTATAAACTCCAGAATCACCGGTGAACATGATGTTTTCGTCGCCACCACCAACAGTCAGGTTATTTGACCAGGTTTTGAAATACTTGTAGCTATCTCTGATTCCAGGCGCATTTAGACTGTAGTTGATTGGGTTCCATTCTTGCTGTCCCAGGAATCTGAACTCACCATTATTAGTCAGGTAAGTATAGATTTCTGAAATATTCTGATTGTTTTTCAGGATCTGTGCTCCAGAAGCACTCCAGCCCACAGCAGTTCCGCCACCAACAAGGTAGAAGTCAACATAAGCAGGTTGATAAGGGGTAATGCTGAATGTCACAATATCTGAAGTCTTGGTAATAATACCACCTGCAGTTTCAGTTTTTACAGTAACTTTTATGTCAACATTTGCTGCAACTCCAACAGGAAGATCCAGTTTAGATGCTGCATCATTCATGGTAAAGTTAGAGATTTCGAGCTCTTTAGCGTTATCTACTGTTGCCAATGTAATAAAGTTGGTCGTTCCGCTTTTTGCAATTTCTAACGTGTAATGAGCAGCTGTTCCATAATCATAATCAGTCCATTTAACAGTGGTAATCGTTGCGGTCGGATTTGCTGCATCCAGTACGAAAGATTGACCAGCAGTTGGATTGGTAATTACAGGAATCGATACAGGATATGGTGTTACACCTAATGAAATTACATTAGAAACCTGATTGCCATTGATTACTCTGATGTAAAGCATGGTTTGAGCATACGGAGAATATCCTGCCTGCAATAAAGCAGTGTTCAGCTCACTGATACTTTTTACCAAAGTATTGTTGGTTGAAGTTCCGAAAACGATCGGGGTCTTGAAGTCTGCAGTTTTCGAAAACTGCACTGTGTAATTACCTGTAGCACTGGCAACTGGATCCCAAACAAGACGGAAGGTGTTGTTATCCATCGTTGGATAGAGAGTGTTGCTGCTTAATGTAGTGTTGTACAGGTGGATTGAAGCTTCTGGACTCGTCCAGTTTTTGTCGGCATCATCTCTACACGAGTTGATCAAAAGCAATGGTAAGATCAATACCACTAATATTTTAAATATATTTTTCATTGTATATCTGCTTAATGTTATTCGATTGTATAGATTCCTGCTTTAAGGTTCACTGTAATCTTATGAGATCCAGCTGCACCACTATAAACGATATTGGAATTGTCACCTTTTGGCCCGATAAATCCGGAATCACCGTTATTGTCTTTTAGGATATGTCCCCATTCAAGACCGTTCCAGGATTTTTGGCCTATGAACTTAAATTCTGCATTGGCATCAAGGTTCAAGGTAATTTCAAAAACTCCTGTATCCACTTTGGTCATTTCCATAGCGTTTGCATCGCTCCATCCGTTAGGAGTTCCTACCAGGTAAAGGTTAGGATAATCAAAACCTTGAGAAGATGCTGTTGCAGTAAGGGACTTCTTGGTTCCGTCGGCATCAATTTCCAGGAGATAGATTCCTGCAGGATCAGTAAATTTCATGTTTTCAACATCACCAAATACAATATTTGGAGAGGTTTGAAGGAAATATCTATTTGCCTCCTGTGTTGCCGGAGTATCAATGCTGTAGTTATTTGGACCCCAAGCTTGCTGACCGAGGAATCTGAAATTATCCGGCTGCATATAAGTGTAGATGTAGGACTTGCTGTCTTTTTTATAAAGTATCTGCGCAGTTCCGGAATCCCATCCAACATAAGTAGCTGCACCAACCAAAAAGAAGTCAGGATAAGTGAGTGCATACGGAGTCACCATCACAGAAGTCACGTTCGAAACCGCAGCAATAGCGTTGGATCCCAGGTAAGAAGTTACACGGATGTACATTTTTCCTTCAACATCTTTTTCCAAACCGATTGTTTGCGCGGCGGTATTAACTTGATTAACTGTAAAAGTCGCTGTTTTAACTGATTGAGAAACAGTTCCCATCGTATAAACAGAATCCTTAAAGTCGGCAGTTTTTGATGCCTCAATCTTATAATTTACCTCTACAGGAACCGAATAGGTTGCTTGTGACCAACTTACCGTTAGTGCAGGGTTATCCGGATAGTTCTTATCAAGAAAAATGTGTTCGTCAGACAGATTTACCGCTATCGGCGCCGCTGTGTTTTCAACCTGAATGAGTTCCCTGTTATCACATGAAGTCAAGCCAAAGATAATCAGGAGCGCAAATATTGCCTTATAAATATGATTATTTTTCATTGTATTATGATTCATTTAAGTTTGAAAATTAATAACCAGGATTTTGTACCAGGTTTGGATTCGCAATAATATCTTTCGCTGGGATCGGGTACAGGTTTCTGTAATCCTCGACAGCTTGTCCGTTCTTAACCCCACCTTTCCAAGGCCATAAATAACTGGCTGTGGTAAATTTACCGTAACGTATTAGGTCGGTTCTTCTTGTCATCTCCCAACCAAGTTCTCTTCCTCTCTCGTCAAGGATAAAATTAAGGTTGATGGAAGCGACTGGATTTGCTCCTGCTCTTGCCCTTAAATCATTAATGTAGCCCAAAGCGGTTCCAGTATCACCACCTCCTCCTCTAAGAGTAGCTTCTGCATACATTAAGTAAACATCTGCTAATCTGAACAATGGGATATCTGTATCTACAAAATCACCTGAACCATTTGTCGGTCCGTCTGAACCTTCTGCACCGGTACTTGTTATATTTTTAAATTTCACAAAAGCATAACCGTGTCCAAAGTTGCCCAAATCTTCAATTTCTAGCGATTGTTTTTCGGTATAGAAATTTCCTCTCTGATCGTTGGTTCCTGCTCCTCCAAATAGATTTACGTAAGCTTTGGTAGTTCTAAGGCCAGACCAACCACCATTTATTCCGAAATCCTTAGCTTTCATGGTACCTCCTACCGCAGCATGAACCAGGTAGGTTGTACCACCGAAAGTACGCGCTTTTATTCCATCAAATACAATTGGGAAAATTACTTCCGGGTTATTAAGGTGATTATCCGCTAAGAATAAATCTGCATATTTTGATTTTAGTCCGTATCCAGCAGCAATTACTTTATTGGTATATTCAATTACTTTAGCATACTGCGCTGTACCTGTATAAACTCCAGCATTCAAATAAAGTCTTGCAAGGAGCGTCCAAGCTGCTGCCTGATCAGCTCTACCGTAACCTGCAGCACGAGGTGCTTTCAATTGACCGGCAACGGCAAGAAGCTCAGCTTCTACAAATTTGTAAAGTTCAGGTCTTGTAATCCTTGGAGGAGGGTTTGTAGAACCTACCGGCATATTGTCTTCAGTTACAAACGGAACGTTTCCAAACATATCGAGTGCATGATAATAAGCCAATGCTCTAAGGAATCTTGCCTCTGCTCTCATGTATTTTGCCTGAGTAAGGTTGTCGCCAGTAATATTGTTGGCTGCCAACTTTTCATCGGTTGTATTTCTGATGAAGTCGTTACAAAATGCAATTTCAGTAAAAATTCTATAATAGAAAGCACTCACAAATTCGCTGGAAGAATCCCAGTTCATTTTGTGGATGGTCTGAAGTGATCCGTCATTCCACGCGATTACCGCTTCATCTGTAGGCAAAACCTGCAAAGTGAAAAGTTGTCTTGTGTATTGTGAGAAGTTGGCATCGATCCCAGAAATGTCAGGGTTTCCACCACCACCGTCCTGTCCACCGTGGGCGAATCCTCCGTAGAGTTTTGCGAGGGCATTAGGATAGTTGGCAAAGTTCGAATAGATCGTTTCAGAGGTTACATCTACAATCGGAGTCTGTTCCAAATCCTTCATACACGATGTAGCCGAGAAAAGCATTGCGACAGAAGCTGCGGCAATAAGTGTTCTAAATCTTGTTTTATATGATTTCATTTTTTTCTTTATTAAAAATTAAAGTTTAATCCTAATGAATATACTCTCGGCATTTGGTAGTAACCGTTGTCGATTCCTCCGAAAACTTCAGGGTCAACACCTGTGTATTTAGTAACCACAAGTACGTTTTGTGCCATACCGTAAACTCTTAAGCTTGATCCTGCTGAAAGGATATCTTTAAAGTTATAACCTAAATTGATATTATCCAAACGGAAGAAAGAAGCATTTTCTACAAAGATGTCAGAGAAATACTGTGGCGCTCCAAATTTGTTGTTCACAGCTGTGTAATAAACGTTTTGCAGATACTCGTTGGTAGATGCAGACTGCAGTGAACTGTTGGAAGCAGCGTTATTATAAACATAGTTCCCGATTACAGCTCTTGCGCTCAATCCACCGTCCCAGTTTTTGTAGCTCAACTTGGTGTTGAAACCTAAGATTGCATCCGGTTGAGTAGATTTGTAGTAGTACATATCGGCAGCAGTAATTCTACCGTCACCATTTCGGTCCACATACACGCCGCTTAGCGGTTTCCCATCATTACCATAAACTTGTTGGTATACATAGAAAGCGTATGGTTGATGTCCAACCGCATGTGCCTGAACAGTGTTACCAACACCTCCGGTAATTCCTCCGATTGGGATGTTGTACGCGTCATTTGCACCGTTTACAAGGTTAGTAATATCAGATTTGTAATGAGTCGCGTTGAATGAAACCTCCCAGTTGGTATTTTCGTTTCTTACCGGAACAAAGGTGATGGAACCTTCAATACCGTTCGACTTCATATTACCTACGTTAAGAAGGTTGTGGTTGGTAACATCTCCTGCAAAAATCGGTGAATCAACCAATAGGTTCTCAACATCTTTTTGGAAAAGGTCGATGGAACCAAAAATTCTGTTCTTCGCAAAACCATAATCCAAACCTACGTTATTAGTAGTAGTTGTTTCCCAAGTTAAGTTCGGGTTGAAGATGTTTGGTCTGTACATTTGGTAGAACTGGTCTCCAAGGAAATACTGAGCCCCACCGTTACTGTAGTTGTACGATGAATAAGCAGGATAGTCTCCGGTACCGATTTCCTGGTTACCTGTTTTACCCCAACCAGCTCTCAATTTCAAAGTATTGATTCCTTTTCCTTTCAGGAAGCTTTCCTCGTTTATTTTCCAAGCAACTGAAACTCCTGGGAAGTTACCCCACAAGTTGTCGGTAGTACCGTTGTAGAATCTGGAAGAACCATCTCGTCTGATCGATGCGGAAACGATGTACTTGTTGGCAATAGTGAAAATACCTCTACCATAGAATGAAAGCAGTACGTTTCTTGTTGCAAAATCGCTTCCAGTGGTTGGATCTTGGTCACCATTCCCTTTGAATGTTGGTGCGAAAGGTTCGCTTCTGTAGAAATTCTGGTAAGCGTAACCACCTACTAAATCTACATTAACTTGAGAGAAGGTTTTGGCATAGCTCAAGAAAGTTTCCAAAAGTTTATTCTGTTTCTCCTGAGTATAAAATCTGTGTCTTCCTTTATCGGCGAAAGCAGTTTTATAAAGCCCACTTTCATCTTTGGTTCCTTTCGCTTTGCTATAATCGTAACCAGCGTTCACATTGAAATGAAGATCAGGCAAGAAATGGAATTTATAGTCCAACTGAATATTTCCCAAACCTCTCCAGATCGAAGAAATATCTCTTGTTGCGGCAATTCTTGCAAGTGGGTTTGCATTTGCGTTAACGTTCAGTTCATTATTTAGAATCCACTCGTAGTATCCTCCATATTTATTGTTTCCTGAATAAACTGGCTGAGTTGGATCAAAGTAAGTCGCCTCACCAATAATTCCACCTGGAGCGAACTGATTATCGGTAAACGTTCCTTTTGCGTTAACGGTTACAGAAAGGTGGTTGTCCCAGAATTTAGGATTCATCGTCAAACCGGCAGATGTTCTTCTGAAGGAGTTGGTTCTTACGATACCGTTCTGCTCGTTATAACCCAAAGAAACTCTGTAGGGCAATCCTTTTATACCGCCGGAGAATGCAACGTTGTTATCGGTTCCCCAAGCTGCCTGGTAAATAAGGTCTTGCCAATTGGTGTTTGCAGTTCCTAATTTCGCTTTGTAGCCATCGGAAGCATTTGCATTCACGAAATCTCTGAATTCATCAGCGCTCAACACAGGAGTATTTCCCATTTTTGTGGACACCGATGCTAAAGTTGAAAAATTCACTTTGAATCTTCCTGCAGAACCTCTTTTAGTCGTAACTAAAATAACCCCGTTCGAAGCTCTGTTACCGTAGATTGCGGTTGCAGATGCATCTTTCAAGATATCGAAGGTCTCGATGTCGTTCGGGTTGATTAGTGATAGCGGATCCGCTGCTCCGGAAATCCCTTTGAAATCCTGAGGAACCCCGTCAATTACGATCAAAGGAGCTTGCTCTCCATTCAAAGTACCGATACCTCTAATTCTGATCGCAGAACCAGAACCCGGCGCACCACTGTTCTGTGTAATCGAAACCCCGGGAGTTTTACCCTGGATTAACTGCGCAGGTGAAGTAGCACCACCGTTGAAATCTTTCGATGAGATAGAAGAAACAGAACCCGTAACATCGGTTTTCTTCTGCTTACCGTAACCAATCAATACAACCTGCTCAATATCAGCGGTCTTAATTGAGTCTTTGGTTTGTGCATGCATCATTGTTCCAGCCAGTAAAAAGGCGGGAGCAATTTTCAAAACTTTAGTATAGTTTCTCACAAAAATAAAATTTAAGGATTAATATTTAATACATAACTACTTCACTCAATGAAGTGTTGCAATTTAATCAAAAAAACAATCATTTAAAATTTTTTAATAAATTCTTATTTTTTAATGAGAATTGTCATATATTATCGGTGTTATTATTGTCAAATAGCTGTTTTTCAAGGTACTAAATTAATATTTTCTCATTTGGAGACTATAATTAATTAAGAAAAAGTTAAACAGCTGTTTAGCGTATTTTCGTCATGAAAATCGATTTTTGTGAATAATTCAAAAAAAATGTTCATATTTTGTTAATGCCTAATTTACTTTTAATTAAAATGAAGATGCGTTATCTTTGCAAAAATTTACAATAAACTATGTCAGAAAGAAAGATGATCACGGCAGCTTTGCCTTACGCAAACGGACCGGTTCATATAGGGCATTTAGCCGGAGTTTACGTTCCCGCCGATGTGTACGCGAGATTTCAGAGAAGATTGGGAAAAGAGGTGGCGTTTATCTGCGGTTCCGATGAACACGGTATTCCCATCACGATCCGCGCTAAGAAAGAGGGAGTGACTCCGCAGGATATCGTCGATAAATACCACAAAATCATCAAGAAATCTTTCAGCGATTTAGGAATTTCCTTTGACGAATATTCCAGGACCACTTCCAAGAAACATTACGAAGTAAGCCAAGATTTTTTCACTACACTATATAATAAAAGTAAGTTTACCGAAGAAGTTTCCGAGCAGTATTTCGATGAGCAAGCCAATGAATTCCTTGCCGACCGTTATATCGTTGGAACCTGCCCGAACTGCGGCAACGAAAATGCGTACGGAGACCAGTGCGAAAAATGTGGCTCCACACTTTCGCCATCCGAACTTATCAACCCCAAATCGATGCTGAGCGGAAATGTTCCTATTTTGAGGGAAACCAAAAACTGGTATCTTCCATTAAATGAATATGAGGATTTCTTAAACGAATGGATTATTGAAGGCCATAAAGACGACTGGAAACCCAATGTTTACGGACAGGTAAAATCGTGGCTGAACGACGGTCTCAAACCCAGAGCGATGACCAGAGATTTGAACTGGGGAGTTCCGGTTCCGCTTCCGGATGCAGATGGAAAAGTGCTTTACGTGTGGTTTGATGCACCGATCGGTTACATTTCCTTCACCCAGGAATGGGCGGAAAAGAATGGAAAAAAATGGAAAGATTTTTGGCAGAACGAAAACTCGGACCTCATTCATTTCATCGGGAAAGACAATATCGTTTTCCACTGCATTATTTTCCCAGCGATGATGAAGGCGCACGGAGATTACGTGATGCCGAAGAATGTTCCCGCCTTTGAATTCTTAAATTTAGAAAACGACAAAATCTCGACTTCCCGAAACTGGGCAGTTTGGGCACACGAATATGTGGAAGAATTCCCTGGACAACAGGATGTATTGAGGTACGCGTTGCTTTCATCCGCTCCCGAAACCAAGGACAACAACTTCACCTGGAAGGATTTTCAAACCAAAAACAATTCGGAGTTGGTTGGGATATTCGGTAATTTTATCAATAGAGTTGCGGTTTTAATTCATAAATATTATGACGGAATTGTTCCAGCAGGTAACGAAAATTCCGATGAGCTCGATGAAGTTTCCAAGTCTGCAAAAGAAATCGAGGACTTCCTCGAAAACTTCGAATTCCGAAACGCGTTGTCTTCATTAATGAATCTCGCACGATTCGGGAACCAGTATCTTCAAACCGAAGAACCTTGGAAAACCATCAAAGATCAGCGCGAAAAAGCAGCAAACTCACTGTTCGTCGCGGCACAGATTGCGGTGGGATTAGCGCAGGTTTGCGAACCGTTCATGCCTTTCTCTTCAGAGAAATTATTGAAGATGTTCAATGTGCAGCAAATGAGCTGGAAGGAAATCGAAAATGAGAAAATCCTTGTAAAGACAGGTCATCAAATCAATCCTGCAGAATTACTGTTTTCAAAAATAGAAGACGAAACCATCGACTTCCAGATACAGAAACTTGAAAACACCAAACAATCCAACAAGAAAACAAATCCAAACGCCAATCCAATGAAAGACGAAATCACTTTTGACGACTTTACCAAAATCGACCTCAGAACTGCAACCATCCTCGAAGCCGAGAAAGTGGAAAAAGCCGACAAGCTTTTGAAATTTAAAGTCGATACCGGCGTTGACGTGAGAACCGTAGTTTCAGGAATCGCTGAAAGCTTTACTCCTGAAGAATGTATCGGAAAGCAGGTAATGATTTTGCTGAATCTTGCTCCAAGAAAAATCCGCGGAATCGAATCTCAGGGAATGCTGCTCCTCACCACAAAACCCGACGGGAAACTCGCTTTCGTAACTCCTGACGAAAAAGTGGAAAACGGAATAGAAATAGGGTAAGAAATCAAATAAAAAGATAGACATAAAAAAGATTCAGGAATTTTCCCGAATCTTTTTTAATTTTAGCTTATAATTTGAAATTATGAGAAAAATCGATCAACTCTTCGCCGAGTACGCCGAAAGTCACCAAAATCCCACCAACAAAACCATCCACTGGATTTGTGTCCCGCTGATTTTTTGGAGCATTCTCGGGTTTATTTCCATCATTCCTTCGCCACATTTTTTTGTGATATATTTTGGGGCAATCAGCATCGTTTCAATTATTGCGATCGCTTTGGTTACGCTGTTTTACTTTAGATTGTCGTGGCGCATTGCATTAATAATGATTTTCGTAATGCTTTTAATGGAACATTTGGTTTATTTTATCAATGTAAAATTCCAGCACCAATCCTGGATCAATTTTCTGGCGGTTTTCGTTCTTTCATGGATCGGACAATTTTACGGACATAAAATCGAAGGCAGGAAACCCAGCTTCCTGAAAGATTTGCAGTTTCTATTAGTTGGGCCAATTTGGCTATTGCATTTTTTGCTGAAAAAATGGGGAATAAGATATTGATTTTGGTCAGTTAACGCGTTTAATGGAGAAATAGTTGCGAATTTAGTCCACATCAACCCTTATCTTTGCTAAAAATATTAAACAATGAAAAAACTGCTTCTGCTCCTACCCTTTCTGTTTTTGTTCCTCATACAGTGCGGAACGCGGGAAGACGAACTGAATAACGACCAATACATCGGAACCTGGAATTGGAAGGCGACAAGAAACCCGAGTGGAAATATCGTAGATAGTCCCGATTTGTCTGGAATCGCGCGCAAACTGACGATTTCTGAAAACAGCCATTATAAAATTGCCGAAAACGACGTGGTAAAGCATGAAGGAACCTACTCGATTCAAAAAGGAACGACTTCAACCGACCACACCGAAAAAACATTCATCGTATTTTCTAATTACGGCGAAAAAATAATCGTCAATATTGACGCCACAAACCTAAGTCTGAAAGACGACGATTACGCGGAACTGACGCACTATTACGAGAAATAAATTCCTATTTCCCCAAAACAAAAACTGCCGGAATCTTATGGAGTTCCGGTTTTTGTTTTTGCCATTCTTTCATGGTTAAAGTCTTGATGAATTCCTCATTCGGGTCGTTGATATTGGCGGCGATGCAGAGTTTTGTGTTAGGATTCAAAAACTTGATCAAGTCTTCCAAAAGCTGGTTGTTTCTGTATGGCGTTTCCATAAAAATCTGCGAATAACCCGTTTTCTGCACCTGACTTTCCAGAAACTGGATCTTCTGTCTTTTCTCGGATTTGTCGATTGGAAGATAACCGTGGAAGGTAAATTCCTGCCCATTAAAACCACTTGAAATCAGCGCCAAAATAATCGACGAAGGTCCATTAATGGGAATAACTTTCACTTTATTTTCGTGGCACCACTTCACCATCAGATTTCCCGGATCTGCAATACAAGGAAGTCCAGCTTCGGAAAGCAACCCAAAATCCTGTCCACTTTTCATCAGCGATTGAGCTTCCTTTAAATCTGTATTCTCAGGGTATTTGTCTAAAAGAAAAAGTTTCAGATCCGGCTGTTTCTTCTCGGGCGCAAAAAACTTGATGACCTTTCTTGCAGTTTTTTCATTTTCCACAAAAAAATAGTCGGTCTTCAAAATATACTCCTTAATAACGGGAGCAAAATAATCGATGGGCGAGTTTTCTGAAAGATAAGCGGGAATGAGGAACAACATTCGATTCTTAGGTTAAGGTTAAGGTTGAGAAAAAAGACTTTTAATCGTGTTCATCGGGAGAAACATTTTGCCGCTGTCTGAAAGTTTGATGAATCCGAATTTTTCGTAAAATTTTTCGGCATCGAGATCGATCGGATCTACGATTACAGCGAATGAACCGATCTTTTCAGAAATTTCCAAACTCCTGCGTAATGCGTCAATCAGAAGAAGCTTTCCGATATTTTGTCCCTTGAAATTCTGATCAACCGCCAATCTCCCCAGTAAAGTCGCAGGAATTTTAACGTACGACTTAGGAAACTTTTTGCTGAATTTCTCGGGGATATTTTCCAAAGGAACACTTGCATTGGAGAGCGTGTAAAAACCAGAAACCAAATGATCGGCACCCTCTGTTCTCACAAAGCAAACCGAAAGTTTCTTCTTCATATCCTGATTTGCCTGCTTCTGAAAATAATCATCAAGCATCGGTTTACCACAAGAAAAATCTTTGCGGATATGTTTTGAGTTTAATATTTCGGTGAAAAAATCCAATTAGGAAACCGCTTTTTTGTAATCTTCTAATGCCTTAGAAAGATTTTTGTTAGGTTTTGGACTGTCAAAAATCGCCTCAAAAAACAACTCATTATCTTTTTCAGAAGCGAGAATTCTTTCATTCTCTTCAAAAATTTTATCCGCCTTTTCCTGGATCGCGGTAATGACAAAATCCGAGAAATTCCTGAACCCACCTAAAACAGAAGCTTTTTCAAAAGCATCCTTTTGCTCCTGAGAAAGACGGGTGTCGAATCTTGCCTGTTTCGTATTTAAAGTTTTTGTCTGCATTTCAATCTTTTGTTCAAATGTACGTATAATTTCCGTACAAACAAAATACCAATTATTGCGCTTGCAATTTCTTCGCGATCACCGAACTTGCTTTTTCCAATACCTGATAAACTTTCTCAAAGCCGTCCATATCGCTCCAATACGGATCGAAGACATCGGTGTTGTTTCCTGTTTCGCCTGCTTCTTCTAAGAAAAGTGAGATTTTTTTGCGTTGCTCCTCGTCTTTCGCCATTGAAATCACGTCTTCGTAAACGCTTAAATCCATGCAGTAGATTTTGTCGAAATCTTCCAAATCTTGTTTGGTAATGGGTCGCGATCTTTGTTTTGAAATATCGATTCCGTGGTTTTTCGCGGTGGCAATTCCCCTTTTGTCGGGATGTTCTCCTTCGTGCTGGGAAATCGTTCCCGCCGAATCGATGTGAAAAATTTCGGGAAGTTTCGACTTCATAATTCCTTCCGCGAGCGGACTTCTACAAATATTGCCGAGGCAAACCATCAATAACTTCATAGGTAATAGGTGATGAGTGATAAGTGATTTTAAAAAAAATGAAGAATATTGCTACTCTTCATTTATTATTATATATTTTTTCTTCGGACTTCCGACTGCGGACTTCCGACTTTTACTGTTTGATTTTCTCCGTGAGTTCCTTCACATATTTTTTCAGTTCCTTGTCGATTTTGGAAACATCCTTGATCGTATCACAAGCGTACATTACGGTTGAGTGGTCTTTTCCGCCCATTTCTTCACCGATTTTGGTAAAGGTTGCGTTGGTAAATTCTTTTGCAAAATACATCGCCAACTGTCGTGGCAAAGCGATTTCCCTTTTTCTGGTTTTCGATAAAAGCTGCTCGCGTTGGATTCCGAAATACTCGCAAACCACATCCTGGATGTAAGGAATGTTGATGACCTTTTTCTGGTTCGCAGCAATTTTGTTGATGGTCTCCTTCAAAAGTTCCAAACTAAGATCTGACTTATAAATTGTCGAATAAGCGATCACCGAGTTAATTACTCCGATCAGTTCGCGCACATTGGTTTTCACTTCCGATGCTAGGAAATCGAGCATATCTTCGGTGAGTACAATTCCGTCGCGGCTGAGTTTATCAACGATGATTTTTCTTCTGGTATCAAAATCCGGCGACTTGATTTCCGCGGAAAGTCCCCATTTGAACCGGGAAACAATCCTTTCCTGAATATCGAGAATATCAACCGGTGCTTTATCTGAAGTAAGGATGATCTGCTTTCCGTTTTGGTGCAGGTAATCGAAAATATGGAAGAAGCTGTCCTGAGTTGATTTTTTTCCGGAAAGGAACTGGATATCGTCGATAATCAGCACATCCACCATTTGGTAGAAATTGGCAAACTCTGTCTGTTTATGCGCTTTTGCAGCGGAAACGAATTGTTGGATAAATTTCTCCGAAGATAAATATAAAACCACTTTATCCGGAAATGCGTTTTTCACTTCCAAACCAATGGCGTGACCAAGGTGCGTTTTTCCAACACCATAACCTCCGTACAGAAACAGTGGGTTAAATGCAGTTGCTCCAGGTCTTTTCGCGATCGACTTTGCAACCGTAGAAGCAAACTTGTTGCTCTCTCCTTCCACATAATTGTCAAACGAAAAATCTGCTTTCAGGTTGGAATCGATTTTTACCTTCTGCATTCCGGGAACCACGAACGGGTTGATCAGATTCGCAGCCATCGAAGGCGGCAAAGCTTCCTGAATTTTCGGAGTTGCAATGCTCTTCCCTTTTTGGTTCACCGTGATTGGCGAATCCTGTCCCGACGGTTTGTTTTCCATCACAGAATACCAAAGTTTCACGCCTTTTCCGATATTTTTCTTTAACGCAGCCGATAGCAAAGACAGGTAATTGTCTTCGATATACTCCTTATAAAAATCACTTGGAACCAAAAGCGTAAGATTGTTGCTCACCAGTGAAACCGGTTGCACGTTATCAAAAAGCAGATCAAATGAATTCTCAAGTTTTTTCAGGTCGGTATTGTCTTCAGCTGCATTCAGGTTATCCCTCATAAACTGTAAGCATCTTCCCCATATAAGCGTTAAATTTTCGTCCATTTTTCTACCAGCAATTTTTCCTTTGGTTTGTTTTTAAGAGAGAACACAAATATCGAATTTTATATTATGAAAAAAAAATCGTTGTGCTATTGATTATTAAAAAATATATTTGTATGACCGATTTATTACTTAAAATGATACATACAACCCACTCAATAAGAGTACGTTACGGGGAAACCGACCCTATGAAATATGTCTATTACGGCAACTACGCCGAATACTTTGAGGTGGCAAGAGTCGAACTTTTCCGCGAGCTCGGAATGCCGTATGACGAAATTGAAAACCAGGGAATTTGGCTTCCCGTTTCCGAGTACAGCATCAAGTACTTAAAGCCGGCTTTTTATGACCAAGTTTTGGAAATCCATACTTACATCAAAAAAATTCCGGGCGTGAAAATTGAGTTTGAGTACGAAATCTACAACGACGCCAAACAAAAAATCACGGAAGCTAAAACTACGCTTTTTTTTCTGGATTCGCAAACCCATAAAATCGTGCGCTGCCCAGAATTTTTAATGAAATTAATCGAAAAAAACTGGGCTCCATAATCATAATTCCGAACCTGGTGGAATTTCGTATGGCTCCTTCCCTTTCTCGAAAATCCTCGTGAACTCCGAACCTTCAACGGTAATTCTGTTGTCAATTTTTCGGATCCAGTTCCCTTCGCGAAGTCCAACTACTTTGGTATCATTCTGAGTCAAAAACTCTCTAATTCTTGTTTCCCGGGTTTCGCCGTTGTGTTTCAGATCGGGATTTGGATCCAGATAATGCGGATTGAGGTTGAACGGAACCAATCCCATACAGTCAAAACTCGGTGGATAGACGATCGGCATATCGTTCGTGGTTTTCATATTTAGTCCGCCAATATTGGAACCGGCGCTTGTTCCGAGATAAGGTTTTCCGCTTTCCACATTTTGTTTAATGACCGTCATCAAACCTTCTTCGTGGAGCGTCTTTACCAACAGAAAAGTATTTCCGCCGCCGGTAAAAAAACCTTTCGCTTCGTTTACTGCCCTAACTTTATCCTCAAACTCGTGAAGTCCTTTTACACGGATATTTAATTTAGCAAAAAATTTCCGAGCATTTTCCGTGTACGCATCGTGTGAAATTCCGCATGGTCTAGCAAAAGGTACGAACACAATGTCGTCAATTCCCGCAAAAAGTTTTACAATTTCATCGGTTAAATATTCCAGATAGTTGCCGCCAAAAAGCGTGGAAGTTGAAGCCAGGACAATATTCATTATTATTAAAGATTTTAAGGAAAAGGCAAATTTAAGGATTGTAAATTATTCTTTTGCGACCTTTCCTGACAATAAGATACTTTCCTTTAAACATTCTCGTCACATTGATGAAATTTTGTAAAATCAATCATTATTTATTTAATAAAAATAAAGCTGATTTTTATCAATTTTCTGTTAATTTTTTATTTTTTAACATTTTACAAATAAAATAGACGTATCTTTGCATTGAAAATAATACCATTAAAAAATACGATATGAATTACACCGTTGTCGGATTATTCCCAAGTCAAGATCAAGCGAAAGATGTTTCGGCAAGTTTAGAAGAATTCGGGTTCGAAGACCAGGATTATATCATCTACCGAACCGACCGTGAAAACGCTCCTGAAGTGAAAAGAAACTTTTGGAAACGGCTTTTCGGGCAGGAAACCCTTTACACAGAAAAAATCGAGCAGGACAAACTGATTACCAGTGTCGTCGTGCAAAATGAAGAGGAACTCGACCAAGTGAAGAAATCCTTCGAGCGAAACGATGTGGTGAAAATCTACGAATTCCAGGATATGACTCTGGAAGAAGCGAAAGACCTGAACTACATCAAGAAAATCGTGGAACTCCGTGCAAAATCCCACATCTACGCAATGCCTGAAATCGCGGTTTCCAGCGGAGCGATTAGCGAAGGGATCAACGCCGAGGTAAAAGCGTAAGCTAAAGCAGATATCATTTCATTCAATTTATTTTGTTGCAGAGAACTGTTGCATATGCGCAGTTCTCTGTTGTTTTTGTAAATTCCAATTATTCTTTAATAAACTTAAAAGAGCGCCCGTTGATTTTGATGAGATAGGTTCCTTTGGAAAGAATATTCACCGCGATTCCTTTCGGTGGATGATAATTTCCGGTAATTACCAACTTTCCATCCAAGGAAAAAATTTCATACTTCGAAACTTTCTGAATTCCATTAAAAAAGATTTCATTTTGCACCGGATTAGGATACAATGCTATTCTCTGATTTTCACTTGAAATTACCGACAGCGAGGGATCAAAAACGACTGCAGAATTCTTCTCGATAATTTGCCGTTCATCATTAAAAGTGACACTTGCGACTTGAAAATTTACGGGCTGCGAAAACTGCTGATTGTTGTAACTATGATCCAAAACCAAATTCGCAATTTCGCCATTGGTTCCGACAACTTTCACCGGTAACGGAAGCTCAAAAAAATCTACCGACGAATCACTTTGGATCTGGGAAACCGAAAAAGCCACATTCGGATTTCCTGGAATCTGGTTCCACTTTATGGTGTAAGTCGGATAACCTTGCCCATAAATCCAATCATTAAAGAAACCTGTAAAATCTTTTCCGGTAGAAACCAAAATCTGGTTCTTGAAGTCTTCCGTTTTTGCGTAACCATAAACAAATGAAGGATTTGCAGTGTAATCCCTAAGAAGTTGGTAAAACACATCATCGCCCAAAATCCATTTCATCATTCTCAAGACATAGCCACCTTTCCGATAACTGAGTCGTCCGCTGAACACGACCGGAACATTTCCCAAATTGGAATCGCTCACATAAATGCTCCCATTTGGCAAACTTGTAATATCGTTCAGCTGAGCTTGCAGATAATTCATAAACTCTGGCTGACTCATCAAATTTTTCTCGAAAATCAGATGTTCGCCAAAGGTTGCAAATCCCTCATTTAGCCAGATATCGTTCCAGCTTCCACATGTAATTTTGTCGCCAAACCATTGGTGAGCCAATTCGTGCGCGATCGTACCTTTTCCGAAATCGCCCATTGAAGACATCGTCTGATGCTCCATCGCCGCTCCGTTTACGTTAAACTCCATGTGTCCATACTTTTCATTTGAAAAAGGATAGGGTCCGAAATGGTTTTCAAAAATATTCATTGCGGTCTTCGTCCACTCAAGATTGGCGAGAATTGCGCTGCTCGTAGCTGTTTCATTATAGATATAGTTTACAAACGGAAAATTGGATGCTCCCATTACATCATTCATCTTCGTAAATTTTCCGATCGAAACCGCCGCAAGATAAGCCGCCATTGGATATTGAGTTCGCCAGAAAGTCATTTTCTGATTATTGGGAAGCGGCGTTTCCGACATCAGTTTTCCGTTTGCAGCCACATCAAACTGATCGGGTGTGGTAATTTTGAAATCAAAGCGGTCGATCTTGTCGTTCATACTTTGCTTGGTTGGAAACCAGTTTTGCGCACCATAAGGTTCTGAAAGCGTTGCCAGAGTCGGATTCCCGTACTTGCTGCCGACATAGAAAGAAGTTCGTCCAGAATTGTCAGGAACTCCCGAATAATGAATCGTCAATGAATCCAGCGAATTAGTAGCAATTGTCGTAGGAAAATCAATTTTTAGTTCCTTGGTCGAAATCTGCTGAAAATTTAAAATTTGTCCGTGATAAGTAACTTGAGAAACGGGAATCGTATTGGTAAAATCAAAGTAAATATTCGAAAGATTTTCCTTTGCCAAAAAATGCGAAGTCACAGAACCTGCAACCCACAAAATATTGGGATCAAGCTGCAGATCCAACCTTTGGTATTTGATATCGTAATTTAAGGTATTGGGATTGATGTTGAAATCGACCATTTTGTGGTAACGCGCGATTTCCTGATCGACAACACTTTTATTTTCGAAAAAACTTTGTGCCGAAACATTCACAAAAAGCGCCAAAAACATAGGGAGAAAATAAAAATTCTTCATCTCGAATAATTTGACTTAAAGATAAAAAAACATCTGGAAATCAACGAAATAATTCTCAAATGTTTTTCGGGGAGATCAATACTTGTCTTTCCATTTCTTTTTAAGCTCTTCCGCGATCTTATTCTCAGTGGAATTATTTCCGGGTTCATAAAACTTTGTCCCCCGGATTTCTTCGGGCAGAAATTCAAGATCTACAAAATTTCCTTCGTGCGAATGTGCATAGCCGTAATTTTTACCGTAATCCAAATCTTTCATCAGTTTGGTAGGCGCATTTCGCAAATGAAGCGGAACCGGGAGATTTCCTGTCTTCTTTACAAAAGCCATCGCTTCATTGATCGCCACATAAGTTGAATTGGATTTTGGGGAAACCGCCAGATAAACCGCGGTCTCACTCAGAATAATTCTCGCCTCAGGATTTCCGATGACGTTGATTGCCTGAAAACAGTTATTCGCGACCACCAATGCATTCGGATTTGCCAAACCGATATCTTCCGCCGCAAGAATCACCATTCTTCTTGCAATAAATTTGATATCTTCACCGCCCACCAACATTCTCGCCAACCAATACACCGCACCGTTCGGATCGGAACCGCGCATCGATTTGATGAATGCCGAAATAATATCGTAGTGTTGTTCACCATTCTTATCGTAAAGCGCCATGGTTTCCTGCAAAACCGACATCACGTCTTCATTGGTAATTTCCTTCTTTCTGGAATTCTTAAATTGATTCAGAACCAACTCCACCGAATTGATCAGCTTTCTCGCGTCGCCACCAGAATACTGAATGAACGCTTCTTTGTCTTTTACTGTAAATGAAGTGTTTTCTTCTTCGTTAAATTTGTTCAAAGAGATTTCCGCAAGTTCTTCGAGTTTTTCAAAACTCAAGGATTTCAGAACATACACCTGACTTCGCGATAAAAGCGCGGAAACAACTTCAAAACTTGGGTTTTCTGTCGTCGCACCAATCAGAACAATCCATCCTTTCTCGACAGCGTGAAGCAGGGAATCCTGCTGCGATTTGTTGAAGCGGTGAATTTCATCAATAAAAAGAATGGGCGACTTCCCGGAGAAAAGGTTTTGTTTTTTGGCTTCGTCGATCACGTCACGAACATCCTTCACACCAGAAGAAACCGCAGAAAGTTTATAAAATTTCCTGCCCGATTTTTCGGAGATAATTTCTGCCAAAGTGGTTTTTCCAGTTCCTGGCGGTCCCCAAAAGATGAGCGAATTCAGCGAATCGTTTTCCAGCATTTTTCGGATGGTGCCGTTTTTTCCGGTTAAATGTTCCTGCCCCAAAACTTCATCCAAAGTTTTCGGTCTCAGTTTTTCGGCTAAAGGGATATTGTGATTCAAATCTTTTTGGCGCAAATCGCGATCGATGCAATTGGTTCAATTCAAAGTTCAAAGTTAAAGAAATTTTGAATCTTGAATCTTGAATTTTGAATCTTAAATTTCGAATTAATAGTTTATTTTTGCATTGTTTTGAAAATCACTTTTAACAAGGTCATCACGTTTCCGCTCGTAGTTTTAATTAAGATTTATCAATGGTTCATTTCGCCGTTGATGCCAAAAAATTGCCGATACGAACCGACCTGTTCTCATTATATGATGGAAGCACTCCAGATTCACGGGATTTTCAAGGGATTTTATCTCGGTGTAAAAAGGATTTTGCGCTGTCATCCGTGGGGAGGAGAAGGTTATGATCCGGTACCGAGGAAGTGAGTTGGAGCGTGGGTAAGTTGGAGTGTGGATGAGTTGGTGAGTGATAAGTGATAAGTGATGGGTGATAAGTGATATTGTTTGGAAACTGAGATTTGTAGGTGAAAACGAAACATGAAACTTGAAATGCGAAGCATTCACGAACTCATCTAAGAAAATAAATAAGATTGTGAGTAAACTTGAAACCTGAAACTTGAAACCTGGGACTTCAAACCTCAAACCTTAAACGTCAAACCTCAAATTTTAAATATTTTTTCTGAATATGTTGACATTTTTATATACCACCTGGAATCCTGAAACGGGAATTCATTTGGGGCCGATTACGCTCCACTACTACAGTTTGATGTTTATCCTCGCTTTTGGATTGGGATATATTCTGATGACCAAAATCTTCAAAATCGACAACGTTCACCAAAAATATCTGGAGCCGCTTTTCACATGGACTTTGGTCGGGACGATTTTCGGAGCGAGAATGGGACATGTTATTTTTTACCAGCCGGAACTTTTTAAGCAAGATTTCTGGTCGGTCTTTCTTCCGATCCGAACGAAACCTCATTTTGAATTCACAGGATTTTCGGGATTGGCGAGTCATGGTGCGACGATTGCATTGATTTTTACCACACTTTATTATTCCTATAAAATCATCAAAAAAAATCCGTTCTGGGTTTATGACCGTTTGGGAATCGTAGTTGCTTTAGGTGGAGCTTTCGTGAGAATCGGGAACTTTTTCAATTCCGAAATCATCGGGAAACCAGCACCGGAAAACTCACCATTTGCAGTATTGTTTCCACAGCAGAGTTCGGAATACGGGGCGATTGTCCCGCGTTATCCGACCCAACTTTTCGAGGCGGGAGGATATTTTCTGCTCTTCGTTTTGCTTTGGATTCTATACCGATACACCAACAAAAAATATCAACAGGGTTGGCTTTTCGGATTGTTTTTCATTATTCTTTGGGCGATCCGTTTCTTCGTAGAATTCCTGAAAGAGCCGCAAGGAGACGAGTTCATCAATTTTGCAGGTTTGAATACGGGTCAGGTTCTGTCGATTCCGTTTATGATTGCGGGATTCGTCATTATGTTTACCGCGAAAAACAGGACGATTACTGAGGAAGAGAATGCAAAACCTGAGTGACATGTAAATTGTTGCAATGGTTACAGTTGTTGCAATGGTTGCAGTTGTTGCAATGGCTACAGTTGTTGCAATGGTTGCAGTTGTTAGTAAAAAATTTCTATTTTAATTGTTTAAAGACAGTTCCGATTTCAGCAATGAGATCTGAAAGCAGCATCGACTCTTTCGAGTATTTTTTTGCAGCTAAATCGCCGGCTTTTCCATGGAGCCACACTGCGAGAATTGCAGCCTTTTTTGGAGCATAATTCTGTGCGAGAAGCGACACCAATATTCCTGTCAAAACATCTCCGCTTCCACCTTTCGCCATTCCTGAATTTCCGGTGATATTGTAGAAAACTTTATTTTCGGGAGTGATGATTTGCGTGTGATGATCCTTTAAAACAATGTAGATTCCTAATTCTCGGGCGTTTTTCTTTGCGGTTTCCAGGCGTTCAAATGAGTTTTCTGAAACCCCGAAAAGCCGCTCAAATTCCTTTGGATGTGGCGTAATGACTGAGTTTTTCGGAATCATTTTTAGATTTTCTGGAGCTTTGGAAATAATGTTCAAAGCATCCGCATCTAAAACCAAAGGTTCGTCGTAATTTTTCAGGAATTGTAATAATGCAGCCACCGTTCCATCTTCAGTTCCCAAACCTGGACCGATCGCGACGACAGAATCTTTTTCCGTTTCAATGTTGGAAATTATTTTTTCTCCACCACTGATGAACATTGCTTCAGGACAGGTCGATTGCAGAATTTCGTAACCGCAGTTGGGCGCACAAACGAAAGTCAGTCCGCTTCCTGTTCGCAATGCAGATTTCGTCGCCAAAACGGCGGCTCCGATTTTACCGAAACTTCCTGCAACAAGCGTAGCTTTACCATAAGTTCCTTTGTGCGAAAAATCATTTCTCGGTTGGTAGATTTTTCGGATCATTTCATCATTAATGATAAAATCATTGGTTGGTTCAGCATCGACAAAAGTTTTACTCAAACCAATATCGAGGACAGAAACATTGCCACAAAAAAAACCAGTTTCGGGATGAAGGAATGACTTTTTCCAGCACTGAAAACTCAACGTTTCATCCGCTTTGAAAATCACCGAATCTTCATCTGGGAGCTTATCGGCAAAAAGTCCGGACGGAATATCGATCGAAATTTTTCGGTAAGGAAGCTGATTGAGAATCTGAATCAGTTTCGCAGGTTTCCCCTCCAGTTTTCGGTTAAGTCCAGAACCAAAAAGCGCATCGATAATCACCGAGTTCTTCTCAAACGAAAAATTCGCCGATTCATTAAAATCAAAAATATCGATTCCCGAAATTCCTTTTACTTTTTCAAAATTAATCGCTGCATCGGGAGAAAAATTTGCGTTTGTCTGATCGATGAACACATTCACGTCAAACCCTTTTTGGTAGAGCATTCTCGCCACGGCAAATCCATCACCGCCATTGTTTCCATTACCACAAAAAATCTGGAAAGTTTCATTATTTTTAAAACGCTTCAGAAGCCATTCGCAGCAACTTTCCGCAGCTCGCTCCATTAAATTGAGTGAAGAAACCGGCTCGTTTTCGATGGTGAACTTATCGCAATTCCTGATCTGTTCTGCATTGAAAATTTTCATAATCAATCGATATTTTCCTTCATTAAAATTACAGAAAATCTAGGTGACTACAAAAGAATACCGCATTTTACATTCAAAGAATCAGGAATTTATAAACAACTTTCATTTTTAAATTAATTCACTACTTTTGCATCAACGTTAAAAATATAAACTATGGGATTTGTAAAAGAATTTAAGGAATTTGCATTTAAAGGAAATGTATTGGATTTGGCAGTCGGTGTGATCATCGGTGCTGCTTTCGGTAAGATTGTTTCTTCCTTGGTTGAAGACGTAATCACTCCACTTCTGCTGAATCCAGCTTTGAAAGCTGCAGGTGCTGAAAATATCGCGAAACTTTCGTGGAACGGGGTTACTTATGGAAACTTCCTTTCCGCGGTAATCAGTTTCCTGTGTATCGCTTTTGTTTTGTTCCTTATCATTAAGGCAGCCAACAAAATGAAAAAACCTGCAGAAGAAGCTCCAGCTGGACCTACAGAAGATCAAAAATTATTGACTGAGATCAGAGATTTGTTGAAAAACAAATAATCTGGACTCCAAAAAAACAACCGCCTAGAAATCTGGGGCGGTTTTTTTATGCTTAGTTTTCGTATTCTCAAAATAAACCTAAATTTGATTACCCCGTCCCTAAAGGGAGCAAATTTAGTTTTATTTTTCGAAGAAATTTTAACAGGTTTTTATGCTTAGTGAATCTGAAGTATCGAACAGATCTGTTCGGCAAGCGAAATCCCGATTCTGTCCTGCGCTTCAATTGTTGACGCTCCTGTGTGAGGAGTAAGCGAAATTTTCGGGTGGCTCAAAATTTCTTTTGACGGAGTCGGTTCGTTGGTGAAAACATCGAGTCCTGCGAAAGCAACTTTGCCAGAATCGAGTGCAGCGATCAGTGCTTCCTCATCGATTACGCCGCCTCTGGAACAGTTGATGATGGCGACACCGTCCTTCATCATCGCAAATTCCTTCTCGCCGATCATCGCGCCGTTGTTTTGTGCAGGAACGTGGAGCGTGATGAAGTCTGCGTGTTTCAAAACGCCTTCGAGCGGTTCGGTTTCGATATCTACATTGATGAACTGGTTGTTGTAAAACTTCACCTTGATGCTTGCTCTCCCGATATTGTTGTCGGCGGCGATCACGCGCATTCCCAAACCGAGTGCGATTTTGGCAACTTCCTGCCCGATTCTTCCCATCCCGATAATCCCGATGGTTTTACCGCGGAGCTCGATTCCTTTTTCGTACTGCTTTTTCAGTTTTGCGAAATCGGTATTTCCCAAAACAGTCATCTGCCGGTTGGATTCCTGAAGAAATCTCGCCCCCGAAAACAGGTGCGCGAAAACCAATTCCGCCACAGAAGCCGAAGAAGCTGCAGGTGTATTGATCACGTGGATGTTTTTGGAGCGTGCGTAATCGACATCGATATTGTCCATTCCTACTCCACCTCTTCCGATGATTTCCAAAGAGGGACAAGCGTCGATCAGATCGCGCTGAACCTGCGTCGCACTTCTTACCAAAAGCGTTTTAATCTGGTGGTCGTTGATAAAATCCGCAAGGAAATCCTGTGGAACTTTTTTGGTGATGACTTCGAAACCTTTTTCGGTCAGTGCATCGATTCCCGATTGGTCGAGTCCGTCGTTTGCTAATATTTTCATTTTGAATTCCGCTCCTTATTAATCTTTGAAAACCTCGATGGTTACCTGCTTTTCAACCATATCGGTGAATTTCCCCTTGTATCGTGTCGCCTTCACGAGGTGGTTGTCGATCCAGTGGTAATTCCCGCCTCTCGGTTTTCCGCATAGAACACTGTGGTATTTGAATCCGTGTCTGTCGAGCCATTCGATCGTGATCTGTTTCAGGTTTTCAGTTCGCGACGTGAAGAAGCAGATAATGTGTCCCTGATCGTACCACCTGTTAATGGTTTCGAGTGCGTCGGGATACGGTTCGCAAGTGACCATTCTTTCGGGCTCCTCATTGGGAACATCGTCGGTAATGGTTCCGTCGATATCGATCAGATAATTCTTTACACCGTCTTTCAAAATCGGACTTACGTGATCTTTATGTTCTAATTCCATCATTAAATTTTAAGGTGCAAAATTACGAATTTTTAACCATTAAGATATTAACGATCAATTAAATCTAAAAAATCTACTGTTTATCGGCAATTGTGGTAGAACATCGTATTCCGAACATAGGAAATGGATTTTACCGAAAGCAGCTGTCCAACCTGAAATTTTCAAATGATTAAAGGAAATTTTTTTAGCTTGAATACAATTGAATCTTTGATGTAGTTAAACACTCATCAGGAAACCACCACCTCTTTTTCGGAGGAAAAATTTTTTTGGCTGATGAATAAGGCGTAAATTTGTGAGAATGGAAGAACAGGTAGTACTGATCTCGGAAAACGACGAAGTTCTGGGATTAATGGAAAAAATGCAGGCACACGAAAACGGAATCCTTCACCGGGCGTTTTCGGTTTTTTTGTTTAATGACAAAGGCGAACTCCTGCTCCAGCGAAGAGCTGCAGGAAAATACCACTCGCCGAACCAGTGGACGAACGCAGTTTGCAGCCACCCGCGAATCGACGAAACCTACGAAAAAGGCGCAAAACGCAGATTGAGGGAAGAACTCGGAATCGATACCGAAATCACGGAGAAGTTTCACTTTATCTATAAAGCAGATGTGGGCGGAAATCTTTGGGAACACGAACGCGACCACGTTTTCACGGGGAATTATAACGGCGGATTCCAACTGAACGAAGAGGAAGTTTCGGAAGTGCGCTATATCTCGATGGAAGAGCTGGACCGCGAAATGAGCGACAATCCGGAGAATTTCACGGAATGGTTTAAGATAATACTAAAAGAGTATAAAGAACACCTTTAGAAGTACGAAGGACGAAGTAGGAAGGACGAATTACGAAGTTTGAAGTTTGAGTTTGAGGTTTGAAGCTATTAGTTTCGAGTTTCAGGTCTCAAGTTTCAAGTTTACTCACAATTTGATTTATTTTTTTACTTGAGTTCGTGAATGCTTCGCATTTCAGGTTTCAGGTTTTTACTGATGACGATAAATGGTGAAATGTTGGTTAAGAAAATTCGAAAGTAAAACCGAAAGGACTTTTTAGCCCCGATTGAAATGGAAATCCTTTTTTGTGGCGGCGTCGCCGGTGCAAAAAAGATTGGAATGGAAAGCGGGACCGCAATTGCAAAGAATGCGAAACCTGGTTGCTCCTAGATAATAACTACCCGGTCCTCAACTTCGTTGATGACACCCCTTCAGAGAAGGGGAATTTAGAAATAATAAGAAAATTTAGATATGGAAAAGAAAACAGCGCTCTATAACAAACACGTTTCGCTGGGTGCGAAAATGGTTCCTTTTGCAGGGTTCGAAATGCCTGTGCAATACTCTGGTGTGACGGAAGAACACTTTGCAGTGCGCGAAAAAGTCGGAATTTTTGACGTTTCGCATATGGGGCAGTTTTTTGTGGAAGGCGATTCTGCAAAGGATCTGCTGCAATATGTGACGACGAATAATCTGGACACGCTGGAAAACGGAAAGGCGCAGTATAACTGTTTGCCAAACGGAAACGGCGGAATTGTGGACGACCTGATTATCTACAAAATGGCCGACGGAAAATATTTTGTGGTGGTGAACGCTTCTAACATCGATAAAGACTGGAATCACCTGCAAAAATACAACGAGAAATTCGGGGCGAAACTGACGAACGTGTCCGACGAGATGTCGCTGATCGCAATCCAGGGTCCGAAAGCAACCGAAACGCTGCAAAAGCTTACGGATACTAATCTTTCGGAAATTCCGTATTACCATTTTACGGAGGGAACTGTTGCGGGAGTTGCCGATGTGATTATTTCGAACACCGGTTATACGGGAAGTGGCGGTTTTGAGATTTATTTTAAAAATGACGATGCGGTGAAGCTTTGGGACGCTTTGACTGACGCCGGACAAGAATTCGGACTGATTCCTTGCGGACTGGCTTCGAGAGACACTTTGCGACTTGAAAAAGGTTTCTGCCTGTACGGAAACGATATCGACGACACGACTTCGCCGATGGAAGCTGGATTGGGGTGGATTACGAAATTCGACAAAGATTTTGTGGACAAAGAAACATTTGCAAAACAAAAGGAAGAAGGCGTAACCAGAAAATTAGTCGGTTTCGAAATGCAGGAAAGAGCAATCCCAAGACACGACTATCCCGTTGTAGACACAGACGGAAACGTGATCGGAAAAGTGACTTCGGGAACAATGAGTCCGATGAGAAACGTGGGAATCGGGTTGGCTTATGTTGCGAAACCGCACTTCAAAGTAGGTTCCGATATTTTCATCCAGATTAGGAATAAGAGTGTTCCTGCAAAAGTGGTGAAAACGCCGTTTGTATAAGAAACAAGACAAAAGGAAAAAGACAAAAGAGAAAACCGGTTGAGATGTTCAGATGGTTTTTCTATTTGGGGAGATGCTGGAAACAGAAGTTGTTTCCGATTCTGGTGTTTCTTTTGCAGCGCGTTCCTGCTTTTGTAATTGCGGGACATCGGTTGCCTGAATTGATTCCAGCCGGTTTTTTCGACGTGCTCATGATTCCCAATCCTGGAGTAAACGGCGGTCTGCAAATTTTGCAGGGCGACAAACCCTGCTGTTGCGCGTGTGAAACAGAAACCGCGGCAGATACATTTTTCACCATCCGACAATTAGACAAGTGATACTTGCTTCCAGATGGGGTTTTGTAAACGGTCTGTGCAGAAAAACCAACCGAAAAAATCAACAACAAAAAGATCGGCCAACGCATTATTTTCTTTCAAAAAATTCGGTAAGATTTTCTAAATTGCTTTTGTCGTTTCCCACAAAAATTTCTTTATCGGTGATGAAAACTGGCCGCTTCAAAAACGAATAATGATCGAGCAACAATTTTTTGAAATCCTTTTCCTGCAATGATTTCACATCGATTCCTCTTGCTTTGATCTGGGTGGATTTCTTGCTGAAAAGCGCTTCGTAGGATTTGGTTTTTGCGTACATTTCCGCCAGTTCGTCTTTCGTGATCGGTTCTGATTTTATTTCCCGCAGCTCCCAATCCGACAGATCTTTGTCGGCCATAATTTTCTTGTTGGTTCCGCAGGTTTTCAGGTAGAATACTTTTTTCATGGTATAAAGTTACTGAAGTTTTAATGATCTTATCCCGCCTTCAGGAACTTTCCGAATTTCTTCGTTTTGCCGTCTTCAACGAAATCTCCGTTTTCGAAAATCAGGTTTCCATTCACAAAACCTTCTCCACCAAATCTTCGGCGCGGTTCACCAGTCGGCTGTAATTGTCGAACTCCTCGGATGCGTCGATAATTTCCGTTTCGGAAGGAACCTCAAAAAGTTAGGAACTAATTTTTTTGATCACTCCTTCTTCAATCAGAATATGTTTTAGACGGCACGATCATCTTTGTCTCCCGTAAAGACGAAGCCGTTTTTGATGAGGATATTTTTCATTTTAGCTTCTGTGTTTGATTCCGCATAAAGTTAATCAAAAAAAATACTGACAATTCATTAATAAATAATGGATTACATAATTTTCGACTTTGACAATGAGTTCAATACAACAAAAAATCCTTCCAAAAAAATGAAAGGATTTAATTCTACGGTCTTCGGACTTCTGTCTTCAAACTGTTTTCTATCTCGCGATATTCACCGCCCTTGTTTCGCGGATCACAGTGATTCTAACCTGTCCTGGATAAGTCAGTTCGTTCTGGATTTTTTCTGAGATGTCGTAGGAAAGTTGCGCGCTCTGTTCGTCGTTTACTTTTCCACTTTCCACCATCACTCGGAGTTCGCGTCCTGCCTGAATTGCGTATGCGCTGGAAACTCCGTCGAAGCTTAAAGCCGCTGCTTCCAAATCTTTCAATCTTTGGATATAGGATTCCAAAACTTGTCTTCTTGCTCCTGGTCTCGCTCCGGAAATTGCATCTGCAACCTGGATAATTGGTGAAAGAAGCGAGGTCATTTCAATCTCGTCATGGTGTGCTCCGATCGCGTTGATTACTTCGGCATTTTCACCATATCTTTCCGCCCACTGCATACCGAGTAAAGCGTGAGGAAGTTCTGATTCCTGCTCCGGAACTTTTCCGATGTCGTGAAGAAGACCCGCTCTTTTCGCAAGTTTCACGTTTAGTCCGAGTTCTGCAGCCATCGTTGCGGCAATATTGGCAACTTCTCTAGAGTGTTGAAGCAAGTTTTGCCCGTAAGAAGAACGGTATTTCATTCTACCTACAATTTTCACAAGTTCTGGGTGAAGACCGTGGATTCCCAAATCGATGATGGTTCTTTTACCCACTTCGATGATTTCTTCCTCGATCTGTTTTTTGGTTTTTTCTACCACTTCCTCGATTCTTGCGGGGTGGATTCGTCCGTCGGTTACCAAGCGATGCAAAGAAAGCCGTGCGATTTCTCTTCTAACCGGATCGAAACAAGATAACAAGATTGCTTCAGGAGTGTCGTCAACAATGATTTCGACACCTGTCGCGGATTCCAAAGCACGAATGTTCCGTCCTTCTCTACCGATGATTCTACCTTTCACCTCATCAGATTCAATGTTGAAAACGGAAACTGAGTTTTCGATCGCCTGTTCCGTACCGATTCTCTGAATGGTCTGGATGACGATTTTCTTGGCTTCCTGTTTTGCGTTGAGGCTGGCTTCTTCCAGAATGCTTTGTACGTGAGCTTGCGCTTTCGTTTTGGCTTCTGCCTTCATTGCTTCCACCAGTTCGTTTTTGGCGTCTTCAGCGGAGTATCCGGAAATTTTCTCTAAGATTTCAACTTTCTGTGCGGTAATCGCGTCGAGTTCGGTTTGTTTTCTTTCGAGGATTTCGTGTTTCTTACGGTAGTCGGCAATTTGTCTGTCGAGGTCTTTTTCGAGTTTGCCTGTTTTGCTCAGCTCGTCGTTGAGTTTGCTTTCCTTGTCTTTGGTGCGTTTCTCGGCTTCCTGCATTTTCTTTTCACGCTGCTGAATGTCGGCGTCATGTTGCGACTTCAGTTCAAGGAATTTTTCTTTTGCCTGAAGGTGTTTTTCTTTCTTCACAGCTTCTGCCTGTACAGTAGCTTTTTCTATAAGGTTTTCAGCATTTTTCTTCGCATCGTCGATGATGAATTTTGCCTTGGTGTTCAGCGAGCTTTTGGAAAGAAACATTCCGATTGCGGTACCGATTGCAAGACCAACAATGCCGATAATAATAGCGATAGTTGTTGTCATATATATAATTATTGTTTCACATTTGAGGTTTGAGGTTTGAGGTTTGAAGAAGGGGTAACTTCAAACTTTAAACTTCAAACTTTAAATAAAAAAAAGCCCACAATAATTCAGTGATATAAGAGTAAACTCCTAATCAACACGTTTTGAACTGATTTCTTTTCTCTGTAATCTGCGCGAGGCAGCACGCCATTGAAAAGACTTTCGTCCGGTAATTGTTTAGCGTTGAGTTTACCTTTAATGTGTTAGAACTATTGTAGGCAGTCGTTTCCCGGAAAAGAAAAATCTACTTTTCCAGCGCTTCCAAAATCTGGTTAATCTGGGTTAACCTTTCGTTGGCCGCATTCATATTTTTTTCGTTGGTGACTTGTGAAACTTCCGCATTGGTTCCCAGTTTCAGGGCACACATCGCTAAAGCGTCCTGCTTGTCTCTAACGTCGAAATTTCTTTCAAAATCCTTAATCATTCCTTCAATCTGCTTCCCGACTCTTCGCAGGGTTTCTTCTTCTGCTGCGGGCACATTCAGCGGATAATTTCTTCCGGCAATGGTGATGGTAATTCTTCTTACTTCCATTACAGTCCGCTGTTTTGAAGTTCTGCAATACAGTGGTCCACTTCTTTGATCAGTCGGTTGATATGGGTTTTCATCAACCGGTTATAATCCGGGTTTCCTGAGATTGCTGAGTAAAGTTTTATATTTTTATGTTCTTCTGCTAATACCTGATTGCTCTTTCTTTCCTCGTCATATTTCTTCTTCAGTTCCTCGTGCTCCCGACTCAGTTCTTCAAATCGCTCACTAAGATTCTGGTAGTTCTTCCTGATATTCAGAACCTTTTTTTCCAGCTGCGAGAAATTATTTTCTAAATCTTTGAGCATTTCAGGTTTATTCTAACTATTAAGCAAAAGTAAAAAAATTAATTTGAAATGTGAATTAATTCTTAAATTCTTTTAACAAAAAAAGAGAGTCTGCACAACCCTCTTTGTCTGAATGTATTACAATTTTTTCTATTCAAATTTAAGCACAAACATAAATGCACGAGTTTTCGCAGTCGCGATTGCAGCACTCCAATACGGTGGCGTACCGGCATTATCGGCAACCATCTCGTCATTAATCATAAATGTTCCGCGAAATCCTGGAGTCAATTTAAATCTACTGAAGTAAAACTGCATTCCGATTTCGGCAGTCCACGCAAAATTACTGGATGTGGTTCGGAAAATCCCATTCATATTGTCGTCCGCAGATTTGCTGTTTGATTGCAGGTTGACCATCCAGTTTACCCCAGCCGCAGCGTATGCTCGAGAATTGTACCATCTATCGCCGTGAACCTCGATTAAAAGGGGAACATCGACGTAGGTAGATTTCACGTTACGCACTTTGTCGGCATCCGTAAGAACTCTTGGAGTAAAAGGTTCGTTGGCCGGAGTTTCTGCTGCGTACTGATCGTTGGACTGTGTATCGAATAAAATTTCACGCTGCATGAACTGAAGCGCAGGTTCGATACGAAGGTCGAAATGATCGTTCAGCCGCATTTTTCCGATGAGTCCGGCTCCGAAGCTGTAGGAAGATTTAGTCTGCACGAGACTTTTCTGTCCGTCCATTCCGAATTTTGGATCGAGAACTAATTTATAGTCAAAATTATTGGCAGCAAGATAAAATCCGTAACTGAATTTCTGGTTGTCGAATCCTTCCAGATTATCCATCCTGTCTCTTGTCCTGAAAAGCTGTGCGTCCAGAAGTGTCGCCAAACAGAATGCAACGATGATATTTGTTCTAAAGAGAAATTTCCACATACTATTTGGTTGCTTTGTAAATGGTGGCAATGCCTAAACTTAATTTTTTGTATTCTACTTTCCGAAAACCTGTGTTGAGGAGAATCGCTTTCATTTTTTCCCCAAACGGGAAAGCGTTCACAGAGTCGGGAAGATAGGTGTACGCTCGGTTGTCCTTAGAAACAAACTTGCCGATTTGGGGCAAAATATTTTTAAAGTAGAACATATAAAACGGCTCCAAGAAACCTTCAACCTTCGAAAACTCCAAAATATAAACGCTTTTTTCCTCCTTCACTACCCTTCTCAGCTCCGCCAAACCTTTTTCAAGATTCTCGAAATTCCTGACTCCAAATGCAACGGAAACCGCATCGAATTTATTGCTTTCGAACGGAAGGTTTTCAGCGTCGCCTTTCTGCATTGTAATTTCGCCGTCTAAATTAAGTTTTTTTATTTTATCAATACCTACATTGAGCATTTGCTGCGAAAGATCCAAACCGACCACTTTTGCTCCGGTTCCTTTCTGTACTGCAATTGCCAAATCGCCGGTTCCGGTCGCTACATCCAGGACTTCTTTGGGTTGGTCTTTGTTCATCCACCTCACGAGTTTGTTTCTCCAAAGCACATCAATCTTCATAGAAAGTACGTGGTTCAGCAAATCGTATTTCGGCGCGATATTGTCGAACATGTCTTCAACTTCCTGCTTCTTTCCCGCTTCTGTATTGTATGGTTTAACCTGGCTCAACTGGTATTTTTTTAAAATTTATAGTATTCTTTATAGTAATTCAGATAATCCTGTTTGCGGAAAATCTTTGTTCTCGACTCCACTTTTTGGATGTTTTTCACCACCTGATCATAATCTTCATCAATATTGTAGTAAAAATCGTCGGTGTAAAGCTTGTAAAAACGGATCGGTTTGTTCAAGTAGTTTTTGCCGTCGATTTCAGTGGCTCCTCTTGCGGCAATTAACGAGTCCTTGTTCAGTCCGTAACCGTAAAACTGTTCATTGATGTAATAATCCTGATGAGCGATATTCAATAAACCCCGGTCTTTTCTCACCACGAAAGCTGAATCGTAGAGCAACTTCTTCTGTCCATCGAAAACTTTCACGCTGTTCTTCCCTTTGTTTAAGTTCACCTTAAAATTCTGTCCGGCAGAAATAATCTGTTCCGCACCGTTATTGATTTTAAGATAATAAGTGTTCACCGTAGGATTATCTACAAGGTAATAATTCTTTTTTGCAAGAAACAGAAAATAAATCACAAATGCGGCAACTACGGCAAAAACCGAGAAAATCAAACCTTTAGTTGACGGACTTATTTTCATGAAATCAATGGGATAAAACGTTGCAAATTTACTAATTATTTTGTTTTTACGTGGTACAAGATTAATTCTTAACTTTGCCTAAATTTTTCAAAAAAAGTATGCCCAATACAATCATTATAGGTTCAGGTAGTTACATTCCGACTAAGGTAATCGGGAGAGAACATTTTATGGACTCTGATTTTTACACCGACGAAGGAGACAAAATCAACAAACCCAACGAAGAAATTATTCAGAAATTCATCGAGATTACTGAGATTGAAAACAGGCGGTATTTGGAAGATGACGAGTACAATTCTGACTTGGGATTTCGCGCTGCAAAAGAGGCAATCTACGACGCACAAATCGATCCAGAAACGATCGACTATATTATTTATGCCAGCAATTTCGGCGAGGTTGATAAGAACGGGATGAGCAACTTCATGCCTTCAATGTCGGCAAGAGTGAAGAACAAACTGGGAATCAAAAACAGAAGATGCATCAATTACGATATGATTTTCGGTTGCCCAGGTTGGGTTGAAGCAATGATTTTGGCAAATACTTTAATTAAAGCAAACAAAGCCAAACTGATTTTGGTGGTGGGTTCAGAAACTTTGAGCAGAGTAACCGATCCATACGATAGAAACAAAATGATTTTTGCTGACGGAGCCGGAGCTGTTGTGGTAAAAGCAACTGATCAGGAAAACGTAGGAATCATCGCCGACGCCACGATTTGTGATAACGATGCGGAACTCAACTATCTTGAAAATTCGCCGTCGCTGAACAAAGAGGTCGACCAAAAACCGCTGTACATCAGAATGCACGGAAGAAAAATTTATGAGTACGCCTTAAAAAATGTTCCCGATGCGATTAAGGAAACCATCGATAAAGCGGGATTGACGATTGACGACATCGACAAGATTCTGATTCATCAAGCCAACGCGAAAATGGATTACGCCATGATTTCGCGGCTTTTCAAACTCTACGGAAAAACCGATTACGACCACGATATCGCACCAATGACGATTCAGCAGTTTGGGAATTCTTCGGTTGCAACGATTCCGACCATGTACGACCTCATCATCAAAGACGAAATGAAAGGTCACCGTTTCAAGGAAAAAGGAAACATCGTTTTCGCATCTATTGGTGCGGGAATGAACATCAATGCGATTGTGTATCGGTTTCCGTAACCGAAAATAATATGATTTACTGAAGGCACAAAAATTGGTTTTGTGCTTTTTTAATTAAAAACACCGATGCAGAAAAACATCCTCATCATCACCGGAATTATTTTCGTGCTGGAATTTTATGTGTACCAAGCGTTTAAGACGGTTGTTTCAAATCCGTGGCTTCGCGTCGGTTACTGGGTGGTCACTTTATTGATTTATGGCTTTTTCATCTACGAAGTTTTGGGATTCAGCCGAAGCGAAAAAGACCACCATCGAATCCAGGTGATCGCGTCGATCCTATTGATTTTCTTGATTCCGAAAATATTCGTCGTATTTTTTCTTTTGCTGGAAGATATTTCGAGGTTCTTCAGGTATCTTTTTACAGTCTACGCAAAACCAGAATCCTACTTTCCTGAAAGACGAAAATTTCTAAGCTTGATCGGTTTGGGAATCGCGGGGATATTCTCGACCATGGTTATCGACGGAATTATCTTCGGAAAATACCGACATCGAGTAAGAAAGGTAAAACTAAAAATTGCGGGACTACCAAATAGTTTCAAAGGGTACAAAATCGTTCAGATTTCCGACATTCATGCAGGTAGTTTCTTTAATCCAGAAAAACTGAGAGGCGCAATTGATTTGATTAATGAGCAGAACGCCGACTTGGTTCTATGCACCGGTGATCTTGTGAATAATTTTGCGGAAGAATTTCAACGGTTTGTCCCGCTTTTCAGTTCCATCAAATCAAAAGACGGAAAATTTTCCATCCTCGGAAACCACGACTACGGCGATTATGCACAGTGGAAATCTCCACAGGATAAAGCCCAAAACATCCCAAATCTTGCAAAATATCAGAAGGAGGCGGGATTTGAGCTTCTAAGAAACGAACACCGAATCATTGAAAAAAACGATGAAAAGATCTATATTCTCGGCGTTGAAAACTGGGGCGAAAAACCATTTCCACAATACGGCGATCTGGATAAAGCTTCATCGGGAATTCCTTCGGAGGCGGTGAAAATCTTGATGAGCCACGATCCTACGCATTTTGATTTGGTGGTAAAAAATCATCCATCGAACGTGCAGCTCACGCTTTCCGGACACACGCACGGAATGCAGTTTGGCATTGACTTAAAAAATGTTCGTTGGAGTCCCGTTCAGTATCGATACAAAAAATGGGCGGATCTGTACGAAAGCGAAAGGAAATATCTTTATGTGAACCGCGGTTTCGGAATTATCGGTTTTCCGGGACGTGTCGGAATTGAACCAGAGATTACCCTTTTTGAATTGTCTTAATTAAATATCTAAAATGATTTCCTTTAAAAAAGCTAAAGAAAGCGACATCGAACTGATCAGAACACTTGCGGAAAAATCCTGGAATTCTGCTTACGCTGAAATTCTCACTCGCGAACAGATCGACTATATGCTGGGACAAATGTATTCCGTGGAAGAACTTACCTCTCATCTCAACAGTCCCGACTATCCATATTTCTTGATTATTAATGATGAGATTCCCGCCGGATTCCTCGGTTTTGAATTTAATTACGAAAAAGACACCACCAAACTCCACCGCATCTACCTGATTCCGGAAATGAAGGGAAAAGGTTTGGGCAAAACCGCCATTCAATTCTTAAAGGAAGAAGTGGCAAAATCAGGTAACAATCGGATTATTCTGAACGTCAACAAACAGAATAATGCTAAGAACATTTATGAATCACAAGGTTTTCGGGTATCTGAAGAAAAAGTTGTGGACATCGGGAACGGCTTTGTAATGGACGATTACATGATGGAATTCCTGCTTTAAGCCAAAACGGAAATCCCAATTTCTGAATCTGATTTTATTTTTTGGTACGGTTTTAGAATGACAAAAGTCATAACATCAAAAAAATAAAATTATGACACGCGCTAACTTAACTTCAAAAATTCAAATGCTGGTTTTAGCAGTAATGGCAAATACAGCAACACTATTGGTAAAAGCACAAGAAAAAGCTCCAGACCTCAAAGTAGATGTTGACATGAACAAAGGCGGAGACGCAATGGGAGGAGACTGGATGAGCAACCCTCTTGTTTGGGTAATCGGAGCATTGGTTTTGATCGTTCTGATTGCACTTGTTGCGAGAGGAGGAGGAAGCAAATAATTCTCCATTCATAAACAGATAAATTCTGGAATTAATGGACTGCCCCCAAAAAGTTAGAGATTTTTTAGGGGCAATTCATAATGGTTCGGGATTTTTTATGAACTATTTATAAACCTTCAAGGATTTGGAATTCTCGAAGGTTTATTTTAAATGCTAAAGCTGTTCAAATCTCGCCTGGAAAAATCTCAGATACTTCGGTTCATAAATCATTTTAAGACCTTTGATCTGATTTCTTCTTTCATAAACTCTGGCAGTAGATTCGGCAATTACGTCCATGTGTGCTTGTGTATAAACACGTCTCGGAATTGTAAATCTCACCAATTCCAATTTCGGGTGATAATTTTCTCCGTTAGCTTTTCTTCCGGCAGAAACTATCCCGCGCTCCATAGTTCGGATTCCGGCATCGAGGTAGATTTCTGCAGCTAAAGTCTGCGCCGGAAATTCATCCTGGGGAATATGCGGCAGAAACTGTTTGGCATCCACAAAAATCCCGTGTCCACCGATTGGTTTTACAATGGGGATCCCGAACTCATCCATCTTGTCTCCCAGATAAATTACCTGTCCGATTCTGGCTTTCATGTGCTCATCCTGAACACTTTCGTGAATACCTATCGCCATTGCCTCCATATCTCTTCCGGCAAGTCCGCCGTAGGTGTGCAGACCTTCGTAAACCACCACCATATTTCTAGCTTCTTCAAATTTTTCAAAATCATTCAGCGCCAAAAACCCGCCGATATTGACCAATGCATCTTTTTTACCGCTGAACGTTCCACCATCAGTATAACTGCAGATTTCTTTCACGATTTCAGCGATGGTTTTCAGGCGGTAACCTTCTTCTTTTTGTTGAATGAAATAGGCGTTTTCAGCAATCCTCGTCATATCGAGCATGATTTTGATTCCTTTTTCATGGGTGTAAGCGCGGAGTTCCTTCAGGTTTTTCATGGAAACCGGTTGTCCTCCTGCAAGATTCACTGTTACCGCGACGCAGATGTATGGAATATTATCCGCGCCATATTCCTGAACCAGCTTTTCAACCTTGTTTAAATCAACATTTCCTTTGAAAGGATATTCCGAATTGGAATCGTGCGCTTCATCAATAATCACGTCGTGGAACACCGCGCCCGCCAATTCCTGATGGAGTCGTGTGGTGGTGAAATACATATTTCCGGGAACGGTATCTCCAGGTTTTATCATGATTTGGGAAAGAATATTCTCGGCGCCGCGTCCTTGGTGCGTGGGAACGAGATATTTGTAGCCGTAAACTTCTTGGACGGCTTTTTCAAGATTATAATAGTTTTTACTTCCGGCATACGCTTCGTCGCCGCGCATCATTCCGCTCCATTGTTCATCGCTCATCGCGCTGGTTCCGCTGTCAGTAAGGAGGTCGATATAAACGTCTTCAGATTTCAGCAGGAATGTGTTGTAACCCGCTTCTATAAGTGCTTTTTTTCTTTGTTCAGGGGTGGTCATTTTCAGGAGTTCCACCATTTTTATTTTGTAGGGTTCTGCCCAACTGTCTCTTTTTGGTAACATTTTTTATTTTGTTTAAATTAGTACATAATGAATAATGGAAAATCAAAATGAGATTCCAAATCAGAAACTGAAATACAAACAAAATTTAAGTTGGTTTCCTCAAAAATTTTTTAAAGAGAATCATCGTGAATTCGTCGAGATAGAATTCACTGTATTTTATCGTAATAAGGTCGGCGATTCTCAAAGTCAGATTTTTATCTTATCAAAGATACTAAAGAATTTATTGTATAGTTTGTGATTCTCGTCATACAGTTGGCGTAATAATTGTAATTACGCATTATATCAAAAAAATTAAATTATGAATCCAGCACTTTTAAGAAGAATCCTGATGTGGGTTGCGCCGTTTGTAGTCGGCTATATCGTAAAGAAATACGAAGAGAAGCAAAACAGAAAGCAACAGGAACAAGCAATGGCAAAAAAAATTGCCCCTTAAATTTAAGCTCTGTTAATCAGGGCTTTTTTATTGCAGGAACCAACAAGATCACGAAACCAACAAACTGCACCCGCGAATATCCGAATGGTCGATCCTGCCCAAAACCTGAAATCTACTTTTCTGGATCAGCGATTTGTCATGCTGAGGTTCTCGAAGCATATTAACCGACTCATTTCCAAAACTTAATTTTCCCTTGTCATTCCGAGCATAGCGAGGAGCCTCAACATCGTTCACGATTTTGCCCAAATCCTGCGTCGCAATAAACGAGCACGAATGCCTGTTCGCCAAATCAACGATATTTACCGCACCGTTTCTTCCGTTCTCGACATAGGAAAAAGGATCTTCGGTGTTTCTGATCAAAACCCGCATCCAGTTTGGAGTTTGGTAAATATTTTCTCCCAGCGAATATGCTTGCGAAAGCAGTTCGGTCATCGAATATTCCGAAAAAATTCGGTCGGTTCCGAAACCTTTCTGTAGAATTTTTAGAAGCTCGTCTTTGGTCATTTCCTCTTTTCTGCCTTTCATTCCGCCGGTCTCAATCACAGTTAGAGTGTTGGAGAGTTGGAGCGTTGGAGATTGAGTTTCCTCACTGCGCTCGGAATTGCAGTAGTCGAGGAAATCTAAGAGTGCGAAGGAAACACCGAAGAGGATTACTTTTTTGCTTTCTGTCACGCTGAGGTTCTCGAAGCGCTCCAGCAAATCAAAGAGTTCGGAATGGTTGTAGAGGAAATAGCCGTTTTCGGGTTTTGCCGATTTCTTCATCAGAAAATCAACCATATAGATGAGTGAGGAATGAGGATTCTCGGAATAATTCGGCAAAAGTCCGAGGAAAATATAGTCTTCTGGTTTCCCGATAAACTGTTCGAAACTCCTGTAAATGCTTTCTTCATACAGTTTGAAATCGGCGATATAATGTTTCGACCTCGTCTGAATCTGCGTCGTACCCGAACTTTGAAAAAAATCTGCGGCTTCAAAACCTTTGTCCAAAACCAAATGATTTTTAAACATCTCGATTGGCAGAAAAGGAATTTTCTCAACTTCGTTAATTTCGTTTGGATTAATGTTAAGATAATCAACAAACTTTCTGTACACCTCCACATTTTCATACTGATAGCGGAAGGTTTCCAGACACGCGGTTTGGAATTCTGATTCGGTTGTTATGTTGAAATTATCGGATTTCAAGAAAATAGTTAATAAGATTTCAACTCAAATTCCTTCTGAAATTCTCCGTACGTAAAGTAAGAAATCCAGTCGCCCAGGTTGATGTATTTCGCAGAATTCTCACCCGATTTCAAATCTAAAACCATCGGCAAATGTCGGTGCCCGTAAATGAAATAGTCGATTTTTTCGGATTTCAGCTTTTCTTTGGAATAGATGATGAGGAATTCTTTGTCTTCTCCCAAAAACGCCTTGTCTTCCTCACCCGAAATCAGTTTGTTCTTGGTCGAAAAATAAATCGCCACCTTCATCGCAATATCGGGATGAAGCCATTTGAAAGCCCACTGTGCAACCGGATTGGTGAAGAGTTTCTTCATCCGTTTGTATCCTTTGTCACCCGGACCGAGTCCGTCTCCGTGCGCGAGGAGAAAATTCTTACTATCGATTTCAAAATTCTGTTTCTCGAAAAAAACAGTGCATCCGATTTCGTCCTCGAAATAGTTTTTCATCCACAAGTCGTGGTTTCCGACAAACATATAGAGTTCGATTCCTGAATCCTTGAGTTCGGCGAGTTTTCCCAAAACCCGCACATAACCTTTTGGAATCACGTGGTTCCACTCGTGCCAAAAATCAAAAAGATCGCCCATCAGAAACAAAACCTGCGCATCACTCTTGATCTCGTCCAACCAGCGGATGAACTTTTCCTCACGCTGCTTGCTTTCAGCGGGAGTCGGCGCACCGAAATGCTGATCGGAGCAGAAGTAAACTTTCTTGTCGGGTTGAAGGAGGATTTTTTTCAAGTTTCAAGTTTCAGGTTTCAAGTTTCAGGTTTTGAGTTCCCGTTTTGGAATTTTCAAATTTTCAAATCAGCACATTTTCAAATTAATTATCTTCCGCAAACCACTCTCCGTACGAGTTTTCGGTTTCGTGGAGTTTGAGGTAGGCCAAACTTACGTGGTTGGGAAGTTGACTTTTGATTTTCTCCGCGATGTCGTACAACATATTTTCGCAGGTTGGCTGGAAGTTGCAGTAGATTACTTTATGGCCTTTCTGTTCCAAATCTTCGCCGAGTTCTTTGTGTGGAGAAAGTGCGTTGATCAGAACCGCGTGATCCCAAACATCGATAATTTCGGACTTCACAATTTTCTTGATGTCGCCGAAATCTACGACCATCCCGTTTTTTGGATCATCAAGATTAATGATGGGCGTTCCTTTTACCGTGACAAAAAGTTTGTACGAATGTCCGTGCATATTCTTGCATTTGCCGTCGTAATTGTAGAGAACGTGGGCGGTTTCGAAGGTGAAAATTTTGGTGATGCGAA
The DNA here is from genome assembly GCF_022811685.1 of Chryseobacterium suipulveris. Lineage (NCBI taxonomy): Bacteria > Pseudomonadati > Bacteroidota > Flavobacteriia > Flavobacteriales > Weeksellaceae > Chryseobacterium > Chryseobacterium suipulveris. The sequence goes on along the minus strand of NZ_CP094532.1, from coordinate 839,901 downwards.
TCATGGTGCAAAGATAAAGAAAGTTGGGAGAAGATTGCAGCGGTGGAGATCTAACGCAAAAATTGCTTTTTTTTAAAACCACAAAAGGAGCAAAAGAATTCCGCTAAACACTAAATCACAAAAATCTTAAACTATGCGTTTAGTAGATAACAAAAGAAAAAATCGAAGATTTTTTTAGCTTTTGAGTTCTCTTCGCTTATTTTATTTCAATTTTATCATTATTATAGTTAATCTTTTGCGACTCCTTTTGTGGTTTATTTTAAAATGCATTTGCCCCGGTTTCAGAATTTCCAATGGTCGATTTGATGAAATCCTTGCTTAGAAATCCTAAATCCGCGTGAGCGATTGCAACGGAAATCCTTTTTTTTGGATGGGCATTTTGGTGCTGGAAAAAAAGATTGCAGTGGAAAGCGCGGTTTTTTCGGCGGAGGGATTTTGCGGAGGGGAAAAACACGCCAAAAAAAACCTCCCGAAAAAGCTCGGAAGGTCATCACAAATAACAATTAAAGATTATGGAATCGAATTCTTAATTATTCATTCTTAGTGGAATTGCGCCGCTTCCGTAGAATCCTTCATCGCCACCACTGAGGAATTTCCTGCGGTAACCACGGTCTGGATTTCGTCGAAATAAGAGGTGCCCACGAAACTCTGGTGTTTCACTGCGCGGAAACCTTCCTTCTGCAACGCAAACTCTCTTTCCTGAAGTTCGGAATATCCTGCCATTCCGCGGTTTTTGTAAGCGAGCGCCAATTCGAACATCGACGTGTTCAGTGCGTGGAAACCTGCCAAAGTGATGAACTGGAATTTGTAGCCCATTTTCGCCAACTCCTCACGGAACGTCTCCATTTCGGCAACCGAGAGTTTCGCCGCCCAGTTGAAGCTTGGCGAACAGTTGTACGCCAACATTTTTCCCGGATATTTTGCGTGGATTCCTTCGGCGAATTTTCTGGCGTAATCCAGATCGGGATTCGAAGTCTCCATCCAGATCAAATCTGCATACGGAGCGTAGGACAAACCTCTGTCGATTCCCTGCTTTACTCCATTTTTCACCTCGAAGAAACCTTCGGAAGTTCTTTTTCCGGTCACGAATTTTTTATCTCTGTCGTCGATATCGGAAGTCAATAAATCTGCAGCATCAGCATCGGTTCTCGCCACCAAAACGGTCGGAACGCCGCACACATCGGCCGCCAAACGAGCCGCGATGAGCTTGTTGATCGCTTCCTGAGTCGGTACCAAAACTTTTCCACCGAGGTGTCCGCATTTTTTCGCGGAAGAAAGTTGGTCCTCGAAATGAACTCCAGCTGCTCCTGCTTCAATCATCTGCTTCATCAGTTCGAAAGCGTTCAGATTTCCGCCGAATCCTGCTTCAGCATCGGCAACGATCGGAACGAGGTAATTTTTGCGGTTGACTTCGTCCACTTTATTTACCGACTGGATTTGGTCGGCTCTCAGTAAAGCGTTGTTAATTCTTTTTACTACGGAAGGAACCGAATTCGCAGGATAAAGCGATTGGTCGGGATACATTTCGCCGCTCAGATTCGCGTCTGCCGCAACTTGCCATCCTGAAAGATAGATTGCCTCCAAACCTGCGTCAACTTCCTGCACCGCCTGATTTCCTGTCAATGCGCCCAAACCTGCCACGAAATCCTGGCTGTTCAGTTTTTCCCAAAGTTTCTCCGACATCAGTTTTGCGATCGTGTAGTCGATTTTGTACGAACCGCGCAGTTTCAGTACTTCTTCGGCGGAATAAGGTCTTTTCACGCTGTTCCATCTTGGGTTTTCTAACCACTCTTTTTCCAGTTGCTGGATTTGTTCTTGATTTTTCATAATATTTTTGGATTTTATTGATTTTGTATTTTTGGGCGTGTCCTTTTGGTTTTTGCCACTTCTGTTCCTTGAAAAAAACCAAGCAGGCCGCGCTTTCCGTTACAATTCCTCGTGCCTTTGCTTTGGCCGACGCTTACTGCGGGATTTTCACTTCAATCGCTCACGCGACAATTGCACGTTTCTTTCTTTGCGTATATTTTTTGATTTCGTCATTTTCACCCAATGCTATTGCTGTCGCGGCTTCGCCGCTCAAAACATCAGAAAATGATTACCCGACTTTCGTCTTTGATCTTTTATCTTGTTTCTTGTTTCTTTTGCCTTGTTTCTTTTGCCTTGTTTCTTTTGCCTTGTTTCTTTTGCCTTGTTTCTTTTGCTTTGTTTCTTTTGCCTTGTTTCTTTTGTCTTTACTTTAAAGATATTCGTACGCTTTCAAAGTAAGGAACTCCTCGAAGTTGTCGTTCAGAACAAGATCGTTGAAAATATCCGTTGCCAGTTTGAATTTTCCGAGGTAGTACCTTTCTTCGCCTACATATTTTTTGATTTTCTGAAGCTCCTCTTCTTCCCATTTCAAAATCATTTCAGGCATCAAAGTTCTGCCGTCGTCGAGTTTTGCCTCGTTTTTCAGCCATTGCCAAACCTGGGTTCTTGAGATTTCTGCGGTTGCAGCGTCCTCCATTAAATTGTACAGTGCTGCAGCTCCTGTTCCCATCAACCACGACTCGATATAGAGAATTCCGACGTTGATGTTTTTTCGGACACCATTTTCAGTAATGGTTCCTGTCGGGATTTCAAGGAGATTTTCTTCGGTGATTGAATATTCCTCAAACTTTTTGTCGATTTGGTTTTTGTCGGGCATCAATTCATCGAAAATCTTTTTCGCCACCGGAACCAATCCTGGATGAGCAACCCAGGTTCCGTCGTGTCCGTTTCGCACTTCGCGCTCTTTGTCGGCGCGCACTTTTGTGTAGGCGATTTCGTTTTCCTCCTCGTTGTTTTTCACGGGGATTTGTGCCGCCATTCCGCCCATTGCGTGGACATTCCTTTTATGGCAAACCTGAATTACCCTTTTCGAATAAGCACTCATAAAAGGCGAAGTCATCATTACCTGATCTCTGTCGGGAACAAGGAATTCGGGCAGATTTCTGAATTTCTTGATGTACGAAAAAATATAGTCCCATCTTCCACAGTTGAGTCCGGAGCTGTGTTCTTTCAGTTCGTAAAGAATCTCGTCAAGCTGAAAAGCTGCAGTGATCGTCTCGATAAGCACCGTCGCTTTGATCGTTCCGTGAGGAATTTCCAGGTAATCCTGTGCGAATTTGAAAACGTCGTTCCACCATTCCGCTTCCTTATAATGCTCCAATTTTGGAAGATAGAAATACGGTCCAGTTCCGTTCGCGATTAGTTTTTTGGCATTTCGGAAAAAGTAGATTCCAAAATCGGTGAGCGAACCGGAAGTTTTATCGCCATTGATTTCGATATGTTTTTCTTCGAGGTGAAGTCCGCGTGGACGAACCAAGAGCGTTGCGGTTTTCTCGTTCAACTGATATTTTTTTCCTACTTCATTTTCAAAGGAAATTGTCTTGCTGATCGCGTCGGAAAGATTGATCTGTCCTTCCATACAGTTTTTCCAGGTCGGCGAATTGCTATCCTCGAAATCTGCCATAAAAGTTAAAGCCCCCGAATTCAGAGCATTGATGACCATTTTGCGGTCAACAGGACCCGTGATTTCCACTCGTCTGTCGAGCAAATCTTCCGGAAGTGGATTACAAACCCAGCTTCCGTTTCTGATGTCGGAAGTTTCAGGAAAGAATTTCGGAAGTTGGTGGTGGTCAAATTCCACCTGCTTCATTTTTCTTGAAACCAAAAGTTTCTTTCTTCTCTCGTTGAACTGGTTGTGAAGTGCAGTGAGAAAATCCGTCAGTTCAGGAGTAAAAATATAGTGATACTGCTCTTTTGCGAGGATTCTGAATTGAGTTACCGTTTCCATTTTCAAGAATATTTTGTGATTTGATATTGCAAAACTAAAAAAATATTTTCACTTATAGCGAACGTTCGCTAAATATTTCTAAAAATTACTATGCGAACAATCGCTGTTTTTTGTTTAACTTTGTATCCATCGGATTTCGGAAACTGTTTAGAAAGATTATAAATTAATTCGAAATAGTTAAATCACGGTTAAAAACAATTTAAATGGCAAACGAGGCAGATTTTATCAAAACCGTTTTTGGGCTGAAAATGAAGCAGTTCCGACAGAAAAGTGCACTTTCCCTACAGGATTTGGCGAATATTACGGGGCTTTCAAAATCATATTTAAACGAGATTGAAAACGGCAAAAAATTTCCGAAACACGATAAAATTGTACAGCTTTCGGAAGCGCTGCACTGCAGCTACGACGACCTGGTTTCCACGAAACTCGACAAAACGCTGGAACCGATCGCCGAAATTGTACAGTCGGATTTTTTCAAGGAAATTCCACTCGACCTTTTTGGAATCAACAAAAACTCACTCATCGGAATAATCAGTGACGCACCGAAAAAAGTGACGGCATTCATCAACACACTGATTGAGATTTCGAAGAATTACAACCTCAGCAAAGAACGTTTCTATTTTGCGGTGGTGAGAAGCTTTCAGGAATTGTACGACAACTATTTCCCAGAAATTGAGGAACAAGCATCGGACTATATTTTTGAAAACAAAATCTCCGTAAAACCCAAATCCACGGAACTCGAAAAGATTCTCACCGAACAGCACGACTACGAAATCCAGTCGAGGGATTTGGAAAAATACGGCGCGTCGGGAAAACTTCGCTCGCTCTTCGTCCCCGAAAAGAAACTGCTCATTCTGAACCAGCTTTTGGATGAAGACCAGAAAACGTTCATTCTCGCAAAGGAAATCGGGTACAGTGTTTTGAACCTTCAACCTCGTCCGAACACTTATTCCTGGCTGGATTTCACGAGTTTTGAGGAGCTGCTCAACAATTATTACGCTTCCTATTTTGCCGGATGTTTGCTGATCCATCAGGAAACTTTAACCCAAAAACTCAGCGAGTTTTTCCAGAACCGCGATTGGAAACCCAAAGATTTCGAAGCACTCATCGCGGGATTCACCAACTCGCCCGAAACGTTTTATTATCGGTTGACCAATATTCTACCACAGGAATTTGGTATTAAGGACATTTTCTATCTCTGCTTTACCAAAAAGAAAAATTCAGATAAAATACAGATTCTCAAAGAATTGCACCTTAACCAGCAACAAGCTCCGCACGCGAATGCAACCAACGAGCATTATTGCCGACGATGGATCGCCGTGAAAAACCTGACGAATCTGAAGGACAACGAAAAAGTGACCGATGCGCAAATCTCGCACTACAAGCACAACGGCCTGACTTACCTCGTGATTTCAACCTCGCAGAAAAATCCTTTTTCCGACGGGACCAACAGAAGTTACTGCATCGGAATCCTCCTGAATTCCAACTCGTTGAAGAAAATAAAGTTCTCGAAAAGCGACAGCATCAAAACGGTGAACGTCGGCGTGACCTGCGAATCGTGCAGCATTCCCGACTGCGAGGAAAGAAAAGCGCCACCAATCCGGCTCGAAAAAGAACTCTTTAATGAAGACATGAAGAAGGCCATCGAAAAAATCAGGAAGGATCTGCTGTAAATTCTGTAATTTTAATGGATGTTTCTGAACCTCCTTTTCCCGAACCGTTGTTTAGAATGCGGAACGATGATTTCCGCGGAAGAACTGGTTTGCGAAATATGTTTTGAAAAAATTCATTTTACCCACGACGATTTTAATGACAACAATCTGCTGAAAGAACGATGCAAACTACTCTTTCCCGTGGAAAACGCTTTCGCACTAATGCAGTTTGATAAAGAAAGTCTGAGCCAAAAAATCATCCACAACCTGAAATACGGAAGCCGCGAGAAAATCGGAAAAATTTTGGCAGAATGGACTTCCGAAAGAATTTCCTTTGAAAATGGAAAACCAGACCTGCTTGTCCCCGTTCCTCTTCATCCAAGAAAACTTAGGAAACGCGGCTACAACCAGCTCCATCTTTTTACTGAGACCATTTCAAGAGATTTCGAAATTCCATTCGACCTTCATTTGGTACGGCGAAACTTCTACAAAAAAGCACAGGCAAAGAAACGACGGGAGGAAAGAATTCAGACAGAGAATATTTTTTCCATTAATAAGGAAGTCACAAACAAACATATTCTGCTCATCGACGACGTTTTTACCACAGGAAACACGATGGCTTCAATGGCGTGGGAAATCCTGAAATCGGAGAATAACACAGTGAGTGTTTTGGTGATGGCGATGGATTGATCCTCTCCCTAAATCCCTCTCCAAAGGAAAGGGACTTAAGTTTATCGTTGAAGTTTTTCGCCATAACTTAAATCTCCCGCATCGCCTAAACCTGGAGTGATGTATCCTTTTGAGGTGAGTTCCTCGTCGAGCGCGCCGATCCAAATCTGTGATTCCGGATAAGCTTTCTGTAAAGTTTCAACCCCAATTTTCGATGCGATTGCTGCGACGATGTGAAGTTGGGTCGGTTTTCCGTGATTCAATAAATCTTTCAAAGCTTCAATCAAGCTTGCTCCTGTTGCAAGCATTGGATCTGCGACGATTAATGGTCTTCCGTCGATATTTGGGCAGGTAAGATAATCCTGTTTGATGGAAAAATAATCGTTGGCTTCATGTTTTCTGTAAGCGGCAACGAATCCGCAATCCGCATTATCAAAATAATTCAAAATTCCCTGAAACAAAGGAACTCCTGCTCTCAAAATCGTAGTAATAACGGGCTGCACAGCAATTTCTTTAACCCTGATTTTATCTAAAGGCGTCCGGATTTCCAACTCTTTCTGTTCGAGACCTTTTGAAATCTCGAATGCAGCTATTTCGCCGATACGCTCCATGTTTCTGCGGAATTTCATGCGGTCGTTTTGAACTTCAGTGTTGCGTAAATCGTTAATCCAGGTGTTGACCAGCGAGAAGTTATCAGATAAAACAGTGACCATTATTTTAGATTTATTAGGTTACAAAATTAAAGATAAATTTCGGCTAAAGCCAATAAAACTTCAAATAAAAATCGGGCTAAAGCCCGCTCCTATTGATTTGACAACGTTTATTTCTGTCTGAAATACACTTCGATCGGAACTCCGCTAAAACCGAATTCCTTTCGCAACTGATTCTCTGTAAAGCGTTTGTACGGCTCTTTCACATATTGGGGAAGGTTGCAGAAAAACACAAACTGCGGACTCGGTGTCGGTAGCTGAACGCAATACTTGATTTTGATGTATTTCCCTTTCAGCGCGGGAGGCGGCGTGTTTTCGAAAATTGGGAGCATCACCTCGTTGAGTTTTGAAGTCTTGATTTTTTTCGCGCGGTTGTTGTACACTTCCATCGCCACATCCACTGCTTTCAGGATTCTTTGTTTGGTTAAAGCCGAAATGAAAAGAATCGGCACATCGGTAAACTGACCGATTTTTGTTTTGATCGCGTTTTCGAAATCGCGCATCGTGTTGGTTTCTTTTTCCACCAAGTCCCATTTGTTGACGAGGATGACGATTCCTTTTCTGTTTTTCTGGGCGATCCCGAAAATATTCATGTCCTGACTTTCCCAACCCTGAGTTGCATCCACCATAATGATGACCACGTCGGAATGCTCGATCGAACGTACCGAACGCATTACAGAATAGAATTCCAGATCCTCCTTCACCTTGGCTTTACGGCGCATTCCGGCAGTATCGACCAATACGAATTCGTGCCCAAACTTATTGTATAGTGTTTCGATGGAATCACGCGTTGTTCCCGCAATGTCGGTCACGATATTTCTTTCGACGTCAAGAAGCGCATTGGTCAACGTAGATTTACCGACATTAGGTCTTCCTGCGATGGTGATTTTTGGCAAACCTTCGAACGGATCTTTGTATTCGGTGGTTGGAAAATCTTTAACAATATCATCCAGAAGTTCACCCGTTCCCGAACCAGTTGCAGAAGACATTGTATAGTATTTCTCGATTCCCAGCTGATAGAATTCGGTTGCAGCGAGTTCCTCCTTTGCGGAATCCACTTTATTGACAACGATATACGTTGGTTTATTAGAACGGCGAAGCATTTCGTACATTTCGCTGTCAGTGTCGGTGAGACCTTCTTCCACATTCAGCATAAAGATGATGGAAGTGGCTTCATCAATTGCCAATTGCACCTGTTTGGAGATTTCTTCCTGGAAAATATCTTCGGTATTTACTTCGTAACCTCCTGTATCGATGACGGTGAAATCTACCCCGTTCCAGTCGGATTTTCCATAATGGCGGTCTCTTGTAACCCCAGCTGTGGAATCTACAATGGCTTCTCTTCTTTCGAGTAAACGGTTAAAAAGTGTGGATTTTCCTACGTTGGGACGCCCAACGATTGCGACAATGTTGCTCATAAAATTTTGTTTCTTTCCGAATTAAGCGTCTAAGCATAAAGAAAAGCGAAATCGGTTTTACGAACCTAATCTAATAATTCCTTAATCTCTTAATCCCCTAATTCTTCTTGATTAAGAATGGGTTACCCGGACTTTCCGAGCCCAAAAAATTTTTGCAAAGATATGGTTTTTGATTTTTCTAAAAGAAAAGCCAGGAAATTTGTCCTGGCGATAATCAATTAAATCCTTTCAATGTCCGCTCCCAAAGCTTTCAACCTTCCGTCGATATTTTCGTAGCCGCGGTCGATCTGCTCGATGTTGTGGATGATGGATTTTCCTTCCGCTGAAAGCGCGGCAATTAAAAGTGCGTTTCCGGCTCTGATGTCGGGTGAAGTCATCGTGGTTCCACGAAGTGGGAATTCGTGGTTCAAGCCAACCACTGTTGCGCGGTGTGGATCACACAAAATGATCTGCGCTCCCATATCGATGAGCTTGTCCACAAAGAATAATCTGGATTCAAACATTTTCTGGTGAATCAGAACCGTGCCTTTTGCCTGAGTTGCCACTACCAAAACGATGGAAAGCAAATCGGGTGTAAACCCCGGCCAAGGTGCATCTGAAACCGTAAGAATCGACCCGTCGATAAATTTCTGGATTTTATAGTTTTCCTGCGAAGGAATGAAAATATCGTCGTTGCTTTGCTCCAGCTGGATTCCCAGTTTTCTGAAGGTATTCGGAATGACGCCGAGCTGGTTCCAGTTTACATTTTTAATGGTGATTTCGGACTTGGTCATTGCAGCGAGTCCGATCCACGAACCAATTTCCACCATATCGGGAAGCATCGTGTGTTCTGTTCCGTGGAGGTATGGAACTCCTTCGATGGTTAAGAGATTCGATCCGATTCCGGAAATGTTCGCTCCCATTCGGTTAAGCATTTTGCAGAGCTGCTGTAAATACGGTTCACAAGCGGCGTTGTAAATCCTGGTTTTTCCTTTTGCTAAAACTGCCGCCATCACGATGTTTGCAGTTCCGGTTACCGACGCTTCTTCCAGAAGGATGAATTTCCCGGTAAGTTCCTTTGCCTTTAACGAATAAAAATATTCCTGCTCGTCATAATGGAATTCCGCGCCGAGTTCCACCAATCCCTGGAAATGGGTATCGAGTCGTCTTCTCCCAATTTTGTCGCCACCCGGAGTCGGCATATAAGCTTCGCCGTATCGAGCCAACATCGGTCCCAAAAGCATGATGGAACCACGAAGTTTCGCGCCGTCTTTCTTAAATTCTTTGGATTTGATATAGTCGAAGTTGATATCGTCGGCTTTGAAGGTGTAATCGCCGTGACCGTTTTTGGTTACTTTCACCCCGAAATCGCCCAGGATTTCGATAAGCCGGTTCACGTCGTGGATGTCCGGAATATTCTTCACCCTTACTTCCTCATCGGTAAGCAGAACCGCGCATAAAATTTGCAGCGCCTCATTTTTCGCACCTTGCGGAGTGATCTCGCCATGCAACCTTTTTCCGCCTCTGATCTGAAATGTTCCGCTCATTATTTTCTGTTCTTGTTATTGTGGAAGTTTCTTCTTTTGTTCTGACTGTTGTTGTTTTTGTTGCCCTTATTACTTCGGTTGTTGGCGTAGTAGATTTTACTTTTGTCGAGGGAGTCGATTCCCGTTAAATCAAGGCGGTCTTCGGAAAGGTCTTTTAGATGGCGGAAAATCACCTCATCCTGAACATGTTCTTTATTATATACATTATAGGATTTTTTCATATTGTTGGCAATGACCTGGATTAGCGCGTCTTTCTCATCACCAGGTTCAAGCTCAATCGCTTTCTCGATCAACTGAAGAATACTTTTTCCATAAAATTTAAACTCACCCTGCAGCAACGGATATTCCATTCTTTTAGGTTTTTGATGGAGTTCTTCCCTCGTCGGAAACGGATATGGCGAATCCACATCCAGATCATAATCTGCAAGGATAAAGAGGTGGTCCCAAAGTTTGTGCTTGTAATTCTGCTCATCGCGAAGCTGCGGATTGCGCTGCCCCATAAAATCTACGATTGCGGCGGCAAGTTCGCTTCTTTCTTCCTTCGTTGGCATTTCTTTGCATCGTTCCACCAGTTGCTGTATGATTCTGCCGTATTCAGGCAAGTGCAACTGAGTTCGTTGGGTATTGTATTCCATAGGTGCAAAGATAAAAATTTTGGGGTTAAAAATGTTGAGCCAGAGGTTGAGGTTAAGATAATTTTTCGATAAATTTCTTCCTTTCTTCTTCCGTCGGGACCAAGCATTTCTGCGAAGGAATTCTGTCTCGGTTTTCAGCGACTTTGTCATAGACGAAATCGGTCAACATTCTTGGGAAAAAATTCATGTGTCCGAACACGGCATTCATTCCGCCGAGGATTCGACCGACCGCAAAAACCGCCTGTGATTTGGTGAGGTAAAAAGAACCGGGTTTCCAAAGATAAAGCGTGTTCAATTCTTTGGTGGACAAATTTCTGTCTTTCAGAAAACCTTGCCCGAATTCGGACTGCAGTGGCGAAAAAAGAAACTGGTTTTTCCGATCGTTTTTCAGGATCCACTTTACCCAGTGGTTGCAGAACCCACAATCGCCATCGTAGAAAACATAATATTTTGAGGAATCCACTTTAAAGAAAATTTAGTTTTTATCTCCTTCTGCAGGGAGGTTATTCAGAATTCGCGTATCACTTGCGATGAATTTGAAATATTTGATCAGTTCCTGTTTCTGAGCTTCGGTAAACTTCGCTTCGGGATGATTCAGAATATAGCTCTGCATCGGCATTTCACCTTTTTCGATCATTTCAACGGCTTCATCTAATTTGTGCGCCTGTCTTTTTGGTTCATACGTTGCGAAAGTCGAGAAATTTAGTTTTTGCCTTCCTTCATCAATATGGTTTTTCAGGAACCATGCGATCGGCTGAACATTAGAGTACCATGGATACTTCGTCTCGTTGCTGTGGCAGTCGTAACATCCGTTTCTAATTAAATTCGCAGTGGATTCCGGAGTTTTTTTGATGTTCAGGAAGTCCATTTGTGGCGTCGGTGCAGGATTGGTTTTGTCGATTTGGAAGAACTGGATCAGGACAAATGCGACCAAAAGAATTACCAATATTTTTTTCATAGCTCATTTTCTTTTGGTGAAGTTAAGATTTTAATTTCAATTTGAAAAAATTTATCAACGCTAATAGATGATATAAATCACCGTGCGTTTTTTAATCGACGTTTGTTTCGTATCTTTGCACCGTCAAAATTTAATACAAAATATTATGTCATTAGTAGGAAAAAAATTCCCAAGCATTGCAATCGATGCAATGAGCGAAATGGGTGATGATCTGAAAATCAACATCTTCGAAGAAGCAACAAAAAACCACCAAAAAGTTCTTCTGTTCTGGTATCCGAAAGATTTTACTTTCGTTTGTCCGACCGAACTTCACGCTTTTCAGGAAGCATTACCAGAATTTGATAAAAGAAACACTAAAATCATCGGCGCATCGTGCGATACCAACGAAGTACACTTTGCTTGGCTGAATACACCGAGAGACAACGGAGGAATTGAAGGTGTAACTTACCCAATCCTTGCAGATACGCACAGACAATTGGCAAACATTCTTGGAATTGTAGATCAGGAGTTCGAGTTTGATGAAGAAGGAAACGAATTCTTCACAGGATCCAACGTAACTTACAGAGCGACTTACCTGATCGACGAAACCGGAAAAATCTTCCACGAATCGGTAAACGATATGCCGCTTGGTAGAAACGTGAAAGAGTATTTAAGATTGATCGACGCTTACGCACACGTACAGAAATTCGGCGAAGTTTGCCCTGCAAACTGGGAAGAAGGAAAAGACGCGATGAAGGCCGACAGAAATTCTACCGCAGAATATCTGGCGACACACAAAGGTTAATATAACAATATAGCAATTTAACAACGTAGCAATCACTTGGTTAAGGATTACTCTTTAATAAATTTGATTGTTACATTGGTAAATTGATTAATTTCTAAATTAGAAAAATGTACACAGAATTAGCAGAAGATAATTTGCAGAAAATCGTGGCAGAAAACGACAAAGTGGTGGTTCAGTATGGAGCATCATGGTGCGGAAACTGCAGGATTATGAAGCCAAAGTTCAAGAAACTGGCATCTGAAAACGAAGCGATCCCATTCCTTTATGTGGATGCGGAAAAGCTCCCTGAAAGCAGAAAGCTGGCAAAAGTTGACAACCTGCCGACTTTCGCAATCTTCAAGCAAGGACAGTTGGTGAACCAGGTTCAGACCAACCAGCAGGAAGCTTTGATCAACCTTTTTAAAGAATTGAATTAATGAAACTCCCAATAATCAGACAGTTTTACCAAACCCAGACTCCCGAGAATCTCGAAAAGGCACTCGAAGTTTTGGAATCTTTCTCTGAGTTCCGCGGAACAACTGAAGAAGATCTAAATGTGGTTGGTGAAATGATCACGGATATTTGCGGCGCTCTCGAAGTTCACCAAAATGTGAAAAACGGAATGAGCGAGAGAGACGCGCTCAACGGTTTTGCCCAGAAAGTTTTGGGAAGTATTGATAAAAATTAATCGTTTTATCGAATATTGACAAAAATCTGAATTTGTTAACCCCTTCCCTAAAGGGAGCAAATTCAGATTTTCTTTTTTACGGAATAATGGCAGATTTCATTATTTCATTAATGGAAACAAAAAAACAAAGCGGGAAAAATTTCCCGCTTTTGTTATTAATCCTGATCACCTTGATGGTTTTCGTATCGTTTGTCGTATTTCTTGTTGTTTTTCTGGTACGCTTTGTATCTTTTATCATTTTCCTTTCTCCATTTTTTGTCGTTTTCCCAGTTTCCGTTTCGTTTTTTCACCTGTCCTGGTGCATAGTCTGTAGCTTTACCGCCATAGATTTTTTTCGCTTGTCCCGGAGGAAGATTTCTCGCGTTATTGTTCGGATAGTAAACGGTGTTGCTTCCGTTTCTTCCTAAGATTCCAGGTTGTCCGTACACATCACCGGTCCTGATTACTCTACCGTTTTGGTACACATTTCCACTTCTGTCGCGGTACACGTCGCCCTGTCTGTAAACAGTTCCGTCGGGTGCTCTAAAAACCGGACCGTTGTTTGGATAATTCGTCGGATAGTTATTTCCGTAAGGATCATTTGTCGCTGCACAGGAAACCAGTGTAAAAGCTAAACCTGCAACTGCCATTATTTTAAGTAAAGATTTCATTTTAGTTAAATTTAAAAATTTAACATAATAGATTCAATCTTAATGCCAACTTAAAAACGGTAAGTAAAACCGAGGTGAAAAGTGTTATTCAATGCCCGCAACAGTGCTTCTTCTTTCCATTAAAATAATGTCGCGCCACACTCCGTTCATCTTCCCTATTTTCTCGCGTGTTCCCACGATACGGAATCCCAGCTTGGAATGAACTGCGATGCTTGCTTCGTTTTCAGGAAAAATTCCCGACTGCAATGTCCAGAAATCGTGTTCCTCACTGTCGAGAATCAGTTTCCACAAAAGCATTTTTCCAAAACCTTTACCCTGAAATTCGTTGGCGATATAAATACTCACTTCGGCAACACCTGAATAACATTCTCTTTTGCTGATAGGTTGCAATGCTGCCCAACCAAGAATCTGCTCATTTTCGTCTTGCAGAACGAAGCGGCAGATTTTGAAAAACTTATTGTCCCACGCTTCCCACGTTGGAACATTTTGGTCAAAGGTTGCGTTTCCGCCATCGATTCCCTGCTGGAAAATTTCGAGTACTTTCTCGCCGTCAGTCGGCAGCATTTGTCGGATTTCGTAATTCATTAAAATAGTTTGAGGTTTGAAGTTTAAAGTTTAAAGTTATCAGTTTAGGAAGAAATGGCATAGACAAACCATTCTTGATCGTTTACGATTCTTCTTTCTACAAACGACATTCCCACCTTTTCTAAAACCTTTATCGAAGCTCTATTCTCTGGCATTACACGACCAACAATTTTCTTCAAGCGCAATTGTGCAAAACCAATCTCAATACATTTCTTAGCAGCTTCTGTTGCAAATCCTTTTCTCCAGTGCTTTTGATAAAAGCGGAATCCTAAATCAACTTCGTCTAAAGCTTCATCATATTTTAAGCCGCACCACCCCAAGTATTCCTGTGTTTCTTTGTGTAGAACAGACCATCTTCCAAAACCATATTTTTCATAATGATCATAATTATTGATCAGGTTTGTTGCCTTCGATACTGTTAAAAGCGGAATCTCCAGTATATTTTACGCACTCCCAATCTTCATTTATTTCAAATAAATGTTTTGCATCTTCACTCTTAAATTCCCGCAAAGTGAGTCGCTCTGTTTCCATTAAATCCTATGCGCTTTTCTTGGAAATTTCCTTTTATGGCGCGAAAAATTAGTCTGGTTATTTTGGTCGGTAGAAATTACGCTGATGTTACCGTCAACTTCCAGAACGGTGAGTTTTACGTGTTCTACCGATTCGACACCGTGTTCACGCACCGTTTCCAGGAGTTCGTCGACGCTGATTTCCGCCTTTTTCAATTTTTCAAAATCTGCGACACCATCTTTAATTAAAATTTCCGGCTCGTCTTCCACAGATGTTTGATTTTCTGGTTATTAAACATCAGTTTCTTCAAACCAAAATTGGCAATAAACAAAACCGTTGCCGCAATAAGACCGCCCTGCAAAGAGGTATCCTGACCAACCATCGCATTCTGCACCGCGTTGGAAATTAATAACAGCAGGATTACATCTCCCGCGTTAAGCTGCGAAAGCTGGTTCTTGCCAAAAATCCTCAAACCCAATATCATAAACATATAAACGGCGAGCGAACGGAGCGAAACATCTAAAAACGGATTCATTACACAAATTTAAAATTATATGGTGAACAATAATCTACAGAACCATGAATTAAGATAAAAATAAAAAAACTAATTTAGCGGAAAATTACTAACCATGACAAAAAAATTGCTCTTCTGTGCACTGTTCGCTGCACTGACTCTCTCCGTCAATGCGCAGGACTCATTGCAAATAACTCCCCGGAAAAAATACGGACTCGCCTTAAGCGGCGGCGGCGCAAAGGGTTTCGCACACATTGGATTGCTGAAGGCGATTGACTCCCTTCAAATTAAGATCGACTACATCACAGGAACCAGTATGGGCGGAATTCTCGGCGGACTCTACGCGATGGGTTATACCGGCGAAGAATTGAAATCCACCGTTTACGGCATGAACTGGAAACGGATTTTGAGCAACAAAATCCCGTACAACAAAGTAAGCATCGAGGAAAAAGACGAGTTCGACAAATACATTATCGAGTTTCCGGTGGAAAAAAGAAAACCGACACTTCCCAACTCCTATATTGAAGGTCAATACATGGGAGAAGTACTGAATACGCTTACTTTTCCGGCGAAACACATCAATGATTTCAGTAAGTTGCCGATTTCGGTTGAAATGACTTCATCCGACATTATTAACGGTGGGCTCATCATGCAGAAAAAAGGTTCGCTTCCTCTTGCAATCCGTTCTACATTGGCGATTCCCGCAGCTTTCTCCCCAGTTTTCATCGACGGCAAAATGTTGGTTGACGGCGGTCTCGACAGAAATTTTCCGGTTGCGGAAGTGAAACAGATGGGAGCCGATGTTGTGATCGGCGGTTACACTGGATTCCGACTTTTCACGAAAAAAGAAATCGAAAATCCGCTGAAAATGATCTACCAAACGCATGCAATCCGCTCGGTGGAGGATTACGAGGTACAAAAGAAAAACACCGATGTGTTGGTAAATTTCGTCGCACCGCTTGAAGACATTACCACGAAGGATTTCAAAAAGTTTAAGAAAATCATTAAAATCGGTGAGGACGAAACCAAGAAAATGCTTCCCGAACTGGTAAAAATAGCGGAAGAACAAAGACAACTCGGAATCAGTTTCAGCCACGACAGCGTTCAGGAAATAAAGAAACCGACTGTTGCTTTCAAATATTTTAATGAAGATGGAACCGAGATCACCTCGCAAAAGGAACTCAATTCTTTGAAAAATCAATTACAGCTTGAAGAAGGAAATTATTACGATGCGAAAACCGTGAACGAAAGCATTGACCGAATCTTTGGAACCCGGCTCTATGACAAGGCGTATTACACTTATACCGACACTGAAAACGGACTGATTATGAATATTTTCCTGAAAAAATCAACTTCGGGAAGGTTCAAGATGGCGCTGCATTACGACAACGAACAGTCTGTTGGAATTATCCTGAATTACACATACCGGAATTTACTGCTGTCGAAGTCGCGGCTTGTAGCGACAGTAGATGTTTCAGAACGGTTTAAAGCACGGCTCAACATGCAGAAATTTGTTGACGGAAAAGACCGTTTGTGGGTTTCTGCCGATGCAAAATATACCACGGCGGACAGCAACGATATTTTCTTCAAGATACTGAATGATAACGACGGTTCGGGCAAACTGTTCTCGGAATACCGATACCAGAATTTTGGCGGCAGCTTCAGCATCAACTATAAACTCGGCACCAACTCCGCCATCGGAACCGGAATCGAATACAACACCGAACTTTTGAAAAATTCGCTGAACGACATCTCACAAAGCACATTCGATAACTACAGCAAGAAAATGTACAGCCACAGCAATTACTCCGTTTCCTTACGATTTATTCAGAATAGTTTAAACACGAGATATTTTTCAAAAAGCGGCAACTTTCTGCAAATTGGCGCAAGAAGCTATTTCGGCGACCACTACAATTTGTACGATTTGGTTCATCTGCAGCCGATGCTTTACGATTACCTGAATCCCGAGAACCCGATGTACACCACACCAAAATCGCTGATTGGGTTATACCTTAACGAAAACTTCTCGTTCCCGGTCTCAAAAAAGATAACGCTGAAAGCCAATGGATATGTTGGTCAACATTTCAGCAGTTCGAAAATTGAAGAAGGTCAGATTCCGTTTCTGTTTCTCAATCAGAAATTTTACGTGGGAGGAAGCGAGTTTAACAACGATGGGATGAATCCCGAATTTGAAGGTTTCCGACAAAAGGAGCTCCCCGTAAACTCCCTTTACAAAGCGGGTTTTGCTGTACAGTACAATCCTTTTGGCGAGTTTTATGTGACTCCATCCATGAGCTTTTCGCAGATCTCGGCAAATCTGACGAGTTTTAAGGACGATGACTTCGCTCAGAAAGTTTTCGGTTACGGGATTAATTTTGGCTACAATTCGATGGCGGGTCCCATCAATTTTTCCGTTTCAAGAAACGACTTCCTCAATTTATGGCGTTTCTACTTCAGTATCGGATATAAATTTTAGCGAAGGGATAAACAAAAAAAAACCGAACGCAATGTTCGGTTTTTCTATGTTTTCTAATTCTTATTAGCGGTTTATTCGCACACTTACAGGCATTACGTAAGTGGATGCGATCATATTTTTGCTGAGTTTGCTGGTATCAACTTTGTAAAGCAGATGGCTCAACACATTTTCCAATTCCTCTGAAACATACTTGCAATCACCTTTTGCGTGAACATTGGTAATCTTTCCGTTTTCGGCGATACTGAACTGCACATCAGAATTCACCACTCCTTCCGTAAAATTCGGGTTGGTAAAATCAAAATTGTTGATGACGAGTTTGCGTAACTCCCCGAAACCGTCGTTCGGGTTAAGTTTAATTTCTTCGATGGTATTAGAGCTTTGTGCTTTTACGTTATTAAAAAAAGAAACTGTAAAAACCAAAATCAAAACCGCTGCAATCCTAAAGATAATCTTTTTCATTTCTCTGATTAGTTAATTGGTTAATAAATAGTTGAATAATTATGAGACAAATGTATAGAATATAATTAATAGTTGGTTTACATTCTGTTAACATTGGGTTAACATTGGAAATAGATAATTAATAAACGATTGATTATCAATATTTTATTTTAAATAAAAATTTATGAAATATTTAATAGAAATGACAAATAACAGCAAAATCACCGAAGAAACGGGTTATTTTTTCATAAAAACCGAGTGATTTTCAGAACGGATGATCAACAACGAAAAATGGAAAGCGATTATTGTTGTTGTAGATAAACGTGACAATTTTTGAAATAAATTGGGTGATACCAATCGGTCGCTATTGAAGTAATGCAGGTTCAGCGCTGATTTGCGTAGTATGAAATTGAGAGACATGTAAAGTAAAGGTAGAAATCTGCTTTCATTATTAAAATTACCTTCTGATTTCTTTTACTTTTATCTTTTTACTTTTGTCTTTTTACTTTTGTCTTGTTTCTTTTATAACTCTCTTTTCAAAAACTTCGCTGTCAATGATTTTTTAGATTTCACGATTTCTTCGGGAGTTCCTTCAGCGATGATTTTCCCGCCGTGTTTCCCGCCTTCAGGACCGATGTCGATGATGTGGTCCGCCAATTTGATCACATCCATATTATGCTCGATGATGATGAATGAATTGCCTAAATCAACTAGCTTGTTCACTGCTTCCATCAGCACTTTCACATCCTCGAAATGGAGTCCAGTTGTGGGTTCATCCAGGATGTAGAGCGTATTTCCAGTCTGTCTTTTCGAAAGTTCGGTGGCGAGTTTGATCCGTTGCGCTTCTCCTCCACTCAAAGTTGTAGATTGCTGACCGAGCGTGATGTAGCCCAATCCGACGTCGTGCAAAGTCTTGACCTTATTATAGATTTTCGGAATCGGTGCAAAGAAATCCACCGCCTCATCGATCGTCATTTCCAAAACATCGGAAATCGATTTTCCTTTGTAGCGCACTTCAAGAGTTTCGCGGTTGAAACGTTTTCCGTTGCACGTTTCGCAATGTACGTAAACATCGGGAAGAAAATTCATTTCAATCACCTTCAAACCGCCTCCTTGACAGGTTTCGCATCTTCCACCTTTTACATTGAACGAAAACCGTCCCGCTTTGTAGCCGCGAATTTTCGATTCGGGAAGTTCAGCGAAAAGGTTTCTGATGTCCGTAAACATTCCCGTATAAGTTGCAGGATTGGAGCGCGGAGTCCTTCCGATCGGAGTTTGATCCACGTCCACAATTTTGTCGATATTCTCGATTCCCTCGAAACTTTTGTAAGGTAACGGTTCCTGCACACTTCGGTAGAAATGTCGGTTCAGAATCGGGTACAACGTTCCGTTAATTAAAGAAGATTTTCCGCTTCCCGAAATTCCTGTTACCACGACTAATTTCCCGAGCGGAACTTCCAGCGTCACATTTTTCAGGTTATTTCCTGTCGCACCTTTCAGAACCAGCGATTTACCGTTTCCTTCCCTCCTTTTTTCTGGGATTACGATCTTTCGTTTTCCCGTCATATAATCGGCGGTGATGGTATCGGCTTTGAGCAGATCTTTGGGATTTCCCTGCCAAAGAATTTCGCCACCGAACTTTCCTGCGCGCGGACCAATATCCAAAACCTCGTCTGCTTCTAGGATCATGTCTTTGTCGTGTTCCACAACGATTACGGAATTCCCAATGTCGCGGAGATTTTTTAGGGAGTTGATGAGCCGCTCGTTATCTCTTTGGTGAAGTCCGATCGAAGGCTCGTCGAGGATATAAAGTACATTCACCAACTGTGAACCGATCTGCGTCGCCAAACGGATCCGCTGCGATTCACCGCCGGAAAGTGTTCTTGAACTTCGGCTTAAGCTCAAATAATCCAGTCCGACATCGAGCAAAAACTGCAGCCGAGTCTTGATTTCCTTTAAAATTTCGTGGGCAATGATTTTGTTTTTCTCGCTGAACTTATTTTCCACTTCGTTGAGCCAATCCTTAAAATCAGCCAAACTCAATGAGTTGATTTCCGCAATATTTTTCCCGTCGATTTTAAAACTCAAACTTGACGGTTGAAGTCGGGTTCCTTTACATTCGGGGCAAATTTCTTCGGTGGTAAAGTGTCTTTCGAGCAGAATCGCGTCGTAGCTTTCCTTGTCCTCGATCATTTCTTCGATAATGGAAACCAATCCGTCGAAATTCACCTTGATTTTTTTGGTGATTCCCGCGTGTTTCAGTTCTTTGGAAACTTCTTTGTGCGCCCCGAAATAGATCAATTCCAGCGCTTCTTTGGAAATATCTTTAAACGGAGTCGATAAATCCTGATCGAAAACTTCGAGGATATTCTTAATCTGCCCCAAAATCCATTTGTTGGATTTAATGTCTTCAAGCGGCAACAAACCGCCCTGGTTTACAGAGAGTTTAGGATTTTCCACAAAATAATCGGTATTCACTTTCTTGATGGTTCCCAAACCTTTGCAGTGTGGGCAGCTTCCTTTCGGCGAATTAAACGAAAACGTGTTCGGTTCGGGTAAAGCGAGTGAATCTCCGGTTTCGGAGTCCATCAAGTTTTTAGAAAAATAATGGACTTCATTCTCTCCCAATTTTTGCAGACCGATGGTTCCCTCTCCCATTTCCATCGCGGTTCGCAGGGATTTTTCCATACGGTTTTCAGTGGCATTTTCGCCGATAATCCATCGGTCGATCACGATATCGATGTCGTGGGTTTTGTAGCGGTCGAGTTTCAGGTCATATTCAATGTCCAAAAGTTCGCCGTCGATTCTCGCCTGTCCGTAACCTTTCTTCGCCATTTGTACGAAGAGTTCGTGGTAATGTCCTTTCCTCGCACGAACAACGGGTGCAAGAAGCATCACTTTTTCGCCCTTAAAATTTTCCTTAATGGTTTCCAGGATTTGCTCTTCGGTGTAGCTCACTAACTTTTTGCCAGAAGTCATCGAGTATGCATCTGAAACCCTCGCAAAAAGCAGACGCAGAAAATCATAGAGTTCAGTCACCGTCCCAACTGTAGAACGTGGATTTTTGTTGGTCGTTTTCTGCTCGATGGCTATTACTGGCGAAAGTCCGTCGATTTTATCCACATCGGGTCTTTCCAAACCGCCGAGAAAATGTCGCGCGTAGGCAGAAAAAGTCTCGATATATCTTCGCTGTCCTTCCGCGAAAATAGTGTCGAAAGCGAGGGACGATTTCCCACTTCCCGAAAGTCCAGTGATGACTACAAGTTCGTTTCGCGGGATCTTTACCGAAATATTTTTAAGGTTGTGTTCACGGGCGCCGTAAACTTCGATATATTCTTTATTGTCTTTCATTTTTAATGTTTCCCTGCTTCTTTTTATCGAAAGTTCGGGAATCTGCAAATTTACGGATTTTTTGGGCGAATCGGAATTGGGGAAA
This sequence comes from Chryseobacterium suipulveris, assembly GCF_022811685.1. NCBI lineage: Bacteria > Pseudomonadati > Bacteroidota > Flavobacteriia > Flavobacteriales > Weeksellaceae > Chryseobacterium > Chryseobacterium suipulveris. The sequence goes on along the minus strand of NZ_CP094532.1, from coordinate 818,459 downwards.
ATTCATTTTAAGGAGAATTAACATCTTATTTGTTTATGACTTTGTATATCTCAAATGAGCGTTACCGCCTTTGTTTAGCTTAAAAGCAGCCTAAAATTTCGTAAATCCTTGTCTGGCTTTGCGAGATATTTTTCACGCAACGGCCGCAAAGAAATATCTAAATAAATGACCTCATAATTTTAAGACAAACAAAGGCACTTTGTTTAACAAAGCCAAACAAAATCTTTGTAACAAGCTCGTTTTAAGCACTATCCGATCATCGTAGATTTCGCAGATTGTGGTTCTATCTTTATTAATAACACTGAATTTTTTTTCGCAGCTGACGCAGATTTCGCGGATTGTCTTTTTCCATATTTAAAGAAACTGACTTTTCTCAAACTGACAAATCACACCCGAAAATGTTTTCCCGAAGCGTTTGGTTTCACTATTTTTGAGTGATTAAAATTTTACGATATGAGTTTTCCGACCGACCTTGAAATTGCAGAATCCGCCAACATTCAGCATATTAAAAATATTGCAGAAAAAATTGGGATCGACAACGACGATCTGGAGTATTACGGTAAATATAAAGCCAAAATCCCTTTAAAATACATCGACGAAGAAAAGATCAAAAAAGCCAAACTGATTTTGGTGACCGCAATTAACCCGACTCCAGCCGGCGAAGGAAAAACCACAGTTTCTGTCGGACTGAACGACGGACTGAACAAGATCGGTAAGAAATCCATCGCGGTTTTGCGTGAACCATCGCTTGGTCCAGTTTTCGGTGTGAAAGGCGGTGCTGCAGGTGGCGGTTACGCACAGGTAATCCCGATGGTGGATATCAACCTGCACTTCACGGGAGATTTTGCGGCGATCGAGAAAGCAAACAACCTCCTTTCGGCGCTGATTGACAATAATTTGCAGAACAGAAAACATTCTCTCAACATCGATCCTAGAACCATCGTCTGGAAAAGGGTGATGGATATGAACGACCGCTCGCTTCGACAAATTGTTGTGGGTTTAGGCGGCTCCAACAACGGAATTACCCGTGAAGAGGGCTTCAATATTACTCCTGCAAGTGAAGTGATGGCGATTCTTTGCCTGAGTCAAGATTTCGAAGATTTGAAAACCCGGCTGGGAAATATTTTCGTGGGCTACACCTTTGACAAGAAACCGATTTTCGCACGCGACCTTAAAGCCGAAAATGCAATGGCAATTCTATTGAAAGACGCCATTAAACCTAATCTTGTTCAAAGTTTGGAAGGCAATCCTGCGATTCTTCACGGTGGACCTTTTGCGAATATTGCACAGGGAACAAATACGATTATCGCTACCAAAACCGGACTTTCACTCGCCGATTACGTGGTGACGGAAGCTGGTTTCGGCGCTGATTTAGGGGCGGAAAAGTTTTTGCACATCAAGTGTCATTACGGAAAGATGAAACCCGACGCTTATGTAATCGTTGCCACGATTCGTGCGCTCCGTTACCACGGCGGCGCGAAAAAAGGCGAATACGAAACACCGAATCTGCCATTTGTGAAAAACGGGATCGAAAACCTGAAAAAGCATATCGAAAACGGAATGAAATTCGGCTTGAAACCGATTGTCGCGATCAACCGATTTGCGACGGATTCGGATGAGGAAATTACTTTCATTAAGGAAGAATGTGAAAAAATGGGCGTGAAAGCAATCCTTGCAGAGGAATTTACCAAAGGCGGCGCTGGAATGACCGAACTTGCCGAAGAAGTGGTGTATTGCGCTTCCAATTGCGGAAATGATTTCCAACCTTTGTACAAAGTTGAAGATTCTGTAGAATATAAAATCGAGACCATCGCAAAAGAAGTGTACGGCGCGGAAACCGTGGTATTTTCGCAGAAAGCGAAGAACCAGCTAAAAACCATTTACGACCTTGGCTTCGATAAAGTTCCGATCTGTATGGCGAAAACTCCGAAATCCCTCACCGACGATGAAACCAAAATCGGACGGCCTTCAAACTTCAAAATCACCGTGCGTGAATTTGAATTTGCGGCTGGAGCAGGATTCATCATCCCGATTCTGGGCGACATGATGAGAATGCCTGGTTTACCGAGCGTTCCCGCAGCTGAAGGAATGACAATCAATAAGGAAGGGAAAATCTTGGGATTGAGTTGATTGCAGATCAAGCTGAAAACCGAAAAATCCTCCGAAACGCATCGATTTCGGAGGATTTTTAACTATAACTGATTAAAAAAAGTGGTTACTTTTTCATTTCATTCTTAATATAAGAAGTATTGATTCCGTTGTAAACATCGGGAATACCTTGTTTTTCTAAGATTCTTTTAGCCGTTGAACTTCGGTTTCCTGTTCTGCAAAAAACCACCACTCCCTTTTTACCCTGAAACTCGTGAACGCGGTCCTGAATTTCATCCAATGGAATATTGACCGCACCTTCAATAGAACCAGAGCTGAATTCAGCGGGAGTTCGAACGTCCACCAAAAAAGCACCCTCCGAAATCACCTGCTTCAGGGATTTGGAGTTGGCTTGCTCTGAACTGTTCGGTGCGGAAAAATTATTTTCCTGACATTGCACAACACTGAAAAACCCGACTGTTGCGACGAAGTATATTGCATTTCTTAAATTAAATAATTTCATTCCGCAAAAGTAATTTCCCATTTCTTCATCTTGTGCAACCTAAATCACATTGGCCGACAAATGTGTTCTTTATTTTTGCTCCCTTGCAAAATCGGTTTATGGAAAAGAAAACGGTTATCAGGATTCTCTTTCTGGTGATTGCGGGCTTCACGCTCACCAACTGGGTTTCGCCGCCGCTTGCTTTGGTGGCGGGAATTCTGTTTGTAAATGTTTTCGGAATTCCTTTCAATGAACTTTCAAGTTACACTAAGAAGATCCTGCAGTATTCCGTGATTGGATTAGGATTCGGGATTAATCTGAATGAAGCGGCAAAAGCGGGAAGCGAAGGTTTTACCTTCACTGTTTTCACCATCGTTTTAGTGCTCTCTCTCGGACTCATCATCGGAAAATGGCTGAAAATCGACAAAAAAATTTCGCAGCTGATTTCGGTGGGAACTGCAATTTGTGGCGGAAGTGCGATTGCCGCTGTTTCACCAGTCATTCAATCGAAGGGCAGTCAAAATTCCATTGCATTAGGAGTTGTTTTTGTTTTAAATGCGGTGGCTTTGGTGATTTTTCCCATGATCGGAAATTTTTTCCATCTCACCCAAAATCAATTTGGAATGTGGGCTGCAATCGCGATTCACGACACGAGTTCTGTAGTTGGTGCGGCGAGCAAATATGGAGCTGAAGCGTTGAAGACCGCAACCGTCGTGAAGCTTTCCCGTGCGTTGTGGATCATTCCCGTAACACTCATTTTCTCGTTTTTAACAAAGACCAATGAAAAGGTGAAATTTCCTTATTTTATCTTATGGTTTGTGGTGGCGATCGTGATCAACTCTTTTGTTGGAGACCAGTTTGCATTCCCGAAAACCGTCAGCGAAATCTCCAGAATGACACTTAAAACCGCCCTATTCTTTATCGGAGCTGGACTTCCGTTAAAGGAATTAAAAAAGATCGGGATCAATCCTTTCCTGCTGGGAATCCTGCTGTGGTTAATTATTTCTGCGGTTTCCCTCTTCGGAATCTATCAGTTTGTGGCATAAAAAAAAACCACCCGTCAATACTGGTGTTTTGAATTTTTGTGGAGGATTTATAGCTTTTTAGTTAAAAAAAAGTTCTTGGTTAATACATAAATGATTATTAGCTTTGTCTAAACTAATATGACCGTGCAAAAAAGGATAAAGAAAAACTACGACAGGACTTATTAAAGGACCTTGAATATCTCACAAGATATTACAAAGAAGTTGCATCCAGAGGTCGACAAATCAAGAAATTTTATGATGAGGAAATCAACAGAATCGTAAAATAATTAAAAAAATTAGGGAAATAGATTAGTGCTTGTTAAAATAGGAATTGTTAAAATTCACACGTTTTTCGTTTGTTTTTACACGGTGGATTACACGCTATTTTTTCCCAAAAAGTTTGTTGGCTTGCTTCATTGTAAAACCGCCTGTAGAGCGTTGCGACCTATCTCCTTCAAGATTCTTATTTGCCTTGTCAAATTTGAAAGCGCAAGAATAACCACCAAATCCTGAAGCGAAGTTTATAGTCATATTTCCCTCCGGAAAAGTAAGTGTCATCGTTTCCTGCTTCTTGCTTTCGAAGTGGTCTTTTATGATCTGGTATATTTTGTCGAGTGTGTCGGGTTCTGTCGAAAATTCGAAAGTATAGTATGAAAGGTCGAGGCCGAATGGATTTGTTGAAATCGTTGTGTAGTCTCTGTACTCGATTTTTGCCTTAGATTTGTCTTGCTTTTGGTATAGAAATATAAATTGCTGTACATTCCCGACTTTTTCCCAATTATCGGATGAGTCAGTAATTTTAAACTGCCCGAAAACGAACCCCGAAATCAGGACGGCAAATAATAATAGTTTTTTCATATCGTTTGTATTTAAAAATTAAGTATTCTTATTCAGCCATCCGTGAATGAACCAAATTGATTTTATTTCTTTTTTCGGAATTTCAAACGGATCAGACCTTTAAATCAGTGAATAATGCCATTTTTTACACGTTTTTTTACACGTTTTTGAAAATAGCATCAGAGAATAATTTTTTAAAATCGTCGCAAACCTAATGTGGAAGATGGTTTGCAGATTGTGGAGGATATCGGGATCGAACCGACCACCTTTAGACTGCCAGTCTAACGCTCTAGCCAAATGAGCTAATCCCCCGAAAAGAGTTGCAATAGTACAAAAATTTTGCAGAATTTCAAATATTTTGGTTTGATGTGGCTTGAATTAATTTGAACTTGTTTGACTTTCCGCCACCAACGAAAATACATACGGAACGTTGTTCCCGAGCTGCGGGATTCGGAATTTTCCTTTCTCGAATTCCTCGTTGTGTCGGAAGCAAGCGTAAGGTGACCAGTCGTATTCGTCAAAGGATTTTAGCTGTAGCCCTTCTTTAAGCAAAGCATTCAGCACTTCCGAAGTCGGGTGGTTCCACATCACGTACTCCTGAACGATTGCAGCAGATTTGTCGGCATAAGTTCCCTCGTACGTTTCCACGATCGGTTTTTCGTTGAAATAGTTGTATTTCACAAAAGTGTAATCGTCATCGTACATCCAAACGACAGGATGAAATTCCACAAACACGAATTTTCCTCCAGATTTTAGAAAATGGGAAACCACTTTTGCCCATTTCTCCATATCGGGAAGCCAACCGATCACTCCGTAACTCGTGTAAACAATGTCGAATTTTTTGTCGAGCACATTTGGCAAATCATAAATATCGGATAGGATGAATTCGGTGTCGGTTCCACATTTCTTGGCTAAATCTCTTGCCGCTTCAATGGCTTTGTCGGACAGGTCGATTCCCATCACTTTCGCACCCATCCTTGAAAGCGAAATGGAATCCTGGCCGAAATGACACTGCAAATGGAGAATTTCCTTCCCTTTCACATCGCCCAAAAGATCGAACTCAATAGAGTTTAAAGAAGTACGCCCGTTGATAAATTCATCCACGAAATAAAAATCCGATTTCAAATGCGGTCCCACTTTCGCATTCCAGGAATTGCGGTTAATGTCGATATAGTTTTCCATTTCTTGAGGTTGAGGTTAAGGAAGGTACTTTTTCAATTGCAGGTCGCCGAATCCGTAAACGCCGTATTTCTCCGAAAAGTTTTTGAACAGTTCCACAAAATCATTCTGTGGTAATTCGCGAATTTGCTTGATGAGCTGACCGTTGAAACGATTCTCATTCGCAATAATCACTTCTCTCAACTTTCTGGAAAACTTTTGTTCAGAATGAGATAGATTCTTAAGCGTCTCATAATCTCCTGCCGAAAATGCGTTCCAAAGCTCGTGCACCAAATTAAGATCGGATTCATCTATTTTGATCGCATTCTGCAAACTTTCGGTCAATAGTTCGGAATCGTGCGCAGAGAAACCCCTCCATCTTTTCTCTTCATCTTTCACGGTTGGTAAAACCACGTAAACTTCTTCGATATTTCGCGGTAATTCTTTCAACAAAAACCAGAGGTTTACCTGGCAAAACAAGTCGTCCTCGAACCAGAAATAGACTTCGGAATCAAAGGTAATCTTTTTTATTCGATGAAATTCGGAAAGAACCTTATTTAAATAATCCGCTTCTTCAGCACCGAAATTCTTAGAAAGATACTTCTCGCGGTTCACGAAAAATTCGGCTTCTGAAACAGTACATTCCCGCCAAATAATTCTTTCCCCTTCAATTTCTTTTGGGAAAATTTCCGCCAAACAATCGCCGTTCAAAATATGGAATCGTTTCATTTCCAAATCAGAAAGAGGGTTCCGATAATAATCAAACCAGCTCCTGCAGCAGTTTTCCACGTCAAAGTTTCACCCAAAAAAATGACTGCAAAAATGATGGTTAATGCTAAACTCAGCCTGTCGATTCCCGCCACTTTTGAAACTTCGCCCATCTGCAGCGCCTTGAAATAAAAGATCCAGGAAAGTCCTGTCGCCACCCCAGAAATGCCGAGGAAAAACCATGTTTTGGGAGACAGCCCCGAAATCCCCTTCATCTCGCCACGCGAAAAAACAATGAGCCAAATCATCACCAAAACCACCACGGTACGGATCGCCGTCGCCAGATTCGAGTTCACATTCTCAACGCCCACCTTGGCAAAAATTGCGGTGAGTGCAGCGAAGAGCGCGGATAGAAGTGCGTAAAGCCACCACATAGAGGAAAGTTTGAAGTTTGACGTTTCAAGTTTCATTTCAGGTTCCAAGTTCCGATTTTCAAGCTTGATCTTTCAGGAATTTGGGGATGGAAATGGTTTTCTGCTCGCCGTTTTCCAGATTCTTGACGGTAATTGTTCCTTCGTTTATTTCCTGCTCGCCAAAAAACACAAGGTTTGGAATCGCTTTTTTCTCGGCATAGGTAAACTGCTTTTTCAGTTTCGCAGATTCTGGGTAAAGTTCTGCAGATACACCTTTTTCACGAAGATTGACTATAATTTTCATCGCTTCCGTAGCTTCATTCACGCCATAGTTGGCAAAAAGATACTGTACGGAGTTTTCAGTATTTTCAGGGAAAAGTCCAAGTTCCTCCATCACGAGATAAATCCTGTCGAGCCCGAAGGAAATCCCTATTCCAGGGATATTTTTCCCCCCGAATACTTCGGTAAGGTTGTCGTATCTTCCGCCTCCACCGATCGATCCCATCTGGACCTCATCCGCCTTTACCTCGAAAATCGCACCTGTATAGTAATCGAGACCTCTCGCCAAAGTGATGTCGAATTTCAAGTTGTCTGCCGAAATTCCCAGATCAAGGCATTTGGTAAAGACAAACTCAAGTTCGTCAACACCCTTCAATCCCAAATCATCTCCCGCCAATTTTTCCTTAAGCTGCAACAGATTTTCCATCGATTCGTCGCTCTGCTCAAAAAGGAAATCGAGCTTGTCGATGGATTTCTGGCTGATATTTTTTTCGAGTAACTCTTTGACGACGCCTTCCTTACCTATTTTATCGAGTTTGTCTAAAGCAACCGTAAACTCGATCAGATGTTTCGAAATTCCTGCATATTCCGCCAAACCCGAAAGAATTTTTCTGTTGTTCAGGTGCAGCGTCACAGGAATTTTCAGCTCTGCAAAAGATTTCAGGTATAGCTGAACCAACTCTACTTCCTGCCACAAACTTTCGCTCCCGACAACGTCGGCGTCGCATTGGTAAAACTCTCTGAACCTTCCTTTCTGCGGTCGGTCGGCTCTCCAAACGGGCTGGATCTGGTAGCGCTTGTACGGAAAATTCAAAACCCCGTGATTCATCGCCACGTATCTTGCAAACGGAACGGTGAGATCGTAGCGAAGTGCTTTCTCGGAAATCTGCGAAATCAGTTTTTGCGAATTTTTGGCATTCCAGTCTTCGTCTTTTGTTTTTGCAGCGTAGTCGCCAGAATTCAAAATCTTGAAAATCAATCGGTCGCCTTCTTCACCATATTTCCCAGTGAGCGTCGAAAGATTTTCGAAACTCGGGGTTTCAAGCGGCTGAAAACCGAACAGCTCGAAATTCTTCTGTAAAACATTGATGATATATCTTCGTCGGCTGACTTCCTTCGCCGAAAAATCTCGGGTTCCTTTTGCTAAGCTTGGCTTCATTTTAAAATCTTAATGATTGCAAAAATAAGGAATTGAACGGGATTAATTTTGAACCTTCATAACAAGTTTGTCATTAAACAATTTTTGAAGATCCGTATTCAACCATAACCAAAAAGGATCAAAAGACAAGTTCTAAGAGAATGCGCTAAAAAATGCGCACAGAAAATTATCCCTTGAAACTCCGTAGGAGTTTTATGTTTGTAGAACAACAAAACAGGCACACAGAACTCTGTAGGAGTTCAATCTGTGTAGAAATATTAAAAACAGTCGCCCAGAACTCCGTAGGAGTTCAATATTATTAATAAAATTGTGTTGAGATTCCATTTGCAAAATGATGATTTTCTGCAAATGGGATTATTGCATAAACTTCTTGCTGCTTGATAATTTTCGGCTAAAGCCAATTTGATCTTTTATCAAATTGAACGGGCTAAAGCCCGTTCCTATTGATTTATTTCTTTGACTGAAGTTCAAATCTACAGTAACTTCGCCAAAGCCTGTTACTTTGGCGAAGCTTGATCGCTAAAACTGTTAATTCTAAACACTTTCCAAAATCTCGATGATTTCTTCGCCGTAGTTCTCGATTTTGTGTTTGCCGAAACCTTTGATGTCGATAAGTTCTTCCTTATTTAGTGGTTTGTACTTCGCGATGGAAAGAAGCTCATTGTTCGTCGCGATAAAATAAACGGGAAGTTTCTGATCTTTCGCTTTCTCGCTGCGCCAAAGTTTCAGGGACTCCAATATCTTGATTTCGTCGGGATTCAGTCCATCGTTTTCTTCCGCGGAGTATTTTTGGTTCTTGGATTCGTTGACGGTCATTTTCATTTCCTCGTAATAAAGGATCACCGACCAATAGCTTTCTTCGTCCTTCACAAACGCGGACTCGAATTTCAGGATATTGTTCTGCGCCAAAAACTGGTCGAGAATTTTCTGGTCGCCATAGATAAATTCATCCGACAGGCGAACTTTGATTAACTTGACTTTCATAACTGTATTTTTTTTGATTTGGTGACGGTAGAAACTTTGCCACTGACATTTTCGGCAATGGCAAAGTATCATTGATTATTTTCCTCCGAGAAGAACCAGCTCTTCAACACGGATTTCGGTGATGTAGCGTTTCACGCCGTCCTTATCATCGTAGGATTTGTAAACAATTTTTCCTTCTACTGCGATTTCTCTGCCTTTCTCTACGTACTTTTCGAAGATTTCCGCGGTTTTTCCATTGGCAACCAAATTGTGCCATTGCGTTTCCTCTACTTTTTCGCCCAATGCGTTGGTGTAGAAATCTGACGTTGCTAAAGTGACCTTAGCGATTTGTCCTTTTTCGAATTTCACGATTTCGACTTCTTTTCCTGTTCTACCGATTAAGGTAACTTTGTTTCTTAGTGACATGATCTTAAATTTTTATAATTAAACATTAGAAGTGCGGCTCACTGATTTTCCGCAAATCTCTGGTGCAAAGATTCACCGGGTTGGAAAACTTAGTCGGTAGAGAAATGTTTAAAGTCGTTTGTAGTCGTTTGTAACGAATAAAATATTAATATTCAGACTTTTACAAAAGATATTTTCTTTGCTTACAAAAGGTAATTTTCAAGTTATTTCCTAATTGCGTGAGCGATTGCAGCGGCATCTTTTTCTGGAGCGCAGCGGAAGAAAAGATACAGCGGAAAGCGCGGTTTTTTTTGGCGGGGAAATTGCGGATGCGAAAAAAACGCCCAAAAATTTTTACGAATTCGCTATCTTTGCAACTTCTAAAAATCTACAAGAAAATGAACCCCTTTATTGAAGAACTGAAATGGCGCGGACTTTTTGCCGACATGATGCCCGGAACCGATGAGCAACTGAATAAGGAAATGACCACTTGCTATATCGGGTTCGATCCTACTGCGGATTCGCTGCATATCGGGAGTTTGATTCAGATCAAGATTTTGGCGCATTTTCAGCAGCACGGCCATAAACCGATTGCTTTGGTTGGTGGTGCAACAGGAATGATCGGCGATCCGTCGGGAAAATCCAACGAAAGAAACCTACTGGATGAGCAGACTTTAAATCATTATGTTGACTGCCTGAAAAACCAACTTTCGAAATTCCTGAAATTCGACGGAGTAGCCAAAAACAAAGCCGAGTTGGTGAACAATTACGACTGGATGAAGGAGTTTTCCTTCCTCGATTTTATTCGCGATATCGGGAAGAACATCACGGTGAATTATATGATGGCGAAAGACTCTGTGAAGAAAAGGATCACGGGAGAAGGCGGCGCGGAAGGAATGAGCTTCACCGAGTTTACCTACCAACTTTTGCAGGGTTACGATTTCCTGCACCTTTACAAAGAAAAAAATGTGAAACTGCAAATGGGCGGTTCCGACCAGTGGGGAAATATCACGACGGGAACCGAGCTGATCCGCAGAAAAGCGCAGGGAGAAGCATTTGCTTTGACCGTTCCGCTCATCACAAAATCCGACGGCTCGAAATTCGGGAAATCCGAAAGCGGCGAGAATTACTGGCTCGATCCGAAGAAAACTTCGCCATACCGATTCTACCAGTTCTGGCTCAACGCGACCGATGACGATGCGGAAAGGTTTATTAAATTCTACACTTTCTTGGGAAAAGAAGAAATCGAGACCCTCATCGCAGAACATAAAACCGCACCACACGAACGAAAACTCCAGAAAAAACTGGCGGAAGAAGTGACAGTTTGGGTTCATAACCGGGAAGAGTTCGAAAAAGCGGTGAAGGCATCGGAAATCCTTTTCGGGCGATCAACTGCGGAAGATCTGGTGAATCTGGACGAAGCGACTTTCCTGGAAATTTTTGACGGTGTTCCCCAAAAGGAAATTTCGAAATCCGAGGTGATCGGTTCGAATGTGGTTGACTTGATTTCCGAGAAAAGCGGATTCCTGAAATCGAAAGGTGAAGCAAGAAGAGAACTGCAGCAAAACGCAATTTCCATCAACAAAGAAAAGGTAAACGACACGTTCGAAGTTGCCGAGAAAGACTTGATCGACGGCAAGTTTGTACTTCTACAAAAAGGCAAGAAGAATTACTTTATCGTGAAGGCGGTTTAGTAGCGAAAAACATATCCAAAGAAGAAATCCGCCTCTTTACGGGGCGGATTTCTCTGTAAAATTAATGAACTATGAAAAAAAAAAAATTAACCACTAAAAATTATAGTGTTTGTTGAAGCTACTTCCGTCTCCGGTTAATGTGTTAGTTTCGTTAACCTCGGTCTTTCCGTTTCATGCTCAGCAACCGCTCCGAAAGAAGCATCATTGTACAGTCGATACAAAACGGTGCAAGCGACTACCTTCTGAAAAACACATCCGTGGAAGAGTTCACCGACTGCATCCGCGGTGCTTTGTCGGGAAATATCGTTTTCTGCAGCGCCGTGAAGGAGATCATCAGCAAACCTTCCGAGGAAGAACTTATCGGGGTTCCGCGACTCACCAAGCGTGAAAAAGAAATCCTGAAGCTTCTGACCAAAAGAAAAACCAGCGTGATCATTGCCGAAGAACTTTTTCTGAGTCCGCTCACGGTAGATACGCATCGCAAGAACATCATGCAGAAATTCGGCGTAAAGAACGTCGCAGAAATGATCTCCATCGCATCGCAGAACGATCTGCTGAAATGATCCGCAAAAATCAAAAAAATCCTATCTTTGCCAATATGGCAATTATCATCTTCATTATCGTCCTGTGGTATTCAGGACTGTTTTTTCAAACTTTTTTCCTGCATCGTTACGCAGCGCACCAAACCTTCAAAATGTCGAGATTTGGCGAGAAAATCTGTTATGTCTTAACCTGGATCACGCAAGGTTCCAACTACCTTTCCGCTTACGGATACGGCGTAATGCACAGAATGCACCACGCGTATGCGGACACGGAAAAAGATCCGCACTCGCCAAAATACGACCATAACCTCTTCACGATGATGTGGCGCACCAAAAAAATCTACCAGCAGATCAACCAGCAAAAGGTAAAGATCGAGGAAAAATTCACCAAGAATGTTCCGCAATGGGAAGGTTTTGACCGTTTTGCAAGTTCGTGGGGATCCAGAATTGCGTGGGCCGCTTTGTACACTCTGTTCTTCTACTTCTTCGCAACCGCTTGGTGGCAATGGATTCTGCTTCCTGTCGCTTATCTGATGGCGCCGATTCATGGTGTGATCATCAATTGGTTTGGACACATCTACGGTTACGTAAATTTCAAAGTTTCCGACACCTCAAAAAACCTGTTCCATTTTGACTGGTTAATGATGGGGGAAGGTTATCACAACAACCACCACAAATATGGCGGAAGAGCCAATTTCGGCGGCGTGAGATGGCACGAAATCGACGTGACGTATTATATCATGATTTTACTCGACAAGATGAAACTCATCAAACTGAATCCTGTCGCAAATGTGAAGCGTGAGATTTAGAAATGTTTTTCATTAGTACTCATAAGCTGGTTGATTTCGACCAGCTTTTTTTTTGGAGATAGCTTATCATTAAAGATTTACTCAAAAGGAACAACAAACTGAAATTTCCGCAAGACAGAAAAAGTGTTTCCAATGATCAATAAAGCTGGATGATTTTTCAGGATGAACTTACTTTTTTACCTTCGAATTTCCTAACATTTTTGACTGAAAACGGGATGCAACGAATCGACAAACTTTAATGAAAAAGCAATTTTTATGTATTTTCAAATTGTCAATTATTTAACGATTTTTATAATAGATAAGAAAATATCGTAAACTGACTAATAAATGGCAAAAAATAACTTTTCTTTTAAAAAACAAAACCGTTAAAAAGAGCTAATCCTTAACCGAATTTTGATCAAAAAACTAAAAACTATCATTAATCTGATAAAAATAGAACAAATTCTTATTTGTAATTACTTAAACTATTTTTTCGATAATAATTTTAATTAATTAAAAATCAGATGTTAAAAACTACCTAATATAAATTAATTATTAAAGTAATAGAACGACACTGAAAAATGAGAGAAAATCTTCTTGGAAAATGATTGGAAATAAGAGATTGGCTTACAAGTAAACAAAATCAAATGAATATTCATTAATGATTGAATTCAAATATACACAATTATTTAAAATAATTAATAACATTATTAATGTAATATTTTTATTATAATTGATAATTTGTAAATAATTTCATATTGAATAAATCGCTCACTTTCTGATTAAAAACCGCCATTCAACATCAGAAAGACCGACTACGAAACACCCGACAAAAAGCTTTATCTTTGCGCTATGGATTTACAATATCTCGTTCGCGAACGGAAAAATATCACCGAAAAAACTCCACTTTTAATTCTGCTTCACGGATATGGAAGTAACGAGGAAGACCTCTTTTCCTTCACTCCTACTCTACCCGAAGATTGGCTCGTTGTAAGTTTCAGGGCGCCCTTTTCTACACCGTATGAAGGTTACTCGTGGTACGATATCGACTTGATGAATGCAGAAAACCGTATCGATATTCCGCAGGCAAGAAAGTCAGAACAAACGATTCTCGAAAACATTCTAAAAATCTCCAACCATTACGGACTCACCGAAAACGAAACTCATCTCTGCGGATTTTCGCAAGGTGGAATCCTGAGTTACGCGCTTGCTTTGCAGAATCCTGAACTTTTCTCAAAAGTTGCGTGTATGAGCTGTTATCCGGAGGAAAAGCTGCTCGACAATATTTCTAAAGACAAGAAAAAGCTCGAAAAGATGCGCTTCTTCATCTCGCACGGCACTGACGATGCAATTATCCCGCTTGACTGGGGAAGAAAAGCTGCGGATTTGCTGTACGATTTGGGATGCTATTTTACCTTCCGCGAGTATATGAGCGGACACGGCGTGAACCAAAAAAACTATATGGATCTGATGGATTTCTTCGGGGAATAGGGTGATTAAATTCGCAAGGAATTACGCAAACGCAAAGATTCTTTTTCTTTGCTCACCATTATGTTTAGCAAAGATTGCGGATGAATCCGCTGAATAAGCGTGCGCTTCATCTTTCCGACCTGTCGGAAAAAACTTTGCCTCCTTCATTAAAGAATAATTCATATCAGACTTTGCGATTTATTTTCTGCTCTACTTTGTCATTGCGAGGAACGAAGCCATCTCCACAAATGCACGAATGCTGCTTTCGCGGTACATAAGAAGAAGTTAGATCAATCAGGGAAAACCACCGTCGTATTTTTCACTTCCTTGATCGAGAAAGAGCTGTGTGTACTCGCAATATGCTGCATCGACGTGAGTTTGGAGACCATAAACTCGCGGTATTCCTCGATGTTTTCCATGCAGATTTTCAGGATGTAGTCGTAATCGCCGCTCACGTGGAAACATTCGAGGATTTCGGGGAACTTCACGATTTCCTTTTCAAACTGCGTGATGTATTCCTTGCTGTGCTGCGACAACTTCACGTGGCACAGAACCACGAAATCTTTTTTCACTAATTTCTTATCGATAATCGCAACATATTTTTCGATGACTTTCTGTCGCTCGAGTTTCTTGATCCGCTCGAAAACTGCGGTTGCCGAAAGATTAAGCTCATTCGCAAGTTCTTTTGTGGTTTTTTTGGAATTTTCCTGAAGCAGAACCAGGAGTTTTCGGTCTTTATCGTCGAAGTTCATCTGAATATTTTTTGGTAAAAGTTTAAGAATTCAAAAATAGCAAATTTTAAAACTAATTATTCTCAGAATAATGGAATTTAATTCTAAATTTTAATTTAAATATTGTTTTAAAATTTAGGAATTATCAAATTTATAGCACGCTTTAATTATAGCATTTTGAACTTGTAACCTCGAAATCTTCTTGACCCCATCGCTAAAGGGAGGAAAATTTCTTGACAAATGGATTTTACTTAAACTATCAAAAAAAAATAAAATCATGGATCATTTCAACGCAGCGAACAACATTCAGGATCTGCAGTTCTTCGGAGAATTCGGTGGAGTAAACCCTTCAATTTCAGACAGTTCTACCTACACTTTTCTTTCAGCAAAAACAATGTTTGACACATTTGAAGGAAATACCGACGGTTGCTATCTTTATTCAAGACATTCTTCGCCAAGCAATCTTTATCTCGCAAAAGCTCTCGCCAATATGGAGGGAACGGAAAATGCCAACGTAACCGCATCGGGAATGGGTGCAATTACTTCTACCCTGCTCCAACTCTGCAAAAGCGGCGACCATATTGTTTCCAGCAGAACCATTTACGGCGGAACTTATGCTTTCCTGAAAAATTTCCTGCCTGGATTCCAGATTCAGACGGCGTTTGTGGACATCACCAATTTAGAAAAAGTGGAAGCAGCGATTACTGAAAACACTAAGGTTATCTTCTGTGAAACGGTGAGCAATCCACTTCTGGAAGTTGCCGATTTGCAAGCTCTTTCCAAAATTTGTAAGAAGCACAACCTGAAATTGGTTGTTGACAATACTTTTTCGCCATTGTCGGTTTCGCCGATATTTTTGGGTGCGGATGTCGTGATCCACAGTTTGACGAAATTCATCAACGGGAGCAGTGATTCTGTAGGCGGCGTAATTTGCGGTGAACAGCAACTGATCGACGATCTGAAAAGCGTGAATACCGGTGCGTGTATGTTGTTGGGACCGACGATGGACAGTTTGCGCGCATCAAGTATTTTGAAGAATCTGAGAACGCTGCACATCCGGATGAAAAAACACAGCGAGAATGCGATGTTTCTTGCCGAAAATTTTGAAAAGGACAGACTGACCGTGAAATATCCAGGATTGAAAAGCCACAAAAACCACGAGCTTTTCAAAAAAATGATGCACGCAGAATATGGTTTTGGCGGATTGCTCACTCTCGACGTAAAAACGGTGGAAAAAGCCAACGAACTGATGGAAATGATGCAGAACGAAAATCTCGGATATCTCGCCGTGAGTCTTGGTTTCTATAAAACTTTATTCTCCGCATCGGGAACTTCTACCTCATCAGAAATTCCTGAAGAAGAAAGAAAAGAAATGGGACTTTCCGAAGGACTGATCCGCTTCTCGATCGGTCTCGACCACGATATCGAAAGAACCTATGGGAAAATGAAAGAGTGTATGAGGAAGACGGGCGTGCTGTAACAATTTCTACCAAATTTAATTAAAACTGAAAACAATACCTTTGTTGAAATATCAATTTCAGTATGAGAAAAATTACGCTTTTGTTACTATTATTCGCCGTCTTCGTTTCGGCGCAGGTAACGCTCAAAATAACTTCAGTTCCGACCAATACTCCTTCTGGAGCGAAGATTTACGTTTCTGGAACCTTTAACAATTGGAATCTTACCGCTTCGGAAATGCTTCCCGACGGAATGGGAAACTTTGTTTTCACCGTTCCAGAAGGTAGTGGAAATGCAGAATACAAATTCCACCGCGGAACTTGGCAACAGGTAGAAGGAAACGCGACTGGAGGATATTTACCGAACCGGACCTTTACTTTTACTGGGTCACCTCAAACGCTTAACCTTACTGTTCAATCCTGGGAAGATTTGGGAGGCGGTAATACGAGTACAGCAGCTTCAAATGTGCATATTATGAGCAATTCGTTCTATATGCCGCAATTGGACAGAAGCAGAAAAATCTGGATTTATCTTCCACCAGATTATGAAACCAGCACGAAAACTTACCCCGTTCTTTATATGCAGGATGGACAAAACCTGTTCGACAACGCAACCTGATTTTCTGGAGAATGGCAAATCGATGAAACGCTGAACAACCTTTTTGCACAGGGAGATTACGGTGCGATTGTAATTGGGATCGACAACGGCGGAACCACCAGGATTAACGAATACACTCCTTGGAACAACCCACAATACGGAGGCGGCGAAGGAGACCAATATATGCAGTTTGTGGCAGAAACGCTGAAACCGTACGTGGACGCAAATTACCGCACAAAACCAGGAGCAGAATATAATGCACTCATTGGAAGTTCTTTAGGAGCGCTGATTTCGAATTACGGAGGCGTGAAATACAGTGGGACTTTTTCCAAAATCGGGTCGTTCAGCCCAGCTTACTGGATTGTCGCTAACCAATTTAACAACTACATTCTAAACTCCACTTCGAATCTTTCTAATATGAGGATTTATTTTGTGGCGGGAACCAACGAAAGCGCAACGATGGCATCCGACATCGAAACCGTGAAAGACAACCTTCAGACAAAAGGATTGACAACAGCAAATACAAAGGTAAAGCTTGATTCCTACGGACAACACAACGAAAATTACTGGAAAGGAGAATTTGCCGGGGCTTACCAATGGCTTTTTCAGAACACGAATATGGGTACTGCAAATTCAGCAAAAAAAAACATTAGACTCAATTTCGAAAAAAACCGATTTTTCGTAAGCGGATTAAGCAGCGCCTCTGAAACTCGAATCTTTGATTTATCTGGAAAACTCCTAGAAAAAACCGAAGCAAAAAATGGATGGAATCCAACAACCAACCATTTAAAAACGGGGACCTATGTGATCAAAATCGGTGACTATTCAACTAAATTTATCATCAGATAAATAAAAGCAGAATATTCTTAATAATTGAAAAGCGCCAAATCGGCGCTTTTGTTATTCGTAGTTATTGGGATGAATTTTCTTAATAGCATCAACAGTTCCCAACACTTTGTCTTTCATGGAATTTTGGTAAGTTTCAAGTTTTTCAGAAATTTTCTGGTCGGTTGCTCCCAATATTTTTGCCGCTAAAATACCAGCATTGGTTGCGCCGTTCAACGCAACGGTCGCCACAGGAATTCCTGACGGCATCTGCAGAATCGACAAAATTGAATCCCATCCGTCAATCGAATTAGACGAAAGAATCGGAACCCCGATCACGGGCAAAGTTGTGCAACTCGCAACCATTCCCGGAAGATGCGCCGCTCCTCCCGCTCCCGCAATGATGACTTTCAGCCCTCGGTTTTTGGCAGTTTTTGCATAATCGAACATCCTTTCGGGCGTTCTGTGTGCAGAAACAACGGTGAGTTCGTAAGGAATTTCCATTGATTTCAAAAATTCCGCCGCTTGTTGCATTACCGGCAAATCGCTTTGGCTTCCCATAATTATTCCGACCATAGAAAAGAGTTTGAGGTTTGAAGTTTGACCCCGCATTCGCGGGACAGGGGTTTGAAGCTACTCGTCTCCCCAAATAATTTATGGTTTAAAGTTAAGGATTTTTAGGAAAATACCTTAACAACTCAAGCAAATCAAATGAGTAATGGTTTCAACCACAAAGTCACAAAGACAATATTATTAAAAGTGTCGAGGATAAAACAAGTTAACTACTCAATGTGCAAAAAAGTTCGAAAAGTTCCTGGATTTTACGGTTTCAATCTGGAAAAGAACCCGCTCTCGGTTATTGAAATATCACATTTAACCTTAGAAATTATTAATTCAACTTCGTTGGCTGTTCGTTGCATAACTTCTACCTTTGCAAAATATTTCGGGACACCCCGATTCCTTTTATGTTCAAAAAGATTTTTCACACCTACAAAGCGGCCTTCAGTGGACTGAGCAAAGAAAGCTGGATGCTCTCTTTTGTGATGCTCATCAACAGGATGGGAACAATGGCGGCGGTTTTTATGAGCGTGTATGTGACGAGGATTTTTGGCAGAAGTCTTGCCGATGCAGGTTTGGTCATTACGCTTTTCGGAGCGGGAGCGGTTTTGGGAGCATTGTCGAGCAGTTATTTTGTGAACAGGATCGGTTTCCGTGCGGTGCAGATTTTCACCAGTATTTTCAGCGGGATTCTTTTTATTTTCTTTGGCAAGATTACCGATTTTCATTTGCTGTGCGTTGTCGCGGTTTTGATTGGGTTGATCAGCGAAGCGTTCCGGCCTGCAAACTTCACGGCGGTTGCCTATTATTCCAAACCCGAAATGCTCACGAAATCCTATTCGCTCAACCGTTTTGCGGTGAATCTCGGGATGGGATTGGGAACTGCGTTCGGTGGTTTCTTGGCCGCGATCGATTATCATCTTTTGTTTTTTGTTGAAGGAAGCACCTATATTCTTGTCGGATTGTTGATTTTCTTTCTTCTCCCTAAAATCAACATTAGAAGAAAAAGTGATTCTACCAAAGAGGTCATTGCGCCGAAATCTCCTTGGAAAGATGCGCTCTATCTGAAATTCCTACTTCTTATTCTGATCTATATTTCGTGTTTTCTGGTAGTTTTCAAACTGGTACCCGTTTTCTGGAAAGATGTGCAGCATATCGACGAATCTTTGACGGGAAGTATTCTCGGACTCAACGGAATCCTGATCGCCGTTTTCGAGATGGTTTTGGTGCAGAATCTTCAAACCCGAAAAAGAGATATTCTCTATATTTATTCTGGGGTTTTTATTGCGGCAATCAGCTTTGCACTGATTCTTTTCCCAGTTGTTTCGGTCGTGGTTTCCGCGGTAATTGCAGTGATTTTCCTCACCATCAGTGAGATGCTTGCTTTGCCGTTCATCAACACTTTTGTGATGACAAGAGCAGGAGCGGAGAGTCGCGCAAGTTACGCTTCCGCATACACTTTTGTGTGGTCGCTTTCGGGAATTATCGCACCTGCAGGAGGCGCTTTTATCGCAGACCATTTCGGCTACAATGCTTTGTGGATCGTGTTAATTGTGTTGTGTATTATTTCCGCGGCAGGAATAAAATTACTTGCCCACCGACAAAAATCTGCCTTTTAATATGACGAAAGATTTGAAGCTCCTTTTCGCCATCCTCACCGTCGCCATTGTTTGGGGAACGACTTTCCTGGGAATCAGGATTGCGGTGGAAACTATTCCTCCCTGGTTTGTCGCGGGAATCCGACAGTTGATTGCAGCAACTTTGCTGATGGTGATTCTTCTTTTTTCTAAAGAGTTAAAGTGGATCGGCTGGAAAAATCTTAGAATACAGATTCTGTTTTCGATTCTGATGCTGATTGTTGCCAACGGAATGACCACCGTTGCCGAAAAACATATTACGAGCAGTCTCGCTTCACTGATTTCTGCGGCATCACCGATTTTGGTTTTTCTGGGAAGTATTTTTATCGGTTTGGAGCGGTTTACCTTCCGCTCGCTTTTAGGTATTTTTCTCGGTTTTGGCGGAATCCTCTTAATTTTCAAAGACGGACTGCACGATCTTGCAAACCCCGATTATCTTTGGGGAATCGTCGCAATTTTCATTGGAATTCTCGGTTGGTCGCTCGGTTCTATTTTTACCAAAAAATTGAATCTTCAGGAGCAGAACATTTCACTGAACCTGTTTTACCAGTTTGTGTTTGCAGCGGTGGTTCAGATTGTTTTTGGGTTTTTGTTTTCGAAAGAGATTGTGCCAGAAACGTGGTCGGTTAAGAGTTTTGGAGCAATTGTTTACCTCGGGATTTTCGGTTCGGTTGCAGCGTATTTTGCATTTCATTATTCATTGAAGAAAGTTTCGCCGACGCAGATTTCGCTTCTTTCTTATGTCAATACGATTATTGCCATATTTTTAGGTTGGCTGATTTTGAACGAAAAGATTTCGGCAACATTCTTATCCGCGACGGTGATGATTATTCTCGGGGTTTTTATCACGAATTACAAGAAAGGAATGTTTGGGAAAAAACGAAGTTAGAAGAACGAATTACGAAATACGAAATACGAAATACGAAGTACCATCACTTATCACTTATCACTTATCACTTATCACTTATCAGTTGCGACGCTCCAACTCACCAACTCACCTACACTCCAACTCACCCACACAAAAATTTTCTTTACCCCCATCCCTAAAGGGTGGAATTTTTTTTCTCCTACAGCTCCTTCCTCAATCGCGCAACAGGAATATTGAGTTGCTCGCGGTATTTTGCGATGGTTCTTCTGGCGATGTTATACCCTTTTTCTTTCAGTAAGCCTACCAAAGCATCGTCGGTTAAAGGTTTTCTCTTGTTCTCGTTATTGATCACATCCTGAAGATGGGTTTTGATTTCCTTCGTGGAAACTTCTTCGCCGTCGTCATTGGTCAATGAGTCCGAGAATAGGTTTTTCAGGTAAACAATACCATTCGGCGTATCGGCATATTTGCTTTTCACCACCCTTGAAATAGTGGAAATATCGAAACCTGTAATATCGGCAACATCCTTTAGAATCATCGGTTTCAGAGATTTATCGTCGCCCGTGATAAAGTAGTCTTTCTGTAGTTTTACGATTGCAGTAATCGTTTGCAGCAATGTATTTTGTCTTTGGTTTATAGCGTCGATATACCATTTCGCAGCATCCAGTTTCTGCTTGATGAACAAAGCCGCCTGCTTATGTTCCGCCGAAGTTTTGTCGTGAGAATAAGTGGTCAGAATATCTTTATATTCATCGGAAACACGCAAGGTCGGCGCATTTTTGCTGTTAAGGAGCGGGATTACTTCTACTCCTTTTTTTCCGTTGTCTTTCACCTGGATCACAAAATCCGGGATAATTTCCTGGTTAATGGTGATCGTCTGTGTATCGAAGTTTCCGCCGACTTTCGGGGAAAGCTTAGAGATCACTTCCAGCGCGTCTTTCAAATCCTCTTCCTCAATATCGTATTTTTGGATGATTTTGTTGTAATGCTTATTGGTTAAGGCATCGAATTGGTTTCTCAGAATATTCGCAGCAAGCATTACCGCTTTATCAGCACTTACTTTTTTCTCGATTTGGAGAAGCAGACATTCCTGCAGATTTCGCGCCCCAACTCCCGGTGGATCAAGCTTCTGGACATAATTCTCAAGAATATCGGCTACCTTTTCCTTGGTGGTATAAACACCGACAGAGAACGCCAAATCATCCACAATCTGCTTGATTTCGCGACGAAGATAACCGTCGTTGTCAAGGTTTCCGATAATATATTCCGCAATTTTCAGATCTTCCTTATCGATATTGACCAAATTGATCTGCTCCAAAAGATAGTCGTACAAGGATTGACCTTCCGTCAAAAGAGATTCATTGTCAAACTCCTCATCATCTGCGGAATAATTGCTGGACGCCGTTTTATAAGCAGGTTCGTCATCAAAAATATATTCGTTCACATCGAAATCGGTATCGATGCTTTCGGTTCCCTCGTCTTCAAAACCTTCATCCAAAGAGGAATAATCTTCTTCCTTCTGCTCTTCCTGAACTTTTTCCAGTGCAGGATTTTCTTCAAGTTCGCGTTCCAATTCCTCCTCAAATTCCAATGTGTGCAGTTGAATGAGCTTCATCAGCTGGATTTGTTGCGGTGCAAGTTTCTGCCCGAGTTTGATCTGTAGGTTTTGTTTCAGCATTGTATTCTTATTTCTCCGTTTTTCTTTTGATGGTGTGTTTAAATTTCAGCACAGCAAAGTTCAGTTCTACTGTAGTTTCTGTATCTGTCGTTTTCATTTCTTCTCCTAACAAGTCAGAAATTATTTCGCCGCTTTTCTGCATCAAGGTTTTCTGTTCCTTCTCGTCACTAATTTCTGCAAGCTGCGCAACTGTTCTCGAGAGTTCCCTGATTTTTCGTGAAGGTTTCAATTATTGCGATAGTCGTTTCCGTCGCCTTTTTACCTTTTAGGATCGTTGCAAGCATATACAGTCCCTTTTCAGTAAAAGCTTTTGGTTTTACTCGGCTCATCGCTAAATTTGTGGTCAAAGTTTTTGACCGCAAATCTTTAACTTCTTCTTTACCAAGCTCATATATGTATCCACTTGGGAATTTATCCGGATTATTCCGTAGCTTGATTCACCTCCTTAGTTTGAACTCCATACAAATCTGCAACGTCACTGTCGATAATGACTTTCGTATTCCGAATCGTGATGATTCTTTCTTCGACATTGGCAAATTGCAATTCCATTGGTGATGGTTCACCGAGTTTTCCTCTACGAATTTAGATAAATATTTTTAATTGAGCGCAAATTTGCACGATTTTTGCAGTAAAAAATTGTCAACAAAAAAAACTTTCAGGATTTCTGAAAGTTTTTTGTTTTATTTCTATGTCTTGAATTAAACAGCACTGAAATTCTTAATTAAAACTCTGCATTTTTCGGAGTTCTTGGGAAAGGAATCACATCTCGGATGTTGGTCATTCCCGTCACGAAAAGAATTAATCTTTCCAAACCTAAACCGAAACCTGCGTGCGGAACCGACCCGAATTTTCTGGTATCTAAATACCACCAAAGTTCGTGTTCATCCACATTCATCGCCTTCATCTTATCTTTCAGCACCTGAAGTTTTTCTTCCCTTTGCGAACCACCGATAATCTCGCCGATTCCCGGGAAAAGTACATCCATCGCGGCAACGGTTTTCCCGTCCTCGTTCAGTTTCATATAGAATGCCTTGATTTCTTTCGGGTAATCAAACAGAACGACTGGACTTTCAAAATGTTTCTCTACCAAATATCTTTCGTGCTCACTTTGTAAATCTGCTCCCCATTCCTCGATCGGGAACTGGAATTTTCCTTTCTTGTTTTCCTTGGAATTTTTCAGAATATCGATTGCCTCGGTGTAAGAAACCCTCTTGAAACGCTTCTTGATCACATTTTGAAGCTTCTCAATCAAACCTTCTGAAGCTCTTTCTTTCTCCGGTTTTTGTTTTTGCTCTTCCGCAAATCTTTTGTCCAAGAATTCTAGATCGTCTTTACAGCTTTCCAAAACATAACCGATCACGTATTTCAGAAAATCTTCCGCCAAATCGATATTGTCTTCCAGATTGTTAAAGGCAACTTCAGGTTCCACCATCCAGAATTCCGCAAGGTGACGCGTTGTATTTGAATTTTCTGCACGGAAAGTCGGACCAAAAGTGTAAACTCTTCCCAATCCCATCATCGCAGTCTCCACGTTTAGCTGACCCGAAACGGTAAGGTTGGTTTTCTTACCGAAAAAGTCCTGGTCAAAGTCGATATCGCCGTTTTCATCTCTTGGAATCTCATTGAGGTCGAACGAAGTAATCCCGAACATTTCACCGGCTCCTTCCGCATCTGCACCCGTGATGATCGGCGTGTTCATATAGAAGAACTGGTTTTGGTGGAAAAACTGGTGGATCGCAAAACTCACCGCACTTCTCACTCTGAAAACTGCACCGAAGAGGTTGGTTCGGAAGCGAAGGTGCGCCTGCTCACGAAGAATTTCGAGGGAGTGCTTTTTGGGCTGAAGAATCGTTTTGTCTCTTTCTTCGGTAAAGTTGTCTCCCAAAACCTGGATTTTCTTGGCAATGATTTCGATACTTTGTCCGCTTCCCTGGCT
The DNA here is from genome assembly GCF_022811685.1 of Chryseobacterium suipulveris. Lineage (NCBI taxonomy): Bacteria > Pseudomonadati > Bacteroidota > Flavobacteriia > Flavobacteriales > Weeksellaceae > Chryseobacterium > Chryseobacterium suipulveris. Next base: position 794,140 of record NZ_CP094532.1, on the reverse strand, counting down.
TTCTACCACTTCGCCGACAATCTTTAGCGAAGAAGCCGTAGAAATATTTTTAATCACGTTCTCGTCAAAATTTTCGAAATCTACCACCACCTGCAAATTGTTGATCGTGGAACCGTCGTTCAGCGCAATAAACCTGTTCGAACGGAATGCGCGAACCCATCCCTGAATGGTAATATCGTGGTGTAAAACTTTCCTGTAATCTCCGAGTAGTTCTTTTATCGTCGTTCTCATTTCGTATAAAATCAATAGCTGCAAAGGTAAGGATTTTGGCGTAATTCTTGATGCTGGAACCCATTTTTATTAAGAATGATAAGCATGGAATGAATCTTACAAAATCGCAAAATTTCATTAACAAAAAATCCAAGCACAATTTAGAAATTGATTATTGGCAAACTGCGCTTTCCGTTTTTGTTCCATAACCCCAACTGTAAACCTTTCAAACGCTCTGATTTATTGGAAAGACCAATCTGAATGCCTTTCATCGACTTGGCTTCATTGAAAAAAGAAACTTGCAAACCACTGAAATTTTCGGAATAATTGCCAATCGCAGCAATCGTAATTCCTGCGCCTTTTTCAGAATTGTTGGCAAATCCAGAGACATGAATACCGTTGAGCGTGCCGGAAGTATTATTATAAAAGTTTGCAGAAATCCCATTGGTCTTCACCGCATGATGATATGCAGAAACCCCAATTCCATTGACCGAATTTCCATCAGTCATTCCTCCGGTAGAAACATGAATTCCATTCACAACCACAGTTGCTTCCTCTTCAGCGGGAACCTCAATTCCGCGCGGAATCAAAGGATAGATTAGCACGAGCGGATTCAACTGAACATTTAAGCCATGATCTTTTGTTGGTGATAAGCATCAAGCACACCGAAATTAATTCCATTGACGTCATAATCTCCAAATTTCGATGGCGAAAACGCAATTAATTTACTTCGAGTAAACACCGAGTCTGCTTGCTGAGCAAATGAAAAACAAGAGAAAAAAGTAAAGAAAAAAATTAGCGTTGACTTTTTCATGACCGAAAATTTTAAATTAACGGTACAAAACTAAGTTACCGAATTTTCAAAAACATTGATCAGAATCAAGACTAATCACATCTTCAATGAGCATCACTCATCTTTTTTCGACGGTACGAGGAAAACATCCATCAATCCTTCCGGTAAAGACATTTTGATGAATTTTTCATCTCTGTTCACTTCCAAAATCCATTCTTTAATTATAGGAATAATAATTTCCTTGCCCGCCAAATCGAGGATGAAATAATGCTGCGCAGTTTGGTCATTTATTGACGTGATGGTTCCGCAGGATTTGCCATCATCTTCACGGATTTCGAAACCGATGACTTCGTGGTAATAAAACTTGTTGCCCGAAAGTTTCGGCAGCGTGGAAAGCGGAAGATATACGTCTCTCCCAATAGCTTGATCCACAAGCTGCTCCGTGGAATTTTTGAAGGAAATAATGAGTGTGTCGTTTTTGCTCCACGACTGTTTCGCGATGAAAAAAGGAACAAGCAACCCGTTGATCTCGATCAAGACCGAATCGAGTTTGTTGTACATTTCAGGTTGGTCGGTGTCGAGTTTCAGGAACACGTTTCCCTGAAGTCCATGTCGTCGGGTAATTTTTCCCAAAAAGTAGCAGTCGTCTTTTTTCATTAATTTTCGTTTTCGGAAATTTCTAAAATTTTATTGCTTCTATAATCTCACAGCGAAACCGTTTTCAAAATTCGTTTCGTCAATAAGAATGCGAACATTTGTCATGCTGAGGTTCTCGAAGCATATAAAAACAAATTATTCCACAAAGATAACGGCTTTTAAAATAACAAAGGCGCGATAAATCGCGCCTCCATATATTTCTGTAAGAAATTTTTTAAGCTTGCACGTCTTCAGTTCCTTCCGCGTCTGCAGCAGGAGTTTCAGTTGCTTCAGCTACAACTTCTTCAGTTGTTTCTTCTGCAGCAGGAGCGTTTGCAGCTTCTTCAGCGGCTTTCTCTTCTGCAAGTTTTGCCTCTTCAGCAGCTTTTGCGTCAGCTTCAGCTTTTGCAGCAGCGTCGATTCTTGCCTGGTTTACTTTAGCTTCAGCTTCGATCGCCGCTTTCTTAGCGTCTGCTTTTGCTTTTGCCAAACCGTCTTTCTTACCAAGAACCTGTTTTTCTTTGTTCTCCAACCAAGCGTTGAATCTCTTCTCAGCTTCAGCTTCGTCGAAAGCTCCTTTAGCTACACCGCCTTGAAGGTGTTTTTTGTAAAGTGCCCCTTTGTAAGAAAGGATCGCTCTCGCTGTGTCGGTTGGTTGTGCACCGTTGTTCAACCATTTTACCGCTGAATCCACGTTCAGGTCGATAATTGCAGGATTCGCAACAGGATTGTAAGTTCCCAATTTCTCGATGAATTTACCGTCTCTTTTTGCTCTTGCATCGGCTACTACGATGTGGAAGAAAGGTTTTCCTTTTTTCCCGTGTCTTTGTAATCTAATTTTTACTGACATAAATGTTTGATTTTGTGGGAACTCGTCCCGATTAATTATTGAGGGTGCAAAGATAGTAAATTTTTCAATGTAACAATCTATCAATGTAACAATTTGCGAATTATTTTGTGGTTTATTTGGAGCCGGGAACCTGCTTTCACTACTCGCTTTTTTATTCCTTGGCTAAGTCCATTCAAAGAAAAAGAGCTCAAACATGTCGTTCAATCAGGGCTAGTTACGATTCGACTTCTAATCAATTTTTTACAGTATTTGAAGAGTTTTTTCTAAATTAAATATAATTTACTTTATCCATAGTTAAATTTATGTTAATCATTCACCTCGATTACAAATTTAAACAAGTGTTTACTAATTTTGATTCTTAAATTTTAAAAATACAAGAATATGTCAATTAAATTAGGCGATACCGCACCGAATTTTCAAGCTGATTCTTCTTTGGGAGAACTCGATTTTTATAACTTTTTAGGGGATTCTTGGGGGATTTTGTTTTCCCATCCTGCAGATTATACTCCGGTTTGTACCACAGAATTGGGAATGACTTCCAAACTGAAAAGCGAATTCGATAAAAGAAACACCAAAGTCATCGCGCTTTCTGTAGATGATGCAGATGACCACCGCGGTTGGATTAAAGACATCAACGAAACCCAAAACTGCGCCGTAGATTTTCCAATCATCGCAGACAAAGACAAAAAAGTTTCCGAAATGTACGATTTCATCCATCCAAATGCTTCTGCAACGGCAACAGTTCGTTCGCTTCTCATCATCGACCCTGAAAAGAAAGTACGTTTAATCATTACGTATCCTGCTTCCACAGGAAGAAATTTCAATGAAATTCTTCGTGTGCTCGATTCTTTACAATTAACCGACAACTACAAAGTGGCAACTCCCGTAAATTGGAATGATGGTGACGATGTGATTGTTCCACCCGCAATTTCCACCGAAGATGCACGCGGAATTTTCCCGAAAGGGGTGACGGAACTGAAACCATATTTGCGATATACACCGCAACCGAATAAATAAGTGCCAAGTAAAAAGAGCCAAGTAATAAAAACACCCTTTCAAAGATTTTGAAAGGGTGTTTTTTACCAAGTTAATCTGAATAGATTTAAATCAAAAGCAAAATAATTGAAACCACTAGTCCAATTCCCGTGAAAATCATTCCTCTTTTGAACGCTTTTGATTTCGGGTTGAACATCCAAAAACTTGAAACCACAAAGAAGAACAATGAAATTCCAAACAAAGTATTCAATCCACCAAGTTTTTCTTTTGACGGGGCTTTGTGAAGTTTCGTCATTTTATCTAAAACATAAGGAAGTTCCTTTTTTACATATTTCGCTTCACCTGTTGCAGAATTATAGGTTCCTCCTTTGAAATACAAAATTCCATTCTCCGTTTTCTCTACTTCAAAACCTTTAATTTTGATTTCTTTCCCGAGTGCTTTCTCATCAAGATTTTTCTCAAAAACTTTCTCGTAGTTTTTTTCTTTCTTCAAAACATCGGTGTCGCGATAAACGAGCAAAACGCCGCTCACTGCATAAACTGTCATAATTCCCGCCATAAAATATCCGAGATAACGGTGCACAATCCTCATAAAAGTGCGGGTGTTTTTAATTTCTGCCATAAAGAGAGCGTTTGAAAAGGTTTGAGATGATTCGAGGTGGTTTGATATGGTTTGAAGCGGTTTGGTTACAGTTTGTAAGTCAAGGTGAAATAAAAGTTTCTTGGCGCAATCGGGTTCACCGAGTAATTTTCGTGCACGTTGAAGTTCTCGGCATTGAAGACATTTCCGATTTTTCCCTGAATCAGAAAGTTTTTGTAATCGTAACCTAAAGAGAAATCTACGGTGGCAAAGCCCTTCAAATCGACCATTCTTGTTACCTGCGATTGGTTTTTGGTATCGTTCCACCCCGCTTTTCTATCACCGGTGTAAAATGCGGACGCACCCAAGATCAGTCCTTTAAGTTGTTCATCAAACTTATAGAAAACCGACATATTTGCCGTGGTTGCAGGGGTTCGCACCAATCTTTGGTTTTCAACATAACCGTTTTCTGCAGGAGTTTCTGTATAAACCGCGTGGTTGTAAGAAATACCGCCAATCAATGACAGTTGCGGAGTCGGATTTCCCGTGATGTCGAGTTCAACTCCCCTGCTTCGTACCTTTCCCGCAAATTCCTTGATAGTTGAATCTGAATTTTCGGATCCGTCGGCTTTGAATCGTGCGGTGGTATAAGTATTTCTGTTGTCGATCTGGTAAACGTTCAGATTGACTGCCACTGAATTTTTAAAAAGATTCTTCTTTAATCCAACCTCAAACTGATCCACGATCGATGGCTTCAAAGGTTCTTCCGTTACCAGAAATCCCGAATTGGGAACGAAGGAATTGGTGTAGGTTCCGTAAACCGTGAAGTTTTCCGTCGGCGTGAAAACCAGTCCCGCTTTTGGGGAAAATGCGAAATCTTTCGTCCCAGTTTTCGGCGTTTCTTTTTCGGTTCCCGCAACGAAATCTTTTACAACCGTATCTTTATTTTCTAAATTTGAATATCGAATTCCACCCAAAACCTTGAACTGTTTGGTAATTTCCAGAAAATCCTGTGCATAAAACCCAAACCGCCGTGTCTCGATTCTGCTTCGGTTTTTCTTTTGGGAATCAGGCATCGCTCCGGAAATCCAGGTTGAAGGATCGTCTAACAGCAGGATTCCATTAGCATTTCCGTTAGTTCCGTAGAGATAGGAGGTTCCGTACGTTTTTCCGTTTGACGGGTTGAAATACGTGTAGCCGTCGTTGTTCCCGAAATCGCCGTCGGTTCCGAACAGGACTTTGTGGATGAGTTTTCCAGTCTTGAATTCACCGTTCAGATTGATTTGCAAGGAAGCCAAATTCTGCTCGTTGTAGGTTCTGTTCAAAGGTCTCAACCAACTTCTGTCGGGTTGTTTCGGGGAATTGTAATACCACTGGATTCTTTCGGTTGAAAAATAATCCTTCGTGTAATTTTGGTAGGCAATTACGGAATTCACCATCCAGTTGTCATTCAGCTGATGATTCACGATGATGTCGGTTGTCGCCATCTGATTCGTTTGATATTGCCAGTTTGCACCAAGAAAATCGCTTTTCTTTAATCCTGTTTCAAACGAAGAAATCATCGTTTGGTAATCCGAAAGCGAACCAATTCCAAAATCTGGCGTGAAGTCGTGTTTCAGGTAATCAGCTTCCAGAATAATTTGTGTATTTTCACCAAGATTAAAGGCAAAAGACGGATTGAAATAATGCTTCTGCGATTTCACTACATCCCGAAAACTGTTGGCATATTCGTAAGTTCCATTCATTCTAAATGCAACTTTTTTGCTCAACGGACCGAAAATATCCACCGTCGGTTTATAGGTATTCCAGCTTCCTGCGCTCATCCCGACACTTCCGCCGAAATTGAAACGCGGCTTCTTGGTAATCATATTGATAATCCCACCGGGAGCGACATTTCCGTACAGCATTGCGTTTGCACCCTTCAACACCTCCACTCTTTCCAGCGCGGAAACTTCGGGAAACATTCCGCTGTTGACTTTCGAGCCGTTTTTGAACATATTCTCATTACCAAAGGTAAAACCTCGACCGCCGAAACTGTCTTGAGAACCGCCTCGTGAAGAAGTAAGATACAGCCCGTTCACATTTCTGATCACGTCGCTCAACTGCTTCGACTGCTGCTGTTCGATCACTTCGTGGGCAACGACAGCAATCGGTTGCGGATTTTCAATGGCCGGAATATTGGACTTGAAAGAAGAAATTCTCGCCTGGTTTGGATTTCCCGTTCGGTGCATATGGATATCCTCAATTTCCTGAATTCTCAGCGTGTCGCTTTCCTGCTGATACATCATTTGCGCCTTTCCACAAATCGCACACACCATTAATCCTGCTGAAAGTATCTCTTTGGTCATTTACCTTTTATTTAGAATGAATTAAAATAACGGTGCAAATGTAGAGAAGAAATCCGCAAAAGCAAAATTTATTTTGAACAATTCTAAATAAAGAATTAAAACAGTTGTTTAAATTACTGAAAATGAGCCAGAAAAATTCGCTACTGATTTTCGTCAGTTTCTACTATTGACAAAGAGAAAACCCACCAGAAAATAGATAACACTGATGAATATATAAGAAATTCCATTCTGAGCAGTCGCCGTTCCGATCAAGACAATTACCACTCCCAGAATAGCGGTTACCGCCATAAAATATTTGAAAAAACGGTTTCCTTTGAATATGTCCTTTTTGATGAGAGAAAGCAAACCGACGAACAGCGCACCATTGACCATGTAGATAAACGCAATCGGAATCGCGGAAATATCGTAATTTATTTCAGTGAAAAAAGGGAGCGTGTTCGTGAGGTAATACAAAACCAAATAGAAAACGATCACCACAAATGCAAGAACCGCACTGTTGATCGGCGTATTCGTCTTTTCGTTCACTTTCCCAAGTTTCAGAAACTTTCGGGAATTTTCAAGATTGTAAAACTGGTAAGGAACCCGCGTCGAAGCCAACAGCAAACCGTTGGACGTTCCCAAAACCGAAATAATTACAAAAACCTGAATCAAGACCGCTCCGCTTTTTGCGGCAATTTTGCGCGAAAACTCAGTGATATAGGTGTCCTTCAATTCCAGAATATCTGAGCTGTCCATTCTCAAAACAATTCCGCAATAGTACAGAACATAAACCAACAAGACGGTCAAAGTTCCGATGATTAAAGCTTTCGGCAGATTTTTCTCAGAATTCCGGATCTCTCCCGAAAGTTGGGTCGCAATGTACCAACCGTCAAACGCAAACGAAATCGGGATGAAACTTGCCGCCACCAAAAGCCACAAACTTTGATCCGAACTCAGGTTTGTCGTAGCATTGGTAAAAGCATTGGCTTCTGTCACATTTCCCTGCGCAATGCTCAAAATCCCCAAAGAAGCGATAAAAATTAAAGGAATGAGCTTAATGACCGTCGTCAACTGCTGAAAAATCCCGCTGCTTTTCGGACGGAATATATTCATCCCGAGAAAAAGACATAGATTGAAAAAACCAATCAGCGAGTAATGTAAAAATGTCGGTTTGAACGCCGTAAATTCCGCCAAAAGATGCGCAATATAAATCCCTGAAACCGTGAAAAGCACTGCAGTAAGCAGCGGATAAAACAAACTCAGATACATCCAGCCGACGAAAGCCGCAGATTTTTTGCCAAAACGGTATTCGACATAATTCAGGATTCCACCGTCTTTTGGGAAAATCTCCGCATAATTCGCCATCGATGCCGCCGCAAAAACCACGCTCACTCCAACGAAGACAAATCCCAGCAAACCCGCGAGAATATTTCCCTGAGCGGCAAAAAGAACATCATCAACTTTGAAAAAAATACCGGAACCAATGACCTGTCCGATCACTAAAGAGATGGCTGTAAATAATCCGTATTTGGGTTCGAGACGGGAAGACATAAAAGTTTGAGGTTTGAGGTTTTAAGTTTGACGTTTTAGGTTTTGGGTTTGAAGTTTCGAGTTTACTCACAATCTAACTTATTTTTTTTGAGTTCGTGAATGCTTCGCATTTCAAGTTTCAAGTTTGGAGTTTGAAGTTTAATGTAAAGTTTCAAAGAAAGATAGTTAACATTCCAATTCTCCCACTCTCCAACTCAACTACGCTCCAACTCATTCAATCTGAAGTTCCAGCCAGCGCATTTCCATTTCTTCCAGTTTTTCAGAAATGGATTCGAGGTCTTTGGAAAGGACAGAGATTTTCTCGTAGTCGGTTTCGTTGTTGAGGAATTCTAAAATCTTCGCGCGCTTTTCTTCAAGTTCAGGCATTTCTTTTTCGATGGTTTCCAGTTCGCGCTGTTCTTTGAAAGTCAGTTTGTTCTTGGTTTGATATTGTTTGATTTCGTTGGAAACAATTTGAGAGGGTGGTTCTGCTTCTTCAACCTGGCTCTTTTTACTTTGCTCTTGGCTCTTCTTTTCTCTATATTCCGAAAAATTTCCAGTAAAATCTTTGATTTTTCCATCGCCTTCAAATGCCAGAATGTGATCCACAATCCGGTCCATAAAATATCTGTCGTGGGAAACGATAATCAGACAACCCTGGAAATTAAGGAGGAAATTCTCCAAAACTGACAATGTCGGCAGATCGAGATCGTTCGTCGGTTCGTCGAAAATCAGGAAATTCGGATTCTGATAAAGAACGTACATCAAATGCAGCCTTCTTTTTTCGCCACCGGAAAGTTTCGAAATCGGTGAATATTGAGTTTGGTCATCAAAAAGAAAAAGCCGCAAAAACTGCAATGCAGAAATGGTTCTTCCGTTTGCTAACGGGAAGTTCTCACCAATTTCTTTAATAAAATCAATAACGCGTTCATCTTCTTTATAGGCCAATCCTTTCTGGGAAAAGTAGCCAAACTTAATAGTTTCACCTGTTTCGATCTTTCCATTGTCAAACGGTTCCAGTTCCTGGATGATATTAAGTAGCGTCGATTTCCCTGCTCCATTCTTTCCGACAATCCCGACTTTTTCGCCTCGTTGAAATGAATATGAAAAATCTTTAAGCAAAACTTTGTCGCCGAAACTTTTGTCGATATGCTGCAGTTCGAGAATCTTTTTCCCAAGTCGTTTCATTTCGAAATCCAGTTTGAGATTCTGTTTCCTGGTGTCTGTTTTCGCCACTTTCTCAGTTTCGTAAAAGGCGTCGATTCGCGATTTTGATTTTGTAGTCCTTGCTTTCGGTTGTCGCCGCATCCACTCTAGTTCTTTTCGGTAAAGATTGTTTGCTTTGTCGATGGTTGCGTTCAGATTTTCTTCGCGGATCATCTTGTTTTCCAGATAAGTGGCGTAACTCCCGTTGTGAAGGTAAAGATTCTGATCCTCCATTTCCCAGATTGTGTCGCACACAGAATCGAGGAAATATCGGTCGTGAGTCACGAGGAGCAAAGTCACCATCGCCTTCGAGAGGTAGTTTTCGAGCCATTCCACCATATCGACATCGAGGTGGTTCGTGGGTTCGTCCATAATCAAAAGGGTATGACGGTGTTCTGCACGGGTTTCCAAAAGCAGTTTCGCCAAAGCAACCCTCTTAATTTGTCCACCGGAAAGTGTTTTCATTTTCGCCTCCAAATCGGTAATCTTCAGCTGCGACAGGATTTGCTTCATCTCATTTTCCAAATCCCACGCTTTGTGGAGCTCCATTTCGATAAGGGCTTTTTCCATATCGTCGGCATTTTCCGTATGCAGCGCGTGATGGTAATTTTTCAAGGCCATAATCGGTGCGGAATCGAGCGTCATCATAAATTCCTCCACGCTCAGCTCACCTTCGAAATCGATTTCCTGGTCAAAAAGCACTACCTGAATATCTTTATTGACCACCACATTTCCGGAATCGGCGATTTCTTTTCCCATCAGGATTTTAAGCAAAGTCGATTTACCCGAACCGTTTTTGGCGACAATGGCAATTTTGTCTCCCTCGTTGATATTGAAGGAAATATCTTTAAACAAAACTTTTAAGCCGTAAGATTTGGTGAGGTTTTCTGCGGAAACGTAGTTCATTTCAAATTAAGGTAAAGGTAAAGGTTGAGGTTGCGAAAATACGAAAAAGAAACCTTGGGAATTTAAATCATTAAAGACAAGAATGAGTTTCTTCTTCAATCAGAAACAGTAAAACCCGGAAATCTTGTGCATTCTAAAAAAATAAAAAACAAACAGATACACGTCGTTCGGAATGAATATTGTATATTTACACTATACAAAATCTAATGATCGTTTCATTCCAACATAAAGGGTTAAAATTGCTCTGGACTAAAGGTGACCGCAGCAAACTGCCTTCAAATATGGTTGACAAAATCATCAGGATTTTAATCATTATTGACACTCTTGAACATGTTCCTAATGATCTAAAAAATTTAAATACTCTTCGCCCGCATCCATTGAAAGGCGAATTGAAAGATTTTTGGTCTTTGACGGTCAATGGAAATTGGAGAATTATTTTTCTTCAACAATGAAACGAAGGAGGCAAGTATAGTAGATTTTGTGGATTATCATTAAATCATCAAAAATGAAAAAACACATCAGCAACAGCATTCACCCCGGTGAAATTCTCAGAGAAGACTTAATCACGCCAACTGGTTTGAGCGTAACCGAAGCCGCTTCTTTGCTCGGAATTTCAAGGTTGAGTCTCTCAAAAATTCTAAATGGTCGAGGTGGAATTACGCCCAATATTGCTCTTCGCATTGAAAAAGTTTTCGGGGGAAACGCTGAATTCTGGCTTCGATTGCAAAGAAATTACGATTTGGAAACCGAAAGAGAAATCTTCAGGAAAAATCCACCAAAACTAAAAGCTTTCCACGCTTAATGACTTAATCCAAAGTCATTCTTTTCAAGCTCCACCTATTTCCATTAAAGACGTTTACATCGACTTTGGTGTTGATTCCGTACACGATTCCGTTTTCGGTGAACTGCCAAATTTTCCAGTCGTCAGTTGGTGAAGGTTGCGGCACATCGTTGTAATTGGCCAACCAAAGCGGATAATCGTCGAACTCACCTCTCAGGAAATCCTTGTAGTAATGGTAGTAAGTGTAGATAATCGGTTTTTTGCCGTAGGTTTCCTCCACAATTCTGCACCAGATTTTCAGGTCTTCGATAAGTTTTTTGTTGGTTTTCCGTTTCGGGATTTTCTCGATATCGAGAACGGGCGGCAAATCTCCAGATTCCAATTTTACGTTGGAAAGAAAATTATTTGCCTGCATTACAGGATCTTCATCGGCACGGTAAAAATGGTAAGCTCCACGGATGAGTTCGTGCTTTTTGGCGATTTTCCAGAATTCGTCGAAATGGCGATCAGCAGATTTGTTTCCCATCGTTCCCCGGAGAATGACGAACTTGATGGGAATCGTTCGGTTTCCAATGCTCAAACTGTCCCACTCGATATCCTCTTTTCTTTGGTAATGGGAAATATCGATCCCGAAAGTTTTATCGGCATAGTCACCGAGAATCCGGTTGATCCTCCTTTCCTCAAACTCGGAATTCGAAAGTTTTTTATGCTCAAACTGGTTGAAATACATCGCATAGTAAAACGCAATTTTCTCCTTTAAATAAAAACCGGTTCCCAACAAAGCCAAAGCAAGTACCAAAAGTAAAATCCACCGCCGAAACAGCCAGTGTTGTTTTCTGCGCTTGTGAATTTTTCGGGTGGTTTTTCTTCTGATGGTTTGTTTTGCCATGGGTCTGCAAAAATAGATTTATTAAATCTTTTGTCAAAAGAATACTTTTTTATAATGAAGGACAACTACGAATACAGCCGTGAATAAGTTGAAAACACAATAGAAATCACAGATTTATTTACTGACTAAATATTTTATAATCCGCCAAAACTCTATTCGTTTTTGAGTTTTGGCGGATTATAATTTTTATTTCAATGAAAAATCCACGACAATTACGTGGATTTAATCTTGAATTTGACATTTTCATCCTGAACTTGTCGAAGGATTGAATTTTCTAAGCTCCGTAAGGAATCCAGATATTCTTGATTTCAGTGGCGTGTCGCAGGAATTCCTGACCTTCGCCTTGAGCATTGTCGAGCCAGTTTCTGTATTTGCCGAAATTCACCCACGAACGTTTCATAGAATCTGTCGAAAGCAGTTCGATGTCTTTGCTTCCTTCCGCAGTTCCGAAATACCAGATTCCGTCGATGTTATAGTGTTTTGCGAGTTCTTTTGCCAATTCTTCTTTTGATCCAGTTACAATGTTTACCGTTCCTGCAGGAACATCCGACGTTTCCAGAATCTGGTAGAAATCGGTCGCTGAAAAAGGATGTTTTTCCGAAGGAACCACCACCACATTATTTCCCATCGCGATTGCTGGAATCACCGTAGAAATAAATCCTAACAACGGATTTTCGTCGGGACAAATTACCGCCATCACTCCCACTGCTTCCGGCATCGCCAAAGTTACCATCCGCTGAACGGTGGAATGTGCCGCTCCATCGTATTTATCTGCAAAAGCAGCGTAGGTGTAGATTCTCTCGATGGATTTCTCCACCTCTACTCTTGCGGAAGCTAAGCTTTGGTTGGTCATTTCCACAATTCTTTCTGCGAATTCTTCTGCACGGATTGCAAGGTTTTCTGCGATATAGTAAAGAACCTGCGCTCTTCCGTGACCGGTCATTCCGTTCCAGGATTTGTCGGCGTGCGCAGCTTCCACGGCATTTCTGATGTCTTTTCTGTTACCTTCAGAAACTTCGCCAATGTATTCACCGAACGCATTTTTGATTTCCATACTGTAACCGCCATCCGGACGTGCCTGTTTCCCACCTATATACATTTTTGTGGTTCTATCGATATCTGCAAGAATATTCTTAGCTCTCGGTTTAGATTTCTCAGCTTTGGGAACGATCGGTTTTGAAGCAAATTCGTCTTCAATTCTTGGCTTCATGTATTCATAAAGTCCTTCTTTTCCACCCTCTCTTCCAAAACCAGATTCTCTGTATCCGCCAAACCCTGCATTTGCATCGAATTGATTGGTACAGTTGATCCAAACTGCACCTGCTTTAATTTTCGGAGCCACATCTAAAGCAAGATTGATATTTTCTGTCCAAATACTTGCAGCCAAACCGTAACGGGTGTTATTTGCCAAAGCAACCGCCTCGTTGTGCGAACGGAAAGTCATCGCCACCAAAACCGGTCCGAAAATTTCTTCCTGGGCGATTACCGAACTTGTGGGAACGTCGGTAAATAAAGTCGGCGGGAAGAACCATCCGTCTTTCGGCAAACCGTTTTTTGGTTGGTACATTTTGCAGCCCTCCTCAACGCCGAGTTTCACCAGATTATCAATGGTTTTGAGCTGAACTTTATCTACGATTGCGCCCATATCGACCGCTTTGTCAAGTGGATCGCCAATTCTGAGCGTATCCATTCTCGTCCTTAATTTTTTATAGAATTTCTCAGCAATACTTTCCTGAACCAAAAGTCGGGAACCTGCACAGCAAACTTGTCCCTGGTTGAACCAAATTGCGTCAACAATTCCTTCCACCGCAGAATCCAAATCGGCGTCTTCGAAAACGATGAATGGAGATTTCCCGCCTAATTCGAGGGAAATTTTCTTGCCGCTTCCCGCGATTTCTGTTCTTAAAATTTTACCTACTCTTGTTGAACCGGTGAATGCAACTTTCTGGATGTCTTTATGATTGACTAAAGCCGTCCCTGCAACGGAACCACGACCGGTAACAATATTTACCACTCCTTTCGGAAGTCCGATTTTTTCACAGATTTTCGCGAAAAGCAAAGCGGTGAGCGAAGTATATTCTGCCGGTTTTAAAACCACGGTATTTCCCATTGCTAAAGCTGGTGCGACTTTCCACGCCAACATCATCAGCGGAAAATTCCAAGGGATAATTTGGCCGATAACTCCTACTTCTTTGTAATCCTTAAATTCGGTATCCATCAGTTTTGCCCAACCTGCGTGGTTATAAAAATGTCTCGCCACGATCGGAATGTCGATATCGCGGGTTTCACGGATGGGTTTCCCGTTGTCTAAAGTTTCGAGCACTGCAAAGAGCCGTGAGTTTTTCTGGATCTGTCGCGCCAATGCATAAAGGTATTTTGCTCTTTCGAAGCCGCCGATTTTTACCCATTCCGGGAGTGCTTTGTTGGCTGCTTTCACAGCTTTGTCAACATCGGCTTCATCGGCTTCGGCGATTTTTGCCAAAAATTCCTTATTGCTTGGATTGTGCGAATCGATGTATTTTTTTGAATGGGGCTTTACCCATTCTCCACCGATAAAGAGGTCGAAACTTCTTTTATGCGTTTCTAAAAACTCAATTGCAGGAGCTGCAGTTTCTGGAGCGGGACCGTAAACCATTGTGTCGTATATTTCTTTGATTTCCATTTCTGTTGATTTGAAAATGTGATTGTTTGATGAAAAAATTATTATGTGTTAAGTTTTTTGATTTTGGAAACCTCCCTTTCAATTTTTCCCGAGCCGAGCCCCGACCTGAGTGGAGCTCTTTTTGCGAAACGAAGTGGCGCAAAAAAGCGGGAATACTTCGACTGGCTCAGCATAAACTATGGGCGGAAAAAGGCGCCCAAATCAAAAAAAACTACGCCATCGGATGACGGAAACCTGCACTGTACCTTCCGGTAACATAGTGCTCCAATTGCCGCTCGATATCGCCCAATAGCGAACTTGCGCCAAATCGGAAGAGGTTCGGATTGAGCCAGTCGTTGCCGAGTTCCTCTTTAATTAAAATTAAATAATCGAGTGCCTGTTTTGCCTTCTGGATTCCTCCCGCCGGTTTGTAGCCGACCTTCACGCCGGTTAGTTCGTAGTAGTCGCGGATGCAGCGGATCATGACCAAACTTACCGCCAAAGTTGCGTTGACCGACTCTTTTCCGGTGGATGTTTTGATGAAATCTGAACCCGCCATCATTGCAACCCAGCTTGCTTTCGCCACTTTCGTGTAGGTTGGGATTTCGCCGGTTGCGAGAATGGTCTTCATGTGTGCGTCGCCACACGCTTGACGACAAAGTTTGATTTCTTCGTAGAGTTCCTTCCATTTGGATTCGAGCACCAAATCTCTGGAAATCACGATGTCGATTTCTGTAGCTCCCGCCGCGACGGATTTCTTGATTTCTGCAATTTTTTCCTCCAGCGAATTTTTTCCTGCAGGAAATCCTGTTGAAACTGCCGCGATTGGGATATTGCTGCCTTTCAACGCTTCTTTTGCATACGGAATCAGGTTATGGTAAACGCAGACCGCGCCTGTTGTAAGCTTGGAATCAAGCATGCCGAGTTTTGCGAGCAAGTCTTCGCGAACCGGATGTTGTGCTTTTTCGCAGAGCCGGAGTACGTTTCCACGGGTATCATCGCCTGCAAGCGTGGTGAGGTCGATCATTGAGATCGCCTTCAGTAACCACGCCGCCTGGAATTCTTTCTTCACGCTTCTTCTTCCGGTGAGGGTACCGACTCTTCTTTCGATCGCGCTCCTGTTGATATTGATCGAATCAAAAAACTTCGTGTTGAAGGGAATTCCCTCGTTTCTCTCCTCGGAATTCTGCACAACTGTTCCTGAATGTTTTTTATCTAAAATCTTTTCCATAAATCTTTAAATTCTATTAAAAAAATCCGTCTTCAAAATTGGGAGTGTAAAATTAACTAAATATCTGCTATTGTGAGTAATGGTTTGCAATAATATTTTCTTTGTCGGCTGAAAACAAAAAATACATTCCCGGATGGAAATGTATTTTCTACACTATTTTCGTAATCGTTATACTTTCAGTTGTCTGCTGATACTTTGCTCCAAAGAAATAAAAGTTTCTGTTCTGGTAACTCCTTTCAGTTTCTGAAGTTTGTTGAGAATTTCCATTAAATGGTCGTTGTCTTTGCACAGCACCTTCAAGAAAATGGTATAATTTCCTGTGGTGTAGTGCGCTTCCACAACTTCGTTGATTTCTTTAAGCGCTTTCACCGCGTCTTGGTAATGACTTGGCTGCTCAAGAAAAACGCCAATGTAGGAAACTACTTTGTATCCAATTTTTCTGGGGTTCAGAAATGAGATTGAGTTTTCAATCACTCCTGCAGCTTCAAGTTTTTTAATTCTCTGGTGTACCGCCGTTGTTGAAATCCCAACATTTTTCGAAATGTGGGCTAAAGATGTTTTGGCATTATCCATCAGCATATAGATAATTTCTTTATCTACTGCATCCAGATGATAACCGGCATTTGTCGCATTTTTCATTGTTTTGTTTATTTTTTCGCAATTATTTATCTAAAATTAACTCTGCAAAAACAGGAAAGTGGTCGCTATAACCGCCTAAATATCTTGTTCCCGCATAAGTCCGGAACGGTCGTCCGTAAAATTTTTTATCCCAACTTCCCAATTTCTCCACATTGTAAACACTTGCTTTTTTAAACCGAACCACATTGTCTGAATTAAAAAATTCTTTGGAAAAAATTATTTGGTCAAAAAGCAAACCATCATTATAGTGAAACGTAGAAAATAATTTATTATTGAATAAATCGATGTATGGGTTTGTTAAAGTTTTATTAAAATTTTCATCATAAAGAAGATTCATTAGGTTTTCCTCATTTGGATTTTCATTGAAATCGCCCATCAAAAGTATCATTTCCCCATCCGATTGCAGTTTCTGAATCCGTTCCCGAATATCTTTGAGAATGTAGTCACGTTTCGGTTTATTGACATCCTTTTCGCGTTTTGAGGGAAGATGCAACACAAAAACATTTAGCAAAACATCTGAAACTTTTACCTTGCAAAAAAGAATATCTCTTGTCGTATCATAGTTTGCGGGATCGTCATCGGGAATTTCAAAGAAATAGGTAATCGGTTCAGAAGAGATGATTTCAACTTTTTCTCTATCGTAAAGTAGCGCCACATCCACTCCTCGTTCATCCATTGAATCGTAGTGCATCACTCCATAATTAGTGCTAAAGGGCTCGAGTTGAACCAGTTCATCCAACGGTTTCTGTCCCTGAATCTCAGAAAGCCCGATCAACATCGGCAGCACTCCCTCGCTTTCCTTGATCAACTGAAAAACATGTGAAATCTTGAAGAGCTTATTTCTGTATCTTTTCTCGTTCCAATTGTTCAGTCCCGACAAAGTTGGATCCAGTTTATGAACTGGTGGCGGATCGGGCGGAAACAAATTTTCAACATTATAGAAAGCGACGAGTTCTTTTCTTCCACTGTTCATTTTCTACCTGATTGCTCCTTTTTTTAAGATTGTAAATTTAATAAAAATAATTAACAATCCTTACCTATTCTAAAATATCGGGTCTTTTTTCTTTAGTGATTCTTACCGCTTCATCATGACGCCAATCTTCAATCTTTTTTTGATTACCACTCAGCAGAATTTCGGGAACCTTTAAGCCCTTGTATTCATCGGGTCTTGTGTAAATCGGCGGCGAAAGTAAGTTGTCCTGAAAACTGTCGGTCAGCGCTGACTGTTCGTCATTTAAAACTCCGGGAAGCAATCGAATCACGGAATCCGCCAAAACACAGGCCGCTAATTCGCCTCCAGTCAAAACATAATCTCCGATCGATATTTCCTTTGTTATGTGGAGCTCGCGCACCCTTTGGTCAATTCCTTTATAATGACCGCAGAGAAAAATCAGGTTATTTTTGATGGAAAGCGTGTTTGCAATTTTCTGGTTTAGAGTTTCGCCATCGGGAGTGAGATAAATGACCTCGTCGTAATCGCGTTGAGCTTTGAGTTCCGAAATACATTTATCCAAAGGTTCGATCATCATCACCATTCCTGCTCCACCTCCGTAAGGTTCATCATCGATCTGCCTGTATTTTCCTAAGCCGTAGTCGCGAAGCTGATGAAAGTGAACTTCCGCCAAACCTTTATCCATCGCTCTTTTTAAAATTGATGCTCTGAACGGACTTTCCATCAGTTCAGGCAAAACACTAATAATATCTATTCTCATTGTACGGTTCCGTTCTTTTTGTTGGGAATGATGATCAGTCGCAGCGACGAATCTTTGTTGAAGTAGCTCCACATCCAGTTGAAGAAGATGGCGAGTTTGTTTCGCACACTCAAAATGAGCATCAGGTGGAGAAACATCCAAAAATACCAAGCAAAGAATCCCTGGAATTTGAATTTCGGTAAATCGACTACGGCTCGGTGTTTTCCGATCGTTGCCATACTTCCGCGGTCTTCGTATTCATACTCCGTCCAATCTTTCTCCGATTTTTTCAGTAGGTTTTTTGCCAGATTTTTTCCCTGATTGATCGCAACATTCGCTACTTGCGGGTGACCTTGCGGATACTTCGGCGTCTCCATATACGCTATGTCGCCGATCGCAAAAATATTTTGGTAACCCTGAACTCTGTTGAAGCGGTCGGTTTTGTATCGGTTTCTTACAAGAATTTCGGGATTCAGCCCATCAATTACATTTCCGGAGACTCCTGCTGCCCAAATCACATTGTTAGATGGAATTTCCAAACCACTTTTTGTCACTACTTTATCACCGTCATAACCTGTCACATATTCGCCACTCATGAACTGCACTCCCAAATCTTTCAGATATTTTTCTGACATTATTTGGGATTCTTCGCTCATCACCGCCAATGGCTTTTCTGTGGAACTTACGAGAATCACCTTCAAATCGTCAAAATTCATGTGCGGATAATCACGGGGAAGAATGTCTTTTTTCATCTCTGCAAAAGCTCCTGCCAATTCAACGCCGGTCGGTCCGCTTCCCACGATCACGATATTCCAGTTGCCGTCATCACTTCTTTTTCTTTCCATGATGAGTTTCTCGAAAGTGAGCAAAACGTGGTTTCGGATTGCGATGGCTTCCTGCGTGTTCTTCATCCCGAAAGTGAGCTTCTCCATGGTTTCATTGCCGAAGAAATTGGTTTTGCATCCCGTCGCGATAATCAGTTTGTCGTAACTGAATTCGGTTTCGTCGGTAGAAGTAATGATTTTGTTTTCTTCAGGAATTATCTTCAATACTTCCGTCATTCGGTAACGGATATTCTTGGAGTTCTGAAAAATTTTTCTGAAAGGAAATGAGATATTGGAAGGTTCGATCCTTCCACACGCAACCTGGTAAAACAGCGGTTGAAACATGTGGTGGTTCACCTTGTCGATGATGATGATCTTCTTATTCTTATTGTTGAGCTTTTTCGCCAGCTGAAGTCCTGCAAAGCCACCGCCAACAATTATAATTTTTTCCCGCATTTCCATGCTGCAAATTTACTTAATTTAAAGTTGGACGAATCAAAAAAAATCCCTGAAGCAATTTCAGGGACTCAATTTATTGTCTTACGATTTGGGTGACTTTCTGTGTGCCGTCACTCAGGATGTACTTCATCAGATATTTTCCGGGTCTAAGTTTATCTAATCGAATCTCCCCAGAATTCATATTCACATTAAACTGCGCAACCTCCATCCCTAAAATTGAATAAAAAGTAACAGACTTTATTTTAAGATCGGCATCTTTAGATTTAACAATGATAAAATCCCTTGCCGGATTTGGATATGCAACGAGTACTCCGTCATCAGATTTCATTGATGCGGAAGTCGGCTCTTTAACAAATGTCTGCGCAGAAACTTTTTCTGAGAAAACTGTTAAACTACCGATAAATATTAAGAAAAGTAATAATTTTTTCACCGATATAAACTTTTTTTATCGAAATATCTTTACAAAAATAAGAATTTCAAATTAATATGCAATACTTTTTAATCAAAACAATGATTAAATTTGCAGAAGCTATTCCAAATACTATTCCAAAAATGATCATATACTCAAGAAACCGCAGATTGCGCACCAACTCCTCTATCCGTGCATTAGTTCAAGAAACTGTTCTAACCACCAATGATTTTGTAATGCCGATGTTTGTAATGGAGGGTGGAAACAAGGAAGAACCGATTCCGTCAATGCCGGGAATTTACCGACGAACACTCGACCTTACTGTGAAAGAATGTCGCGAATTGTTCTCACTTGGCATAAAAGCGGTCAATCTGTACATGAAAGTTTCTGAAAATCTGAAAGACAACAAAGGAACCGAGTCGTGGAACAAAAACGGATTGATGCAGAATACGATCAAGGCCATTAAAGACGCTGTTCCCGAGATGGTCGTAATGCCCGATGTGGCGCTTGATCCTTACTCGATATATGGGCACGACGGAATTATCACGAACGGAAAAATCGACAACGACGCCACGAATGACGCATTGGTAAAAATGTCAGTTTCTCACGCAGAAGCGGGAGCCGACGTTGTTGCACCAAGTGACATGATGGACGGAAGAGTCGCCGCAATCCGCACCGGACTGGAAGAAAGTGGTTTTACCGATGTTGGAATTTTGAGCTATGCAGCGAAATACGCGAGTTCTTTTTACGGACCTTTCAGAAGCGCACTGGATTCTGCACCAAAAGAAAATATCGAGATTCCAAAGGATAAAAAAACTTACCAGATGGATTTCCACAATTCGCGGGAAGCGATCGACGAAGTGCTGAAAGACGTTGCAGAAGGAGCCGACATCATTATGATCAAACCGGGACTTCCGTATCTGGACATCGTTTCCAAAGTTCGCGAAACCATCGATCTTCCGATTGCGGTTTATAATGTTTCAGGAGAATATGCGATGTTGAAAGCTGCCGCACAAAACGGCTGGCTCGATAACGACAAGGCGATCATCGAAAGCTTAACATGCATCAAAAGAGCGGGAGCAGATATGATTTTCACCTACGCAGCAAAAGAAGCCGCCATCCTTTTGAACAGATAATAAACATTAATCCTTCAGATCAAAACTGGAGGATTAATTTTTCTTGGCTTCTTCCCAAAGCAAATCCATTTCCTCTAAAGGCATTTCAGAGAGATTCAAATTTCTTTCGTTCGCCAGATTTTCCATTTTCTGGAAACGGGAAATGAATTTCAGGTTGGTTCTTTCCAATGCAGAGTCGGGATTAATACCAGAGATTCTTGCGTAATTGATTAAGGAAAAAAATACGTCCCCCAATTCCTGTTCTTTTTTGTCCAAATCGGTTTCGGCGTGAAATTCTGACAGTTCTTCGCCTACTTTTTTCCAGGCGTCTTCCGCATCGTGGAATTCAAAACCGATTCCTTTCACTTTTTCCTGAATTCTAAATGCTTTCACGATACTCGGCGTTCCTTTGGAAACTCCGGATAACACGGATTTATTGCCTTCTTTTAGTTTTAGTTTTTCCCAGTTTTGTTTTACTTCTTCTTCATCTGCGACTTTCCCGTCTCCATAAATATGCGGATGGCGGAAAATCAGTTTTTCATTTAATGAATTAATGACATCAGCAATGTCGAAACTTCCTTTTTCCGAACCGATTTTTGCATAGAACACCAAGTGCAGCAACACATCGCCCAACTCTTTTTTGATTTCCGGTAAATCTTCTTCCAGCAAAGCGTCTGAAAGCTCGTAAACCTCTTCTAAAGTCAGATGGCGAAGCGACTGCAGCGTTTGTTTCTTATCCCACGGACATTGCGCCCGAAGATCATCCATGATATCTAAAAGTTTTGAAAATGCTTCGAGTTTTTGGGCTTTACTGTTCATAATTTTGAGGTACGGGTTTCGAATTTCGGAAACACAAATTTACTGATTTTGTTAAAGAAAAACCCTTTCAGAGTTTGATATTCTGAAAGGGTTTAAATATTCAAAAGTTGTCAAAGAATTAAACTTTGTCAAAGTGGATTATCCTTGTTTTCTGTGCGTGCTTTTCGGAGCCGATTTCGCAGCTGAAGTGCTTGCTTTTGCTTTCGGAGCTGCAGGTTTTTCAGCTTTTGGAGCTGCTTTCTTCGCCGCAGATTTTTTTTCTGCTTTTTCTTCTTTTGCCACTTCTGCTTCCTCAGCTGCTGCTTCTTCAGCTTTCACAAAGCTTTCCGGTGTGATGTAGCCGGCTTTTTGCAGCGTGTTGTACCATTGCGCCAGTTTCTTGATGTCGGACGCATAAACTCTTCCTGTGTCGTAATCAGGAAGCGCCTCCAACATAAATTCCTTCAAATCCGCATCAGATGATTTGTGGGAAATGGTCTCCTTGTAATCTTTTGCTTTTGCGATATTCTCGAAAACGTCGAACAACGGAACTTCCTTATCGAAAGTAAACATCGCGATATTGTCGAGCAAGCTTACCTGAGAAGAGTTGGAAATGCTGGTTTTCTTTTTGGTCAGTACATCTTCAATGATGAACCCGTTTTTCAACTGCGAAATCAGTTTGTAAAGTCCCGGCTTACCGGAGATTGAAATGATTTTTTCTAACTGCATAATATGTCTTTTTGTTTCAAGTTTAACGTTTCAGGTTTCATATCAAGTCCGCTTCATTTACTTGAAACATGGAACTTGAAACCCGAAACAAAATTTTTATTTCGGAAACCTCATTTTATAGTTCACAGACACATCGCCCTGTGAAATCTTCATGAGTTTTCCTTTAACTAATTTTTTCTTTAGCGAGCTTAAATGATCGGTGAACAGAATTCCCTCGATATGGTCGTATTCATGCTGGATCACACGCGCTCTCATGTCGGAAAAAGTGTCGGTATGTTTAACGAAGTTTTCGTCGAAATATTCTATCGTCACATTTTCTTTGCGTTTCACATCTTCGCGTACATCGGGAATTGAAAGGCAGCCCTCGTTGAATTTCCACTCTTCGCCACTTTCTTCCAGGATTTTGGCATTAATGAAAACTTTTCTGAAATCCTTCAGCTCATCGGCAATATCGGCATAATCCTCATCTTCAGCCAAAGGAGACACATCCACAACGAAAAGTCGGATATCCAGACCGATTTGCGGTGCAGCCAAACCGATTCCGTGTGCAGATTCCATGGTTTCAAACATATTTGAAATCAGCTCCTTCAGTTCCGGGTAATCTTTGTCGATTTCGTGGCAGTGTTTCCTTAAAACTGCGTCACCAAACGCTCTAATTGGTAATATCATCTTTGTTTCTGCTCTAAAAAATTCTGCAAAATCAGGGTTGCGCTCACTTTGTCGATCAGTGATTTGTCCTCCCTTTTCTTTTTATTTTTTCCGCTTTGCGAAATGAAATACGAAGCCATTTTTGAAGTAAAACGTTCATCAAAACGGTGAACTTCAACTCCCGGAAACTGCTCCTGAAACTTCTTGATGAATCCCAGAATATCTGTTTCCACTTCAGAAAGATTTCCTCTCAAATCTACAGGTTGCCCGACAACGACTGCATCAACCACATTTTCAGCAAAGTACTTCTTCAGGAATGAAAAAATGATTTCGGTCGGCACGGTTTCTAATCCGCTTGCGATGATCTGCAAATCGTCGGTCACGGCAATTCCGCATCGTTTCTTCCCGTAATCAACCGCCATTATTTTTCCCATAGCGTGCAAATTTACTAAATTTTATAAAATTCGGTTTTAAAGGGATAATTTTTTCATCATTTATCAAGAATTATTTTTAATTTTATTTCTTCAAAAAATTGCAGTATGAAAACATTGATTCTGGTGCGCCACGCAAAAAGCGACTGGCCAGAAAATACCGAGGATTTTGACCGACCGCTCGCCGAGAAAGGTTTGGATGATGCTGTGAAAATGTCGAAATTCCTAAAAGACAGCGAAATCAAGATTCAAAAATTTATTTCGAGTCCGGCGGTTCGTGCTTTGAATACCTGCAAAATTTTTAATCAAACCTACGAAATCGACATCCAAGAGGAGCAAAAGCTTTACAATCCTACCGAAAGTAATTTCGAAAAAGTGATCTATGGTTTAGAAGACAACGTGGAATCTGTAGCAATGTTTTCGCACAATAACGGTATTTCGAATTTCGCCAACTCGATGTCCGACGATATTTTTATGTTTCCAACTTGTGGCGTTGCAGGATTTCAGATCGATACCGATTCCTGGTCAGATTTTGAAAACGCAAAAAAGAAGCTGATTTTCTTTTACGAACCGAAGAAGATCTAGAGTTTCTTTTAAAATTTAAAATAAATTACCCCTTCCCTAAAGGGAGCAAATTCAGGTTTATTTTGTGGGATATTTCTCGTCCTTTAGATCCCGTAATGATCGGAATGGGTGGAGAGAATTTCCAATATATTATTCATTTAAAAATTTAAAAAACACACTTTAATTTATTTCCTCTTCAAATCCAAATCTTCAAAGTCGAAAGAGAAATCGGTAACTCCCGAAATCGGTTTCATTTTCGCCGACTGTGCTTTACAGTTTTCATCCATGTTGAAATTGATGAAGCTGTCTGCGTCGTAGCTTCTGTCGTCCCATTTCACAATCATCACATTTGGTGAATACGGTAAAAGATCGCCTTTCAATCGTGGCGAATTCTTGCAGATAATTCTGAAATTTTTGCCGTCATTAGAAATAATCACATCTCCAAACCAAGGATCGTTAAACGTTCCCACGATCTGTTCCGGTTTGATTTGGTTGTTTTTTTCTTTGGCAAAAGTCGTCGATTTTGTGAAAGCATCCTTCTTTTCCTTATCGTAATCCGCATTGAGTTTTGCCATTCTTTCGCTGTAGGTTTTCAACCAGTTTCTGTCGGCAATTCCGAGGTAGGAATCTTTTACTGTATTTGAAATCGTGTTGAAAGCGACACCACTTTGCTGGTTGGTCAGAACCACGATTCCCAGTTTCATATCGGGAACGAGGATGAGCTGCGTCACCGTTCCGATCAATCCGCCGGTGTGATAAACTTGTTTGTGGCCTTTAATATCTGAAACAAACCATCCCAATCCGTAACCGCCGAAATTGGAATCATAAGGATTTTTCAGCGCGACCGGAGTCGGAATCTGTAAGTTCCATAACTGCTGAATCTGCTTGTCGGAAACGAGTTTCTTACCGTCTTTCGTGGTGAAACCGTTCATCAGAAAATCAGCCCACGTCATCATATCTTTAATGTTACTGATGATTCCACCCGCTGCATTTGCGGTTTCGTTCCAGTCGTGTGGAACCGGAATCGCTTTCCCATCGACTGGAGCGTGCGCTTCGATAATATTCGAAACATTGGCTTTGACAGCACGGTTGTAACTTCCGAAACTTGAAGTCATTCCGACCGGCTTCATGATTTTTTGCTCGATGAAATCCGCCCAGCTCAAACCGGAAATCCTGTGGATCACTTCTCCAGCGACGATGAACATTATATTGTTGTAATCCAGTTTTTCTCTAAACGAATTTTTCGGTTTTAAATAACGGACGTTGTGCACAATGTCATTCACCGTCAAGCTTCCGCCCTCTGGAAAAAACATCAAATCTCCCTGTCCCAAACCGAGTCCTGCTCTGTGTGTAATCAGATCTTTCACTGTAACTTCCTGCGATACGAACGGGTCGTACATTTGAAATTCGGGAATAAATTTGGTCACTTTATCGTCCCAGTTCAGTTTACCTTCATCAACCAAAATCGCCAAAGCAGTACCGGTAAAACCTTTTGAATTCGAAGCGATTCCCACCAAAGTCTGATCGTCCATTTTTTGTTTGGTGTTCATCGACCGGATTCCGAAACCTTTTGAGTAAACGGTTTTTCCATCTTTAATAATTCCTACCGACATTCCCGGAACATCAAAAGTTTTAATGGTATTCTGAATGAGTTCGTCGAGTTTTTTCTCCTCGATTTGAGAAAATGAAAGGAAATACAAACAAAAGAAAACGAAGGAAAATCTGATCTTCATTGCTAAATTTTTGGTTTTTTCAAAGATAGAGATTTTCCAGCGAAAGTGTGGAAATCTTCCAACCTCCAGCTTCCAACTTCCAACTTTTACCCTTAACTTTGTGAAAAAGTAAAAGTGAATGGAAACTAAAAAGGAATTTTTTCTCGAGTGCTACAAACTCGGCATTATCAAGTTTGGAAGGTTTACGCTGAAAAGCGGTATTGAAAGTCCGTTTTATGTGGATTTGCGTCCGCTCGCATCCGACCCGAAAATCCTGAAATCTCTTGCCAATTATTTGTTGGAAATGCTTCCGCTGGACAATTTCGATTTGATTTGTGGGGTTCCTTACGCAGCACTTCCGATGGCAACCGCAATGTCTTTGGAAAGCTACATTCCATTGATTATCAAAAGAAAAGAGGCCAAAGATTACGGCACGAAACGACTGATCGAGGGAATTTTTACTAAAGGTCAAAATTGTCTTTTGGTGGAAGATGTAATCACCTCGGGGAAATCACTTTTGGAAACCATTGACGAGGTTGAAAATGAAGGAATCGACGTTTCAGACATTGTCGTGGTTCTTGACAGACAGCAAGGCGGAAAACAGCTTTTGGAAAGCCGCGGTTATAATGTACACACGCTTTTCACGATTTCGGAAGTTTGCAAAATGCTTCAGGAAGAAGGTCATCTAACCGACGACGAGATCGAAAGAATCCAGGATTTCCTTAATGGAAACAATGTGAAATTCGAAGAAAAAAAGCGACTTTCCTACGAAGATAAACTGGAAATCTGCGACCATTCCGTTGCTCAAAAACTGCTGAAAATCGCCGTAGAAAAAAGATCCAACCTCATCGTTTCCGCGGATGTTACCACGACGAAAGAACTTCTGGATTTAGTAGAAAAAGTTGGTCCACACATCGTCGCGCTGAAAACGCATATCGATATCATTTCCGATTTTGATGCGGACAATACGATTCTTCCGCTTAAAGATTTGGCGAGCAAATACAACTTTCTTTTAATGGAAGACAGAAAATTTGCCGACATAGGAAATACGCAGGAACTTCAGTTTTCGATGGGGGTTTTCAAAATCTCGAATTGGGCGGATTTCGTTACTGCGCAGGTTATCGCTGGTTACGATTCTCTCGACTGCTTTAGAAATGTAGGCGTAGTCGCCATTTTAAGCATGTCTTCAACAGGAACTTTGACCGATCTTCAGTATCGCGAACAGGCAGCGAATATTGCGGTTTCTCATCCCAATGTTTTCGGCGGCGTTTCTCAGAACAGGATTCCTGACGAACTTCTGCTTTTCACACCCGGTGTAAACCTCGCCGATTCTGGTGACGGAAAAGGACAACAGTACAATACGCCGGAACACGTTTTCAATAAGTTACAAACCGACTTTATCATCGTGGGACGCGGAATCTACAAATCCGATGATGTTGAAAAAGCCGCGCTGAACTACAAAATCGCGGGTTGGAATGCGTATGAGAAGTCGTTGTAGAGGAGCGTTTTGCGTTCGGCAGTCGGCAATCAGCTTTCTGCAATGAAATGAAATTCTGTTTGCAGTAAAATTGATCTCGCAATGCGACACAAAGATTTTTCGAAACTTCCTCAAACTATTAAGCTTAACAAAGTTTTTGTGCTTCAACGTTTATGTCAAACCTCATTTTACTTTTCCTTTGTCTGTTTCTTGGAATTTTTCTGAGGAAAGTAAAGCTTTTTCCCAAGAACGGACATTTGGCGCTGAACGCATTTGTCGTGAATATTTCGTTGTCGTCACTGTCCTTATATTACATTCCTAAAATCGAGATGAATTGGCAGGTGATTTTTCCGGTCGCGGTACAGTGGCTGAATATTCTGCTTGCAATCCCCTTCTTTGTGTTGATCGGCCGGAAAATGAACTGGAGCAAAGGAATGATCGGCGCGCTAATTTTAGGAGCTGGATTGGGAAATTCTTCCTTTATCGGAATTCCGGTGATTCACGCTCTCTATGGTGAAAGCGGCATGAAAACAGTGATGCTCGTCGATCAACCGGGAGGATTTGTAGCATTGTTTACGGTGGGAATTGCGGTGGCGAATTATTTTTCCGGTGGCCGAAGTTCAGTAAAGGAAACCATTCTGAAAATTGTGAAATATCCGCCGTTCATCGCCTTTACGATTGCGGTTTTGCTAAATATTTTCTCACTTCAGATCCCAACTGATTTGGACGAGGTTTTTGCAAAATTGGGAGCAACAACGGTTCCTCTCGCGTTGGTTTCTGTGGGAAGTCAGCTGAGATGGCAGAAATTCGAAAGTGAAAAGAAGCCGCTTGTTCTAGCACTCGTCTTTAAGCTGATTTTATTTCCGTTGCTGATTTTCATCCTGTATTTCTTCATCTTCAACCAACGTGGCGAAATGATTGAAATCTCCTTTCTGGAAGCAGGAATGGCGCCGATGATCACCGCTGGAATTATTGCGAACACCCACAATCTTCAACCAAAATTAACCAACCTCATCATCGGAATCGGAATTCCGCTGTCGTTCATCACATTGGCGTTCTGGTATTTTGTGATGAAGTATTTTGTGTAGAGAGCGGCGAACGGCAATCGGCTTTCAGCTTTTGGCAGACAGCCTTCAGCAATCGGCGCTCCGTTTCAGCAGCAACATCGTTACTTAATCATCTTCTCTTTGTTCTTTGTTCTTTGTTCTTTGTTCTTTGTTCTTTGTTCTTTGTTCTTTGTTCTTTGTTCTTTTCTCTTTTTTCTTGGCTCTTTCCACTTGGCTCTTGCTTTTCCCAATTCCTTATCCTACATCAAGAACCAACCGTTTTATCATTCCTAACTTTGTACTTCAATTTGAAACCTCAAACTTCAATCTTCAAACCTTAAAATAATTTATTATGAAAGTAGATATCTGGAGCGACATCCGTTGTCCGTTCTGTTACGTAGGAAAAAAGAAATTTGAAAAAGCCCTCGAAAAATTTTCGCACGGTGAAAATATTGACGTGGTGTGGCACAGCTTTCAGCTGGATCCCAATCTGAAAACTCAGCCGGAAAGAGATCCTTTCGATTTCTTCTCTGAAGCCAAGGGAATTCCTGTTGCACAGGCAAAACTGATGCACGACCATGCACGAAACGCTGGAAAAGAAGCAGGAATCGAATTCAATTTCGAAAACCAAAAAGTGGCAAACTCGTTTAAAGGTCACCTTTTGATTCAGCTTGCGAAATCAAAAAATATTGCCAATGAAATGGAAGAAGCGCTTTTCAAAGCACAGTTTATCGATGCAAAAAATATCGACGACGAAGCAACGCTGATCGAAATTGGAAAATCTGTGGGCTTGAATGAAGAAGAAATCCGCAATGCATTAACTTCCGCCGACTTTGGCTATAAGGTAAGCGAAGACTCACAAATCGCGCGACAATTGGGAATCAATTCCGTTCCGTTTTTTGTATTTAATGACAAGTATGGCGTTTCCGGAGCGCAGCAACCTGAACTTTTCCTGGAAGTTTTAGAGAAATCCTACAGCGAATTTGCACAGGGCGACAAGGGATTACAAATTTTAAACTCCGGCGAAAGCTGTGATGTGGATGGGAATTGTGAGTAAGAGTGGGTGAGTTGGAGTGTGGGTGAGTTGGGGCGTGAATTCGCTTCGCGGTGAATTTCTTCGAGTGAATTAGCTTCGCAGTGAATTCCTATTTGAAACCTGGAACCTGAAATGCGAAGCATTCACGAACTCAAATAAAAAAAATAAAAAAACTTGTGAGTAAACTTGAAACTTTCATCAATAACAATTGTAACTACTGCAACAACTGCAACCACTGCAACAATTTGCACCTTGCACCCATTTGCACCCTACACCTTTTTTCTTACCCTACATCAATGCCGGCAAATTTTACTCACGGTATCTTTGCCAAAGAAATTTTAACAAAATCAATTTAAAGTAAAATCATTATGAAAAAATTATTTGCAATCTTTACCGCGTTGGTATTTTCGGTTTCTGCTTTCGGGCAGCTTGTCCTTAAAAACGATCCCGCTCACTCGAGAATCCAGTTTGAAGTGATCCACCTTGGAATCAACGATATTACCGGAAATTTTGACAAAGCGAATCTTACCATTAATGCCGACCAAAAAAACTTCGTCAACTCGAAACTGACCTTCACCGTTGATGTAAACTCGATCAACACCCACATTGAAGCGAGAGACAACCATTTGAGAAGCGCAGATTTCTTTGATGTGGCAAAATATCCAACGATGGATTTTGTGAGCACTTCACTCGTTAAGACCGCAAACAATTTCTATACGCTCAACGGTAACCTCACCATGCACGGAGTTACAAAACCGGTGACTTTAACGCTTGTTTACAGAGGTTCGACCGTAAATGCGATGAACAAAAAAACCACTCACGGTTACCAAGTTTCCGGAACTCTGAACAGGTCCGACTTCGGAATCGGTCCGAAATTCCCAATCCCGATGATCAACGACCTGATCAGAATCAAAGGTGATTTCGAACTGACAGCAGACTAATCATTTGTGTTTTCATAGTTGAAGACGGAAGTTGGGGAAACCTTGCTTCCGTTTTCTTTTTTGCGGTAAAGTTAAAGTAGTAAAAGAGCGTAATGATAAACACAAAGTTTTTCTTTTCTGCTTTCCAAAACAAAAATTCTTTGCAAGTATATGTTTCTCGCAATGTGCGCAAAGAAAAATTTGACAAAATGACTTCGTATTTGAAGAGCGCAAAGGCATTTCATTTAACAAACGAAAGACAATAAACTTGTAAAAGCCTATGTTTTCCTCGGCAGTATATATTTTTTGAACAAACTTGCAACGCTTAAAATCTCGCAAGGATAGACAAGGAAAAACATTCTATATTCTTCATATTTTTAAGACAAACAACGGCGCTTACGCTTAGCCAAGATAAACAATGGCTTTTTCCCAAGTTTATTTCTTTGTTTATCTGAAAATAAACGATAGCGCATTGGTTTAGCTTACTTCTGAGTAATAAAGAGTAATAAAGATTAATATGGCTTAGTTTAGCTTTGCGAGAATTTTCCACGCAGTTCGCATAAAAAAATTTAATAAAAGACTCGCCATTTGAAGAGCACAAAGCCGTTTCATTTAGTTAAGACAAACATTTGTAAAGGGCTGCTCATTAACTATATACAAATTCAATCCTAATTACACAACTGGTTAATAATCATCACAAAGAAATCCTATTCTACTTGATCGCGTGGAACCTTTTAATTGAAGTCGGTTTGAAGATGTATTTCGCGGTTACCGTTTTCGGTGCGTTGATATCGAGTTCGTACCATGGCGAAAGATTGGCGTTGTTCGGGTTTCGCAAGATGTGGATGTCTTGAGCCGGCATGAAACTTTCCGCCAAAAGATAAAGATATTTCCCCGTGCTGCTTCTGACTCTTCCAACAACGAAAACCGAGTGCCCCGGACTTCCCGGAGTGATGAGAAAATCGCCCGGTTTAATTTCGTAGTTTCTGCGCACCGGAACCGCCTCCTTATCCAAAGAAATGGTTCCCGCATAGCGGAAAATAATATTGAGGTATTCTCGGAATGTTGCGTAGGAATCATCGACTTTTCCCGTTTTGTGAAAGGTCACTTTCTTGCGGCGGTCTTCCTTGGTGCGTATTCCGCTTTTGTAATCGTTCCACGACAGAAACTGGCCGCTTGTGAAATGAAACCCGATTTCGTCGAACCTTTTCTGCGACCATAAATATTCACCATAAAGCCGCATCCATGCATCGGCACATTGCTGAAGGTCTTTGTCGCCCACATCGATATTCAGGATTGCGATATGGTTGTACTGCTTTTCGATCGGGACCATATTAAAATCCCGAACCGGCAAATTCGGCGGATGGAGCGGAAAAAAAGTGAGGTACTCGCTGAAACTCCCCTGCTCTTCACGCACCCACGAAAAACCTTTTGGCGGCGCAAACCTTGTTCGGATCGTTGACTTGCTTTCGTCGATGATTAAAGGCGTGGTAGTTTCGACAACTTGTGCAGAGATCCGCTGAAAAGCGAAGACTGAAAGCAGAAACAGGATGTGTCGAAATTTTACCAATGGTGGGAACTTTAAACCAAAATTAAATAATATTTTCAAATAACATCGTTATATTTGGAACTGCTTCCTATGAAAAGACTTTTGTGCGGAATTTTGTCGGTGATTATGTGGATTGCTGTTTCTGGTCAACAGGACAGCGTTTATGTGAATGCACGGATTTCAGCACATTCCAACCAAATCGAGGTGCATCAGGAAATTGTTTGGCATAATACGACCGGAACTCCATTAAATAAAATCAAATTACTGAACTGGACTGCAGCGTATAAAAACCGAAACACGCCGCTCCTGAAAAGAAAACTGGAAGACAGAAAAAGCGACCTCTACTTCGCGAAACCCGATGAATTGGGAAGTATAGAAAATTTTAGTTTTCGGATTGGAAGTTCAGCACCGGAAAAATTCTTGGCAGAAAGTGAAATGCTCTACCTTCCTTTAACCCAAAATCTGCAACCCGGGGAAAAGGTAAGAATAGAATTAGATTATCAACTCAATTTACCAAAGTCAAACTTTACTGGATATGGTTTTGATGGCAAACAATTTCTACTGAAATACTTCTTCATCGTTCCCGATGGTTTGGAAACAGAAAACCAGAACCCGCGACACTACATCGATATCGGCGAAAACCAAACCCGCGGAATCTACTGGACGGTGAATCTCGACATTCCTGCCAACTGGAACGTGACAAGCAACTTAGACGAAAATCTGCCGAATTATTTTCAAGGAAAACTGACGAACGATCCTGAATTTCTTATTTCGCAAAACAAATTTCACCGAATGGAAATTCCTGTGGATGGTGAAAATATAAAGATCGATTTCGGATATGAACTAACACGCGAAGAATCGGAAAACCTGGAATTCTATTTACCGCTTCAACTGAATTTCATTAAAACCAAAACAGGTTTCTTGCCCAAGAAAATCTTCATTAGTGAAAAGTTAAAGAATGCTGAAAACTTCACTGGAACCGACGATGTCAGGTTCTGGAAATTCAAGTGGGAACTTTTTACAGAATCGCAGAAAACCGACCTCAACTATTTCAGTATTTTGGCGAAAGATGTTGTGGAGCAGTCATTTACCTTCGAAAAAAACAAAGACCACTGGCTGATCAACGGACTGAAAACCTATCTCGAAATTCAGTACATCGACCGGTATTACAAAGATGAAAAACTCCTTGGAAAACTGCCGGAAAACTTCGACATTTTTGGGTTGAAGCCGCTGAAACTTTTTCACGCCGCAGATTTGAAACTTTCCGAACGATACGGATTAGCGTACCAGTACATTATGACCCAGAATATGGATCAAAAGATTTCGGAACCTTTTGATAAACTGAGCAACTTCAATGCGACGGCAATCAGCCACTTCGAGATGGGGAACATTTTTTTCTTTATCGCCGAAAAAATGGAGCATGAAAAATTCGAGGACTTCGTGCGAAGCTACGTGGAAAAAAATAACGGGAAACCCATCGACAGCAAGGATTTTCTGGATCAGCTGACTTTAGCTTCCAGTTATTCATCCGAGTTTCTGGAAAAATTCATCCAGCAGAAAAACCGCACCAACTTCGACCTTAAACGCTACAAAAAAAACGGCGACCAATTTCAGGTGAAAATCCGCAAAAACACCGTGCAGCAAATTCCATTTAAAGTCGAAACCCAAAGCAAAAACGGCAAGAAACACGAGTTTTGGTTCGACACCGACGACTCCACAGAACCGAAAACCTACAATATCCCGCAATCAGATGCCGAGAAAATTGTAGTTAATAACGAGTATATTTTCCCGGAAAATAATTTTCGCGACAATTACCGTTACACGAGAGGACTTTTTGCCAACACCAAGAAAATTAAGTTCAAGCTCTTCAAGGATATTCCCAATCCTGAATTCAATGAGATTTACCTGAATCCGCGGGTAAATTTCAATGCTTACGACAAAATTTTGATGGGTTTGAATTTCAGGAACTCCTCGCTTTTTGAAAGGAAATTTAATTATTCGTTCACGCCATACTTCAGCACGGGAACAGGAAAACTGACCGGTTCCGGCGGACTCTCCTACTCTTTTCAGCCCGCGGAAAGTTTTTTCAGAAGTTTGGATTTGGGACTGAGCGGTTCCTACTTTCATTACGATTATAGTTTGAGCTACCGAAAATTCAGTGCATTTGCCGGAATGAGCTTTGCCAAAAACCCGAGAAGTGATATCGGCAGGAACTTGGGAATATCCTACAATTACTTTGACAAAGACCTGACTCCAAAAATGATTGCAGAAAACGAGTACTCGCGATACAATCTTTGGAATATCGGTTACGGATATTCGGATCGGCGACTGATCCACGAGAAATATTTCAGCACGAACTTCCAGTTTATGGAAGATTTCCAGAAAATTTCTGCGGAGGCATTTTACCGTTGGGAATTTGCCAAAGACAAGAAAATCAGCTTCCGTTGGTTTGGCGGATACTTCCTGACGAACTATACCAAAAATAATCTTTTCGATTATGGAATTTCCAGGGTTTCAAACTATGCTTTCTCTTACGGACTTCTGGGACAGAGCGCCACGTCGGGAATTTTGTCGCAGCAGATGGTCATTGCGGAAGGCGGCTTTAAATCTTATCTCGGAAACAGCGCAAACCAATGGATCACCAGTTTCAATGTGGACTCGCACGTTTGGCGCTGGTTCAATGTTTACGCAGATGCAGGAATGTACAAAAGCAAATCGATGGATGCGAAATTCATCTGGGATTCGGGAGTGAAGGTGAAAGTGATCCCCGATTTTCTGGAAGTGTATTTCCCGGTGCAGAGTTCGCTCGGTTTCGAACCGTCGTTTAAGGATTACCAAAAGAGAATCCGCTTTACTTTGGTGATGAATTTCTCGGCGATCACCAATTATTTCAGGAGAGGATGGTTCTAAGAGGTTTGAGGTTTGATCCCGCATTTGCGGGACAGGAGTTTGAGGTTTGAGGTTTTTTTAGATTCACTATTCACTGCGAAGCAAATTCACCATTCACTTTTCTTTCACTTTTCTTAATAAGAAACTCTTTCCTGTCATGCTGAGGTTCTCGAAGCATGTAAACCAACCATTTTCCATAATATCGACATAAAAAAGCCGCTTCACTGAAGCGGCTTTCAAATGCTTTATAAAACTAATGATTAGTTTTTCATCACTTTTCTGCTGATAGTTGCAGAACCGTCACTTACTGTTACGATATAGTTTCCTTTTGCAAGGGAAGAAGTATTGATTGCCTCTCCGCTGTTTACTCTGTTTGAACTTACCAATCTTCCTTCTGCAGAATAGATGTTTACGGTAGCTCTTGCCGGAAGAATTACTCTTAATTCGTTTCCAACGATAGTGTTCATTTTAATTGCTTTGTCGAAGGAATTCACATCTGTTACAGCCAAAGCACCTTGAACTAACTGAACGTCGTCAAAATAAATTGGATCTGTGATGATGTTGTTTTGAGAATAAACTCTGTAATCAAATCTTAAAATTGTTGTTGTAGCCGGAGTTGTTGCAGTTGCGCTAACAAATACCCACTGTGGAGCATCTGAAGTGTAGGTAGATGGCTGAAAAGCTGCTCCGCCTGCTCCTGGTGTAATGTTTGCTGAAGCTGTTCTGAACTGAATCCAATGTCTTCCTCTTGAATTTGCAACATTGTCAAGAACCCAATATCCAACAGAATATTGTGTGTTTTCAGTTGCAGGTACATCTACTGCCGCAATATTTGCATTTGTATTTGGAGCAACCGGAATTAATTTAACGGAATTAACACCTGAATGTACGGTAACTGTTTCTTTAGAACCTCCGTTCATCGCGTTCCAACCATCTGGTTTCGCAGCTGGATCTGTCCAGGTTTCAAATCCTGGATTCACTAATAAATTTTGAGCAGATAATGAAGCAATTGCCGCAATACTTAAAATTGTAAAGATTTTTTTCATTGTTTTAAATTTTAAATTGTTACTTATTCTTTGGAATACAAATTTACGCATTAGTTTTTATTAAATAGACTAAAGTCTAATAAATTTTGTTAACATTCTAACAAAAAAAGGTTGCCGATAATTGGCAACCTTAGATTTATCGATCGAAAGAGATTATTTTTTTATTACTTTTTCAGAAACCGCTTTACCGTTTACCACACCGGTTACGATGTAAGTTCCTTTAGTAAGTGCAGAAACGTCAAGAGTTGTGTTTTCGTTTACAGAAGCTGTTTTCACAACCTGTCCGTTCATGTTCACGATTTTCACGTCAGCTTTAGCAGCGAAGTTGATGGTGTTATTAACCAAAGTGTTTTTAACCAAGCTTGCTTTAGCAGCGTTGATGTCGGTAACTGACATTGTTGGAGCAGCTGTCCAAACAAAATTGTCAAGAGAAGTTTGTGCTCCAAGAACCTTAACTTCAACTACTGTACTTCCACTACTGTTGATATCGTAGGAATAATCATAAACTGTCGTTTGAGCTCCACTTCCTGATCCAAAAGTAGGAGTTGTATTAACAATAGTTCCATTTACGGAAACCTGAATACTTCTTGCAGTACCGCCAGTAAACGCCTTCATATACTGGAATTTCAAATTTCCAACACCACTACCAAAAGTAATTGTGATTGTACCATTGGCGTTCATCAAAGCAGTGGATCCCGTAATCGCATAGTTTGCAGAGGTGTCCACAATCCTTGCAAGAGCTAAAGCCCAAGTTGTATTATCCATACCTGTGAAGTTAACTGTGGTATAATTAGTACCAGTAGTATTTGCTTGAGAACTAAATCCTTCCGTTCCCTGCGCACTAACCGTTGCAGCAATCACTACAGCTGCAAATAATGAATAAAGTTTTTTCATTGTTTCAAATTTTAATTGTTAATATTTTACACCGCAAAAATACAACGAATTTTACAATTACCATAATTAAAGGGTTAAATAATTGTTAAATATCCAACCGTAATATTAACAAAGGTTTTTCGTTACTTTTACACCAAGCATTTGCGTGGATTTTGATTCAAAGAATATTTTTTTTCTTCCTTTTTTTTTCGGGCTTTAGTTTAATTAATGCCCAAATTTTCATGTGGAAGAATCCCAACATTCCCGAAGATTCGCTAAAAAGAGATTCGATTATTGCCGCAAAAATCAATAAAGATGTTTTCTCTAAAGATACGCTCGACTTTATCAGAACCAGAAACAAGATCATTGTAGATGAAGGAGTACTGGTAAAAAATACCCGATCACAAATTTTGGGCGACCTGCAGTCGAAAGGTTCCATTATCCGAGGAATCACATTCGGCAATAATCAAGGCCAAAGCGTGCAAAGCTCGATGGATATGCAGATTTCGGGTAAATTGTCGAAAGATATCTCTATTCTCGCAAGTATTTCCGACCACAATCTCCCCATCCAAGCCGACGGATACACACAGACGCTGGAAGAATTTGACAAAGTCTATATCCAGCTCAATATGAAGGAAAAATCGATTCTCAGAGCCGGACACCTCGACTTGCTCGACAACCAAACCTATTTCGGAAGATTTCAAAGAAGAAGTATGGGACTGGAGTTTGAAACCAATTTCGGAAATCAAAACAAAACCTTCGTTGATGTTTCTGCGGGAGTTGCAAGAAGCGAATTTCACCGAATCCGTTTTCAGGGAGTGGAAGGAAATCAGGGACCGTACCGGCTGAATGGCAAAAACGGCGAACAGTTCATCACCATAATTTCCGGCTCCGAACAGGTATTTATCGACGGTATTTTAATGAAACGCGGCGAAAACCAGGATTATTTCATCAACTACAATACAGGGGAAGTGACTTTTACCAGCTTTCGACCAATCTTCAAACAGAATTTCATCACCATTTCCTACAACTATACCAACAGAAACTACAACAGATTCGTCGTAACCGGCGGAATACGCCACGAAAGAGAAAAAGTAAAATTCGGGTTCAACTGGTTTTTGGAAAATGACAATAAGAACGCGCCGCTTTCCTTAAACCTAACAAAGGAAGAAGAGCAGATTTTGGCAAATGCTGGAAATAATCCCGAACTGATGTATGCGCCTTCCGGAACGATTTCAGAGTTTGACGTGAATAAAATCCTTTATCAATTGGTGCAAAATCCAAACGGAAATTATTACGAACACTCCAACGACCAGAGTTTGACGCTTTACCAGGTCGCATTTACCTATTTCGGGCAAAACCTCGGCGACTACCGGTTGAAACAAACCACCAATAACGGACGCGTTTTCGAATATGTAGGCACTAATCTCGGTGATTACAGAGCGGTGAGAAAACTTCCAGCTCCACAGAAATCCCAAGTTTTTTCTACCAATACGGAGGTTTTGCTCAATAATGGGCGAATCGGGACTGATTTTTCGCTGAGCAACTACGACCCGAACCTTTTTTCTTCCCGAGATTCCGAACAGAATATCGGTTATGCAGGAAGAATCTTTGGGAACAAAACTTTCACCAAGAATAACTGGAAAGGAACACCGTCCTTCGAATTCCAGCAAATCAGTTCACGGTTCCATATTCTCGACAGGATCAATGACGTGGAGTTTTCACGGGACTTCAACCTTCTTCAGGAATTTAACCAAAAAACACAGAACAGATTCATTTTCAGCTTCCTAAACCAATGGAAAAACCTTTCCTTCATTAATTATAGGATGAATTATCTGGACGAGAAAGATTCCTACAAAGGACTGAAAAACGATCTGGATTTTGCTTGGGTCAAAGGGAAAATTAACACTACAGGAAAATTTTCTTATCTCGACACAAAGGCAAATTTGCAGAACACCAAATTTATCCGCGGCGGAGTAATTTCTGAATACACTGGAAAAAAAGGAAGTTGGGGAATTGGCGGAAATATGGAGCA
The DNA here is from genome assembly GCF_022811685.1 of Chryseobacterium suipulveris. Taxonomy (NCBI): domain Bacteria; kingdom Pseudomonadati; phylum Bacteroidota; class Flavobacteriia; order Flavobacteriales; family Weeksellaceae; genus Chryseobacterium; species Chryseobacterium suipulveris. The sequence goes on along the minus strand of NZ_CP094532.1, from coordinate 755,674 downwards.
TAACCTGAAGAAATTCAACGAAACTGAAAAATATGACGTCTCAAGTTTCAGTTGGAAAGAAATTTTCGTGCAGAAGAAAATTGGCGACTCTGCAAGAACGAAACTTTTAACCAAACTTTACTTTCGCGACAACGATTCGATTCGGAATAATGCGCTTGAAAATATGAACCACATTTTGGGATTAATGGCGGAAAGCCAAATTATTAAAACTGAAAAAACTACGCTGAACGCCTTGGTTCACTACCGCAAATTCTATTACCAGCAACAGGATTTTGCGAACCAGTTTAACCAGGATTTTGTTGTGGGAAATATCTTATACAATCAACAGCTTTTTAAAAACGGGATGCGTTTGCAGGCATTTTATGAACTCGGAAACGGACAGGAAGCACTGCGGGAATTTCAGTACATCAAAGTAACCGACGGACAGGGAATCTACAAATGGACCGACTACAACGGCGACGGAATCCAACAGCTCGACGAGTTCGAAATTGCGGAATATGCAGATTTGGCACAGTATATCAGAGTTTACACCAATACCGTGAATTATCTCCCCTCCAACAAAAACAAAATGCAGCTTGCTTTGTTTGTGAATCCATCCGTGATTTTCAATTCGGAAAACAGGTTTCTGAAACGATGGAATTTTAATATCTCCCTAAATTCCCAAAACTCATTCTTCAAAAAAGACAAGGTATTGGTTTGGAATCCTTTTGAGAAAAACAGTGACCAAATACTGAAAAATCAAAATATCCTTGCTTCAGCGCAGTTCAACCCCACCGACAAATCAGGTTGGAACGGAAGTTACCGCTTTGTGGACAGCCAAAACCTCATTAATGCCAATTTCAGCAACGAAGAGCGGTCGCAAACTTCAAACTTTCTAAATATCGGATATTGGTTCAATAAGGAATTTCGGATTGATTGGGAAAATTCGTTGCATCAAATCTCCAATTCATCACAACTTTTTAAAACCAGGGATTATCTATTAAATAATTTTGAGACGAGACCGAAAGCGACGTACAAGTTGACGGAAGCGGTTCAGGCAGAACTTTCGTCCGCTTTAAGGCAAAAGAAAAGAACGGATGGTGAAGAGCTTCTGAAAACTTTCGATCTTACAGGTAGTTTACAATGGGAACGGAAAAAGACTTCGGTTCGCGGAAGTTTTTCGTTTATCAACAACAACTTCACAGGGAATAGTTTTTCATTAGTCGGAAACCAAATGCTCGACGGACTGAAACCGGGCAAAAACCAAGTTTGGAGTGTATTCTTTCAGCAGGCAATTTCGTCTTTAATCCAGCTGAACATCAATTATGAGGGAAGAAATTCTGGTGAACGAACCATTCATATCGGATCGGTGCAGGTGAAAGCAAGCTTTTAGAAGGACGAAATACAAAGTACAAAGTACAAAGTACAAAGTACAAAGTACAAAGTACAAAGTACAAAGTACGAAATACGAAATACGAAGTGCGAAATTCGAGAATAAGATGGAAATTGTCTAAGTAATTATCATGATGCACCTTACACCTGTTTTGAATTTATTCTGGTGCTTAAAAAAAAGCTGGACTAAGAAATCCAGCATTAATGTTATGAAGTAATACTTTTAGTAAATTGGTGCTCAGAGCCAACCCTGCTCTTTCATCCAGTCGTCATTATAAATTTTCCCGACATATCTTGAACCGTGGTCGTGAAGCAATACTACAACCACGTCATCTTTTGTAAACTGATCTTTCATCTGTACCAATGCAGAAATAGCACTTCCTGCAGAGTAACCGCAGAAAATCCCTTCTTCCTTTGCAAGTTTCCGGGCGTAAACGGCTCCGTCTTTATCCGTCACTTTCTCGAAATGGTCAATTACCGACATATCGTAATTTTCAGGAATAATGTCTTCGCCGATTCCTTCTGTAATATAAGTATAGGCGTGATCGTAATGTATTTCACCAGTTTCGTGAAATTCTTTCAGGATCGAACCAAATGTGTCAACGCCGATTATCTGGATGTTTTGGTTCTTTTCTTTTAAAAATTTACCAACGCCGCAAATTGTTCCACCCGTTCCCGCTCCTACCACAAAGTGCGTGATTCTTCCGTCCGTTTGCTCCCAAATTTCGGGCGCGGTTGATTCGTAATGCGCTTCCCTGTTCGATAAATTGTCGTATTGATTCACGTACCACCCGTTTTCGGTTTCTGTAGCCAATCTTTTTGAAACGGAATAGTAAGAACGCGGGTCGGTTGGTTTCACATCAGTCGGACACACGATTACTTCCGCTCCTACCGCCCTCAAAATATCACATTTTTCTTTGGACTGCTTCGAGTTTGTCACAAAGATACATTTGTATCCTTTCACAATTGCAGCCAGAGCCAATCCCATTCCAGTGTTTCCAGACGTTCCTTCGATAATGGTTCCTCCTGGCTTCAATCTGCCGTCTTTCTCAGCGTCTTCGATCATTTTAAGCGCCATTCGATCTTTCACAGAATTTCCAGGGTTAAATGTTTCTACTTTTGCCAAAACCAAAGCAGGGAAATCTTCACCTAAAACCTTGTTGAGTTTCACAAGAGGTGTGTTTCCTATAGTTTCGAGAATGTTTTCTGCATATTTCATTGTGCGTATTTCTTTTTTTGGAGCGACAAAAATAGTCAATCTCCACCGAATGATTTTTTTTTAAAAGATTTTATTAATTGTATTTAATTGCTTTCACTGGCGAAATCTTACTGATCAGGTAACTCGGCAAGATGAGCGAAATTGCCGATACCACTAGAATTCCCAACGAAATTGCGAGAATATAGAAGATGTTCAGATCTACAGGAACCGTACTTATATAGTAATTTTCGGGATTTAGTTTAATGATGCTGAAATATTTCTGGAGTAGCAGAAAACCAAGACCAATCAAATTCCCTAAAACCAGCCCAGGAATCATAATGAGCAAAGTATAGTTGATGAAAATCGTCCTGATTTGTCCGTTACTTGCTCCCAATGTTTTAAGCATCCCGATCGAATTAGTCCTTTCTATAATCAGAATCAGAAGTACCATCACTATATTGATGATGACCACAAAAAGCATGATAGCAATGATCAGCGCGATGTTGGTATCAAAAATCGAAATAAAATCCATAATTTGTGGATATTCTTCGGTTGCTTTTACAGTGTAGTTTTTGTATCCTGAGAGTTTATCAACAGCAGGTGCGTCTTTATCGATATCGTTAATATTTTTGAGGAACACGTCAATCCCACCAATTTCGCTGTCATTCATTCCCTGAATTTTTCGCGCGTGATTGATTCCACCGATAACGAAAAGGTCGTCAATCATTTTAATATCGGTCTTGTAAATTCCTACTACCTCGAATTTTCTGTAAAGCGGTTTCTGATCTTCTTTTGAAAAGATCGCAACGATACTGTCTTTAACTTTTAAATGCAGATCCGACGCCAACTTTGAAGAAATACAAACACCTCCATTATAAACCCCCTCTTTCACTCTTGGAGTTTTCCCTTCAATCAAAAATTTCTTAAATCTTTCGTGGTCAAAATCAGGTCCTATTCCTTTAAAAATAATTCCAGCAAAATTGTGCTCCTTACGCAAGATTCCGCTTGAGGTAACATATTCTTGCAACGATGCGACATCAGGAAGTTCTTTAATTTTTTGAATTTGAAGACCTTCCGTACTCAATGGCGAAGAATTGTAAGAGTTATTCGACTTTTCCGACTTGATAGAAATGTGTCCCGAAAAATCGGCCATTCTTTCCTTGATCGCAGTTTTCGAACCGATTCCAGTAGATACCGTGATCAGCGAAACAATCACACCCAAAGCTACAGAAAGCCGACCAATAAAGACAATAATCCGCGAGAGATTATTTTTGTTATCTTTGGAAAACGCTATTTTTTTGGAAAAGTATAATGGAAATTTCAAACAGATGAATTTAATGTCCAAAATTAAAAATTTATTTCTGATTGTGTTGATTTATTTTAGCTTTCAAACCACCGTTTCAGCACAAAACACCGATAAGCAATGCTTTAAAACAGGTGCAGACCGACCCGAACTTTATCTTCCTTTGCTTAAAAATAAAACAATTGCAGTCGTTACGAACCAAACCGGATTGCTCAACGACAAAACTTTTCTGGTAGATTTCCTCGTTAAAAACACTATTAAGATTAAAACCATTTTCGCCCCCGAACACGGGTTTCGCGGTGATGCTGATGCAGGTGAGCACGTAAAAAACGGAGTGGATTCCAAGACAGGAATCCCAATTGTCTCACTTTACGGAAGCAACAAAAAACCGACTCCTGGACAATTGAAGGGAATCGATTTGGTCGTTTTTGATATTCAAGATGTTGGCGTACGCTTTTACACCTATATTTCCACTTTGACTTATGTAATGGAAGCTGGAGCGGAAAACAATGTCGAAATAATGGTTCTGGACCGACCAAATCCACACGACGGATATATTGACGGCCCTGCCTTAAAAGACCAATGGAAAAGTTTCGTCGGAATGCACAATATTCCCGTTGTTTATGGTTTGACGATTGGCGAATACGGCAAAATGATAAATGGCGAAAAGTGGCTCAAAAACGGAATTCAAGCAAAATACACTTTGATTCCGATGATGAACTACCACAAAAAACAACGCTACAAAATCTCAGACAAACCTTCGCCAAATCTTCCGAATGACAAATCCATCAATCTTTATCCGAGCTTGTGTTTCTTTGAGGGAACGCAGGTTTCCGTAGGTCGCGGAACGGATTTACCTTTCCAGATTTATGGAAGTCCGTGGACGAAAAATCTGCCCTACAAATTCACCCCAAAACCAAACTATGGTGCAAAAGATCCATTCCTGAATGGCAAACTTTGTTATGGCGAAAACCTCTCTAAACATCCAGAAGAACTCAGGAAGCTGAATTTGGACTGGCTTTTAAACGCCTACAAAAATTACAAAAACCCGCAACAGGATTTCTTTCTAAAAAATCTGTTTTTCGACAAACTCGCAGGAACCGACGAACTGAGAAAGCAGATTATCGCAGGTAAAACTGAAGTAGAAATTAGACAATCTTGGCAAAAAGATTTAGATGCTTTCGAAAAAATTCGCACGAAATATGTGGTTTACGAAGACTGATCTTCTTTGACTTTACCCATATAAAAAAGACCGATGCACCGCTGGTTTTCTTCAAGACCAAGAAAATCGCCAAGATGGACAATCATTCCAGGCGTGCTCCAATAACATCCGATTCCGTAAACCGTACAAGTAAGATACATATTCTGCACAGACATTGCGGCAGAAGCAATTTCCTCCCATTCGGGAACCAAACCACTGAAGTTCACACAAATAGCCAATAACGTGTCGGTCTTCGAAATTTTATTGGTAATGTCGATGTATTTTTTCTCAAGAAAAACTTCTGGTCGCGTTGTAGATTTGTAGATTTCTGCCAGTTTAAGTCCGAATTTCGATTTTTCTTCGCCACGAAAGACTTTCAAACGGACAGGTTTTGTCCGCTTGTGATTCGGGGCAAAATTGGCGGATTCAAGAATTTCTTCTAGAATTTCATCATCAATTTTTTCATCAGAATAGTTTTTCGGAAAGACGCTTCGTCTGGATTTGATAATCCCTTTTAGAATGGCAGCTTTTTCTTGCTTAGTCGGCTTTGAATCTTCCATATTACATTACCTCTTCGATGGTTTGACTAATATTGTTGAGCACAAAAGAGTCGCCCTGTTTTTTGCCGAACATTATTTTTGCCATCGGACTTTCTTCAGAAATCGCATAGAAACGGTCTCCTTCAAAGAAAAACTCGCCCAGCGAAACTGATATATAAAATCTTGCTTTGTTGGTAAACACCACTGAACCGAGCTGGACTTTGTCGGTTGGCGTATTCAGAACTTTTGTCAAATTTCTTCTAAGGTCGTTCAGCGAGGCAAGCTGTTTCTGCATTTGGTAGATTTCCTCCTGCATTTCCTCTCGGATTGAGTCATATTTCGGAGTTTTCTTGATTTCGCGGCTTGCATCAAGAGTGAATTCTATGAATTTTTCTAACTTTTCTATTTTGGTGATAATGACCTCGCGAATATAATTCCTAATGTCACTTTTGGTTACGGTGTTCTTCTGCATCCTTCCAAATTTTAAATAAAGATAAAAATCTTTTTTTATTTGTAATTTGAAATTTCATCATCGTATAAATTTGCAAAACTCAATTTCATCACTCATCAACTCACCCACACTCCAACTCACTTACCCAATTTTTGCCTCACCGCCTCGTAAAGAATTGCTCCACAAGCTACGGAAACATTCAGCGACTGGGTTCTTCCCTCGATTGGGAGTTTGATTTTCTCATCGGAATGATGAAGCACTTCCTTGGAAATTCCTGTCTCTTCATTTCCCATCACCAACGCGCATGGTTCGGTGAAATCGACTTCGTAAACTAATTTCTGGGCTTTTTCGGTCGCGGCAAAAACCTGTACTCCCGATTGCTGAAGGAAATCTACCGCGTGTGCAAGATTTTTTTCTTTGCAGATTTTTAGGCTGTAAATCGCGCCTGCAGAAGTTTTAATCGCATCCGAATTAATGGGAGCCGCTCCTTTTTCTGGTAAAATCACTGCGTGAATTCCGACACATTCCGCGGTTCTGCAGATCGCTCCGAAATTTCTTACATCTGTCAAACGGTCAAGAATTAGGAGAAAGGGAGTTTTTCCCTCTTCAAAAAGTTGCGGGAGCACGTCCTCGATTTTTTCAAACGGCACATCGGAAATAAAAGCCACCACTCCCTGATGATTTTTTCGGGTGAAGCGGTTCAGCTTCTCCACGGGAACGTAGTTCGGGCGGATTTTATGCTTGCTTAGAAGCGCTTTCAGTTCCGCGTAAATCGGTCCCTGCAAAGCATTCTGCAAAAATATCTTGTCGATGGTTTTCCCCGCTTCAATCGCTTCGATTACAGGGCGCAAACCGAAAATAAAGTCGTCTTTCATATTTTTTGTAAGGAATAATGAAGAATTAATAATGAATAATGCTTAACTCAAGATTGATCAAACTTCGTTTGCTTTTACAACCAATTATTAATTATTCATTATTATTTATTAATTAAGTTAAAACTTCTCCCCAAGAATCGCCCGCTTCTGCGCCATCGCATAACCGTAATGCAAGCTTTCGTGCATATTGTTGAAGATGATCGCATCCTGGATGTTCTTAAGATCCAAACCGAAACTGGTGGTATAAGGAGTGTAGTCGGAAAAGAAATCGGCGTCGTAATCCTTCATCAGGATTTTTGAAGTTTCCGTAAGCAGAAAACAGAGGTCATCCACTTCCGACTGTTGCACGTTTAGGTTGGGAAGCGTTCCCTTTTTGTAGGTTTCAATCCAGTATTTATCGATCCTGAAGGGATTTCCGCTCAGGTAATAGCACAACAACTGCTGCGTTGCAACGGTGTGCGCGATGTTCCAGTACATATTGTTGTTGAAACCGTCGGGAATTAAGAGCAGGTCCTGAAGTGAATTTTGCTGAAGGATTTCGAGCAGGTTTTTCCGCACCTGTCGGTGTGCCTGAAAATGATAGTTCATTTCGAGAGTTTTATGCTTCAAAAGTAGTGAAAAAAGATGGAAGTCCGAAGTACGAAGACCGAAGATGGAAGATGGGAGATGGGAGAGCGAAGTCCGAGGAGCAAAAATTCAAGTCCAAAGGCAAAAGTGACCAGCTCTCATTGGCTTTATCTTCTTATTTAAGTTGTGGACGCCGTTCTTTTTAACAAAGTTTAACGCTATATTGGCATTAATTGTGTTGATTAGCATCGGTAATTATTAGAAATTTACCGATTAAATTTTAGGAAACCTATGTCAGAACTACATCAAGCGGAAGATATCAGACAATTGACAGAAAAAGTAAGGGAGCAGAATTACTTTTTTTCGCTTTTAAAACAGGAAATCAACAAGGCAATTATCGGACAGGAATATATGGTGGATCGCCTGTTGATCGGACTTCTCGGCAACGGACACATTCTCTTGGAAGGAGTTCCTGGATTGGCGAAAACTTTGGCGATCAAAACTTTGGCGGATGCGGTTCACGGCGACTTTTCCAGAATTCAGTTTACACCCGACCTTCTTCCCGCCGACGTTGTGGGAACGATGATGTACAATATTAAAGACAATGATTTCTCCATCAAGCGCGGACCGATCTTCGCCAATTTTGTTCTTGCGGACGAAATCAACCGTGCTCCCTCGAAAGTGCAGTCGGCGTTACTGGAAGCAATGCAGGAAAAACAAGTAACCATCGGTGATGAAACAATGCCGCTTCCGAAACCCTTCCTTGTTTTGGCAACACAAAACCCAATCGATCAGGAAGGAACGTATCTTTTACCTGAAGCACAAAGCGACCGTTTTATGCTGAAATGCACGATCACCTATCCCGATTTCGAGGACGAGAGAAAAATTATGCAGATGGTCGCAACATCGCACCAACCGCAGATCAAACCTGTGATTACGCTGCAAAATGTTGTGGAGGCAAAAGAGCTTATCAATCAAATCTATGTGGACGAAAAAATCGAGAAATATATTCTCGATATGGTTTTTGCCACCCGTTTCCCAGAAAAATACGGACTTGCCGAACTGAAAAACTACATCAGTTTCGGAGCTTCACCGAGAGCTTCCATCAATTTGGCAATTGCAGCCCGCGCTTTCGCATTCCTGAAAAACCGCGCATTCGTAATTCCTGAAGACGTGAAAGAAATCGCAAAAGACGTTCTCCGCCACCGAATCGGACTGAGTTTCGAAGCCGAAGCAGAAGAAATCACCGCCGACGAAATCATCAATAAGATTTTAGGGAAAATACAGGCACCGTAAAAAAGTTCCGCTTTTTCAAGAAGCAAGAAACAAGGCAAAAGTTACAAGTTGCGGAGCAACGAACGATATCGCAGCGTTGGAATCATTAAAAAAACAGGCACCGTAATTTAATTTGCCAATCTAAGAATCTACCAATGTACCAATCTTAAATTCACAAAATTGTTACATTGTTAAATTGATACATTTTTACATTAGAATGGACATCAAGGACATCATCAAAAAAGTTAAGCAGATTGAAATCCGTACGAGAAAAAAGACGGAGCAGACTTTGATGGGGCAATATCACAGCGCATTCAAAGGACAGGGAATGACTTTTTCTGAAGTTCGTCCGTATCAGTTCGGCGATGAAATCCGCAGGATCGATTGGAACAAGACCGCCCGTTTTCGCGAACCGTTCGTAAAAGTGATGGAAGAAGAGCGGGAACTCACGATGATGCTCCTGGTCGATATTTCTGCGTCGATGGATTACGGAACCAAAACCCAGCTGAAACGTGAATTCGTTGCCGAAATCTGTGCAAGTTTAGGGTTTTCAGCCGCAGGAAATAATGATAAGGTCGGACTGATCCTCTTCGCCGACAAAGTCTATAAAGTCATCCCGCCACAAAAAGGGAGGAAGCATATTTTGGCGATCATCAGTACGATTCTGAGCGCCGATTATGTTCCTGCAGAATCCAAAATCGATGACGCCCTTCAATATATGATGAGTGTTTTCAAGAAGAAATCATTGCTTTTTATGTTTTCGGATTTTGAGGATTCCTATGATTTAAAGATTCTGAGGGTCGCCTCGAAAAAGCACCAACTCCTCGGAATGAGGATTTTTGATGAAAAAGACAATGAGATTCCTGACATCGGTTACGCGCTTTTCACCGATGCGGAAACGGGGAAACAGGTTTGGGCAAATACTTCCAGTGCAAGATGGCGTTATGTTTTCGCCGAAAACCAAAAACAGAAAGTAAGACAGGTAACAGAAGATTTTGAAAATTCGTCGGCAAGTTTTATGAATATCAATACGGGGGAAGATTATTCGAAGTTTCTGTATCAGTATTTTCAGAAACGATAATTTTGTGTAGAGACTCGATTTATCGCGTGTCTCATTTGAAAAAAGAAAAGATTTTGAAAAAAATATTATTTACCATTTTCAGTTTCCTTAGCGTTTTAGCTTTCTCGCAGGTTCTCGGGTCTAAACTCGACAAGAAGACGCTTGCTTTGGGAGAAGTGGGCATTTATAAAGTCAACATTTCCAATCTTCAGGGGAAAGATGTGCAGTCTTCCCCAAAAAACGAGCTGCTTCCCTTCCATTTTGAAACGGTGAAGGACAGCATCAGCAAACAGATGGATATGTACGAACGGACGGTGGAATTCCAGATCTTTGAGGAAGGAAAATTCACCATTCCCGCTTTGGATTTCAAAATTGGCGACCAGCTTTACCACACAATTCCCTACGAAGTTGAAGTGATCAATACCGCGCAGAAAGGCGACCAGATCAACGACATTATGAAAAACAAAGAGGTAAAACTCGATGTGAAAGATTATTGGGAACTTTACAAATGGTACATTTTGGGAATACTGACGCTCCTTGCACTCATCTTCATCATCTGGAACATTGTGAAATATGCGAAACGAAGAAAATCTTCGCCTGTGATGATGACCAACCAAACCTTGAAGGATCTGGAGAAACTCAGAAAGAAAAAGTTTATCGAGAATGGCGACTTCCGTATGTTCTATGTGGAGCTGATCGATATTTCGCGAAACTTTATCACCAAACAGTACAAAATTCCCGCAGATGTATTGCTGACCGACGATTTGATCGATGTGATGAAACTCAACAACACCATTTCCCCCCAAAATGAAAAAATCGTGGAAGAAGTTTTTGTGCGGGGAGACCTGGTGAAATTTGCCAAGACTTTCCCCGACCAGCAAACGATGTCGAAGGATTTTGAAGACATTAAGAATTTTGTGAAACGCTCGTCCAAAGATTTGGAGGCAGAACAATTAAGAACAGGCGTATAAATGAATTTTGATTTAATGAATTTCGAGTTTTACAGCCCGTGGTTTTTGCTGCTGTTTTTGGCGTTTATCCCGCTTCTGATCCTTGATATGAGGAAAAAGAAACGGACGGGAATCAAAGTTCCGACGACTGCGAAAATGGAGGAAAACAAAGGAATTCTCTTTGTCCTTTTTCTGCTGAAGATTTCGAAATACCTCATCCTTTCCGCGCTGATTATCGCAATGGCTCGTCCGCGAACTTTCGCCGTGTCGCAAAATGATGACGACTCGAAAGGCATCGACATTATGCTCTCCGTCGATGTTTCGCTCAGTATGTTAGCAAAAGATTTGGAACCTGACCGATTGACCGCGCTGAAGAAAATCGCCAAAAAATTTGTCAATCAAAGACCAGGCGACAGAATTGGTTTGGTGACGTATTCCGGAGAAGCTTTCACTAAAGTTCCCGTCACTTCCGACCAAGCAATTATTCTGGACGAACTCGAGAATCTGAATCCGCTCGAACTGCAGCCAGGAACAGCGATTGGAGAAGGACTTTCGGTTGCGGTAAGTCATTTGCGACACAGCAAAGCGAAATCGAAAATCATTATTCTGATGACCGACGGTGTAAATACGATTGAAAATGCGATGCCGCCGCAAATCGGCGCACAATTGGCAAAATCCAACGACATCAAGGTGTACAGCATCGGAATCGGAACCAACGGTTATGCACTGATGCCGACTCAAACAGATATTTTCGGTGATTTGGTTTTCAACGAAGTAGAAGTGAAAATCGACGAACCCGTTCTGCGCGAAATTGCAGAAACTACGGGCGGAAAATATTTCCGCGCTACCTCCAACCAAAGTTTGGAGGAAGTGTATAACGAAATCAACCACCTCGAAAAATCCGAACTGAAAACCACCAAGCTCTACAATTACCAGGAATATTTCCGGCAATTTCTGTGGATCGCTTTGGCGATACTGCTTTTGGATGCACTGTTGAGATGGGTGTTTTATAAGTTTTTAAGCTGAAGAAAATTTGGAAATTTGATAATTTGGAAATTTGGAAATGGAACAATTTAACAATGTAACAATTTAACAATGTGACAATTATGTTTTGAAACTTGAAACTCGAAACTCGAATCAAACCACCTCAAATAACCTCAAACAACGTCAAACCTCAAACCTCAAACTCCAAACCCTCTAAATGAACTGGTACTTAGGAAATTATTGGTATTTATCGCTGCTGTTGCTTCTGCCGCTGCTCGGATTTCTGATGCTGAATTTCGTGAGGTGGAAAAACCGCAGAAAAGACACTTTCGCTGAAAGCCGTTTCCAGGAAACTTTGTTTGAAAAAAAATCGGGTTTCTCCAAAGTTTTACCCGTTCTTTACTTGATTGCGACGCTATTTCTGGTTCTTTCCATCGTTGATTTGCTGAGCGGTTCCGAAGAAGTAAAGACTAAGCAGAAGATGAACAATGTGATCTTCCTGCTCGATGTCTCCAACTCGATGAATGCACAGGATGTGCAACCCAACCGTTTGGACGAAGCGAAAAACATCATCGTCCAAACCATGAACAAGATGACCAACGACAAGGTGGGAATTGTAGTTTTTGCGGGTGAGGCATCATCAATAATGCCTTTAACCACAGACTTTACTGCAGCAGAAACCTATATCGGCGGAATCGAAACCAACATCATAAAAATACAGGGAACAGATTTCCTGAGCGGGATGAAAACTGTTGCCGAAAAATTCAAAAACGTGGCAAAAGGTTCAAGAAAGGTCGTTTTGTTGAGCGACGGCGAAGACAATGAGGGAAATGAAAAAGCCGCCATCAAAGAAGCCAACCGCGAAGGAATCTCTGTGATCACCGTCGGAATTGGGACAGAGGAAGGCGCGCCGATTCCCGAATACGTTTTCGGTCAGTTGATGGGCTACAAAAACGATATGACGGGACAAACCGTGATTTCTAAAAGACAGATCAACGCGCTGCAGAATATCGCCGCCGAAACAGGCGGAACCTATGTGGATGGAAACAACCTCGACAATGCGACCGCTCAAATTATCGACGGACTGAAGAAAACTTCCACCTCATCAGAAAGTATCGTGAAGTCGCAGAACGCCATTCATTATTACCAATATTTTTTGGGTGTCTCCATCTTTTTCTTTTTGCTGATTCTTCTCCTCAATCCGAAAAGGGAGTTTAATATTTAACTATAAATCAACGTGTTTAAGCAGGATTTTAACCGAAATTTAACAGTTTCGTGCTTCAACCTTAACAATTAAAGGAATAATTTTGCAGTAATGAACACAAATGCTATTTTATCGGCAGTATTGGTGCTTTTCGGAATGGTGTTTCTTTCTGCACAGGAAAGTTACAAAACCCTCATTTTTAAAGGAAACCAACAGTTCGACAAAAAGAACTACGAATCTGCTTCCTCAAAATATATGGAAGCCGCGAAACTGAACGAAAAAGAATTCACGGCGCACTACAATCTTGGTAATTCCCTCTACAAAAGCGGCAAATACGAAGAAGCAAAAGCCGAATTCGAAAAAGCCGAAAAACTTTCGCAAACCCTCCCCGACAAAGCTGCGGCACTCTACAACCTGGGAAATTCCCAAATGATGATGAACGATTCCGAAAAAGCCGCCCAACTCTACAAAAAGGCGCTGAAACAGGATCCGTACAACGAAACCATCCGTAAAAATTACGAAATCGCAATGCTGAAAGAGAAGGAAAAAGAGCAACAGCAGCAGAAAAACAATTCTGGCGGAGGAGGAGGAAAAGACGACAACAAAGACCAAAACCAAGGCAACGATAAAGGAAACACGCCGAAACAGCAGCAAGGAAGCGGTGAACAGAACAAAGGCGAAGGCGAAGGAAAAGACCCGAACGAAAATAAAAACAACAATTCGGACCAGATGCCGAAAGACTTAGAAAACCAAATCCTAAACAGAGTAGAAAACAAAGAACGGGAAACAGCGAAAAGGATCCTCAACAAAAATTCCTATTCGATGCCGCAAAGCAACGAGAAGGACTGGTAAATGAAGCAGCGAATACTCTACATATTGTCAATTTTTTCATCACTGTTTGCATACAGCCAGGTCACCTTGGCTGTCTCTGACGTGAAGGAAGCCAAGCTGAACCAGCGCTTCAACCTAAATGTGATCCTGGAAATCAGCGGTGAAAATATGCAGCAGGAAACGCCGCTCAGAATGCCCGATCTCTCCAAATTCGACATCATCGGAACCGCATCGGAGCAGAACACGATCGTGCTCGATGCAAAAAGAGGTGATGTTTTGAACCAGATGGTTTATCAACTGGTTTTAAGTCCGAAACAGTCGGGGAAAATCAAGATTGGTTCGGTACTCGTGACGGTAAACGGAAAAATCTACAAAACTGAACCATTCGAAATCAACGTTCGTGATGCTGAAAAACGATCCTCCGTTGCTGCCAATACCGAAAGCAACGATGTTTACCTGAATCTTGAAGTTCAGGACCGAGAAGTTTATAAAAACGAATCCACGATTGCGGTTTTGCGTGCCTACAGCAGAAATTACGGCAGTTTCAGGAATCTTAGAAACATCCAGGTTCCGCATCAAAGAAATGTCAACATCAAACCCGTTAGTTTTGCCAAATCGGAAATCGAATCTTCCGCAGGAATGAATTCTCAGGTGATTGCGGTGTTTATGATTTTCCCATCCGAATCGGGAAATATTGAGATCAACCCTGTTTCTGCATCGGTTGCGAATTCATCCGCCGAAAACAGAATCGTCTCCAACAAAGTAAAACTGAACGTTAAGAAACTTCCCGCAGGAATGCCGGAACACTTCAAAAACGCGGTAGGAAAATTCGATGTCTCAGTTGCAAACCTCAACAAAAATGACGTTGCCGAAGTTGAAAAACCACTGAATGTTTCGCTAAAACTTTCTGGTGCGGGTAACTTTGGAACGCTGCACTTGCCGAAGATTCTGCATTCCGCAGATTATGTTGCGTATCCTCCGAAAATTACTTCAAATGCAGTAACCCGTGATGATAATCTTTCGGGCGACATTATTGCTGAATATGTTGTGGTTCCCAAAAAACCAGGATTGGTTACCGTAGGTTTCGAAAACTTCTCCTTCTTTGATCCCAATTCCCAAAAATATGTGGACCTTGGTTCGAAAGCGATTGCGCTGAATGTGAAAACTCCAGAGGAAATCGATGCGGCAAAATCGACTTTGGAAAAAGTAAACGACATCACCAACAATGTGCTGGAAACCGTAAACACACCTGTTCTGAATACCGTAAACTTAAAGGTTAAGGAAAAGGACAAAAACCGCATCAACTGGAAAATTGTTGCAGGAAATCTTGCTTTGCTGATTTCTGTGGTGGGAATGTTTATGGTTGTTTCTAAAAGAAAGCAGAAAAAGCGACTGGTTCCTGTAACCGACGCTCCTGCTCCATCCAAAACCATTGCCGAAACTGAGGAACTCATTCGAAAAGATTTCGGAACCACCTTCGAAGAGAATATCGAATATTTAAGAAAACTGAAAGAAAATGAAAATTTTTCAACATTCTTTTCGGCTTATGAAGATCTGAAGGAAGATGTGAAAAAACAAAACTCGATTTCCGACGAAAGCGGGTTCAGAAAATTCATTGAAGAAACAAAAGGACCACAATTTGCCGACCAATACCGAGTACTCTCCGAGCAAATCCATTTCGAAAAATATTCACCAATGCAAAGCAAAGAACGTATTGATGAGCTATTGAACGGAATTACCTCCTTATTTTCCCAGATTATAAAATAATCATTTTATTTTTATATTTTTGCGAAATTAATAATTTCAAAAAATGTTAGAACATTTCTCCGTCAAAGAAACGCTTACGGCGACCATGGTTCTTTTTGCCGTAATCGATATTGTGGGCTCCGTTCCGATTATCGTTGGACTCAAGAAAAAATTCGGAAAAATCGAGGCAGAACGCGCATCGTTGGTTGCAGCAGCTTTGATGATTGCCTTTCTTTTCATCGGAAATAAAATCCTGAAACTGATCGGAGTTGACGTGAATTCCTTCGCTATTGCAGGAGCTTTCGTAATCTTCATCATCGCGGTAGAAATGATTCTTGGCATCGAAATTCAGAAAAATACCGAAGCGAAATCTGCTTCCATCGTGCCGATCGCGTTTCCGCTGGTTGCAGGTGCGGGAGTTTTGACCACGATTCTTTCCATTCGTTCCGCATACCACGACATCAACATTATTTTGGCGATACTGATCAACATCATTTTCGTATATTTGGTGCTGAAATCGGCAAACTGGATCGAAGAAAAATTGGGAGATGGAACCCTGCAGGTTTTGCAGAAAGTTTTCGGGATTGTACTTTTGGCGATTTCAATCAAGCTGTTTACCGCTAATTTCGCGCAGCTTTTTACGCAGTATATTAAATTTTAAAACCGCAACAATGCAACTTTTCTATAAGATTTTCCTCGCACTTTTCGTGATCTTCATCGGCTTCAACCTTTATGTAATGGAGTGGAATTTGGGTTTTTGGCACGAGGAGAATTCTAAATTCATACTTTCAATGTCGGCAGGAATCTTAGGAATCATCGTTGTTTTCGTGCTGCACTTTATGAGCAAACTTGCAAGAAAAAAATAAAATTCAAAAGTGAATCGACATTGTTAAACGCAAAGTTTTTCAACTAAAACTCTCCATCTAGAAAGCAAGGTTCCATTCACCAAAGGTGAACTGATGAAGCTTGGAAAGATCACGCTTCAAAAATCTGCCTGCAGATCAATTCTTTGCTCACTTAAAAATCGGGAAAAGATCAGTAAGTCTTTGCGATTCAATGAATACGAAACTTTCATCGAGTCATTTAGTTTCTGTATTTTTTGAAAAATGACCTGCAATATTTTTGCAGTATTTCGGGTTTGGAATTTTCTAATCGCTGTCGGATCTGTTTTGAATTTTTCAGTTTAACGTCAGCAAAAAGATCAAAACTGGTATCGATTTTCAAGGATGAAATCTCTTCCCAACGAATTTTTTTCACTCCCCTGATTTTGATTCCACGCTCATCCAAAACAACTTCGGGAAAAATCTGGCTTAAAGTAAATTTCACCAGAAATCCGATGAGAAAAACTGAAACGACAAATAATATCATTAATAGAGTCGGTGAGAATTCATCTGACTTTAACTTCCAATAAAGGAAAATAAATACCGCAAGGAAAAACAGCAACTGCCAAAAATACAGATTACCTTTTCTAAACACTTTCTTCTCAGGAAGGTAGCGATACACCGCAAACTTTCTGTTTAGGCGAAATCTTCTTTCCTTTAAAAAAGTTTTGTTAAAGGTCATCTTAGATCCAATTTAGTTTTTAGAAATAAACCAAAATTTACTCCCTTTAGGGACGGAGTAATCAAATTTGGGTTTATTTCATCCAGCTTTATCAAAAAATTTTCTAATAATTTTTATCTTAAAACCTCATTTCGTCCTTCACTACTCCACCGTTTTGCGTGTGTTGCAAAAGTTCTTTCACGATGAAACTTTTGATGGTTTCGGATGAAGAATCTTCAGGGAAGAGCAGGTGAACATTTGCTCCCGCGTCGAGCGTGAAAAACAAGTCTAGTCCGGTTGCTTTTCTGAATTCCCAGATTTTGTTGATGACTTCCAACGTTCCCGTTTTCATCAGGATAAAGGCAGGGTCGCTCATCATCATCATCGCGTGAAGCGTGAGTGCTTCGTGTTCCACGAGTTTGATAAAGCGCCTCATATCGCCCGTTTTCAGGATTTCTTTCAGTGTAGTGAAATTTTCATGGGCTTCTTGAAATCTTCTTTCCGCATAAGGATTGGTTTTCATCAAACCGTGTCCCACAGTGGAACTCACCGATTTTTCGCCTTCGTGGATGAGCAGAACCCAGTCGTTAAATTTCTTGAACATGGAATGGATTTCCTCATTCGGATAAGGAACCGCAAAAAGGTCGGAACTTCCTGCAACTTCCTTGGTTTCGCCCCAAACAATCAGTCCGTTGTATAAACTTCTGCACGCACTTCCGCTTCCCAAACGAGCGAGGAAACTGGCTTTTTTTAGTTTAGAATCTTCATCGGTTATTCCTGAAAAAATCCCGTCGAGTTCCATCAAACATTTTGCAATCGCGCCAAATCCCGATGCAGAACTCGCAATTCCCGAACTGTGCGGAAACGTGTTTTCGGTTTTGATGATGTATTTTCCCTTTAAAATCCAGGGTAAGTATTCCTCGATATTTCTGAAATATTTTTCGATTTTCTCGGCGAATTTCTTCTCTTCATTTCCCGCCAAAAAAGTCTGGACGGAAAAACTTTCATCTGCCAAAAACTCAACAGAAGTATTGGTTTTACAGTGATTCAAAGTATAACTGATGCTCGGATTCGCGGGAATCTGATTGTCGAATTTTCCCCAATATTTAATCAGTGCGATATTGCTCGGACAACTCGCAGAAACGGTTTGCGAAGAAACCGTGAAGTTCTTATTTCCTAAAAAGTCTTGCTCCATATCTATTTAACACAAAGTACACTAAGATTTCACAAAGTACGCAGAGTTTTAAGTTTATCTTAAGTGGTCGAATTTGACCACTTTAAGAATTCATTTTAAAAATTCCCATTTCAAAGACTTTATTTCCTTTGCCTTTAATCTTTAGTCTTTAACTTGTTTCTTTTGCCTTGTATCTTGTATCTTTATTAATGCAGATACATCTTCTCAATCAAATCCGCATATTTTGCGAGAACCACATTTCGTTTTACCTTTAATGTTGGTGTGATTTCGCCGCTTCCGATTTCGAATTCTGCGGGCATCAGAACAAATTTCTTCACCTTTTCAAAACCCGAAAGCTGCTTCTGGATCTCCTCGATTTTTTGGTGGTAAAAATCTTTCACTTTATCGAGTTTCACCACTTCTTCCCAACTCGTAAAAGGAATATTCAGTTTTGGCAACTGCTCTTTTAACGCCTCAAAATTAGGAATAATCAGCGCGGTTACAAAAGGTTTTCCTTCCGCGGCCACCATCACCTGATTGATGTAGTTATCGTTCGACAACAGGTTTTCAATTGGTTGCGGAGCAATGTATTTCCCGTTTGAGGTTTTCATCAGATCCTTGATTCTATCGGTGATCATGAGGTTTCCTTTTTCGT
Organism: Chryseobacterium suipulveris; assembly: GCF_022811685.1. Taxonomy (NCBI): domain Bacteria; kingdom Pseudomonadati; phylum Bacteroidota; class Flavobacteriia; order Flavobacteriales; family Weeksellaceae; genus Chryseobacterium; species Chryseobacterium suipulveris. The sequence continues at coordinate 736,748 of NZ_CP094532.1, read as the reverse complement.
CAAACCTTCCCGCATCGCCTGTTTTAAACCAACCGTCTTCGGTAAAAACTTCGGCGGTTTCTGTAGGTTTTTTATAATAACCTTTCATAATTCCACTTCCTTTGGCAAGGATTTCGTCATTCTCGCCAATCTTGATTTGAGTGTCGCCGAGCGAAATACCCGCCGTTCCGTGTTCGTAATTTTTGAACGGAAACGCCGTCAATGTCGCGGTAGTTTCGGTGAGTCCGTAACCGACGGTGATGTGGATTCCCATCGCGTCAAAAAACTTCGTCACCTCGGGAGAAATCGATGCACCTCCACACGGCATGAACCAAAGTTTTCCACCCATTTTGTTTTTGATTTTTTTGAAAACCAAAGCATTGGCAATCGCATTCTTGAGATTTAATCCGAAAGGAACTGATTTGCCGAGCCGCTTCAGTTCGGCAACTTCACTTCCCGTATTCATCGCAAAACGGAAAATCTTCTTTTTCATGTCGGAACCTGCTGCAACCATTTCGTTGACTCCCGCATAAATTTTTTGGTAAAACCTCGGAACGGAGCACATCATCGTGGGCTTCACTTCGGTTAAGCAACTTGCGATAAGTTTGGTGTTTTCCAGAAACGAGACTTTCGCGCCGCCTGTCAAACAAAGTAAAGTCCAGCTTCTCTCGAAAACGTGTGTCAGGGGGAGAAAAGCGAGCGAATGTTCCTTTTCGAAATTTTTGAATTTAAAGAAATCGAAATGGGCATCGAAGCATTTGTGGAAATTTCCGTGAGTGAGCATCACACCTTTCGGAACCCCCGTTGTTCCCGATGTGTAGATGATGGTCGCCAAATCCTCGTCGTCTTTTTCAGCGATGTCGAAATTTTCATCGGCTTTTTTGATGAAATCTTCCAGATATTGCGAATGTTCTTTCTTGATCCAAACCGCTTTTTTCGAGATGATGATTTCCTTTAGATATTGGGAATTCTGAAGGATTTCAAGCGCGGCATCGTACTGTTCCTGATTTCCGACAAGAATAATTTTCGCTTCAGAATCGTTGAGGATATATTCTGCCTGTTCGCGGTTATTGGTCGAATAAATCGGCACCGACACCGCTCCCAAAGAAAGCGCCGCCAAATCGAAAACCACCCATTCCGCGGAATTGTCGGAATAGATCGCGACACGGTCATTCTCGGCAATCCCCGCATTTTTCAGCGCATTTGCGGTTTTGAAAACCATCCTGCGAAAATTTTTCCAGTTGATTTCCTTCCATTCTTCTTTTTTCTTAAAGCCGATTGCGGCGCGTTCAGGAAATTTTTCGGTATTGGTATTGAGGAATTGGGTAAGATTCATTTCTAATAGTTGGAAGGTGGAGGTCGTTAGTCGGAAGATAGGGAGAATTATTAACTTCAGTCCGCTGTCTTCAAACTTCCGTCTTTTTTAAGATAATTTTTTAAATGAAAATCAATACTTTCTGAAATGGGAATGAAGTGGTAATCCAGCTTTTCCACGATTTTCTTATTTGAAATTTTATTGAAATTGCTGATCGCCTCGATATTGACTTTGTTTGCCATTTTCAGTTTCGGAACCATCCAGCCGAAAAGGAAACTCAAGATTCTACCGAGATTTAAAACTGATGCGGAGAGGATTTTCTGGTCTTTTAAACCCAGTTTTCCGCGAACCATTTTTCCGAAATCAAAAAACCGAACGTTCTCGGAAATCAGGATAAATCTTTCACCGAAGATATTTTTGTCCATCAGTTCTACTGCGATTTTGGCAACATCGCGCACATCCACATACGAAGTTCCGCCGCTTCCGATGAATCCGTTTTTCTCGAATGTGCCGAAAAGTTCGCCGCTGCTTTGGTTCCAGTTTCCGCTTCCTACGATCATTCCAGGATTGATGATCACGGTGTTCAGACCTTCCGCGGAAGCGCGCCAAACCTCCATCTCCGAAAAATGTTTGGAGACCGCATAAGCAGAATGGTCGATTTTCGGGTTGTAGTCGGAGTTCTCATCCATTTCGCCGTTTTCATTAAGCCCGTCTAAAACCGCAATCGAGCTCACAAAGCAGAATTTCTTTACCGAGGAATTTTCGCAAGCGTAAAGCAGATTCTTAGTTCCATCAATATTGGTATGGTACATTTCCCTTTTCTTATCGGGATGAAAACTCACCTTTGCAGCGCAGTGATATACTTCATCCACACCTTCCAATGCCGACTTCAGGGAACTGATATCGTCAAAATCCACATCAATCCATTGGATTTTGGCAAATTCTTCGTCAGGATTTTCGACATAGAATTTGAAGGAATCTTTCACTTCGGCAATATTGCTGGATTTTCGTTTCGTGGCACGAACCGTTCTACCGCGTTTTTGCAGTTCCAAAATTAGGACTCTGCCGAGAATTCCTGTTGCGCCGGTTACTAAGATCATAGGTGATGGGTGATGGGTGATAGGTGAATTTTACAATAGTAGTTTTAAATAGAACATTTTCAAATTTCCCAATTAGCTCATTATCAAATTAATTCTGGAATTTATGCATTAAGAAATCCTTTACCACCTCGTTGAAATCTTTCGGATTTTCTGCCTGAACCCAATGTCCTGCATTTTCAATTTTCACGATGGAAGAATTCGGAAACTGCTGCTTGATCTGAAACTCGTCCTGCGGAAGGATATAGTTGGATTTGGCACCTGCAACAAACAAAGTTTCTCCCGTGAAAACTCCGTACTTTATCGCATTGGAAACAAATTCACTGTATTTCGAAGAAAGTGTTTCGAGGTTGAAACGCCATGCTAATTTTTTGTCTTCCGTCCAATACAGATTTTTTGCAAGAAACTGAATGACAGACTTTTCCGGGATAAATTGCTGCAGAACCTGCTCTACTTCCTGCCTTGTCGTAACCTTGTTAAAATCCACACTTTCGAGCGCCTTCATAATTCCCTGGTGATGAGGAGGATAAGCTTTCGGACCGATATCGACCACGATGAGTTTCTCGACTTTTAACGGATATTTAATCGCGAACTGCATCACAGCTTTTCCGCCGAGAGAGTGACCGAGCAAATTGGCTTTTTCGATCCCGTAATGCTCCATGTAATGCGTGATATCGTGCGCCAAATCGTCGTGCGACATTTCTTCAGAGTGGAAACTTTTACCATGGTTCCTTAAATCAATAAGGTGTACCGGAAAAAACTCGCCCATTTCTTTGCCGAAACTTCCCCAGTTATCGAGCATTCCGAACAGACCGTGAAAAACCAGAAGCGGTGTTCCCGATTTTTCGGTGCCGTAAATTTTAGAGTGGAGGATTTGCATTATTAAAGTTTAAGGTTTGGAGTTTGAGGTTTGAAGTTTTCAGCGATTAAGTAAAATTGTAGGAAAAACCAACAGCTAAGAGTTCCAATAATTCTCGACTGACTGTCTGTGTTTGTAGCATCGAAATTTGGATTTATCAATTTTAAAAATGGTTGAAACAAACGAAAGTGTGACAGCATCTAAACTCCTTAAATTAAGAGAAACATTTTTTATTTCTTCTAATCCGTAATATTGTTTCAATAGATTCCAATCATTTATCCTGCCGTATTCTAAGACTTTTTGAATCATTTGGACTTTATGTTTATCCAAATCAAACTTCTCCAAATCGACATTCCAAAAAAGATGCTTCGAAAAATCGTTAACTGTGATTGTGGAATTCATTCCCCAAAAATACAAACTAATTTCCGAAAATCACCTCCCCGATTCTGGAAGCGATTTCTTCACCGTAAAACTTGATTCCGCAAATATGGCACTTGCCGATTTCAAGAAAAGATTTGGGTTCGTTGGCATTCTCGAAAAGCTTTTTTCCCAACTTTTCGGGGACAACTTTGTCTTCGTTGCTGTGAATTACCAAAACCGACTTTTTGAAACTTTTGATATTCAGCTTGTTATCGAAGTTATTCTTTAACGCAACTCTTCCCAAAACCGGAAAATAGTGATTGGCAATATCGTCGGTTTGCAGAAAAGTTCCCTCCAAAACCAAACCTGCAATTTCTCCCTGGTTTTGTGTGGCAACGGGAATCGCAAAATTTCCGCCGATGGATTGACCGTAAATAATTTTTGAAGTGGACTTCACCTTATCTAAATTCCGAAAAAATTCAAACGCCGAAAAAGAATCTTCGAGAGCAGCTTTCCGGGTCGGCTTCCCTTCGGAATAACCAAATCCGGGGTAATCAAAAATAAAAACCTGGAAGCCAAAATCCGTGAGGTTTGAAAAAAAGCCAAGTTGGGTATTGAGATTTCCTGCGTTTCCGTGGAGGGCAAAAACCGATTTATCAGCTACCTTGCTCTTTGGCTGCAAAAGCCACGCGTTGATTTTCCGGCCATTATTTCCATTAAAAAAATAACTGGTAATGGTAAAATTGCGCTGCAGTGAATCTTTATTTTTAAAAAAGACAGGTTGCAGATTCTCTCCCACAATCTTCAAATGAATCGAGTCTTCTTTTTCTTTCCACGAAAAATTTCGTCGGTCAGGATCGTTCTTCCACGGCTGCAGCAAAGGATAATTGATTTGACAACCGTAAAGGATTAAAAGGGAAAGTACCGCGAAAAATTTCAGGAATTTCATTTTAAGCTACCATTTCGCCAATCGCTTCAGATAGAGCTGTACCGTATTTTCCAGTCCCAAATAAAGCGCCTCCGAAATCAGGGCGTGACCAATCGATACCTCCAAAAGATTCGGGATATTTTCGGCAAAATATTTCAGGTTGTCTAAGCTCAAATCGTGACCGGCGTTGATTCCCAAACCAAATTTCGTCGCTTCCAAAGCGGTTTCGTAATAAGGTTTGATAGCCGCTTCTTTATCGAGCAGATAATTCCTGGCATAAGCTTCCGTATAAAGTTCGATTCTGTCGGTTCCGGTTTCTGCGGCAAACTTTACCATTTCAGGATTTGGATCGAGAAAAATCGAGGTTCGGATTCCCGCACTCTTAAACTCCGCAATGACCGATTTCAGGAAATCGAGATTCTTTTCGCAATCCCAACCTGCGTTGGACGTGATGGCGTCGTCCGCATCGGGAACGAGGGTTACCTGCTCCGGTTTGATTTCCAGAACCATATCGATAAACGGTCGGTGTGGATTTCCCTCGATATTGAATTCCGTGTGAACCAAAGGTTTCAGGTCATAAACATCTTTCCGGGTAATGTGTCTTTCGTCGGGACGTGGATGAACAGTAATTCCCTGCGCGCCGAATTCCTGAAGTTTTATCGCCGCTTCGGTCACACTCGGCAATTCGCCACCTCTCGCATTTCTGATGGTGGCAATTTTGTTGATATTTACACTAAGTTTTGTCATGATTCATACATTTTTGCAAACTGCACAATCTGCAGGTCAAACTCTTTGGACGCTACGAGAAGGTGGTCGAAAATATCTGCCTGAATATCCTCGTAATTGGACCACACGGAACTGTTGGTAAAACAATAGATTTCCAGAGGCATTCCTTGAGTGGTATTTTCCAGCTGTCGCACAAGAATGGTTTCGTCCTGATCGATATGCTCGTTGTTTTTCAGATAATTAAAGACATATTCCCGGAAAACGCCGATATTGGTCAACTGTCTTCCATTAATGAGAAGTTCGGGGTTGGAAAGCGATTCGCGTTCCGCAACGATTTCGGATTTTTTTTCCAGAAGGTATTCTTTGACCAGATTGATTCTTGCGAGCTGGTCGATATTTTCACTGCTCAGAAATTTAAACGAGTTAATATTGAAGATAATCGAACGCTTGATCCGCCGTTTGTTGCTTTCCGACATTACCTGAATATTCTTGATTTCTGTCGTGAGCAAATCGTAAGTTGGAATGGTCGAAATGGTTTTGTCGAAATTTTGGATTTTCGTTGTTAAAAGATTGATATCCTGAATATTGCCTTCGAGATTGTATTTCGGAATTCCGATCCAGTCGCCGACTTTCAGGTTCTTGGATGTTGCCACATGAATTCCCGTCACAAAACCCAAAATCGTATCGCGAAAAACCAAAACCAAAACCGCAGTGATCGCACCCAAACTTCCCACAATGGCAGATCCGCTGATTCCAAATATCACACAAACCGCAACTACCGTCGAAACAAATATTCCGAAGATTTTGACCGTTTGCGAAACCGCGTTCAGCGCGATAATTCTATAATGGTCGTTCTGAATGATCGAATAATTTTTGAGGGCAGCTAAACCTCTGTAAAGCATTCCCGCGACAACGAAAACAATAGCAATCCCGACCAACCTTTCCAAAAAAGTAAAACTTTTTGGGTGCCTGTAAAAAACCGACAGCAACGCAAAACTTGCAAAAAGCAAAGCCAGCAGATGCGAAAAGGAATTGGTAATCCTGGAACGGTACACCGATTTCAGAACCGGATATTTGTCCTTGTTAAAGAAAATCCGAAAAACAGAATTAAGGATGAGCTTGAAGATGAAATCAACGAAATAAACCAATGCCACCAAAAACAGAAACTTCAGCACGATCTGTCCCAACAAGATCCACGAATCGGGAAAATAATCCTTAGCGAAAAAGTGAATATGATCGCTAATGTTCTGCAATAAATCTTTGGTGTCTATCAGTTCGCCCTTCATCCCCACAAAAATAAGAAAACTGTTTGTCATTCGCAGATTAATAATTATTTTTAACAAAAATTAGAGATGGACAACAGTATCATTTATCTGGTCTGCATTGTTTTAATGATTGTCGGAATTCTGGGAACTTTTATTCCTGTTTTGCCCGGACTTTTGCTAAGTATCTGCGGTTTGCTGATTTATAAATTTGGTACCGATGCTCCGCTTTCTATGGGTTATGTCTGGATTTTTGTGGCACTCACGGCGATTTCGGTCGTCTTGAATTATGTGATACCCGCAAGAACTAACAGGAAATACGGCGGAACTCGTTGGGGAAGCGTCGGTTCGGTAATCGGGACTTTTGCAGGAATGTTTTTCATTCCGATTCCGTTCGGTTTCTTGATCGGGATGTTTCTAGGAGTTTTCATCGGCGAACTTCTTCACGATGCGAACGACAAAAAGAAAGCGCTGAACTCCACCAAAGGTGCATTCATAGGGTTTATTTACGGAACCGGCTTTAATTTCATTGTTGCTTTGGCAATGTTTTTGGTGGTTATTTTAGATATGTTTAAAAATTGAAAGTCATGTTACACAGAATTGTTCTCGCCACTTTCGGGATGCTAACTTTGGCAACGTGTCAAAATCAGCAAACCACAAAATCTACTTCAGAAAAAACTGAAACCGCTACTCCAAAAACTACAACGGGAACAGTTTCAACACCGACTAAAACCGGCGAACAAGAGATGGCTCCAGGAATGCCTCCCGATAAGGAAGCGATAGAGCAGGCAAAAAGAGAAGCAGCAGCAATGGAGGCACAAAAAAAAGCAACAGTTTACCTAGCTGAAGGTGAAAATACTTTCCTGAAGGAACAGCAAATGAATGTGACTTTCAAACAAATCACCGAAGACAGCCGATGTCCGAAAGACGTGAACTGTATCTGGGAAGGTGCCGCAACCGCCGAAGTGGAATTTATGGGAACCTATACACGACCGCAAACTTTGAGATTAAGCACAATGAACGATGCCAACAAAGGACTGGCAAAAACTCAGAACTTCAACGGTTATAATGTTACGCTAGTTTCTTTGACTCCTGAAACTACTTCAGATAAAGGATATAAACAATTGAAAGGAAAATATAAAATCGGTTTGAAATTCGAAAAAGCAGCAGCAACGCCAGCTACGAAAGGTGGTACTACCACGAAATAGCTTCTAAGTTTTTGGATTTTAAATAATCATTTATTTTTGAAAAAGGTCTGCTTCCGTAAAAGCCACGGTACACCGAAAACGGCGATGGATGCGCAGATTTAATGATAAAATGTTTGGAGGAATCGATTAGTTCCTCCTTTTTTTGTGCAAACGCGCCCCACAAAACGAACACCACATTTTCCTTTTTCTCAGAAATTTCTTTAATGACAAAATCAGTGAATTTTTCCCAACCCAAATCTTTGTGTGAATTTGGCGAATGAGCTTTTACCGAAAGTGTCGCATTGAGCAGCAAAACTCCCTGTTCCGCCCAATCGTCGAGTTCCTTTTTGGTTCGAAGAATTCCCAAATCTTCCTTTAGTTCGGTAAAAATATTTTTTAATGAAGGCGGAGCAGCAACTTCTTCCGAAACCGAAAAACACAATCCATTCGCCTGGAAATCATTGTGATAAGGATCCTGTCCGATAATGACCACTTTCACATTTTCAAATGGAGTTAACTCTATAGCTCTGAAAATCTGATTTTTTGGCGGGAAACATTTTGAGGAAGCATATTCTTCTTTTACTTTTTGCCAAAGCGTTTTGAAGTAATCGGAATTTTTAATGGGAGCGAGAATTTCAGTCCAGGTTTGGTTCATGAGTGATGGTGATGAGTGATGCAAAAATAAAGGTTTATTTCTGATTCAAAAGTTTCTGAAATTTACCCAAGTTGGCTTTTGAAATTCTTGCGGTATCAATTTTTTCCGGTGAAAGTTTGATGAGATAATAATCGTTGGTTTGCGATTCTCGAGTAGGATCATCCGGTTCGATTTTCTCAACTTTTGTCCAATAATAGGTCAATGATTTCAGTTGGTTTCCTTCTTTCCATAGCCAGCTTTTTATTTCTTCAGAGTAACCTGCGTCTCCCATTTTATCGGCAACTTCAAAATATTGAGGCAAAATTTCGTCTTTGGTTTTGTCATAGAAAAAAAGTTTCAGAGCAGTAAAAGAATATTCTCCCGGCATTCTTGCAACCAAACCCAACAACTGCGGATTGATTTCAAATTTCGCGTATGCCTGAAAATCCGACTGTTCGCCAACAAAAGAATCCACATTCAATGATTTAGGGAACAATTCCATTTCTTTCTTTGTTAATGAAGGACCCACATTTTTTACATCGTAATCTGGAGAAACAAACCGGGTTGAATCAAGTTCAATTATTTTGAATTTATCTAAAAACTGTTGATTTTTAGAGACAACCACCTTTGCCGAATCTTGCTTTAAAGTGACGGTATCAGTAGACTTTGCGGTTTCTTCGGTGATTTCTTTCTTCTCGCTGCAAGAAGCTATTGCGAAAAACACCGCTGCTAAAAAGAGCTTTTTCATAATTCATTTGATTTGGTTCATCAATCTTCTGCAATTACCTTTCCACTTTTGAGATTGCGAATTTCAAGTGAAAACATTTTTAAATTGATTATTTTTGCTCCGTGCACATCCAACAAGACGATTTAAACGAACTTGAATTTCCCGAGCTTCTCGCGGAAATTTCACCTTTTGCCTATTCCCCGAAAATCGCGGAAAGGATATCAGAACTTCTCCCCCTTCCTATTGACGAAGCAGAAATTTCATTAAAGAAAGTTGCAGAATATTTATCGAGTTTCGAAAGCGAAAACGCCATTCCCTTCGATGAATACGAAGATATTGAAACCGAACTGAAACTGATGATGATCGAAAATTTCCGTCTGGAAAACAACGGATTCATCAAAATTAAAAATATCACCCAGCAAATCGGGAAGCTGCAGAAATTTTACCCCACCTACGAAGACTTGTTTCTGAACCTGAATAATGATGTTAAAGATTTGGAATACCGCAAGGAAATCATTGACAAAATCGACCGTGTTTTCAACCGTTTCGGCGAAGTGAAAAGCGAGGCATCTGCAGAACTGAAAGTTTTAAGAACGGAAATCCAGCACGCCCGAAAAGCCATTCAGGAAAACTTCAACCGAACTTTGGCTTCCTTGGCTTCCACCGATTTTTTAGATGAAATCCGGGAAAGTATTATTGATGACCAAAGAGTTTTGGCGGTAAAATCGGGTTTTAAGAAAAGAGTTTCGGGAAGAGTTTTAGGAGTTTCAAAAACGGGTTCTATTACCTACATCCAACCCGAATCTGTGGTAAAGCACCAGTTTAAACTGAGAGAAAATCTGGAGGAAGAAAAAAAGGAAGTCGATAAAATTCTACGAAAACTCACCGCTGAAATTTCAGAATTCCAGCCACATCTTTCTGATTACCAAAATTATATTTTCGATCTTGACTTAACCCGGGCAAAAGCCAAATTTGCCGAAATGATCGGAGGCGTTCTTCCACAGATCAACCGACACAAGACTTTACGGCTGAAAGACGCATATCATCCACTGCTTTTGATCCGAAATCGCGCGGAAAACAAACAGATATTTCCACAGACGCTTACTTTAACCGAACACAACAGAATCCTCTGTATTTCGGGACCGAACGCGGGTGGAAAATCCATCACCTTAAAAACAGTCGGATTGCTGCAACTGATGATTCAGAGCGGCATTCTGGTTCCGCTGCATCCAAAATCGGAAATGTTTTTCTTCGACAAAATAATGACCGACATCGGTGATAACCAGTCGATTGAAAACCACCTTTCCACCTACTCTTCCCGCCTGAAAAAAATGTCGAAAATCATCCGGGAAGCCGATGCAGAAACACTTTTGCTGATCGACGAATTTGGGACTGGTTCCGATCCGGAATTGGGTGGAGCGTTAGCAGAAAGTTTTCTGGAGTTTTTCTATGACAAGAAATCTTTCGCCATCATCACTACGCATTATACCAATATCAAACTGGTGGTGGAACAGCTTCCCAATGCGACCAATGCGGCGATGCTTTTCGACGAAAATTCTCTGGAACCACTCTATAAACTGGAAGTCGGACAAGCCGGAAGTTCGTTCACCTTTGAAGTTGCGGAGAAAAACCGAATTCCGAGGTTCATCATCAATGCAGCCAAGAAAAAGGTAGAACACGACATTGTGAACCTCGACAAAACGATTGTAAAACTTCAGCAGGAAAAATTTGAGGTCGAAAAATTAAAATCGAATTTAACAGAGCAAAAAGAATCTACCCAAAACAAACGAGAAAATCTGGAAAAACTGAACGAGCAACTTCAGCAAAAACTTTTTAACTTTCAAAAATTATACGAAGAAGAGCACCGCAAACTTCAGTTCGGGAACAAGATTGAGGGATTTATCGACTCTTATGTAAAAGGAAAATCCAGAAAAGATGTGGTGAAAGATTTCGTGAAAATCCTTGAGCAGGAAAAATTCCGCAAACTCGGTTCCGACAAGGACGAATCGAAAAAACTGCAGGTCATCAAGCGTAAAATTACCCAACAGCTGAAAAAGGAAAACGTTCAGGAACGAATCGCCGAAACCCACGAAAAACTGGAGGAGAAAAAGAAAAAGGAGCGCGGCGTTTGGATCAAAGTCGGACAGCGTGTGAGAATTTCTGGCTCAACTTCCGTAGGAACCATCATCGAAATCCACAAAAACGGAAAAGTGACGGTGAATTACGGCACCTTCAAAACGCAGATTTCTGCAGATGAGTTAGAGCGGATTTAAGATACAATCATTATGAAATTTGAATATCAAATACAAGAGAAAGAATTTATTAAACTACGGTTTTTCTTAGCTTATAGAAAACCGTCTTACATTTTTGCAATGATTGTTTTTATGGCACTAGCAATGAAAGAACTTCGTGAGCTTGTTGTATTTGGAAGATACAGCCAGTTTGGGGTCTTTATTTTACTGATTACTTTTTATTTCGTGATTGTAGCGCCAATCATCAATTATTTCAGATTCAAGCGAGAATACCGTTCAAGCAAACCTCTTCAACAGCGAGTGATTTCAGAAATTACCGATGAGAAAATGACGGATATTTCAGATGAAACAAAGCTGAAGTTTCCTGGAATACTGTTTACAAAGTCGAAGAAACAAATTCCTGGTTTCTATTTTTTTACTCAAATAATATGTTTGGACTTTCTCCAAAAAGGGCGATGTCAAAAAATCAAATTTTAGATCTGCGGGAAATCATCAAAAGCTTGAAAATTAGTTCAAAATAAAATTGGACTAACTACAATTTCAACCCATGAGTTGGAAAGAATCTAAATTTACCTGCTTAAATTTAGCACATAAAAAGTACTACGACCTCCGGAATCAGATTTCAGAAATATCCCTTTCTCAACTAAATCCGTGATATCGCGAAGTGCCGTATCAGTAGATGTTTTTGTAATCTTGGCATACTTGGAAGTAGTGAGGTTGCCTGTGAATCCGTCCAACATTTTTGTAATGATCAATTTCTGACGCTCATTCGCAATTTTGAAATTATTCTGGAGTAAGAAATCATGCTTTATCAAAACTTTGTCAATGATTTCTCCTGAGTTGATGATGGCTTCTTTCAAACATTTCAAAAACCACACAAGCCAATCCGTAATATCCAAATCGCTTTTTTGAGTTTTCTCAAGTATCGAGTAGTACGATTTTTTATCAGCATTAATCTGTGTGGACATACTGTAGAACCTTTGATTTACACCATCCGCTTTAGACAGTTGCATATCGGCAATTGCTCTCGCTATTCTTCCATTTCCATCATCAAAAGGGTGAATGGTTACAAACCAAAGATGCGCAATTGCCGCTTTCAAGATCATATCTAATTCCTGCTCACTGTTGAACCATTGGAAAAATTTGTTCATTTCTTTTTCTAAAACATCCGCCTTAGGTGCTTCAAAATGAACTTTTTCTCTTCCCATTGCTCCTGAAACCACCTGCATATCACCCATCCTCCATTTTGCAACCTCTATCTTATACATTCCGCTTCTTCCGGTGGGAAACAAGACCGAATGCCATCCGAATAATCGATCATTGGTAAGTGTTTTGTCTGAATTTTGAGTTGCATCCAACATCATTTCCACGATACCATCGATATGGCGATCCTTATTTTCTTTGCCAAAATAGTCTAAACCAAGACGCACCGCAATTGATGACCTTACCAGCTCTGGATTCAGGATTTCGCCCTCAATTTCCGATGATTTTACTACATCCTGAATTAAAGTTTCCATATTGGCTTCATTCCTGAGTTCAAAACCTAAATTTTCGACCTTGCCCAACAGTTTTCCCTGCAAATAACGGACTTCTGCAAGCAGATTGATTAACTCATCATCTTGCCAGAAAAAATTTGGCCACTGTTTTAATTGATGGTTGTAAACTGCCATTTTGTAGATTATGCGGTAAATATAGCAATTATTTACCGCATTATTTGCGGTGAATAGGTGTCTTTTTCTCCACAAAAAGAAAAAGCGGTTACAAATGTGGTCACAATTTCGAACAAAAAAAAAACCGCAACCTGCTTTATTTCAGCGTGTTACGGTTTTTTAAAGTGGTTTCTCCAGGAATCGAACCAGGGACACACGGATTTTCAGTCCGTTGCTCTACCAACTGAGCTAAGAAACCTTCTCTCTAATTGAGTGGGGCAAAAATAGTAACTTTATCTTTATTGGACAAACTTTTTCGCCAACTTTTTTGCTATTTTCAAAAAGCTACTGATTTTCAGAAGGATTATTTTCTTCCTTCCCCATCTGTTCGCTCATTTCTTCCAATACAGGTTTTATCGTACTTTCGGGGAGCTCGCTGATTCGGATGTACATCAAGCCGTCGATCGCATCGTTGAAATTGGGATCAACGTTGAAGGAAATTACTTTTGCATTCTGCTTGATGTATTTCTTGATCAGCACCGGCAAACGCATTTCCGGCTCCAGATCGTCGATGATTTTGTCGAGCTTGTTCAGGTCGGATTCCACTTCGTCGAAAAAAAGATTCTTGTCGCGGTCTTTCAAACGCACTTTGAACTCCTTTTTCGGGTGGATATACTGCGCAACCGCGGAGTCGTAGTAATTCGAGCGCATAAACTCGATCATCAAAGATTTGGAGAATTCCGAAAACTTATCCGAAATACTCACTCCTCCCATCAGGAATTTATGCTCAGGATTTCTTAAACAAACGTGCACAATCCCTCTCCACAAAAGGAAAAGCGGCAAAGGTTTCTGCTGGTACTCGGTGGAAATATAGGCACGTCCCATCTCGATCACCTTCCTGAAAAACGGACGAAGTTCCGGATCAAACTCAAACAGGGAACTGGTATAAAACCCATCAATTCCGTACTTTTTCATTACTTCGGCACCAAGTGCCATTCGGTAAGCTCCCGCCAATTTCTTGGCAGCATTGTCCCACAGAAAAAGATGGTGGTAGTATTGGTCGTACTCATCCAGGTCGAATGGGAGATTGCTTCCCTCCCCAATTTTGCGGAAAGTCAGTTCGCGTTGTCTCCCGATTTCCCTCATCACAGAAGGAATTTCGGCATAAGTTGCAAAATACACTTCATAATCCGCATTGCGGAAAAGCATCTTATCGTTTTGGCGAAGATTTTCGATATCTCGATAGACATCGTCCATGGGCGTCTCATCGATGATGTTCTGCACCACGTTTTCCTCCTTTCCTAAAGTGAAATTAATTTTAAGGTTGGGAATATTGAGCCGCTCCGCAATCGATCTCCGTTTTTCATAATAGGATTTGAGCATATAGACTTTCTTCTGCAGAAAATCGCCTAATTCCTCCCAGTCAAACTCATCCATCACCTTTACCGAAACTGCTTTACCGAACCTGATTCGGATTGGTTTTTCGCGCCGGTTCATCATCTCGGCAGGAAGCATTAACGTCTGTAAATCCGGGTGCAGTTTTGACATCTGGTAAAAGAGACCACTGTTCTTGGCGTGAAAGTACATCGGAACGACAGGAACTTTAGCCATTTTGATGAGTTTCAGTGCGGGTTTCTCCCATTTTTTATCCAAGATTTCACCGAATTCATTGTTTTTGTTGGAAACTTCACCCGCAGGAAAAATCCCGACACAGCCACCATTTTCAAGGTGTTTAAGGGTTTCGCGCATTCCGATAGAACTGTTCTTAACTTCTTTTCTTCCTTCAAAAGGATTGACCGGAATTACGTAGGGTTCCATCGGTTTGATTTTCTCGAGAAGAAAATTTCCCATCACCTTAAAATCAGGGCGAATTTCTGTGAGAATCTTCGTCATCAGAATTCCATCAATCGCTCCTAACGGATGATTCGAAACCAAAATAAATGGGCCCGTTTTCGGAATCTTGGCAAGGTCTTCTTCAAAGACTACATATTTCAAATCTCTTTCGCGCACGAAAGAGTCAAAGAAATCTTTTCCCTTCTTATCTTTCAGAATATCATAAAGCTTGTTGACCTCGTTGATCTTGGTCAACTTCATAATTGCAGCAGCGACGGGACTTTTCAAAAATCCAATTTTGTTCAGTCCCGATGCTTTGATCAGATCGTTTTTAGAAATAAGACTCATTGGTTATTAGTTGGTTACTACCTGAATCGTTCTGTTTGAACTTTGTTCCAGCAGCACATTTTTGTCTTTATAGATTTTGTTTCCGCCCTCTAAATTAGCATTTCTAACGGTATAAAGCGAAACATTTTTTAGAAGTTCTGTTTTAAAATTTTTCTGAAGTTCTTTTTCAAACTCGTCAATCGTTCCGTATTTGTCTTCCAGACAGAGTTCCAGTGAAATTGCTGTGTTCTGCATCAAAGAAATCTTGATTTTGTTTTTTGCCAACATCGCAAAAATCTGGCTTAAATGTTCCTCGGCAATAAAAGAAAAATCTCGCGTAGAAATCCTCATGAAATGCTGGTTTTCTTTTAAAATGTATGATTCAGCATTTTGCTTGCCCAACGAAGTTCCGACTTTGGTTCCCGATTTCTCGGGTTCCACAAAAGATTTCACATAAAAAGGGATATTCTTTTGTTTCAGTGGCTGCAGCGTTTTCGGGTGAATTACCGAAGCTCCGTAATACGCCATTTCGATCGCGTCTTCATAAGAAATTTCTGAAAGCAGCGACACATTTTCGAATTTTCGCGGATCGCCGGTCATCACACCTGGAACATCTTTCCAAATGGTCATCGCATCGGCATTGAGGCAATACGCGAAAATTGCCGCAGAATAGTCGGATCCTTCCCGACCGAGCGTTACCGTGAAATTATTGTCTTCGGACCCGATAAAACCCTGAGTTACATAATTTACGGTTTTGTTGAGCGTTGAGATTTTTTTCTCTGTTTCTTCCCAGTTGACATTTCCTTCGCGGTAATAATCATCGGTTTTGATGTAGTCACGTGCATCGAGCCAAGCATTTTCAAACTGGTTGTCATTCAGAAATTCACTGAGGATTTTAGATGAAATCATTTCACCACAGCTCACCACCTGATCATAAACGAAATTATAGTTTGGTGATTTATTCCTCCTTAAAAAAGATTCGATATCGTCAAAAAAAAGTGAAATCTCGGCAAAGACGGGATGGTTTTCAGCGAAAAGTCCATTAGATATTTCGAGGTGGTTCTGCTTGACTTTCTTAATTTCGGCTTCGTAACCGCCTTTTTCAAAATAAACCTGCACTGCTTTTTCAAGTGCATTAGTAGTTTTTCCCATTGCGGAAACCACAATTAAACATTCCTCAAAACCTTGAGAGCCCAAAACGCGGGCAACATTTTTTACACTTTCCGCATCCTTCACCGATGCTCCTCCAAACTTAAAAATCTTCATCTAATAAACTGATTGTCAATTTTTTAAAATTCAGGAAATAGCTCCCTGAAAAAATTCAAGTTTCAAAATTATTAATTTAGAACGAAATAAAAAAAAGAACGTTTTGCCAGCAAGTAACCAGCAACAATTTTCGTGTCTAAAAAAGCCGATTTGTATTAATGATTTTTATTAGTTTAACTAAAGAAATTAGGGGAATGTAAAAGAATTTTACGAAATTTGTAAATCCACAAAAAGTAAAATAATGTCAGAACAAAACTTTCAAACACTCGGTGAATTTATTATTGACAAACAGGAGGATTTTCAGTATTCTACCGGTGAGCTTTCTCGTTTGCTAAGTGCAATCCGCCTTGCTTCAAAAGTTGTAAACCGCGAAGTAAATAAAGCGGGAATTGCCAATATCATAGGTAAAGTCGGCCAGCAAAACGTTCAGGGAGAAGAACAGCAGAAGCTCGATGTGATAGCAAACGACATCTTCATCGAGGCACTTTCTCAGCGTGAAGTTGTGTGCGGAATCGCATCTGAAGAAAGTGACGACTTTATTGAAATCAAGTGCAGCTCCAACGCACACCTCAGCAAATACGTGGTTTTGATCGATCCTTTGGACGGCTCATCGAATATCGACGTGAACGTTTCCGTGGGAACAATTTTCTCGATCTACCGACGAATTACCGAACCGGGAACTCCCGTTACTTTAGAAGACTTTCTTCAAAAAGGAGTCAACCAGATTGCAGCGGGTTATGTAGTTTACGGCTCCTCCACGATGATTGTTTACACCACAGGAAACGGAGTGAACGGCTTTACGCTCGACCCGAGTTTGGGAACTTACTACCTTTCACATCCCAATATGCAGTTTTCGAAGAAAGGCAAAATTTACTCGATCAATGAAGGAAACTATATCAAATTTCCGCAAGGTGTAAAGAACTACATCAAATATTGCCAAAAAGAGGAAGAAGATCGTCCGTATACTTCGCGGTATATCGGCAGTTTGGTATCCGACTTCCACAGAAATATGATTAAAGGCGGAATTTACATTTACCCATCAACTTCTCAATCACCAAACGGAAAACTACGACTTTTGTACGAATGCAATCCAATGGCATTATTGGCAGAACAGGCAGGAGGAAAATGTACGGACGGTTTCAATAGAATTCTGGAAATCCAACCAACAGAACTTCACCAAAGAGTTCCTTTCTTCTGCGGAAGTTTGGAAATGGTGGAAAAAGCGGAGGAATTTATGCGCAACGCAGAAAACCAATAAGAATAAGATTTTAATAACTTTGAGGACGCGATGAATCGCGTCTTCATTTTTTTAAGCATCTGCAATGAAATCAGCAAGTTTTTTTAAACATATTTTAGAATTCAAAAGACCAGGCGGAACTTCTCGCGGTGTACTTCACACCAAAGACACCTTCATCCTTGAAATCTCCGAAAACGGAAAAAAAGGAATTGGCGAATGCGGACTTTTTCGTGGGCTAAGTTTTGATGACGTCCCCAATTACGAAGAAAAACTGCAATGGCTAGTTGAAAACATTAATCAGAATCCAAAAATCCTTGAGCAAGAACTGAAAATGTTTCCCTCCATTTGGTTTGGTTATGAGCAGGCAATCTTAAATCTTAAACACGGGGACAACATCTATTTCCCAAGTGAATTTACCGAAGGAAAAGATTCCATAAAAATTAACGGACTGATTTGGATGGGGAATGTGGATTTTATGAAGGAACAGATTGAAGAAAAACTTGCAAAAGGTTTTGACTGCATCAAATTGAAAATTGGCACTGACTGGAATTCTGAAAAAGAGATTCTGGCCGAGCTTAGAAATCAGTTTCCACCCGAAAAGCTTGAGTTACGTGTCGACGCGAATGGAGCATTCTCATTTGACGAAGCAAAAAGAGTGCTGAAAGAATTGGCGGATTTAGAAATTCATTCTATTGAACAGCCCATTAAAAAGTCCGAAATACGAAATACGAAATACGAAAATTCTTTGATGGCACAACTTTGTGCGGCAACACCGATTCCGATTGCGCTGGATGAAGAATTGATCGGTGTAGTGAATTTCGAAGACAAAAAGCAACTTTTAGAAATCATCAAACCGCAATACATTATCCTGAAACCATCTTTGGTCGGTGGCTTTTCGGGAACTGACGAATGGATTTCCATAGCTGAAAACCTCGGAATCGGTTGGTGGATCACTTCTGCCCTGGAAAGCAACATTGGTCTAAATGCAATAGCACAATACACTTATACCAAAAAGTCAACTATTCCACAGGGACTTGGAACTGGCGGACTTTTTACAAATAATTTCAAAACCCAACTGGAACTCAATGGTGACCAGCTGTTTCTCAAAAAACAATCTTAATTTCTTCTCTTTGAAAGTGTAGTGATTCTATCTATATAACGTCTTTTACAAATATAAATTTCGCGATCATGTGATAGAAATACGCAAGTTTTCTCTTAATCGTTCTCATCAATGTTTTTTTATGCGTTAATGGAAATGGCAATGAGCCAATCCGATGCCAACACGAGTAAAAAATCATGGATCTCATATTGCAAGCTTATGAAATCTCTCCAAAAATCCTTCTTTTAGAACCTGTAACCGACAGACAACCCCGATCTAAATCCCGCCCAAGGTCCATCCATCTTAACATCTGCACCATTTGCGTCGGTTGTGGTTGTATATTTCACCATAGGAATATTCAAATCGTCGATTTCTTTTTTTAGTTCCTGCTGTTCCTGCGCAGTAAGAGGTCGGGAAGAATTTGCCCGGAAATCTCCGCTTCCCGCTCCGTAGTGTCCACCGATAATCCACCAGTCGATCACCCAGTTTTTGCTGCTTCCGAAAAACCACTGTGCTCCAAGGAGCAAACCTGCGCTGTTTCCTGTTGCCTTTCCCGAAATCTTGGTTGGATCCGGCGTTGTAGTATAGTCCATGGTAATGGTTGCGTTTTCTGCATTGACTGAAGTATATCTGTAATAAGGGGCGATGTAGAACCCTTTACCGTAACCTTCACCCAGATAAATTCTCGTTTCAACTGTAAAATTGGTGAGTGCAACCTGCGGATCTTTTACTTCGGTATCTTTCAGGTAAGTGCTTGCAAACGGAATACTTCCTTTTGGCATTGTTCCAAAACCTGCAGTGATCGAAAATCTTTTACTGAGAACACGTTCGTAAGTAAGGTTGATGTTTCGAAAAGCGTAAGCGGTAACATTCGTTTTTACGATATTATTCTTATCAGTCTGTGAAAAAGTCTGCACTGAAAGCAGTATGCAAATCATTGCAACTATTTTTTTCATGATAATTCCATTATTTTTTCATTAACCTTGTAGAAAAGTCGTTAATAACATTTCTATATTTTCTCAGAATGCGGTCCCAATCACGGAACTGTTCGTCAGCTTTTACACTTGTTCCCGCTGCTCCGGATTGCTCGCTGTTTAATTTAACTTTAAAGGTTAGGGGATCAGATTTGGCAAGCTTAATAATTAGTCGGGTTCTAATCGTATTCTGGGCAAATGTCTGTACACTCCATGCAGTGCGAAGATAAGAAGTTTCCTTGTCTGCAACCTCAATTGCATCGAAATAATCAGTAACAATTTGATTAGTAAGCTTCCAGGCGTCGTTTACATTTAGGTCTTTATTAACCTCAATGGCAAAATCAATATTTGCTTGGTCGGTTTTCACTGATGCCTCTTCCGCATCGTCGGGCTTCATTTCGAAATAAATCGATTTAGGCGGTTCGGGTCCCGCTTTTTTCCCACATACATCGACTTCATACCTAAGAAATCCGGATTTCTGCGCTTTTACTTTGTAACACTGGTGCTTGTCAAGTTTGAGGTTATAGCTCCCCGAACTCACATTCTGCCCGTTGACTATAATTTGTGCGTCGGATTCCGATGCATTAATTACTACGTTTTGCGCCGTTAACGGAACAATGAATAAAGTCAACACTAATTTAAGAAAAATTGTTTTCATGATAGCTAATGTTTAGATCAGATTAATGTGTTTCAAATATCCTGAAAAGTTTTTTTAAAAAAAATACCACTTTCGGGTGATTTTACAACAATTTTTCTTTGTCTTTTTTTAGCTTTATATGTATCGAAGTACCTCTGTTATTTGAAGAAACATTGAGTTCACCATGAATTTCCTCAACTCTTTCCTTCATGTTTATAAGACCGTTGCCAGTGACGGAATTTTCCGGAATCCCACAACCATCATCACTGATTACTACATGCAAAAACTCCCCTTCATGGAAAAAGCTAATTTTAACGTTCTTCGCGTTACTGTGTTTATAGATATTGTTCAGTGATTCTTTACAAACAAGAAAGATATTTCTTCGCGACTCTGCATCGATAAGCTCATTTCTATTGATTTTATCCACCTGCATTTCCAATCTGATTCCACTTTTTCGAAGGAAATTCTCAGCATAAACCGAAATATAGTCCACCAAGCTTTTAACGGTGTCGTTTGATGAATTCAGCGACCAAAGAATCTCCCGCATCGAGAGGTTCATTTCTTCGGAAGTCACCAAAATATCGTGTACGTCCTGTTTCAATGATTCGTCGTCAAGCTTTTTCTTGAGAAACTCTGCCTGAAGTTTAAGCGCCGAAATTCCCGCGCCCAAATCATCGTGCATATCGAGAGAAATCCTTCGGCGTTCGGCGAGTATCGACTTTTGTCTTTCAATCTCTTTTTGTAGAAGCTGTTTCTTGATATTTTCTTTTTCTGCCTGCAACTCAATTTCGTTACGGTTTTGACCATATAAAAACAAGATAAAATCCAAAACAATGCAGATCTGCATGACAAGCAGTGAAAAGTTACTGATGAATCGAGGCATTTCGTTATTGATACCCAACGACGCCATGAAATAAGGTATTGAAAGCTGTATCGCACTAATCAATAGAATGAATACACCCATTCTTGCATACTTATAAAACGTTGATTTATAACGCATTAAATACACAAAAACCAAACCAGTCACCAAAAGATCAAACATGGGACCGAAATTTCGGGTAAAGACGCTCAATTTACTAAGAAAAACATAGTCCCAGTTCACATTCACCATAAAATAGAATGCGATCCAAAACGCGCTGCATGCCAAGAGAAATCGTCTGAACCAAAGGTTTTTGTCCCGATCCAGGTAGCTCCAGAAAAAGATATAGTAAAGCCCGGGTTCTATTGCACCCAAAAAAGTAACGTAATTATTGTGGATAAATCCCGGAAAAAGTTTGTTTTCGAAATCTATGAAGTCATATTCCGCCAGATAATAGAATATGTAGAAAAGATTTATTCCCGCAAAAACCAAGAGCGCCAAACGAAACTGCTGCGCGCGAAAACGCGAAAGAGCCAGAACCATCAGACAAAAATGGATGCCAATAAAAAACAAGGTGTACTGGTAGTAATTGAATTCCGATGAGCTGAAGTAGGCATCAGTAAGCGAGAGGTGATGCGTGTAAGTGATAAGATCCAGTTCGGGAAAAAAAACCTGATTCCTATAAAGCGATGACTGAAAATAGAAAGTTTTTTCAGCTCCGACAGGAACATGAATCCGAATATGGTAGAGGTCGCCGTTCTTGGCATGCAGCAAACTTCTGCTAATGTTGAATCCAGTTATGCCCGATTCCTTAAGCTTTCCGTTCACTTTTTCATACACCCTCAGTTTTGCAACATATTCTTTGGCATTAATGAACAATACCGAATCTTTGGAGAGGTTTCTTACCTTCATTACTCCCCAAACAGATCGATATTGTGGCGCCTTCCTTATAGAATCTTTGAATGCGGAGTAAGAAGCGATAGGTTTTGCAGTATTGAAATCCGGAGGAATTGTTGATGACTTTGAAAAATAATAATCCAACGACGGGTTAATGAAAATTGCAGAATCGCTTTCGGTAAATGTGATGGTTTTGGTTTGCGAGAAGAGCGCAGAAAAAAACAGTGAAAACATCAAGATTTTCACTTTCAATAAAGCTATTTTTAACAGGTATTTCCTGCGCATTTTGTTTCGGGATTTCCATTTAATTTTTTCCCCGTAAAAGGTTGATTGCCTCAATCTTATTGCTGACATGTAGTTTCCGGTAGATGTGTCCGATGTGCTTTTTCACCGTGTCGATGGAGACAGTTTTCTTATCCGCAATTTCTTTATAAAGCAAACCTTGCGCAAGCATATCGAGAATTTCTTTTTCAGTATTGGTAAGTGAGTCGAGCTCAAAAACCTTTCTTTCTTCTCTGAAATATTGCAGAACCCTTTTTGCCACCGAAAAACTCATGGGAGCACCGCCGTTGTAAACTTCTTTGATGGACGCGATGATTTTATCCATACTGTCGCCTTTTACGAGATAACCGGTTGCGCCGGCTTTGAGTGATTTAAAAATATTTTCATCATCGTCAAAACTGGTACACATGATAAACTGTGTATTTTCCATTTCTGTTGCGAGGTTGTACACAATATCGTATCCATACATATTGGGCAGTCGGATGTCCATTAAAACCACATTTGGTTCATACCGTTTCAAGTCTGCCAATGCAGATTTACCGTCAAAAAACTGGGCAACGCAGTTCATTTCCGGATCAGCTTCCAGAATCTTCTTCAGCGCGTTGCTGTAATGGCGGTCATCTTCTACTATTGCGACGGTGATGGGCATTTCTCGAAAATAATTTAACAAAAATGGCGATTGATTTCTGGCTGTGCAATTACACAAAAGGGTGATATTGAATATTTGAGAACTGAGCGGGGGTTAATATTTAGTTTTTACAGAGATAAAGTTAATTTTTTTTTTCGAGTTGGGGAATAGCCGAATGTTTTTTTAAAATATCACCCTTTTGTGTAATTGCTCCATATAGAATTTTGATGGAATTTTGTGCCAGAACTACTAACTCTTTTCATAAATGGGGAAATAAATTTCATCAGCATTTTTCATTACCTAATCATTTATTTCCTTACTCCGAGATTGTTGAATTTCGGAGTTTTTTGTTCTAATACATTCAAGTCAAAAATCACCCTTTTGTGTAATTGCCTACTTGTAAATCTTTTACAAAATTTGTAACAGTAACCTATAAACTATTTATCATGAAAAAACTTTTTTTTATTTCGTCCTTGGTTTTAGCTGGATTCTGTCTTAATTCCTGTGAAAGAGATGAAGAAGACAATAATTGTGTTGAAAATGTACAACAGAAAGTGGATATTATGATGACCGCTTACAACAAATTCATCGCGAACCAGAACTATTCTAATTGCTCCGATTTGAAACAGAAATGGTTTATTGCAGTAGAAGCGATGGAAAATTGTCATAATTTTGATGCGACTTACCTTAATCCGATTAAGCAACAGATGAGAGATCTCGACTGTGGTGTGTTCCCGTAGTTTATTCCAAATACTTTAATGAAGAAGTTTGAATAATTTTCAAACTTCTTTTTTTTGTTAATAATTATCGTTACAACTCTCTCTTGGATTCTCAATATCTATAAGTGGCAGTTTAAACCATCTTGCACTTTCAACCGTGAATCCCTAAATTTGCACCTTACAATCCCAAACAATGGAAGAAGAAAAAAAATCACTCAACTTTATTGAGCAAATCATAGAAGAAGATCTCGCAAACGGACTGGATACTTCCAAGCTCCGATTCCGTTTTCCGCCGGAACCCAACGGTTATCTGCATGTGGGACACACCAAAGCAATCTGCATTAATTTTGGTCTGGGCGAAAAATATGGAGCGCCGGTAAATCTGCGTTTCGACGATACCAATCCCGAAAAAGAAGAACAGGAATTCGTGGATTCCATCAAAGCCGATATCGACTGGCTCGGTTTTAAATATGATAAAGAACTTTACGCTTCCGACTATTTCGACCAGCTCTACGATTGGGCGGTTCAGATGATTAAGGAAGGGAAAGCTTATGTTGACGAACAATCTTCCGAAGAGATTACTGCGCAAAGAAAAAACCCTTTCGAGGAAGGAATCGAATCTCCTTACAGAAACCGACCAACAGAAGAAAGTCTGGAACTTTTCGAAAGAATGAAAAACGGCGAGTTTGAAGAAGGCGCAATGTCTTTGCGGGCAAAAATCGATATGAAGTCGCCGAACATGAACATGCGTGATCCTGTGATGTACAGAATCCTAAAAAGACCGCACCACCGAACCGGCGACAAATGGAAAATCTATCCAATGTATGATTGGGCACATGGACAAAGCGATTATATCGAACAGATCTCACACTCACTTTGTTCTTTGGAATTTGAAAACCACAGACCGCTCTACGATTGGTATCTGGATCAGGTTTATGATGAATCCAAGGTGAGAAACAAGCAGCGGGAATTTGCGAGGATGAATGTTTCCTACATGATCACTTCAAAAAGAAAACTGCAGCGTTTGGTTACTGAAGGAGTTGTTACAGGATGGGACGATCCAAGAATGCCAACGATTTCAGGGATGAGAAGATTAGGTTTTACACCGACGTCCATTAAGAATTTTATCGAAAGAGTGGGAGTTGCAAAGAGAGAGAACCTGATCGATATTCAACTTTTGGAGTTTTTTGTGCGTGAAGACCTCAACAAAATTTCTACAAGAGTGATGGCGGTAGTTGACCCGGTAAAACTCATCATCGAAAATTATCCAGAAAACGGAGAAGAATGGCTCGAAACCGAAAACAATCCCGAAGACGAAAACGCTGGAACCCGAGAAATCCCTTTCAGCAGGGAGCTGTATATCGAAAGAGAAGATTTCAAAGAGGAAGCTAACAATAAATTTTTCCGCTTGAAACTGGGTGGAGAAGTTCGTTTGAAATCCGCCTACATCATCAAAGCTGAAAGAGTGGACAAAGACGAAAATGGCGAGATTAAGACCATTTACGCAACCTACGATCCGAAATCAAAATCCGGAAGCGGAACCGAAGAAAGTTTGAGAAAGGTTAAGGGAACACTGCATTGGGTTTCTGCAAAGCACGCAATACCAGTGGAAGTAAGAATCTACGACCGGCTTTTCACCACCGCGCAACCGGATGCAGAAAAGGAAACCGACTTTATGGAATTCATCAATGCAGAAAGTTTGAAAACAGTTCAAGGATTTGCGGAACCAAGTTTGAAAAATGCAGAAGTTGGCGAGCATTACCAGTTCCAGAGAATGGGGTACTTTACCAAAGACCGTGACTCGTCGGAAGAGAAAATTGTTTTCAACAGGACAGTTACGCTGAAGGACGGCTACAAACCAGAATAGTTTTATAAACCCCGTTTTGGGGTTTCCTATTTCAGATTACGCCTTTAATGAAGATATATTTCATGACCGACTCAGAAAAAAGCATCAAGTTTCTTTTTAGTTTTGTAATGAGTTTTTTCATATCCGATGACTTATTTGCTAACAAAATTAGCTTTTATAGACTTCGAAGGTTTTAAAGGAATTTTAAGTTTACGTTAATTAAAATTTCCTTATAAATGCTTTCATAACTATTCAGTAAAATTTTTATAATTATCTTCGCATCAAATTTTTCTATCGAAATGAAAAAAATCCTTCTGTTGATTACGCTCGTTATTTCACTTGCAGTTTTTGGGCAGGAAAGTATCGACTTCCAGAATACCGGATTCAAAGAAATTTTAGCAAAAGCAAAGAAAGAAAAGAAATTGGTTTTCATGGATGCGTATGCTACTTGGTGCGGTCCGTGCAAACTGATGGAAAAAAATATCTTTCCCCAGAAATCGGTAAGAGAATACTACAACGCCAACTTCATCAATTCAAGGTTTGACATGGAAAAAGGTGAAGGACGGGAGATTGCGCGAAAATACGGGATCCGCTCTTATCCATCATTTCTTTTTCTGAACGGCGATGGCGAGGTGGTAATGAAGAGTTACGGCTATATGGACGAAAACCAGTTCCTCTCGCTCGCAAAAGAAGCCAACAATCCCAAATTAAAAAGTGGTTCATACAAAGAGCAATTCGAAAAAGGTGAAAACGATCCGGAATTCCTCATGAATATGATCCGCCTCTATGCCGAAAGCGATTATGAACTTGCGAAGAAAGCTTCCGAGAGGTTTTTTGCCGGAAAAAAAGAACCACTCACACGAGAAGATGTAGGATTGCTGCTTTATTTTCTAAAGTCACCTACCGATCCCAACTATAAAATTTTCACAGAGCGGAAAAATGAAATTGCAAACGTGATGTCGGAAGACGTTTATAACCAGTTTGATGTAAACATTAAGCTATCTAAAGTAATGGAGAATTCTGTAGACCAGAAAACAGGTATCATCAACGACGGGTACTTCATGACAAACGCTGTTCCACTTGTCGGCAAAACCGAAGCAGAAACCGCACTCAACCGTTTGAAAGTTATTTATTATCCGAATATCGGGAACTTTGGCGGTTACGAAAAAGCTGCTTTGGAATATTACAAAAAATCGGAAAACTTTGATCCGGAGGAACTTTTGAAAGCAGCATGGCTGTTCAGTGAACATATCGACAACAAGGAATCTTTAGCAAAGGCATCGGAATGGGCAGAAAAATCTGTCATAAAATCTGAAACCTCAGAAAACACCTATATTCTAGCAAAGCTTTATTCTAAGATTGGAAAGACCGAAAACGCCAAAATGTATGCAGAACTCTCCATGCACCTTGCTGAAACTCAGGGAAAAGACGCTTCTTTAGCAAAAAAATTACTTGAAAATTTAAAATAATAAGGTCCATTGAAAAAGTTCATTTTATTTCTTGCGGTTTGCCTGTTTTCGTACGCGAATTCCCAAGTAAAAGCTTCCGAAGATCAAAAAAAATTATATGCAAAAGCAAATGCAGTCTTTTTGCCAATTGGAGTAGTGAATGCTGGAATTGAACACCAGTTAAGTAACAAGTGGACAATGCAGGAAGAAATCTTTATTTCTCCATGGAAGTCTTTTGCAGGGAAATATGCGCAAGTTTACATGGGCGGAGTTGAAGGAAGATATTATTTCAAGGAAGCTTTCAAACATTGGTATATTGGCGGAAATATTCATTTTGCCAGATATAAATTCCAAAAATACAATTATTGGACTGATGAACCCTACCAGTATGAACCCCACTCACCGATTTACATCACGTCAAATCTTTACCAGGACGGTTATGCTATAATGGTGGGCGCAACTGTTGGTTATCAATGGCAAATTAATGACAACTGGAATTTGGACCTATTCGTAGGAGGTGGGCATTCCGAAGGATTTTATAAGGGTTTCGACAAAGTCTCGGGTGCGAGATATGATACGGATCCCACAAGAGAATACAACCGCAGTGGAGAATGGGTTCCCTACAAAGGAGGTTTAATGATTTCTTACCGACTGAAATAATGAACATCAAGAGCAAAAAATTTCTAGTTGTTGCCGCGATTACCTTCATCATCCTTTTCCTGATGAACTATATCGGTAATGACCAAGCCGACAAATTAGAACGGGCATTAATGACTGCGGTTGCAGGTGTAGTAGGATTAACCATAGGGATGTGGTTTGTGTACAAAAACTCCAAAGACGACACTCATCACGATTTTGATTGAGACAAGGTTGCAATGTAGCATTCGGCATTCGGCAATAAGCTTTTAGCGGTTTGACGTTGTTGCAATACTCAAATTTCAAGTTTCAAATTTCAAGTTTCGAGATCATAACTGAAGAAAAAAATTCACTCGAAGAAATTCACAGCCAAGCGAATTCACCATTGAATTTCGCTCATCTATCACTTATCACTCTCCAACTCTCCAACTCTCCAACTCTCCCAAACAAAATCTCCTCAACTTTTTTTACCTTTGCCGCATGATAAAAATCGGCAATATAGAACTGCCTAAATTCCCTTTGCTGCTCGCACCGATGGAGGATGTGTCGGATCCGCCTTTTCGTCGGCTGTGCAAAATGCATGGTGCAGATTTGATGTATTCTGAATTTATTTCTTCGGAGGGTCTGATTCGCGATGCAATGAAGAGCCGAAAAAAACTCGACATCTTCGATTACGAACGACCCGTCGGAATTCAGATTTTTGGCGGGGATGAAGAAGCGATGGCACTTTCTGCAAAAATTGTCGAGACGGTAAACCCCGATTTGGTGGACATAAATTTTGGATGTCCGGTAAAAAAAGTCGTATGCAAAGGAGCAGGAGCAGGTGTCTTGAAAGATATCGATTTGATGGTGCGGTTAACGAAAGCAGTGGTCAATTCCACTCATCTTCCAGTGACGGTGAAAACGCGTCTCGGTTGGGATACGGAAACCATCAACATTATGGAGGTTGCCGAACGTTTGCAGGAAGCGGGCATCAAAGCTTTGACCATTCACGCAAGGACCCGTTCGCAAATGTATAAAGGCGAAGCGGATTGGGATTTCATTTCTAAAGTAAAAAACAATCCCAATATTGAAATTCCGATTTTCGGAAACGGAGATGTAGATTCCCCAGAGAAAGCCCTTGAATACAGACAAAAATACGACTGCGACGGAATTATGATCGGTCGTGGCGCCATCGGTTACCCGTGGATATTTAACGAAATCAAACATTTTTTTGAAACGGGAGAAAAATTGCCAGCACCGACCATTACCCAACGATTGGAAGCAGTTCGGCAACATGCAGAATGGAGCACCGAATGGAAAGGTGAAAGACTCGGATTGATTGAAATGCGACAACATTACAGTAACTACTTCCGCGGAATTCCTCATTTCAAAGAATGGCGAATGAAGTTTTTGGAAGTTTTCACCCTTGAAGAAATGGATCAGGTAATTGCCGAAGCCGATTCTTTTTATCGGGAAAATACTTTTGTATAAATACATTAATTTCAGCTCAACATTAGAACATGACCGAGTTTCAAAAATACATCCAGCGTTACCTCGACCTTATTCCTACCCAAAATTGGTTGGAGCAGATGGAAATCACAGGTAGCGAAACCGAGCTTTTTTACCGTGAGCTTACCGAAAAACAAGCCGATTTTGCTTATGCAGAAGGAAAATGGAGTTTAAAGGTTCTTCTGCAACATCTTATTGATTCCGAGAAAATCTTCCATTATCGGGCACTCCGTTTTTCCAGAAATGACAAGACTGAACTTCCCGGTTGGGATGAAGAACCGTACGGTAAAAACAACAACGTTTCCCGTTACGAATTGCATGAGTTGGTTAACGAGTTTTCCTGGGCGAGAAATCTGACCATCAGTTTTTTCAGCAAACTTGACCCTGAAACTCTTCAAAGAAAAGGAATTGCAAACGGGAATGAGATTTCTGTAGAAACCCTCGGAAAATTAATTGTGGGCCACAATATTCATCATTTGAACATTATTAAGGAGCGGTATATCCCTTTGCTCAATGATTAAATATTGATGACGAAATAAATTTTGGCTAAAGCCAATTGAACTTCACGAAAATTTTAAACGGGCTAAAGCCCGTTCCTAGTGATAAATAGAAATGATGAAATGTGTGCTTGAGAATAGGAAGAACTTAAACCCTATTTTCTATTGGCTTGAAAAAATTTTGAGTTGAAGCAAGTTTCCATTGAATTTTAGAGACGGTATATTTTTCACATCAATTGGGATTGGATTTCGCAAGTTTTTTTAAAGAATAGACAAAATCTAAAACGAAATCCTGTTCTATTAAATATTAAAAAATCAATAGAGAACATCAATAGGGACGGGCTTAAGCCCGTCTTTTTAGGGGCAATCTAATTGGCTTTAGCCAAAACCTAATATTGCCATTTTCAAAAAACCAATTTTCTTCAAATTCCTAAAGAAAAATTCCAAAACCACAATCGACCGAATAATAAAAAAATGTATTAGAATCGTTGAGATTACTATTCGAATGAACAATGTAGAACATCGGGTATCAATTGCGGCGGGCTTTAGCCCGTCTTAATAAAGGCGATTCTCTTGGCTTTAGCCAAAACTTAAAATTTTGTTACATTTGAAAAAACTAATCGCGATGCCATTTATCAAAATTTATTTTCATATTGTTTTCTCAACTTTAAACAAAAAACCTTTCCTTAATTCAAAAGAATTACGAATCTCGGTGTGGAAACATATCAAGGAAAATGCAAAGAAGAAAAATATTTTCATCGACATGGTTAATGGTTACCGAGAGCATTGTCATTGCCTCGTTTCTTTAGGTTCCGACCAAACTATAGAAAAAGTGGTACAACTGATCAAGGGCGAATGCTCACACTGGATTAACAAAAACAATCTGACAACAGAAAAATTTTCTTGGCAAGATGAATACTTAGCTGTTTCAGTTTCTGAATCTCACATAGAAAGAGTGAGAAATTATATCAAAAAACAAGAAGAGCATCATACTTTGAAATCATTTTCAGAAGAATATGATCAGTTTATCAATCATTATGGTTTTAGGATTCTGAAATAGGTTTTGGCTAAAGCCAAATCGAAGAGCAAACCAGAAGGCGGGCTTTAGCCCGCCCCTATTGAATAATCCTAATCCAAACACATCCAGTATAATATTAATCTCTTCACCACAAAATGCTAAAACTAAAGAAATTTGACAAAATATTAAAATGGCTAATTCCGATAGTTATCGGAACCGTTCCTATTGAATAATCCGAACCCATCCATCAAAGATTAATCCCTTCATTACAAAATGGAAAAACTCATTGAAACATTAAAATCCGGCGGAACCCTACTCTATCCTACCGACACCATTTGGGGAATTGGTTGTGATGCCACAAATGTAGATGCCATCAACAAAATTTTCGAAATCAAGAAGCGGGATAAAACCAAGTCAATGATTATTCTCGTGGAAAGCGAAAAGCGGCTTCAGGATTTGGTGGATGTTCCCGAAATGGCGTGGGAAATCATCGACCTTTCCGAGAAACCTGTCACCATTATTTATGACAGTCCGAGAGGTTTGCCAAAGGAACTTCTTGCAGAGGACGGAAGCATCGGAATCCGGTTGGTAAAAACAGAATTCCTGAAAAAACTGATCTCGAAACTCAACAAACCATTGGTTTCTACTTCCGCCAATCTGAGCGGTGACAGATCGCCGATGAAATTTAGCGACATTTCCAAAGAAATTATCAACGCAGTTGATGTAGTTGCCGATGAAGATCACGACAAAGTTTCCGAATATTCCGGCTCATCCGTGATTCGCGTTTGGAACGACGGGAGAATTAAAGTGATTAGGGAGTAAAGGTTGAGGTTGAGGTTGAGGTTGAGGTTGAGGTTGAGGTTGAGGTTGAGGTTGAGCTA
This sequence comes from Chryseobacterium suipulveris, assembly GCF_022811685.1. Taxonomy (NCBI): domain Bacteria; kingdom Pseudomonadati; phylum Bacteroidota; class Flavobacteriia; order Flavobacteriales; family Weeksellaceae; genus Chryseobacterium; species Chryseobacterium suipulveris. The sequence goes on along the minus strand of NZ_CP094532.1, from coordinate 705,198 downwards.
GATTACTTTTCCTTGTTTAGCATTTTCTTATACATCGAAACCCAGTTTTCGGGTGACATTTTCTTTGCCAATTCTGCGATCAATTCAAGAGGAATTTCGTCCGGCTTTTTAAAACGGATGCAGGATTTTCCCATATCCAGCTTTCTTTTCGAATGTTTTGGATATTCTGCGACAAACCAATCGTAAAGTTCAGGATTTGCATAAATTCCCATGTGATAAAGCGCGATAAAGTTTTTCTGCGAAGCCATTCCCATAAACGGAAGCGGTTTCCCCGGTGTACAGTGATAACCCGCTGGATAAGTTTTGAGCGGCACATCCCAACCAATCATCCCGTAAGATAAACCGGTTTCAAAACCTTCCGGCAAGTTCTCGGCAATCGTTTCGAAGAGCTTCTTGAAAGCGGATCTTCTTTCTTCAGGGACTTTCTCAAGGTATTCTTTTATACTGTCTGCAGGAATTGTCATGCTCTAAAATATTGATTTAATGTTGGCGATTTTCTTTAGAAATTATGTAACATCCCGTAATACAATTCGTCTAATAGGGGAAAGCTACTTTTCAAAAATAGCATAAAATCACAAAATAATCACTTATCTTTAATCAAAATTTTCCTTAACCCCTTAAAAACCAAATCTATGAGACGAGTCTTTTTATTCATGGCGATGGCGCTGTTTTCAGCAGGTGCAGTTGCGCAGACTAAATCAACGAAAGCTGCTTCCGGAGAAGTCCCAATTATCGACCGAAGCATTTTCTTCGGCAATCCCGAAATTTCCGGTGGGCAACTAAGTCCGGACGGAAAGTTCATTTCGTTTATGAAAGAATATAACGGAATCATGAACATCTGGGTAAAAAAATTCGACGAACCTTTCGATAAGGCACGTCGATTGACCAACCTTGAAAGACCAACCGGAGGATATTTCTGGACTGAAGACGGGAAATATATTCTTTACGTAAAAGACAAAGGCGGTAACGAAAATTACAATGCCTATGCAGTTTCACCGACTGCAGCTGCGGATGCGAAAACAGGAATCCCCGAAAGTAGAAATCTCACTCCTTTCGACGATGCAAGAGTCCAAATCTATATGGTGAGCAAGAAAGATCCAAACGTAATGATGATCGGGCTTAACAACCGCGATGCGAAATGGCATGACCTCTACAAAGTTGAAATCAATTCCGGAAAACTGACCAAACTCAACGAAAATACCGACAGAATCAGTGGCTGGATTTTTGACTGGGACGAGAAACCACGGCTCGCTCTCAGAAATCCTGAAGACGGTTCTACAGAGTTTCTTTCCGTAGGAAACGACGGGAAATTCACCAAAATCTATTCGGTTTCCCCGTTAGAATCGGCTTATCCGCTTGCATTTACAAAAGATAATTCCAGAGTATACGTGGAAACCAACAAAGGTGCAGAAACAGACCTTACGAAATTGGTACTCATGGATCCGAAAACGGGAGCAGCTACCGATTTCGAACAAGACCCACTGAAGAAGGTGGATTTGTCTTCCGCTTCATTCAGTAACTTGACCAAGGAACTGAACTACACTTCCTACTTCGACGAAAAACCGCGCATCTATTTCAAAAACAAAAAAATGGAAGCCGACTACAATTTTCTGAAGTCAAAATTCCCGGGAGCTGAAATCGCGATTGCAAGCCAAACGAAAGACGAGCGCAAATGGCTCTTCACCGCGCACGGCGACACCAAAGTTTCCACAGTTTATTTCTTCGACAGAGATTCCAAAAAAATCACCGAGCAATATACACCTCGTCCGAAACTGAAACCTTATGAGCAGTATTTAAGCCCGATGACACCGATCACCTACAAAAGTAGCGACGGACTTGTAATTCCTGCCTATCTGACTTTGCCTAAAAATGTCGAGGCCAAGAATTTGCCGCTTCTGGTTTTCCCTCACGGCGGACCTTGGGCGAGAAGTTATTGGGGGTTCAACTCCTATGCGCAACTTTTTGCAAACAGAGGATTTGCAGTTCTTGATCCTAACTTTAGAGGGAGTACCGGTTACGGCAAAAAGTTTCTTGATGCCGGAAATCTTCAGTGGGGCAAACTCATGCAGGACGATATTACTTGGGGCGTAAAAGATTTGGTTGCCAAAGGAATTGTGGATCCGAAACGTGTGGCGATTATGGGCGGAAGCTACGGTGGTTACGCAACTTTGGCGGGGCTTACCTTTACTCCTGACCTTTATGCAGCCGGAGTTGACATTGTAGGACCAAGTAACCTGTTCACGCTTCTTGCAACAATTCCTCCGTATTGGGAAGCAGGACGAAAAATCTTCACCCTAAGGATGGGCGACGAAAGTACGGAAGAAGGCAAAAAACTCTTAACACAGGCAAGTCCGCTTTTCCATGCTAAAAATATTAAGGCACCTTTAATGATTATTCAGGGAGCAAACGACCCACGAGTAAAACAGCCGGAAAGCGACCAAATCGTGATTGCATTGAGAGATTTGAAACGCGATGTGCAGTACATTCTCGCCGAAGATGAAGGACACGGATTTGCAAAACCCGTAAACAATATGGCGATGATTGCAGCGGCAGAAAAGTTTTTGGCAAAATATATCGGAACCCGTTATCAAGCGGAAATGCCGGATGACGTTGCAAAACGACTGAAAGAAATGACCGTTGACATCAACACCGTAAAACTTGCAGAAAAAGTGGACGTAAAAGTTCCGGCATCTCTTCCTGCGTTGAGCGGCGACTTCTCGGCGGGTACATATAACTACGATGCAAATATCGCAGTGATGGGACAAAACATCAAAATGGACGTGACCAGAACTGTGAAAAAAGACGGAAACAACTGGGTAGTTCTGGATGAAGCCACTTCACCTATGGGAAAAATGAGTGACGAAGTAACTTTTGGTAAAAATTTCGAACCTGTGAAACGTAACGTCGTTCAAGGACCAGTAACGATGGCAATGACGAAAAACGGTAACGAAGTAAAGATCAGCGCAATGGGTAAAGAAATTCCTGTACAGCTTGCCGGAGCTTATCTAAGTGAAGGAGCGGGTGCAGATATGATTCTTGCAAGACTTCCACTGAAAGAAGGATATACAACAAGTTTCTATACGGTCGATCTGATGACGATGAAACCGAAAACGTGGATCCTGAAAGTGGAAGGAAAAGAAAAGATCAAAGGTATCGACACTTGGAAAGTGGTAGAAACCAATGCTGAGAATCCGGCAGAAAAAATGACTCTGTGGATTGATCCTGCAAGAAAAATCGCGGTAAAAACAGAAGCGGTACTACCAGCAATGAACAATGCGGTGATGACTTCTGAACTGAAGTAATACCAAAACTAAAACTCTTAACAAATTCCGGAGCTGCAAAGCTTCGGAATTTTTGTTTGCTATTCATCGCCACGAATGCACGAATTATATTTGTGTATTGATGAAATCCAGTCAAATCTTTGCGATTATTCTCTCGCAGATTTCAGGGATCGCGCAGACTTTTTTTGCCACAAATGCACGAATTATTTGTTCGTGCATTCGTGGCTGTTTTTTAGCAGAAAAGAGATCCGCGAAATTTGCGCAATTTGCGAGAAAAATTTTTCTTGCATTCAAGCGAAAGCTTAATCAAGCCGCCTCTGGCGGATAATACTTTGCAACCTAATAATAAAGAGAAACTTGGATAAAATCTTTGCGGTTTTTCTCTTCCAGATTTCAGTGATCGCACGGATTTTTCTTGCCACGAATGCACGAAATAATTTATTCGTGTATTCGTGGCTGTTTTTAGCAGAAAAGAGATCCGCGAAATTTGCGCAATCTGCGAGAAAAAGAAATTGTTAGCAAAGAAAAATTCCGAAACCTTCAGCTTCGGAATTTCTTTTTATTTCTTCAGATATTCGTCAAAATAATCGGTGACTTTCTGCATCAGGTGCACCCTGTCTTTCCCAAGAACATTGTGTTCGTGACCAGGATAAACGAAATAGTCGAGCTGCACTCCATTGTCAACCGCCGCTTTCAGAAACTTCACGGAATGTTGCCAAACCACCACATTATCCTGCGCTCCGTGAATCATTAAAAGGTGACCTTTCAGGTTCTGAACTTTATCCAAAAGATTGGCCTGCTTGTATCCATCGGGATTTTTCTGTGGGGAATCCATATATCTTTCGGTATACATAATTTCATACATATTCCAGTCGATAACGGGACCGCCCGCAACTCCTACTTTGAAAACTTCGGGATGTTTCAGCATAAAGCTCGTCGTCATAAAACCGCCGTAACTCCAACCGTGGATTCCCAGTTTGTCGGCATTCACGTAAGGAAGAGATTTCAAATATGCAACTCCTTTCAGCTGATCGTTCATTTCCGTTTCTCCCAAGTTTCGGAAAACCGCCTGTTCAAATTTCAGTCCGCGGTTTGCAGAACCTCGTCCGTCCATCGTGAAAACAACATAGCCACGTTGCGCCATGAACTCGTACCACAAATTTCCTGAAGCCGGAAAAGAATTCGTGATCAGCTGAAGATGTGGACCATTATACAGATAAACAATCGCAGGATATTTCTTATTCGGATCAAAATCCGTCGGTAAAATCAGCTTCCCATAAAGCGGAGTCCCGTCATCCGCAGAAAGTGTAATATTCTTGATTTCTGGTCTTTGGTAATTTTTCAGGGTATTTTCAGAAACAAGAATATTCTTCGATTTTAAAGTGTTGGTATTAATGAGATTCACGATTCTTGGAGTGGTCGCATTTGAGTAAGAATCATAGATGAAATTCCCGTCCTTGCTCAAAATTCCCGAATGCATTCCCGATTGCTGACTGATTCTGTCGGTTTTGAAAGTGTTCCAGTTTACTTTGTAAAGATGTCTCTCCATCGGACTTTCCTGCGTGGAAGCATAAAAGATCTCTTTCTTTTTTTCATTGAATCCCAGGAAATCCGTCACGATCCAATCGCCTTTCGTGACTTGGGAAACCAAACCTTTCTCGAGGTTGTAATGGAAAAGGTGGTTGAATCCGGTGCGCTGACTTTGCCACAGAAAATCAGTCGTCGAATTCGGGAAGAATATCAGTGGATGTTGTGGTTCAACGTATTTATCTGACTTTTCCTCAAAAATAGTTTTTATGAAATTTCCAGTCGAAGCATCGTACTGATTTATTCTCAAATCATTTTGATCTCGGTTTAGAACTCCAATGAAAACCGTTTTAGAATCAGGGTTCCAGGTAATTGCAGTGAGGTATTGCTCAGGATCGCCTTCAGTATTTACAAAAGTCGTTTTTCCGGATTTGATGTCATAAATTGCTAAGGTAACGTGGTGCGATTTCGTTCCCGCCATCGGATATTTAATATTCTTGTTCGTGGCAGGCGTTGTGCTCCAATCGATGATCGGATAATCGTTCACCATCGTTTGATCCATTCTGTAGAAAGCGATTTTGGAATTGTCGGGTGAAACAAAGATTCCCTTGGTAATCCCAAATTCCTGTTGATGCACCGTTTTTCCGTTAACGATGTTTTCGTCCTGATCATTGGTGATCGCGGTAATCTTTCCGTTTTTATTAAGGTAAAGGTTATTTTTAATGGTATAAACAAAACCACTGTTGTCACTCAAGAGTTCAGTATTCTCGGCATTTTCGTCGAGTGAAGTCCAGTCCTTGATTTTCCAGTCTTTCCCAGACTTTTCAATCCAGAAATATTTGGAGTTTTGGGTAAAATATCCTTTGTCTTGGTTGATGAAGGTAATTCTCGGGAACGATTTCAGTTTATTCTCGGCAGAGAGATTTTTATTCAGTTGGGTCAAAGAAACCAGCGTGTCCTGTTTCATGCTCTGAACTTCCGTCACGAGATAGCCATTTTTCACACTTTGGTAAAATGCTTTATGGTCGCCGCTCCACGAAAACTGAGAGATGTTTTTCACGGCAAGATTGCTGCGGAGTCCGTTTACTGCTTCAGCAATGGTAAATTTTTGGTTCTGGGCAAAAAGAAAACTTCCCGAAACCATGAATAACAAAGTAATTTTTGAAAATTTCATTTCTTGAAAATTAGAGTGCTAAAAATAAGAAATAAAATCGAAATGTTAAAAAACGTTAATGCCTTTTGGAAGAGGGAAGCAGGGAAGCTGGAAGCGGAAATCTTGAAAACTAAAAATATTCTTGATTTCCATAAATAATACCCGCAAAAGGATCTTTGTCAGATTTCGGCTGGTTCCATTTGTATTGATGAGTCCAGTACGCCACTTTCATCGACAGAATTCCCAGTCCCGCTCCGAAAAGCACATCGGAAATATAGTGTTTGTTATTCACCATCCGCATTGCACCGACTCCGGTCGCCACTCCGTAAGCAGCATATGGAACCCATTTGTGGTTTTCGCCGTACTCGATTGCGAGCATCGTTGCGCCTGCAAAAGCATTCGCGGTGTGTCCTGAAGGAAAAGAATATGCAGTTCCATCGGGTCTTGTAGAATTTACTGCACGCTTCAAAACGTAAACCAACCCGAGATTGATGATCTGTCCTTTAACCATAATTGCTGTACGGTTTTTCCAGTCGGTTCGCGGAGTCATTCCCAACCATTCGAATCCATAAACCGCGGCGAATGGTGCAAACTGCGCATAATCGTCGATGTGATTTCCGAATCCTAAAAGCTGTTCATGCGTCTTAGTTGCAATTTCGCTCTTTACCGAGTTTTGTCCGATGCCGTTCAAAGCAATTCCCGAAACCATTAAGCCAAGAGGAATATAGGCCTTTTTGTATTGAAAGGTAAATCGTTGATTCTCGGTTTTAATGCCGTCATTCTCTTGCGAAAAATTCACAAAGAAAAGATTGAAGACCAGCAGAAACGAAATTAGTTTTTTCATCAGTTCTGAAGTTTTGGCAAAAATAAGAAAAGCTTTTCCGGATGAGTTAAAATATATTAATTATTCGGACTTGGTTTTTATTTGGAGTAAATTTACAGAAATGGCTGCGAAACCATTTCTTATCCTACATCAATGTCACAGGTTTTTTGCCGCCATATCTTTGCACCAGAAAATTTAATCATTAACCAATAAAAGAAATATTATTATGGCAACTAAATGGAATTTAGACCCAACTCACAGCGAAATCACTTTCAAAGTAAGACACATGATGATCTCTAACGTAAAAGGAGAATTCAAAAACTTCAACGTGGATCTGGAAAGCGAGGACGACAACTTCAAAAACGTAAAAGCTCACGCAGTAATCGATACTGATTCTATAAGCACCAACAATACTGACAGAGACAACCACCTGAAATCTGCAGAATTCTTCAACGCGGAACAGCATCCGAAAATTACTTTCGACGCCAATTCGCTGAACGACGATATTACAGGAAACATCACCATCAACGGTGTTACCAAACCAATCGAACTGGAAGTAGATTTCGGTGGAATCAATGTGGATCCGTGGGGACAAACCAAAGCAGGTTTCTCTTTCGAAGGAAAAATCAAGAGAAGCGATTTCGGACTCAACTGGAACGCAGCGCTGGAAGCAGGAGGAGTGATGGTTTCCGACGACGTGAAAATTGCAGGTGAACTTCAGTTCGTAAAAGCGTAGTTTTTTCGTTTGATTATATTTGAGGTCGTTTGATTTGGTTTGATAAAGTTGATGCTTCATCAGAACATTTCAAACGACTTCAAAGTTTTTCAAACAACCTCAAACCATTTCAAATCACATCAAACAAGTTCAACAAATGAATCTCAACGATCTTTCCAAGATTTCCGACAGCTTCAACAGCACCCAGAAAATGCCCGTACTTTTCCTGGGACACGGTTCGCCGATGAACGCCATTGAGGAAAATATCTTTGTGCAGGGATTTAGAAATATTTCAAAAGAAATTCCGAAACCGAATGCGATACTCTGTATTTCAGCACACTGGTTTACGAACGGAACTTTTGTCACCGCCATGGAAACGCCGAAAACCATTCACGATTTCTATGGTTTTCCGAAGGAACTTTTCGAGGTGCAGTATCCCGCTCCGGGAAATCCTGAACTGGCAAAAGAAACCGCAGAACTTTTACTTCCCATTTCCGTGGAGGAGGATTTCAGTTGGGGACTCGATCACGGTGCGTGGAGCGTCATCAAACATCTTTATCCAAATGCCGATATTCCGGTAATCGAACTCAGCATCGATTATCGCAAACCGACTCAGTATCATTTCGAACTTGCCGCGCAACTGCAAAAACTTCGTGAAAAAGGGGTTTTAATTATTGGCAGCGGAAATATCGTGCACAATTTACGGATGATCGATTGGCGAAATATCAACACCGTCGGTTCCGGTTGGGATTGGGCAATCGAGGCGCGGGAAAAAACCAACAACTGGATTCTCGACGGCGATTTCAGAAAAATCATCGACTACCAAAATCAGGGAACAGCACTGCAATACGCTGTTCCGACTCCCGATCACTTTCTGCCATTGATTTATTCTTTAGGTCTGAAAGAAAAATCTGAAGAAATCACACTTTTCAATGACGAACTCATCGGCGGAAGTTTGAGCATGACGAGTTTGAAAATTGGATAACAAAAAAAAGATTCAGACATTTCTCTGAATCTTTTTTTGAAAAACTAATGAGGGTCTTTCTTAAAACGTTTTCCAATACGTCGAATTGTATTTTTTGTTGAAGTTTTTAATACAGCTTGGCGAAGTAATTTTCACGGCTACCGACGAAATTCCATTATCACCTGTATAACTGAAGTTTGGAATATCTGCTGTAGAAGTCTTTTGTTCTCCGTTTGCGTAAGTTGCGGTCCACTCATATTTATAACGGCTGTTCTGAACTTCTGGACGGAAAGAAACCAAGCCGTCGGAATTTTTTACCTCCACATAATTATCGAAAACAATATCGCAGTTGGAAGATGCATTGGAATTAGAAACACCAGTTGAAGAAGCATTGCTGTTTACTCTTATCCCCGTTCCGTCAACAATATTGATTGTTTTGCTGCACTCGGTTACTCCCTGCAAAGTGAGTGCGGTATGCTGCAGAGTCATGGTTCCGGGAGTATTTCCTCTTACTCTGATCGAGCTTTTTCGTACATCTCCATTTAAGGAAGCAACACTTCCTTTATTTTCCCAAAGGTGGCAGTTCCCACATTGCGATTGGTTGTTTTGGATGGTGTAGTTTGAAGTTGTTCCCATCCTGATTTCTGAATTTCCGTTAATAACGCATTGCGAAAACGCGCTTGTAAACAGCATTGCGCTGAATACTGTAAGAATCTTTTTCATAATAGTACTTTTTTGGTGTTATGTGGAACATTAAACCAAAATCGTACCTAAAAGAGAAAGAGTAAAGTAAATTTTTTTATTATTTGTGTGTGTGTGTTAGTTTGTTATTAGTTTTTGGATTTATACTTGGATCACTCCTAAATTAAATTTCTCGGTAATCGGTGCGTGGTTTGCTGCCTCGATTCCCATGGATATCCAGGTTCTGGTGTCGATTGGATTAATGATCGCATCAGTCCACAATCTTGCGGCTGCATAAACTGGCTCAGTTTGTTTCTGATACCTTTTTGAAATCGTGTCGAGAATTTCTTGATGTTCCTCTTCGGAAATTTCCTTACCCTGTTTTTTTTGCGTTGATTCCTGGATTTGAGCCAAAACTTTGGCGGCCTGACTTCCGCCCATCACCGCAAGTTCCGACCATGGCCAAGCTACGATCAGTCGCGGATCATACGCTTTTCCGCACATCGCGTAATTTCCGGCTCCGTAAGAATTGCCTGTAATTATTGTAAATTTTGGCACCACGGAATTTGAAACTGCGTTCACCATTTTTGCACCGTCTTTGATGATTCCGCCGTGTTCGGATTTGGAACCGACCATGAATCCGGTTACATCCTGAAGGAAAATCAGCGGTATTTTTCTTTGGTTGCAGTTCGCGATAAACCGCGTCGCTTTGTCGGCGGAATCGGAATAAATCACGCCGCCAAACTGCATTTCGCCTTTTCCGCTTTTTACTAATTTTCTTTGGTTGGCAACGATTCCCACGCTCCAACCGTCGATTCTAGCGGTTGCGCAGATAATGGTTTTACCGTAATCCGGTTTGTATTCTTCGTACTCAGAATTATCGACCAAACATTTAATGATGTCGAAAGTGTCGTATTGGTCAGCTCTGGAAACCGGCATATAACCGAAAATATTCTCGATTTTTTCTTTCGGCGGAAAACTTTCGATCCGGTCGAATCCGGCTTTCTCGTAATCGCCGATGGATTTCATTATGTTCTTGATGCGGTCTAAAGCGTCTTTGTCGTCTTTCGCCTTATAGTCGGTTACTCCCGAAATTTCGCAATGAGTTGTTGCTCCGCCTAAAGTTTCGTTGTCGATATTTTCGCCGATCGCTGCTTTCACCAAGTAACTTCCTGCCAAAAAGATGGATCCTGTCTTATCAACGATCATCGCTTCGTCGCTCATAATCGGGAGATACGCTCCACCTGCAACACAGCTTCCCATCACCGCAGAAATCTGAATAATTCCCATCGAACTCATTTTCGCGTTGTTTCGGAAGATTCTTCCAAAATGTTCCTTATCGGGGAAAATTTCGTCCTGCATCGGTAGGTAAACTCCGGCAGAATCTACAAGGTAAATGATCGGCAACTTATTTTCGATGGAAATTTCCTGTGCGCGAAGATTCTTTTTAGCAGTAATCGGAAACCAAGCTCCAGCTTTTACTGATGCGTCGTTGGCTACGACCAGGCATTGCTTTCCGGAAACGTAACCCATCTTCACCACTACTCCACCACTGGGACAACCGCCGTGTTCCTGATACATTTCGTGACCAGCAAAAGCACCGATTTCAAGGGAATGTGAATCTTTGTCGAGAAGATAGTCAATTCTTTCGCGGGCAGTCATTTTTCCTTCGTCCCGCTGCTTCTGGAGCCGTTTTTCTCCACCGCCTTTTTTTATTTCGGCGAGGAGTCGGTTGATTTCTGCAAGCTTCAGTTTATTTTGGTCTTCTCTCTTATTAAATTCTAAATCCATTCTTTAAAAATAAGTCAGGGTTAAATATACGATTTTTTCACCCGATTCGCCGAACACCAAAGAGTTTACGAAGTAATTGTTTGAAATACAGAAAATTAATTAAGAGAATTTAACGTTTTTTAGCTGAATTTAAACAAAATATTTTCCGCAAAATTTCGTTGAAACTTTAGAATTTAATAAATGACTCCTATAATTTATGAGATTCTGTTCCTAGTTTATTTTTTTAATAGTTTATTATTTGAAAGTCCCCGGAAGTTGAAAAATTTTTGGGGATTTTTGGCTGAATGGTTGAGTTGTTCAGTGATTCAGTGATTCAGTGGTGAAATGAATGAGTAGGGAGTTGAAAATTCCCCTCCTTTGGAGGGTTGGTTCCGACGGAGGAGGAACCGGGGTGGTTTTTTAGGAGAGTGGTTTAGTGGTTCAACGGTTCAGTGGTTCAGTGAAAAGTGGAAAAAAAATTAATACCAAACTATTCAAACCAATCCAAATCTTATCAAACCATTTCAAACAACTTCAAACCATTTCAAAAAACTTCAAACCACCTCAAACTATTTCAAACTATCTCAAACAACTTCAAACCATTTCAAATCTTTCAAACCATTTAAAATCTTTCAAACCATTTAAAACCCACTCCAATTTTGTAAATTTGCAACAATTAAGAAGTTTTCATGGTCAATAAATCGGCGCTGTTTCGGTTGCACTTCATCGTATTTTTGTGGGGATTCACGGCGATTCTTGGGAAACTGATTCATGCCAATGCACAAATCCTGGTTTTTTACAGGATGTTTTTTGCGGCATTTTTCCTCTTTATCTTCATCCGTTTTTTTCAGAGACAAAGCTTGAAAATTTCAAAGAAACTTTTCTTTCAGCTGGCTGCAATTGGCGGTTTTATGGCGTTTCACTGGCTGTTCTTTTTCCATTCGATTAAGGTTTCCAACGTGTCGATCGCGTTGAGCTGCCTTTCCTTGTCCACACTCTTCGCGTCGGTTCTGGAACCTTTAATTTTTAAAAGGAAAATCGATATTTCGGAAGTCATCATGGGAATCGTCATCGTAATTTGTATGGGAATGATCTTCAAGACTGAGTTTCATTATAAGGAGGGAATTTTTTACGGAGTCCTCACTGCACTTTTCGGGACTATTTTTTCTGTTTTTAATGGAAAGATTTTTGGCAAGACCAGTTCGGGAAACATTATTTTCTATGAAATATTTTCGGGATTAATGATTCTGAGTGTGTTTTATCTTTTCACCGGGCAAATTTTTCAACTAAATGAAATAAGTTACCGCGATTTGGCGTTAATCTTAATATTGGCGAGCGTTTTCACCGCATTCCCGATGCTGGAGTCGGTGAAGCTGATGAAGTATATTTCGCCGTTCACACTGATCCTCACGGTAAATCTGGAACCTGTTTACGGCATTATTCTCGCTTTTTTTATCTTTGGCGAGTCCGAACAGATGAGTCCGGTTTTTTATATCGCCTCGTTCATCATGATTATGGCGATCATTGCAAACGGTGTGATCAAGCAACGAAAAGCGGCCACCAAAAAAGTTGAAGCTGCATGAGAAAAATAATTATTGCCATCCTACTTGTTTTTGGAATTTTCTCCGACGCACAGATCGTGAGGAAATATTCCAACGAGTTTCTGAATATCGGAGCCGGAGCAAGAGGTTTGGCAATGGGAGGTTCAGTAATAGTAAACCAAAACGACGTGTACTCCCCGATGTGGAATCCTGCAGGATTGATCGGGATCGACCGCGATTGGCAAGGTGCGGCGATGCACGCCGAATATTTCGAGTCGATTGCAAAATACGATTATCTCGCTTTTGCGAAACCATTAGACAATAAAGGCGGAGTTTTCGCAATTTCTGTGGTGCGATTGGGTGTCGACAATATTCTGAACACTACCCAAATGATCGATTCCGAAGGAAATATCGACTACGACAAAATCACCAGTTTCTCGCAATCTGATTACGCTGCATTACTTTCCTATGCTTTCCGACCGGGAGGAAACCACCGGCTTTCTGCGGGGGTAAACGCAAAAGTGGTTTACCGAAATGTGGGGAAATTTGCCAACGGATTTGGTTTTGGTTTTGACCTCGGCTTGCTGTACAATGCAGATTCCGGTTGGAGTTATGGTGCGGTTTTAAAGGATGCAACAACAACCGTGAACTTTTGGACGGTGAACCAAAAAGAGCTCTCAGCTGTGGTGAATGGTGAGGAATTCAACCCTGCTCCAAAAGACAAACTCGAACTCACGATGCCTAAATTAAACCTTGGAATCAGTCGAAATTATGAAATCAACCGTGATTTGGAACTTCTTCCTGAAGCAGGAATCAATGTGGATTTTGCCAAAACCGCCGCGTTGATCTCGACCGATTTTGCGAGCATCACTCCTTATGCTGGTGCGGAACTGAAATTTCAAGACATGATTTTTGTGCGTGTCGGCTTGAACCGTTTCCAAACCGTGACCGACATCGAAAACCTTAAGCGCAAACTCTCTTTCCAACCCAGTGCGGGAATCGGAATCAAATACCACGGCTTGACTTTAGATTACGCTATTACGAATTCAGGAGTGGGCGGTTCCAACTTTTACTCGAATTTCTTTTCTTTGAAATTGGATATGGGAGATTTTAGAAATTAGATTTTTTTGAAAGATATTGATATGAAAAAGTTTTTACAATTGGTTACATTTTTTCTGTTTGCGATTAGTTTTGGTCAAAATATCTCCAACTATCAAAACATCTTAATCCCAACAGAATTTGCGGATGCGAAAGCTAACAGATTTGGATTAGGAGACTTGCTGGCAAAAAAACTGGTGGCGAAAAAGTACGTGGTCATCCACGAAAATGCAGACTACAATTGTGGAATTTTGAAAGCCGACTTACGCGACAACAGCAATATGTTCACCAATAAAATCATTGTAGATTTCAAAGACTGCAACGGAAAAATCATTGAAAGCTTTTCAGGGAAATCGAGCATTAAAGATTTCGAACCAGGAATGCGTGATGCGCTGGAAAATGCCCTTAAAAACTTAAGCTTTTCAAATCCGGTAGAACAAACAAAAATTGTCCAAACTCAAAATTCAAAACCAGCGGTTTCCATCCCGGTTGTGACTAAAACAGAAAATACGGCTCAACCAATTTTCTCAGAAAATAAAACAACGCCGACAACCAATAACCCAGTTTCAAAAGCGGAAGTGTTTAGCAACGGAAGTTTGAATCTGAACAAAATCAATATTTCTGCAAACCAATTTATTTTGGCAAATCCCAACAGCTCTGTTCCTTATGCAATTTTCAAAGCGTCGAGCAAGAAAGATGTTTTCCATGTTCAGCTTGAAAACGGAACTTCGACAATAGGATATTTTGAGGATGGAAAAATCGTGATCGACCTGCCCAATTCTGACGGAACTTTTAGGAAGGAGGTTTTGAGTAGAAAGTAATTATTCCCCCGAATTAAAATACTCCCAAACTATTTTCCCTTTGGATTTACCGAGAATTTCTTCCAGTGTTTCCAAAGAGGATTCCTTGATCCGTTTTACCGATTTCAGTTTAGAGAAAAGAAGCTCGATTGATTTTTCGCCCACTCCCGGGATTTCTTCCAGTTCCGATTTGATGGTGGAATTTTTTCTTCGCGTCCGGTGATGCTTCACTCCGAAACGGTGGGATTCATCGCGCACTCGTTGTAGAACTTTTAAAGTTTCTGATTTTTTATCGAGATAAAGCGGAATCGAATCTTCGGGAAAATAGATTTCTTCCAACCGCTTTGCAATTCCGATGATGGTGATTTTTCCGTAAAGTCCGAGCAGTTTCAAACTTTTCACGGCAGACGAAAGCTGACCTTTCCCACCGTCGATCAAGATCAGTTGCGGCAAATCTTCATTTTCATCGAGAAGCCGTTTGTAGCGACGATAAATCACTTCCTCCATCGTCGCAAAATCGTTCGGACCATCCACCGTTTTCGGGTGAAAGATACGGTAATCGTTTTTGCTTGGCTTCCCATCTTTAAACACAACACAGGCAGAAACCGGATTTGTTCCCTGAATGTTGGAATTATCAAAACCTTCGATGTGGCGCGGTTCTACAGGCATTCTCAGCAGCTTTTGCATCTCCGCCATAATTCGGTTCGTATGTCTTTCGGGATCCACAATCTGCACCTGCTTCAGTTTTTCGACGCGGTATTCTTTGGCATTTTTTTCAGAAAGTTCCACGATTCGCTTTTTGTCGCCGACTTTGGGAACGATAAATTTCGCATTTGGAATCTCAAAGCCAAGATGAAACGGAACCAAGATTTCACGCGAGTCGGAAAGAAATTTTTGCCGAATCTCGATAATCGCTTCCTCCAGGATATCTTCATCGGTTTCCTCCAAAACCTTCTTGATTTCGGTGGTGTAACTTTGGATGATGTTCCCGTTCTGGATTTTGAAATAGTTCACATACGCCGCAGTTTCATCGCTCGTCATTCCGAAAACATCCACATCGTCGATGTTTGGATTCACCACCGTATGCTTATGCTGATAATCGTCGAGAATATCGATTTTTTCTTTGACCATCTGCGCTTTTTCGAACTCCAGATTCTCGGCGTGACTCATCATTTTTTGCACAAGATGCTCCTTCGCCTTCCTGAAATCTCCCTTGATAATCCCACGGATTGCATCAATTTTTTGGTCGTAATGCTCTTTCGATTCCAATCCTTCACACGGTCCTTCACAATTTTTGATGTGGTATTCCAGGCAAACCTTGTATTTCCCTTCCGCAATTTTGCCGGGGGCGAGATTCAGTGTGCAAGTTCGGATTTTATAAATATGTTTAATGGTATCGAGCAAAACCTTTGCTGGACGAACTTTTGCATAAGGCCCGAAATATTCCGAACCATCTTTAACCAAGGTTCGCGTCAGAAAAATCCTTGGGAAATCCTCATTCTTGATACAAATCCACGGGAAGGATTTGTCGTCCTTCATCATCACATTATAAAACGGTTGATGTTCCTTGATGAGATTGTTTTCGAGCAGAAGCGCGTCGTACTCACTGTTTACGACCGTAGTCTCCAACCGCTGAATTTTCCCTACCATAATTTTGGTACGGTATCCCGAAAGGTTTTTGTTGAAATAAGAAAGTACCCTTTTCTTCAGGTTTTTGGCCTTTCCCACATACAGCAGCTCGTCGTTCTTGTCGTAATAACGGTAAACGCCGGGATCGGTTGGCAAAGTTTTCAGCTGAAGTTCGAGATTGGGATTCATATAACAAAAATAGGGAAAATGAAATTCTAAAAGCAACGTAAAATTTTGGATGAGGGGTTGTTTTGGTCTTAATTGGAGAAAAATCTCAAATAAACGACTTGTCGCTCCTACGGAGCTCAGTATCCGCATTCTGCGAAATTTGTGAGGTCAATCTCTGTCTTACTTGTCGCTCCTACGGAGCTCTGTACTTTTGCCGGTAATCGGATGCTACAAACGTTTTGCTCCTACGGAGCTCGATATGTTTACCGGCAATCTGCTGCCACAAACATTTCGCTCCTACGGAGCGAGAACCTGATTTATATCGGTTGTTTTGTTATTCTCTTTCTGATTTTGGAATTATTTTACAGCGCTACAGATTTTCCGTGCGGCTTCGTAGAAGCCGAAAGTTTGTAGAGGTAGAAAACATGAACACGTACAAAACCAGCACCGTAGGACCGGCAAGTTTCCTCCTTTCTTTCACAACCTTGGAACAGTCAATTCAAGCTATTCCCTCATCAAAAAAAATCTGCCCCTCACTTTCTTGTCGGCTTCGTAGAAGCCATAGGTTTGTAGAAAACAAGAAAGCGCGCGAAACCAGCTCTGCAGGAGCGGCAAGTCAATTCCCTTCCTCACCTTCATAAAATTCAAACAAATACTCGTTCTTGAAATCAATCTCAAATTTTTCCAAAATCTCAACATATTCTTGCCTGAATGTCTGCTTTTTATGGTGCGCTTCCTGATTCAAAACATATTTCGCTACTTGATCAATTTGGCTCTTTGAATATGAAAACACTCCATATCCTTCCTGCCAATGAAATTTCCCAAGAAACCAGCACTCCTCATTAATCATTTTTGATGAACTTGCCTTAATATCGCGTACAAGCTCTGAAATGGAAACATCGAACTTATTCAGACCAACCAAAATATGAATGTGGTCTGGATTTGAATAGATTGCCAATACCTTTTGACCTTTATTCTGAATAATGCCCGTAATATACTTCTGTACATCTTCGCGGCGGTCATTACGAATGAGATTAGACCTGCCCTTCACAGCAAAAATTAGCTGAATATAAACTTGAGAATAAACATTTGCCATTTCCGTAACTATTTAGATTTCAATCAAAAATACTAAAAATAAACACCAAAGAAAATCTACAACAAATCAAAAATCAGTGATTTCAATTCTTATTTGGGCACCTTTTCCGTACTCCACTCCCGCTTTTTTCTTTTCCCATGCTCAATCCAGCCAAAAGAAAAAGAGCTCCGTTCAGTCCGGGGTGCGATTTCCGCTTTCACATAAAATTCTGTATTTTTATAGAAATTTTCACAACAATGATTTACGGTATCGACACGTTCACAATTTCCGATGTAATGGCGATTTTAGACAATCCCAAACTGGCAAAACTCAACAAGCAGGCAAAGGACAAAATCCTGAAATCCCAAAAAAATGTTCGACAAATTGTGGAATCCGACCGAACTGTTTACGGAATCAACACCGGTTTCGGACCGCTCTGTGACGTGAAAATTTCCGAGGAAGAAACAGCACAGCTTCAGCATAATCTGATAATTTCCCACGCTGTAGGTGTCGGAAAACCTATTTCCAAAGAACTTTCCAAAGTGATGATGATTGCAAAAATCCACGCACTTTCAAAAGGATTTTCCGGCGTTTCGCTCGATGTGATTGAAAGAATGATTCTGATGCTGGAAAAAGATATTATTCCCGTCGTTCCGGAACAAGGTTCTGTTGGCGCTTCCGGAGATTTGGCTCCGCTTGCACACCTGGTTCTGCCTTTACTTGGATTGGGAAAAGTATGGGAAAACGATCAACCGGTGGAAACTTCAAAAATTCTGAAAAAACACTCGCTCAAACCTTTGCAGCTCGGTCCAAAAGAAGGATTGGGACTGATCAATGGAACTCAGTTTATTTTGGCACACGCAATTATCGGACTTCATAAATTTGACTATTTGCTTGATTTGGCAGATTTAACGGCGGCACTATCACTGGAAGCTTATCGTGGATCGGCAAGTCCTTTTAAAAAGGAACTTCACGAAATCCGTCCGTTTTCAGGGAGCAAAAAAGTGGCTGCAAGAATGGTGAAATTCCTGAAAAACTCAGACAACCTCAAGAGTCACGAATTCTGCGACAGAGTTCAGGATCCGTACTCGATGAGATGTGTACCGCAAGTTCACGGAGCGAGCAGAAATGCGTATGAACATTTGAAAACTCTCGCTGAAACCGAACTAAATTCTGTAACCGATAATCCGATTGTGTTAAGTGCAGAGGAATCGATTTCCGGCGGCAATTTTCACGGACAACTTTTGGCGTTGCCTTTAGATTATGCGACTTTGGCAGCTGCAGAGCTGGGTAATATTTCAGACAGGAGAAGCTATCTTCTACTGGAAGGAAAATACGGTTTGCCGAAATTGTTGGTAGAAAGTTCAGGACTCAACTCAGGATTTATGATTCCGCAATACACTTCCGCCGCTTTGGTTACGGAAAATAAAACGCTTTGTTTCCCGGCTTCAGCAGATTCTATACCGACAAGTTTAGGTCAAGAAGACCACGTCTCAATGGGAAGTATTTCCGGCAGAAAATTCAACCAGGTCTTGGGAAATCTTGAAAACATTCTCGCTGTAGAATTGATGTTTGGAGCTCAGGGATTGGAATTCAGACGACCTGCAACCTGCTCCAGATATGTAGAAAATGCATATAGTCTCATCAGATCAAAAGTGGCAAAATTGGAAGACGATCGCTTAATTGGCGACGACATTACCGCAATTGCCGATTTAGTAAGAGAAAGAAAATTTGCAGTGAATTAATTTCATCGACATACTTTTCATACTGATTTACATTTCAGAATTGCTGCTTCTATCATAAAACTTCGGCATCTGCCAATGGTATTTCACGGCCAAAGTTCGAATGATCACGATGAGCGCAATTGTGGAAATCTGCACAAATACATAGGAAAGATTACTGAATTTCACCATCAGCAAAAACAAACTTCCGCCAACGATACAGGCGGTAGCATAAATTTCTTTTCTGAAGATCAGAGGAATCCTGTTCAGAAAAATATCTCGGATAATCCCGCCAAAACAACCGGTAATCGTACCAAGCGTCAAACAGATTATCGGGTGCAGATCAGCATTCAAACCTTTTTGAATACCGATTATGGTGAAAAGTCCCAAACCTAAACTGTCGAAAATAAACAGCGTAACATTAAAACTTTTCTCAAAATATTTAACAAGAAAAGCCAAGAGCGTACCTCCAAAAATCGCGGAAACCATCATCATATGGCGCATCCAAAACACCGGAACATCCAATAAAACATCTCTCACCGTACCACCACCAACAGAAGTGACAAATGCAATGATAAGCACCCCGAAAGGATCAAAACGCTTCTGCATCGCCGCGAAAGCTCCCGACATTGCGAATGCGATAGTACCGAAAATCTCGATGACCAGATTGAAACTTTGATGAAATTCGAGGTTGTACATTCTTAAGTTTTAAACCCTTACTGCGTCTGGTACTAACAATTCATAATTTCCTTTAAAACTGATAATCTCACGCACAATGCTGCTGCTGATAAATGATTTGCCCGAAGAAGTCAGAAGGAAAATTGTTTCTATTTTGTTCTCTCGCGTTAGTTCACGATTGGTTTGCGCAATGGCTTTCTCAAATTCAAAGTCGGCGGGATTTCTGAGTCCGCGGAGAATGAAGTTAACATTCTTGCTGTGACAGTAATCGATAGTTAAACCCTCGAAATGATCGACTTCGATGTTGGGAAACTTTTCAAAAGTCTTCTTGATGAATTCCATTCGCTGTTCGAGCGAGAACATATATTTCTTCTGTGAATTCTGACCGATCGCGATAATAATTTTGTCGAAAAGCGGATATGCTCTTTCAACAATATCGTAGTGACCAAGCGTAATTGGGTCGAATGAACCCGGGAAAACGGCGACTCTCATAAATTTAGTTTCAAGTTTCAGGTTTCAAGTTTCAAGTTCAGAAACTCAGATTATTTAGGGTTTTTTCTGCAATGCTTTTTCTACCTCGTTTCCGCAGAGGTCTTTGATGGAAATCCCAAAATGCTTCGCCTGTTGCGGCAGGATTGATGCAGGTGAAAATCCTGGATTGGTATTCATTTCAAGCATGTAGGGAATACCGTCCATTATGATATATTCACTTCTGGAAAAACCGCTCATTCCTAAGGACTCATAAGCTCTCTTTGCAATTTCTTCCACTTTGATTCTGGTTTCGTCATCAATTCTTGCCGGGGTAATTTCGTCGGAAGCTCCTTCATATTTTGCTTCGTAATCGAAAAATTCTTTGCCCTCTTTCGGCACAATCTCAGTGATTCCCAAAACAATAGTTTCTCCCTCGAAATCTACAACACCAACCGAAACTTCCATTCCATTAAGGAAACTTTCGATAAGAATTTCATCGTCCTCCGCAAATGCGAAATCCAGCGCTTTTTTCAGTTCAGATTTTTCCTTCACTTTTGTAATTCCTAATGAAGAGCCGCTCTGATTGGGTTTAACAAACAAGGGAAGTCCAAGTTCTGCAACTATTTCATCTTCATTTATATCTTGCCCGTTTCTTAAATAAATACTTTTCGCAGAAGGAATTCCGTATTTTGAAAGTACAGCCAGTGTATCTTTTTTATTAAAAGTCAAAGCACTTTGGTAAAAACCGCAACCGGTATATTTTTGCCCGATCGTGTCCCAATACGCCTGCAATTCCCCATTCTCACCCGGTTTCCCGTGAATGATATTGAAACACACATCAAACTTCACGGTAAAACCACTACTCAGGTTCACCGAAAAATCTGCTTTGTTGATGGGAGTCTTCTGATCCCGGTCATCCAGGAAATACCATTCGTTTTTCAGAATCACCACCTTATAAACATTGTATATTTCCCGATCGAGGGAATCGAAAATCAGTTGCCCGCTTTTCAGGGAAACGATGTATTCATCAGAATAACCGCCCATTACAACGGCTACGTTTTTCTTTTTCATGGCTTTATTAACAAATCAAGCAAATTTAAACAAATTGTTTATAAATAAGGTTCCGCGAGAGAAAATATTCCGATTTTCACCTTCAGAATCATGTACTTTTTTGTGGATAAATGAGCCAGTTGCGGTTTTATTTTCCGCCTAAAAAACCTTATTTTTGCCCCTTATTAAATCGAAAGATTCCTTGTGGTCTTAGAAAAATAAACATCTTCATATGAAAAGATGGTATCTCTACCCTTTTTCCCTTGGTTATCATTTGGTCACTGCAGTACGCAACGCCTTTTATAGCTTGGGAATTTTTAAATCTACAAAGTTCAGGACTCCGATCATTAATGTCGGAAACCTTTCCGTAGGCGGAAGTGGAAAATCGCCGATGGTGATGTATTTGGCAGATCTGCTCTCAAGAAACTTCAGGACGGGGGTTCTTTCAAGAGGTTACGGAAGAGTGACCAAAGGTTATGGAATCACCAATTACGACAGCAACTATAAAACGGTAGGTGATGAAGCGATGCAGCTTTTCGAAAGATTCAAAAACCGTTTTGTAATCGGCGTTTCCGAAGAGAGAGTTCCGGGTGCGAAAAAGATTATCGAAGATATGGACCTGGATGTTCTGATCCTGGACGACGCTTATCAGCACCGCGCGATCAATCCGGGTTTCAATATTTTGATGACGGATTATAACGACCCTTATTTCAAAGACTTTCTGCTTCCTGCAGGAGATTTGCGGGAGAGTCGAGCTGGAAAAAAGAGGGCGCAAATCATCATGGTTTCAAAATGTCCCGATAACCTAACCGACGAGAAAAAGCAATACTACATTTCGAGGATCAAACCGCAGCACAACCAGAAAGTTTTCTTTTCGAGCATTGGCTACGACGAGAATGTGTATGCTCACGACAAGTTTTTGCCCGACAATAATCTGGGATATTACGACATCCTGCTCATCACAGGAATCGCGAATCCGAAACCGCTCCTCGATCACCTCTCAAGATTTTCGCAGCGTGTAAAGCATTTAAAATTTAAGGACCACCACAATTTCAGCGACCAGGACATTAAAAATATTTTGGCGGAATACAAGAAGTTGGGCGAATACAGAATGATCTTAACAACAGAGAAGGATTACGTGCGGCTGAAAACTTTTGACTACCTTCGTGATCTTGTCTATTATTGGCCGATCAACGTCAACATCGATAAAAAGGACGAATTTAACCAAATCATATTGGATTATGTTAGAAAGAATTAAGGAAACAGCAGCATTCATCAAGAATATTATTAAGGAAACTCCGGATTTTGCAATCGTCTTAGGTTCCGGATTGGGCAAACTTAAAGACGAGGTAGAGCCGATCCATATTTTGGACTATACCGAAATCCCAAACTTTCCACAGACAACGGTTGTCGGTCATGGCGGAAAATTAATCTACGGAATCCTTGAGGGGAAAAAAGTGCTGATGATGAGCGGCAGATTCCACTATTACGAAGGACACGATATTCAGACGGTGGTTTTTCCGTTCCGAGTATTTCATCTTTTGGGAATCAAAAACTTGATCGTTTCTAACGCTTCAGGTGGCGTGAATCCCAATTTCAGAGTTGCCGATGTGATGCTGATTTCCGACCATATCAATATGATGCCGGAACATCCGCTTCGCGGAAAAAACCTCGACGAACTTGGACCACGCTTCGTGGATATGAGCGAACCTTACAACAAGAAAATGCTCGAAACCGCCGAAACTTTTGCCAAGGAAAATAACATTCCGGTTCATAAAGGAGTGTACGTCGCTTTGCAGGGACCCACCTTCGAAACTCCAGCTGAATACGGAATGATTCGCGCGATCGGCGGCGACGCGGTGGGAATGAGCACCGTTCCCGAAGTGATTGTCGCAAAACATCAGGAAATGGACTGTTTCGGGATTTCGATCATCACCGATGTGGGTGGACCCGAAATCGCTTTCACCGTATCCCACGACGAAGTTCTGGAAGCAGCGAATAAAGCAATGCCGAACGTCATTAAAATCGTAAAAGGGCTGATTAAAAATTATTGATAAATTCTTTCAGATTTGAAATGAATTTTTTTGAGAAAAACGGATTTAAGCGTTCAGTTCATCCTTTTTTTCGATTATGAATTTGCTTTTTCTGCCACATTTTGTAGATAAAATTTTATCCACAGTATGAATTAATTGTGAATAAAATTGTAAATCATTGATTTCCAATACGTTGTTATTAACACAATGTACTTGGTTCTCCCTTTAAACATTCTTGATAAAAACCATCGATTTATTTTGCTTTTCTCAATAAAATCCTGTTATCTTTACATCACAATCAAGTCATAGTTGCAGAGGCACAAACCGGTAACCGCAAGGTGAAAAGTTTTAACTCAAACAAAAGACGGGATTTGAAATCCGGATCACAGATTTCTGATTCGAGGTTGAATTCGAAAGAAAACAGCTGAAAAGACGAAAAGAAACGTAAGATGAAAAAACCGACTTTATTAAAATGCACAGACTAAAAAAGTCGAAACTTTTTAGTATAGTTTGAAGACGTAAACCGTAAGGTGAAATCTGAAAAATTAAAACGAAAGTGAAGATCTTAAAAGTTAGCACTGAGATTGGAAACAGAAGTTTTTAAACTCGTCAGCACAAAGATAGAAGCTGCAAAGCAGAAATCCGGAAGCTGAAAAAGAAAAGACAGGAAACAAAAAATCGCGTTGGAGCAGAAAGTGTTTACTGATTTGCCAAATAAAAAAGACGAGACCGCAAGGAAAAGTTTTTTGAATTTAAATCTAAAGTCAGTACTTGAAGCGAAAACAGAAGTAAAAACTTTAACTGATGATTCAGCAACAGAATTTGCAAAAGTTCAACCGCGGAATCATCAGTTTTTTTTGTGCAGAAACTAATATTTTTCTTCGTATTTTTCAAAATTAAAGACCGTATTTTTCAAAGTTGACTATCGTATTTTTCAAAATTTACTGATGTATTTTTCAAAGTTTATTATCGTATTTTTCAAAGTTTATTGTCGTAATATTCAAAATAAATAGTATCTTTGGCAATGAAAAAACATCGATAATGAGCGTACAGAGAACCATTAAGGAAGAAATTGATTTTCTTTGCGGAAAATATCCGGTTATTGCGGTTACAGGTCCACGACAATCGGGAAAGACTACTTTTCTGAAAGAAGAGTTTTCCAATTACACTTACGTCAATCTGGAGAATCCCGATATCAGAAATTTTGCTGAATCCGACACCAAATCTTTTCTCGAGCAGTACGACCGATTTGTCATTTTCGATGAAGTACAGCGTGCGCCGTTTCTGTTTTCATACATCCAGGCAAAAGTGGACGAAGACAAAGTGAGGGGTCAGTTTATTCTATCTGGATCCCAGAATTTTCACCTAATGCAGAATATCACACAAAGTCTTGCGGGAAGAGTCGCGATTTTCAAACTGTTTCCTTTTGATTTTTCAGAAATGAAGTCAGGCGGTTTTTTAGATGAAGATTACAGTGTGAACCTTCAACGTGGATTTTACCCCGCAATTTTCGACAGAAATATTCCGCCAAAAACATTCTACTCCAACTACCTGCAAACTTATGTTGAAAGGGATCTGTCGGAAATCATCAACATTCGTGATCTTCGGGCGTTCCGAAATTTTATTTCACTTTGTGCGGCAAGATCGGGACAGTTGCTCAACCTGAACTCTTTAGCCAACGAGTGCGGAATTTCCCAACCCACGGCGAAATCCTGGATTTCGGTTTTGGAAACAAGTTATATCATTTTCCTACTGCAACCGTATCATAAAAATTACAATAAAAGGATTACCAAAAGTCCGAAACTTTATTTTTATGACACAGGTTTGCTGAGTTTTCTCCTAAAACTTACAAAACCTGAAGACTTACAGCTTCATCCGCACAAAGGCGAACTTTTCGAAAATTTCATCATTGCAGAAATGGTCAAGGTGAATTACCACCGCAATTTGATGCGGGATTTTTGGTTCTGGCGCGATGTTCAGGGACGGGAAGTCGATCTGCTTTTTCAGGACAATCAATTGCTGAATATTATGGAAATCAAAGCTTCGCAAACCATAATGAGCGATATGTTCAAAGGGCTGAACTTCTTTACAGAACTGGCGAAAGACAGCATCAAAGACAAATTTTTGGTAAACTCCGGTGCGGTAAATCAGAAACGTTCGGCAGCAGAAGTGATTGGTTGGGAAAAAATTGAGAAAATCTAACACCTTTTGACAAAACCGTTTCTTTGTCCTAATTTTGTGTTATGCAACCGCAACGCAAAATCATCCACATCGATATGGACGCATTTTATGCTTCCGTGGAGCAGCACGACAATCCCGAACTTCGTGGGAAACCTGTTTGTGTAGGTGGCGGAAAATACGGCGTAGTTGCGGCCGCAAGTTATGAGGCAAGGAAGTTTGGAATCTGGTCGGCAATGCCTGGAAGAATGGCGTTGGAAAAATGTCCGCATTTGATTGTGGTAAAACCCCGATTTCAACGGTATAAGGAAATCTCGCAGCAGATCCGTAATATTTTCTACGAATACACCGATTTGGTGGAACCACTCTCTTTGGACGAAGCTTATCTCGACGTTACCGAAAACAAAAAGAACATCGAGTCGGCAAACCAAATCGCCCGCGAAATCCGCAAACGAATTCTTGAAGAAACTGGACTCACTGCTTCTGCAGGGATTTCCGTGAATAAGTTTTTGGCAAAAGTCGCGTCCGATTACAACAAACCCAACGGACAAAAAACCATCCATCCCACCCAAATCCTGGAATTTATGGAGGAACTGCCTATTGAAAAATTCTACGGTATCGGAAAAGTTACCGCCAACAGAATGCATGAACTCCATATTTTCAATGGCCGCGATCTGAAGCAGAAAACTTTGGAACAGCTGGTCGGACTTTTCGGAAAATCGGGAACGTATTATTATAATGTTGTCCGTGGGATTCACAAAAGTGAGGTGAAACCCCACCGAATCCAGAAAAGTGTCGCCGTGGAGGAAACCTATTTCGAGAATCTTTTGGATGAGGAAGCTGTTTTCAAACAGTTGAAAGAGATCAGTGAAGATTTGGAATCCCGGTTGAGCAGAAAAGAAATAAAGGGAAAATCATTAACCCTGAAAATCAGGTACAGAGATTTCTCCGTTTTCACCCGAAGCAAAACCCAGGAAGTGTATTACGAAAACGCGCAGGATTTCTACGAAACCGCACAAAAACTTTGGGAACTCCGTCCGTTTGACAAACCCGTGAGATTATTGGGATTATCACTTTCCAACCTCAACACGATGGAGAAAAAGAAGATTTCGGTACAGCTGACAATTCCTTTCCCTGATTTCGATTTATAGAAGATTGGGACAATATTTGCTTTTTTGCCTACAAATAAGATTATGAATGCAACATTACTTCAAAGTTTCCACTGGTATTCCGAGGGAAACGGCTCACTTTACCATCACATCAAAGACTCATCGGATTGGCTTAAAGAACTGGGAATCAGCGCAGTTTGGTTTCCGCCCGCTTACAAAGGCGCAGGTGGAGGTTATTCCGTTGGTTACGATCCTTATGATCTTTTTGACCTTGGCGAATTTGACCAGAAGGGAACCATTCCCACGAAATACGGCACAAAGGAAGATTACCTGGAAGTCATTAAAACTTTAAAGGAAAAAGAAATCGCCGTCATTGCCGATATCGTTCTCAACCACAAAGCAGGAGGCGACGAAAAGGAACGTTTCAATGCGGTAAAAGTTGATGAAAACAACCGCCAACACAATATCTCGGACGTTTTTGAAATCGAGAGTTTCACCAAATTCACTTTTCCAGGAAGAGGAAACACCTACTCTGATTTCGAATGGAATTTCACCTGTTTTTCGGGAGTGGATTTCGCCGAAGGTCAGGACAAAGGAATTTTCCAGATCATCCACGACCACGGCGACGGTTGGGAAGAAATGATTTCCGACGAAAAAGGAAACTACGATTACCTGATGTACAACGACATCGAACACAGAAATCCGCACGTTCGCGAAGAACTGAATTATTGGGGAAAATGGTACCACGACCAGATTGGTTTTGATGGAGTTCGTCTGGATGCGGTAAAACACCAGTCGCCAGAATTTTACAAGGAATGGCTTCAGCTGCTTCGAACCAATACTGGCAAAAACCTTTTTGCGGTCGGCGAATATTGGGCACCCGGACAATTGAACCTTCTTCAGGAATACATTGCCGCAACCGAGGGAACGATGTCACTTTTCGATTCTTCGCTTCAGCAGAATTTTCATGTTGCCTCGAGATCGGGAGCGGATTACGATCTTCGGACTATTTTCGACGAAACGCTCACTTTGGCCGATCCCGAACATTCTGTAACCGTGGTCGATAATCACGACACACAACCGCTTCAGGATCTCGAAGCTCCGGTTGAGAAATGGTTCAAGCCGATTGCTTACGCGCTGATTCTTCTGCGGGAAAGCGGTTATCCGTGCGTTTTCTACCCAGATTTGTACGGTGCTCATTACTGGGACAAAGATAAGGAAGGAAACGATCAGGAGATTTTTCTTGATAAAGTTGACGGAATCGAACAGCTTCTAAAAGCCAGAAAAGAAAATGCCTACGGTTTGCAGCGCGACTATTTCGAAGACGCCAACTGCATCGGCTGGACTCGCGAAGGCGACGGTTACAATAAAGGTTGCGCAGTGGTCATCAGCAACAAAGACCAGTACGACAAACCGATGGAAATGGGAACTTCATACGCTGGACAGAATTTCTACGACTTACTCGGAAGGTTCGACCACAAAATAACGATTGATGAAAACGGTTGGGGAAATTTTACGTGTCCCGCTGGAAATGTGAGTGTGTGGATTCCGGAATAATATCATTTGGGGCCATCCCGAAAAAAAATCTTTGCAATCCCTGCTCTTTTTTTCGGGACCGCGCTTTCCGCTCCAATCTTTTTGTCCATCACTTTAACCATGCATCAAAAAGGATTTCCGCTGCAATCGCTTGTCCAGGGAAACGTCATAATTAGTATTTTTGCGTAAAAGAGAGTACAATGCACGAGCTAAAATTCAGAAAAACCCGACCCGAAGACGCAGATAAAATCTGGAAAATCCTGCAACATTCGTTTGAGCCTTAACCTTCAAGGATTTGAAAACCTTGAAGGTTTTTTTTGAATTTTCTTTTTGACATTTATCAAAGGAATTCATTTTCTGCCGACGGAAATTTGCACCGTCAAAAAAAGCAAACAAAACAGAAAATGAAAACCTTACACAATATATTGATCGGTGCAGTTTTTTCGCTGCCGATTTCGTTTTATTCGCAGCAGGCACCGTCGCTTCAGGAGCTTATCAATAACGCGTTGTTAAGCAATGAAACCCTGAATCAGCAGATTTTAGAAAATAAATTCACCAAACTGGATGACGAAAAACTGAAAGATGTTTTTCTGCCAAAAATCGAAGTATCGGGAAAAACAGGTTATATGCATACTTCGGCGCATATCCAATCTCCTGAAATCAAAATCCCGTCGGTTCCGCCAATTTTTCCTGGAGCTGTTTTTCCTGAAGGTCAGTTGAATAATACTTTTAATATTTCCGGTATTTCAGCGGCGGCAAAAGCCGAAGCAAGTATGCTGATTTATTCAGGCGGAAAAGTGAAATATCTGAAAGAAGCCAACCGTGAAAAAAGCTTATCAGAAGAGGTGCTGACACAGAAAACCAAAGATGAGGTCATTACAGAAATCTCAAAAGCGTATGATCAATTAGCGCTGGTTTACGAATCCAAAAAAGTGCTCGACGAATCTAAAAAACGTCTTGAAATCAATAAGAAAACCGCGGACAAAGCATTAGGTTACGGTCTCATCACTCCTTATGACCACAAAAAAATTGAATTGGCACAAGCAACTTTAGATTCAAAAATGGTGGAATACGAAGGCAAGAAAGAACTTTTAATCACCCAAATTTACCTATTGACAGGAATCGAGCAGGAACTTATTGCACAAATCCACCCGAATTTAACTCCTATAAACTACGAAGTCCTGAATGAAACCGTACAAAACAGGGCAGAAGTAATTGCCCTTCAGCACGGAATTAACGCCACTTATTTCAAAATCAAAGCGGAAGAAAGATGGTGGATTCCTAAAGTTCAGGCACAGACTTCATTGTCGTATTTCGGACTTTATAATAATCATATTACGACTTCAAACGAAATTTTTCCTGGGACTGGAAGAAAGCTAGACATTAACCCAAAAGGAATCAGTGTATTTCCAATTTTTCAGGCAGGAATTGGATTCAAGTGGGATGTTTTTGACGGAAATGAAGGAAAGCACGCCGTAGAAAAAGCAAAAATCGAAAAGCAGATTCTTGAAAGCAAACAAAAAGACGCCATCAAAAAACTCAACCTGAATCTCGCCAACAACCAAACCAATTACAATATCGCCAATGCTCAAATCAAATTGAAAGAGAAAGCAAAACAGATTGCTGCCAAAGGCTTGGAGCAGGTAGAAAAAGAATTTAGATACGGAACCAAAACATCATCAGCACTTATAGATGCAGAAAACGATTTGCAAAATGCAGAACTGGAGCTGCAGACCGCGATTTTTAACCAAAGAAGAGCAGCAATCGAACTTATGAAATCTACCCAAAATCTGAATCCTGAAAATCTTTAATAATTCAAAAACAAACAAACAAGATATGAAATCTAAAGTAAATAAAATACTGTCACTTATTACGCTTTTTACATTAATCAATTGTAACCAGCAACCTGCGGAACGCGCCATAGAAGGTAAAACCCGGAAAGAACTGGTGACATTTTCGCCAAAAGTTACGGGAAGAATTCTTGAAATTTATGTAGAGGAAGGGCAGACTGTAAAAGCAGGCGACACCCTTGCAAAACTCGATGTGCCCGAAGTTTCTGCAAAAATTGCACAGGCAAAAGGAGCAACTTCCGCAGCAAGAGCACAGGCACAAATGGCAAGAAATGGTGCCACAGCCGACCAAGTGCGTCAGTTGAAAGCCAAACAGAAAGGTTTGCAGGAGCAGTTTCAGTATGCGCAGAAAGCATATAATAGAGCCAGAAATATGTACCGCGACAGTTTGCTTTCACCACAAAATTATGATGAAGCTTTTGCAAAATTTCAAGGCGCAAAAGCACAGTTGGATGCAGCAAATGCTGAACTGCACGATGTACAAACCGGAACGCGTTTCGAGAAAATAGAAATGGCAGAAGGACAGGCAAATCAGGCAATGGGAGCACTTCAGGAAGCCAATGTTGCTTATTCAGAAAGGTACATTATCGCGACCAACGATATGGAAATTGAAACGATTTCTTTGAACAAAGGCGAACTCGCAACAGCAGGTTTCGCTCTGTTTTCCGGTTATATTCCTGATACGGTGTATTTTAGATTTACAGTTCCTGAAAGTAAAATTTCCCACTATCAAAAAGGAGGAAATGTAAAAATGCTGGTGAATTATAACAAGAAAGAAATTTCGGGGCGCATTGTTTCTATAAAACAGCTGGCAAAATATGCAGATATCACCACCGCTTTCCCTGACTATAATCCTGAAGATGCGGTGTACGAAATCAAGGTCATTCCTGAACATCGGAATCAGTTAGGAAATCTTCTGGTGAACTCGAATGTGATTTTGAAATAACTTCCTTTTAATTCTTTTAAAATGAAACAGTTACGATATTTACTCAAAAGGGAGTTCCGCTTGTTTTTCACCAATAAAACGATGCTTTCGGTGTTTTTTCTGGCGCCTGCGTTTTACGCTTTGCTCATCGGATTTACCTATCAGAAAGGGAAAGTGGAAAATATACCTGTCATTGTTATTAACCACGATAAAACACCGCTTTCCGAACAGGTAGTGCAAATGTTTGAAGACAACCACACGATAAAAGTACTGAACTACATTGATGAACCGCCGCAACTGAAAGACGAAGTCATCAAAACTGAAGCAGCCGCAGTTGTGGTTATTCCCGAACGTTTTGAGGCGCAGATGCTTCAGAAGAAATATCCTGAAATCAATATATATATCAATACTTCCAATGTATTGACCGCTAATTTCGCATCGAAAGCGGTACAGCAGATTTTAGGAACTTTTTCGGCGGGTGTTGAAATCAAAGCTTTGCAAAAAAAAGGAATGAATGCCGAGATTGCGAAAACGCAGTACGAACCATTCAAAGCCAATTATATCACGCTTTTCAACACCACAAGCAATTATTTGATTTTCATGTGGCCGGCGATGATGGCGGTAGTTTTGCAACAGGTTATTCTTATGGCAATGGCGGTAACTTTTGCAGAGGAATTCAAACGGGACAGTTTTGCACGTGATTTTGCAGGCAAGCATAAATACGCCGTGTTGGTAATGGCAATAAAATGTCTTCCGGTTTGGATTTTTGCGAATTTCAATATTCTGTTTTTTTACCTCTGCAGTTTGTATTTCAAGATTCCCGCACCGGTAAATGTGGCCAATTTTTTTCTGCTCACCGCCGTGTTTGTCATCGCTTCTACCAATTTGGGTGTGCTTTTCAGCATCTTAGTTCCTAACGCCCTGAAAGCAACACAGTATCTGATGGTTATTGCATCGCCCGCGTTTATCATCAGTGGATTTACCTGGCCTTCTTCTGCAATGCCACAGTTTATACAGTATTTTAATTCAATAATTCCGCTTACGCCATATCTCGAAGCTCTAAAAATAATGATGGTGGAACGCGGTTCAGATTATCTGACCAAGAAATATTTTGTACATCTTTTTATTTTAGCGTGGATTTATTTTATTTTGGGATGGATTGCATTGAAAATTAAAATCAATACACTGTTCAAAAAATATAATCTTGATGAAAATTATGAAGATGAAGAATTGTTGTCCGAAACAGAATAAGGTTTTCATTAATAGTTTGTTTGTTGGGAATGTCTCTTTTTTCGGGGACATTCCCTTTTTATTTTTATTTTTGTTGAAAGCTTATTTGTGAAACTGATTGATACACTTGCACAGCACATCAGGATAGATGATGAAATCCGCTACTTTTTTGAAAATGAAGTAACCACGCGGACTTTCCAGAAAAATGAAATCATCAGCACACAGGATCAGTATAACCGCAATGTTTATTTTGTGGACGAAGGTTTGGCAAGAATGTTCTACTACGAAAACGGCAAGGACATCACCACCAATTTTTTCACTGAAGGAAAGATTTTCGCCAATATTGATACCATATTTAAAGATTCAGCAACACGCTACAATATGGAAACTATTGAAGAAAGCGTGATTACCTATTGCAGTTACCGCAAATTGGAAGAATTGTGCAATGTTTCACTCACTGCCGCCAATTTCAGCAGGTATGTATTGGGAAATCTGATGATGCAGATGTCGCTTCGAATTTCATCTTTACAATATATGACGGCAAAAGAGAAGTATAAAAATCTTCTCGATGAAAATCCAGGAATTATTCTGCGTGCACCGCTCGGAATGATTGCAACTTACCTCGGAATTTCGCAGGAAACCCTCAGCCGAATCCGAAGCGAAGTGTAAGGAAAAGAAACGATTTCATCGCCAACTTCATCTGTAGAAAATTTGAGTGTTTGGATCCCTGAGTAACTATTAATCCTTCAAGGATTCCAAATCCTTGAAGGATTGTGAAATAAAAAAACTTTCACAAACGTAATCAACCTTGTCAGAGTTCAGAACCTTGACAAGGTTTTTTTATAAAAAATTGAATACAAATTTCTATTTTTACAGAAAAGCAACTTTATGCAATTTGAGTTCAGAAAAGCAACACCCGAAGACGCCGACCAAATCTGGGATATCCTTCAGCAGGCGATTGAACGACGCAGACTAGACGGTTCCCAACAATGGCAAAACGGCTATCCGAATCCCGATACCGTAAAAACTGACATCGAGAAAAACCATGGATTCGTGCTTGTTTCTGAAAATGAAATTGCAGTTTATGGCGCATTAATCCTAAATGATGAACCTGCTTATGATGACATTAAAGGAAAATGGCTTTCTGACGGGGATTTCGTTGTGGTTCACCGAGTTGCGGTCAATGAAAAGTTTCATGGCAAAGGTTTGGTGAAAGTTTTTTTTGAGAAGATTGAAGATTTCGCAAAAGAAAATCAGATTTACAGTATTAAAGTCGATACCAATTTCGATAACGGAGCGATGCTTCATATATTGGAGAAACTTGGTTACACTTATTGCGGCGAGGTTTTTCTTTCGGGCGGAGTAAGGAAAGCGTTTGAGAAACTTTTGCATTAATCACAAAAGAAAACCGCGAACAAATCGTCCGCGGTTTCAGACTCAACGATTTTCACGCAAAGAATTAAGTTACGTTGCGCTTTAGTTAAGGTGGCAAAGTTTTGTCCGCCAACGGCGGATTGATGAAGAGGTCGCTTAATCGCGGATTTATCCGCAACCTTTGCTTTCTAAAACAGATAGTTTTTCAGGTAAGACTTTGCATTATTTCTTTTTTGAGAAATCATTAAACTAACCTTGAGAACAGTACTGAAAACATAAAAAAACCGCGAACAAATCGTCCGCGGTTTCATCAACAATTTATTTAAAATCGATACTTCACATTCAATCCGCCAAAGAAATAGGCTTTCGAAGGACCGGGCGTAATATCTGTCGCTACTCCTCTCGGATATTGGGAATCTGGATCGCTGTCATTCACATTATTCCCCAGAAACAGGAAGGTGTAGTTAATCTGGCTCGACAAGTTATTGCCCATCACATAAGCGTCGAAATCAAACTGACCGACGGTTCTTCTGTATCCCAACTTCGCATTAATCTGGTGGAACGCCTTTACTTTATTGGTATTGCCAAAATCTGTAAAAACTCTGTCCATATAATTAAAGGTGTTGTTCAGGTAAAATCCCGAATGTGTGGTAAAGTCGAGACCAAGTGACGCTCGGTTTTTCGGAATTCCCACCACTTCATTTCCCGAGTAATCAACTCCGCCAGTTTTGAATTCCTTGTACTTAAAGTCGTAATAAGCATAATTGAAATACGGCTCAATTCTCTTGAAAAAACCAGAACTGAAATTTTCCACATAACCCAAACTCATTTCCAGTCCGCGGTTTTGCTGGTGTCCCGTATTTGCCCAATAAGTGTAATTTACACCATTTGCATTGGAAGCAAGCTGCGTGAGTTTGTCGCTGATGTTCATCGAAAACAGTGAAAGCTGATAGTCGAATTTGGTATCGGCAAAAAGTCCGTGAGCTGAAAGGTCCCACATTTTCGCGTGTTCGGTTTTCAGGTTATCGTTTGCCAATCCTGTTCCTGCAACGAAAGCTGTCGCCGCAGTTGGCGCGTTGAAACCCTCACTGTAACTAAGGTTCAGCAAATGTGCACCCAAGGTTTTCTGCAATGCAAAATGCGGCGCGTAACTCGGTTTGAAATCCTTTTGGAACGACTGGTCTTTGTAGTTCGCCGTCACCACTCCTGGAACCGCAAGCAAATCTGTTCTGTCGTAACCCAGCTTGTTGAAGCTGATTCCTGCAAGAACGCTCAAATCCCACGGTTCGTAAGTAATTCTGTCCACCGCAAAAACCGAGGTCGCAAAATTATTGTACCTGAAATACGAGTTCTTGTCCATCGGTCTTACTTCGTCGGGAACATCGGGATTGGTTCCGGTGTAGCGATAATTCGACACTAAAGCTTTGGTAATGAGATACTCTGCACCAAATTCAAGATTATTTTTAAAATCCGAACCGATTCTCATGTCGTGGCTAAAGTTCGTCCTGAAACCATAAGTCGGCGTCATCGAATTTTCATAGGCACCTGCAGCTTTCCGCGTAGATTCGAGGTTTCCGTAGAAAATATTGGTTCGGTTCTGAAGTTCCGGCAAAATCTTCCAGTGGTGACTAACCGACATTCTGCTGGAAACAAACTTATTTCCCGAATTCCTTCTCGCGTAGGCAAGGTTTCCGTTATCGATTCCTGCGTAGTAATCTGCGTACGAAATCTGTCCGGGAACACCTTCGTAAGAATTATTATGGGCAGCGTACACCTCGACCGTCTGTTTTGGATTCAGCTTGAAATTCCCCAGAAACGTGTAGTTGTTTCTGTTGCTGGTTCCACGTGGTCGATAACCTTCACTTTCAAAATGGTTGTAGTTCATCATCACCGACGAATTTTCTGTCACTGCATCGGCTCTCGTTGCAAGCTGTAAAGTTTTGAACGAACCCGCCATCAAATTTTGCGACAAGCTCGTTCCTTTTTCAGTATTTGGTTTAATGTAAAACCGCAGTGCACCGCCAACTCCGCCTCCGTAAAGTGTAGAAGCAGGTCCTTTGATCACATCGATCTGGTTGATGAGTGAGAAGTCGATATCTTCCAGAATCGTCACTCCATCGGCATTTGTCAGCGGAAAACCGTTCAGATACATCTTAACGCCCCAGTTGTTGAATTTCTGGTCGTTTCCGTAACCGCGTACCGTTACGCGCTGTCCGCCGACTGTGGTTCTTTTGTCCACCTGAACTCCGGCAACCGTTCCCAGCGACTGCTCGATGAAGTTATTGGTGTTCCGGTTAAGTTCGTAAGACGATAGGATTTCGGAACTCTGCGCGTGTCGCTTAAATTCTGATCTCTCTTTTTTAATTTTTGTACGGCCCAGAATCTGCACCGTGTCAATCTGCTGCTCCTGAGTTTGGGCAACGCAGAATGTTGCTGCCAAAAAAGCAACAATCCATACAATTTTATTCATTGATGTTAAAAGTTTACTGTTAGGAAATTGAATTAGTTCTTGAAAAAATGCGTAGGATTCTTTCTTTAATAACCAAGATTATTAATGTTCTAATTCAAAAAAAGTATTAGAATTAAAAGTAAACTTCGGGAGGAATCTCAATCCTTGACCGTTGAGGTTCGGGGAAAAATATTTCTGATTGAAGTATTTTAAAACGAGCTAATTTCATCTTTTTAAAGCTGAAAAATTCCTGGGTTATTTGAATGCACAGGTATTGAAAAGTGGGATGTGCAAAAATCTTCGCGACACCGATCTCGTAGATTTTGGGCTGTTTTTTATGAAAGGTTTTTGCGATGAATTCCTGAAGTTTCCGAACCTTGTTTTCGTTGGAATCTTTGAAGCAGTGGTAATAGGTTTTTCCGTTTTTTTCTTCTTTTTTAATGACGTCGTACATTTGGTCACCAAAAATAAACTCGTGTGGTTCCACCCAGATCGCATCGGGAATCTGGGTTGCTTCGAAAACGAGAATCTCGTGTGGTTTCAGTTTACTCTGTTTAATGGTCATCTTCACCTGCCGCTTGATCTGCTTTCTGAACGTGCTCAACACCGAAAGATCGGTTACCGAAAAAACGACAACCGCCGTGAAAAGCAGGAGATAGAGATTCTTAAACTTCATTAAAAGAGAAAAAGCGACTTTCATCGCTTTTCAGTTATTATTGTACCGGTGCTTCGCCGTCTTTGATTACGGTCGCAACTTTGGTAAATTTGGGAATGTTGAGTTTTCTCACCACTTTCGATTCACCTTCGCTATATTCCAGTACGAAAGATTTTGTAGCAGCTGACTCTTGAGCGGGTTCTTCACCCATATTCGGCAACTCATTGTTTTCGGTCGTTCTTGCAGTGACGGTGTAAACATTGCTTTTAACAGTGGCAGTTACAGGAACTTTTTCACCATCAATATTGAGTCCGGTGAAATTGATTTTCTGTTTTAAAGAACTTTTCACCTTTACGGTATAAATTTTCCCGCGAACTCCGCGAACTCCACCAACCCAGGTGGATTCTGTTGCAGAAAGTATGGTGAGGTTTTTCGCCAAAGACGATTCTTTCGCAACAGGACTGCAGGAAAGAACCATCATGGATGCCGCTAAAAATATTTTCAGAAACATATTATCTTATTATTACTGGTGTGGTATAAACCATTTCCGTACCGTTGTCGGCTTTCAGTACATAATATCCTTTCGGAAGGTTGGTGATTATTTCCTGATCGGAACCTACATTGTTTTTAGTAAATACTTTTTTACCTGAAGCATCAAATACGGTCACATTTAGCTTTTTGAACTTGGCTTCTTCGAATTTGATGTAAACTGAACCTCTTGAAGGATTTGGATAAATCTTGAAGTTTTCTTTGATTGACTCAACATTCCCAACAGCAAGGTTTTCGGTGTTGGTTGAAGTCCACGCTCCTCTTCCGTAGGTTGCAGCAAGAAGTGTTCTGGTTGCAGGTCTGTAATCGATCTGTGTAACTCTTGTGTTTCCGATATCTCCGGTGTGTTGCGCCCAGATAGGAGTGGATGCAGAAAAATTCGCAGTTCCCCAGATTCCCATTTCGGTTCCTACGATCACTTCCTCGGTATTGTCGGGATTCATGAAAATCGCACGAACCGGCATATCCGGAAGATTTCCTTCTTTGTTTTGCCAGGTTGCACCTCCGTCGTTGGTATACCACACATTCACCATCGTTTCTCCATAATTGCTAAGTGTTACCAGTATTTGGTTTTCATTAAGCCCAAACTGTATGTCTGAAACAGTTCCAGCAAAAGGCGTGGCAATGTTTGTTGAAACCGGAGTGGTATCGGCATTGGTCACTTTCATCAAACGACCGGTATTGGTTCCAACAAAAAGCGTGGTTGTCGCTGTGGTATAAGGAGAAACTCGAAGCTTAGAAGCAGCATCGCCACCCGTTCCTATCACAATTGTTCCTCGCACATAATTGTTATTGGTAGTAAGTCCTGAAACCCTGTTAAGCTCCATTCCGTTATTGAAAGAAAAGAAAATATCTTTATTTCTATCAACCGCGATTGGATTCACAAAGAGACCGTTGTTTTGGTTGGCTGCAGAAATCAGAGCATATCTGCTTCCGTTCGGCGCTGTAATATAATGATAGTTATACACGTAGCTGTATATTCTGTAAAGTCCTGCATCGTCGTACTCGGTATACATTCCGTCACCACCATAGTAATCAAGGGTATTGTAAAAATTATTGGCAAGCGGCGCTCCAGACAACATCGACGTTCCGTTATCCTGCGCTCCAGCAAGCATTTCTTCGTTTGCCGGAGTTCTGGTTGGGTTTAAAGTGGCGCCGTAAAACTGCGTGGTGTTGTATCTCGTATTTCTTGCAAGAATCGTATTTGGACTATTAATTGAGCTGCTGTTTGCCGCAAAGAAAATTCCGCCATCATTACCGAAAACCATTTGTGCCGGATTTTTTGGGTTAAAGACAATCGTGTGCTGATCTGCGTGTACCAAAGAAACAGACAACCCAGCAAGAAAATTATTGTTGGACCATTTGCTGATCTGTGACCAGGTTCCTGCTCCGTTGGTTGATTTAAACAAATCGATTCCACCGGTATAAACAATCTCGTCATTCACTGGATCGGGAATAATTACGAGGTCATAAAACGCCTGTCCCCGGGTAAAGTCATTGTTTGGAATTCCTGTGTCGGCGTCTTTTGGCAATGTGATCGTTTGTGTCGTGTCGTTGGTTGAAATCCATGTTGTTCCCGCATCCGTAGTTTTGATGATCCTTACCGGTTCACCTGTACCGCCTTGAAGGAGAGCATAAGCTTTTTGTCCGTTGGTTTTGGAAAGTCCGAATCTCACTCTTGAATTCTGCAAATTGGCATCATATACTTTGGTAAAGGCGGTTCCGTCGGTTGATCGGTAGATTCTTCCTCCTGAACTAAGTCCTGAAACCCTTGACTGTCGAGTAGAAACCCAAACCGCGTTGTCGGCACCGATTTCGATCTGCTGAATGGACAAACCTATCGTCGCGTCCTGTGGTGTTACCAAAGCTTTATTTTTGGTAAAAGTTTGACCGCCGTCCACAGATTTGTATAATCCCGCCTGTCGTGTTCCCAAGAATCCATCAACATAATTAATGGCAGTTGAACCGCCACTTACTCCCGCATAAATTTCTGACACTCCATTATTGTTTCTAACTTTAATATCGTTAATGTAAAAGTTCCCGTTCTTCGTGGTTCCTGTATAACTTGTCGGAATCACGAAGATGTTGGTCCACGTCGCGCCGCCATCCGTAGTTTTCCAGATTCCTGAACCTACTGCGTCGCCGGTTTCAGCTTCACCTGTTCCCACGTAAAAAGTCATCGTGTTGTTCGGATCATAGGTAATGCTTGAAATAGAGGTGTTGGACCACAAGCCACTCAGTGGAGTCCACTCCGAAGTTGAACTTGTGATGTCCTGGTTTACCCATAATCCCCCCGAAACACCGCCGGCAAAAACTCTTTTTCCAGTGGGATCATTTGGATCGAACATGATCGCTCTGGTTCTGCCTCCCACAGAATATGGCCCTCTTTCCGTCCATGGTTGATTGATGACACTTCTGCCCGCGCCTTTGTTGGCGAGCATGGAGAGTTCTTTTGTAGGTCTATATTTGCCTGCATCAAGATCGGCTTTCAGGTCGATCAGTTTATAGAATTCCGGTTGCCCGGTTTTCGGGTTCATCGTGCTTTTGAAATCCTGCTCGTTGTATTCGTTGGGTGGGATCGCATTATCTTTCTGTGCATGAAGCTTTTTTAAGCTTTTCTCGTATTTGGAATAGAGTTTTTGCAACTGCTTTCTTTCCTTTTTTACGTTTCTGCTTTCATTAGTCTGCATTTTTTGGGAAAACCCCATCAGCGAAAACATAAGAA
Source organism: Chryseobacterium suipulveris (assembly GCF_022811685.1). NCBI lineage: Bacteria > Pseudomonadati > Bacteroidota > Flavobacteriia > Flavobacteriales > Weeksellaceae > Chryseobacterium > Chryseobacterium suipulveris. Next base: position 665,440 of record NZ_CP094532.1, on the reverse strand, counting down.
AAACCGTGGTCAGTAAATATTTTATCATCTCAATAAATTTATGGTAAATATAACTCTATTTTTCAAGAAGTACTACGATGTCTGCCTGAATTCTCATCATAATTTTCTGAAAAATTATCTTTAAAAAGGCAACTGAGTTTGGAAAGGCGTTTTGGACTAAGGTTTATTAATGTCGCAACAAAATCGCATCAATATTTTCATCCCGAAAGGTAGTTGATCGCTAATCTTTATTAAAAAAAATCCTTAATCCAATTATTTTTTAAAATATTACAATAAAATTTTACATTTGTTGCGTATTTATATTTTCATGAAAAAACTTCTATTTCTTTTTGTTGCGCTGATTTCTTCGTTTTCATTTGCCCAGCTTGACCGCGAGCACTGGTTTGCACCGATGATCGATCGTTCCGGACAAAGTGCTCCTTATCAATCAATTTATATGTCCACCGGTGAAACAACACCGTTTACTGTTGATATTTTCAGTAACAAAGTTAAAATAGGGAGCGTAACTATCAGCAAGAATAATCCAGGTAAATTTAGAATTTTAGCGCCTGACAGAAATAAAATCATAACAACATCTGTAATTGATTTATTTAAACCCATTGGAAAAGGAATTTATCTAAAAGGTGCAAAACCATTTTTTGCTAACTTACGATTCTCCGTAAACCAACATGCGGAAATTGTGACTTCCAAAGGACGCGCTGGAGTCGGTAAAGATTTTTATACTTCACCTGCTCCAATTCGTGCAAGTCTTAACAACGTAATGTTCATGACGTCGATCATGGCAACCAAAGACAATACTCTCGTAACCATCACCGGATTTAAGCCCAATGTTATTTTTTCAGATGGTGTACAGAGGCCAAGTTTCAGTTTCACTTTAAATGAAGGACAATCTTACATTATTGATGGACGTGCTCAAGATTCCTCAATAAACTGGGACGGTTTTATCGGAGCAAAAATAAGTGCAACGGAGGACATCACGGTAACCAACGGAAACTTCAACGGACAATATACACCAACTTCAGCGAGCAGCACTGATATATTGATGGACCAGAGTGTCCCTGTAGAGATGTTGGGAAAAGAATTTAGCATGGTAAAAGGGAATGGAGATCGATTTTCAGGAATGGAAGGCGCCTATATCATCGCTTCCGCAAACGATACCAATATTTATGTAAACAATGAGACTACACCAGTTAATCCTACCCCTTTAAACGCAGGACAATATTTTGTGATCCCCGGAAGCAAATAGCTTAATCAGGGTTTTGAACACTACAATATGTATATCAAGAGTAACGAAAATATTTATGTTTTCCAGTTGCTCTCCGGTACAGCTAGTGGAGTAGCTTCTGGTGGCTACAATTACATTCCCCCTTTAAGCTGTTTTCTTCCAAAAAAAATTGATGAAATTGCACTGGTAGATGAAAACGAGGGAAACATTGACGGTAGTTTTAGCGTAACTCGACCTACAAAGCTCAACATCATCACCGCAAAAGGATCAACTCTTGAAGTCAAAAGAAACGGAGTTTCCATCCCCGTGAATGCTCAGAACGGGCCTTTTAACGTTACCGGAAGTACTGATTGGGTAACTTACTCATTTCCCAATGTTTCCGGAAACATTGCCGTTTCTTCTACAGACGCAGTAACGGCGGGCATTTCCGCAGGAAATGGCGCGGTGGGTTATGGTGGTTTCTTTGCGGGATTTTTTCCGGTTCCTGCCGTTTTAAAAGTGGAGGGAGAATGTCTTCCCGGTGTAACACTTGAAGTAACGGGAGGTTTCGATATTGACAGGACCTATAAGTGGGTTATCAAAAACATAAACGGAATCTATGATCCAGCTCCAGGTGAAAACGATAAATATCAGTACACCCCTCAACAAGCTGGAATTTATGCCGCAATTGTGAAGCAGGGTATTTGCCCAGAAATCCAAACCCAGGATTACAAGTTCTACAACTGTACCACTTATACCAACAATGATGTCAATTCCTGTGGAAATGAGGTTTTCACCCCTAATTTTACCTTAAGTTCCCAAACTGTAAATCCGGCAACAGTAAATTTAGCAACACCTCCAACAAAGGGAACAGTAACAATATCTCCATCTGGGCAGGTTTCTTATACCGCAAATCCTGATGCAAGCGGAACCGATACTTTCAAAATCTCTTTCTGCGGAATTGGTGCCATTCCGGATTGTGAAACGATTCAGTATTCGATCCACATGATTGAAAAACGGGACGACATCGTGCTTCAGGAGTGCTCACCAATTCCCAGTGAGGCAACGTACAATCTTAGCTTAGCCAACGTATCTCCGGATACGGACCTAGACCCACCAACTTATTTCAAAACCCAGGATGGAGCCCAAAACAATATTCCTTCCCAACAAATTTTAAACTTTACGAATTATACTTCCGCAGATGGCTTTATTTATGTTCGGCTCGTCAATTCCATCGGTTGTATTGCAGTCGCAAAAGTAGAACTGACAGCAAAACTCGCTCCTGAAGTAAAAGAAAATCTTTACACAAAACTGCACTGCGATGAAGATGTAGATGGAGTAATCGACGGAACTTATAAAGTTAATTTAAATACCATTACTCCGATTGTTTTGGTGCAGCCGTCGAATTTCGTGGTGAAATATTACACCACGCAAGATTTTGCCAATGCCGACGGAACCAATAATATTACCGGAACTTACAGCTTTACCGGAAACACCTCGGTTTGGATCAGAGTGGATGCGCCAAACGGTTGCCAAACTGTAATCAAAGAAATTCTGCTGAAAGTGGGAACGAAACTCACCATCAACGATCCGGTGAGTAAAGTGGTTTGCGATAACGACCATAACAATTCTGAACAGGTAAATCTGGCAAGCTATATTCCGCTATTTACCACGGCTACAGTTCCGACTCCTAAATATTTTGCCACATTAGCCGACGCTCAAAACAATACACCGACCATACCGGCAACGCAAACTATTACAGGAAACAAAACATTCTACTACCGACTTACAGATGGAGCTTCCTGTGAAGCGATTGGTACGCTGAATCTTATTTTTAAAAACGGAACACCTTCCACCACTTTGCAGCCAAGCTACACGGTTTGCCAAGGTTCCACCGCCACATTGAATGTAGGAACTTTACCGGACGGAAGCCAATATCCAGGAATTCTTTGGAATGACGGTGACAATTCTGCGATCAGAAATTTGGGAGCGGGAACTTATTTTGTGGATTTAACGGATAAAGACGGATGTACTTACCGCCACACAATCACCGTGATTGAATCTCCGAAACCTGTTTGGAATATTGCCGCCTACAACGCGACGCATTGCGACGATAATTTCGACGGAATTATCCCGGTGAATTTAAATACGGTAACTCCTGTAATTATCGGTAATGCCGCAGGTTTTACCGTTCATTATTATCTAAATCAAGACGATGCGATTGCAGGAAATAATAATTATATTCAAAATCCTGCAGCTTGGAGCTATTCTGCCAATACCACGCTTTATGTCAATGCTTTTTCCCAATACTGTCCAGGAGAAGTGAAGCAGATTGATTTTAAATTCGGCACCAATTTCCCTTTACTTACGGCAACTGCAAGTGATAATGTGTGCAGCTCTTCGAACACCGTTAATCTGAACAGCTACAGTAATCTGTTCACTTCCGACGGTACGGTACCGAAGTTTTTCGCTACGCTTCAAAATGCTCAAAACAATACGCCGACGATCGGTGCGACACAGACCATTACCGCTGACAAAACCTTTTACTTCCGCTACAGCAAACGCGGATTCTGTGATGTCATCGGAACGCTGAACCTGATCTACAAACTGGCGACACCAACTGCTTTGTTGAATTCCTACACCGTTTGTCAGGGAAGTTCGATTACTTTAAATGCGGAAGGTTCGCCAACTTACACTGCTTGGTTGTGGAAAAAGGGAGCTACTGTAGTTTCCACCACTTCTCAGGCAACGCTGAACGCGGGAGTTTATACCGTCGCGTTTACGAATGCTTCCGGTTGTGTTTTCACCAAAACGATTACTGTTGTAGATTCTCCAAAACCAATTTTAAACATCGCTGCTTACAACGCTTCGGTGTGCGACAGTAATTTTGACGGAACAAGCGACCCGATTAATTTCAATTCCGTAACACCGATTATTGTGACGAATTATGCAGGAAATGCTGCACTTTTCAACATCAGATATTACCTGAACCAAAGCGATAGAGATGCAGGAAACAACAACACTATTCCCAACCTTACCAACTGGACGTTCACTGTACCAACGACAGTGTATGTAAGAGCTGAAACGCAATACTGTACCTATATTGCCGATGAAATTCATTTCAATTTCGGAACAAGCATTTCTTTGATTACCGCTGCAGATACAAGAACGGTTTGTGACACTGACTTAAACGGTTCTGAAGTGGTAAATCTCGCCAGTTACAGAACCATATTTACAACAGATGGTACAACTTCTGTGAAGTATTTTGACGATTTGGTTAAAGCCCAAAATAATTTACCGGGACAGAATATTCCAGCTTCACAAACCATTTCGGCAGAAAAAACATTTTATTACCGATTTAGTAAATCAGGTTTATGCGATGTTATCGGAACCTTAAATATTCTCTTTAAATCTCCTACTCCAACCGCGTTGTTGAATTCATACACCGTTTGTCAGGGAAGTTCGATTACTTTGAATGCGGAAGGTTCGCCAACTTACACCACTTGGTTATGGAAAAAGGGAGCTACTGTAGTTTCCACCACTTCTCAGGCAACGCTGAACGCGGGAGTTTATACCGTTGCGTTTACAAATGGTTCCGGTTGTGTTTTCACCAAAACGATTACTGTTGTAGATTCACCAAAACCTTTGTGGAATACGGCTTCATTCAATATTGTAAAATGTGACGAAGATTTCGACGGACAGATTCCTGTTGATCTGGAAATCCTGAAAACTTCGTTAATTACAAATGCCTCGCTGTTTGATATCAGATATTATACGAATCCGACTGATGCAGGTTTAGGAAACAATAATTATATTCAAAACCCTGCAACCTGGACTTATTCAACCAATACCACGCTTCACGTAAGAGCTGTTTCGCAATACTGTCCTGCAGAAATCAAGCAGGTGAATTTCAAGTTTGGAACCTATCTTCCACTGATCACTTCTGTTGCTTCTGACACAGTGTGCGACAGCGACCTGAGCGATTCAGAAAATATCAAACTCGTTTCCTACAAGAATCTGTTTACGCTCGACAATACTGTAGCAGTAAAATATTTTGATGACCCTGTAAAAGCACAACAGAACCTTCCAAATACCGACATTCCATCTAATCAGACGATCTCCGGTAACAAAACGTTTTACTACCGATTCTCAAAAGCTGGTTTCTGTGATGTGATCGGTACGCTGAATCTTTCTTTCAAACAGCCGAGAACTTCATCTGATTTGAAAGACAAGCAAATCTGTCCAGAAACCTTTACTGAACTCGATACCGGAGCAGATTTCGACGGATATCTATGGAGCACCGGTGCTACGACAAGGATTCTTACGAATGTCGGAATCGGTGAATACTTCGTTGATCTGAAGTCGAACGGGTGTGTGTACCGACAGCACGTAATTGTTTCGGCATTGCCACTTCCGACAATTACTGGTGTTGAAATTCAGGGAACCACTGTAACCATCACCGCATCGGGCGGAATTGCGCCTTACAAATATGCTATCGACAACTTCAACTGGCAGGATTCCAACGTTTTCCACAATGTACGCGGAGGAGACCATACCGCTTACGTAATTTCAGCAGACAATTGCGCGCCAGTAAGTTTTGAGTTCAATGTGATGGAAACCTACAACTCCATTACTCCGAACGGAGACGGAATTAACGATACACTGAACTATTCCGGACTGCTAAAAAAAGAGGAACCTTTTATGCAGATTTTTGACCGACACGGAAAACTGCTTTTCACGGGTGATAACAGCAACAAGTTCATCTGGAACGGAACCGCGTTCGGAAAAGTGGTCACTACCGGCACTTACTGGTATGTGGTAAGATGGAAAGAACCCGGAGCACAGAATGTAATCCAACAAAACGGCTGGATCTTCGTGAAAAACAGGGAATAGCGCCAACTAAAAACCTGAATCTTAATAGGATTCAGGTTTTTTTATTTTGAGCTTAAACTAAGGGGTTTCCTGCAACAGCAACTTCTGGATCACTTTTTCAGTTTCAGCGCGCAATTCATCGATTCCCTCGTTATTGTAAATAACAAAATCTGCGAGTTTGACTTTGTCTTTTTCCGGCATCTGCTTGTTCATCACACTTTCAACTTCTCGGTAGGTTTTTCCGTCGCGGTCCATCACGCGTTTCAGCCGTAGATTGTCGTCCGCAGTTACGAGGATCGATTGGTAGCAGCTTTCGTTTAACTTTAATTCAAAAAGAAGCGCCGTTTCTTTAAAAACGAAATCTTTAGTTTGCCGCGAAACCCAGTTCTCAAAATCGTATTTCACCGCAGGATGAATCATTCCGTTCAATTGGTGCAGCAAATCCTCATTATTAAAAACCAGTTCGGAAACGTATTTTCGGTTATAAAGTCCTTGTACGTCATAAGCGTTTTCTCCCAACAGCTGAGTGATTCCCACTTTAAGGTTTTCATCATCATTCACAATTTCTTTTGCTCTCAGATCCGAATAATACACCGGAAAACCCATCTCCTCAATGAATTTTGCCACGGTAGATTTCCCCGAACCGATTCCGCCGGTTAAGCCGATAATCTTTGAATTAGTGTGAAAACTTTCTTCGTCCATTTTCCAACTTTCTATTAATAACCAAAGACTTCGTTCATCGAAAAGGTTTCATCCAAACGAACTCCTCTTTCCGTCATTTTTAAGGAAGCCAGTTCATGATGTGCATCATGCTCGAAGAAAAGCAGGTATTCGTTATCGATGCACTGTTTCAGAAATTTTCCTTTTTCCTCCATGGTCAAAAGTGGTCGGGTATCGTAACCCATCACATAAACCTGCGGAATGTGTCCCGCTGTAGGAATTAAATCGGCCGCGAAAACAACTGTTTTTTCCTGATACTGAATCACGGGAAGCATCTGTTTTTCGGTATGTCCGTCCACAAAAATCACATCCATTTTCAGATCTGGTGCGAAACCGTAATTTCCGTTTTGAGGAATCGGTAAAAAATTGAGCTGTCCGCTTTCCTGCATCGGCAGAATATTTTCTTTAAGGAAACTTGCCTTCTCACGCGGATTGGGTTCTGTAGCCCATTTCCAGTGATTTTCATTCGTCCAGAAATGCGCATTTTTGAACGCAGGTCTGTAGCCGGTTTTGTCGTCGTTCCACTCAATCGCACCGCCGCAGTGGTCGAAATGAAGGTGCGTGAGGAAAACGTCGGTAATATCTTCGCGCACAAAGCCATATTTCTTTAAATTCTTATCCAAAGAATCGTCGAACCAAAGTGAGTAGTGCCCGAAGAATTTCTCGTCCTGCTTGTTTCCGAGTCCGCAATCGATCAGGATGAGTTTTTTGCCGTCCTCCACCAAAAGTGAACGGGTTCCGAGTTCTATTAAATTATTTTCATCGGCGGGATTCGTCCTTTGCCAAAGCGTTTTTGGGACGACGCCGAACATCGCACCACCGTCGAGTTTAAATTTTCCGCATTGTATCGGGTAAAGTTTCATATGATGTTTTGAATTTTGATTGGTTTCAAATTTTTAAAAAAATGATTGGACTCTCACAAATTGAGCTTGTTTAATGTAAATAGTAACCGCAAAATCGACAAAAGATAATGATGCTGCGAAGTTTTTCAAAAGTCCATAAAAAAAGAATTTCTTCTTTTTTGTTCTTTTGAATGGCTTATTTCATAACTCTATTGCGACTTTTGTGGTAAAAAAAAATGATTTTGCATTTACTTTAAACAACTTCATTGTGTCTTTTGCCTTTTTTCTTGTTTCTTTAAAACAGTTCCCCCGGATTTTTCGGTTTTACAATTTTCAAATGCCGGTACGCTTTCTCGGTTACCTCCCTTCCGCGCGGAGTTCTGATGATGAAACCTTCCTGAATGAGGAACGGTTCGTACACTTCTTCCAACGTTTCGGGATTTTCCCCGATTGAAGTTGCCAATGCAGAAATTCCCACCGGTTTCCCACGGAAATTTTCGATCATCACACGCATAATTTTATTATCCATATCATCCAACCCGAATTCATCCACATTCAATGAATTCAGGGCGTATTTGGTAATGTTGATCTCAATTTCTCCGTTGCCTTTAATCTCGGCAAAATCACGAACTCTACGTAAGAGTGCATTTGCAATTCTGGGAGTTCCGCGGCTTCTTCTGGCGATTTCGAGAGCGGCATCTTCGTAGATTTTCACCCCCAAAACTCTCGCGCTCCTTTCGATAATCATTCCCAACAGTTCGACGGTATAATATTCCAACCGACTTTGGATTCCGAATCTTGCGAGCATCGGTTTGGTGAGCATTCCGCTTCGAGTCGTGGCTCCGACTAAGGTAAAAGGATTCAGACCAATCTGAACGCTACGTGCATTGGGACCGGTTTCGAGCATAATGTCGATTTTGTAATCTTCCATTGCGGAATAGAGATATTCTTCCACAATCGGCGAAAGCCGGTGAATCTCGTCGATGAAAAGCACGTCGTTTTCTTCAAGATTGGTTAAAAGTCCCGCCAAACTTCCCGGTTTGTCGAGAACGGGACCCGAAGTTATTTTGCAGTTTACGCCCAATTCATTGGCAATAATATGTGCCAAAGTCGTCTTTCCCAATCCGGGAGGACCGTGTAGAAGAACGTGGTCCAAAGCTCCGCCACGGTTTTTCGCTGCCGCTACAAAAACTTCGAGGTTGTCCAAAGTTTTCCTTTGCCCCGCAAAATCACTGAAACTCTGCGGCCGGATTTTCTCCTCCTGCAGCAGTTCGTCGTGGGAATAATTTTCTTTGTCGGGGTGTAAGAAATCGGGCATTCTAAAAAAATTGTACAATTTCAAAGGTAATAATTTTTTTGTGGAAACAATAGTTGAGGTTAAGGTTGAGGTGGAGGTTGAGGTTGAGGTTAAGATTGAGGATGGTTGTTAATTTTTGATTATTTTTGAGGTTAACTTAAAAACCAATAAAATGATTACTGATTTTGCAGAAATGCCGGTTTGGCAGAAAGCAATGGACATCGCTGAAATATGTTTTGATATTTCAGAAAACCTCCCACGGAAAGAAGACTACGCCTTAACCTCACAATTAAGAAGATCTGCTGAAAGTATCTCTTCGAATATCGCAGAAGGTTTTGGCAGAAGAACCTCCAAAGACAAAACCCATTTCTACGATATTTCCCGTGGATCAGCTTTTGAAACAAAAAGCCATTTAATCTACGGAGTTCGAGTAAAGTATTTTAAAGAAGAAGATTACATAAGAAACGAAAAGCTAATTAAAGAAGTGGTTCACGAACTCAATAAAATAACTAATTACCTCCTGAAATAACATTCTGGCTCAACCTCAACCTTAACCTTAACCTGTGAAACTAATCGGTCCCTTCAAACAAATCGTCACTTTAGCCAACCTCCCGCTACGCGGAAAACTATCCGACGACCAACTCGAAATCATCGAAAACGGCGGCATCCTCATCAACTCAGAAAATAAAATTGAAGCCGTCGACAATTTCGAAAAACTGAAATCAGAAAATCCTCAACTCACCGACTCTCCCACTCTCCCACTCTCCGACTCAATAGCACTTCCTGCTTTCGTCGATTCGCACACCCACATCTGTTTCGGAGGAAACCGAGCCAATGATTTCGCGATGAGAAACGCCGGAAAAACCTATCTGGAAATTGCGGAAAGCGGCGGAGGAATATGGAGTTCTGTACAACACACCAGAAATGCATCTGAAGAAGAATTATTAAAAACAACTTTAGAAAGAATCAATTTTCTAATTTCATTGGGAATTACCACCATCGAAATAAAATCCGGTTACGGTTTGGATTTGGAAAACGAGCTGAAAATGCTCCGCGTCATCAAAAAAGCACAGACATTAACAAAAGCCACATTGGTTCCGACCTGTCTTTCCGCCCATTTGAAACCGAGAGATTTCGAGGGAACTTCCAAAGAATTTTTAGACTATATTTTAGAACACATTTTACCTAAAGTTAAAGAAGAAAACCTTGCAAACCGTATCGATATCTTTATCGAGAAATCGGCATTCCAACCTGATGAGAGCAAAGAATTTTTATTAAAAGCAAAAAGTTTAGGTTTTGATATCACCGTTCACGCCGACCAATTCACTCCCGGAAGTTCGAGAATCGCGGTAGAAGTCGGCGCAAAATCTGCCGATCATCTGGAAGCAACCACCGATGAAGATTTGCAGTTTTTGGCTCAATCAGAGACGGTGGCAACTGCGCTTCCCGGCGCAAGTTTGGGACTGGGCGAAAAATTTACTCCCGCAAGAAAAATCCTTGACCACAACGGAATTCTCGCCATCGCAAGCGACTGGAATCCCGGTTCCGCACCAATGGGAAACTTAATTACCCAAGCTTCAATTCTTGCCACTTTTGAAAAACTTTCGACTGCTGAAGTTTTGGCGGGAATCACTTTCCGCTCTGCATTTGCCTTAGGATTGGAAGATCGCGGGAAACTGGAAAAAGGTATGAAGGGAGATTTCGTCACCTTTAAAACCGACAATTTCCAGAACGTTCTCTATCAACAGGGAAGTTTGAAGCCGGAGCACATTTTCATTAACGGAGAAAAAATAGAAATATAAATGCCTGAAACAGCAAAAATCTGGAACGGTCGATTCGACGGTGATGATCCATTAAGCCAAAGAATCTTTCAAAAAGTTTCTGTGGAAACTGATTACAATACTATTTCACCTAAAGATTTCGTTTTGCACGGATTTGCAGTGGATGAAGGAGTAAGACGAAATAAGGGACGAACCGGCGCAAAGGATGCTCCCGATATTATCCGAAAAAACAGCTCCAATTTTCCAGTAATCAGCACGGATTTTACTTTAAAGGATTTTGGAAATATCCGTTGTGAAAACGGCGATTTAGAAAAAGCGCAAAACGAACTGGCGGAAAAAGTTGCATTAGCATTAGAAAAAAAAGCAAAATCTGTAGTTTTCGGAGGAGGTCACGAAGTCACTTTCGCCCATTACTCTGGAATAAGGAAAGCTTTTCCTGACAAAAAAATCGGCATTATCAATATCGACGCACATTTTGACAACAGAAAACCTGAAGATGGAAAAACAGGAACATCAGGAACAGGGTTTTGGCAAATTGCTCAGGAAGGTGAAATTCATTCGCTCCATATCGGGATTCAGAAAAATTCTAATACCCTCCAATTATTCGATACTGCCCATCAATACGGGATGAAGTATATTATGGCGGATGAGATTTTCTTTGAGAACCTCCCTTCAATTTACCAAAAAATTGATGAGCTGACCAGTTCAGTCGATCTGCTCTACCTCACGATTTGCATGGATGTTTTCAATGTTTGTGTAGCTCCAGGCGTTTCTGCAATTGCCTATAACGGAATTTTCGCAGACGCTTCATTTATGAATTTCTACCGGCATATCCTGAAATCAGAAAAACTTTGCGCCCTCGATGTAGCGGAAGTCAACCCAAATTTCGATATCCAGGAAAGAACGGCTCGGCTTGCCGCAGCTTTGGTGAATGAATGGTTTATGATCAACTCTTAGTGACTTAAAATTCATTTTTCGAAGAATTTTAAAAATCCTTATCTTTAAACGATAAAAATTGAACGAATGAGCAACTTAGAAATGTGGGAAGTTTTCATCCAGACCAAACCGGGACTTTCGCACAAACACGCAGGAACAGTTCAGGCAGCAACCGCAGAAATGGCGCTGCAAAACGCGAGAGACGTTTACACCCGAAGAATGGAGGGAACCTCGATCTGGGTAGTTCCGAGCAAATATATGGTGACTTCCGAAGGAGTCGACAAGGAGGCGTTTTTCGATCCTGCGGACGACAAATTGTACCGCCACCCGACTTTCTACGAAATCCCGAATGATGTGAAGAATATGTAATTTAGACACGAGATGTCAGATATCAGATTGCAGACCGACAATGTCTGAAATCTATTGTCTGAAATCTGAAATCTACAAAAAATGAATCCACTATACCACTACCTACTCAAACTTGCCGACGATACTTTGATTTTTGGACAAAGACTGGGCGAACTCTGCGGAAAAGGTCCTTATCTGGAAGAAGATATCGCACTGACCAATATCGCACTCGATTATTTGGGACAGTCAAGCAACTTGTTTAAATATGCTGCTCAAGTTCAGAATGAGGGAAAAACTGAGGACGATCTGGCTTTTCTCCGTCTGGAAAAAGAATATTTGAACTGTCAACTTTCCGAACTTCCGAATGGCGATTATGCACAAACAATTTTGAAAGTTTACTTTTTTTCGGTTTACCAAAAACTGCTGTATGAAAGTTTAATGAAAAGCAGCGATGAACAGCTTTCCGCTATTGCCGAGAAATCTTTAAAAGAAGTAAAATACCATTACACCCACGCTTCAACCTGGGTGAAAATGTTTGCAGGCGGAACCGACGAAAGCAAAACCAGAGTGGAAAACGCCGTAGAAAACTTGTGGGAATATACTGCCGGAATCTTCGCGGAAACCGAAGGAGAACTGGATTTGGTGAAACTCGACATCGTGCCGGATTCGAAAGTGCTATACGAAAACTGGAAAAAGGAAGTTTCAAAAGACTTCAACGAATTTGGAATAAAAATTCCTGAAAGCGAATTTATGCAGAAAGGTTCCAGAACCGGTTATCATACGGAATATTTTGGCTACATTCTTTGCGAACTTCAGTATATGCAGCGGACTTATCCGGACTGTGTTTGGTAAAATCCCCCTTTCCCCCAAAGGGGGGAAAAATGGTTGGATTTCTCTTTTTTTTCAAAAGCTTCTTCGGAATGCTGAAAATACTTCGCACAAAAAAAAATGATTAATAATAAGGAGAATAATATTAGAGATTTTGCCCCCTTTGGGGGAAAGGGGGACCTTATCTCACTATTGTCAACAATTCCCGATCCCGAAATCCCGGTGATCAATATTGTGGAGCTGGGAATTGTGCGAGGTGCGGAAATGATTTCCGACAGCGAGGCCGAAATTATTATCACACCGACTTATTCGGCTTGTCCTGCAATGTTTAATATTGAGGAAGATATCATCAAACTTTTTAATCAAAACGGAATCTTTGCAAAAGTCATCACTAAAATATCACCTGTTTGGACAACCGACTGGATCACCGACGAAGCTCGCGAAAAACTGAGAGCTTACGGAATTACCCCACCCGAAAAAGGAGCAGATCAAGACCATTTAAACGTCCCGAAGAAATGCCCAAGATGTGGGTCAGAAAACACATCGCAAATCTCAAGATTTGGTTCCACCCTTTGCAAAGCGAGTTATCAGTGCAATGACTGCCTCGAACCTTTTGATTATTTTAAATGCCATTAACCTAATTTGGAAATGCGTTAATTTGAGAATTTGAAAATTTTTGAAACTATGAAGTCTTATGCAGCAATCGGTTTTCAGAGCGATTCACTTTTCAAATAATGAGCAAAAAAGTTATATTTGCGCTAAACCGATATTTTCAAATTAGCACATTTTCAAATTTCCAAATTAATATGTACACCCAACTCGAAACCGAATCCCATTTTGACGGCAAACTCCAGATCGCTTTTCTAAACCAGCCGGAAACTTACAACAGCTTAAATAAACTGCTTCTTACCGAACTCAAGAATTTTGTGAACGAGTGCAACCAAAAGGAAACCGTTCGCTGCATCGCGATTTCGGGGCGTGGAAAAGCGTTTTGTTCAGGACAGAATCTGAAGGACGCGATGTCATTAGGAAATCCCGAAGACGACAAAGTCATCCAAAAAATAGTGACGGATTACTACAATCCTTTAGTTGAAGTAATGTACAACAGCAAAAAACCTGTCGTTTCTTTGGTCAATGGTCCCGCTGTTGGAGCCGGCGCGATGCTCGCCTTGATCTGCGACATTTGTCTTGCCACAGAATCTTCCTATTTTTCGCAGGCGTTTGTAAACATTGGATTGATTCCCGACACCGGCGGAACGTTCTGGCTGCCAAAACTTTTGGGTCGACAACAAGCGAATTATCTTGCATTCACCGGCAAAAAATTATCCGCCGTGGAAGCAAAACAGATGGGGTTGATTGCGGATGTTTTTGAAAATGAAAACTTTCTTGTGAACGCAATAGGAATTTTGGAACAGATTTCCAACCAACCGACAAAAGCGATTGCGCTGACAAAAAAAGCGTTCAACGAATCCTACGACAACAATCTTTCGCAGCAACTTGAGCTTGAAGGAATCCTTCAACAGGAAGCTGCGGAATCAGAGGATTTCAGGGAAGGTGTTTTTGCATTTCTCGAAAAAAGAAAACCGAAGTATCGAGGAAAGTAGTTTTAATGTAACAATGTGAAAATGTAACAATGTAGCAATCACTGCTCACAGATTAAGTTCATGATTAATTGATTGATAGATTAGTAGATTAGTAAATTGGTACATTGATAAATTGGTAAATTAATAGGAATGAACAAAATTGGGATTATCGGTTCCGGGACGATGGGGATCGGAATTGCGCAGGTTGCTTCCACCGCGGGTTGTGAAGTATTTCTGTACGACGCAAATCCGGCTCAGACGGAAAAAGCTTTAGCGGGTTTAAAACAAACTTTAGACAAATTAGTCGCTAAACTAAAGATTTCGGTTGAAAAAAGTGACCAAATTTTCAAACAAATAAAACCCTGCAATCAGCTGTCAGAACTGAAAAATTGCGATTTCGTCATTGAAGCCATTATCGAAAACAAAGAAATTAAAACTAAACTTTTCGGTGAACTGGAAGAGGTTGTTTCCGACTATTGCGTGATTGCGAGCAACACCTCTTCAATTTCCATCACTTCTCTTTCTGCGGAATTAAAAAATCCGTCGCGTTTTATCGGAATCCACTTTTTCAATCCGGCGCCGTTAATGCCTTTGGTTGAAGTTATTCCGGGACTTTTAACCGAAAAAACTTTAGCTAAAAAACTCTATTCATTAATGGAAAACTGGGGTAAAACTCCAGTAATTGCGAAGGATGTTCCGGGATTTATCGTCAACAGAATCGCTCGTCCTTTTTACGGTGAAGCACTGAGAATCGCCGAAGAGAATATCGCCACGCCTGAACAGATCGATGACGCGATGCGTACTTTGGGGAATTTCAGAATGGGACCGTTTGAACTGATGGACCTCATCGGAATCGACATCAACTTTGCGGTAACCAAAACCGTTTACGCCGATTATTTCTACGACCCAAAATATAAACCTTCCCTGCTCCAGCAAAGAATGGCTGAAGCGAAACTTTTAGGCAGAAAAACTGGGAAAGGGTTTTACGATTATTCCACTGAGAAGAGCCAAGAGTCAAGAGCCAAGAGCCAAGTTGAAGGAGCCAAGAGCCAAGAAGTTGAAGATCCGGAATTGTATGAAAGTATTTTCAACCGGATTATTTCAATGCTCATCAACGAAGCGGTGGAAGCAAAACGATTGGGAATCGCCAATGACGAAGATATCGAACTTGCAATGCAGAAAGGCGTGAACTATCCGAAAGGTCTGCTTCAGTGGGGATTCGACATTGGGTACGGAAAAATTTCTGAAACCCTGCAAAAACTTTACGAAGAATACCAGGAGGAACGGTATAGACAAAGCCCGCTGTTAAGAAAATTAATAATGAAGAATTAATAATTAATAACTTCTTTTGCGTCACCAAACTGACTTTCACGCCATCTCACCTACACACCAATTCACCTACTCACCTACTCACCTACTCAATATGACTCCATTCGAAACCGCCCAATACATGCTTAATCAGGATGAATTCTCAAAATGGATGGGAATCACCCTAATCGAAGTACGCGAAAAATATTGCCTGATCGAAATGCCCGTAAAGAAGGAAATGATCAACGGACTGAAAACCGTGCACGGCGGAATCACGTTTTCGCTCGCCGATTCTGCGCTGGCTTTTTCGTCGAATAATACCAACGATGCTTCCGTAGCGCTGAACTGCATGATTAATTTCACAAAAGCCGTAAAACTCGGCGATACTTTAACGGCGGAAAGCGTTTTGATTTCCGACACCCGAAAAACGGGAGTTTACGATATTTCGATTACCAACCAGCACAAAGTTTTGGTGGCGACTTTCCGAGGAACGGTGTATAAGATTGACAGGAAAGTAACGGAGCTTTAAGAACCTTAACAACGCAAACTTCAATTCATTTTGAAGTTTTTTTTATTCCGATGTAATAAAATCCCGACCTTCGTTGTCTTACCTTTAGAAACGAAACTATGACTCACGAAACATTCAGAAATACGGTATTTTGTCTGCGCGACGAGATGTACCGTTTTGCGAAGCGGTTCGTGATGAGCAGTGACGAGGCGGAAGACGTTGTACAGGATCTGATGATGAAGTTTTGGCAGAAAAAGGAGGAACTCGCGGATTTCGGAAATTTGAAGTCGTACGCTTTAAAATCCGTGAAAAACGAGTGCCTGAACCGACTGAAGCACCACGACGTGAAATTGGGTTTTGCAGATTTCCAGATTCACCGGAGTGAGCTTTATAAAATGGAAACCAACAATCTGAAAGAACAGATCATCAGTTTCATCAACGCGCTTCCCGAAAAACAAAAAGCCGTGATCCACCTGAAAGACGTCGAAGAATACGAAGTTTCGGAAATATCGGAAATCCTTGAAATGGAAGAAAATGCAGTCCGCGTCAACTTAATGAGAGCCAGAACAAAAATCAAGGAACAGATCCAGAAACTGACCGACTACGAAAACAGAATGATTGAAAATTTATAATAAACCACAAAAGTCACAAAAATTCTATTGATTTAATTACAGTTCAGACAGCACGAAATTCAAATGCTCGATGTACCAAGTAACAAAATTAAGCTTAAAAAATTCGTGAATTCGTGGCAAAAAGATACAACAATGAAAAACGACCATACAGACAAAAAATACAGCGAAATTTTCAACGATTTGAAATCAGAGAAAATGAACTGGGATTTTGATGATTTCTTAGCCAAAGCAGAAAATCAGGAGAAAATAATTCCGCTGCAAAAGGAAAGGAATAGCGCAACCTTCCCGAAATTCTTTTGGATGGCGGCAAGCGTAGTACTGCTCGTTTCTCTTGGAATTTTCTTTACAATTTTTAATAAAAACCAAATCGAGGAACAGGATGATTTGTCGAAAACAGAAATCCTGAAACAGAAAAACGACTTCGGAAACGGAAACGAAATCGTGGCGGTACACACTCAGGATTCGCTGAAAACTGTTCGCGACAGTATAATCACCGACTCCCCTGCTGAAATTAGCGGCGACGAAATGATATACAAAATCCTTCCGAAAAGAGGCCGGCTGAAAAGGCAAGTTCGTCAACATTACGTTTCTGCACCCAGGAAATCTGCACCTGAAAAATCTGCAACACCGGAATACCAATCCAACTACGTGATAATCAACGGACAACGAATTGAAAACGAACAGGAAGCGATCGATATTGCAAAATACTCGTTCCAGGTTCTTTCTGAAAATGTTTCAAAAACCGTTGCCCACACCGAAACCCTCAATGACATTATTGAATAAAAACCATACGCAATGAACAAACTACTATTTATATTCGCACTTTTCTTTTCGCATTTTTTTAATGTAAATGCACAGAAAGACAAACTGGACCAGCTCTTTACCAAATATCAGGAATCAGAAGGAGTAACCTCCATCAAGATTACAAAACCGATGTTTAGTATGCTCAACAAACTGAATATCGACGATGCCGAACTTTCGCAAATCAAGCCGCTGCTCGCAAAAATCAACGGGTTGAAAATCCTGATCGTGGAGAAACCCGAATCCGTGAAAAACGCCAAAGACAGCATCCAGAAATTCGGGATGTTCCAAAGTTTGCAGAACGACATTTCATCCTCCATCAAGAAAATGAATTACGAAGAACTGATCACCGTAAACAGCAAAGACAATAAAATTAAATTCCTTTCATCGGACGCGACCAACGGAAATCTCGAAAACCTGCTTCTCAGCATTAATTCCGAGGGAAACACATTACTAATGATGCTCGACGGAAAACTTTCGATGGATGATGTGAACCGACTTGTGCAGGAAGCAGAAAAATCTTCTCCGAAAACTTTCAGCAAAAACGAAAATATCACTTTCAGCGGAAGCTCTCAAGTTCGAAATGTAGATGCGTTTTCAGGAATTGAGGTTTCGTCCGGAATCAAAGTAAATTTTACACAGGATAAAAATCAATCTGTCGTGGTAGAAACCGATCCCGGAATGGAACAGTATGTTTCAACCATCGTGCAAAACGGAACATTAAAAATTTCAGTTAAAAACCAAGGGAAGCAAAACCTTCGCTTCAAAAAACTTTTCGTGAATGTGAAAGCGCCCCATCTGAAAAGTATTAAGACAACTTCCGGTGCATCACTCACGACTTTAAATGAAATTAATGAAGACAGCTTCAACATCAATGCGGAATCGGGAAGCAATATCAATGCAGAACTGAACGGTGACAAAATCACAGCCAACGTGGAGTCCGGAGGAACCGTGAAATTAGCAATACAAACAAAAAACTTCACCTTCGCCGGCTCGAGCGGTTCATCGTCTTCGATTACCGGAACTGTGGATGCCGCGACTTTTCAGATTTCCAGTGCGGCGAGCTGTAATGCACAGAATTTGGTTGCCAAAAATGTTACGGCGAATGCATCTTCTGCCGGAAGTTTGAAGGTTCACGCCAAACAGTCATTAAATTCCGTGACTTCTTCCAGCGGTTCTGTGCGCTACAACGGAAAACCTGAAAGCTTCAATGCTTCCAACAGCAGCGGCGGAACCACAAAACCGATTAATTAAAATCCTTAAATGTGATCTTCAGCGAAGTCGAAGGCAGTCCGTTCAATAAAAGGAAAATCATAGATTGGCTTCAACCAAAATTAAATATCAAAAAGACATGAAAAATATTCTATCCTTCTCCGCTATATTAATCCTGATCTTCAGTTTGCAGTCCTGCATCGTTTCGCACCGACCGAATATGGAGTTCGTGAAAAAATCTCCCGGTATGGAAGTAATGAGCGTGAACGTTCCCACTTTTCTGGCGAAACCTTTTGTGAAAAAGGCGCTCCGCGAAGACGGCGATGAAGCACTGATCCCGCTCATCAAAAAAATCTCAGACATCAAAGTGATGATGGTCTCCAATGTAAAGCAAAACATGCAGACCGATTTCGCCAATTTCCTTAACCGAAATAATTTCGAGGAATGGATGAGCGTGAAAAAAGAAAAGGAAGTCATCAACTTCCACGCAAAACAGACCGGCGACGAAATCCGAAACCTGTTGATCGCGGTAGTTTCCGGCACCGAAATGATCTATGTGGATGTAACGGGAAAATTCACCGCCGACGATATTTCGCGAGTCATCAATTTCTCGGAGAAGAATGATGTGAGGAAAATGGTTTCGCAGTAAAATTATTTTTGCCACAGATGCACGAAGGTTTTTTGTTCGTGCATTTTTTATGGAATGAGTTTGTTTAATATAAATAACCACAAAAGTAACAAAGGATAATAATGCTGCGAAGTTTTTCAAAAGTCCATAAAAGTGCTAAGCTATAAGAATTTCTTCTTTTTTGTTCATTGGGATGGCTTATTTCTTCCTTCTTTTGGGTCTTTTGGGGTAAAAATGATTTTGCGGTTAACTTAAACTTTATTTTCAACTTCGTGCATTGACCTAGTCGAATCTGCGATTTCGTGGCAACCAACTCCAAATCAAAAAATTAATTTCCCTTAACATTCAAAACCCAATTTTCATTTTTAATAAAAAAACCGTAATTTCGCGCAGAAAGTAAAGATGTCTATTCACAACAAAATCACAGAGACAGCCATCACTTTCGATGACGTTCTGCTCATCCCTTCTTACTCAGAAGTATTACCGAACCAGGTTTCCTTAAAATCAAGACTTTCCGATAAAATCACGCTCAACGTTCCCATCGTTTCCGCAGCAATGGACACGGTTACAGAATCCGATATGGCGATTGCATTGGCGAGAGTCGGCGGAATCGGATTTATCCATAAAAATATGCCGATCACGGAACAGGCAGCGCAAGTTTACCGTGTGAAACGTTCGGAAAACGGAATGATCTCGGATCCCGTCACGCTTTCGAAAGACCATACTTTGAGGGAAGCAAAAGAACTGATGGCCAACTTCAAAATTTCGGGACTTCCCGTTGTGGACGAAGATAACAAGCTCATCGGAATCATTACGAACCGAGATGTGAAGTATCAGGAAAACCTCGACGCCAAAGTGGAGGAACTGATGACCAAAGAAAAACTCATCACCTCCGGAAAAAATACTACACTTGAACAGGCGAAGGAAATCCTGCTCGCCAACCGCGTGGAAAAACTTCCGATTGTGGATGAAAATTTCAAACTGGCGGGCTTGATCACTATTAAAGATATCGACAACCAACTGGAATATCCAAACGCTAACAAAGACAAAAACGGACGTCTCATCGTGGGAGCTGGAGTCGGAGTCGGTGAAGACACCATTGAAAGAGTTTCCGCATTGGTAAAAGCCGGAGTTGACATTATCGCGGTGGATTCAGCACACGGACATTCGCGAGGAGTTTTGGACAAGATTTCGGAGATCAGAAACAATTTCCCAGAACTCGATATCGTCGGCGGAAATATCGTAACGGCAGAAGCGGCGAAAGACCTCATCGAAGCAGGCGCAAATGTTCTGAAAGTCGGCGTTGGTCCAGGTTCCATCTGTACGACGAGAGTTATTGCCGGAGTCGGCGTTCCGCAGCTTTCAGCAATCTATAATGTTTTCGAATACGCAAAAACCAAGAATGTCTCCGTGATCGCAGATGGTGGAATCAAACTTTCGGGAGATATTGTAAAAGCACTTGCTTCCGGAGCCAATGCAGTGATGCTCGGTTCGCTTTTGGCAGGAACTGACGAAGCTCCCGGTGAGGAAATTATTTTCCAGGGAAGAAAATTCAAATCTTATCAGGGAATGGGAAGTTTGTCGGCAATGAGAAGAGGCGGAAAGGAAAGGTATTTCCAAAGCGAGGCGAAAAAATTTGTTCCCGAAGGAATTGAAGGTCGCGTTCCTCACAAAGGAAAATTAGAGGACGTGGTGTTTCAGCTTACCGGTGGAATCCGTGCAGGAATGGGATATTGCGGAACGAAAGATATCGAAACACTCCAAAACGACGGCAAAATGGTAATGATTACCGGAAGCGGTTTGAAGGAATCGCATCCACACGATGTGATCATCACGCAGGAAGCACCGAATTATTCGCTGTAAATTTTAGAATACAATATTCTGTAAAGAAAAATCAGCATCATTATTCTTAACAAAATTCATCTATTGCCACGCCATAAATGGCGTGGTTTTTTCAAATGGATTTTGTGGTTTTAATCAAGACTTCAATAAATTTTGGCTAAAGCCAGAGGAATATTTCAGATTGTGTCCACGGCTTGAAAGCCGTGGCAATTGATAAAACTTTGGCAATTGACAAAACTTTCTACGGTTTCTTTTTCTGCGAAATAATTTTTAATTTTACTTTAAATAAAAATCAGGAATGAGATTTCTTTTTGCGGTCATCGCTTTATCTACGGTTATCAGTTGCGACATGATTCCCATAAACTACCCGGTTTACGGAAATATTCCCGGATCCTCGCCGGCTCCGGTTTCTGCAAACGAAGCAAGGGAGTTCAGTCAGTTGATGGAAGCAGACAAGGTGAACAAGAAAAAAGTGACCGCCGAAGTCCTGACCTATCTTCTGAACGATACCGACCCGAAAGACACCAGAACCGCCGCAGTCATTACCAACGATTCCAACTGCGACATCATCGTTCGTTTGGTGGGTGTGAAAAACGACAAAGTCTATAATTTACCCGTTCTGAGAAAAGACAAAAACCAGTTCGTGATCGACAAAGGCGGCTATACGCTGAAATCAAATATATGCGGAGTGAGTTATTATTCTCAGAAAATTATTGTGGAACCGCTTATTCTGAAACTGAACAGTAATTAAAAATATCTGTTGTGAATTTGTTTCTTTGTTTATCTTATAATTAGAGCAATAAAGTTAATTAAACTTTGTGTGGCTTTGCGTGATTTTTTTTCTCGCAAGGACCGCAAAGAAATATTTTAGCTAAAGACTGCATATTTTTAAGATAAACAATGGCACTTCGTTTAACAATGATACACTAAGTTTCCATAGAATCTTGATTAATAAACGGGCGTGAATTTTATTCTAATTGCCAGTTGGAAGAAAAAACATCCTTACTCGGAAATAGTTTTCTTTCTTAAAAACAGCGACAAAACCAGCCCGGTCGCGATTAATCCCAACGCAACCGAATACGAGTACAGCGCGGAATCCGCTGCAAAATGATCCTTCATAAAAGCGGCAATCTGTGGTCCAAAAATTCCGCCGATTCCCCACGCTGTCAAAGTTACGCCATAAACCGACGCCATCAGTTTTGCGCCGTATCGTTCGCGAATCAGTGACGGAAGGATCCCGAATCCACCACCATAACAAAGCAGAACCACACAAACTCCGATTGAGAAAATCAAAACATTTTTGGAAAACATCAAAATTGCAAAAACCAAAATCTCGATCAACAATATCAACTGCAGTGTCCTGATCCTGCCGAGTTTATCGGAAACACTTCCCCAGAAAAATCTCCCGATTCCGTTGAAAACAGCACTTACCGCAATCAGTGTCGCGCCACTTTTTGCGAGCGTTTCCAAATCGGTAGTTCCGCCCCTCATCATCAAATCCTGCAGAAGTGGTGACTGGAAGGCGATGAAGATCATTCCCGCCACAATATTAAACATGAAGATGAGCCAAATCAAAGCATAATCAAATTTCAAAATTTCTTTGAGGATATCGGGTTTATCAACTTTTAAAATTTCAGCGGTTTCCGAAGTCCTTAAACTGTAAGCGAAAAATGGAAGAATCAATAATAATATGAGTCCCGTCGAAAGGAAGACTTTGGGAAGATCTCCATTAAACAACTCCATAAAAAACGGTGCAAGAATCTTCGACATCACGAATGCTCCCAAACCGAATCCCATCACGACCAATCCCGTCATCACACCCTGTTTCTCTGGAAAATAGCGCGAAACCACCGCAACCGGAGTGACGTAAGCCAATCCCAAACCAATTCCGCCAATGAATCCGAAACCTAAATACAATAGGAAAAGCGAATGATACTGTAACGCAAAATAAGAGATAAGGTAACCTGCAGCATAAAGCAAAACGCCTGTTAAAGCCAGTTTTCGAGCGCCAAATTTTTCAATTTTTGTTCCTGCCCAAGCTGCGGTCAATCCGAGCATCAGAATCGCGATGCTGAAAGTCCATGCGGTTTGGGAATTGCTCCACCCAAAAGTTTCGGTAAGTGGTTTCTGGAAAAAACTCCACGCATAAACCGTTCCGAGACCGAGGTGAGTGAGCGTTGCCGCAACTGCCACAAACCATTTGTTGATATTATTCTGTTTCAAAGTTTAAATTTAACCGCTAAGTTAAGAAGGTAATTTTTCAATAAGCCGATTTGCGAAATGATAAAAAGCAGGGAACAACGTGAAGAGTGAATCTGCTTCGCGTGAATGGTGAATCCGCTTTGCTGTGAATAGTGAATTTGCTTGGTACGTATAGGAAATTCTTTAACAACAACGCAACTATTGTACCCATTGCAACCATTCTAACCATTCTAACCATTGGAACCAACTCCACCCATTGCACCCATTGCACCAACTGCACCGATCTGCACCAATATTCTCCCCCATCTGACAAATCTCATCTTTCCATAATTTGATAATTTCATTTGAATAGGATAAATTTGTCCTATTAAAAAATACCAATATTAAATTTGAATTAATGAAAAAGATTGTAACTTTTTTGGCAGCCGGTTTACTTGTTCTTCAGGCATGCAAACAAAACCCCAGCGAATCTTCATCGGCAAATCCTGCGATCGACATGAAAGTGAGCGGCGACACTGAAACTCAAAAAGTAACCGCACCGCCGTTTGTTCCCGCCCCAGTTGGTGACCGCGCTGCGAAAAAAGTAATCGTGCACCTTGAAGCAACAGAAATCGAGGGCGAACTTGCAGACGGTGTTACCTACAAATTCTGGACTTTTAACAATACCGTTCCCGGAACTTTCATCAGAATCCGTGTTGGCGACGAAGTGGAACTTCATCTGAAAAACGCGTCCAACAGTGTGATGCCGCACAATATCGACCTTCACGCGGTGAACGGACCCGGTGGTGGAGCTGAAGCAACCAATGTCGCACCTGGAAAAACCGCCATCTTTACTTTCAAAGCGCTTAATCCTGGACTTTATGTGTACCACTGCGCTGCAGCTCCCGTTCCTTTGCACATCGCCAACGGAATGTATGGGATGATCCTTGTGGAACCAGAAGGTGGGTTGCCAAAAGTAGATCGCGAATACTACATCATGCAGGGTGAATTCTACACCAAAGGAAAAACCGATGAGAAGGGACTTCAGGAATTTGACCAGGACAAAGGAGTGGAAGAAAAACCAACCTATGTGGTTTTCAACGGAAAGAAAAATGCTTTGATGGGTAAAAACGAACTTCAGGCAAAAGTGGGCGAAACAGTACGTCTGTTCGTAGGAAATGGTGGACCGAACCTTGCTTCTTCATTCCACGTGATTGGCGAAATATTCGACAAAGTTTGGGTAGAAGGTGGTTCAAAAATCAACGAGAACGTTCAGACGACGCTGATTCCTGCAGGTGGTGCGGTGATGGTAGAGTTTAAAGTGGAAGAACCTGGAGAATACATTTTGGTTGACCACTCTATTTTCCGCGCATTCAACAAAGGTGCAATCGGGAAGCTGAAAGTAACCGGCGAGAAAAACCCGAAAGTTTACAATAAAGTACAGTAAAAAACAGTGGGTTTTAGTCCCTTTGTATAGCTAAAATAAGCGTTAGCGCCTTTGTTCAGCTTTAACTTTGAATGATAATTTGCAGAAAATCCTTGTTTACCTTTGCGAGATTATTTCACGCAAAGCCAGACAAAGAAAAATAATAAAATTATCCTCCTCTTTTAAGACAAACAAAGGCACTTCGTTTAGCGAAGACAAATTTAATAGAGAGTTTGTTTTAAGTTTGCTAAAAGAAAAACCAGAAGGTTTACAATAAAGTACAGTAGGAAACAGAAGAAATTTCCTATCAATAAATATAACAGTTAGAATTGTTTTTTAGTAAAGATTCCGCGATGAGAAGAGGATTAAATATTTTGATGATGCTGTGCGGAATCTTTTTCTATTCCTGCAACGAAGCGGGTGCTGAAAATCTAGGCGATTTCTCAACCGAACACCACAAAGAAAACGCCATAACTCCCGATGTGAAGATGGTTTCCGTTAAAGGCGGAAAATATCAACCTTTCTACGGAGCCGACAGTTCTTTGGTAGAGGTAAAAGATTTCCTGCTCGACGAAAGACCCGTCACTAACCGCGAATTTCTGGATTTCGTGAAGAAAAACCCGAAATGGAAAAAAAGCAATGTGAAAACTGTTTTCGCAGATGACACCTACCTGAAACACTGGAAAGACGACGAAACTCTTGGAGACGGCGTAAATCCCGATGCTCCTGTAACCTTCGTTTCGTGGTTTGCAGCAAAAGCATATGCAAAAAGTGCAGGAAAACGGCTTCCGACGATCGATGAGTGGGAATTTGTAGCAATGGCGGACGAAACTTCGGCGAACGCAAGAAAAAAACCTTCCTATTCAGCGGATATCATCAAACTTTACGAAGTAAAATTCAGGGAGAAAAACCCAGTAATGCACTCAAAACCCAACTATCACGGCGTTTACAATATGTTTGATTTGGTTTGGGAATGGACGGAAGATTTCAATTCGGTGCTCACCACGAATGATTCCCGAACTGCGGAATACGACGACAAAGGATTATTCTGTGCAAGCGCCGCAACCACCGCAACCGATGTGCTGAACTACGCCTCCTTTATGCGATACGCTTTCCGGCAGAGTTTAAAAGCCAATTATACGGTGGCAAATCTCGGTTTCCGATGTGCAAAAGATTTAACAACGACAAAATGAAAAACCTCATCCTCCTCTTCTTCTCTTTAATCATCGCAATTTCCTGCAATAAAAACGAGGAAGTAACAAAAGAGAAATCTACCGACTCCATTTTCTACCTCGATTCGAAGTGGCAAAATCAGGACGGTAAAACTTTACATCTGCAGGATCTGAAGAGAAAAAACCTTGTCGTGGTGATGATTTTCACGAGTTGTAAAACGGCGTGTCCGCTTTTGGTGACCGATATGAAAAATATCTATGCCAAACTCGACCAAAAGAAAATCAAAAATACCACGCTGGTTTTAGTTTCCATTGACCCAAAAAATGACACTCCCGAAGTCTTGAAAAAATTTGCAGAGGAAAGAAATATGTACGGCGATCCGTGGGTTTTCCTAACCAGCAATGACGAATCGGTGAGGGAATTTGCCAACGTACTCGCGGTGAAATACAAACAAATCTCGCCTATCGAGTTTTCGCATTCCAACATCATCACCGTTTTCAACCGAAACGGCGAAATGGTGAGTCAGGAAGAAGGTGCCGGAATTAATGCTGAAGCGGTAGCCAAAAAACTCAATGAACTGAACTGATTATTTTCCGAGGTTTTCCTTAAAGTCCTCAATCCTGAAATTAGTTCCTGCATTGCCTTTTTCCATTTTTTCTTTGGCATAAAGACGGAAATCGTTTTCGGTTTTATCTAAAAGATAGTCATACGGACCAACTGAGGAAATCAGTTTAACCAAGACGGGCGAAATTTCGAGGCAGATAAAAAGTCCCATAATAAAAGTCGCCGCAACACCAATAATCGCTGAGTTCTTCCCAAGTTCGTCCAATGCCTGAAGCCGCGCCGCAAAACCATTGAAACGGTCTTCGAAAGTTTCGGTCTTGTTTCGTTCGGTTTCGATGTTGTTATAAACTTTGGAAATTTCTTTGTCTAAATATTCCAGTCGCGGCTGCATCTGTTTTTGATAGTTTTCGAGGTCGATACGGCGCTGTTCTTTCAGTTCGGATTTTCTTTTCGCATTGGGACCGAATCCTTCTTTTCCGCTGGTCAAGCCGCTTTGCTTGCCGAGAATTTCCTTCTCAAGCTCCACCGTTGCGGAATCATATGCTTTCTGATAATCAGCGATCTGGCTCTGAATCTGCTTCTTTTCTGTCTCGAATGGTCCTGACTGCTGAAGAATCCTACCGTTCATCTCCGCCTGAAGCTGGGTTTTATTTCGCTGGATAATCGTATTCAATTGTTTGTTGACTTCTTTTTCAAAAATCTTTAACTCTAAAGGTTTAGAAATAATAATTCCCAGAAATGCCGCTAAAATAAGACGCGGAATTGCCATTAAAATTTGGTTCCACCACGTTCCGGTTTTTTTGATGGATGAAACAATGTACCGGTCAAGATTGAAAATCATCAGTCCCCAAAGAACGGCGAAACCCACCGAAATCCACAAATCGTCGAAAACCGTGAACATTGCGTAACCCGCAGAAAGCGTTGCAAAAACTGCGGTGAACAGGATGATTCCGCCGATTCCCGCGAACTTGTTCCACTCACTCGGAGTTTTTCTAAGGATATGGATATTTCCGCCGGAACATACGAGCAGAAACTTCTGAAACCAGTTCATACGGTGGTTTACAGTGGCGGGAATTATCTTTTCATTTTTCATCACTTTTATCTTTTTACTTTTGTCTTGTAACTTTTTCAATTGGTCATATAAAACGCAACAATGTTACAAATAGTATTGGGTAATGCAATGTAAATCGGTTGTAGAAGTATTGTAAATGGATTTTACAATTAAAAGTTCTGGAAATGAATACGTTGACGTTACTTCAGCCGATCGGGATTTTGCTTGAGAAAACTTTCCCAGCCGGAGTAGGATTTTTCATTAGCGATACCACCGGAATTGAAATGATGACAAACCGCAACTGCCAAACCATCGGAAGCATCGAGGTACTTGGTGGGAAATTCCTTTAAGCTTAAGAGATTTTGGAGCATTCCGGCAACCTGTTCTTTACTCGCGTTTCCGTTTCCGGTGATGGCCATTTTAACTTTCTTGGGCGAATATTCGGTGATGGGAATATTTCGGTAAAGTGACGCCGCCATTGCAACTCCTTGAGCACGGCCGAGTTTCAGCATACTCTGTACATTTTTACCAAAGAAAGGTGCTTCCAAAGCAACTTCGTCGGGATGAAATTCATCAATTAAAGCCAGAGTTTTATCGAAGATATACTTGAGTTTGGTTTCGTGATTGGGATATTTTTTCAGAATCAGCTCGTGAATGGAAACCATTTCCATCTTATTTTTCTTAATGGAGATAATCCCATAACCCATAATGGTTGTTCCGGGGTCGATTCCCAATATGACTTTTTCGGTTTCCACAGGACAAAAATAATTAATTCTTCGGTTTCAACATTTCCTTTCTCAGCTCAAACACTGAATTCTCGATCACATCCATCACTTTTTTCACCTCCTTATGTGGAATGAAAACCGCATTTTTCCCTTTGGATTCATCGGCGATGTTGGAGAGGATAACGACCGAAGTTTTTGTTTCGGGATAGTAAATATTCAGCGACGGCGAACCTTTCACGTAACCTGTATGAAAATACGCGACAGGTTTTTGCGGATTCATCATAATTCCAAAACCGTAACCCATTTTCCCGAGGATCGGGTGATTTCGGTCGGCGGATTTCTCGGTCATTTCTTTCAGGGATTCGGGTTTTAGAATTCTGCCGTTGTAAAGCGCATCATTCCATCGGTGAAGATCGGGAACGGTGGATAAAATTCCACCTGCAGCAACTGAAATCTCTTTGTCAGCAAGTCGTTTCGGCATGTTGTCAATCTTCTGAAAATTATTGGAATTTCCTGTATACGCACCTGCAAAATCTTTTCCCTGAAATAAATTTGGGGTTGAAGAATTTCTCATTCCCGCTTTTGCAAAAAGTTCTTTGGCATTTTCATCGTAAGATTTCCCTGAAACTTTCTCCACCAATTCTCCCAAATAGCGAAATCCCTTGTTAGAATAATTAAACTTTTCACCGGGTTTGGAAAGTAAACTGCTTCCAAAATCATTCAAACCTGAAGTGTGATTTAATAATTGGTGAACAGTGATGTTTTTAAATGATTCTCCTTTAAATTCATCCAAATATTTTGAAACTAAATCTTTAGTTGAAAGTTTTCCCTGTTCTTCCTGCAGCAAAACCAAAACCGCTGTAAACTGCTTGGATAAAGAGCCGATCGCAAAAACAGAATTGCTGTCGAGTTTGGATTTTGTACTGAAATCCATGAATCCATTTTCTTTTTCGTAAATCTTTTCATTAGCTTGATAAACAGAAATATTTCCGTTAAACCCAGTTTTTGCAAAAACCGAATCGATCTGATTTTTCAGATAAATTTTCTGAAAGTTAAAGACCGTACTGTCAATAATCGCGGCACGTTTTGCAGATTCGTCGGCTTTCATTTCTGCTTCGGATTTGCAGGAAACAACCATAATAAAAAGAAGATAAAATAATAAATACTGTATTTTGTGCACGATGGAATTTTTGATAAAAATAATATTTTCAAATTGAAACATCATCAAACAGTAGTTGTTTTCTATCTTTGCGCAATCGTAATCACAAAATATTATAGTTTTTTGAGATTACAATCATAAAACATTGTATTTTTATGAGATTATAATCCTAATATATTATATTTAATTGTGATTACAACCCTAAAATATCGTATATTTGTGATATGATTGCGCGTGAACTAAGTAAAAACATTAAAGAAGACTGGGACAATAAAAAAGCAATTGTTCTTTTAGGTCCGCGTCAGGTTGGAAAAACTACGCTGATTCAAAGTTTAATTCAGGATAAGAAAGCATTGAACCTTAATGGAGACGATCCGCAAACACGTTTACAACTTTCGGATGCATCCACTAACTTCCTGATGAATCTTGTTTCAGATTATGATGTTTTGTTTATTGATGAAGCACAACGCATCGAAAATATTGGATTGGCGGTGAAGATTCTCGTGGATGCAAAACTCGATAAGCAGATTATCATCACGGGTTCTTCTTCATTGGAATTGGGAAATGAAATCAATGAGCCGTTAACCGGAAGAAAATGGGAACATCATCTTTTTCCGTTGTCGTGGAAGGAAGTGAGGGATGAGTTTACATTTGCACAGGCCATCAATCGGTTAGAAGAATTCCTGATTTACGGAATGTATCCGGAAGTGGTCACTTCGAGGCAGAAGGAAAAAGTGTTGCTGGAACTTTCCGGGAGTTACCTGTATAAAGATATTCTTGAACTGACAGATATCCGAAAACCCGATGTCTTGATGAAACTTCTGAACGCACTTGCTTTACAGGTCGGCAGCGAAGTTTCTTATAATGAAATTGCAAAAATTATTGGAATCGACCGGCTTACCGTAGTAAATTATATTGATTTGCTTGAAAAAGCATTTGTTGTTTTTCGGCTTTATCCTTTCTCGACCAATCAAAGGAATGAGATTACATCAAAACCCAAAATCTATTTTTACGATAATGGAATCCGCAATGCAATCATCGGTCAGTTTTCGCCTCTTATTTCACGGAATGACGAAGGAGAGCTCTTTGAGAATTTTTTCATCAGCGAAAAATACAAGCGTCTAAATTAT
Organism: Chryseobacterium suipulveris; assembly: GCF_022811685.1. Taxonomy (NCBI): domain Bacteria; kingdom Pseudomonadati; phylum Bacteroidota; class Flavobacteriia; order Flavobacteriales; family Weeksellaceae; genus Chryseobacterium; species Chryseobacterium suipulveris. The sequence goes on along the minus strand of NZ_CP094532.1, from coordinate 634,689 downwards.
AATGGATTTTACGGAAAAATGCACTACTGGAGAAACACACAACAGGCAGAAATCGATTATTTGGAACTCAATGAAGGAAAAATCAATGCCTACGAAATAAAATACAGCCCGAAACGAAAAGTAAAATTCACCAAGTCATTTACCGAAAAATACCATCCGGAAAATACATTCGTCGTCAATAGGGATAATTTTTGGGAGTATCTTTAGAACAAAATGAATTTATTGCAGAAAGAAAATCTCTCACAATTTTCAGGAGATTGCGTTAGATTCCGAAACTTTACTTTCCAGATTTTAATCGGTTATCCAGTTTACACAGCATTTGGCAGTTTTCGGCAGAAGTTTTTCCGCCTTCGTGCCACGGTGTAATGTGGTCGGCTTCCATTTCGTTAATGTTAAATTGTTCTCCGCACTTTACACAGATTCCGTTTTGTCTTTCAAATGCTTCCCTTTTTTGATTTTCAGAAAAGGCACGGATATGTAAAGTTCTCTCGTTTCGGGTTAAAACGTAATCGTAAATTCCTTTTTTATTGGTGACATCTTCGTCCTGCATCAGTCTTGAAATCTCTTCATCTAATTTTTTATGATCAAAATTCTGAGTTTTAAAGCGGTTGTAAAGAAATCCCCAACCAATTCCTTTCATTTCACGGCGATAAATGGGGAATGTTGCTTTTATCCAATTAATGACAGACTGAAAATAGAGCCACAATTCGTTTGCGTTCGGTTGACGTTGGTTTTCCGCCATATATTTTTCGATTTGGTCTTCGGAAATCCATTTAATCGCAGTTTCCAAATAATCCTGACGAATCGGCGAACCTACCAAATAATCACTTCCCAAACCATAAGCAGCACAGCCGTTTTTGCTGAAATATCTTTTGGCATCCGAAACCCAACTTCCACTGTAAACCGCATTTCTCAATTCCTGGTCGGTAAGTTTTTCTCCTGCAATGTTGATGGTTTTAAACCATTCTAGTTTTTCGCTGTCGGTTCCGCTGCACAGGTAAACCGTTAATTTATAGTTCAGGATTTGTTCTTTTTCGTTTTGCTGCAAGTTGTGAAAACCTCTGTTTTCTGGAAAAGACCCGATTTTTGTAGAGAAGTCACCTTCAATAAATTGACTTATCGAAATAGTGCGCTGCTGTCCGTCTATAACCTCATAATTGCCATCTTCACGAACAGCCCAATACATTACGTTTAGTGGAAAGTTTTTGGTTACAGTATCAATTACTGCATCGCGCTGTTTATCTTTATAAATAAACTCACGCTGATAAGGCGGACGAATATCTAATTTTCCACCGTAGCCAACAACGCCCTGTTCTTCATTGTCGTGATAACCTTCGGTTAATTCACGAATCGTAATTTCTTTAAGTTCTATGTTCATAGTTTTTTGTGTTTGATTAGAATTCTAAAATATGGACATTTGCCATTAATTGATAAATCTTTATCATCATTGCCTTTTCGGAATTTGACTATTTCAAATTGTTCAGGATTGTATTTATCCAAGAATGTTATCGGGACACCCATCACTCCATCATAATCAAAAGGAATCTCGGCAACTCGATCAACATTAATAGCATCGTAATTGTCATATTTTATGTATTCATCTATCGAATAACTTTTATAGAGAATTAAGCGTTCGTGACGTTTCATAATGTCAAGATTTGTAAACCAAACAATACTGCCCATGCTAAAAAACTTTTCACCATTTTCTGTTTTTTTTCGAGATTCAGTTTTTATGTCGTAGTCATCATTTACTTTAAACCATTTTGTTCCTCCATTATCTGCACCAAGCCAAATCTTGTTTTCTTTAAGTAATGTGAAAATCTCTTTGTATGTAATTGCATTTTGATGTCCAATTACTATAAATTTTTTATCGTATTCGATGAGTTGTGCAATGTATTCGCGAAATAGAGAAAAAGGTGGATTGGTCACAACAATATCTGCTTGTTTTAAAAGTTCTATACACTCAGGACTTCTGAAATCGCCGTCACCTTTAAGATAATGGATTCCAATTTCTTCGGGATTAGGAATGTTGTCTCCATTCTTATCTCCGGTATATTCTAAAGAAATGGCTTGTTCAGTGTTATGTTGACTGAACAGATCGCGATCTTGGTTTTTGTAACAAGTAGTGATTAATTTTTTTAAACCAAGTTTTTCAAAATTGTAGGAAAAGTAGTGAAAGAAATTACTGATTCTCGGATCGTCGCAGTTACAGTAAACAGTTTTTCCCTTAAAATGACTTTTATAATGTTTAAGTTCCCTTTCAATATCGGAAAGTTGTGTATAAAACTCATCTTTCTTATTGTTTTTTGCCTGATGAAGATTGCTGTTTAAAGATTTTTTTGCCATTTTTTAAGAGTTAACTGCAATAACTCTTAAACTTTCGACAAGCAAAAAGGGCAATGAACTGCCGTTTTTTGCTTACGTAGAATCGTGGCACCTAGGAGAACCCATCACACAATAAGCGCAAACGAAACAGTCCACGCCCCAAGAGCGTGAACTATTCGCAGACTTATTCTCGTGTGATTTTTAGAAATTTCCTAGGTTTCCGATTCTAGAGAATAAGAGCAAATGCTCAAATATTTTTATATTATTTTACTGTTTATCTATATTTTTCTTTTTTTATTGTTTCGTTTTTAACCAATATGCCGCCACTCCGTGGCTTCATTAAATGTTGTAATCTTTTCTCTACCAATATTTCGCGGCTCTGCCGCTCCCCAAAATTTTCAGGAGATTTTTATCTTCGGACTTCCGTCTTCCAACTCTTACATATTCCTTCTATATTTCCCGCCAACCTCAAACAGCGCATTCGTAATCTGTCCAAGCGAACAGTGTTTTCCGGCTTCCATCATCACTTCGAATAAGTTCTGTTGGTTGATGGCTGCTTTCTGAAGTTGATCGAGCATTTCTGCTGATTTATCGGAATGCGCATTCTGGAAATTCTCCAAATTGGAAATCTGAAGCTGCTTTTCTTCTTCAGTTGAACGGATCACTTCACGAGGAAGAATCGTTGGCGAACCGTCTTTTCCAAGGAACGTATTGACACCGATGATTGGATATTCTCCGGTGTGTTTCAGCCACTCGTAATGCATTGATTCTTCCTGGATTTTCGAACGCTGATACATCGTTTCCATCGCACCGAGAACACCACCTCTTTCGGTAATTCTGTCGAATTCTGAGTAAACGGCTTCTTCCACCAAATCGGTCAATTCTTCAATAATGAAAGAACCTTGAAGCGGATTTTCGTTTTTCGCCAAACCTAATTCTTTGTTGATAATCAGCTGAATCGCCATCGCTCTTCTTACGGATTCTTCAGTTGGAGTCGTAATCGCTTCGTCATAAGCATTGGTATGCAGTGAGTTACAGTTGTCATAAATCGCATACAATGCCTGAAGAGTTGTTCGGATATCATTGAAATCAATTTCTTGTGCGTGAAGCGAGCGACCGGAAGTTTGGATGTGGTATTTCAACATTTGGGAACGTTCATCTGCGCCGTATTTGTATTTCATCGCTTTTGCCCAAAGTCTTCTTGCCACACGTCCAATCACCGAATATTCCGGATCTACGCCGTTCGAGAAGAAGAAGGAAAGGTTAGGAGCAAACGCATTGATATCCATTCCTCTTGAAAGATAGTATTCGACGTAGGTGAAACCATTTGCCAAAGTGAATGCCAACTGTGAAATCGGATTGGCACCCGCTTCTGCAATATGGTAACCTGAAATGGAAACCGAGTAGAAATTTCTCACCTTATTGTTGATGAAATATTCCTGAACGTCGCCCATCAATCTCAACGCAAATTCCGTAGAGAAAATGCAGGTATTTTGCGCCTGATCTTCTTTCAGAATGTCTGCCTGAACCGTTCCACGAACGGTGGCAATCGTTTCAGCCTTTATTTTTTCGTAAACATCGGCGTCTAAAATTTCATCACCTGTAATTCCAAGAAGTTTTAAGCCCAAGCCGTTGTTGGAAGGCGGAAGTTCGCCGTTGTACGTTGGTCTTTTCAGGCCTTTATCGTCGAATTTTGCCTTTAATTTTTCTTCAACTTTGCTCCAAAGATTATTTTCTTCGATGTATTTCTCGCAGTTCTGATCGATGGCTGCATTCATAAAAAACGCCAACAGCATCGGAGCCGGACCGTTAATCGTCATCGAAACCGATGTAAGCGCATTAATTAAATCAAACCCGGAATACAGTTTTTTGGCATCATCCAATGTCGCGATAGAAACTCCCGCATTTCCAATTTTTCCGTAAATATCGGGCGGTAAAGCAGGATCTTGGCCATATAAAGTTACAGAATCGAATGCTGTAGATAACCTTTTTGCAGGCATTTCCGCAGAAACGTAGTGAAAACGGCGGTTGGTTCTTTCCGGGCCGCCTTCTCCGGCGAACATTCTCGTTGGGTCTTCTCCGGTTCTTTTGAACGGATAAATTCCCGCGGTGTAAGGAAATTCTCCGGGAACATTTTCCTGACTTTTCCAACGGATGAGGTCGCCCCAATCCTGAAATTTCGGCAAGGCAATTTTTGGAATTTTTAACCCGGAAAGCGACTCGGAAGTGGTATTCACCTTAATTTCCTTGCCGCGAACAAAGTAGGAATACGTGTCCTGCTTCATTTGCTCTTTGAAATTGTGCCATCCGTGTAGGAATGCCGTATTTTCTTCGGTTAAATCTTTTTTGGTTTTTATGAAAACTTTTTCGAGTTTTTCTGCTGCGGCTTCATCATCGGTCAGGAAAGTCCTTGCACCGTCAATCATATAGAGTTTCTGGGCAATTTTTGCCTGTTCTTCAGCGGTTTTGTCGTAGCCTTTGTTGTTTTCCACAATTTCGGAAAGGTAGCGCACGCGTTTTGGCGGAATTACCGTGGTATCGTCGGAAACATTCTGCTCCACATATTCCTGAAAGCCAATGTTTTCAAACTTATTATTTACTTTTTTAATCAACGCATTATACACTTCTGTCGTTCCCCAATCGTTGAACTGGCTTGCTTTTGTGGAAAAAACCGGCATTTCTTCCAAAGGCTTGTCGAAAAGGGTATGGTTTCTCTGAAACTGCTTTCTTACCGCCTGAAGCGCATCCAAAGCACCGCGTTTGTCAGATTTATTTAAAGCGATTAAATCCGCATAATCCAGCATATCAATTTTTTCCAACTGTGTGGATGCTCCGTATTCCGGCGTCATTACATACATCGAAACATCGGCAATTTCTGTAATTTCTGAACCGCTTTGTCCGATACCAGAAGTTTCCAGAATAATGACATCGGGTTGGGCAATTTTCAAAACATTTAAGGCGGAATGAATGTAAGGCGAAACCGAAACATTGTTTTCACGCGTCGCCATCGAACGCATATACACGCGTTTGTCGTTGATGGAATTCATCCGGATTCTGTCGCCGAGAAGCGCGCCCCCCGTTTTCTTTTTGGAAGGATCCACAGAGATAATCGCGATTTTTTTATCAGGATTTGAACGGAGGAATCTGCGGACGATTTCATCGGTGAGAGATGATTTTCCGGCGCCTCCTGTTCCGGTGATACCAATAATCGGAATGGTGGAACCGTTAGCTTTTTCATCAATCGCTTTTACCAAATCTTCTTTTTCCTCAGAAAAATTTTCTACGGCGGAAATAACCTGTGCAATCGATTTTGAATCCTCAAAAGAAATTTTATCCAAATCCGAAACGGTGATATGTTCTCCTGTTGCGAAGTCGGATTTTTTCACCAAATCATCGATCATTCCCTGCAATCCGAGTTCGCGGCCGTCGTCTGGAGAATAAATTCTGTCGATGCCGTAATCCATTAAATCCTTAATTTCTTCGGGAAGAATTACTCCACCTCCCCCACCGAAAATCTTGATCTGCGGAGCGCCTTTTTCTCTTAAAAGGTCGTAAATGTATTTGAAATATTCGTTGTGTCCGCCTTGGTAAGAAGTCAGTGCGATTGCGTTCGCATCTTCCTGAATCGCGGTGTTCACTACTTCTTCCGCAGATTTGTCGTGACCGAGGTGGATCACCTCGCAACCCGTTCCCTGAATGACGCGGCGCATAATATTGATAGCTGCATCGTGCCCGTCGAAAAGCGAGGCAGCGGTTACGATTCTTACTTTGTTTTTAGGTTCGTACTTTGAGGTTTCCATAAAGAATTTTAGAAAAAAATGTAAGTTTTCAAAAATACGGAATCTGCGAGAAGTATTAAAAACTTGATATTTAAATCAGTTTAAAACGTATAAAATCACTAATCTGTGAGCTAAAAAAAATTTGATATGAACCTGCGGTGCTTTTCTTTCTCGCAAAAGATCGCAACGAAAATTTATCAATAAAATGCATATTTTAAGAGCGCAATGGCATTTCATTTAGCAATTGCAGACAAAAATCCCACATAAATAAACATCAAATTTCTTTAGTTACTTCGGCAAATTCGCTTAAGATTCTCGTAAGTAAATATTAACCACAAAGTCACAAAGCTTTATATGAACCTGTCACACTTTTTTTCTCGCAAAGAACACTTCATTTGGCAAGATAAAAATTCACATTTGTCTGGTTAATGAATTATGTATATAGGTGGATCATTATCGCAAAGACGCAATGAAAATTTGTGTTCCTGACTGCATAACCGATGATCGCAATGGCACTTCGTTTAGCAAAAGGAAATTGCAACACCAATGGATCATTATTACATTGTTTAGCTTTGATAAGCGAAACTAACCCCAAATTCCACAAAAACGAGAATCGCTTAAAAAACTTATTTTTGCAGAAAATTACGATATGCAGCGAGCACTCTCCTACTTTTTACTTGGAACGGCAATCAGTTTTCTACTGAACTACTTCTTATTGGGAAGCCAGGGCTGGAAACTCGAGCTGTTCTATGGAATCGCCTTCGGTTTAGCTTGGGGAATCGCCTATTTTCTGGATGATGAAAAATTTACATTGGCAAAGAAGTTTATCATCTCTTTCGCAGCGATGGGTTTAATGGTTCTTGTTGGAGCTTTGATTTTTGACCTTGAGAAAGCGGTGCCATCGGTGATCAAGTTTTCTACGGTATTTGTAGCGTATTACCTTATTGCGAGTTTCCGAAGTTCGAATTCATTAAGGAAATAATCCGTCTCAACTTCGTTAAAGCTTAGAACCTTCTTGTAAAGTAATAAACCTAAATTTGATTACCCCGACCCTAAAAGGAGCAAATTTAGGTTTATTTTAAGGGAAATTTTCCGCCCTTTAGGGTTGGGGTAAAGAAAATTTCCGACCTAATATCTTCTTTAATAAAAATTACAAGTTATTAGCTCCTCAAACGAAAAAAAGAGCTGATAAAAAATTAACTCTTTCTCTAAATATATATAGATGTGTTTTTAGTGAAAAGTTAAAAAAAGACTTCATTTTAAAACTGTAACACTAGTAATATACCAAAATCGAAATTAGTGTTGGTTTTTGTTCTATAATAATAAAGGCAGACGAGCTATAAGAAATTGGTAATTAAAGAAATAATCTACGGCTCCAAACTCTTTCAAAAAATTTTTCTGGTTCGAAAAAAATCCATACCTTTGCACACCCTTAAAGGGAAAATTATGTTTAACCGTAAACGATAAAGTGTGAATACATTAAGTTACAAAACAATTTCGGCGAACAAAGCTACCGCTAATAAAGAATGGGTTGTGGTAGACGCTGAAGGTCAACCGTTGGGAAGACTTGCTTCCAACGTTGCCAAGATTTTGAGAGGAAAGCACAAGACGAATTTTACGCCTCACGCAGACTGCGGAGACAACGTGATCGTTTTGAATGCTGGGAAAGTGACCCTTTCCGGAAACAAGTGGGCTGATAAAACTTACGTTTGGCACACCGGATATCCTGGTGGACAAAAGTCTCAGACTGCTGAAGAGCTTCTGAAAAAAGATCCCCTGAAAGTTTTAGAGAAATCTGTAAAAGGAATGCTTCCTAAAACCAAACTGGGAACTACGCTGTTCAAAAACCTTTACCTGTATGAAGGATCTGAACACAAGCACGAAGCGCAGCAGCCAAAAGTAATTAATATTAACGAATTCAAATAATTAATATGTCAACAGTTCACAAAATCGGAAGAAGAAAAACTTCTGTTGCAAGAGTTTATGTAAAGCCAGGTTCTGGAAACATCACCATCAACAGAAAGGATTCGAAAGAATACTTCGGAACTGACGTGTTGGTTTACAAAATCAACCAGCCATTCCTTTTAACTGAAACTGTAGGTCAGTATGACGTTACAGTGAACGTTTTCGGCGGTGGAATCACAGGTCAGGCAGAAGCGATCAGAATGGGTCTTTCCAGAGCATTGTGCGAAATCAACGAAGAATTCAGAGGAATGCTTAAACCTCACGGATTGCTTACCAGAGACGCAAGAATGGTGGAAAGAAAGAAACCAGGACAGAAGAAAGCAAGAAAGAGATTCCAGTTCTCTAAACGTTAATCTTCTGGAGACAGGAGACGAAAAGACAAGAGTGTGGAGACTATTTATCTCGTGTCTCAAGTCTATTAATCTATTATCTAATCAAAAATGCCCCGTTTAGTTTAGCATCCAAACTCCTCTCCCATCTAAAGACGAGTTGATTGCAAAAAAGCGGAACGTAAACTAAAAACAAAAAAGAGACATGGCTAAAGCAAATGTTAAAGACCTTTTAGAGGCAGGTGTACACTTCGGTCACATGACCAGAAAGTGGAATCCAAATATGGCTCCATACATTTTTATGGAGAAAAACGGTATTCACATTATCGACTTACATAAAACAGCAGTAAAACTGGACGAAGCTTGTAACGCTTTGGAAAAAATCACTTCTGCAGGCAAAAAAGTTCTTTTCGTAGCTACCAAAAAGCAAGCTAAGGAAGTGGTTGCAAAACACGCAACTGAACTGAACATGCCTTATATCACTGAAAGATGGCCGGGAGGAATGTTGACCAACTTCGTTACCATCCGTAAAGCAGTGAAGAAAATGAACCACATCGACAAAATGAAGAAAGACGGAACTTTCGAAACTTTGTCTAAAAAAGAAAGATTGCAGGTTGACCGTCAAAGAGCGAACCTTGAGAAAAACTTGGGTTCAATCGCAGACATGGTGCGTCTTCCTTCTGCTCTTTTCGTGGTTGACATCATGAGCGAGCACATCGCGGTAACTGAAGCTAAAAAATTGGGAATCCCTGTATTCGCGATCGTTGATACGAACTCGGACCCAAGAAAAGTAGATTATGTGATCCCAGGAAACGACGATGCTTCCAAAGCGATCGACATGATTCTTTCAGTAGTTTCAGATTCTATCAAAGAAGGACTTTCTCAAAGAAAAGCTGAAAAAGAAAAATCAAAAGAAGAAGGCGAAAAAGTTTCAGCTGATGCTGATGCAGATTTCGATGCAGCGGAATAAGATAATTCTTAGCAATACAAAAAAGGGTTCAGGAATTTCTGAGCCCTTTTTCTTTATTGGGTTTGGATGGAAAAGCTGCGTTAGATTTTGCCAAGTTACGCTCTTCGTAACCTCTTCATAGGTGAAAATTCATAGAAGTTTCCTCAAAATAAAATAGCCGCCCCAAATACAGGGACGGCTATTGTTATGAGAAAGAGATTGGTTAAGAAGCAGGTTTCCAAAAAGACCACTTCGCACTATTATAAACCGCAAGTCGCTTTGCTCCGGCTTTATTTACAAAAACCATCATTCTCGGCGATGGATTCGGAATATTGTTTACGTCCGAAACAATTGGAAGCAACATTGCCTGTGTAGCAGATTCAAGAACCAATACTCCATCGGCAGATGAGCTCACCGCACCGATAATTGTTTTTGCAACCGGTAGTTCAGGCGCCTGTACAACAGTCGGTTGATCTACCAACGCTGTAGTAACATTCGCATTCTGACCACTGAGATCCACCCAGCTTCCATTGAAGTATTTTACCCTTGCTGCAAGCGGATTAGTAGAATCCAGAAGAATTGTCCCTTCTGACGGCGCAACAGGTAAAACACGAACATATGGAAGAATAATTCCCTTGTTATTCGTATTGGCAAACTCGGGCAAAACAGAAGTCTTGTCGGTTGCGGTACCAATATTGTCCCCAATAATCGTCTGTGAAAAGACTGAGGCACTGATCAAAAGAAATGCTGATATGATTAAATTTTTCATTTTTTTAGTATTTAAAATTATTGGGAAAAGTGCCCGAACTTATCAGGCACTTCATCCTTGTTTTATTATTGACAAGCAGGGGTATTGAAACAGCTCCAAACACCATCTGCAAATAATTTCAAACATTTTGCCGTTGTATCATACACCATCATTCCTTCAACAGGATTGGTAATATTTGGCAAATCTGCGGTAGCAATTCTGGTGATTACAAAACCTTTCACATTTGACTCTAATGCTGTATGTGCCGAGTTTCTAAGCATTGGCCAGTTTCCGTTATCCGCTCCGGCTCTTTTTAGCAGCGTAATACCGTGTTTCACCGGCAATCCTGCTGTTGAAGTGTTAGGATCGTTATGACAAGCACACTGTTCTACTACCACTGTAGCCGTTCCATTCAGATTTTGGGCACAACTTGTAGCCGGATTACTTGCAGAAATAGCATTCAACACTTGGCTTGTTGTTACCGCATTTACCGTTACAGTTGCTGATCCTGCAGAATCAAATGTTACCGTGGTATTGCTTCCACCATTCAAATTATAGGTAACCACCGCATTTGGCGTACCAGTAATTGTAAACACTGCATTTTCACCTGTACAGATTGGTGACGTTGCAACCACTGTAGCTGTCGGAAGTGCATTTACTGTAACTGTAGAGCTACCTGAGATGGTTTGTGAACAACCATTTGCAATAGCTGAAACCAAACTCAGTGTCTGATTTGAAGTTGCTCAACTTACAGTTCCTGTTCCGGTTCCTGTGGAACTTAAAGTAACTACGGTATTTAATCCACCGTTTATATTGTAAGTAACCACCGCGTTTGGTGTTCCTGTGATGTTGAACACAGCATTCTGGCCTGAACATATTGGCGAAGTCGAGCTTACCGTCGCCGTCGGCAATGGATTCACAGTCACCGTTGAACTTCCGCTCAACGTTGCAGAACATTTTGTAGTCGGATTATTCACAGAAACCAAGGTCAATGTCTGGTTGGCTGTTGCTCCGTTTACGGTAACTGTTGCCGTTCCGGTTGAGCTCAAAGTCACGTTGGTATTTGCTCCACCATTAAGCGTGTAGGTAACCACCGCATTTGGTGTTCCCGTGATGGTGAATACCGCGTTCTGACCTGAACAGATTGGCGAAGTCGAGCTTACCGTCGCGGTTGGCACCGACAACTGTGCAGCGACCCTGAATGAAGTAGAAGTTGCGGTACAGTTGCCGTCAGTTGCTGTTACGGTGTAGGAAGTTCCAGCAGTAAGACCAGAAATCACACCACCTGCTCCAACGGATGGTCCACTTGGCGAAAAAGTATAGGTTAAAGCACTGTTGTAATTAGATATTGTTGCGGTTCCTGCAGAAGTACAGGTCGCACCAGTAGTAGTAACTGTTGGAGTTGCAGGTGTAGTACATGGCGGCAAAAGCGCAATTGCATAACCATTATTTTCATTACTAGAATTATATGTTCCATATTTCTGCCCGGTGTAAGTTAATACAACATTTGTATATGCTGGCAGTACTGCAACACCATTATAAACTACATAACCATTTCCTGGGGTAGAACCAGTACTGGTGGTCGCAGAACTAAATATAACTGATGAATTTGTAACAGTAGGAGCCGGAGAATCAACCCAATTGCTACTACTTGTACTGGTAAATGTATAACCTGACATGGTGTGAGATTCGTTCCAACAACAACCTCCACCAGTATCAAGATCATCTACACCAAACTTGCTTATTATAACTGGCTGATCAAAATAAACAGTAACAGAGGGATATCTAACAGAATTATGATTACTGATAAAAAATTATTTGTAGCAGGCACACCCAAATTGGACTGATAGTTTCCTAAAGAGCCAAGAATAGTATTCCAGTTATTTCCGCTTATCAAGATACTGTTATCTTGAGTAGTTGAAGGATAGGAGCCACCTGAAGTTGTATTAGAGGTTACAGTTATAGTGGCATTAACCGTAACTCCCCCAACAACAGCAGTTCCTTTGATTATATTGGATTTTGTCGCCTGATTATTCCAAGTAATCCATGTTTGCGCATTTGCACTAAGAGAAAGCAAGAATAAAAAAGCGAACACAATATATTTTGTTCCTAAATTTTTCATTTGTGTCGGATTAAAAAATTAAAAAATAGGAGGCGCTACAAAAAATAAAAGAGTATTTTTTCATCGTCGAAAAATTAAATTATTAAATGATAGGTCATTAGTTTTTAAGCAAATTCTTGCTGCGACGGAGGAGGACGCACAGAAAAAAGCAAGGGTGCATTCGATAATTTAGTAAATTTTCTGTAGAATGTTGTGTGATGGCTTCCTGAAAAAATGAAGTGTGAATTTTCGGTATAATGAAACCCTAAAGCTTTTTGATCTTTGTAATTATTTGTAGATGAAGCACTGCTTTTCGCAAAACTTCCTAACAGGAAAAATTGGTTCTGCGTTTTCTGAGTTTGATAGAAAACTTCAGATTTTATCGTGTTTTTTTGAATCTCCCGGATTTTTTCCCTGGAAGCTTTTGCAATCTTTGTCTTTTCCTGCGAAATCGCTTTTTCCTCGGCATTTTTAGCAATAACCGGCTTTTTAACCTCCTCAGTTTTGAAAACTTTTACAGGAACTCAACCACCTCGGCATTAGCAAGAAGAGCTGAATCTTGTTCCGCGATTACACTTTCGCCTCCCTGAACATAAATCTGGGAATGGAGCAAACTGGAAAAAAAAATGAATAACCAACAGAAGATTACTGCAGGATTCGCCGGAAATAAAACACCCTTCAAAGAATAGTGTTTTCTCATTTTTTTTCATTTTGTGTTCTGCAAATTTAGCTAAATATCTGAAACAGCGCAAAGATTTTAACAAAAAACGGCAGGTATTACCTGCCGCTCATTTTCTACTTTTTTGATAAAACTACGGTTTCCAAAAAGTCCAGACTTTTCCGTTAAAAACAGCGAGTTGATTTTTTACGGTGTCATAAGCCATCATACCAGGAGCAGGATTGATTATGGTAAGATGTGGGGAAGCTACTTTTGGCAAAACCATCGCTTTATTAGTATCTTCAAGGACTAAAATTCCTGGAGTAGAAGTAGGAGTTCCTATGCTTACTTTGGCGGTGTCTAAATCATTTAAACTGTTTTGTAGCGTAAGACCATCTACATTATTTATAGGGTCTATGGTAGTACCAGTAGCATCTACAGATAAATCTCTCCATCCAGAAGCATACTTTACATAAACTTTTCTGTCTGCAGTATTGTAGACTAATGTTCCGTTTACCGCTCCTGTTACTGCAGCTGTAGAAGTAACCCAAGGAAGAATAATTCCTCTGGTGTTATCTGCATTATCATAAAATTCTAATGATACTGCAGGTGAAGAAACGGTAGCTTTTCCTATGGCTACTTGAGCTGAAAGAGCAGTAGCAAAAAATAAGGTTAATGTTAAAAATATATTTTTCATGTTATCTCAAATTTAAATAATTAATCAGGGCAAGTTTGAGTGTTGAAACATCTCCAACCCGTAGATGTACCATCAATGTTGATTTGGAGACAGTCTTGGGTAATGTTATATACCATCATTCCTTCTCTAAGATCAGCACTAGGAATAGCAGTGATTTGAGCATCTGTAAGTCTATTGACTACAAAACCTTTGGTTTTGGCTTCAAGTGCTGTCCAAGCTCCTTTTCTTACCATAGGCCAATTGCTGTTGTCTGCACCAGCTCTACCAAGAGCTGTAATGCCGTGGTTGGTGTCTAAAATTGTGCCAGAAGTTTGTGCTGGTTTGTAGCAATAACATCCATTTACAGATGCATTAGCAGAACTTCCTGCTGTTTGTCCTTGAGCTTGTCCGTCCACATTAAATGTACTACCTGTATTAGTAATAACAGGAACACCATTTGCATCTACTGTAGCAATTGCGGGTGAATTTAAAGTACCAGAGATATTTGAACCAATTGCATTGCTCCCATTTAGCATTGTTTGAGTAATATTATCACCACCTTCTATTGCATCAGGACATCCGTCACCATCAGAATCTGTATCTAAATAGTTTGGCGTGCCATCATTATCTGTGTCACAATTTAACCTTACTGCAAAACCTACACCTTGTTGAGAACCAAGAGAGGTTGTAATATCAACTTTTACAGATGGTGAGTAGCCCTTTACAAATAATAATGCATTAACATTACTAGTTTCTGTTTCATTGAGTGTTACAGTGTTAGTACCTATACCAGTGATATTAACGACTCCATCTGTTGTTGCTCCAATAGTTCCGGTACCGGTTTTTTCCAGAAGTTCAATAGTTCCAGCAGTATTATTGGTAAATTTTATTTGCTCTGTTTGAATGGCAGATTTATTAGTTGTTTCAGCGTCAAAGAATACAAAATCAACAGGATAAGCAACACCATCCTTACTAGCTGTAACAGATATGTTAAATGAATTCACTCCGGTAAAACCTGTAGATGGAATATATAGCGCTTCTTTAAATGTTGTAGAATTAACATTATAATATCTTCCTACCATTTGTGAAGGCCCACTCCAAGTTAAAATATCATTACCAACCATAGCATTAGGAGTACCAGTTCCTACAGAAGTATAATTAGATATTGTAGCCGTATAAGTAACACCATTATAAACCACAGATTTAGTTGCAGTAGGAGAAGCATTACTTAAAGTTACCCCATTCCAATCGAAAAACAAAAGTTGGTTGGAATAAGCAGGTGTTGTAGCTGGACCATTGCTTACTGGGAAAGTTCCGTTTGGAGCAATCGTTTGATCGCAGTACATTTCTACCGCATCTAAAATACCATCGTTATCAGAATCTAAATCTTGATAATCAGGAATAGTATCTTTATCAGTATCTTTTTCTACCACAACATTTACACTACAAGCAGTGGTGCTTCCATTAATATTATAGGTAAGGGTTTTGTTTCCACTTGAACCTGTACCATTGTAGGTTACCGGAATGTCAACAAAAGTAGTAGTTGAAGTAATTGTAACATCTGTAAAACTGGTTGCAAAATCAGGTCCCGAAACATTAATTCTATATGTTCCAGGTCCGTAAACTGTAGAAATTGGCACTCTTAGAGTTTTAGTAGAACTCACGCCAGCAACAAATGGAGTTGTCTCTTGTATATTGGCACCTCCACAATTGAAAATGAAAGGTATATAATATGGAACAGAAGCCAAATCTTGGTTAGAAGCATTTAAACCAGCTAAACCTGTATAAGTTCTTAAATACGTTGATGCTCCTGTAGAAATATTAATACTGTAAAAATTTAATTGAGTATTATTATTTACAGAAACTGCATACACCAAACCATTTAGATATGCTAATCCTCTTACATTACCAACTGTTGTGTTATTACTTGTCGTAGCCGAAGCATTATAAGCACCTACTGGTCCGCCGATTGTACTTACTCTAGTAGCAGTTAGGGTCGCAGGATCAATTCTATACAGATATCTTGTAAAGGTTGTTCCATTGGTTGTATTCTGAAGAATTACATAAATGAAATTCTGATAATCAAAAAAAGTATCTGTTGCCCAAATCGTTGAAGTATTCCCCCCAGTTCCGTTCCAAGCAGCATCACCCGTAACAGTTCCAAGATTAGCAGAGGTAGGATAAATCTGATATAAATTCTTGGTAGAGTTACTAAAACCATAAGTTACACCTGACGGGTTACCATCTGTTTTCGGAACGTTATTAGTACTAATACCACCGATAAGAGCTGTACCAGCCGGTGTAGTCTGACCCGTAGAAACAGTGTTTTTATAAATTGTACTTCCCACAGCAGTATTTGAATGAATAAAGACAAGCCCTGTAGGATTCGATCCAGGAGTATCATAACCCACAGCTAAATTACTAATTCTTTCTCGAGTACCACCAGAATAGTTTGGTGTAGCTAATGGAGCAGGCAGTGCCGCTGGCACACCAGTAATATCATAAACCCTACCTGTTGCCGATAGGGAAAGATAAAGTTTATCCACTGCCTGTGAAAATAGCAATTGATTTGCCACAAGCAGAATCACTACTGTAAAAAGTAGATTTAATTTTTTCATAAAAATTTATTATTGTTAAAAAACTAAACTCTTTTGAAATAAATTAATTTCTCAAGAATTTTATTGTAAAAAGCTCAATGATTAAACTAAATCTGGTGGTGGTCGCACAGTATAAGTAGATATACTAGCTTGTACTATTGAACTATTATCATTAGAAAAATGAGTTGTAGAATAAAGAAAATATAGAGAAGTATTTGCAAGCTGATTATTAGAACCTACTACATATTTAGAATACTGGTAATCATTACTAGGAGGAAAAAATGAACCTCTTAATGATCCCATTCCCGTAAGAAAATGACTATCTCTATAACCATCAGAAAAATGACAATCAATTTTCTTTTGAGGAACATTTACTTTCTTACTTTCTTTTAATTTTTTTGCAGCCAATAAGTCAACTTCTTTTTTAATCTTAGGCTGTTGTTTTTTAGTTGGCTTATCGAAATTTTTAGCAACAATCTTTAATTCGTTATCACTAATTTTAACAATTTTAGAATATTGCTGTATAGCTTCACTTTTTGAAATCTGCTCATTAAAAGAAGCATCCTTGGAATAGATAACAGCATCTCCAGACATAATAATTAATCCAGAAGAAGCCTGCTGTTGTATTGGAACTTCCTGAGCAGAAAGAGAATTTAAAAATAGAAACAAAAGTATAAGTGAAAATTGCCAGAATTTAGAAGCTAAATTGGCATAATCTTTTACATTCGCACCGGAACACAATAAACTTTTTTTCACTTTGCAAAATTAGTAAAAATAATTACTTATTTAAGAAATATATTTAAACTTAACATAAACATAAAAAAAAGCGGTAAGTCTAGGACATACCGCTTGAAATTTTATGATTGAGTAATAATTACTTCAATTCTACTTCAGCACCAGCTTCTTCAAGTTGTTTTTTAAGGGCTTCTGCTTCGTCTTTTGGCACACCTTGCTTAATTGGAGCAGGAGCACCGTCTACCATATCTTTAGCTTCTTTAAGACCAGCACCTGTTAAATCTTTTACCAATTTAACTACTGCCAATTTGGAAGCACCAGCTGATTTAAGGATTACGTCGAATTCTGTTTTTTCTTCAGCAGCTTCTCCGCCACCTGCACCACCAGAAACTACTACTGCAGCAGCAGCTGGCTCAATTCCGTACTCATCCTTAAGGATAGCAGCTAATTCATTTACGTCTTTTACTGTTAGGTTTACTAGCGTTTCAGCTAAATTTTTTAAATCTGACATTTTAATAATGTTTTTAATTGTTGATTATGATATTTTTTTGAGTGTAATTATTCAGCAGCAGGAGCTTCTCCTTCTGCGGCTGCTTCAGGAGCTTCTGGAGCTTCAGCAGCAGGTGTTTCTTCAGCTTGTGCTTCAGCAACCGGAGCCTCTTCTGCAGGTACAGCTTCAGCAACCGGAGCTGCTTCTTCTGCTTTTGCCTCAACAGTTTCAGGCTTGTTTTGCAACGCACCGATAACTCTCTGAATTGGAGACTGAAGCAATCCGATGATTTCTCCGATCATTTCCTCTCTCGACTTGATGTTAGCAAGTGTTTCAAGGTTGTTGTCACCAACATAGAAAGTTTCCTGTAGGTAAGCTGATTTCAGAGCCGGTTTCTCATCTTTCTTTCTGAAATCTTTGATTAGTTTTGCAGGAGCGTTTGCTGTTTCAGAAATCATCAAGGCAGAGTTTCCTTTGAATGTACCATACATTTCAGAGAAATCTACGTCTTCGATCTGCTCCATTGCTTTTTGAAGCAAAGTGTTTTTTACCACTTTTACTTTGATATTCTGTTTGAAGGCAGCTCTTCTGAAATCGGATGACTTCTGAGCGTTAAGACCTTCAAGATCTGCTACATAAACTACTTTTGCATCCTGAAGCAAATCTTTAATCTCTTGTATTGCTACAACTTTATTTTCTTTAGTCATTGTCCTTAGGATTTATAATTAGTTTACAGATTTCGTATCGATTGCGATTCCAGGGCTCATTGTGGAAGACAGATAGATGGACTTCACATAAGTTCCTTTAGCGGCAGTCGGTTTCAACTTGATCAAAGTCTGGATCAGTTCCTGAGCGTTTTCTTTGATTTTCGCCGGCTCGAAGGATACTTTCCCGATTCCTGCGTGGATGATACCGTATTTATCTACTTTAAAATCGATTTTACCTGATTTTACTTCAGAAACTGCTTTTCCTACTTCCATAGTTACAGTACCTGATTTCGGGTTAGGCATCAAACCTCTCGGTCCCAATACTCTACCCAATGGTCCTAATTTACCCATTACTGCAGGCATTGTTACGATTACGTCAACATCAGTCCAACCTCCTTTGATTTTATCAAGATATTCATCAAGACCTACATAATCAGCTCCAGCTTCTTTAGCTTCAGCTTCTTTGTCTGGAGTAACGAGTGCAAGAACTTTCACATCCTTACCGGTACCGTGCGGAAGGGAAACAACTCCTCTTACCATCTGGTTTGCTTTTCTCGGATCAACTCCCAATCTAACCGCCAAATCTACAGAAGCGTCAAACTTCGCGTAGTTCAGTTCTTTTACCAGTGAAGAAGCTTCGTCTAAGTTATAGACTTTGTTCTTATCCAGTTTGCTTGCAACTTCTTTTTGCTTTTTCGTTAATTTTGCCATTTCAATAAGTATTAAGCGTTAGTTGGTTTAGTTCCTGTTACTCTCAATCCCATAGATCTTGCCGTACCTGCAACCATCGTCATTGCTGAGTCGATTGTGAAGCAGTTAAGGTCTGTCATTTTATCTTCTGCGATTTTTTTAACCTGATCCCAAGATACAGAACCTACTTTGGATCTGTTTGGCTCACCTGAACCTTTCTTCTGCTTAGAAGCGTCCAAAAGTTGGATTGCCGCAGGTGGGGTTTTAATTACGAATTCAAAAGATTTGTCTTCGTACACGGTAATTACTACCGGCAAAACCTGTCCTGGCTTGTCTTGAGTTCTTCCGTTAAATTGCTTACAAAACTCCATGATGTTTACACCTGCAGAACCCAAAGCTGGACCTACTGGCGGAGAAGGGTTTGCTGCCCCTCCCTTTACCTGG
Organism: Chryseobacterium suipulveris; assembly: GCF_022811685.1. Classification (NCBI taxonomy): domain Bacteria; kingdom Pseudomonadati; phylum Bacteroidota; class Flavobacteriia; order Flavobacteriales; family Weeksellaceae; genus Chryseobacterium; species Chryseobacterium suipulveris. Next base: position 615,496 of record NZ_CP094532.1, on the reverse strand, counting down.
AGTTTTACCATTTTAAAGACTTTTTTAGCCATTTTTTTGTTTTAAAAATTGAATAATTAATGAGTTTGGAAGCATTTATTATTCTACCGCAATGTTTATCTCACCTCACATTACGATATTTGAGGTTGCAAAAGTAGGAATAATTTTCGGAACAGCAAACAAGTAATTGATTAAAAATCAAAAGATTTGTTTTTTTATTTCTATGAATTCCCGAATCAATGAAATCTGAAATTCGCTTCGGGAAGCGTGTTATGTTTCAGGAATTCCTCGTATTCGGGCGAGAGGATTTTTCGTTCGTAAGAAGGTTTCCCGCTTTGGGAGCCGAGACGGATTTTGTTTTTCCATATTTTTTGTTGAGGAAGTCCATCGCCTTCATTACAGGGATGTGTTTCTGTTCCACATCTTTTTCGAAAAGACTGATCAATCTTTCATTATCGGGCGCAAAATCTGAAACCACGACACCCGCTTTCTTATAACTAAAGCCGTCTTTATAAATCGCCTCAAACAACAAATCCGCCGCCTTTGAAATCGTCACCGACGAGCTGCTAGGATTCGGAAAAGTATAGGAAAGCGCGCCATAATACGTTCCCAACTCTTTGCGAAAACGGTTGGTGTAAATAAAAACCGTGATCTTTTTGGCGCAGGTATTTTGTCGGCGAAGTTTCTCGGCGCAGGAAAACGCAAAAGTTTTCATCCTTTCCCGAAGCTTCTCTTTATCCGTAATCATTTCCATAAAACTTCTCGTGGTCGCGATCGACTGTTTTGCGGAAGGCGCCTCTTCTAGAACCAGTTGCGGAATCCCCTGAAGTTCGCGCACCATCCTCGTTCCATGAATTCCCATGATTTGGTGCACCCACATTTCAGGTTTCCGGAGCAGGTCGTCCCCAAGTTTCTTGGCCTCATTGCTTCTCGACACAAAACATCCGTCGTTATTCGACAATACGACAACAGGTTGCCCCTCAAGACTTCGGTCTAAAGTCCTCTCACAGCTCACAAAGAAATTATTGCAAATCGATAAGGGCAAACATCCGTAGAAGGTTTCTTACAAAGTTATCAGGATTAATTAAAAACTGCCCTTAATTGTGGATAAAAAAAAGTCGCCCATTTTCAGGACGACTTGAAGTTGTTGACGGCAATTTCCAAACGGATTACCAGTTATTTCTTTCCTTTTGAAATCTTAAACAGAAAATACGCTGCAGTTCCCAGTGTTGCAGCCAACGCGAGTCTTTTGGTTTTACGTGAAGGCACCGGCAAAATAGTTTCGCCATAGATTCTGTGTGGAACAGAAGAAGGTACCATGACATTTCCGTTGGTTTCCGGACCGTCAACTGTTTTCATCAATAGTCTCATTCCTGCGGATGCTGTGTTGATGATCGTTTTTGGGAAAAGGCCATAAATATTTTTTAGAAGAAAAGAAGCGGCATCCGGAAAAGTGTGTGTTTTTGGGTTTTTCGCAAGTTTCACCATTTCCGCCGCAGTATCTCGCGGATCTGCAGCGAATGGAGGAATCTTAAAATCCAGGCCTGAATATTTTGCAGAATGGCTGTTTCCCGTCGAACGCTGAATTTGAGGATAAAGATTACAGATATGCACATTTGGGAAATCCGAAATCTCGCCATGAAGACACTCCATCATTCCGCGAATTCCGAATTTCGTGGCAGAATATGCTGCACTGTAAGGAGCGGGCATAAACCCGCCGATGGAAACATTGTTGATGAGGATTCCGTCATTTTGATTTTTGAAAATGGGCAGCGCAGCGTATGCGCCGTGCATATATCCAAAAAGATTGGTTTTGATGACCTGTTCGGCAACGGTGATGGGAATATCCTCAAATTTTCCACTTGCCATTACTCCCGCGTTGTTGATCCAAATATCAATGCGTCCGTTGAACTGCATTGCCTGTTCCGCCAAATTCTGAACATCTTCATAAACCGATACGTCAGTGGGAACACCGAGTGCAACCGCTCCCAAACTTCGACATAAAGCAACTGTATCTTCCAAAGCGTCCTTTCCTCTCGATCCGACTACAACATTGCACCCCTCCAAAGCGAAAGCTTCAGCAGCAGCTCTTCCTACTCCACTCGAACCTCCCGTTATGACTACCGTTTTTCCTTTTAGTGACTGAATATTTTCCATAATGATTATTTTGTAATTGCTACTGAATAAATAAGATGCACCAATTTTTATTCCGTTTATGATTCATGCTTTTATCTCTAAAATTTCAAAGACACTCCGCAAACAGCAAAAAAACGAAAAACAATCCACGCGCTCAATAAAGATTAATCCATAAAAAAAGACTGCTCTTCGAACAGTCTTCAATAAATATTTCTTTAAGCATTACACTTTTTCTACCTGCATATAGCTCAACTCCATCGGAGTTTTTCTACCGAAGATCATTACAGAAACCTCGATCTTCTTCTTGTCTTCGTGGAGTTTTTCAATCGTACCGTTGAAACCGTTGAATGGTCCGTCGATCACTTTTACATTTTCTCCAACCACGAACGGAATTGCCTGCTCCACTGCGAATTCGGAAAGTTCATCCATTCTTCCGAGCATTCTGTTGACTTCTGCTTTTCTCATCGGAACGGGATCACCGCCTTTGGTCAAGCTCAGGAACGAAATTACACCGGGAATGTTTTTGATGATGTGTGGGATTTCTCCGACAAGGTTTGCTTCAACCATCAGGTAACCGGGATAGTACGGTTTTTCTTTTGGCACCTTTTTCCCGTTTCTCATCTGGATGACTTTCTCCATAGGAATAACTACCTGTGTCACGAAACTTTCGAAACCAAGCCGCTTCATTTCATTCTCAATATAGGTTTTCACCTTATTTTCCTGCCCGCTGATGGATTTCAGAACATACCACTTCAAGTCACTCATTCGGAAAAATAATTTTAATTAAAGAGGTTGATAAAGAGCGCGAGGAAATTGGCTATTGCTTCACTAAAAGCAGAGTCCACTGCAAATGTAAACAAAGCCAAAATTACCGTTGCCACAGCTACTACAATCGTTGAGGATTGCAGATCCGGCCATTTCGGCCACTCCACCCTGTCTTTAAATTCGGTATAAGAACCTTTAATAAAATCAACTAAGCTCATTATCTTATTTTTGCACGGGCACTAGGATTCGAACCCAGATCAACGGTTTTGGAGACCGGTATCCTACCATTGGACGATGCCCGTAGATTAAAAAGTTCCGCAAGTTTCCCTACGGAACTTTATTTTATATGTAGACGATTAGTCTAGGATTTCAGTTACCTGACCTGCACCAACTGTTCTACCACCTTCTCTGATCGCAAATCTAAGACCTACGTTAAGAGCGATTGGCTGAAGCAATTCTACAGTAATAGTAAGGTTGTCACCTGGCATTACCATCTCTACTCCTTCTGGCAAGAAGATCTCACCTGTAACGTCAGTAGTTCTTACGTAGAACTGAGGACGGTATTTGTTGTGGAATGGAGTGTGACGACCACCTTCTTCTTTAGAAAGGATATAAACCTCAGCTTTGAATTTTTTGTGTGGCTTCACAGATCCTTGCTTAGCGATAACCATACCTCTCTTGATGTCGGTTTTTTCGATACCTCTCAACAATAGACCTACGTTGTCACCAGCTTCTCCTCTGTCAAGGATTTTACGGAACATCTCAACACCTGTTACAGTAGAGGTCAATTTCTCATCACCCATACCTACGATGTCCACAGGATCTCCGGAGTTGATAACACCCGCTTCGATTCTACCTGTAGCTACAGTACCTCTACCAGTAATAGAGAATACGTCTTCAATCGGCATCAAGAATGGCTTATCTTGCTCTCTTACCGGCTGCTCGATCCAAGTATCTACAGCATCCATCAGTTCTTCAACAGTTGCAACCCATTTTGGCTCACCGTTAAGTGCACCAAGAGCAGAACCTTGGATTACTGGAGAGTTATCTCCGTCGTATTCGTAAGAAGAAAGAAGGTCTCTCAATTCAAGCTCAACAAGCTCTAACAATTCAGGGTCATCTACCATGTCAACTTTGTTCATGAAAACAACGATTCTTGGTACGTTTACCTGACGGCAAAGAAGGATGTGTTCTCTGGTTTGCGGCATAGGTCCGTCTGTAGCAGCACACACAAGGATTGCTCCGTCCATTTGAGCAGCACCGGTAACCATGTTCTTAACATAGTCGGCGTGACCAGGACAGTCAACGTGAGCGTAGTGTCTGTTTTCAGTTTCGTATTCTACGTGTGAAGTGTTGATGGTGATCCCTCTTTCTTTTTCCTCAGGAGCTGAGTCAATTGTAGAGAAGTCTCTCATTTGTGCCAATCCTTTTTCAGCCAATACTTTAGAGATAGCAGCTGTCAAAGTAGTTTTACCATGGTCAACGTGACCGATGGTACCAATGTTCAAGTGCGGTTTGTTACGATTAAACGTTTCCTTTGCCATGATTTAAATTATTTATTTAATTAATTATTTAATTTTTCGGTGTGCAAATATAGTGAAATTTTGAAAATCAAAAACCATTTCCTAAAAAAAAGTTCCCAATCTTCAATTCCAGCGTTTTGCAACCAAAAAAATTCCTAAAAGCAGGACTGCAAATTTAGGGAATTTAATTTTAAGTCGGTTGACTCAGAGATGTTTTATGAAAACTTTATATGAAAGAAATCGTTTACTCTTTGATAACCTTTTCAATTTTATAGAGTCCTCCTTCACTCCATTTCAAAATATAAACCCCAGAATTTAATGCTGAAAAATCTACTTTATTACCCGTAGTGCATTATCAATCGAAAACTAAGCAACTAAATATCAAAATATTAACGCTTGACCACGAAATTGAAAATTCGACGTAGTCAATGCACGAATTAGGTAATATTTGAATATCATCAGTGAAACCATTTCACTTCAATAACTTGAATGCAGGTCATTCATTTAATCGAGAAAATTTGAAAAAAAATTCATCGTTTTTAATAATATTCGTGTATTCGTGGCAAATATATAATGCACTACGAGTTATCTTATTTTTGATGGCAATTATTCATTACTATAAATATGGACAAGCTCACTCCCGAACAGCGCCGAAAAAGTATGCAGCACAACAAATCCAAAGGAACGAAAATCGAGATCCTTTTGGGTAAAGCACTTTTTGCTAATGGCTTAAGGTTTAGGAAAAACAACAGGAAAGTTTACGGAACACCCGATTTCACCATCACCAAATACAGAATCGCGATTTTTGCCGATGGTGATTTCTGGCACGGAAAAGATTGGGAAACCCGCCGAAAAAAGATTGGCGTAAATGCCGCGTTCTGGTTCGAGAAAATCGAGAGAAACCTGGAAAGAGATTTCAAAGTCAATAAAAAGCTGCAGCGCGAAGGTTGGACCGTACTCCGTTTCTGGGAAAGCGACATTAAAAAGAAAGTGGATGAAATCGCCGAATTCGTGAAGGAAGTCGTAGAATTCAAAAAGCAGAAAATCGAGGAAGAAAAGCTTTTGAGGAAACAGCAAAGGAATACCCAAAAGCAAAACCTCATCCTGAATTACCTTTCGAGCAAGAATGAAGAATTCCCGCAAGAACTGAAGAAAAACGCCATCAAATACACCCGCCAACTCCTCCACCAAAAATATCCAGAAGAAGAAATCACCCTAAAAATTGCGGAAGAATTACTGCAATACGGTACAAGTACGGACAAATCGTGAAACCTAACGAAGTGGTTCGACGGAAACATTTGTCCACACAATCTTTACCACACCCATTTTAATCATTCACAAAAATCTCCGTCTTTTTCGTTCTGTTGAAAATCCAGAAGATAATCGGGAATATCAGTAATGTCAAAACTGTTGCGGTAACCAAACCACCGATGATGACGATTGCCAATGGTTTCTGCGATTCGGAGCCGATTCCGGTAGAAAGCGCTGCAGGCATCAAACCGATCGAAGCCATTAATGCGGTCATTACGACGGGTCTTGTTCTCACCTTCACTCCTTCTAAAATTCCTGCGGCAACGTCCATCCCTGATTTGATATTCTGGTGGAATTCCGAAATCAGGATCACCCCGTTTTGGATACAGATCCCAAAAAGCGCGATAAATCCAACCCCCGCCGAAATCCCAAAATTCATCCTCGTTAAATGGAGCGCGATGATTCCGCCGATTAGTGCAAAAGGTACATTTGCCAATACCAAAAGTGAATCTTTCAAGTTCCCAAACAGAATAAACAGCAGGAAGAAAATCATGACCAAACTGATCGGAACCACTTGTCCTAAACGTTTTGTGGCTCTTTGCTGGTTTTCGAACTGGCCGGTCCAACCGATCGTGTAACCGTCGGGAAGTTTGATCTGGGCAACTTTTTTCTGAGCTTCGGCAATCGTGCTTCCCAAGTCGCGGTCACGGATCGAGAATTTAATACCGATATACCTTTTGATATTGTCGCGGTAAATAAACGCGGCACCGTTGTCGGAATGGATTTCCGAAATTTCCCTTAAAGGAATTAGTGTTCCGACTTGCGTAGGAACCATCAGTTGCGCGATGTCGTTTTCATCTTTTCTGTACTCTTTTGCGTAGCGGATTCGGATGTCGAATTTTCTTTCTCCATCGAAAAGTTCGGAGGCAGTTTTTCCACCGAAAGCCGTTTCCAACACCGACTGCGCATCAGAAAGTGCAACTCCGTACATCGCCATTTTATCGCGATCCAGAACAACGCTTACTTCGGGTTGACCAATATTTTTGATGATTCCTGGCTCTTTAACACCGTCCACATTTTTGATGATATTGAAAACCTGTTTTGCGTATTTATCGAGGGTATTGAGATTATCCCCGTAAATTTTCACCCCATTTTCCGCCTTGAAACCAGCGACAGCTTCTGCCACGTTATCAGAAATCGGCTGCGAATAATTAAACGTAATCCCTTGATATTCTTTCAGTTTTCCGTCGATTTCCTCAATGAGCTGATCCATCGTAATTTTTCTGCTCCATTCATCTTTAGGTTTTAGGTTGACGCCAAACTGCACAAATCCAAATCCGTTCGGGTCGGTTCCGTCGTTGCTTCGCCCGGTTTGTGCCAAAACTCCGGTAACTTCCGGGAATGTCAAAATCGTTTTCTTCAGTTTATCGGTAGTTTTCAGCGATTCGTTCAAACTGGTGCTCATCGGCATTTCTGCGGTAATCCAAAGTGCGCCTTCATTTAATGGAGGCAAGAATTCCGTACCCAGGAATTTGGCGGAAAAAAGTGTAACTGCCAAGAATGCGGATGCGATAATCAAGCTGAGCTTCTTTTGTTTAAAGGTGATGTTGAAACCCTTCTCCACAATTATTTCCCAAAAAAGTACAAATGGATTGTGTTTTTCCTTCACGTTTTTATTCAATAAAATATGTGAAAGCACTGGAACTAAAGTCAGCGTGAAAAGTAAAGCGCCCATTAATGCAAAACCTAAAGTAAATGCGAGCGGCGAGAACATTTTTCCCTCCACTTTCTGGAATGAGAAAATCGGGAGTAATGAGGTGATGATAATTAATTTAGAAAAGAAAATCGCTTTACCCAAACCTGTTCCGGTAGTTTTGATCCAACCGCCTTTCGCCAGTTTGTTGAAGCGTTCCATTCCGTATTTTTTCGCCTTGTGATCGAGCATTACAAAAACTCCTTCGACCATCACGACGGCTCCGTCAATGATGATCCCGAAATCCACCGCTCCGAGCGAGAGTAAGTTGGCGCTCATTCCCATCATCTTTAAACATAAAAATGCAAACAGCAGCGAAAGCGGAATAATAATCGAAACAATCAGCGTGGTGCGCCAATCCGCCATAAAGAGGAACACGATTACGGTCACAAAAACAATTCCCTCGATCAGGTTGTGCATAATGGTGTGCGTGGTAAAATCCATCAGCATTTCGCGGTTGTAGAAGGTCACGAGTTTTACATCTTTCGGTAAAATTTTATTATTCAGCTCCTCGATTTTGGCTTTCACCAATTGCAGAACTTCTACGGGATTTTCACCTTTTCTCATAACGATGGTACCTGCAACGACGTCGTCTTTATCGTTAAAGCCGGCTTGTCCCACTCTTGGTAAAGAACCTTCGTCAACAGTCGCCACGTTTTTCACCAAAATCGGATTTCCGTGGTCGTTTCTGATGGTTACATTTTCGATATCCTGAATGGTTTTCAACAAACCTATTCCTCTCACCACGTAGCTTTGCCCACTTTTTTCGATCACGTCACCGCCGACATTCAGGTTGCTTTTTGAAACCGCATCATAAACCTGTGAAGTCGTCAAATTATACTGATCGAGTTTTCTGGGATCAATGCTGAGTTCGAAAATTTTCTGCTGTCCACCGAAAACGTTGATATCCGCAACTCCCGGAATTCCCCGTAAAGCACGGTCAACAACCCAGGTTTGCAAAGTGAGTAATTCTCGCGAATCCTTTTTCGGGCTGCTCAAAATATATCGGTAAATTTCACCGGTCGGTCCATAAGGTGGCTGCACATCGGGTTCCGCTCCATCGGGAAGCGAAATGGTTCTGAGTTGGTTATTCACCTGCTGTCTTGCGAAAGCGTCGACAACACCGTCATCAAAAATGATTTTAATGATAGAGAGTCCAAACATCGTCGTACTCCGAACGCTGGTTTTTTTCTGCACCGAACTCATCGAAAGCTCGATCGGCGTTGTCACAAAACGCTCCACTTCTTCGGCGCTTCTTCCGTTCCACTGCGTGATGATCACGATTTGTGTATTGGTTACATCGGGGAACGCCTCGATCGGCATATTCTTGAAACTGATGAAGCCCGCAATCGCCAGAATTCCCACCCAAACAAAGGTAAACGCCTTGTTTTTAAGGGAAAAAGCGATGATATTTTTAATGAATTTGTTCATTGGAGAAATTTAGATTTTGAAGTTGAAGATTTTCGGTTTCGGTTATTCTACTTCTTACTCATTCAAACTTCTGTACAAAAGCAGCTGATTGGTGGTCACGATTTTGTCGCCCTCGAAGACTCCTTCCGAAATAAATGCTTTGTCGTCGGTTTGCTTCAGGACTTTTACTTCGTGTACTTTAATATTGTTTTGCGATTTGAAGACCACGACGAAATATTTGTTATCGTCAAAAATCATAGCCGATTTTGGAATGGTGAGTGCAGTCGTATTTTCGGTACTCGTTACTTTTATGGTCGCCTTACTTTCGGGAATCAGCGAGCCGTCGGTATTGTCGAGCACTACTCTTGCCTGCATCGAATTGGTTTCGGGGTCAATGATCTTAAAGATTTTGTCAATTTTTCCGTAGTAAATTTTTTCTGGATTAATGAGCGTGGAAACTTCCGCCTTCATTCCGATCGCGATTTTGTTGATGTCGCTTTCGTTCACATTCACGATCGCCCAAACGTTGGAAGTATTGGCAACATCGAAAATATTGTCGCTTCGGTCGCTTCGGAGCTGCATATCTTTATTGATGTTTTTTTGTACGATATAACCGTTGATCGGTGACGTTACCGAATAAATATTTCCGTTTCGCACGTTGTACACCTGACTCACCTGCTGCGATCTTCTCAGCTCATCCTGCGCTTTAGTGACCTGGCTTTTTGCTTCCAACACATCTTTTTCGGTGCTGAGTTTACCTTCGTACATTTCTCTCGCAACGCGCAGGTTGTTTTCCGCAACGGCTAATTCAGTTCTTGCATTACTCAAATCCCTTTGAAAACCAGCAACTTCCGTTGAACGGATTGTTGCCAAGACCTGTCCTCTTCGCACATAATCGCCCAACTCTGCATTCACCGAAAGTACATTTCCGCCCACTAAAGGATAAATGTCGATGTACTGGTTTCGGTCCGCTCCGATTTTTCCAAAGAAACGGGTTTCATCACTGATGTATTCTTTCTGAACTTCGGCAAACGTCATCCCTTTCATCATCGTATTGCTGATGACGAATCCTTTCTCCGCATGCTGCTCTTCCTTCTTTATTTCAGATTTTCCACAAGCGACGAGGATTATTGTAGTTAAAGCCAGTAAAATATTTGATTTTGGGTTCATTTAATTAAAGGTTTTGGTTTGGGTAAGTCGGTTGAGTTCTTCGGCTGAAATCAGGATTTGTTTCTGGATTTCAAACAGTTGCAGCGTTGCCTGTTTGTAGCTGTCCATAAAATCGGTGAATTCAATCAGCGTCACGTTTCCTCTTCGGAAATTCTCGGTCATACCTTTATATACGGTTTCTAGATCCTGGATGTCTTTCTGCGGCATTCGTTCGTACATTTGGTATTGGTTTTCCCACGTTTGATAGGCAGAAGTTACCGCGTTCATCAAGCTCAGTTTTTTGTAGTCGGTATTTTTTTGCGCCTGCTCGATCTGCATCTGCGCTTTTTTCACATTTCCCTCATTTCGTTTCCACAGCGGAATCGGAATTCCCACGCCGAAGTTGATTTCATTTTGGTAAAGTCCACCCGCTTGATTCCACTGTAAACCAGCAGTTAAGTCCGGAATATTCATCGACTTTTGAAGATTGTAATTGGCTCTGTTGTTTTCAATGGCCTTCAAACTGAAAAGATAATCAGCATTATTTTCGAGGGCTTTCTGTTGAAGTTCTTCCAGATTTTGAAGCGGTGCAGATCTCAGCAGTTCGCGTTCTTCCTCGATAGAGATTTCTGGTTCAATGGTTTGTGGATCACCTGTTAAAGTCATCATCGTTTGATTTAGGGCAACGATTTCGTTGTTGATCTGGATCCGGTCGTTGTTCAAACTTAAAACAATGGTGTTGAGACGAACCTGGTCTTTCAATGAAATATTTCCCTTCGCAGTCTGTACACGGTATGCTTTCAGAAGGTCATTCATATAACCCAACTGATTATCGATATTTTTGATTTTTTTCTGGTCGAAATAAAGGGAGTAGAAAGTTTCCCGCAGTTGCGCCTTTAAATCCACCAATAATTGGTTGAACTGAAGCTGCGCGAGTTCCTTGTTGGATTTTGCAAATTCCACCTCAAGTTTTCGCTTGCCTCCGAGTAAAAAAAGTTGCTGAACGCCCACACTTTTTGAAGGGCCAAGATTTAGAAAACTCGGTTTATTGGGATCAATAAGATTGGCCTGAAAACTCACCTGCGGCAAATCCCATATTTTTGCCTGCATGATATCGGCATCATTTACATCAATGTTGTACTGTTGCGCGATCAGCAGAAGATTGTTCTTAATGAAAGCTTCCTCACATTGCTGCAAAGTCCTGGATTGTTGTGAAAAAAAGAAGACCGGCGCTAAGAGAGCCAACACGAAAAATTTTCTCATCATTAATCATCGAATTAATGAGTGCAAAATTTCGGTTTTTACCTTAAAAGCGTCTTTAAATAAGATTAAAAAAACCTTAAATAGTGGGGGAAACTAAATGCGTGTTTAGATTTTCAAAATAAACTTAAATTTGATTATCCCTACCCAAAAAACCTGCCTGTCGGCAGACAGGGAGCAAATTTATGTTTATTTTGAAGGAAATTTTTCACCCTTTAGTTCCGATAATTATCGGAAGGGGTAAAAGAAAATTTCCGGCAAAATTTTTTGGATAAAGTTTAAACAAACTCTAAGTCAGCGGAAATTCTATAATAAAGATGTTGGAGTTTGGAGCTTCGGCTTGGTAAGAAATTTTGGCGTGATGAAAATCCAGAATCCGCTTGCAAATCCGCAATCCCAAACCGGAACCCGATTTCTGTGATGAAGTTTCGCCCCGCTTGAACGCGTTGAAAATCCTTTGTGAATCCTCTTCCGAAATCAAGTCGCCGTGGGATTTTATTTTTGCGGTAAGCATTGTTTCATTTTCGCCAATTTCAACCTCTACTTCATGTTTATGGGAATACAGACAGGCATTTTTGAATAGATTGATGAACACGATATCCAACAGCGGTTTGATTCCCTTCACAGTAAGATCACCTGAATCATTTTCTTCACTGATGTTGAAATTCAGCTCGAAATCGGGAAAGTTTTTTCTGACATTTTCGAAAGCATCAAAAACAACCTCGTCCATCCGCACATCGGCAAATTCTTCATTCAGGTGTTCCTCTTCCAATTTCGAAAGTAGAAGCAGCGAGTTCACCGTGTCGGAAAGTTGATACACTTCATCGGAAATTCCGCGGATGTATTTCTTGGTTTCGGGGTTTTCTTTGACGAGTTCGGACAGATTCTCCAGCTGAAACGCCATCCTCGTCAAAGGAGTTTTGATTTCGTGGGAAGCACTCGCCGTGAATTCTTTTTGGGAAGAATAGGATTTGTCGATCCTTCCGAGCATCGTGTTGAATACTTTTGCTAAAAGATTAATCTCGTCTTTTTTGTCGGTTTCGGGCAATCGGTCAGTTAAGTTACTTGCAGAAATCCGCGTGATTTTTTCCTGGAAAATATCCAGAGGCGCCATCATTTTTCTTGCAAAAAGAAAACTCAGAACCCAGACCAATGCGGAAGCAACCAAGAACGAAACGAACATCAAAGTACCGAGATATGACAATTTTTCCTTACCCAAAATGTCGGCAGATTCGATCAGGAAGTAATTCTTCTTAATTTTTTCTCCGTACACTTCACTGTTCTTGTCACTGTGGTACACCACACCGTCTATCTTCATCGCCTCCAAATCCGCGCGATCCCAGTTTACCGTTTGGTCCTTGAGACTGCTATAAATCAAATCGAATTTTTCGTTAAAAACCAGGATTTCTTCCTGCTGAATGGAATAAGTCGGCGTATTATAAATCTTTGACACGTCAACTCCTTTGTCTCCATCTTCGTCAAAATAATTGGCAACCGTCGAGATCCTGTCTTTCAGAATATCCACAAACTCGTCTTTTCGGAATTCAGCAAAAAACAGGTAAATAATGATCAGGAGCAACCCCAGAAAAACAGAAAAAAGCAAACTGAGGTTCAGCGCTATTTTGTTCTTAATGTTCATTTTTGAGGTTTCAGGAAGTAGCCGAATCCGGATCGTGTATGGATCATTTTCACATCAAAATCCTTGTCGATTTTCTTTCTCAGAAAGTTGATGTACACTTCCACCGTATTGGTATTGGTGTTGAAGTTGTGCTGCCAAACCAGTTCCGAAATCTGCTGTTTGGAAAATGTTCTTCCCGGATTTTCGGCAAGAAGCAGCAGCAGCTGGAATTCCTTCACGGTCAACGAAATTTCTTTTCCACCACGAAAAACTTTCTGCTCTGTTTTATTGATGTTCAAATCATCGATGGTAATTGTTTCGTCAGTGGCGGTGTTGGACGTACTTTTTCTCCGAAGATGGGAGTTCATCCTCATCAGCAGTTCCTCAAACTGGAAAGGTTTTACAAGATAATCGTCTGCAAGTCGGTTGAAAGCATCTTTTTTGTCGGAAAGATCACCGTAAGCAGAAATCATGATGATAGGCGTGTTCTTGTCTTCTTCCCTGATTTTTTCGCAAACATCTAACCCGTTGATTTTCGGTACATTAATATCAAGAAGGTAAATATCATACTGGTTCTGCCGAAGTTCCCGCAGAAAGAGGTCCCCGTCGTAAACCTTCTTCACCTCGAAGTTGTTGTTTTCCAAAAATTTGCTCAGCTCGGCGGAAAGGATCAGGTCGTCTTCCAATAAAAGGATCTTCATTTGCAAAGAATTTACAACAAAAATAAGGAATTTATAAAAAAAAATCTCCCATAAAATGAGAGATTTTCTACAGAGCCAACTATGAGATTTGAACTCACGACCTCTTCCTTACCAAGGAAGCGCTCTACCCCTGAGCTAAGTCGGCAATTCATTCAAAATTCCTGATTCAAAAATCAAGATTTCAATTCGGAATCTTAAAAAAAAATCACAAGCCGTTTGTTGGTTGTGATTTCTGTGAGCGGAAGACGAGGGTCGAACTCGCGACATTCAGCTTGGAAGGCTGACGCTCTACCAACTGAGCTACTTCCGCATTTTGTTTACAAAATTGGTTGGTAAACGGTTTGCAAATTTAAAACTAATTTTTCGATTTGCAAATATTTTTTCATAAAATGTGGGGAGAGCAGGATTCGAACCTGCGAAGTCGTAAGACAACAGAGTTACAGTCTGCTCCATTTGGCCACTCTGGAATCTCCCCAATTTTACAAAAATGAGCCTCCTGAGGGATTCGAACCCACGACCCCGAGATTACAAATCACGTGCTCTGGCCAACTGAGCTAAGGAGGCAAAATAGATTTCAAAAGAACTTCTTATCTCTTTTTGCGAGTGCAAATATAAGGGAGTTTTTTTGAAATCTACAAATAAATTTTAAAAAATTTTGGCACTATGCTTTAAGCGAGCTCTTTCTTCTTGATTAGCAGCTTTTTAGCAGTTTCAGCACACAGATCGATGCTTTCTTCAAATGACGCCGAAGTCTTTTTCACCACGATATCGTCACCAGGAACTTCAAGCTTGATTTCTGCAGTTTTGTTCTCTTTCTCGTTATTGTTTTCAACTTTCAAGAAAACCTGTACGCCGTGGATTTTATCATAAAAAGTTTCGAGTTTGCCTAATCTTTTTTCTAAATACTCTTCAAGTGGTGCATGTGGTGTCAATCCCATTGACTGAACTTTAATTTTCATAATCTACATTTTTTTTGCTCTCGGATGAGCGCTGTTAAACACTTTTTTAAGTTGCTCGATATTGGCATCCGTGTAAACCTGCGTTGATGCAAGCGACTGATGCCCCATCAACTTCTTCACTTTAGAAATTTCAGCCCCATTTCCTAAGACGTGCGTCGCAAAACTGTGCCTTAAAATATGGGGACTCTTTTTCTTCTTTGAAGTAACAAGACTAAGGTAAGAATTAACTGCAGAATAGACAAATTTGTCGTAAAGTTTTTTGCCTTTTTCGTTAACAAAAAAATACAATTCGCTTTCTTTCAGCGGTTTTCTTTCCTCTAAATATTTTTCGAATTTTTCGATAAGCGAGTCAGAAATCGGGATGATTCGCTGCTTGTTTCCTTTGCCGATCACCTTTATTTCACCTTGGTTAAGATCGACGTTTTCTAAAAGCAGATTGATCAGTTCGGCACGACGCATTCCGGTTTGATATAGGGTTTCGATGATAAGCTCTTTCAGAAATGAGCCGCCTTTTGGAATATTTTCAATGATCGAAAGATTATCCATTTCCTCTCGCGAAAACGGAACCTGCTTATCGGCATAAAATTTAAGTGACTGGACACTTTCAACGGGAGAAACCTCGATTTCGCCGACCTTTAATAGAAAGTGATAAAAACTCCGAAGCGACGAAAGCTTTCGGTTAATGGAACGCTTGGAGATTTTTTTCTCACTCAGCTCCACCATGAAGTTGCGGATGATTTTCTTTTCAACCTTCGAAAAGTCCTGGTGCGATTCTGTATCAAGCAGAAAAACCGAGAAGTCCTTCAAATCCTTTTCATAGCTGATCACCGTGTTTGGCGAGTAGCGTCTTTCAACAGAAATGTATTCCAAAAACCGTTCAACCATAGTAAACAAAAAATCACTCTTCAAATATAACTATTCGAAAAGTGATTTTAGTATTTCGTGTAGAAAATTTCGGCTTATGCCTGCTCTTCCTTGCTCAGATTTCTCTGTTTGTGGGCAGCTTTCAGGTTTGCCTGTCTTTTTGTTACAGACGGCTTAATGAACTGTTGTCTGCTTCTTAAAGCTCTTACAACACCTGTTTTGTCGAATTTTCTTTTGTATTTTTTTAGTGCTCTGTCGATAGCTTCGCCATCTTTTACTGGGATAATTAACATATTTTACATCTCATTTTGGATTGCAAAAGTAAGATTTTTTTCGGGAATGGCAAATTATTTTTTATTTTTATAAACTCTTATTATCAAGAAAGCGACATCTCAAAAATTTATTAATAAAAAGTAGATTTCTTACCACCTGCTCTCCAGTAGTGCCTATGACGCTACTAATGAAAAAGATTTCTCATCACCTGCGGTGTTTCGAAATGACGGACGCGTTTTATATTAAAGATGGGGATTTAGCGGCGGCTTCGCCGCCGCTAAATCCCCACGCAACCCCAAAATGATGACGAGTCATCCCGAGCGAAGCGAGGAATCTCATGAAAACAGAAGTGAAAAATCTGATTATTTACAATGTGATTCATTAAAAAGAAACAAAAATGAGCAAAATAGGATTCATCTATAATGACAAACAAAAATCGCACAACACTTTATGTTGGCGTAACAAACGACTTGCACAGAAGAATTTACGAACATAAAAACCATTTGCTTAAAAACTCCTTCACCGAAAAATACAACCTTGAATATTGCATTTATTATGAGGAGTTTCAAAGTATCGATTTAGCAATCACGAGGGAAAAAGAGATTAAAAAATGGAACCGACAGAAAAAAGAAAACCTCATCAATAAAGTAAACCCTCAATGGGAAATTTTGGTAACTGAAAACGGTTTTATAAGTAGAAAGTTATGATTTTCAGAACAGGTTAAAAATAATCCACGAATTCAAATCTAAAAATTAGCGATGAACCACAACTACACCGTCATCAATGCTTCCGCGGGATCTGGCAAAACCTATTCATTGGTTCAAAACCTGCTCGCAATCTGCCTGAAATATCCTGACCAACACGAAAAAATCAGGAATATTTTGGCGCTCACCTTTACCAATAAGGCGGCAAATGAAATGAAGCACCGCATCATCGAGTGGTTGAAAAATTTCATTAAACCCGATTATGAAAACAACGATGACCTGCTCGGAATTCAGCAAAAACTTCAAAACGGGGGAGTCCATGTCTCGCTTGAGGAACTGCATCTCCGCTCAAAAAAAACACTCGATTACCTTCTTCACCACTACTCGACTTTAAATATTGGCACGATCGACAAGTTCAATTCGCGACTGGTGCGGAGTTTTTCACATGAGTTGGGTTTGGCGCAAAACTTTAATTTAGAAATCAATCCCGAACCTTTTCTGATCGAGGCGGTCGATAAGATGCTGGATGAAATCGGCGGTGAAAATACCATTTCCGACGCGTTTATGGATTATGTGGATTACAGCTTGGAAAACGAGGACCGCATCAATCTGAGCAAAGCGCTTTATGGCTCTGCGAAGGAATATGTGCAGGACAAACATTTCTTCCAACTTGACAAAAACAGGGATTTCGATTGGGAATCGTATGAAAATTCCAAGAAAAATTTACGACAGAGTATCAAGAATCTGAGGGAAGATTCCGTTAAAATCGCCAAGGAAACTTTGGACTTGCTTAAAGAAAAAAACCTCAGCGCAGATGATTTTGCACGTGCAAGCGGAGGAACCATCGGCAAATTCTTCGAGAATGTTCTGGGACATTTTATTAATAAAGACAAATTCCCATTT
This sequence comes from Chryseobacterium suipulveris, assembly GCF_022811685.1. NCBI lineage: Bacteria > Pseudomonadati > Bacteroidota > Flavobacteriia > Flavobacteriales > Weeksellaceae > Chryseobacterium > Chryseobacterium suipulveris. The sequence continues at coordinate 598,248 of NZ_CP094532.1, read as the reverse complement.
CCAACCGACGAAGCTGCTGTGCAAGAAAATTACAGAAAAGGCGCATCATCCAAAGCAAAAAACAGACAAAATGAAATCCTCGAAATCATTGACTATCTGATCGATAACCGTCAGAAAATCATCGACAACTACATCTTTCAAAAAAAGAAGGAAAAAATTCTGGGAGCTATTCTACCTTTAAAAGTAAACAAGGAAATTCAGGACAAGCTCGCCGAAATCGAGGAAGAAAACGACCTAGTTCTACTTTCGAAATTCAACGTCCTAATCCATGAAAACCTTCGCAAAGAACCTTCAGCGTTCATTTATGAAAAGGTGGGAACTCAATTTTCCCATTACTTTTTTGATGAGTTTCAGGACACCTCCTTGATTCAATGGAAAAATTTTCTGCCGTTAAGAGATCACGCCGTTTCGCAGGAAAATATGACCTTCACTTTGGTCGGCGATCCGAAACAGAGCATCTACCGTTTCCGTGGCGGCGATTCGCAGCTGATGCTCGACATCATTAACAAGAAAGAAAAAACACAAACTTTCGCACATCCTGAAAATCTTAAAAACAATTGGCGAAGCGCAAAAAATATCGTGAAATTTAACAACGAGCTGTACCAGTTTATGGCGCAGTTTACGGAGGAAGAACACCGAAAAATCTTTGCCGATTCCCATCAAACGGCAAAATCAGATTTTGACGGCAGAGTTCGCATCAACCTCATCGAAAACGCAACCAAAGCAATTTATTACGAAGAAGTCGCGGCGAAAATGCAGGAAGATATCCAATCATGTTTGGACAACGGTTTCAAGTTTTCGGACATCACGATTCTTTGCCGTGGGAATTTTGACATTTTCAGTTATTCGCAGCTTCTCGGGAATTTGAAAGTAAACTATAACGGTGAGGAAGTTTTCATTAAAACCATCTCGGAATCCGGACTCACGCTGAATCTTTCGCCGACACTTCTGGCTTTGACGGAATTTCTTCGCTGGGAGCAACACCCGAAAAACTTTCAGTTTCCTGTGAAAATGCTTTATTACCTGAAAATTTCGGGGAGAATCGCTGTGGAAGATTTCACGACCGAAATGCTTGAAATGTTGAAGCTCGGAAACAAGCCCGAAATGGAAAGTTTTATTGAAAACAAATATGGAATCCGACTGAAAAGCAACGACTTCCCTGAACTGAACCTCTATAATTTCGTGGAGCATTACCTTCAGGAGTTTTCGGTAAAGGATAAGGAAACCGATTTCCTTTTCAACTATCTTGAGATGGTTTTTGGCTATACTCAAAACGCGGGTTCGACACTGAAAGACTTCCTAAAATATTGGGACGAAGAAGCAGGATCGACGACGATTCAAGCATCAGAAAACCTGGATGCGATACAGATCATGACGATTCACAAAGCGAAAGGTTTGGAATTCCCGATCGTATTTCTGCCAATGGAAAACAGCAATAAAGACGGGAAATTCTCGAACTGGCTCGATCTGGAAAACGAAAACGGACTGGCTTCTGTGAACGTTTCCCCATTTGCGAAAGAGCTGGAAAACTACGATTCCGATTTGGAAAAATTCAACCGCGAGAATGTGTACCAAAATATGATCGACCGATTCTGCCTGCAATATGTTGCGACAACACGACCTGTCGAACAGCTTTTCTTCTATCTTGAAAAACCCAACAAATCCACAAACCATCTTGAGATTTATGATTTCATCACCGAAAAAATTCCGAAAACTGAAGCGGGAGAAGAAATTTCGTCGTTTGATCTATACGATGTTTCCGCGGAAACCCTAAAAAAACAAACCGTAAAGAAAAGGCCGGAACTCGAAACATTAAAAATCGACTTTAGTCCTGAAAAAGAGAAAAATCCTGACGCAATAAAAATTGCAACGCCATCAAAAAGTTACCAAAAACGCGTGGAGAAAGTTCGAATCGGAATTTTCACCCACGAAATTCTGGCGAAGATCAATTCTGCACAAGATGTTGAGAATGTCCTGGATTCTTATTTGATGGACGGAATCATCACTTCGGCTGAAAAAGAAGCGACCGCCGAAAGGATTTTCAGCATCATCACTAACGAAAAATATTCAAAATATTTTATTGAAAACCAAATGGTTATCAATGAAAAAGACATCATGATTTCCGAAAACGGCGAGTCGAAAATGTATCGTCCCGACCGAATCATCGATACTGGAAATGGTTACATCATCCTTGATTTTAAGACGGGCGACGAAGAGGAAAAACACCAACTTCAGCTTGAAACTTACCAAACGGTTTTGGAGCGATTGGGCAAAAAAGTGATCGAGACCGCGCTGGTTTATGTTTAAAAAAAAGAGCGGGAAAAAATTCCCGCCCTTCACACTTAAAAATAAAATTATGAACTTGTTTATTGTACCTGCGTACGCTTCATCTGCATATCTTTCATCATTTTGCCTCTTTTCTGCATATTTTCCTGTTTCTTAGCTTGCCATTTTTGGAATTGATCAGGAGTCAAAATTTGTTTCATTTCAGCTTCGTGCTGTGCTTTTTTAGCTTTCCACTGTTCCATTTTTGCTTTTCTTTCTGCCTGCATTTGTGGAGCCATCGCTTTTCTTTCCGCCTTTTTTTTGTCCTGTAATGCTTTGATTTGGGCAACCTGTGCGTCAGAAAGCCCTAAATCCGCCTGCATCATTTTCAATTTTTCTGCTCTCTTCTGCTCCATTTGAGCTGGGTCTTTCTGCATTTTTCCCGTTTGCTGCGCCATTGCAAAAGTTCCGAATGCTACGAAAGCGGCGCTTAAAATTAACTTTTTCATTTGTTGAATATTTTGTTAGTATTGTTATTTGTCTTTTTGATGTGATTAGATCGGCTTAGTTAAAAGACTATTTACTAAAGTTTTGTTAAAGTCTCAAAAAAGGACTTTAGAAAGACAAAACACAATACTGAGAGATTTTTTGAATTATGAAATAAACCTAAATTTGATTACCCCGTCCCTAAAAAGAGCAAATTAAGGTTTATTTCATTGGGAATCTTAAGTTCCGCCATTGCCAATAATACCGAGAATTTTGATAACTCAGGAAACTATAAATCGAACTAAAGTTGATAAAAATGGTAAAATCTAAGAAAATCTTTCAACCGTTCTTCGAACGATTTCTTCGGTTTCATCGGGGAAATTTACTGGAACAATTTCATCGCTTTCAACCCAACTTTTGAGTTTGTGTGCAAATTCACTTTCCTTCCAGATCACGGGAACTCCCAATTTTTCCAATCCCAACGCGTTGCATTGCTGCTCGTATTGGTTGTGCATCGGAACCGCCAAAACCTTCTTTTTCAGAAACAAAGCTTCAGCTGGACCTTCGAAACCACCCCCTGTCAAAAGTCCAGTGGAATCGGCTAAAGATCTTTGAAACAGCTCGTTACTTACAGGAAAAATTTCAGCATTGCCTTTTTGATAGGATTCCGTGGAATGTTTGGAGAAAATCTGCCATTTGGAGTTTGGAATTTTATTGACCTGGTCGAGAATAAACTCATCGGAATAGGCGGGAAGATAAACCGTGTAATGACCCAAATCCCGAGTTGACAAATTGCGGATTTCGCTTCTGATAACGGGAGTGTTGATAAAGTCGTCGTATCTTTCAAAGTGAAAAGCGACGGGGTTTTTTGCAGGAGCATAATTATGCATGATCACTTTTCCCCAATGGAAACCTTTCAACTGTGGGGTTTTTGGGGAAAGATAAGCCGATTGGTGACTCATCGCGACAGATTTCTTACGCCTCCATTTACACGCCCAAGCTGTAACCGGCTCAAAATCATTAATGACTAAATCGTAATCTTTAACGGGAAGGTTTCTTACGTCTTTGATAAACTGCAAGGAATCAAACCGCCGCCAAGTCTCCGCAAAATCGACACCGCCATTTTTTCCGAAAACGAATCCAAATCCGTTGAAACGGTATTTCACGGGATCCTCCAAACCGACTTCCGCCTGTGTTCCGCTGATCAGCAGATCGACTTCGCCATGTTTTTTCAGAAAGGGAATGATTTCCCGCGCTCTGCTCACATGTCCGTTTCCGGTTCCCTGAATGGCGTAAAGGATCTTCATTTCACAAAACTAATATTTAATCTTTGCGAAACAAATCATGATCAAAAAACTTAACTAATAATTAATGTTTCGATTGTTTGTTATTTCCCCAAAACCTCCACAATCGGATTTCCAATATTTCCGCTTGGGAACTGTATCTTGAGTAAAGATGCGATGGTCGGTGAAATATCGGTCATGTTGTATCCCTTATTACTTTCGCCATTTTTAATTCCCCATCCCATAAAAATCAAAGGAATGCGGGAATCGTAAGAATTCCAAACACTATGAGTGGTTCCGGTTTTTGCGTATGGAGGAAGCATCGAATCGTGGGAAATCAGTTGGATGTCGCCACTTCGCTGCCAATTGTAACCGTTGATAATTCTTGTCTTGATGGGTTCAGGAATCGGCGCGCTTCCAACTTTTTTCAAATCGACGGCGAAGAGAACACTTTGATCTTTGTTGAGTTCATCCACCAAATAATTAGTCACCTCATCGGAATTAAGTTTGTTGTCCTTGATTAATTTCTGGTCGAGATAAATTTGGTAATTGTCCATCGCCATAATCATTTTCTCGGTTCCGAATTTGTCTTTCAGAACCTGGTTTAAAGTCTTCTCTGCATTTTCACCAAAGAATCCTGTCGCCATTTTATGTTCCTGCATAAATCCAACTGCATGTGCGCCGCCGTGATCCGCGGAAAGAAAAACGGTGTACTGATTTTTTCCCACTTTCGAATCAAGGTATTGGAAAAACTCAGCCAAATCCCGATCCAGACGGAGATAAACATCCTGCACTTCAATTGAGTTCGGACCGAATTTATGTCCCGCATAATCCGTTGAAGCAAGATTCACTGCAAGGAAATCGGTGATGTTGTCTTTGCCCAAACTTTCTCCTTCAATCGAAGCTTCTGCAACTTTCAGCGTCAATGTATTTCCGAAAGGTGTGTAACGGATATTGTCTTTTTTAAGCTGATAATCTGCGGCTAAATTACTGTAAGGAAAAGTTGGTGTTTTTGCACTTCCCAAAAGTCCTTCCCACGGAGAATTGTCGGGTGAACTTTCAGTGTATTGATTAATTTGAAGCAAAGTATTCCACCCGTTTGCAACTAATTTTTCTGGAAGGTTCTGCGCGTTGAAGTTTTTCAGCCATTGAGGCAAATCATTCATATAATAAGAGCTCGTCACGAAATTTCCGGTGGAATCATCAAACCAGAAAGCACCTGTAGGATTATGACCTGCCGGAAGAATCGACGCACGATCCTTTAAAGAAACTCCCACGACTTTTGCCTGGAAGTTCGTCGCCAACCGAAGTTCGTCAGTAATCGTTGTTGACCACAGATTTTTTGGCGAGTGGCTTCCTATTTTCACATTGGTCGTTCCCACCGGTTTTACATTTTCATCGGTGGTGCAATAAATGTTTTTGCCAGTAGATTTATCAGTCCAGTCGTTTCCCGCTATTCCGTGGATTGCAGGAACAGAGCCCGTGTAAATCGAAGTATGACCAAGCGCGGTAACCGTCGGAATATAGTCGATGTGTACATTGTTGAGCGAGTAACCCTGATTCAGCAACCGCTTGAAACCATCGTTGCCATATTTGTCGTAATACCGGTACAGATAGTCCCAACGCATCTGATCCACCACCAAACCTACTACTAATTTCGGTCTTTCTGATTTTGATGTTGAATTTTTTTGTGCATTGATTCCAACTGTGAAAAAAGCGAGGACTGTAATAATGGTCTTTCTGAACATTGAAAAAATTTTTGTTGATGCAAATTTAATCACATTCATCCTTTGTATTATTATTTTAAAATTATATTTGTCGAAATTGTAAATTATGAAAAGAAAAGAATTTTTACGCGGCGGTGCTCTTGCATTTGGCGGACTGCTCCTAAATCCATTCAGAGCTAAAGCCAACACAATCAAAGAAGAATTCGGGAGCAGAAAAGCCAAGAACATTATCTTTATGGTAAGCGACGGGATGAGTTCCGGAACGCTCAATATGGCAGATCTTTACTCCAGAAGAAAACTCGGCAAACCTTCCCACTGGATTTCGCTTTACGAAGAAAGTTTGGTAAACCGCGGTGTAATGGATATGGCTTCACTCAACTCGATCGTCACCGATTCTGCTGCTGCAAGCTCTTCGTGGGGTGGCGGAAAAAGGGTGAATAATGGCAGCTTGAACATCGGACCCAATGGAGAGGAATATTTGCCAATCCTTCAAAAATTCAAAAAAGCAGGCAAAAAAGTCGGCTGTGTCACTACCGTTCCGATCACACACGCAACACCTGCAGGATTTTGCGTCTATACCAAAAGCAGAAATTCACAGGAAGATATTGCTGAAATCTATTCCGATCTCGGTTTTGACGTGATGATGGGAGGTGGCCATAAATATTTCGATGCCGCCCAAAGAAAAGATAAGAAAGACATGTATTCGGTTTTCCGGAACAAAGGATACAGCGTGGCAAGAAATAAAACTGAAATGAATGCGGCCTCCAAGAACAAACCGCTCCTCGCAACCTTTGATGTGGACGGACTTCCCTATTCCGCAGATCAGAACAGCAGCAGTTTTATGAAAAACAATATTCCGACGCTCGCTGAAATGACCGACAAAGCTATCAATCAGATGAAGGACCACAGAAACGGTTTTGTGATGCAGGTTGAAGCCGGAAAAGTAGATTGGGCAGCTCACGGAAACGATATCGCGGGACTACTTTATGACCAGTTGGCGTTTGACGATGCCGTGAAAGTTGCCATCGATTTTGCAAAAAAAGACGGAAACACTTTGGTAATCATTACTTCCGATCACGGAAACGCAAATCCGGGATTAATTTATGGTAAAAATGTAAATTCAGATTTCGACAGAATTCAGAAATTTACGCAGACAAATGAGTGGATTCTTCAGGGCGTAAATCCTACAGATTCCGTTTCAACAATAAAAAACAGAATTGCACTAGCCAATGCGGGAATCAATATCAGTGATGATCAGGCAAGAGAACTTTTGGGTTATTACTCTAAAGCAAAAATGGAAGACGGCGTTTACAACCCGCGACATTTGCCTTTCAAACTTCTTGCGGATATTCAAAAAGCATACACATCTGTCGGCTGGATCAGCATGGACCACTCCGCAGATTATACTGAACTCGCAATGTTCGGACCGGGAAGTGATAAAATGAAACCCTTCATGAAAAATACAGATATGCATACTTTCCTACTGAAAGCCGCAGAAGTTGAGAATAAGTTTTAGAAGATGGGAGACGGAAGTCCGAAGTCCGAAGTCGGAAGAAGAAAAAAAACGCCTCGGGAAATCTGAAGCATTTTTTTATCTATCAAAAAACACTGAAATATGTTCTAAATTTCTGATTCTTCAATCCTTCAAGGATTAGGAAAAGCAAAAACGCCTCGGGAAATCCGAAGCGTTTTTTCTTTATCGAAAGGTTCTGAAATATTAGAATTTCAGGTCTCCGTTTACTTCTCTTACTGCTTGTGCCGCAGTTGCGAATTTTTCTTTTTCGGCGTCGGTCAAAGGAACGTCAACGATTTTTTCAACCCCGTTTCTTCCGATGATTGCAGGTACGCCAAGACAAATATCGCTTTGCCCGTATTCGCCATCAAGCATTAGCGAACAAGGAATCATTTTTTTCTGGTCGCAAGCGATTGCCTGAACCATCACAGAAACTGCTGCTCCCGGTGCATACCAAGCTGAAGTTCCCAAAAGTTTGGTCAATGTAGCACCACCAACTTTCGTTTCCTCGATCACATAATTTTGTTTTTCCTCGTTCAGGAATTCAGTTACAGGAACTCCGTTTCTTGTTGCTTTGCTCATTAGAGGAAGCATTCCGGTGTCGCTGTGTGCTGCGATTACCATTCCGTCAACATCTGAAATCGGTGCTTCCAAAGCTTCAGCCAGTCTGTATTTGAAACGTGCGCTGTCCAAAGCTCCACCCATACCGATAATTCTGTTTTTCGGAAGTCCGGAAGTTTTATGAACTAAGTAAGCAATGGTATCCATTGGGTTAGAAACTACGATGATGATCACGTTTGGTGAATGTTTTACCAAGTTTGCAGTTACTTCTTTCACGATTCCCGCGTTGATTCCGATCAGTTCTTCACGGGTCATTCCGGGTTTTCTTGGGATTCCGGAAGTGATTACGGCAACATCAGAACCTGCTGTTTTGCTGTAGTCTCCTGTTGTTCCGGTGATTTTGGTATCAAATCCGTTCAAAGATGCGGTTTGCATCAAATCCATTGCTTTACCTTCGGCAAAACCTTCTTTAATGTCAACCAATACAACTTCTGCACAGAAATTTTTCATCGCAATATACTCGGCACAACTTGCACCTACTGCTCCTGCTCCTACTACGGTAACTTTCATGATAATACTTATATTTAATTATTTTTTTAATGAATCAGAATCATTCGTCCAAATAGAATTGAAAAAAAATCGGACTTCCAAATTTACGAAATATTGATTGCTAAAACAATTTCATTCAAATAAATTTTATTTTTCTTCGTCAAAATAAAGTCGGTAATATTTCCCTTTTTCGTTCTGCCCGGTTTCTATTCTTTTGCGGTCACCATGGACGTAGATGTGGAAATTTTTATCAAGCTTAATCACACTTTTAAAGTAACGTTGATTCTTTTTTACCGCAGCAGAATTAATTGGAAATTCTTCCGAAATTGAAATCTGCATATCCTGCTCATAATCGGTCTTAAAATTCGCAAAGCTTTCTATGACGTTTTTATCTTCCAAAACTTCATTGGTAAATTCTTCAAAATCGAACTGCTCTTTTTCTTTAAAAAAATTGATGGATTTGTTGAGGAAATCGGCCTGGTCGGCTTTTGAAACCTCGAATTCTGTTGGCAATTGTTTGGTGATGAAATCTTTGTAAACTGCGAGTGTTTCTTGGGTGTGGAAATATTCGTCGTCGCGTTGTTTTACTTTTAGAAAATCTTCGAACCAATAATAGATGTCGCCGTTTTTGTTGTTGTCAATCACGGAGACTGCATAACCGGTCTCTTTGCCAGTATTATAAATCAACGCACCTTTATCCAGTTTTGAAAGTCCGATCCCATAATCTTTATCAATATCAAAAGTTTCATTCTTAGGATAAATTTTAAGAAATGGATTCCTATTTTCAGTTTTGAAGATGCCTATTTTGTCGATGGCAACCTCATTTTCCTGTTCAGCCTGACCTGCAAAATAACAGATAAACAGTTCTCCATCCTGAACACGCGGATTTTCTGTTGCATCATACAGATGCTTTGCAATATTTTCACTCTCAAAAATAAATTTGCTTCTGTTTTCAAAAATTTCAGAAACAGAACTGTAAACCGGATTGTTCACCAAATAAGTATCGCTGTAGAACTGGAATTGTTCTTCTGATTTAAATCCTTTCAGAAAAAAATCGGTCAGCAGTTCGTTCATATCTTCATCCAGCTGCAATTCTTCTTGCGACAAAACCAGCGACTCCTGATTGATTTTATTACCAACTTTATGAACAATGATATTTGAAAACATTCTTTAATTTTTAGAAGTGCAAATATAGATTTAAAGAAAGAGGGTGCAAAGTTTTAGGCCGTTATTCTTTTAACTCAGCAATCATATTCCGGACGGAATAATTTGAATGTCCGTAGCTTACAATTTTCACATCAAGCGGCGTATTCTGAAACTTCTGGACAGATCTTTTAATGGCATCCAAAATCCAGGATTCAGGATTGGCGAAAACACCTCCTCCCACCAAAGTGAGAAAGAGCTTGTTACAGCCGGTATTTTCGAAATTAATCAGTGCAGTACAAAAAGTGGCTTCGTAAGTTGCCTCAAGAATAATTTTTGCCAATGGCTCCCAAAGTGACGGTGGAAAATGCGCCGAATAACCGATTGGAAGCGCCGAACTATAAACTTGTGTAACGATCTGCTCCGGATTTGCAATGGTAACTTCAGAATTCCACTGAATACCGACTTTCAGTTTGCCTTTCAAGTGTTCCCGGTCTTTATCGGTCATTTCAGCAATCTGCGTATTGATATGGTGAAGTCCGTTTTCATTTGGAAAACAGTATCCGTTTTGCATTTCCCAAAGCTTAAATTCATCATTACCAAGTGCTTTCCCAATGTGTTCGAGCCCGTCTATCTGGTTGTTTTCAGTTTGACCAATTTGTCCATTTACCACAGCAAAATAATTTCTGTAAATGGTTCCGGCACCGCAGGCAAGAGCGCACGCCGGACCTTGAGTTCTGTCGTTTTCATAGATTCCGACACCCGCTTCCGGAGTGACACGTGGAGAAACCATTTCGAGCATATTAAATTGTGAGGCCGCCTGAAAAACAGCATTTGCATTTTCGGAATCACAATGAAATCGCTGAACATTTCCCACTGTTTCAGAAACAGATATTTTGGAGCTGAATTCTTCAAGAACAATTCTTTCTCTTAATTCTTCTAATGTTGGAACCTCAAACTTCCCCCACTTATAGGACTTAGCGTTAATCCCTGAAACCATACTATCGCCAACAATTTCAATATTCTTCTGAACGTTTTCGTGAGAAACCTCTTCAAAACCCATTAATTTTTCGAACCACATAAAATTTATTTGTTTCTAAATTACAAAAAAATAGAAAGAAAACCCGTATCGTTCGCATACAGATTCAGACGATACTTCAAATGATAAAAAGTTATAAAATTCAGTATCTTTAGCCCTTAAAATTTTAAAAAAATGTCAGACGATAAGAACATCATTTTCTCGATGTGGAAAATGAACAAAACCTATCCTAATGCGCAGACTCCGGTGTTGAAAAACATCAGTTTGAGTTTTTTCTATGGTGCTAAAATCGGGATTCTGGGATTGAACGGAAGCGGAAAATCTACTTTGCTGAGAATTATTGCCGGAACCGATAAAAACTATCAGGGAGAACTCGAATTTCAGCCCGGTTATTCCGTCGGTTTACTGGAACAGGAACCAAAACTGGATGAATCGAAAACCGTTCTGGAAGTGGTGAAAGAAGGCGTTCAGGAAGTGGTGGATGTACTGGATGAATACAACAAAATCAACGATATGTTTGGCTTGCCGGAAGTGTATGAAAATCCTGATAAAATGGATGAACTGATGGCAAAACAAGCCAAACTTCAGGATCAGATCGACGCTTCCAATGCGTGGGAACTGGACACAAGGCTTGAAATTGCAATGAATGCACTGAATACGCCTGATCCGGACACGCCCATCTCTGTTTTATCAGGCGGTGAAAGACGCCGTGTCGCACTTTGCCGACTGTTGCTGAGCGAACCGGATATCCTCCTTCTCGATGAACCTACCAACCACCTTGATGCTGAAAGCGTTCACTGGCTGGAACATCATTTGGCGGAATACAAAGGAACCGTCATTGCGGTAACGCACGACCGCTATTTCCTTGATAATGTGGCAGGATGGATACTGGAACTCGACCGTGGCGAAGGCATTCCGTGGAAGGGAAATTATTCGTCGTGGCTGGATCAGAAATCAAAACGTTTGGCACAGGAACAGAAAAGTGCAGGCAAGCGCCAGAAAGCTTTGGAACGCGAACTGGAATGGGTTCGGATGGCACCGAAAGGAAGACAGAGCAAGCAAAAAGCGCGTTTGGCGAGTTATGATAAATTATTGAATCAGGACCAGAAACAGCTGGACGAAAAACTTGAAATTTATATTCCAAACGGCCCGAGATTGGGAACCAATGTGATTGAAGCCAAAAATGTGGCAAAAGCATACGGCGATAAATTGCTCTATGATGATCTGAACTTTAAACTTCCACAGGCGGGAATTGTCGGAATTATCGGACCAAACGGAGCCGGAAAATCCACGATTTTCAAAATGATAATGGATGAAGTGGAACCGGATGGTGGCAGTTTTGAAGTCGGCGACACCGTGAAAATCGCTTATGTGGACCAAACGCACAGCAACATCGATCCAGAAAAAACGATTTGGGAAAACTTCAGCGACGGACAGGAATTGGTGATGATGGGCGGAAAGCAGGTAAATTCTCGCGCTTATCTCAGTCGCTTCAATTTCAGTGGAAGCGAACAAAATAAAAAAGTTGCTCAACTTTCCGGCGGTGAACGAAACCGACTACATTTGGCAATGACTTTAAAGGAAGAAGGCAACGTCCTATTACTCGACGAACCTACCAACGACCTTGATGTAAATACTTTACGTGCATTGGAAGAAGGTTTGGATAATTTCGCCGGTTGCGCCGTGATTATCAGTCACGACCGTTGGTTCCTTGACCGTGTATGTACACATATTTTAGCATTTGAAGGCGATTCCAATGTCTATTATTTTGAAGGCAGCTTCAGTGATTATGAAGAAAACAAGAAAAAACGTTTGGGTGGTGATTTGGTTCCGAAAAGAATCAAATACAGAAAGCTGATGAAATAATCATTTAAATATTGTAAAAACAAAACCGCCACAAACTTTGTTTGTGGCGGTTTTTATTATTATAAAGTTAATTACTTAACCTCCTCAAAATCCGCATCCTGAACATCATCTGCTCCGGTGCCTGCTCCCGGATTTGGGTTTCCGCCCATATCAGGATTTCCCTGAGCTTGCTGACCTGCGGCGTACAGTTCTTCAGAAGCTGCCATCCAAGCTGCGTCTAATGCCTCAGTCTTGGTTTTGATGCTTTCTACGTCTTTAGCTTCATAAGCGGTTTTCAATTCTGCAAGTGCCGTTTCGATACCTGCTTTTTTGTCAGCTGAAAGTTTGTCGCCAAATTCTTTCAATTGCTTTTCAGTTTGGAAAATCAAACCGTCGGCTTTGTTGAAGAGTTCAACCGAAATGGCCCCGTTTTTATATTTAACTTGCGCCTGCTTCAACTCTTCCTGCGTAGATTTTGAAGTAATTCTCGCCACCTCGATGGCCTCATAATTATACAAAGCCTGCATGTAGGCCTCGATTATGCTCAATGTAATATTGTTGGAAGCTTCTTTCAAGTATAAATCGCTCTGATCGACAAGGATTTTATTTTTCTCAATGTTCAGATTCAGCTGGTTTCCTTGATACAAAGTAAGACTTGAGCTCACATTGAAACTGTTGGAAGTGGTAAGTTGAGAATTAAAAGTACTGGTCACCGGATCCACACTGGAACCATTCAGCAGACTCAAACTCGTGTTTCCGGTTACAGAAGGGAGCTTGTTGTATTTCGACTGCTGAAGATTCAGTTCCGAAGTCTTTTTGTTGATTTCAGCTTTTTTGATGGTGATGTTGTTCTGAATTGCGTAATCAATACAATCCTGAAGCGACCACTTGGAACTCTGCCTAAAAACAGCCGCGTTCACCGCAAATAATAGGATTAATATATTTTTTTTCATGATTTCTATCTTTATTTTGATGAAACAAAGGTAGAACTATAACCCGTTGACTTAAAATGAAATAGAAACACCAAACAAGTTTATCGACCAACTGAAAGATTTCATCGACCAACAAGATTTGCGTGAAGAATGATTATGGAATATTAGGAAGTTTTTTAAAGGTAAAACAATTGAAAACGACTATTAAAGGGAGTCGGTAAGCTTCAAAACAAAAAAAGACGCTGTAAACTAATAGCTTACAGCGTTTTTATGATCATTATTAATCGATCTTAATTCATTATTGAATTATATCTTCGAAGTCTGCATCTTGTACATCGTCTGCACTGTTTGCTTGACCTTGAGATTGACACTCACTAGCGTTTTATGCTTATTTAAATATTAAAAAGAAAATGAAATCACCATAAATTTAATCACTGTTTAAGGCATCTTTATAATACTCGATGGCTTTTTTTCTTTCCTCATCGTGGTTAACCATTTCCTTTGGATATTCTGCTGTTCCATATTCGGGAATCCATTTTTTTATGTAGGTGAAATTTTTGTCAAATTTCTCCTGTTGCAGATATGGATTAAAAACTCTAAAATAGGGTGAACCATCTGCACCTGAACCTGCTACCCATTGCCAGTTTCCAATATTTTGCGCCTGATCATAATCTAACAATTTATTGGCAAAGTATGCCTCCCCGATCTTCCAATCAATATGCAAATCTTTGATTAAAAAACTTGCTACGAGCATGCGAACTCGGTTGTGCATGAAACCAGTTTCATTAAGCTCTCTCATCCCTGCATCCACCAATGGAAAACCTGTTTTTCCTTCGCACCATTTTTTAAACTTATCTTCGTCGAATTCCCATTTCACGTCATCGTATTTTGGCTTGAAAGATTTGGTGACGGTATGTGGAAAATGGTACAGCAACATCATAAAAAATTCTCTCCAGATCAATTCCCGAAGGAATTTATTACTATTTTTCTTGGCATAATTTACCAATTTTCGAATTCCTACTGTTCCAAACCTCAAATGGACGGACACTTTTGAAGTTGCATCTGCTGCGGGGAAATTTCTTTTTTCACCATATTGTTTCAGGACATCCTCACTTAAACTGGGCTTTTGAAAAATTTCTCCTGAATTTTCAAAACCAATATCTTTCAGCGTCAAATGATTGGGCGTAAATTGAAAAAAATGATCTAATAAATCTTCTGATTTATACTCTTCTAAATTTTCAGGTAATTGCGATTCCCATTGTTTAGCATACGGACTGTACACCTGAAACGGCTGCCCATCTATCTTTAAAACTTCCTGTGGTGCGAAAATGACTTGATCTTTAAAAGTTTTAAATTCAATGTTTTTAGATTGTAGAAATTCATGAATTTCTCCGTCTCTTCTCAGCGCATACGGTTCATAATCTTCGTTCGTGAAAACGGAATGAACATCATACTTTTTAATAATTTTTTCGAAAACTTCCTTTGGGTTGCCATAATAGAGATCAACTCCAGAACCCACCTTTGCTAATTTTTTGTTTAACCTTTCAATTGCCTCGTAAATAAATTGAACCCGCTTATCTTTCTTATCGGAAAGTTGAGTAAGAATTTGCTGATCGAAGATAAAGATGGGAACTACTTTTAAATCTTGGGATAATGCCTGATACAGCCCATGATTATCATCTAAACGTAAATCTCTTCTGAACCAGAATATATTGATTTTCATTAAAACTGGATTTTATATTGTGGTATTGACGTTCGCTTTCTAACTGTTGGCGGGAAATAAATCTCCCAAAATTTTGAATCTACTTTCAAAAATTTTTCTCACTTTGTTTTTCACAAAAAATCCCGCTACCAAATCGCCAACAAATCCCATCGGTAATTTGAAATTAACAATGTCCGTCATGAGAACTTTTCCATCTTCTAGTTCTTCAAAATGGTGTTCGTGGTGCCACATCGCATAAGGCCCGAAACGTTGTTCGTCTACAAAAAACTCACCTTCTTTCAGGTGCGTAATTTCCGTTACCCAATTATTTTTAATCAAAGGAAAAATCCCTATTTTATAGGTAATAATTTGTCCTTGGTAGGTATAGTTTGGTGGATTATTGGTGATGGAAAACGCCATATCATCTGGGGTAATTTTGTCCAAATTTTGTGGTAAAGAGAAAAATGCCCATGCTTTTTCCAGGGGCATTGGCAAAACCTGTCTAGAAGTTAAGGTATAAATGCCAGATTGTTTAGTTATTTTTATGTCCATGATTGATTCTAATCGGTTGATCTAAATTCATTTTTTTCTTTAAAAATTCAAAAAGCAGTACGCTGCTATAAAGCATCGAAAAACAATAGAAAGAATCCTCCAGTGGCATAGTTCCCACACGAATTCCAAGATTTTCAGCATTATCATAATAAACTACGGGATTTGCCGAATAACTTCCCGTCAAAGCGCCATTCACAAAATAAAATGGCACGTAAATCAGGATAAAACTTAGATAAAAACGTCGGGCGTATTTCCACTGATAGATGATTTGGGCCAACATGAGCAAGGCAAATAAGCCGAAACTGCATAAGGTGTACAATCGATCATAATTACTCAGCACAACGCCCAATGAAATTATGAGTAGCGCGATGCTGATGATCTGCGTAGCTATTATACTTAACTGTAATCTTGGAAAGAAATATTCCAGTGAGTAATGGATAAAATTACTGGAATAAGGAATGAGAAGAAAGAACATCCATTCCTCAATAGGCAATTTAAATATTCTAAATCCTAATAAATATTGATCGTTGAAACCCCAAATATCGGAATATGCAAAGAAGATATCCCAAATAATAAAGAATAACCCAACGCTGATAATTGCTAGAAAATATGGTTTCCAAAATCGCGCAAAATGCATCCACTTCTTTTCAAAACTAAAAAAAAACGGCACTGAAAATGTCGCGATATTCAAAAGGATATAGTAATATTTCTCCATAATAATGGTTAGTACATCGTTAATGATTAATGTAAAAAGTCCAACAAAAAATCAAGATCAACTATTTACGCATTTTTCTGGCTTCAATAAAATATTTTTTGGGTACGTATAGCATTCCGAAACATTCGCCATCTTCTTTTCCCAAATGTTTGTGGTGAATTTTATGTCCTTTTCTCAACCCTCGGAAGTACCAGTGGTCCACTTTATCAAACCATTTGAATCTTCGGTGTATCAGTACATCATGGACCAAAAAGTAGCAAATTCCGTAGAGCAAAACTCCCGCTGCTAAAAACGCTAACCAAGTAATTCCGCCCACAGTGCCGAAATAAAACAAGATCATACAAGGAATAGCAAAAACCACAAAGAAAAAATCATTCTTCTCGAAATCGTGTGGATAGCCAGGTTGATGATGATCTTCATGAAAATACCAGCCGAGAAGTCCATGCATGATGTATTTGTGGGTTAGCCATGTGATGCCTTCCATTGCTACAAAAGTAACTGCTGTGATTGCCAAATATAGTAGAATCATTTTTTTAAATATTTTTTAATGAAAATTTTCAAATCTTCGTCCGTTGTATTTTCATAATTTTTCAAAATAAATGAGCGATCTTCTTTAATATTATCGGTATAATTCAGAAAAGCTGGTGCCTGTTCTTGGGTCATCAGTCTGAACAATCTTAATCCCAAATTTTTAAGAATCGCTGCTAATTGCATTATTTATGTTTTTTTTCCTTCTTTAAAATAAGATAATTTTTTAAAAGGATTGGCAGCATGTTTTGCCATGAAAAATTGTCCGACACTGTAAAAACCTTGGTAAATAGGCAATTTATTTTGTTTAAAAAGCGCCTCAGACTTTTCCATTAATTGTATTGCTGCAGCTGAAGATTTTTCACCTTTAATTAAATAATTTCTCAGCTCTTTAAGGTTTTGAGCAAAAATAATATTGCACATCAGCGTAAAAATTATGATCAAAAATTTCATCGAATAAAGTATAAATTCTTTGTTAGAAGCATTTCTCCCATCAGATAAATTTTCCTTGCATTAGAAACACGGATTCTACTTTTCATTAAAGTTTCTGCACGCTGTTTTTTAATTTTCTTGAAAAGACTGATGTAATACTTGTACGCCATAAAAACTGCACTTCTGCTTGATAAAGGAAGCATTTTGATCCCGATGAGCGCCTTTTCAAAATCACTCTTAATATTTAATTCTATTTCTGCTTTTTCTCTTTCGGAAAAATCCAGAAAATTCACATTGGGGAAATAGGTGCGATTCAAATCGTTGTAATCAGCGGAAATATCCCTAAGAAAATTGATTTTTTGAAAAGCTGCACCCAGACTTTGTGCATAAGGTTTCATTTTTTCGTAGTCCTCCTGCGTTTTCACAAAGACTTTTAAACACATTAATCCCACTACTTCTGCGCTTCCATAAATGTAGAGATTATACAATTCATCATTCAAATCTTTAATCTCGCCTAAATCCATTTTCATGGAATATAGAAATGCATCAACCAAATCCTGCGGAATATTATTTTCTTTTTGAGTTCTGCAGAATGACTGAATCACAGGATTAATTGAAATTCCGTTTTCCAAAGTTTCTCTATAATTTCTTTCGAACTCATTAAGCAATTTCTGCTTATCATAATCATGGAAGGTATCCACTATTTCATCAGCAAACCTTACGAAACCGTAAATATTATAAATATGCTGACGAATTTCCCGACTAAATAACGAAGATGCCCAGTAAAAAGAAGTGCTGTACTGTTTAGTTACCAACTGAGAAGTACAATCTGAAATTTTATTGAATTTTTGAAAATTATTCATAATGATATTCTTTATTAATTAAACTTTCCTTTGCTTAAAATATATTCACTTACTACCTTTCCGGAAATTAATGCGGGTGGTACCCCAGGACCAGGCACGGTTAACTGACCTGTATAAAAGAAATTATCTAATTTTTTATTTCTTATGGAGGGTCTTAGCACAGATGTTTGCATTAAGGTATTCGCTAAACCATAAGCGTTCCCCCGACAAGAATTATAGCGATTTTTGAAATCTTGGGTTCCAAAACTTTTTTTGAATAAAATCTTCGGCCTCAGATCTTCACCGGTTGAATTCTTAATCCTATCTAAGATTAAATTAAAATAATGCTCATGGATCTCTTCCGAATCTTCTAAATCCACCGCAATAGGAATAAGGAAAAAACCAATTTCTTTATCTTCCGGACAAAGGGAGCTGTCCGTTTTGCTGGAAAAATTAGCGTAGAACAAAGGCGCTTTCGGGAAGGTCATTGTGTCGTAAATTTCCTCAGCGTGCTGTTCAAAATCGGTGTCAAAAAATAGATTATGATGTTCCAAAGTTTCAACTTTCTTATCAAAAGCAACATAATAAAGCAAAGAGCTGGGAGCAAAAGTTTTCTTTTTCCAAGATTCTTCTCTGTAGTTTCTGTTATTTTTAAGTAGATTTTCAGTGTGGGCATAATCCGCTCCCGATACGAAAACATCGGCAGCGAAGGTTTCTTTTTCCGTAGAAACACTCACTACCTTACCTTTTTCTGTCTGTATAGACTGCACCGCAGCATTGGTCTTGAAATCCACACCTAATTCCTTGGCCAGCTTCACCATCCCTAAAGCAACGGCATTAAAACCGCCTTTCGGATACCAAGTTCCCAAACCAAAGTCTGCATAATTCATAAAATTATAAAAAGCGGGTGTATCCTTTGGTTTCGCGCCCAAAAACAGGACGGGAAATTCCAAAATACTTCTCAGTTTTGGATTCTTAATATTTTTTCGGATTTGCTGACTGATATTTTTCACGAAGAGACCTAATCGCGTTGCTGTTTCCCATGACACCAATTCCGTTACTGAAAGCCCTGGCTGATAAACCAAATCCTTCATAGCGATATTATAATTCTCTTGGGATTCACTCATAAATCTTTTCAGATGCTTTCCCGAACCTTTTTCAATATTTTCAAAAGTTTGGATAATTTTTTCTGGTGTATCTTCTATATCAATGAAATCATTTTTACCAAAAACCACTCGGTAGGCCGGAGAAAGTTTTTCAAGCGTATAATATTCTGATACGCTTTTACCAAAATCTGCAAAAAAACGTTCGAAAACATCAGGCATCCAATACCAACTCGGTCCCATATCGAATTTGAATTCATCTATCTCCATCATGGAAGCCCTTCCTCCCAACTGTTCATTTTTTTCTAAAACATTTACATTAAGTCCAGCTTTTGCCAGGTAGCACGCTGCAGACAAAGATGAAAAACCGGACCCAATAATTATAGCTTTTTTCATGAGTAAAAATAATTGTCCAAATATATACTTTTATTTTTATATTTGTACAATATTTTACAAATAAATAAATCACCTATAAAATGAAAACACAAACAATCACAAAAGACAGCATTATCGAAGCTTATTCTGACTATATTTTGATTCATGGCGAGCGTCCAAAAAATATTTACCAATTTGCTAAAGATTTAAACACCACAGAGCAAGAATTTTATAAATATTATGGAAACTTTGAAGCCATCGAGCGAGATTACCTGAAAATTTTATTTGAGAAATCGCTGGAATTAAGCATCAGTGCGGAGGGATACGCATCTCAGTCTTCAAAAGAAAAGTTGCTGAATCTCTATTATATTTTTATTGAAAATTTAACATTAAATCGCTCATTCGTCCTAGAATTACTGAAAGGTAATGCAAGGCAGATGATGATAAAGATGCAATCGCTGAAAAATTTGCACAAGCAATTTGTGGAAACTTTGCATTTTGAGGAGTTAGAACTATTAAAAAAGGTTTCAAAAGATTTACAAAGATGGAACGACAAGTATCGTGAAGAGATTCTTTGGCTGCATTTTATATCAATAATCGAATTTTGGAAAAACGACCAGTCGCCTCAGTTTGAGAAAACCGACCTCTACATTGAAAAAACAATTGATACTGGTTTTGAATTGATCGACAACGAACCCATTCGAAAATTTATTGATTTAGGTAAATTTCTTTATAAAGAAAAATTCGGGAAGTAAACAAAATCCATCGACAATGAAAACGCTGAATAAAATACCGACAGGAAAAATAGAACGTACTACAAACTTGCTAAAAGCAGGTGCCAAAGTAGGGGTAAATTATATAAAATATTACGGCAACAAAATCACCAAAGACGAAGACCAAGCCAAGCAAATTCTACACGAAGATAATGCTGCTGATATCTATGACAGCCTAAAAGAATTGAAAGGCTCTGCGCTAAAAGTTGCACAAATGCTGAGCATGGAAAAGAGCATTATGCCACAGCAATATGTAGAGAAGTTTTCTTTATCACAATTTTCTGTTCCGCCACTTTCCGGAGCACTGGTCAAAAAATCGTTCAGAAAATATTTTGGGAAAAATCCTGAAGACCTTTTTGATGTATTTTCTGCCGAATCCGTGAACGCAGCAAGTATCGGGCAAGTGCATAAAGCGAAAAAAGGAGGAAAAGAATTGGCTGTGAAAATCCAGTATCCGGGAGTACGGGAAAGTATTTCTACCGACTTAAAA
Organism: Chryseobacterium suipulveris; assembly: GCF_022811685.1. NCBI lineage: Bacteria > Pseudomonadati > Bacteroidota > Flavobacteriia > Flavobacteriales > Weeksellaceae > Chryseobacterium > Chryseobacterium suipulveris. The sequence goes on along the minus strand of NZ_CP094532.1, from coordinate 577,393 downwards.
ATGGTTAAACCTATTGCGATGAGAATGTTCAACATTCAAAAAGAAGGTTCAGAATCTTATTTTAATGAAGTAGAAGAAAAACTTTATGAGGAAACCGATTATGAGTTGGAAATCAAACAAAGCCAAGAAATCGCAGCAGCATGTAAACATTTACCCAACCTTAAATTTCCGAAATACTATCCAGAATTTTCCTCTGAAAGAGTGATTACAATGGATTGGATGCACGGATTGCATTTCTCTGAATATATTTCAACAAATCCCAGCCAGGAGCAGCGTGATAAAATTGGACAAACGTTGTGGAATTTTTATATGTACCAACTGCACCACCTGAGAAAAGTGCACGCAGATCCTCACCCGGGAAATTTCCTGATTTCGGCTAAAGACGAGCTCCAAGTAATCGATTTCGGCTGTATCAAAGAAATTCCCAATGATTTTTATGTACCCTATTTCGAATTGGCAAAAGAAGAAAACCTGAATAATCAGGAATATTTTATTAAAAAATTGTATGAATTAGAAATTTTGCTCGAGAAAGATAGTGTGGAAGAAAAGCAGTTTTTCGGTGAATTGTTTCATGAAATGCTGCGCTTGTTTACAAAACCCTTTAATCAAGAAACCTTTGATTTTTCGGACGAGATCTTTTTTGCTCAAATTGCAGAACTGGGCCAAAAATATTCAAAAATGAATGAACTGAGAAACATGAATACCAACCGCGGATCCAGACATTTTATTTATATGAACAGAACATTTTTCGGTCTTTACAATATGCTGCATGATTTGAAAGCAAAGGATATTGAGATCAATCAGTGGCAAACGATTTCTTTGGTTACCATTTAATGTCTTAATGAAGAAATCCGAATTACCCATGAAAGTTTGCGCTGTTTGCAACAGACCATTCAGTTGGCGCAAAAAATGGCAAAAAGTGTGGGACGAAGTGAAGTATTGCAGCGAAAAGTGCAGAAGGAATAAGAATGTAAACATCTCCTAAAAATGCTATGATTATAGAACAAAAACAAATAGACAGGATCATAGAAATGGCTTGGGAAGATAGAACTCCTTTCGAAGCCATCGTCTATCAGTTTAAGCTCTCGGAATCCGATGTGATCAAGCTGATGCGAAAGCACCTGAAACCGAGTTCTTTTCGAATGTGGAGAAAGCGGGTGAACTCGGGAGTCAGCCAAAAACACCTCAGGAAAAGAAATCCTGAAATCAGCAGATTCAAGTGCTCAAGACAACGCAGCATTTCATTAAATAAAATATCAAAACGATGATTCAGATTTCCGGCAATGATTTAAATAATTTAGATAAAAGATATAGAACAATACTAATTAACTCGCTTGCGGGCATTAGGCAAGTTGCTTTGGTAGGAACAATGGATAAAAATAGGCAATCTAATTTATCCATCATTAATTCGGTCATCCATATAGGTGCAGAACCTTCGTTATTTGGCTATATTTCTCGTCCACACACCGTCGAACGGCATACCTTGGAGAATATTTTGGAAACTAATCACTATACTTTTAATTTTGTTACTGAGCATTTTATAAAAAATGCGCATCAAACCTCTGCACGATATCCTAAAAATCAATCCGAATTTAAGGAATGCGGTTTCCAGGAGGAAATCTTTGAAAATCAGTTTGTTTTTGTGAAAGAAGCGTCGGTAAAAATAGGAATGAAATTTCTGGAAAAAATCACTATAAAACAAAACAACACGGATTTAATTATCGGCGAAATCCAAAATGTGTTTATTGAGCCTTCCCGTTTAGAGAAAGACGGATTTGTAAACCTAGAAAATACAATGATGAATTCCGGGTTGGATACGTATTATGTACCGGAAAAAATTGGAAAGTTGTCTTATGCAAAACCCAATTCAGAACCTCAAATTTTAATCTCTTAATCATGAATACCAATTTTTTTATCAATTTACTTTTAGAAGTTCAAGAATTTGAAAATTCCGGAAGTTCTAAAAACAGTTCCACCATTGAAGATTTTCGTAATTTTTTAAATAACAAGTATTACAGAAGTCAAAGTCCACGATTTATCTCGGAGAGTGAGCAAAAGAAGGTCAACGATTTAGAAAATGAAATTGCCAAGCAAGTCATCCTGTTGTCTCGTTTTACAAAACAGATGATTCGCAGAGGTCTGCAAGATTTTCCGGAATTATACAACGAAGAGTTTACCTACCTCTACAGAATTATGGACGAACCTATGCTAACCAAAATGCAACTGGTAGAAAAGAATGCCCATGAAAAGCAGACAGGAATGGAAATCATTAGAAGATTAGTGAAAAACAAACTGCTGGAGGAAATTTCGGACAGCAAAGATAAGCGGGTAACCCGATTGAAAATTTCCGAACTTGGCAAAAAGTACTTTGATCAATCCGTTGAAGCTGTAAGCATCACTTCCAGAGTTTTATCTGCAAAATTAGATATTGAAGAAAAGAATAGTTTACTTAAAACTTTAAAAAAATTAAACGAATTTCATTTTAATGTCTATCACCAATATAAGGATTCTGACATTACGGAAATTAATAATTTAATCTAAATCTCCACCACATTAAAAAAAATTAAAATGAAAAAAATTTTAATCACGGGAGCTAGCGGAATGATAGGAAAAAAATTGTATTCTGCGCTTAAGGAAAGAGGTTATACTGCACATTGCGTGGTGAGAAAAAAACAAAACATTTTCGAACATGAATTTGTCTGGAATTATGAAAATGACTATTTGGAAGAAGGTGCTCTAGAGGGTATTCATAGCATCATACACTTGGCAGGCGCAACAATTGCGAAACGGTGGACTACGGCATACAAGAAGGAAATCATCAGTTCCCGCGTGGATTCTGCCCTGTTTTTAGAGAAAAAGGTAAAAGAAAAAAATATTATACTACAGTCATTTATTTCGGCTTCAGGAATTAATTATTACGGTGACTGGAACGATGAAAAAGCTGCTACGGAAAATGATGAACCGCAAAAAAAAGATTTTCTTACGGAAGTTTGTGGCTTGTGGGAAGAATCCGCAAACCGGTTCGAAGCAATTTCGGAAAGAATTGTAAAACTTAGAATTTCTCCTGTAATTTCCGCCCATGGTGGATTTCTGGAACCTTTAAAAAAATTAACCAATCTTCATCTTGCTTCACCAGTTGGTAGCGGTAAGCAGTATTTTCCGTGGATCCATGTGAACGATTTGGTTTCTATGTTATTATTCGCTCTTGAAAATGAAAACATGAATGGGTCCTTCAACGCCTGTGCAGACGAAATTCCGACAAATGCACAATTAATGAAAACTTTAGCGAAATCGATGGATAAAAATTACATTCCCATGGCAGTTCCTGCCGTGGTTTTGAAATTTACCATGGGTGAAATGAGCGAAATAATTCTAAACGGAGTAAATGCCAGCAACCAAAAAATTAAATCAAAAGGTTTTATTTTTAAATATAATGAGCTTCATCAAGCGTTGAAAAATGTGGTAAAGTAGGCATCACCTTTAGAAAAATATTTATCCCTAATTTTTTTTTAATCTGAAAAAAATTCTGTAAACGATTTAAAAAACAAAAAAAACGCTGTAAACTAGTAGCTTACAGCGTTTTTATAATTATTATTAATCGGTTTTAATCGATCCTTATTTTACTTCTTCAAAATCTGCATCCTGCACATCTTCTGCGTCTGCGTTTCCGCCCGGGTTTTGCTGACCTGCGTCTGCAGCTCCCTGCGCTTGCTGTCCTTGTGCGTAAAGCTCTTCAGATGCCGCCATCCAAGCTGCGTCGAGTGCTTCAGTTTTGGTTTTTACGGATTCGATGTCTTTGGCTTCGAAAGCGGTTTTCAGTTCTGCTGCTGCAGATTCGATCGCTGCTTTTTTGTCGGCCGAAAGTTTGTCGCCAAATTCCTTCAACTGTTTTTCAGTTTGGAAAATAAGCCCATCTGCTTTGTTGAAGATTTCAACTTCCTCTTTTTTCTTAGCGTCGGCTGCAGAGTTTTCTTCAGCTTCACGCTTCATTCTTTCAATTTCGGCATCAGAAAGTCCTGAACTTGCCTGAATCTTGATCGACTGCTCTTTTCCGGTTCCTTTATCTTTAGCGGAAACACTTAGGATTCCGTTGGCATCGATATCGAAAGTTACCTCAATTTGCGGAACTCCTCTCGGTGCAGGTGGAATATCGGTCAAATCGAATCTTCCGATTTCCTTGTTGTCATTAAACATCGGTCTTTCTCCCTGTCCAACTCTGATGCTTACAGCAGGTTGATTGTCGGAAGCGGTTGAGAACACCTCAGATTTCTTAGTTGGAATAGTAGTGTTTGCATCAATTAATTTGGTGAAAACAGAACCCATTGTTTCAATACCTAATGAAAGCGGAGTTACGTCGAGAAGCAACACATCTTTTACGTCACCTGTTAAAACTCCACCCTGAATTGCGGCACCGATTGCTACAACCTCATCTGGATTTACTCCTTTTGAAGGTTTTTTACCGAAGAATTTTTCCACTTCCTCCTGGATGATCGGGATTCTGGTAGAACCTCCCACCAAAATTACCTCGTCGATATCAGATGCTTGAAGTCCTGCATCAGACAAAGCTTTTTTGCACGGCTCCATTGATCTTCTCACCAAATCAGCAGAAAGTTGCTCGAATTTTGCCTTTGATAATTGCTTAACCAAGTGTTTCGGACCTGTTGCAGTCGCGGTGATATATGGAAGGTTGATTTCAGTCTGTGCTGAAGATGACAATTCGATTTTTGCTTTTTCCGCTGCTTCTTTCAATCTTTGAAGCGCGATTGGATCAGCTTTCAGATCTACACCTTCTTCAGATTTAAATTCATCAGCAAGCCAGTTGATGATCACATCGTCGAAATCGTCACCACCAAGGTGAGTGTCACCGTTTGTTGACAATACTTCGAAAACTCCGTCACCCAAATCCAGGATCGAGATATCGAAAGTACCACCACCTAAGTCGTAAACCGCGATTTTCTGGTCTTTATGGTTTTTATCCAAGCCGTAAGCCAAAGCTGCTGCAGTAGGTTCGTTGATGATTCTCTCCACTTTCAGACCTGCGATTTCACCTGCTTCTTTGGTTGCCTGTCTTTGCGAGTCATTAAAGTAAGCCGGAACTGTGATTACCGCTTTGGTTACTTCCTGACCAAGATAGTCTTCAGCAGTTTTCTTCATTTTCTGAAGAATCATTGCAGAGATTTCCTGTGGAGTATATTCTCTGTCGTCAATTTTTACTTTTACCGTGTCATTCGGTCCCGAAACCACTTTGTATGGAACTCTCGTGATTTCTGCAGCATCATCTTTAAAGTGCGTACCGATAAATCTCTTGATGGAATAAACGGTTTTGGTCGGGTTGGTTACCGCCTGTCTTTTTGCGGGATCACCCACTTTTCTTTCGCCGTCTTCAGTGAATGCGACGATGGAAGGAGTTGTTCTTTTACCTTCCGCGTTAGGAATTACAACCGGATCTTTACCCTCCATTACTGCGACGCAGGAGTTGGTTGTACCTAAATCGATTCCAATTATTTTACTCATTTTGTTTATATTTTTTTAGTTTAAATTTTAAGATTTGTTAATTCGGTCTCCAATTTTATGCCGCAGAAACTTTTATGACAAATTGACAGATGCGCACAAAAAAACGCCAAACTATTAGGTTTGGCGCTACATAAATTTTTTATAAATCTTAATCGTTTTCGACAATTTCAAATTCAACCGGCATTGTTCCCCTTGCAGGATCACCGATTGCTTTGTACGCTGCCTTCGAAAGATCGAGTACTCTGGAAGAATGGAAAGGACCTCGGTCATTGATTCTTACTTCCACGCTTTTCCCCGTTCTAAGGTTGGTTACTAAAATTTCAGTCCCAAAAGGAAGCGATCTGTGAGCTGCGGTCAATTTCTTGTTACTGAAAATTTCTCCGCTTGCTGTTTTTCTACCGTTGAATTTATCGTGGTAGTACGATGCAAAACTTGTTTTTTTGGCATCTGTGGCATTATTCTTGAAAGAGAATAAGCCAAGTGTTGAAATCATCATTATGATTACGAGAGTCACTCTTTTCATCATTTTGAATACTTTTATGGGTTTTGACTCTGCAAATTTATTTCGAAAAAATAACCCGCAATACTCGAAGTGTTAAAGTCCGTTAACGCCTTCTTAATTTTTTGTTAATAACATTCGTTTTCTCCTTATTCATGGGAATTAACAAAGGTTGTTAAAGAATGTTAAAATCAATCCAAAAAAGTTAAGGTTATTAACTAACTATTGCATAATACCGTACAAAAACAACTGCAATACTACTGATAATGAGCGATTAGGCAAAAATAAAATCTTCCTTGAAAAGCAGGAAGTTTTTTGTATGATCATCGTTCAAAAGAGTGAAATTTTGTCTTACAAAACCGTAACCAATTCTCCATAAAGATCGAATTCTTCCGCGGAGGTAATTTTTACATGAGCGAAATCTCCGATGGAAATATAAGTATCTGTTGCATCTACCAACACGGTATTGTCAACATCAGGTGAATCGAACTCGGTTCTTCCGACGAAATAGTTTCCTTCTTTCCGGTCGAAAATGCAGCGGTAAATGTTGCCGATTTTCTCCTGGTTTTTCTCCCACGAAATTTGGGACTGAAGCTCCATGATTTCTTCCACCCTTCTTTCTTTCACTTCCTGCGGAACATCGTCCTCCAGTTTGTAGGCCGTTGTATTTTCTTCGTGGGAATAGGTGAAACAACCCAATCGGTCAAATCTTTGCTCTCGAACCCACTCTTTCATTTCCTGAAAACGATCTTCAGTTTCTCCGGGATAACCAACGATCAAAGTAGTTCTGATCGCCATATCCGGAACTTTTTCCCTGAATTTTGCTAAAAGAGCGTCGGTTTTTTCGTGGGTCGTTCCGCGCTTCATCGATTTCAGAAGATCGGAATTGATGTGCTGCAAAGGAATATCGATGTAGTTGCAGACTTTCGGCTCGGTTTTGATGATTTCCAAAACATCTTCAGGGAAACCAGTCGGAAACGCGTAATGCAAACGTATCCATTCGATTCCGTCAACTTTCACAAGTTCTTTTAGTAAATCAGCTAAAGCGCGTTTTTTGTATATATCTAAACCATAATAAGTCAAATCCTGGGCAATGAGAATGAGTTCTTTCGTTCCTTTCGTCGCCAACTTTTTGGCTTCCTCCACCAATTTTTTAATGGGTGTGGAAACGTGTCCGCCGCGCATCAAAGGAATTGCACAAAAGGAACACGGTCGGTCGCAACCTTCGGAAATTTTCAGGTAAGCAAAATGTTTTGGAGTAGTGGTCAATCTTTCTCCTACCAGTTCGTGTTTGTAATCTGCGCCGAGTTGCTTTAGCAATAATGGTAAATCTCTGGTCCCGAAATATTGATCCACATCTGGAATTTCCTTTTCCAAATCTGGTTTATAACGCTCGGAAAGACAGCCCATCACATAAACCTTTTCGATCTCGCCTCTTTCCTTTGCCTCAACCGCATCGAGAATCGTGTTGACCGATTCCTCTTTCGCATTGTCGATAAATCCACAGGTATTGATGACCACGATATCGCCTTTCTTTTCGTGTACCACTTCTTTACCGTTGGCTTTCAGCTGTCCCATCAAAACTTCGGAATCCACGACATTTTTGGAACAACCTAAAGTGATGATGTTGATTTTCTTTTTACCTGTTGATTTTGTGCGCATAATTATGGTTTGAAGTGGTTTGAAAATTTGAGTTCGTTTCTTGTCTGCCACAAGCAGGGAGATTGTTTTGGGCGTGCAAATTTAAGAATAAAAAAAAGAGAACCAACGTTTTGATTCTCTTCAAAAAATAAACCTAAATTTGATTACCCCTTCCCTAAAGGGAGCAAATTTAGGTTTATTATGCAAGAAATTTTTCTTGTAATGTTAGTTTGATGTTCTCGTAACAAATACCTTATTTTACCAAAGATTTTAAGTATTCGCCGTAACCGCTTTTGCCATATTTATCGGCTGCATCGAGCAACTGCTCCTTATTAATAAAACCTTTTTTGTAGGCGATTTCTTCAATGCAGGAGATTTTGAAGCCCTGTCTTTTCTCCAGAACTTTTACAAATTCCGAAGCTTCGTGCAGCGAATCGAAAGTCCCCGTGTCGAGCCACGCCGTTCCGCGCGACATTACTCCCACTTCAAGCTGCCCTTTTTCGAGATAAATTCTGTTGACATCCGTAATTTCCAGCTCTCCTCTTGGCGAAGGTTTGAGGTTTTTGGCAATTTCGACCACTGAATTGTCGTAGAAATACAGTCCCGGCACTGCAAAATTAGATTTCGGATTTGTTGGCTTCTCTTCGATAGAAACGGCTTTCAGATTTTCATCAAATTCAACAACGCCATATCTTTCAGGATCTGAAACCTGGTAAGCGAAAACGCAACCTCCAGAAACATTAGTTTTACTTTCGAGGAGTTTCGGCAACCCGGTTCCGTAGAAAATATTGTCGCCCAGAACCAATGCCACGGAATCATCGCCGATGAATTCCTCACCTAAAATAAAAGCTTGAGCTAATCCATCTGGACTTGGCTGAACTTTATATTCGAACTTGCATCCGATTGGGGAACCGTCACCCAAAAGTTTCTTAAACGCTTCCTGATCGTGCGGAGTGGTGATGATTAAGATCTCCCTGATTCCCGCCAACAACAAGGTAGAAAGCGGATAGTAAATCATCGGTTTGTCGAAAACCGGCATCAGCTGCTTGCTTACTGCGATGGTTAATGGATAGAGTCTTGTTCCTGATCCACCTGCAAGAATAATCCCTTTCATTCTAATTATATTGTTTTTCGTAATATTTCTGGTAATCTCCGCTCGTCACGTGATCGAGCCATTCCTTATTTTCCAGAAACCAGTCGATGGTTTTAGAAAGTCCTTCCTCAAAAGTTACCGATGGTTTCCAGCCCAGATCGTTTGCAAGTTTTGTGGCATCGATGGCGTAGCGTTTGTCATGTCCAGGTCTGTCTTTCACAAAAGTGATAAGTTTCTCAGAATAACCCGCAGGTTTTCCGATTTTTTCGTCAACTTGCTTGATTAATTCTTTAACCAAATTAATATTCTGCCACTCGTTCCATCCACCAATATTGTAGGTTTCACCGGTTTTCGCTTCATGAAAAATCTGGAAAATCGCTTTCGCGTGATCGATCACATACAGCCAATCTCTGGTATATTTTCCGTCTCCATAAATTGGAAGCGGTTTTTCATTCAAAATATTGTGGATGCAAAGCGGAATTAATTTCTCAGGAAAATGGTTCGGCCCGTAATTGTTGGAACAGTTGGAAATAATAAACGGCATTCCGTAGGTATTTCCGTAAGCTCTCACCAGATGGTCAGAAGCAGCTTTGGAAGCGGAATACGGAGATTTCGGGTCGTAGGAGGTTTCCTCGGTAAAGAATCCTGTTTCGCCTAATGCGCCATAAACTTCGTCTGTAGAAACGTGGTAGAACAGGTTTGTTCTTGGCTCATCAGGATAGTTTCCGTGTTGGTGATCAGGATTTAACGTCCAAAATTCTCTTGCCAGATTCAAAAGATTGGCGGTTCCGATCACGTTGGTATTAATGAACGCGTTTGGATCGGTGATACTCCTATCCACGTGCGATTCGGCTGCCAAATGTACAACGGCATCTGGTTGATATTTCTCGAAAACTGCTTTCAGTTCTTCCGGTTTTGTGATATCGGCTTTTTCGAAAACATAGTTGGGCTCGTTTTCGATATCCTTTAAATTCTCGAGGTTTCCAGCGTAAGTTAAAGCATCGAGGTTGATGATTTTGGTATTAGGAAGATTCTTCACGAATTCTCTTACGACGTGTGAACCGATGAAACCGGCACCTCCGGTGATAATGATATTTTTCATTTCATTTGATTTAATGGTTAAAGTTTGAGAAGGTCATTTAAAACCACCCCGTCCTTCGGACACCCCTCCAATGGAGGGGAACTAGAAATTGTGTTCCGAAAAAGAAGGAAGATCTCTGTCTTTCTCGGAAAGAATAACGATATCGTGCGGAAGTTTCCAGTCAATATCTAAATCCGGATCATTCCAAATTACGCTTCCTTCTGCTTCTTTATTATAGAAATTATCGCACTTATATGAAAATATGGCGGTATCGCTCAACACTGAAAAACCATGGCCGAATCCTCTCGGGACATAAAACTGCAATTTGTTTTCAGCAGAAAGTTCAACGCCGAACCATTTCCCATAAGTTGGGGAATCCGGGCGAAGGTCTACCGCAACATCAAAAACCTTACCTTCCAGACACGATACCAATTTTGCCTGAGCATGTTCACCTTTCTGCAAATGTAATCCGCGAAGGACGCCATAAGAACTTTTGGAAATATTGTCCTGAACAAAATGTCCATTCATACCTGTAAGTTCTTCAAATTTTTTTTCGTTGAATTTTTCATAAAAGTAGCCGCGCTCGTCTTCAAATATGGTTGGCTCTATGATGTAACAGTCTTTGAGTGGGGTTTCTTTAATTTTCATTAATAAGAAGTTTTGGAAGAAAAATTTTTGATCTTTTGTACTTTTAGACCTCGCAAATATAAATTATTTTTTACTTTTAAAATAAACATTATATGTTTTACGAAGTATCAGAAGGTCTTCCCTAAATGAAAAACTTCGTAAATACTCCAAATTCATTTTTATTTTTTCGGGAAAAATCACTTCGTCATTGTAATAGTTGGGGTTGTTTACATTTTTGAGCATTTCTTCTTCATTAATGTACTTGATGCTTGCCCGTGAAGTGACACCTGGTTTTAGTTGAAGTACTTCCCTATCTTTCCCAACGAGTTTGTCATAATATCCGGGTATATCCGGACGCGGCCCGACAAAACTCATTTGTCCCAGAAAAATATTGAAGAGTTGTGGCAACTCATCAAGTTTGCTTTTTCTCAAAAATCGCCCGTATCGTGAGCAGACATTTGTTGATGGATTTATTGTTCTTACTTTAAAAATTTTGAATGGTTTACCGTACCTTCCGATCCTTATCTGTGAAAAAAGTCCATGTGATTTGGTATCGATCGTTGCCAAAATGAACAAAACAAAAATGAATGGAAGCAAAACAAAAATCAGCAGTAACGAGAAAACAAAATCTATGACCGACTTCCAAAAAATATACTTGTTAAATTTTGGCAGAACCATCATTTACTGAAAATTATACTTCTTTTTCAAAGTGTTCTTAGTCAGAATATAAACCAATATGCCCAGAAGAAGCATCATGACGAAAAAGACCAACTGTATACGCCAATCGAAATTGCTCATGTACATCACAAGCAGACCGACTAATACCTGTATGAATGCATAGATTCCGGACACAAGCAGTGGATTTACTTTTGCTTCGTTTGCTAAATATTGATAAAGGTGACTCCTGTGTGCTTCGAAGATATTTTCTTTTTTACGGATTCTGTGGATAATGGTCATCACCGAATCAATACCGTAAACAAAAAGAAATAAACAATAAATCAAGTTTTCTGTCTTTATCATGAGCAACAGCAAGAGGAAAAGGATGATAAAAGCGATTGCTACGGCACCGACATCGCCTGCAAAAGTCTTCGCTTTCCGTCGAAAGTTAAAGAAACCAAAAACCAAACAAGCAATTATTGAGAAATAGATAATATCCTGATTTACGAAACCAATACTATTATTTGCAATCCCCAACAGTATCAGAATTGCTACACTATTCGCAACCGTAATTCCGTTGATCCCATCCATAAAGTTGTAGGCGTTTGTGATCCCCCCACAGAAAATCAGAGCAACAAGAGCTACCCACATCGGGAATCCGAACAGATGCACCTCATAAAACATGAGCAGCATACTGGTAAGCTGAACAGCGATCCTGATTTTATTTGAGAGCGAATAGATATCGTCTAAGAAACTAATGACCGTGATTAACGTAAGGCCCAGGAAAAACCACGGATACTGAAATCCTGCAGTAATAAAAAATGCAAGCACCCCGAAATAGAAAATAATCCCTCCGCCGCGCAAGGTAATTTTGGTATGCGAACTTCTTTCGTTGGGCTTATCGATAATGTTATATTTATCGGCAATTTTGAAATAGAGGAGTTCTAATAGAAATAATCCGATAAAGACAATGAGGTAAAGCATTTGTGATTTTAATAACAGTTGCAAAAATAGAGAAAATTTCTCCCTAAAAGATAATTTCTCTTCAATTTTTATTAAATAATGGTCATTGATTTGTATCTTTTGAAAAATGTTATATTTGTACAAACACCTCACAAAATGAAAGCAAGTATTCTCTCCTTAGTTTTAGTTTTTCTCACTACTTTATTTTCGGGAAAGAGTAAGCTCAATCCGGAAAAAATTGAAAAGAAAGTTACGCTCCTCGATTTCGGCGCAAAAGGAGACGGCAAAACTGATGATTCTGCAGCTTTTCTAAGTGCTTTACAGTCTGCTGGTAATTCGGAAAACAAAAGTTTAGTAATTCCGGGGAACTATATTTTTAATTTGAATAACAAGCTTATTGATTTTGATAAGTTTGCATCAAGAATCGTTCTTGAGTTTGACGGAGGAATTTTGAAAAACGGAACGCTCAAAGGACAACAAACAAGAATCAAGGCCGATCGCGTGAAGATTTTTGAGAACATTAACCTTAGCGGATCTATTATTTCAGTTACCGATTTTGCATATCCTGAATGGTATGGAGTTTTTCCGTTTGATATCAAAGTCGATCTCGTAGATGCACTTACAAAACTTGACCCGGTATTTTACGATATCTCACTCAGTCCCGGCGACTATTATACCAAAAAAGGCGAATATATGGTTAAAGGACTGAAAGGCACCTCTATGGCAAAAACTAAAGTCATACTTGAGACAGACCGTTCTAATACATATGTTTTTTCACTGGGAAAAGTTGGCGGAAATGTAAATGAAAGAAATTATGACTATAATTATATTAAGGATTTAACAGTAGTTATATCCAGTCCCAATAAGAAGAGATTACGTGGTAATCGGGGGATCATCATAGGTGCCGTGCATAAGCCGACTCTTGAGAATATTAAGGTATTTCTTTTCGGAGACGTCACACAATTGACACGTGCTGAACTTTCTCAAATTGCCGATAACCCGCAAAATATGAAGAATGCGAACGTAGGCATTGAATTTCGCGGAGATTCTGAGGTCTCACACTTGTCGAATATTTTCACATTAAGCGACATTGGCATCTTGATTTCGCAGTATACAGATATTATATACTTATACGACTACATGAGTTGGGCAGGAGAAAATGGATTGGCAAGTGTATATGTTACTAAAGAAGCTGCTAGTTCTCAAAATCTAAACTTTATTGGACAAAGCTGGAACCAAGGATTGTATGGACTCTATACTGAAGATAATGAAAAATGGAATAATTTATTGAATGCCAGATTCGAAAACATCAGGATTGAGCAATTGAATAAAAACATCACCAAGAATGGCAAAGTTCTTAGTACCTCTATCAGGTTGGGACAATCAAAGATGATTACTAATCTAATTTTCGATAATGTTATTTTGGCAGGGGACGGAAACGGTATTTATATTGGTGAAACGATAAGTGGGAACGTGTATTTGAATAAGGTTTTTCTGTACCCTACTTTGGATATGAAGAGAGATTTCGCAATTAAAGCAAAGTTTACCAAAGCAAGTAACAGCATTTTAGAAACCCCTTTTCAAATTCATTTGACCAATAGTGATTTATATACAGATGCGGAAAGTATTTTTGAGAACAGTAATAAGATTGAAAACAGAAGTACAGATCCCAATCAGCGTAAGAACAGGTTTATCGATACGGTTGTTTCTTATTAGGCAAAATCACGAGACGAAATTAAATCCAAAATATAAGCAGGGGTATAGTAAAGAATTTAGGATGACTTGGTAAAGGATTTGATTGTTTTTATCATTCCTTGTTCCGCAGATAATGGCAGATCATTTATGCCGAGTGCTTTCTTTATTTTTACATTGGAAACCAAAAGGTTGGAAGTCATTTTGCCCAATCGCTTTGAATTTAGTGGAAGTGACGCCACATTTCCTATTTTTGACATTAAATTGATTAAGGATTTGGGAATTTTCCAGACAGGCGGATTACTTTGCCTTACTTTTCCAATAATCTCAATGATTTTCCTGGTTGAAAGTGGTTGGTCATCGCAGATATTATAAACTCCGCTCGCCATGTTGTCTTTTTGAGCAATGATTTCATTGATGAGAAAAACAACATTATCTACAGAAGCAAAAGTCCTCGAGTTGTCGAACGCTCCCAAAGGATACGGAATTCCTCTAGAAATTATCTTATAAAGCAAAGTGAGATTTCCTTTGTCGCCTTCTCCGTGAATCATACTGGGACGCAGAATTAACACTTTTTTACCTTCCGGTAATTGTTGTCCTAACAGAAATTCTTCCGCTTTCCTTTTCGATTTCCCGTAGTAGGAAACTGGTCTGCATACGGATTCCTCACTTATTAATTCCTCTCTCTCATTCTCCTCCACCGCGGCAATGGAACTTATGTGGATGAAAAGTGACGCCTCACTTTTTACGAACTCCTCAAAAATATCTTTAGCGATTTCGTAGTTTGCTTTGTAGTAATCCGCTTCAGTGGCGGTACCTTTGTGGTCGTGCGCTTTTCCGATGCAGTTGATGAAAACATCCAACCCTTCTGTATTCAACGACCATGATGGATTGCGAAAGTTGATTTTAATACCTTCGAATTCTGTCTTCAAGGAAGCCCTTAAATTTTTGCCGATAAAACCACTATAACCAAATATCCCAACTTTCACCATTTTCAAAAAAGTTAAATAGCATCTTGATATTTTTGTAGAATAGTTTCTTCCGAATAAATACTATTCGCAAGTTTTCTTGATCTTTCGCCCATTATTCGAAACTTTTCTTTATCGGCTAATTTTATTTGATCCAGAAACTGTAGCAATTTTTCATCTGTACTAAAGCTGTAACCGATTTCATGATCCTTTATTAATAGATCTACCTCACTGTCTTTGTCACCAACATATAAAATAGGTTTCCCGGCAGCAAGGATATTGTAGGTTTTTGAAGGTACGCCCAAACCAAACATTCCTGGAGAGAGTATTACAATCGAAATATCTGTATTGTTCAATATCTCCACTTGTTCACTCCTCTTATATCCTTTCTGAAAGATGATATTCTTCAAATTGTTGTCCGATACATACTCAATCATTTCTTGTTTTACCGCACCTTCGCCAACGAAATGAAATTCCGTATTTTTATTGGTTGATCGATGAATAACCTGTAAAAGTTCTTTTAGTCCTTGAACGCGCCCTAAATTACCAGCAAATTGAAATACCACTTTATCAGTACTCAGCAAGTTATCTTTAGGAATCACCAGCTTATTTTCAGACCAGTTTTCTATTACTTCTATTTCGAGATTGGGATTCTTTGCCGTCTTAAGTTTCATAACATTTGCCATGTCCCTTCCAACAACAATAAGTTTGTCGGCAGATGAATATGCTTTATTAAATAGCGTACAAAGAACCTTGTACACTATTGATTTCTTATCTTTTAAAATTCCTGCTGGCACCGTATTTTCAGGAAAAACATCATGAACCAAAATAACCAGTTTCATGCCCCTTAGCAATTTCAGTAGTGACGCAAGAAGGATGATTGGAGCTGGATTGGTCACTATTGTAACGGTATCATTTCGCTTAACTTTTTTTAGAAGTAGAAAAAACATCGAGAAACTAAGTGATACAAAACGAATTGATCGCTGGATCAAATTATTCTTTGATCCAGCGAAAGTTTCAATTCTAGTTACCTTTACAGAGTCCTTCAAAAAATAGTTATCGTTCTTTTGAGTATTGTTATCATATACCGGCATACCACATACCACCTCTATATCGTCATATTTCTCTGCTAGTTTATTGACAATTTTTGTCATAACAAAAGCAGTAGAAGTTTCTTCAGGAAAAAACAGTTCCGAAACAACAAAAAGCCTACCCTTTGTAATCATAAATTTCGTTTTCCTCTATCCAAGTTTTCATTTCTTCGAGCATTGTTACATAATCCGGAACCTGATACTCGTAGTCGTTTCTTATGCTAACCAAGCTTTTATCCGAATAATAATCCGGATTTTCAACAATGTTCATTTTGCCTCCGCGGAAAATTTCATTGAAGAGTTTCAGTAAATTATACTTGCTTATTTTTTCGCGAGATATCTGCTTTAGTCCGGTTACATTCTTTTCCAATGCGTCGATTATTACCTTTGCAAGTTCAATAGTGGTAATTCCGGACCAATAAACATTGGTAAATCCTCCCAGTTGAGTTTCAGAACTTTGGAACATAAACCAATGGAAAAGCCCAATTCCGTTCTGATTAAGTTCTGGACCGATGATGGAGGTTCTGATCGTAAGGTCTTTCCCATTTGTAATTTCGCCCAACGCTTTTGACTGTGCATAAAATCCGATACCGTTGCGGAAACTTTCTTCAGTATATCCTCCTGCATCTTTCCCCGAAAAAACACAGTCGGTACTGATATGTATCACCTTCGTTGCACTATTTTTGGTGATGTCCTCAAGGAAATGTGGGAAATAACTATTGAACCAAATGGCTTTTGCAGGATGATCTTCGGCATCTTTATTGAGAATTCCGATACAGTTGATTACAGCATCAAATTGGTTTTCAGCAATAATTTCTTTAAGTTTATCAGTGTGGATTACATCAAGATTAAAGGTTTTATCCGTAGACTCAATGCTTCGTGCAACGCCATAAACGTCATAGTTTCCTTCTTGCTGTAGCTTTCGAAAGACCACATGCCCTGCCATACCTTTTATGCCAATTACTAAAACTTTTTTCATTATTTGTCCCAAATCACTTTGTTAATAATTGAAGTATAACTCTGAATTGCGCGAACTACTCGTGCAGATGTATTTTTGATCGTATATTCAATAGGAAGTTGAGCATCGGCGGTTAGTGCAAGTCCTTTTGCGATTTCTATTGAGTTGATCATACTCTCTTTGGAAATTCCGCCCAAAACGATGGTTCCCCAATCTATCGCTTCAGGTCTTTCGGTACTTGTTCTGATACTTACTGCAGGAAATCCCATCATTGCTGATTCCTCACTGATAGTGCCGCTGTCCGAAAGTACAACGTATGAACTTTTTTGCAATTTTACATAATCAAAAAATCCAAGCGGTGGTACATTTTTGATTAGAGGATGGAATTGGATTCCGCTTTTCTCAATTCTGTTTTTGGTTCTTGGGTGAGTTGAAAAAATAATTGGCAATCCGTATTTTTCAGCTACCGTATTTAGTGATTCCGCCAAAATTTCGAAATGGTTTTTGATGTCGATATTCTCTTCGCGGTGGGCACTTACAACGATATATTTATTCTCTTCCAAACCTAATTTTGAAATCACATCAGAATTTTCAATCTTATCTTTATACTTTTCGAGGACTTCTAATAGAGGCGAGCCTGTTACGAAAACGTGGTCTTTTCTAAATCCTTCACTCAGCAAATATCTTCTACTATTTTCTGTGTAGGTGAGATTAATATCTGAAATATGATCAGAAATTTTTCGATTGATTTCTTCTGGCACATTCTGGTCGAAACATCTATTTCCCGCTTCCATATGGAAAATTGGAATTTTGAGACGTTTTGCTGCAATGGTACATAATACACTGTTGGTATCTCCTAACACTAAAAGTGCATCAGGTTTTTCTTTGGCTAGAACCTCATAAGATTTTGCAATAACATTCCCTATAGTTTCACCCAAATGATTACCTGCCACATTCAGAAAAAGGTTTGGCTTTCTCAGCTCCAGGTCTTCAAAAAAAATTTCATTAAGTTCATAGTCATAATTCTGACCCGTATGGATAAGAATGTGCTCAAAATAGGTGTCGCATAATTTGATGCATTCTGCCAATCTAATAATTTCAGGCCTTGTTCCTATAACTGTGGCCACTTTCATTTTTTTCATGTATTAATTCTTGTAAGGAAACCTGTATTCATCTTTTATTTCTTTAAGAGCATAGTCTGCGAATACCAACAAACGGGACTTCGGTTCACGACTCCTTATTGCAGTAAGGTAACCTGCTGGTACATGGAGCACTTGGGCGGGACTATCAAGCTCAAATTTTTGTTCGATAGCGCTGCCTTTTTCCATATTTTCAAAGGAAATTACTTCTATCTCAAACGATCCGACTACTGCAGAAAACCATCTTTTCTCTATTTTATGTCCTTGCCAACCACGCACGGTGTGCAAATCTACACTTTCAATAAAATATAGTCTTTTTACCTCGTCGAGTCGTAAGTCATTATTATAGAATAAAATCCCTCTTTGGTCTGCATAACTATTTCCTGAGATAATTTGTGGATCGTTCATTATCATAAATTTTAGTCAGGATACTGCAATACGTCTTCTCCGAACACCTCCTTCCTAATTAGTGGAAGTTTTCCCAGTAATTTTTTCATACCTTCAACATCCTGCTGTACAGTATTGTGAGAATGGTAATCCTGAATGTCGTCAACATTACTGACTCCTTCGGAAAAATATTGTGCATAATTCAAATCTCTATTATCTGCAGGAATCCTGAAAAACTCTCCCATATCCTGTGCTTTGATCATTTCTTCTCTTGTACAAAGCGTTTCATACAATTTTTCTCCATGCCGTGTGCCAATAATTTTGATTGGATTATTAGCTTTATACATTTCCTTTAGAGCTTGTGCTAAGTCCCCAATAGTTCCTGCAGGTGCTTTATTGACAAACAGGTCTCCGGGATTGCCATGTTCAAATGCAAACAAAACCAAATCCACAGCTTCTTCCAGTGACATTAGAAATCTTGTCATTTTTGGATCAGTCACCGTAATTTCCTGCCCAGCTTGAATTTGCTTTACAAAAAGAGGTATTACTGAACCTCGGGATGCCATAACGTTTCCATAACGGGTAAGGCAAACAACCGTATCGGTGAGATTTCTGGACTCAGCTACTGCAACTTTTTCCATCATTGCTTTAGATATTCCCATTGCGTTAATTGGGTATGCCGCTTTGTCAGTGGAAAGACAGATCACTTTTTTCACGCCACTTGCAGCAGCAGCACGGATTACGTTCTGCGTTCCTTCCACATTGGTTTTTACCGCCTGCATTGGGAAGAATTCGCAAGATGGCACCTGTTTCAGTGCTGCAGCATGAAAAACATAGTCCACACCTTTTGTTGCGGGTTCAACACTGGTGTAATCCCTTACGTCTCCAATGTAATATTTTATTTTATCGTCTTTATAAAGATTCCGCATATCGTCCTGCTTTTTCTCGTCGCGAGAGAAGATACGGATTTCCTTGAAATGGTCTGTTTTCAAGAAGCGATTTAGTACAGCTGTTCCAAAGGAACCTGTACCTCCTGTTATGAGGAGAGTTTTATCCTTAATTTTCATTCGAGGTCAATAATTTTATTAGCTCGTCTATTTGATTTCGTGTTTTGGGTTTTGAGAACGGGAGGTTATCTGCTTCGCCGGTCTTCATCAAACATTTAAATATTTCGTTCGTCTGTAAAGGGTCAAACGAAAGCGTCGGAACGCAAATTTCATGCATATAAGGCAAGTCTGCTCCTAAAACCTTACAGCCGTTTTCGATTGCTTCGATAATTCCCAGTCCATAGCTTTCAGCTAAACTTGGAAAAATTAGATATTCATGGGTATGATAATACCTATACAGATCTTCCCTATAAATAAAACCAATATTATTAATGGGGTATCCTTCTTTCACCTTTTTCTCTATATATTTTACTACTTCCGGAAAGGTATGATTCACTGTGAGTGTGAGTTCACCTTTCTTTTGCTGGTTATAATACTGGCAAAATGCGTCAATTAATCTAAAATGGTTTTTATGCGGATTAGCATTACTTACATACAGAAACGTATTAGGTATTCTTTGATATGTTTTTTCATCTTTGAAAGGAGGATAAAAAGGTAACTTTTTTACTGCTTTCTCAGGTAATTTGAACTTTTTTTGCAGTTCATCCTTTATGAATAGACTTTGCACTAACCAAAAATCGGTATTATTTTTATATGAATTGAGAATAAAAATCTTCAGCTTAAATTTGATTTTTTCCAAAGTACTAAACTCTTTTGGAATATTCAAATACATTGGCTGATGAAAATAGGTATAAACTTTGGCATCTGTCCTGATATTTGGAGGAATATTACCAAAACATAATATTGTATTAAACTTTGTTGCGTTTTTTTTGTAGAAGTTGTTGCGCTCAGTCAGTCCCTTCAAGAAAATGAACTCAATATCACCGTCTTTCTTCAATGAATACTCAGACTTAATTCTGTGGTCGATTAACATAATGATTTTGTGTTTTGGAATGGCGCCCAACACATCATAAAGATAATCAAGTAAAATTTTACCCCCACCATTGTTGATGAAGATTGTGTCTATAAGTATCATTTCTTAACCTTCATTAACTCATCAAATAATGCGGTCCACTGGTTCATAATAAATTTTTTAG
Organism: Chryseobacterium suipulveris; assembly: GCF_022811685.1. Lineage (NCBI taxonomy): Bacteria > Pseudomonadati > Bacteroidota > Flavobacteriia > Flavobacteriales > Weeksellaceae > Chryseobacterium > Chryseobacterium suipulveris. The sequence continues at coordinate 556,940 of NZ_CP094532.1, read as the reverse complement.
AAAAAAAACGGGACTTTTCTTTTGCTTTTTCTCCCATTTTTTTTCTCAACTCCTCGTCATTCATTACTTTAATGAGTGATTTGGCAAATTCGTGAATATTTCCGTCTTGAACGAGTATTCCGCAGTCGTTTGCGGTTATGATTTCGCTTGGCCCTGTTTTACAATCAAAACTAACGATTGGTACTCCGCAGGTAATGCTCTCCAACAAAACTAATGGAAATCCCTCATATCTAGATGAAAGTGCAAATATAGCACTTTGAAGTATTTTTTCTGCAACAAAATCAGTTTGTCCTTCGAAAACAATGGAATCAAATATTCCAAGTCTTTTAGCTTGCTCTTTCAACTGGTTTTCTAAATGTCCTGTACCCAAAATTCTAAGTATCCAATCATTATTTTCTGCAACTACCAAAGACCATGCATCGATGAGCAAGTCGAAGCCTTTTTGTTCTGCCAATCTTCCTACGGCAATTACGGTTTTAGTATTTAAGTTGGATACTTCTTCGGATTCGAAAGCACTAAAATTATAGATTTGGGTAATGTTTTCATTCGATTCTTTCCATTCCGATTCGTCCTCTTTTGTTAATACTACGAGTTTGTCAAGATTTTTTGTTTGGTTGATCAATTCTCTGGTACGCAGTTCGCCAATCAAATTCCAGAAGATATTGGCACTTCTGGAAATGTAGGCCTGCTTTCGAAAATTTTTAGAGAAATGTAGCTCGCAGACTTTCTTGGCGGAAATGTCGAGTTTTCCAAGAAACTCCAATTCTTTTGCACCAGTTGAAATCACAATGTCTATTGATTCCCTGTCTATTAATTGCTTAAGCTGTTGTTTATATAACCGTAATTTACTTTTTGTCTTCAGTAATTTTAGTGGCAGTATTTCATTGAGGACCTCATTAAAATTGATATTTAAAGGAATAACTGTTGCTTTCGCATTTAAATTAAAAAAAGATTTACGGGATTTGCCTTCAGTCGTTATGATGATTATTTCGTAACCATTATCGATCAGGTAATTTATTTTTTCAACAACAATTCTTTCTGTTCCCCCGCTTGTTTCCAGTGTCGGAATACAATATAATAATTTCATTACTTATCTTTTTTTCGTATCTTAAAGCTATATTAATTATGAATTAAACAATAAATCTAAAACTCTTTCATAAATCTAATTGAATCTAAATTTTTTTGTTGCTAATAAAACAATCATTAATGTCCATATTAAATATCTCATAAAGAAAAAATATTCCGCACGCGCAAGATAGATTGAATAAGAGATAAAGATGGCGTACGCAGTAAGTGCAAAGATACTATTGTTAGCTTTAATGCGATTTTTATTAATGGTATAACCCAGAAAACTCATAAAAAAAATAGCTCCAATTACTCCAAATGCAATATAAACATCTGCTATAATAGTAGTCCCAATACCATAAAACTTATCCAGTTCTCCAAGGGTAATAAACGTAAAAAGCTTTTGCGACGATAATTCTTGTTCTTTGTATCCACTACTGAGCAACAGGTTTTGAAAGAATGGAATCGGTGCAACAAATTGGGATAGCATTGATTCTCCATAAGTATAACCGTTATCCCTTACTTGTTCAATGGCTAAGAAATTATTACGATTGTTGATAATCAAATCCATAACGATATCTGCACCGCTAGTTTTTGAGTCCTGTTGATATCCTCGTAATATTACCACTGAGAACATGGTTATCAATCCAATAAGGATAAAACCTAAAAATCTAATAAGATTTACCTTTTTGTAAAGAAGAGAATAAAGACCCAAAATCATCAAAATAACTTGTAAGGGAATTGTCCTACTACCTGCAAACAAAAGTCCGAGCACAATTACCAATATTGTTATGTATGCTATAATACTAATTTTTCTGAACCTGAACTTGTTGGGAGAAATAATTTTTGCATTATAAAAATCACAGATGATGCCTGCGAAAAGAAAGGCAGGATAAAACAAATTAATGTACTTTGAAACAGGATTGGCCTCATAAACTCCTCCAAAATAAACTGCTCTCAATTCAAAATAGCCACCTGTAGCAATATAAAGAATGAAAAGTATTAGAGCAATATAATAAAATTTTTTAGTCTTAACTAATCTGCCGCTTTTCTTTTCATTACTATCTTCTTGTTTATTGCTTTTTGGAAAAACTAATAATGACCCAAAAACATATGCTGCCATACCCAAAACAGCCAATGCTGAAGATCTGGGAATTACATCTGTATCAAATTGAAATAAAAAGAACACATATCTAGTCGCGTCGGTTTCAAACATGAATATGGGATAGTAAAGCGTGACAAAGAAAAAGGTGAAAAAGAATAACGAGTCGAAATCGAAATAATTCGCCTTCTTTCTAACAAGATTATACAATAAAATTATTACGACATAAGCCACACCACAAAATACACTATACCCATAATCATATTTTAACGGGGCATAGCTGAAAATAGCTATTCCAAATATTAATATAATTATTGCTACAATTTTATCCATTAAAACAAATTACTGCCGAATGTTTAGTTAACTGACTTCAAATACTGTCTAAAAACATCAGTCCTGTAATAGATTAATCCATAAATAACCATAGTTACAACATTCATCAGCAGATATGCAGAAGTTAAATATATTGCACCATGCTGAACATTCCAAAAGTACAAAACACAAAAGAATATAAGAAATGTTAGAAAATCCTTTGTGAAACAGATAATAAAAACGATCCAATTTTTAGAACATGAGAATAAAAACTGTTCAAGGACATTCAAGATACTAGAAAAAACCGGAATAAAGATTACAATCCTTAATACCGTAGTGAGACCATGAAATGATTCCCCGTACATTTTTGAAATATATGGGGCAATAAAACTTAATAACAAAGCTGGAAAAAGAGTCGTTACAAATGAAATTAGGACAGCGTTTCTCAAAACTTGTTTTTTTGAAGCAGAATCGTTCTTTGAAAAATAGGAAAGTATAACGTTTCTTAATACAGTAGGAATAAATAGCAATACAATATACCATTGCATTGCAGCTGCATACAAAGCAACCTCATCATAATTCTGATAAGTTTGAAGCAAAAAATAATTCAACCAGAGAAAAAGAGAAAAGAATGCCTCAATAAGAGTTAAGGGTAGAGAGAAAATCAGAATATCTTTATATGCCGGTTCTGTATGTGTAGATATGTTTTTAAATGAATTGGTGCTTAATAGCTTAAGTTCTTTGTCAATCAATATAAAATATAAAACTGCATTAGCGGCCTGAATGAGTAGCAAAGCAAAACATGCTCCTGTTAATCCATAATAATAAGCAAGAACAGGGAGAAATAAGATGGTGACTAATCCCATTACAATATTAACTGATGTAAGCTTTTTAAATATTCCAAAACCCGCAATAACACCATTCTGAGCAGTTGAAACCGCTGTGAGCAGCACCCAGAGAGATAGAATTTTTATTTCTTGCGAGAATGTAAGACTATTATAATATAAAAGAGAAATTTTTGACGAAAAGACATACAGAAGAAATGAAATTAACCCACTGAAAACAAGGGTAATAGTGTAAATCTTTCTTACCAAATATTTAGGATTAGTTTTTTTTAGAATGATATAATCTGCAATGAATTTTGTTGAAGAGTACCCCAAACCAAATGTAGTAAAAATTGCAAGCGTCGTAAGTGTGTTCTTCAGGGAGTTAAATTCACCAAAAACAGTTTTTTGCAGAATGCGTGCAAGCATGATAGAGGTGATCAAAGCAGCACCTCTAAATATGACATTCCCCAAAAGTGCCCAAAAACTGTCTTGTAGGAAACTATTATTTAATATTCTTTTAAATATTAGCTTCATTCTCTACCTATAAGCTTCTGAAACCAAGTCTTTTCTTCAGCTTGATAACCATAACCATACTTATTTCCATAGCTGAAATACTCCTTCTTAACATCATTCAACACAAATGCTACATTTTTGATTTTCTTTTGATCAATTAAATTATCTGCGAAATCTATTAATTTCTTTTCCGTATAGTTGGATCTGGTAACGTAAACAGTAGAATCTGAATAGTCTGCAAATAATAATGAATCTGTAACCAACATCAAAGGTGCTGTATCCAAAATGACATAATCATAACGTTTACTTACTTCATCAATTAAGGTTTTCATTCTACCATTGCTAAGCAACTCTGTTGGATTAGGAGGAATACTTCCAGAATAAAGAAAATCACAGTAGGAATTTATGTTAGACTGGTGAATTACATCCTCAGGTTTTATCGTTGAGTCATACAAATATTCTGTTAACCCGGCAATGCCTTTTGCAGAAGGATTATATCTCTGCAACTGTGGATTCCTAATATCGGCGCCAATGACGAGAACTTTAGTTTTAGCATTTGCCAAGGTAAGACCAATATTTACGGAAACGAATGTCTTACCTTCTCCTTTCACTGAAGATGTAACAAAGATTATTTGTGCTTTGTCTTTTCTTGGAAGCATAAACTTCATGTTGGTAACTAAAATTCTAAATGCTTCAGCCATTGGTGACAAATCGTTCTGTACAACAATGTCAGATTCACCCTTAACAACACTTGGTAACTCGCCAATAATGTTTGCTTTACTTATCTTCTCTAGATCATGCTTACTTCTTACTTTATTGTTCAGAATCTCACGTAGATAAATAAACATACCGGGTATCAGTAAACCTAGTATAACGCCCACAGGTAAAATTATAAGTTTCTTTGGAGCTACCGGCTTTATTGAAGGAAAAGCATAGTCAACAATTTTTGCCTTCGGTGTAGTATTTGCTAAAAGTATAGCGGTTTCTTCTCTTTTCTGTAAGAGAATAAGATAAAGATTTTCTTTGATGGATTGTTGTCTTTCAATGTTTCTAAACATTTTTTCCCAAACCGGAACTTTTCTAATTTTGGAGTTCAGTACATTTTGTTCACTTATAATTTGATTGCGAATTTCGCTCAAACTAGTCCGATTCTTAACAAGATTATCCATGATTGCAGTTCTTACATTGGCAATCTGTTTTGTAAGTTCTACAATGGCTGGATTTTGCGGCGTTGCAGATTCTAGAAGTCTATTTCGCTCCATAACCAACTCATTATAAGTGCTAATATTTGCTGAAGCTGTGGGATTACTAAGACCAATTGTAGATGGCAAAACTTGATTTGTACCTTGTTTTGAAAGATAGCTAATCAAATCATTATTAATTGATAACTGTGTTTCAGTATCTAACAACCTCGATCTGGATGCCGCCGAATTCCCTAAATTAATTTGTGTTTCGGTAGGAATATCAGTAATTTGATTTGCGGTTTTAAATCTTTGTTTTTCATCTTCAACTTCCCCTAATTCATTGGTAATAATAGAAAGTCTTTCATCAATAAATTCTTTGGTTTTCTTTGATTCGGAATTTTTATCATTGATTGCGTCATCATTATAAGCATCGATGAGTGTATTTACAACTTTTTTTCCTTTCTCTATATTGGCATACTTAAAATTAATGCCAATAACAGTCGCGTCTTTGTCTACTAGACTAATATCAAGATTCTTCTGTAAATCGATGACGGTTTTCTCTTCAGGAGTAAAGGTGAAAAAGAAGTTTTCTAATTTCTTTGCTTTGACTTTATTAAAATTCGGGTTTTTTACAATCATCAAATTTGCGTAGGGCAAGCTGATAGTCTTGTTGTATGTGGTCGTAATTGGCTTGCTAAAATTATCTGCATCAAGTGTAAGTATATCACCTGACATCTTAACCTTGACCGGTCGTATTTTTACATCAGGGTCAATCTCCTTTTCCGTGATAACTTTTACAGCGAAGGGCATCATTTCCCCATATAATTCAGGTTTTTTCAATCCATTTTCGGCAAAAACTTTTGTACGAATGCCTAGTCGCTCTACTACTTCCTTCATGAGCTTTCTAGACCTCAATAACTCCATCTCATTATTAATCGTACTCGAAGATCGTCCACCAAAACTTGAAAGTTCAGACATCATCCCAAAATCCAGAGCCGATTTTTTGACATCACGAATGAGTACTGTAGAACGTATTTCATAGACTGGTGATGTCCTTAAAATGTAAAACAAAACCAAAGATATGAGCAAAAATAACGAAAGTAAAAACCATTTCCATTTATTAAGGTAAGGTCTAATTATCTCGCTTATATTTATTTCTTCTGAATTTTCTGCTTTTGAGATCTGACTCATTTTCTAAACTAAATTATTTTTTAAAAATGGTAATAAAAATGCCCGCAAGACCGATCACCATACCTGCAACCGCAATGTATATACCGGTGTTTGGATCCTGCCTTGCAACTTTTTCTTTGTTTTCGTTCGACGCAACATAGATTACATCATTCTGCTTCAACTGAAAATAGGGGGAATTGATGAAATTAGCATCCATCATATCGATTCGATGCTTAGAAATTTCGTTATCAGCGTTACGCACAATAAGTACGTTGCGTCTATCAGCATACATTGTGACATCTCCAGCTAAACCTAATGCAGCCAAGAGATTAGTTTGTCCCTCCGGTACACCCACAATACCGGGTCGAGCGACTTCACCCAATACGGTAACTTTGAAGTTTGCAAGCCGAACGGTAACCGTAGGATTAATCACATATTTTGAAATTTGCGTAGTGAGTTCTTGCTTGATCGCTTCAACAGTTTTATTTTGAACATTAATTTTACCCAGTGTTGGAAAGTCGATTTCGTAGGATGTATCAACAATGTAAGGTTTTTCAGAAGAAGGCGCATTTACTGCGGTGGAAGTTTGAGTAGAGTAATAATTTTGGTTGAATGGTCTTACTACATCCATGTTTTTTGCAGTGACGTAGATCAAAAGGTTATCCCCGATCTGGATTGTAGGATAAGCATTCTTCATCGATGCTTCTACCGCGACCTGTTCTACATTTTGCATGTAGTTTAACTGGCTGGTTTTTTCTTTTGTTTTACATGCGGTAATAAAAAAAATGACGCATAGGAACCATGGAATATTTTTATTCATTATAAATCTTCTAAAAAAATTTTTGCAAATATACAATTCTGTATTACTTATCCAAAACCTCGTAAATGGAATTGTTGCTTTTGAATTCGGGAACGATCTCCTTCAAAATCTGCACCACTTCAACTTTTTCCCTTCGAAAGGCAGAACGAATAATTCTTTTGAAGAAAACCTCGATTTCTTCATAAGCCATTGTAGGATCTTTTGAAATCATTATTTTCTCGTTGTGGGTAGGCATTGTCTTAGCGTCATCGCTTAACAGTTCTTCATATAATTTCTCGCCCGGTCTTAAACCTGTGAAAACAATTTTGATATCAGAATTTGGCTCAAATCCTGATAGCTTAATCATCCTTGTGGCAAGATCAAGAATTTTCATTGGTTCCCCCATATCAAAAACGAAAATCTCACCTCCCTTGCCCATTGTACCTGCTTGCAAAACGAGATCACAAGCTTCGGGGATTGTCATGAAATACCGCACAATATCGGGATGAGTGATTGTAACCGGACCTCCTGCTTCAATCTGTTTTTTGAAGTGCGGTATTACAGAACCATTTGAACCTAAAACATTCCCAAAACGTGTGGTAATGAATTTTGTAATATTTCCTTCGGTATTCTGCAGTGCCTGCACAAAAAGTTCAGCAGCTCGTTTCGATGCACCCATCACATTGGTTGGCTTTACCGCCTTATCCGTTGATACCATTACAAACCGGTTTACCTTGTACTTACAAGACAGCGTGGCCAAATTTCTACTGCCGAGCACATTGACCAAAATTGCTTCATGTGGATTTTCTTCAATCATTGGCACATGTTTGTAAGCAGCCGCATGATAGACCATAGAGAAACGGTACTTCTCGAAAAGCGGTTCAATCCTATGAATGTTAGAAATATCTGCTAGAACAAACTTGAACTGAATATGAGGATAGCTTTTGCGCATTTCAAGCTCTATCTCGTAAAGCGGCGTTTCTGCCTGATCCACGACAACTATGACTTCGGGATCAAATTGTGCAACTTGTCTCAATATTTCGCTTCCTATTGATCCAGCTCCACCGGTTATCAATACGGATTTCTTATAGTGTCTTTTTTTGACCTCTTCATTTTCGATCCTGATCGGTTTACGATTGAGAAGATCTTCAATCTGAAGATTTCGGATAGTCATCCCAAAATCACTATCTCGCAGTTTTTGTACAGAAGGCGCTTTGAAAACTTGAAGATCTTTTTCAAGAAAAAGATTAACCCAAGAATCCATCTCGTTTTTGGCCATCATTTCCTTAACTATCAAAACCCCATCTAACGCAAGGTCTTCCTTCGTATTTCGTTCTATTTTTTCTTTAATGAATATGGGTTTCCCAAGCAAATGAGCACGTTTGGAGTCGTGTCTTTGGGTTAAAAATCCTACTACATGGTAAGGCAAATTTGGATTATCCAGGATAGCTCTTGCAATAGCAATGGACTGCTCATCAATACCCAAAACCAAAATCCTTTTCTTGAGAGTACTTCGCCTAAATTCACGCGCAATGTGAAAGAACTCTTTCACAAAAAGTCGGAATATGAACAGCAACATAAAAGAAGATGCAAAAAAAATTGCTAGGAAAGGAACCGACATATGAATCATTCGGAATCCTGAAACAATCCGTACTGAGAAACTAATGACACCGACAACAATCGCTGTACATAAAGTAGCCAAGAAAAGCTTAAAAAGATCAATAAATGTAGAATGTCTAATAATTCCGGCATATGTACGGAAAGCCACCATGAATACAACACTTGTAGCCACAATCAACCCATACATATATCGCCCGTCATAAAAAACCTTTTGGGTACTAAAGCTCAGCTTTTCTATAAGATAACAAGAAAAAGAAATAGCGAGAAAAATAAAGAAAACATCAATTAACAATATTATCCATCGTGGTAAATATCTTATATCTGATAAGTTCATAATATTATCCCCGCTGTATATTTTCTTCCTGATTTTTTTGCGGAAATTCATTTCATTAATTGATTAATAAACAAAAAATAACTACCTCACAAAAGAGAGCCACACTAAAGTATACGAAAATACGAAAATTCGACTAATTTTCAATTTTTCCTTATGATAATAAGAATACCTCGGATAGTACTTCCTTAATCCTTACAAAATCTTTGTCGGAAAGATTAGAGCCAGATGGTAGACAGAGACCATTCCTAAACAAATTATCAGAGAGATGAGATCCGAAAAATAAAGCATCCCTAAACACTGGCTGCATGTGCATTGGTTTCCACACTGGCCTTGTCTCGATATTTTGCTGATGAAAATTATGTCGAAGTTGTGCTGAATCTATTTTCGATGAAGGGTCGAGCTGAACGATACTAAGCCAATGGTTAGAAAAGAAATCTGAACTTGGCTCCATATGTAGCTTAAAGTGTGGGTGATCTTTAAATATTTCTTTGTAAAAGAAGTGGTTTTTTCGGCGTTGATCGATCCTTTCCGCAAGCACCTCCATTTGCCCTCTACCAATCCCTGCACAAATATTACTCATCCTATAGTTGTATCCAATATAAGTATGCTCATAATGTGGCGCATCATCTTTTGCTTGTGTTGACAAGAAAACCGCCTTATTCTTAAACTCCATATCTTTAAGGATAAGTGCGCCGCCACCTGAGGTTGTAATTATTTTGTTCCCATTGAAACTAAGAACCGAGAGGTCACCGAAAGTTCCACATTTTTGTCCTTTGTAGGAGCTTCCCAACGCTTCCGCGCTGTCTTCAATAACCGGAATTTCGTATTTTTCTGACAAAGCCTTTATTTCATCTGCCTTGTAGGGCATTCCATATAATGATACAGCAATAATAGCTTTTGGTTTCTTCCCTTTAGAAATCCCATACTTTATCGCGTCTTCAACAGCGTTGGGACACAGATTCCAGGTATCTTTCTCGCTGTCTACAAAAATCGGGACAGCTCCCATATAGACGATAGGATTTGCAGAAGCAGAAAACGTTAAGGATTGGCATATGACAAAGTCATCTTTCTCTACACCCAATAAAATAAGTGCAAGATGTAATGCCGCAGTTCCTGAACTTAATACTGCTACATAAATATCTTCATTAAGAAATTTTTCGATATCATGCTCAAAACCATTCACATTAGGACCTTGCGGAGCAATCCAGTTTTCGTCAAATGCCTGTTGAATGTATTTCATTTCGGCACCGCCCATATGAGGCGATGAAAGCCAAATTTTTTCGTTTTTCATTTTTCTTGCTTCATCTTTATAAGCCGTCCAGGATTTCCCACGACTACGGCATTATCAGGAACATCATTCAAGATTACAGATCCTGCCCCGACAGTGGCATTCTCACCAATCGTCACTCCTTGAATAATATTTGCTCCCATACCGATATGGGCACCCTTTTTAATCATAATATTTCCCGCCAAAGTTGCGTTGGGTGAAACATGTACAAAATCCTCGATAACACACTCATGTTCAATAACTGCTCCAGTGTTAATAATACAATGCTTACCTATTTTCACTTCTGCATTAATACACACTTTCGGCATGATCACAGTACCTTCTCCAATCTGCACAAATCGTGAAACATAGGCGGTATGGTGCTGCATTGTTTCAAATTCGCAGAGAAACTTTATGTCATTACATATCTTTTCTCTGATTTTATTATCACCAATCGCAATAATAACCTTTTTTCCTTGGATTAACCCTTTTTCCGGCTTATAGATGGCCAGATTATGCGGAAAATTCTCAGGTGGGTTATCATCCACCAAATACTCCAGCAGGTGGTTGTTTGAAAGGATGAGGTCATAGATCACTTTTGCCTGTCCTCTGGCTCCATAAAGAATCATACAGAACTCCCTTTAAACGGTTCCACACTCACATAATTATTGGGGTTTATCCCGTGTCTCTTGTACACTTTTTCTAATGTGATCAAGATTATCTTCATATCTAATACGAAAGATACATGATCAACATATTCCACATCGTAGTGAAATTTTTCTTCCCAACTCAGGGCGTTGCGCCCGTTCACCTGTGCCCAACCCGTAATTCCCGGTCTAACCTCGTGTCTTCTTTTTTGTATCGCATTGTATAATGGAAGATATTCGGGCAAAAGCGGTCTGGGTCCAACCAAACTCATATCTCCTTTCAGCACGTTAAGTAGCTGAGGCAGTTCATCAAGAGAGGTTTTTCTTACAATTTTACCAACAAATGTCAACCGATCGTAATCGGGGAGCAAATTACCATCTTTGTCCTTTTTATCATTCATCGACTTGAACTTGATGATCTTAAATATCTTCCCATCTTTACCGGGTCTTCTCTGAAAGAAAAATGGCTTCCCATTATTACTTATTGCCAGCAGCAAGCTAACAACAAGAAAAACAGGACTTAACAAAATGAAAGCTACAAGTGCAACAGTAAAATCTAATACAGGTTTTAGTTGGTTTTTGTACATTTTATACAGTACTGAGCCCAAATTTAATCTAAAAAGAATAAATTTCAACTCTTGGTTATTATAATTCTCTTGCGGGAATAGTATACAATAAGTCCTACGGCAGTTATTGCAAGTAGAGGGACATAGTCATCAATTGGCGTTGGTGGCGGATCGTCGTCGCCTGGTGGATCACCGGGAGCATTTTCCATTTGGTAAGAACCTTCCACGTTGTTCTGTCCGTCATTCTGCTGGAAACGGTTTCCGTATTCCTGCGAAAACACATTCCCACAGACCCAGAGCAACAGTATTATTATAGTTTTTTTCATTTTGTTTCTTGAATGATTGTACTATTTAAAACTAAATTATAAATACTTAGCTAAATAATTGACAATGCGTTTTTATTTCAACGAATTTATGATTTTTTTTAAAACTCACAACTACGACTTCAAAAATTTAATAATAAGTTAAAGACATAACCAGTAAATTTTACTTCTATTTTTTCGAATGCAAAAGTAATAAACTTTTTAGTTTTTTTGTGATAAAAACACAACTGCTTTCAAAAAAATAAAGTGCGCTGTTTATTGAAAGCAGTTATGACAATTTCGGTTTAATTCTTAATCACCTTTTTATTGATCACTTCTCCTTTAGCCAAAGAGATTTTCATAACATACATTCCTCTCACAAAACTAAAAGAATTAATTTCCGCGATTTTGGCATTAGGTGATACAGTTGAAATCAATCTTCCTGAAGTATCATAAACTTGAATGTTTGATATCGTTTCTGAGGATTTCACTACAATGATTCTTCTTTGCTAAAAATGGAAACGCTTTCCTTTATGTTGTCACCAGTTGCCAAATTAGGAATCTCATACACTACTTCAAATCGACCATTGTCCATTCCCTGCTGTGTTTAGTTATGGTCCCGTCTGCAGAGGACGTACTTCTTATTTTTGTTTTCAGATAGAGAATCTGTTGCGGATTATTCCAGTTGTACACACTGAACATATTGACCGCACCACTGCTGGATGCGGTTAACTGAGCTTCGGATCCTGTTCCCAGTGAAGTACCAGGATTGGCCAGGATTAAAGAACCTCCAGCAGTCCCCATTCGAACTCTGTACGTTCCTCCTCCTGCAGGTGTTCCAGTGAAAAAGTTGGTAATTCCAGCTCCACCGTTATTGGCGTTGGATCCATCGGCAGTTCCTGTACCAGTGCCAAAATCATAGGTATAGATCTGCCCGAATACATCAACGGACATAAATAACAAAACGAAAGCAAATAAACCGCTTATTCTAAAAAATAAATCTTTACTCATATTAATGTTTTTTGTGCCTTTATTACAATTTTCAAACCGATTCGCAAAAATTTTTCGAAAGGATTAAGGTTACAAAATTATTAATTTTTATTTCAACTTTTGAATTTCAGCTGTTAATTCTTAAGAACAATTATATTTAGTACTCTCAAACAACGATGAATACAGCTAAATCCTATAAATATTTTTCATCTCATTATCAAAAAGAATACCAACCTCTATATTAACCAAATAATAAATTTTCACTAATTTTTTAGAAACTAAATTTAAGAAAAAAAGCTGCAGCGTCCAAAGAAGCTACAGCTTTTTTATCATCTTGTCCCGCAATTTACCTCACCACTTTTCTGGTAACGATATTTCCGCTTGCAGTAGTGATTTTCAATACATAGACCGCGTTGCTGGTAGATTCTGCATCATAAACTGCTTTTGCAGAATTTGGCTACTGTACTGAAATTAATTTGCCTGATGTGTCATAGACTTGAATTTGCGTGATATTTTCAGACGCTTTTACTACAAATGTATATCCGTCGCGGTACACCAAAATATCTTTTTTCACCATAGAATCGGTTCCTAAAACCGCACCTGTTTCATACACGATTTCGAAGCGTGACTCGTCAGCTCCAACATTGGCTGTGAAAGTGTAGTCTCCATTTTGAAGGTTTGTGTAAGTTCCCTGTACTTTATCGTGCAGGTAAATTGGTTGTCCACTCTCGAACACCCCTCCTCTTTCCACCATCGAAATGGTATGGATTCCCGGTTGGAACATTTTCATGCCCAGATTTACTACATCCGTAACCAGCAGCGGATAAGCCCTTCCCTGAATAAGGAATCAGATCCCACGATCAGCAAGGGTGCATCAGTATTCACATCGAATGCGTTGGTCGAGTTGATAAGTGTTAGGAATCTCCAAAAAAATCCCTTTTTTTTGGAGATTATCCGCAACTCACAATCTTTCTTAATAAATTATTCTAAGCATATTATCTATTAAAAATTTCTTAAAATTTTCCTGAGAAAACTGATAAAAACAGAAAATCTCAAAATGAGAAATAAAAAAATCGGGAACACCTACGGTTCCCGAAATGATTTTGAAGAGGTAAAAGAGGGCTTAAAAAATTGATTATCTAATGACCTTTTTAGTTATCTGTTGATCTTGTTGCTCAATTTTGAGAATATAGACGCCATTAGAAAGCGCTTCCGCGTCCATCCTGATTTCTTTCGCTTTATTTTTGTTTGATCTGACCATTCTTCCCGACGAATCATAAACTTCCACGCTTTTGATTTCCTCTTTGTGGGAGCGGATCACGAAGGCATTTCCGTCGCGGTAGACCTCAACATCTCCTTTTGCTGTGGAGTCGGAAGCACCAAGGATTGCCTCCGGAAGGTAACGGATTTCAAACCGTCCCGCACTGGTTCCCTGCTCAGCGGAGAATACATAATCTGAAATACTAAGGTTGGTTTCAATTCCGGTGAGCTTGTCTTTCAGGTATATGGTTTGTGTACCGTCAAAAACTCCTTCTTTATTCAGCAAACTGATGGTATAGTTTCCTGTTTCATACATTACCGCACCAAGTTTAACCACATCATTCGTGTTCAGCGGATAACTTCTTCCCTGGATAATCAGTTTTTCATCATTCACGCTACTGTAGAACACGTCGCTGCCCATTTTGAAAACCTGCGAATCGTAATCTTCGTCAATGCCATCGGTTGCACCATCAATATAGCCGATAAGTAGCGTATTAAAATTTCCCGAAGGAGTGGTCAGTTTCAACCAATAGCGGTCAAGCTGATCAGTAGTTCCGGACAGACCTTTGTTGTAAAATACAGAGGAATGGTCTGGTCGGTTATCTCGGATGGAATTGCTAAACACCAAATTTATATTATTATTCCCTGGTTTTGCCTGCACCATAAAACCTTGCCCCACTTTGATATATTCTGTTGGAATCTTAAATGAATTGGTCGCTGCAGCACCTCCTGTAGCATTGAGTGCTGCGTAGTTGGCGCCGTTGTAAGTTGATCCCTGCGGAGTTGAAGGAGTTGGATTGGTATTGGTCCAGAAATAGGCCTTGTTTTGAATTTTAGTATTGTTGTTCTGGTAAAATTTTCTAAAATTGATATTGGACGGATACGGATTTCCCACTAAATTATAACCTGCAACAGCATGCAGCCCTGTCATAGGGTCGGTTACCGGAGTATAGGAAAGTGGGAAAGAAATCGTTGCATTGTTTACTGTACCTACAAAAACGTAGGGATGCACTACTGCTGTAGTACTGTATGTTGACGAAAGATTGGTATTTGCCGCACGGATTGCATACCCTTTTCCAGGAATAAAATTCTGATTATAGTCTACTGTTTCGAAAAGGTCGGTAGATTCCCTATAAGTATAAAATCTAGTCGCTACCGTAAGAGGAGAAAATGCTTTGAGCTGTTGTGACTGAACAGGTGATCCCCAATAGGTATAGTCAAGGCGTTTCATCAACGCATCGCGGTGGATTTCGTAAGTTCCCGTTCCGCTGTTGGAATTTACATCTTTAACCTGTACGAAACCGGCATCATTTTGAACCGACACAATGCCGTTGTTCACCATCCAGTCGGAAACGGTTACAGGATTTCCTGCAGCAACGGTAAGTTTTGCACCACTCTTAATCTCACATTGGCATGCCTGAAAAGAACCATTTACTGCTGAATCATAATTTCCATCAATAATCACTTTGTCGGAATTAATGGGAACAGTATTTCGCGACCATTGGGTACCGTTCCAAATATTGGGATTCAAACCGGTACTGGTGATTTTTACGGCATCGATGACCCACATTTCCTTGTCACTGTTATTCCCCGCAGTAATTCTAACTTTGAGCGCTGCAACGGCAGGAAGATTGGTAATTGATAAGGCATTGATTGCACCCGAAGTATAAGCTTTAAAATACTGTGGATTATTACTTTCGTTGTAGCCGATAGAGGCCGGTGAACCGTTGGCACTTCCAAAACTCCATGCCACATTCATTTCTCCAGCGACAACTGCTGCCTGCTTGTACCAGTTAGCACCTCCATCCGGACTCACCTCGATTAAAAACCGGTCGATCTTTTCCGTGTCATTGGTTAAACACGTATTTCCGGTATTGGAACAGTCGATCCCGTTTGTAGTACTTCCAATGGAAAAACCGGCAATTTTCATCGATAGTTCAATGTTTGTGTAGTGTAATGTACTTACAGGATCAAAAGTAAAGATAAGTCCGGACTCAATTTCGCCCACGAGATCTTTTCCCTGCACAGCATAGCCCTGTAATCCTTCAGCATAGAAGTTATTGTTGGATGGTCGATCAGCGGTGGTGCTTTTCCCTGAAATAAGCCCTGTGAGCGGACCTGGTTCACCAAAGCTCGTCGTTGAAAAAGCAAGCGGATCAGTAGTCGCTCCTTCAAATCCCTGCTGAGCAAGTATGATTTTACCCACTGCCGCGCAATACTGCCCATTTCCACGGATGGCAAAGGTGAATGGATTTTGGGTGGAATCGTTATTTGATATCGTAACGGTTGCATTCTTAACCCCTTCTGATACCGGAGCGAACTGTGCAGAAAACGTGTACGTCTCGAACTGATTAAGCGTTGTTCCCGGTGCAGGCGGATTGATCAGGACAAAATTAGAAACATCTGCGCCGGTAAGCGTAATCTCATTGATCACTAAAGGTAGCGCTCCCCTGTTCTCAATTACGTAATCTTTTATGATACTGGAGCTTCCCAAATTGGTTCCGGCAAAAAGTGTGTTGTTCAAACCAGTTGGGTTGCTGCTGCCATTATTAATCGTACTTCCTGCGCCTGTAACTTTTATAGAAGGTATACCCGCAGTTACTTCCCCGCTCAAAGCAATTGTCTTCGAGGCAGTTCCCGGCGTAGCAATGGTAATAGTTCCGGAATAAATTCCAATGGGAAGTCCGTCTTTCAACCTCACATGGATGCTCGGATTGGTTTGTGCGGTGTTCGAAGCAGTCTTCGGTAAGGTAATGCTATTGTAAGGACTTGTATTGCTTCCATCATAAGTTAGGTTGGTTGAGATTTCCCAGTTTGTGGTGGAAGTTACGGTAACATCACTACTAAGATTGCTCGCGTTCACTGTGAAGTTCTGTGTATCGGAAGGTCCCTGAGAAAGCGGATACGTAAATCCACTGAGCGCAGTGGTGGATACATTAAGTACCGGTTCCAAAACCTGGGCTTTTATCTTATAGGAATAAACGGTGGTGTTCGACGCGTTGCTGCCAATCATCACCGTATCTTCATAGATTCCTGGAGTTGTTTTCGTAAATGTGATCGTAAAAGTCTGGTTACTGTATCCCGTCATCGGGTTGGTTGCCGGTTGTGCAGATACGTTGAACCCTTTTGAACCGTCAAGCATTAACACTGCAGGAGTGTCTAAAATCAGATTGGCAGAACCATTATTTTCAATGGTAAAGGTTTTGGTAATTGGAGCAGAAATTAATGTCGTACCGAAGTCAGTGTTGTTGCCGGTAGAAGTGGTGGTACTTCCATTGGGAATGGTGATGTTGTTACCTTTTACGTTGATTACGGGGGTTGGTGATCCGGAGAAGCAGGTCCAGGAAATGTCGTCGATGGTGTATCTCGCCCCCGAAGACTCTAGTGTAATCACTATATTTCCCGGTATATTAATATTACTGAATGTTTTTGTTATAACTGTTGAGCCATCCATTTCAGAATAAAGCAATGTTCCAACGCTCGTTCCATTTATTTTTAAAACTAAATTTCCAGAACTTTCAGCAAAAGGAAATTTCGTTTTTAGTGTCAAACTTGCTATCCCATTATTGAATGTTGGTGAGGTTACCGCTCCGCTTCTTATTGTAATTGCTTTTCCGTTAATCGTCTGATCTTCTCTTGCATCCGTGGCAGTCCACGCACCGGTATTCCCACCCGTCGAATCAATACCTGTCCAAGTTCGTGTGCCGTAACTTGCAGTAGTTCCAATTCCGCTAAACGTCTCGGAAAAAGTACAAACTGCCGCCGTCACGCTCCCCGAAACTGCCACATTCTGTGTGGTTGCACCGGTACTGGATAAAGAAATATTCCCCGAATAATTGTTCACTGCAAGTCCGGAAACAAGACGTGCGTAAACCGTGCCACCTGAAACTGGCAAACTTACCGTATTGCTAAAAGTGCTGTTATTGGTTGAAACCTCAAAGTTGGCAGGTGCGGTTACGGTAATTCCGGAACTCAAATTATTTCCCGTTACGGTAAAGCTTTGCGATGCAGAAGGACCACTACCCGCAACATAGGTAAAACCACTGAGCGATGTGGGAATAGCCGAAATAGAGGGCGTTGAGCCGGTATTTACGGTGAGCGAGTAACTTAATGTCGCCGCACAGAAAGATCCGTTTGCAGCGGTTGTTGCAGTGATGTTTGCAGATCCGGCTCCCGCAATCGTTACCAATCCTGTCGTTGTATTTACAGTAGCAACCGCGGTATTACTGCTGCTGTACGTTACCGTACCTGTGGAATTGGTGGTAAAAGTATTGGTAAACGCAGGATCGCCGACAGTTTTTGTTACAGAAGAAGAGGAAAAGGATTGAGTGGGGGTTGTGCAGGAAGATTTTGTCAAATTTATTGCTCCTAATGCAATATTCCCAGAAGTTTTAATACTATAAGTCCACCTAATGTGCCTTGTGGTGTTCTTAGGATTATCATTAAAAGTAGTTGTCGTATTATTTTTGTTAGTAATGGTCCGAAGAGTAGTCCAATTGATGCCATTATCGGATTCTTCAATTAAGAACGTGCCCGAAGTAGCGCTACCAGTACCTGGATTTCCTTTGACATTATAACTTAAAACTCCTGGATAATCTGAGAAAAACAGGTTAAGAGCAGCTCCCTGTGTATCAAATTTCAGCTTCGGGGACGCTGAATAATCTGAACCTAATCCAGATTGGGTTAGTCCGGTGGGCAATGAACCTTTTCCATCATCATAAGAAAATGGCAGTGTAGCCTGCCCCCTTCCTTTTATAGACAAAACAGCAAAAACGAGCGAAAAAACAAAACGCAGTAAATATATTTTTTTCATAATCTTTAGTTTAAAAGCATACAGGGCTAAAATGCAAGAGCAATATTTATCGTAACCACTGACTCGCACGGCACAAAGTTACTATATTTTTGCTTTGCGATGTGTTTTTTTTTAGTTAATTAATTATTAATTTTTAGAAATAAAAAAGAAGGACGGCATCACCTGTCCTTCTTTACAAAATATTTGATCTCCCGTGATTTAGTTTCTCACTTTCTTCACGGTGATTTTTCCTTTTTGAAACACTTTCAGGATAAAAACACCTGGGGCTGATCGATTTTCTACCCGTAACTCATTACCGTTTGCATTTGAACGGTAGACCAGTTTCCCCGAAAGGTCATAAAGCTGAACCTCAACTATTTTCTCAGATGACTTCACGACTACATCTGCTCCGTCTTTATAGATGATTATATCTTCTCTTGCCCCCGGATTTACAGAAAGCACATTTTTGTCCAGATAAACAATCTCGAAACGGGTATCGTTGGAACCTTTTTCAGCGGAGAACTGATAATCCCCTTCCTGCAAATTTTTGTAAACGCCTGTAACTTTATCATGAAGATACACCGGATTACCGTCATTAAAAATTCCTTCTTTACCGGCGAGCGATACCGTGTGAATTCCGTCCTGATAAGCTACAAACCCAATCTGCACCTTGTCGTCCTGCTTAAGCGGGTAGCTTCTTCCCTGGATTGCCAATTTGTGTTCATCGACAACAGAATAGAAGGAATCAGAACCGATGATACGTAACTTGCCGTCATATTCAGCATCAAACTGGTCTTTTGCACCCTCTGTATAAACAATTGCTAAAGAATTGCTGTTGCCCAATGGTGAGGTGAGTTTAAGCCAGAACCGGTCTTTAGCTGCAGAAACGCCACGATGCGCTACATTGAAGAAGATACCGGTTTTCCTTTCTGTTCTTATATTGTTGTTAAAGTGCAAAACAGCACCATCAGTTTTTGCCAGTACGAAAAATCCCTGTCCGGTTTTGATGATATTGGTTGGAACCTGGGTTCCGTTGGTGGCAGGATTCCCGGTTCCACCCACATACTGTGCATAGTTGTTGGCTACATAGTTCCCATTTGGATCGGCCGAGTTCACATAGGTCCAAAAATAGGCAGTGCTTTCAATTGCTGCACTGTTTTGCTGATACAGTTGGTCAAAATCGATATTCGACGGGTACGGATTTCCTACCAAATTAAAGCCCTGTCCCAGTTTTTGAAGCGTTACCGAATAAGCCCCGTTATTTGGCTTCCCTGTGAATACGCCGGTAAACAGGTTTGCCGAGCTGGTTTCGCTGTACGTTGAAGGAAAATTATTTGGTGACCGAACTACATAACCTTTCCCCGGAACGAATACCGTTGAGCTGGTAAGTCCGTTGGTATTAAAAGTATCATCGGTCTCATTGTAAAGATAAAATCGGTTGGTCAAAGTTTGCGGTGAAAAACCGAACAAGTTCTGCTGAGCAACCGGAGCTCCCCACAACGTGTAATCAAGACGCTTCATTCTGGACTGTCTTTTTACAGTGATATTCCCAGTATTTTGAGCATTGTCATTTTTCTGAATCAACCCTGCGTCACTGTCCACTGTAAAAGTACCTGAAATAACTTCAATTTCACCGTCCAAGGTCAAGCTGCTGTTTCCGGGAACGGTAACTTTCGCTCCTGAAACTACTTCCAATGCACAACCCTGCACATCTCCGGAAAAAGAATAATCGTTATAGATCACGATTCTTTTGGTAATATCAGGAAGCCCGTTACTCCACTGATTACCTTCGAAAGCCGTTGCACTTACTGTTACCGCGGCAACCGGCGAGAAAACGCTGCAAGTACCGTTGGCAATTAAAGCACGGTAAAATAAATTTTGCTGAAGACTACCGATATGGATCTGACTTGCTGTTTCCGCAATATCTACAACACCGCTGCTGAAATCCGAAGTTGGCGACGACTGCCACTTTACGATATTTCCGGTGTGTCCGGTAAGTGTTACAGTGTTATTACCATATTTGCTGCACAGATTAACTCCGCTGATAGTTCCGGCATCTGGTTTTGCATACACCTGAATGGTAACGTCTCCCGATACCGAAGTTGAGTTTTTGCTCACCGTATAACGGAATGTGTAGGTACCCGGAAGTGTAAGCACCATCGTTCCCAAAAACTGTGCAGTTGAATTTCCACTAGGTAAACTGTATCCTGGTGGCGCACTCACAACCTGCCATTTATAGGTTAAGTCCGTAACAGTATTTGCAGTTGCAGTGATATTTACGCTTTCTCCTGAGCAGATTGCATTGGGCGTTGCAAGAGGTTCCGCCTTAAGCGATCCTCCATTTTCGTTGATCGTTGAAAAATCACCCACCGTGGTATTTCCGCTTCCGGTACAAGCAGCATATTTCACAGATCCGATAAAAACGGCAACATTATTATTACAGTCCGAAGATTGAATTCCGTTGGTTCCGGTATATCCGGTGATCTCAATTTTGGTATTCGCCGCTAAGCGAACCTGTCTTTTCTTTCCGTTCAGATACAATGTTCCGGCGTTAATTTGCAATACTGACGTAGTTGGCAAAGTAAGATCTGCATCAATCTGAAGAAAACCCTCAATAACAAGGGTTCCAATACTGATCGTCGGGAGTGATGTAAAAATTGAAGTCTGCGCAGAAACCGTTACTTTATAGTTTCCAGAGGTTTGACCAGGATATTGCGTTGCAGGCACCCAAGAAGTCCCATTAAAGGTCTCCCAAGCAGAAACGGTAATCCAGTTCTGGCTTGCAGACTGTGGAACCTTAGTTCTGAAATCACCGGCACTTTGGGCAAATGTAAAAAATGAGACCAATAGAAAAACAAAGAAAATTGTTTTCCTGGTCAAAATGCTGCTTATAGCGAACTTATTTTGCAGCTGTTGAAATTCTTTCATAGATGATGAATTAATGGTTACAACTCAACTCATCATTTGTGTTTTTTTCGCCATTAATAGAAGCCAGACAGCAAAAAATAAGCGCTGCGTCTTCTCATGACGGTGCAAAGATAAATCAAAAAAAACAATATCTTTTAAGAGCCTGTTTAGAGCCTGTTTAAATTTTATTCAATAAAAGTTTTATATCGGAAATTTTCTTTACCCCGTCCCTAAAGGGAGGAAAATTTCCTTCCAAATAAACCTGAATTTGCTCCTTTTAGGGTTGGGGAAAACAAATTCAGGTCTATTTGGTAAAATTTAAACCTGCTCTAAATTTTTATTAAAACCCTATACTAGTCCACCGAACAGCCAGGTATTTTGGATACCACAAAAATTAAAAGAACTTAAACTAAACAGGATTAGTTTTTTTCTGCCGCGGAAAGAAGAGCAAAAAAAATGTTAGAATTCCTTAATTTTGCGAAAAAAGCCCATGCTCCTTATCGACTCCCCTTCCAACAATGCCTATTTCAATATCGCTACCGAAGAATACCTTCTGAGCAGATTCCCAACCGAAGACCTGTTTTTACTTTATGTAAATGCACCCTCCATCATTGTTGGAAAATTCCAGAATACGCTTGCTGAAATCAACCTCGATTACGTAAAAGAAAAAGGAATAAATGTAGTACGCAGAATGTCAGGAGGAGGCGCAGTTTACCATGATTTGGGCAACCTCAACTTCTCTTTCCACACGCTTTTAGGAGACCATGATTTCGGGGATTTCAAACAGTTTACCGAACCGGTGCTGAAACTTTTGAACAAACTTGGAGTACCCGCAGTTCTTAAAGGACGAAATGACCTTCTGGTAGAAGACAAGAAATTCAGCGGCAACGCAAAACTCGCAAGACTGGGAAAAATGATCCAACACGGCACCATCCTCCTGAATTCTGAAATGGAAGTTCTGGCAGAAGCTTTAAAAGTGAACCCCCTAAAATTTACCGACAAAGGAACAAAATCCACCCGATCACGCGTCACCAACCTCATCCATTATCTTCCGGAAGGAACAACGACCGAGAAGATGAAGCACCTGCTAAAAGAAGAAATTGCCGCCAACAATCCGGGAGCGAAAGCGTACATGCTCACTGCTGAAGATATTGCCGGAATCGAGCAGCTCGCCAAAGAAAAATACGAAACCTGGGACTGGAATTTCGGTTTTTCGCCGAACTATAATTTTCAGAAAGCGATTAAAGTTCCCGCCGGTTTTATTGAAGTGCATTTGGACGTGGTAAAAGGAACCATCGAAAAGGCAAAGATTTTCGGCGACTTTTTCGCATCCCGACCTGTAGAGGAATTAGAATCTAAACTGATCGGGCTCCATCATGAAGTTGAACAGCTCACGAAACTTTTCGAATCAGAAAACCTCACTGAATTCTTCGGAAATGTAACGGTGGAGGAAGTTGTGGAGGCGTTTAAGTAACTTCCTGAAAATCATCGACTATGTAGTTAAGTGACTGAGTGATTGCACCGTTGCAGCTGCGCCGAGGTGAGACTCCTTTGGAGTGACAAAACGCAGGGTATAATATGTACGTCACTTTAAAGACAACTTTTGTCGTGCTGGAAGAACCTCAACCACGCGCAGCGGCAAGGTTGAAAAAAATTTCTAACTTTGATCAAAACTCAACCATGAACGCTTTCTTCGAAGGGTACCACACCTACTACATTTACATCATCACCAACAAAAACAGCACAGTCCTTTAGACGGGAGTAAACAACCATTTAGCCAGAAGACTGTGGCAGCACCAAACAAGGTTAAACCCCAAAAGTTTTTCGGCGCGGTATCACCTCGGATATTTATTGTATTACGAAAAATTCACATAGATTCAGGAAGCTATCGCCAGAGAGAAGGAAATCAAGGATTTTACCCGGGCGAAAAAATGGGAACTGATTCGCAGGGTCAATCCACAGCTGGAGTTCCTCAACCATTTGTTTGAGTACAGTGAGTGAGTGTACCGGTACGGCTTCGCCGCGGTGGGCAACCTTCGAAGTGATAAAACGCTTCTTATAGCATGTCCTCAATTTGACGATAACGTTTGTTGCTCTGGAAGCACCTCAACGGTTTTGGCTAAGAAGTTTTCCGTATTCCTCAAGGAGTGCGTTCCATACTATTTCTCGCCGGTAATTGGATACAATTTCTGTTCTGGAGTTACTTTTTAGACGGTTTCTGAGTTCTGGATCAAAAACTTTCCGCATCGCTTTCAGAAGCTGATCACTGTTCTTTGCCGGAACAATAAGTCCATTTTCGCCATCCTTGATTATTTCATTGCAGCCGTTAATATCGGTTACAATGGCTGGAAGCTCCATCGAACCTGCTTGAAGCACCACATTCGGAAATCCTTCACGGTAACTCGGAAATACCAATACATCCGATAGCGCAAAATAAGGACGCACATCATCGCGGTAACCCGTGGTAATGATATTGAAGTTTTTCTCAATCTCAGCAATGGTTTCCGGTGAAAGCGGATCGAGTTCCTGTTCCAGTGGTCCTACCAGGAGAAGTTTCACATTCGATAAATCGATGCCATTATTGGAAAATGTAAAATCTCTGCTGTTTCGAAGTTCACAAAATGCTTTTACCAATTCGTTGATTCCCTTATCTTTTACCAATCGCCCGACAAATATAAAAACAAAGTCTTTTTCAGAAATTCCTAACTCATTGCGTAAAGTAACTCTGGCGTCTTCAGAAATATGAGAACGGTTAAAAAATTCAGTATCGATCCCGTTGGAACTCCCTTTCCCGATGACTTTAAGTTTTGTGGGATTACAGAATTTTTCGTTAAGGATAATTTGTTTCAATCCAAAAGAGTTCGGATAAACATGCGTTGCGCACCGGTACGTAAACCATTCCACGAAATTCAGAACTTTCCTTTTTGCTCCACTTGTTTCCAGTAAAGGCAATCCTGCAACGGTATGCGCACGAACCGGAACACCCGCAAGAAAACCAGCCAACATTCCAACCAATCCCGCTTTAGGAGTATGGGTGTGAATAATTTCCGGGCTTTCTTTTCGTAGAAACCTGTACATTTTCCAAACGGCCCGTAAATCCTTAATCGGGGTAATTTGCCTCGTCATTTCAACATGAAAATACTTTACTCCATATTTTCGGGCCACTCTTTTCAGCTCCTCCTCTTCCGCAGCAACCGCAG
This sequence comes from Chryseobacterium suipulveris, assembly GCF_022811685.1. Lineage (NCBI taxonomy): Bacteria > Pseudomonadati > Bacteroidota > Flavobacteriia > Flavobacteriales > Weeksellaceae > Chryseobacterium > Chryseobacterium suipulveris. The sequence goes on along the minus strand of NZ_CP094532.1, from coordinate 532,083 downwards.
TTAGATCAAAATGCCCGTTCATAAAACGCAGTTGCTCCCCCAGAAGTTTGTCTAAGGAAAGCGGAATAGTGGTAACGCGGATGAGTTTTTTCATGTCTTGTTTCTGGCTGCGAAGATAATGAAAAGTCGGAAGCTGGGCGGCAATTTTTGTGTTGGTGTGTGGGTGAGTTGGTGAATTGGAGCGGGAAAATGTCAATAGTGAATTCACGGAGCTGTGAATTTCTTCGAGTGAGTTTATCCACGTTGGAACTTGAAACTCGAAATGCGCAGCATTCACGAACTCATAAAAGAAAATAAATGAAATTGTGAGTAAACTCGAAATGCGCAGCATTCACGAACTCAAATAAAAAAATAAATAAAATTGTGAGTAAACCTCTGAACCTCTTCTCCTCTGCACCACTTTACCACTTCACATTACACCAATTTGCACTTGGCTCTCGGCTCTGTTTCCTTGGCTCTTTTTAAACGTCCATCTGCACCTTGCACCAATTTGCACTTGGCTCTTAGCTCTTTTTCCTTGGCTCTTTTTAAACGTCCATCTGCACCCTGCACCAATTTGCACTTGGCTCTTGGCTCTTTTTCCTTGGCTCTTTTTAACGTCCATCTGCACCCTGCACCAATTTGCACTTGGCTCTTGGCTCTTTTTCCTTGGCTCTTTTTAACGTCCATCTGCACCTTGCACCAATTTGCACTTGGCTCTTGGCTCTTTTTCCTTGGCTCTTTTTAAACACCCATATGCACCCACGAGATCACTATCTTCTTCGCTGAAAAGAACCCAATGCGATCATCAAAACAACCGCAACGAAAGGAAACCCCATAATCCTCGTTCGCATAATAAGCCCGTAGTTCGCGTATGCATACACATACATCACAGAGAAGAAGAGAAGGAATAAAGCGCAGAAAATGATCCTCTGATCTGCAATTACTTTCCTGAAATTTCTGATGGCAAAATACACCGCAAATGCAGAAATGAGAAGCAAGACCGTATTTTCGATACTGAGCACGGTGTAAAGCAGACCTGACTTTTCAAAAGGTAGCGGACGAAACCAGAAGGTGAAAATCTTGTGGGGGAGCCAGTACTGGTCCAAAGGAACATACGCCTCGGTATGTTTGAGCACTTTGATATGCGCACGGTAATAACGCTCGATATTATAAAAAAGCGGATAATTTCCGCGAAGTATTCCCTTTAAAATCCAGGCGACTCCCGACATTAGCAATAGCGCACCGATCGTCAAAAAAACCTTGTTCTTTACCCCTATTTTTGCAGTAAAGACCAAAGCGAAAACCAATGCAGCCAAAAAAACCGCACCAATATGTGGCCGGATTAAAACCAAAGCAATAAAAAACAAGAGAAATGCGGGCGTAAAAACCTTCTGTTCCAAAAACCGTTTCAATAGCAGTACCAATATCAAAAATACCGCACTCTCCTTTCCCGGAATCGAAGTCCAGAAATGGAGGTTGGGTAATAACAGCAGAATTCCCGCGACGATTTTCAAGCGGTCCTCTGCAAGATTCATCAGCAGTCGCCAAAGAATCCAAATCCCTACTCCACTTACAGCACTGAAAATGAGAAAACCGCTCCAAAATGGGAGATGCAGGTATTTGACCAATGGGAAAGTGAGGAGATTGATGAGATCGGTTCCGGGTTTCAGGAAGCTTGTCCAGCTGATTCCCGACAAATCCTTTCCCACGAACCAGTATTTGTAGGCGTCGCCATTTTTCAGCAGCAATACCCGCCACGCGACGTAGAAAAACGCAAAGTGGTAGCATATAAGCAGCACGGGAAAATATTGCTGAAACTTTTTCATTGCTGTGCAAATGTAGGGAATTTGGTTTGAGATTGCTTTCGGCGGTCGGCTTTCGGCAATTGGGATGGAGATTGAAATGCGTGAATTTCTGCGAGTGAAGTTGCTTCGGGTGGATTTGTGCGAGTGAATTCGCTCAAAAGTCGGACGATTTTGCAGAAGCAAGGTTCCTTTTTATTCTTTTACTTTTGCCTTGATGCAAAAGTAACAAAAGATCAAGACTGGATCTTTTTGCTAAAAAATTGAAGTTTCTTCGAAGAAAAATTAACTCCCGTTGGTCGTTGAACCATTTCATTAGGTTTCCAAAACTTGCGCGGAAGTAAGATTTGTCTTCGATAACGATTTTTGCCGCGCTTCGGACAGTGGAGGTTTTTATGCAGAAGCAGTAGAAAATTCCGTCCGGAAGAAACTTCAATTTTTCTTCACGCAAAAATCTCCGAGGTCGAAAGATTATCAGAAGAAATATTCGTGCATTTGTGGCAAATTATTCTGCGTGAAGCGGATGTTGGAGTGTTTTCTAACCGTGCCACTACGAGTGGTTGAGGGGCTTCCAGCACGACAAACGCTATCTTTAGAGTGATGTGCAAGCTTGGAGAGACGGAAGTCCGAAGTCCGAAGAAAAACGGGGTGTGTTGGAAGGTTCGTGAATTTAAGGTTTGAGGTTTGAGGTTTCTGCGAGTGAACTTAACCAACTTGAGATTTTCTTTTCGTATTTCGCATTTCGTACTTTGAACAGATCCTTCACTCCGCTGCGCTGCGTTCTGGATGACAGGAGCGCATGAGTTGGGGGTTGGTGAGCGGGTGAGTTTTGCAACCGTGCCGCTGCGCGGGGTTGAGGTGCTTACAGCACGACAAACGCTATCTTGAAAATGACGAAAAAGCTGTACTCAGCGTTTTGTCACTCCGAAGGTTGCTCACCGAGGCAAAGCCGCAGCGGTGCTGTTGCGCCCTGCACCTTGCAACAATTTGCACCCATTTGCAACCTGCAACAATTTGCATCTATTCCTCTTTCTTCTTTTTCAGTGCAGAAAGTTGTTTTTGGTAGAGTTGAAACTCGCGGATTCTTTGCTGTTCGTAGGAAAAGACCCACATCAGGTAAATAAGCAGACCGGGAAGAAACATATTCCTCATTCGGATCATGATCCCGACATTTCCTAAGGATTGTGAAAAAGCGAGGGTACCCACGATCAGGAAAAACACAAGCCCTTTAATAACGAAAGGGGCTGCTCTGAAGGCTTTAAGCGGCTGCGTACGCATCGCTTTAATGAAAACGATTACCAGCAAAAGATTTTCTATTGAAGCTACAAGTCCGTTAATATTTCTTGCATCAAAAAAGAAAGGCCTGAACCAGAAAGTGAGTACTTTCAGAGGAAAAGGATAAGATGAAATATCAATTGCGGAACCCGTATGCGAACGAGAAAGCACGTCTGCTTTTTTTGCTGCAAAACTGTCAAAACTTTCCACGGAGGCCTCCTCGATTTTTGCAAACTCCATTACGGAGGGCAGGATGGCAATGCCGATTCCGATCAGGACGGCAGAAAATGCAAACCGCTGAAAGGCGGAAACTTTACCCCCCATGATATACGCCAAACCAAAACCCACCACGAGGAAAAGCACGATATGAGGACGGATGGAAAGTGCCAGTAAAATACTGATGATCAAAAGAGGCATCCTTACAAGCGGCTTCATCACGCCATAAGCGAACATCGCGATGCACAGAAAAAGAATCGTATCTTTTCCGACCCCTGCACTCCAGAAATGCAGGTTGGGCAGAAAGAAAATGACAGGAAATAACACATAACCAGAAATAATTTTATTGTAGGGAACAGTACGGATGGCCACCACAAAAAACAAAACCATCCCCAATGCTCCCAGCATGCTGAAAAACATGGTGTTGGCAAAAAAACCCATATTGAGAACTCCTGCAGGAAAATAGTTGAGTGCCTGAGTGAAAAGCGTTCCTTCTCCTTCTCTGATTGCCACCCAAAAAGTGTCGCCTGTCATACTTTTTCCGGCACGCCAATACCCCCATGCATCTCCACCGCCGTTTCGGGTCTGAAAGTAGTATGCGACCCCCAGCAAAAAATGAAACAACACCAGTTTTTTAGCAATATCCAAAAACTGCTGCTCTTTTTGATTAAGCAACATCCCAGGGAACTGCAGCGTAACAGCAATAATGACGAGCAAGTATATCAGGTCAAGGATCATGTAAACAAATGTAGAGAAATCAGTTTAAAAGCACGTTAATATTATTTTTATAAGTCAGAATCTCTAAAACATAACGGTTTACTCCTTCGAATTTTCTTTCCAATTCTTCACGATTAGTGATGGCTAAAGACATTTGTTCAGCAAGGGAATTAATATCCGATGGCTTAAACAATAGGGAAAGTTCCTTATCCTGATTAATTTCTTGTACGCTCTTAAAACTTCCGTTGATCACCAATTTTCCTGAAGCAAGTGCATCGAGGTATTTCACGTGAACGATCAGTTCCGAATAATTATTTTGGCGGTCTGGACAAACAATTACATCTGCAACTTCCTGGTACGAACTCAACTCGTGATACGGTTTTCTGCCCACAAGAAAACAGCGGTCCCCAATTTTTTCATCTTTGACAATCTTTTCACATTCGGCATACGATGGACCATCACCGATCACAATAAGTTTCGCTGAAGAAAACCTTTTCTTAACCTTTGCAAAAGCTTTGATTAAATCGGGAACACCACCCGTTTCTTTAAACGCACCGGCAAAAAGAAATATAAAGTCATTTTCATTTAAGTCCAGATTCTTTCTAATTTCTGCAACAAGCTTTTCATCAGAAGCCGAAACATTGGCATCATTTAAGAGATAAGGAAGATGGTAATTTTTCTTTGTATGAAAGGAACGGTACTTTCTGTCATAATAGCTGTACATCGCTTTGCTTGCATAAATAATTCCTGAAGCTTCATCAAAGACTTTGCGGTCTAATCTTTCGGCAATAAATTTTCTAAGCATGAATCCCAATTTGGTTTTCAGATTCTTTGCCTGCTTTGCCTGGAAATCAAATTCAAATCCCGCAACTCCATGAATGTCGTTGATGTAAGAGGGAATGACCTTGTTTTTTTTCAACCAGTAACCCACAGAATTATCAAGGTATTCACAAAAGATAAATTTGCTTTCCGGACTTAGTGTGCTGAAAATTTCTGAAAGCCGCGACAGCAAAGGCTTATATTTCCTGTTTACCGTTTGATAATTTGTGACGCCGAGTAGAAACTGGATTTTCCTTTTATCTTCTCTTGAAATGGGAAAATTTATGGGAATATGTTTCACTCGGGAGTCAACCTTTGACCGATCCTGAATATTTGAAATCAGCGTAATTGCCACCTCTTTCTTGGCAAGTTCATTCAGAATGCCGAGAATCCGAATCGTACCACCTCCCTCTTTGGTAAAATCGTTGAGCGTAAAAAAAACAAATTCCTTCATCCGCTATTATTTGTATAACCCTTTCTCCTTCATTTCCTGAATAGATTTTGCATACCGGTCTTCTTCCACTTTCTGTGTTTTCACCCAATTGCCAAATTTTGCAATTCCCTCTTCAAACATCACTTCAGGAGTAAATTGAAAATCATTCTGAAGTTGGGTTAAATCTGCAATATTATGACGGATATCTCCAATTCTGAAATTTCCAGAAATGTTAATTTCCACTTCGCTTCCGTAAATCTTTCGGAGATTCTCTGCGACCTGTAATACCGTAGTTTGCTTTCCGGTTCCAACATTATAGCTTTTTCCCGAAGCATTCTCATTGTCAAGAGCCATTGCGGTGACTTTTACGATGTCGTCAATGAAGACAAAATCTCTGCTCTCATTTCCGTCCTCAAAAATATTGATGTTGTTCCCATTCAAAATCTGGGTAGAAAAGATGGAGAGGATTCCGGTATATGGATTCTTAAGCGACTGACCCGGCCCGTAAACATTCTGATACCTTAAGCCGACTGCGTCAATTCCAAGTGAACCACAAACATTCAGAACTGTTTGTTCCTGAAACTGTTTGGTGATCCCGTACACCGATGATGGGTGAATTTTAGAATCCTCGGTTGTTGGCAACAGTTTGAGTTCTGAATTACAAACCGGACATTTCGGTTCAAACTCACCTTTTGCCATATCGCTTTCTTTTCTGCTTTCGGGATAAACAATGCCGTGTTCTGTACAATGATATTTTCCTTCCCCGTAAATTGCTCTCGAGGAAGCGACAATTACACGGTCGATCTCATGCTCTTCGTTGGCCAAATAATTGAGCAGAATTCCTGTACCGCTGCAGTTCACGTCGATATACTTCTGAATATCATACATGCTTTGTCCGGTACCGGTTTCAGCAGCAAGATGAACCACTTTATGGACTCCTTTTAAAGCTTGCTTCCAGTCATCGGAATTGCGTACATCACCTTTAATAAAAGTGACCTTACTTTTGATGCTCTGATACAGTGGAGATTCATCAGGATTCCCATGAATCTGTGACGATAGATTATCCAGAACCACGACTTCCTTTCCCTGCTCCAAAAGATGAAGGGCAAGATTAGAGCCGATAAATCCGGCACCACCGGTAATCAGTATTTTTTCTGTATTCATATTAATTTTTTCAATGCACTAATATACGATTCCGCCGCCGCTTCCAACGAAAAAAATTCCTTTGCACGGACGTGGCAATTTTCGCGATTAAAGGATTGAGACTGCCCGATAAAGTTTAGGATTTTTTGCCCTTGGTTTTCAATGCACACGTCGTGGTCGAAAAGGTAGCTCTCCGGAAAGTTTTTAAGAATCGATTCGCTGTCGCCGATTCCTTTGCTGGCAATTACGGGAAGTCCGCACAGCAGATATTCGCCCAACTTGATCGGTGCAACTCCCTGCATGCTGAAAGTGGGTTTTCTGATGGCGAATGCCAAATCTGCAGCATTTAAATAGCGGGGAACTTCATTTGCTGGAACTTTGCGGATGATGGTTTTGCCGCGAAGTTCTGTTGTAAGATAAGATTCCAATACTTCGGGAGAACCGGTGAGGATTAAAAATCTCGCCGGATGAAGTGCGCTGTATCGACCGAAAATTTCCAGCATTTCTGCAATGCCGTATTGAGGACCGAGAGAACCGGCATACACAAAAAGTTTCTCGTCTGCAATTCCCAATTCCTTTCGGGTTTGAATTCTTTGTATTTCGTTGGGTATAAAAACCGTTGCATCCTTCCCATTTTTTACGACGGAGAATTTCCCGCGGTACGATTCGCCAATATTTTGCAGATGTAATTCAATTGCTTTTTGCGAACGGGTAATCACTGCATCTGCATTTTTCAGCATTCGGGTTTCAATGGCTTTCATCCAGCGGTACTGGCGAGTGCGTCGGCTTAATCCTGCAAAATCTACTCTTTCTTCAATGGGCAGTCCATCTGCATCGAAGATGATGCTGAAATTTTGGTTTTTGATTTTATTCACCATAAAAGCAGGAAACGTACTGCGTGGCATCACCACATCGATGTTATTTCTGCGGATATATTTTTCTATTTTTTTGGTTGAAGTAAACAGTGTGAACAAACTTCCAAGCGAAGCCACCGGTTTTTTCATAATTGGAACCGACGTGTATTGAATCCCGAATTCTTCAGCAACTTTTTTTATCGCGGCGATTTTCTGCGGATCTGCCCAAGTAAACTGCATCACGTGGAAACGGATATTTTCCCTTTTGGAAACCTCTTGAAAAATCGGCATAAACAATCCTTCCATATAGGAAGTTTGGGGACCGTCCCAGGTGATGAAGAGGAGGTTTTTCATTGTTTTATTTGTGTTTTTAATTTCCCATTAAAAAAGTTCTTAAATCGGTTAGTTTTACGCCTTCAAAAGTGTTTCCTGAAAACTTGTCCATTGTGATGAGTAGTTTCGGATAATTGTCTTTTATTTTCAATAAATTCCCGAATTCCCTTTCGATGGTTTTCTCTTCGTTGAGCGTCAAAGTGGCTTGAATATACATTTTTTCACCGTTTTTTTCGGCAATAAAATCAATTTCGCTGTCTGCAATAATCCCCACTTGTACTTTATAATTTTCCGTAAGCAAATGGTTATAAACTGCATTTTCGAGAATTTTCCCTCGATCTTCCGCACGAAATCCCCAAAGTGCATTTCGAATACCGAGATTCTCAAAATAATATTTTTCGCCAATTTCAAACAACCGTTTCCCTACAATATCATAACGGTTTACCCGATGAATTAAAAAGGCATTGGTAAGATGCTGAATGTAGGTTTGAACTTGGTTTGGAGCCATTTTTATTTTTTGGGATTTCAAGAAATCACTGATTTTTTTTGCAGAAAAAAGACTTCCGGTGTTGGAAGCGAGAAACAAAATCAACTGTTCCAAAAACACGGTATTGCGCACCGAAAACCGATTGATGATGTCCCGAAACAAAATCGTGGAATATACATTTTCAAGGTATTCAAATACAACCGCTTCTTCCAAAGGAAGATGAATAAGATAAGGCAATCCACCTAATTTCAGATATTTTTCCAGCACATCATCGGAATCCTCCAACTGATGAAAATCCAAAAATTCGGTATAAGACAAACTATAAACAGGAATTTCAATGTATCTGCCGCTCAAATGTCCAGCGATATCCGAGGAAAGAAGATTCGCATTGCTTCCGGTGCAATACAAATCTAAATTTTTGTCGAGCAAAAGGGAGCGAAGCGCTGCTTCAAAATTTTCTATATCTTGAATTTCGTCAATGAAAACATAGGTTTTTTGTTCTGCGGATTTATTTTGCAAAACATACCCGTTCAAATCATCGGCATTTCGAAGATGTGCAAAAGCCAAATCTTCTTTGTTGATGTAAATGATTTTAGCTTCGGAATCCTTTTTTTTAATTTCTTCTATAATCTGGAAAAGCAAATAACTTTTCCCGACACGCCGCTGTCCGGTAAAAACCTTAATGAGATTTTTCCCGATAAATGGCTCAATGCGCTTCAGATACTTAGGACGAGGAATTGCGGAATCCATTTTTCGTGATATAAAAACTATAATCGTATTTTAATTATTCAGCAAATATATAAATATTATAATTACAGTTAAAACTTTTCCACTTATTTTTAAAGTTATCGTTTTGATTTTAATTTTAAGGATAATGCCTGAAGTAACAATATAAACAGATTCTCGGAATTTTTTCGATTATGCATCTTAAATTTTTACATATATTCTGGTTTTGCGAACGGAGTTTTGCTATTTCATGAAAATCGGCATAAACAATCCTTCCCTATACGAAGTTTGCGGACCATCCCAAGTGATGAAAAGGATTTTATGCTTTTTCATTATATTCTTCTTTGGTTGCTGAACTTTTCACAGTCGTATATTTATGCTTTATGCGCAAAAATCTTTTTTCAAAATATTCATAAGACACATACGAAACAGCAATAATTACAGCCGTGTTTATCATAAATACTAAAATTACCAAAAGCACGGTATTCATTTTAATGTCTAAAAAGTAGTTCTGATAAATTAAAGAAACTAAATAAATCAACAAAGGATTCCAAACATATAAGCCATAAGAAATTTTTCCCAAAAAGTTTAAAATTCTGTTTTCTAAAGAAAATAATTTTTTGGAATTAGTAATTTGATTGATAATAATTAACAAAGTAAAGGCAGATGCTATCTCGTGATTTATGGGTGATGCTATGTGAAATTTATTGAATAAAACTAATACAAAAAACAACACAGCAAGAATCTCAAAAACTTTCCTATTTAATAAGTCCGTTATCCATTCTTTTTTATGAAAATATAAATAAGCACCCAATGCCCCGATCACCATACAGCCAAATCGGGTATAATTTACAAATACCAAAATAGATTTAGGCGCATCAATAAAATGAAGCAGAATTTTTAATGCCACATACGTCACCGGAAAAATCAAAAGAAATGGCAGTAAATATTTCGTTTTCCGTACGATCCATGGCCAGAACGCATAGAATTGTTCTTCCACACCCAACGACCAATAATGTCCTACCAGAAAATTATGGCCCGGAATTTTTGAAACCAAACCTGAAAAATATTGGGCGATAGAATTTCTGAAATTCGGAATCATAAAAATGTAGAGCAGGATAGGCCATCTCAATTGGTCAAATCCGATGATCGCCATAGTCAGTACCAAATACAGAAAATACAAGGGCCAGATCCGCAAAATCCTCCTGATGTAAAACTTCTTCACATCGATGAATTGTTTTTCTTTTAATTCTGCGAGTAACAAATACGTGATCAAAAATCCACTCAATGTGAAAAAAACCGTTACGGCATAGTCAGCTGCCACGATCAGTGGGCCTTTTTCTAGATTAAAATTGGGCAAACGATTGTTGATATGGGAAATCACCACGACCAAAGCCGCGATGGCTCTGATCCCGTTTAAACCTGAGAAGTAGATGGGTTTAGTTTTTTGCATAAATCGGTTAAATTATTTATTTTATTTGCTATAACTACTCTTGCTTTTTACAACGGCAAATTTGTCTTTCCATTTTAGAAATTTGCTTTCAAAATAAAAATAGGACAAATGAGATACCAGTATGACAACTAAAATGGTAACTGAATAGATCAGAATTAGATTTACGAATAAACTGGATGTTAATAAATCTTTCAGAACAAATGAAATCAAAAAAATAATCAGGGGATTATATATATAAAGTCCGTAAGAAATTTTTCCCAGGTAATCAAAAACCTTATTTTCTAAACTGATTAATTTTTTCTGATTATTTACTTGGTTAATGATGATTACTAATGTAGCCAGCGTTGCAATTTCATGATCCACAATTGAAAACAAGTGAAATTGATTAATCGAGATTAATAAAAACACAAACCAAGCACAGAGTTCAACTATTCTGTTCTGGAAGATTGATAAAAAACTCTTGTTTCCTTTTACTAATAAAAATGCCGCAATTCCTCCCATTCCTAAACATCCAAATCGGGTATAATGAAATAATACAACAATGAACTTAGGTGCATTTAATACTGTTAGTAAAACTTTAATTAAAAAAAAGAAAACTGCAAATCCAACTAATATCCGAAACAAACGCTTAGATTTCTTTATAAACCAAGGCCAAAATCCATAAAACTGTTCCTCAACACCTACTGACCAATAATGTGCAAGATGTGGCAAAGTGGCTGGAAAAACAGATGCTGCCTCCAATGCAAAAGGAACATTTGGAAGCATGAATAAATACATCCATGAATAAGAATTGATTGAGAATCCTAATACGACTAAAGTGACAATCAAATAAAAATAGTATAACGGCCAAATTCTTAAAAGTCTTCTAAAATAAAACTTTCGTATGGCAATTGTTCCCATCTTCTCCTTTTCCTTTAATAATAGATAAGTAATTAAAAAACCACTCAAAGCAAAAAACATTGTAACCCCAAAATTGGCTAAGGAATATCCGCCAAAATTTGGAATATCATATAATTTTAAATTTAATCCTATATGAGATACAATTACCGACATGGCCGCAATGGCTCTGATACCATTTAGGCCGGGAAGATATATAGATTTATTTTTCTGCATAAATCGTCATTAAGTTTTGGATATGTTTTTCTAATGAAAAGTTCTGGACGACTGTTGCGTTTCCTTTTTTTCCAATTTCCAATCTTTCCGTTTTTGTCAGGTTCATGATGTTTATTATTTTATCATACAATGCATTTTCATCATTTACGGAAACCAAAAACCCATTTTTACCATCTTTTATCATCTCAGATGCAGCGCCTACCTCAGTACTTAAAGATGGTGTTTTACTGTACATGGCTTCAACCAAGGAATTGGAAAAACCTTCCGAAAAGGAATTTAAGACATACAAATCTGAATTGAGAAGATAAGGATAAGGATCATGGATGAATCCTACAAAGTCCACATAATCCTCCAGATGTAGAGATTTTACTTTTGCCTTTAAATTGCTCTCGGAAGTTCCCGTTCCGGCAATGGTCAAATGAATGTCTTTAGTTCCCTTAACCAATTTTGCTAAAACATTTAGAACTCCATCAATATTTTTTACAGGCTCTAAACGGGATATCATTACTAATTTAAATACTCCTGAACTTCCTGATTCTTTTTCATAAGATGGGAGTGGCTGAAAAATGCCAAAATTATGAATAACCTTTGCTTTCGACGGATAAACACCATAATTCTGAATTAAATTTTGAGTGACGATTTTGGATTCTCCTACTACCCAATCCGCATATTTAAAAATATATTGAAATATCTTTCTAGCTTTGTTGGAATGAGTGGGTATTCCAATTTCTTCCACAACAATATTCTTAATGCCTGCCATTTTCCCTGCAATAAAGCCAAAAAAATTTGCTTCTGCACCAGAGGAGTGAACTACATCGGGCTTTTCACTTTTTAAAAACTTATATAATTCCCTAAGAGTCCTGACAGAAGGAATTCTATGATTTAAGCCCAATGTGATTACTTTCTTACCATTTGAAAGGATTTTTTTTTCTGCTACACCTCCTTTTCCAATTGCAACAAATACCCATTCATTTTCATCATCTGTATACGTAGAAAGATTAACCATTTTGGATTCAATTCCACCAAAATCAAGGAAAGTAGAAAGGCGAATAATTTTCATACAATCTAATTCTTTGAAATAAACTGACTTTTCCACATTGCAATATTTTCCATCGGAATATTTATTTTAGTTTCAAATTCCGAGTTTATCATTCCTTCGAGATTGCTTTTTAAATCATTCCTTTCAATAACGTTTAAATTAAAATCTTTCTTCTTCTCAATAGCCCTGTTATCCACTCCAATTATAATAGTTCTTTTTTTATACTGCAAAGCTCTTATACCACCATGTAAACGGGTCCCTACATAGTCGCATTCACTGAATTCCAGAAAATCTGTATAGGCCTTTAAGGTTGGTGCTATTATTTTTATCCGGTTAGCATCTTTGACTAATTCATTTAAATAAATTAAATCTTTTCTGCTTTGAACCCAATAAAAAACTTCTTCATAATTCGACAATAACGTATCAATTAAAAATCTATCATTTTGCGGATCTTTTGAATAATCAGTTAAAGTGAAAACAACTTTTTCTTGTTTTTTTTTGGGTATTTGCTGGCAATGGCCCGGGGTAAGTTGCCACATTGTAGGACATGCAGTATTTATCACATTTTGGAAACCTTCATCTTTCAGTTTTTTCTCTGTATAACTATCGCGTACTGAATGTAGATATTCCTCATTGAGCAAATTTTTTAAAAGTTTTCGTGTATAGAAGTTAGGCTTTTGCTGATAATTACGCCAACCAACACCCAATAAAATCATTTTGTTCTTAATGAAGAAACTCTGCAATATTTTTATCTTCCATTGCCTGTATCTATTCATCTCGGAAGACAAGATGTTTGAACCACCCACAATTCCAAATTCCGAATTACGAATAAGGGATAAACTGGATAAACCAATAATCTCGTGAGTGGGTATTTTCAAAAACATATCCTCATTAAATATATGATGTAATTCCCGATAAACAGAATCCATAATTATTTCATCACCTACATTCTGAGTCACGATAGATGTATCTAAAACAGCTATATTTTTCATTGGTTGATTTCTTTTTGTTTTATTAAGTCTATATACAATGCCTGAATTTTTTGTACATAATTTTCTTCGGTATATTCTCTTAACGCCTTAGATCGTCCTCTACTTCCCATTTTATTTCTTAAATCAGCATCTGCATATAAGACCTCTAATTTGCTCTTTATTTCCTCAGTGTTTTTGGGCTCAATTAAATATCCTGTTTCCTGATCTTCTACTATATATTTCATTCCTCCCACTCGCGTAGCAATTACAGGCAATTTGTTTAACATGGCTTCCGCTAATACCAAACCAAATGATTCATGTGCCGAAACCAAAGCAAAAACATCCATCATGCCGTAAAACAGACTAACATCCGATTGGTAACCCACAAAAATAACTTTATCTGAAATCCCTAATTTTTTGACTAATCTTTGGTAACCTTCTCTTTCCGGACCGTCTCCTACCAACAAAAGCTTGACATTCTCCTTTCCCTTTGAAAATTCAGCAAAAGCTTTTATCAAATCGGAATATCTTTTGTTGGAATCATTTAACATCCTTCCTGTCGAACCTATGACAAAATCATTTTCATTGATTCCCCACTTTTCTTTTGCTTCCTGGAGTTCTTCTCTCAAAACCAATCTGGGCAGTGCTACTCCGTTGTTGATTAAAACCACTTTTTTGTCGGATAAATTCAGTTTCCCTTTTAAATACTCTTCCGTCACAGCAGTAGAAACACCCACAACAATATCTGCCAATTTTGAAAACAACTTCATTAAAAGATTTCCTTTCCAGGTTCGGTTGACTGGGAATGAAGTTTCTTCAATAATGATAACAGGAACTTTTTTAATCCACCCATTAATTGCCGCCATGGTAACCCCTTCGAAAACTGCACCGTGGATAATGTTGGGCTGATAATCTTCAATTATTTTCTGGACTTTTTTATGTTGCTTCCAGTCAAAAGGAGATTTGAATTGACCAATCGTAATTACTTCTACACCTTCTTTATCAAGTCCTTCTAAAATGGGACCGCGAGCATCTGTGCAAACAAGTTTTTGTTCAAACAAGTTTTTATCCAAATATTTTGCCATCGAAAGTCGACGTCTTTCAACCCCACCATACGATACAGATTGTTGAATATGGAGGATTTTGTTTTTTTTTTTTTATCTTTTTTTAGCATTGATAATTTTATAGTTTAATTTGAGACATGTGTTTCTTTATGTTTGAATGGTACATTTTTATAATGTTTTGTAATGCTTCAACCTTTAAAAAGTAACTGCTTGCATAAAATAAAAAAAATCCAACAAAAAGATTCGCTAAAATTCTTAGAAGGTCACCGAAACTTGAATTTATGACAAACTCATTAAAAAAATATAGAATAACACCAACTGCAAATGTAAGGACTATTATTCCTGATATATCATATAATTGATTAAGGGCCGGATACTCAATCATTTTTCCGGAATAAAAAGAATTGATAAAATAACAAGTTACAGAATAAATAACCTGTCCCCACAGCAATCCATAAATTCCAAATGGAACAGATGAAACCAGGATTACAGCAAGAATTATTTTTTTTAGTGTTTCCAGCCTTAACACCAAATCGCTTCTCCCCTTAACCAATAAAATATTCAGATTATAGGAATGAAGGGGATACAAAATACCATTAATACACAAAATCTGAAAATAAGGAACTGCGGGCAGCCATTTTTCGGTAAACAGAAATCTGAACAGAGGTTCTGCAAGTATTCCCATAAAAATAAGTAATGGAGCAATGATATAGATTACCAGCTGAATTATTTCGCGGTATGCACTCCGCAACCTCTGGTTATCGTTTTTTATTTCTGCAAAAAGCGGAAAAGTAACTTTATTAAGTACAGTTCCTATATTGCTTACCGGAAACTGTTTAAGGGTATCCGCCCTGGTGTAAAATCCCAATTGTGCAGGGGAAAAAAGTTTACCGATTACCAGAGTATAAATATTATTGAAAACCGCATTCAGCACTCCAGCAATTGCCATTCTGTACCCAAATTTATAATGATATCTGAATTTTTTTCTGTCGAAAATTAGTTTAGGACGCCAGGATGAGCCAAACCACAAAATTAAAGACTGAACAGCAGCACCTACAATTGACATCCAAACAAGACTCATAACTCCAAATCCGGATTTTGCCATGCCAATACCAACGATTGCCGAAAATATAGTTGAAATAACCGAAGCTCTAGTTTCTCCTTTGAAATTCATTGTTTTCCGCAGTACACTAATCTGTATCACGGAAACTGAACTAATAATAAAAGTAAGAGCATAAAGCCTAGTGATACTTATAAGCTGCGGTTGATCAAAAAAATCTGCAATCAAAGGAGCAGTAATAAAAAGCATAATGTATAAAATAACACTTGCGACAAGATTGTAGAAAAAAACTGTAGAAAAATCCCGTTCATCCGGGGCATCCGCACGTATTAAAGAAGTACCAAGACCTGAAGTAATAAGTTCTGTCGCAACTGCCATAAAAATGGCGATCATTCCTATAAGACCAAACTCTTCGGGCAAGAGAGTTCTTGCAAGAAATATGGAAACAACAAAACGAATTCCTTGTGTACTGAACTGCTGTATCGCAGACCAAATAATGCCTGAAAAAGTTTTACTCCGTAATGACATTCTGATTATAGTGATCTGTAAAAGCGATCCCAAGTTTTAATTTTTTCTTTCCATCCGAATTGTCGGATTTCCTGTCGATGATTTTCATAAACAAGGGGCTTAAAGTTTGCTTTCGAAACTTTAGTCAGGACTTCAGCTAAGTGCTTCTTGCTTTTCATAATCCCTTCTTTAAAACATTTGTGCTTATAATAAGATCGAATTTTGCTTTCATTCGTTAAAACATTTGCTCCAGTAAAAACAAAAACACACTCCCTATTTTCATTCAAAAAATCCACCTGCTTCTGCAACTTCAAAGAATCTTTCCAATAGTCGTCACCTTCACAAAGGGCGATGTATTTTCCGGTTGCCTGTTCTAATGCCCATATGAAATTAGGCATCATGCCCTTATTGGCTGTGTTTGGTATATTTTATTTCAAAATTGCTGGGTGCCGGATTTTCTAAGAAATACTTCTTCACGACCTCATCGGTGGCATCTGGAGAGTTGTCGTTTGCGATAATAAATTCCACGGGTCCCGAATGCTGTTGCATCATCACTCCATCAAGGGTTTCTTTGATGTATTTCTCGTGACCATAAGTGATGGTTACTACACTAACTTTTGGTAAATTCTTATTCATACTTTTATGCCAACATAATTATTCTTTCTGTATTCTCTCTATTGATCTGTTTTCCCCAAAGTGCTGTTAAGATTTCCTGATTCTGTAAATGAGTTTCGGAATCCACTGTTTCATGTAACAATTGTCTATTGTCGAGTAACTGATCAAAAGAATATACCGCAAGACCATTCTTGATGAGATAATTATATACCACACTTTCCCTGAAGAAAAATAACCGAGCTCCCATGTAAATTAAAGAGATCACATTTCCCATTGCCTGTTGCCTAATATGTCCCATAAAAACATTACTACATTGGGAAAGTATATTATTATATTCGTCCACTGTCAGGAAATCCTCCAGTAATATGATATTTTTTACATTAATATCCCTTTTCAAAAGATAATTTTTCAAGCGATCTTTATATCCTTTCTCTCCATAACTTAACGGTATGAAGATTTTTTCATAAGAGAGATTCAGTTGGTCAATAATCTTGATAAGATCATAGTGATTATTGGTAGCAGTAGCACTATTCCCTAAAAGTACAGCATCCCCAAGTATTGGCAAATCGGATCTATAATGGTCTTCTAGATTACCATAATTCCATGCAACGTATTGAGGCTTAAAATTCTTATAATTTTTCTTAATTAGTGAAAAGTCTTCCTCTAATACTGGTGAAAAGTAATTTACTCTATTCAGTAAATTTACATTTTTGTTGTTTTTATACTTTTTCAGAATTTTGAGAAAAAAGTTGTCTTTTATTCCAAGTTGGGCTTTTGTTAATTCCTTATATATTGAGAAATTATTAATCGTATTGATCAACCAATAGTAATCTCCACCCCATCCAATCCATAAAATTTTTGTTTTAATTCTTTGGTTTTTAAGCAAATCAAAATATCTTACATCCATGAAGTGAATAATAATTAAATCATAAGAATTTAAGATTACCTCTGTTTCTGGATGGTTAAAATAATTTTCATCTGCTATAGAACACTTAAAACGAATGTGTTTCAATTGAGAATTATTACTGAAAATAGTAAAATCCGAATGAGCTAATGATTCAAACTGCTTGAATTCATCATAAGCTTTATCGATAAACTTTTCATCATTGGCAAAATGAATAATTCTTTTCATTCTATGGCTTTATCAATTCTTTCTTAATCACCGCAGGGATTCCGGCGACCATCACTTTTTCAGGCACATTATTCCTCACTACTGATCCTGCAGCAATGACCGAATTGCTACCAATAACCACATCAGGAAAAATTACGGAGCCTGCTCCTATACTCACAAAACTGCCGATATGAACTCTTCCCAAGATGTTCACCGATGGAGAGAGTTCACAAAACTCTCCAATTTTTACATCATGCGTAATCACTGAATTATAATAAATCATGGTGCCCTTTCCTATTTCTACCTCATTAGAAATTTTTGCTCCTGAAAGGATATTACATCCTGAACTGATGTTAATTCCAAAACTTCCTATTTCAGCATTTTTGCTGATGGCACTGCTCAGCGCGCCACCTATATTTTCAAATTGGTCACAAAGTTTTTTGCGCAAAAGAGGATTCCCAATACCTAAAATAAATTGATTTGAGGTTTGATTAAAATAGGTTTTTGCTTGTTCCATCGTTCTTAAAACAGGAAACTCCCAGAATAATTTCTCAGGTACATCGTCACTCACATCATCATAAAAACAAAGATCTTCGGTTTGTCCGTTTTGATGAAGAATCTCAAGCACTTCTTTTGCGAAACCTTTCGCACCAATGATCAGCATAATTAGTTATTTTGTACTCTTAAAATTAAACGACAAATTAAATCTACTTCCTCTAAAGTTAGGTCATAATACAAAGGCAAACACAAAACCCTTTGGGCAATATCGCCTGTTACTGGTAATTCCTGAGGTTGTACATAAGGCAAAGAAGTTGCTAAGGAAGGATAAAAATATCTTCGGGTAAAGATTTCATTCAGTTTCAGCAGCTCCACACATTTCAACATCAATGCTTCCGATTCGAACACCAAAGGATAATAGGCAAAGTTGTTTTCGGAACCGGCATGCCATATGGGTCTTCTCGCTTTTAGGTTTTTTAGTTTTTCATCATACCTTTCGGTGAGTTCCTTTCTTCTCTGATGGATGGCGTCCAAATATTTCAGGTTTGCCAATCCCATCGCGGCATGGTATTCAGAGTTTTTGCCATTGATTCCCAATTCAGCAAAGTTTTCCGGACCATCGAAACCAAAGTTTCTCATGTACGCTAACTTTTTCAACAAAATAGCATCTTTGGTAATCACCAATCCACCCTCCACGGAATGATAGAGCTTGGTAGCATGCAGCGAACAGGTGGATATATCGCCGTACTCAAAGATCGATTTCCCATTTACCTCCACTCCAAAAGCGTGTGCGGCATCATAGATCACTTTAAGCTGATGCTTTTGGGCAATCTCTTCAATTTTCTCCACATCGCAAGGATTACCATAAACATGCGTCGCCAGGATGGCGGAGGTTTTATCAGTTATCGCTGCCTCAATAAGATCCGCATTGATATTCAGAGAATCTTCATCAATATCCACAAATACCGGTGTACATCCTTCCCACACAATGCTGCTCGTGGTCGCCACAAAGGAAAAGGGTGTGGTAATAATTTCTCCTTTCATATCTAAGGCTTTAATTGCCATTTGCAACGCCACCGTTCCATTGGTCACAAAAAGCAGATGATCCACATTCAGTACTTCTTTCAACCGCAATTCCAAATCCGAAGACAATGGCCCCATATTGGTAAGCCACTGTCTTTTCCAAATGCCATCCAAATAACTTTGGTAGACCTGTTGTGGTGGTAAAAATGGTTTGGTTACCGGTATCATATATTTTATTCAATTACAATTTTGCGTGCGATTCTTCTAATACTCCCTTCACATCATACACCACGCCTTTTTCCTTGAGGTTGAGGCTGAGGTCGAGGTCGCGGAATTCCTTGTGAGCCACGCCTAAAACCACGGCATCAAACTTTTTCTTCGGCATTTGAGTCGTACTTTCGACTCCATACTCGTGTTTTACTTCGTCGGGATTTGCCCATGGATCGAAAGTGGTGACCTTCACCCCGAAATCTTCCAGTGCGGCGATCACGTCCACAATTTTGGTATTGCGCACATCGGGACAGTTTTCTTTAAAAGTAATTCCCAACATCAGCACTTCTGCACCGTTTACCGAAATATTCTTCTTGATCATTGCCTTGATGACCTGCTCTGCAACATATTTCCCCATGGAATCGTTCAATCTTCTTCCCGCTAAGATAATCTCAGGATGATATCCGTATTCCTGTGCTTTCTGTGCCAGATAATAGGGATCTACACCAATACAGTGTCCGCCAACCAATCCCGGTTTGAAAGGGAGGAAGTTCCATTTGGTTCCCGCCGCTTCGAGGACAGCGTGGGTGTCGATTTCCATCAGGTTGAAAATTTTTGCCAGCTCATTCACAAATGCAATATTGATGTCGCGCTGTGAGTTCTCGATGACTTTCGCCGCTTCCGCCACTTTGATGGTCGGAGCCAAATGCGTTCCCGCGGTGATAACGGATTTATAGATTTCGTCCACCACTTTCCCAATTTCGGGAGTGGAACCGGAAGTAACCTTCAAGATTTTTTCGACTGTATGTTCCTTGTCTCCGGGATTGATTCTTTCGGGAGAATAACCGGCGAAGAAATCCTCATTGTATTTCAGTCCGGAAGTTTTTTCCACCACCGGTATACAGTCTTCCTCTGTCGCACCGGGATAAACCGTAGATTCATAAATCACGATATCGCCTTTTTTGATGACTTTGCCCACCGTTTCACTCGCCTTGATTAAGGGGGTTAAAACTGGGCGGTTGTTTTTGTCCACCGGTGTTGGAACGGTAATGATGTAGATATTGGAATCTGTGATATCGGAGATTTGGTCGGTGATGTACAAACCTTGCTGCGCATCGGTCGACCCTTCGAGAACCTCAGGGTGACACGCTGTGCTCGCAATGACCGAAGACGGAAGTGTTGGAGTGTCGGAGAGTTGGAGTGTCGGTGAGTTGTTTTCCTGCTTCGCGGCGGTCGACCCTTCGAGAACCTCAGGGTGACACGCTTCGCTGGCAATGACGGATGGGTTTTCTGAGAGTAGGACGGACTTCAGGAGTTCGTCGGAAACTTCCAACGTGTCGTCGTGCCCATTTTTGAGTTCGGCTACCCTTTTTTGGTTGATGTCGAATCCCACCACGGGAAATTTTGTCGCGAAAAGCCGCGCCAACGGCAATCCTACATATCCTAATCCGATAACTGTTATTTTATGATTCACTGTGTTTTCTGATTTAGTAGAAAAAATAATATTTTTAAAGATTATCCTGCAAAGATATTCTATTTTTAGATTTGTGGTTTTAAATAATTCTTAAAATTTGGAAACCGCTTTTCCGAACTTTATCAACAGAACACCTTGAAAAGGAATCTATTCCCATGCTTTCATGATATAATTAATGCAATGTTCAATATTTTTTTATTATGTTTTGCATTCGTTTATTTATAAAGTCCCTTTTCTCTCAATTCGATCATGGACTGCTCAGAAAGATCCGTTTGGATTTCCTGTTGCTTTACCCAGTTCCCAAAATGAGTAATCCCTTCTTCAAAACTTACCAATTGAGAAATTTTAAAGTCGTTCTTCAACTGATCTACACAAGCAATATTATGTCGAATATCACCGATTCTGTAATTTCCGGAGATCTTAATTTCGACATCACTGTTGTAAATACTCTTCAGTTTTTCAGCCACTGCAAGTACCGAAGTCGCCTTACCCGAACCTACATTATAACACTTTTCCCCTACTCTTCCATCATCCAGAGCCATTGCCGTGATTCTGACCACATCGTCAATATAGACAAAATCCCTGCTTTCTTCTCCGTCTTCAAAAATAGTAACAGGATTACCGTTCAGCATTTGGGTGGAAAAAATGGAAAGAATACCGGTATATGGATTTTTGAGGGACTGTCCCGGTCCATACACGTTCTGGTAACGCAGCGCGATTGCGTCAATTCCCAAAGCATCGCAAACATTAAGAACGGACTGTTCCTGAAACTGCTTGGTAATTCCGTAAACTGATGCGGGATGAATTTTTGAGTCTTCGGTGGTGGGAAGCATTTGAAGGTCCGCATTACATTCCGGGCATTTTGGCTGAAATTCGCCTTTCGCCATATCTGCATCTTTTCTGGATTCGGGAAACACTACCCCGTGAATTGAACAACTGTATTTTCCCTCTCCATACACCGCTCTCGAAGATGCAATGACCACTTTTCTAACCTGATGTTTTCGATTGGCGAGAACATCAAGAAGAATCCCTGTTCCACCACAATTGACATCAATGTACTTCTGAATTTCATACATACTCTGCCCGGTACCAGTTTCTGCTGCAAGATGTACCACTTTTTGGACATTTTCGAGCGCTTTTTCCCAATCCTCATAATTCCGAACATCCCCATTAATAAATTCCACTTTATCTTTTATGCTTTGATAAAGCGGAGAATCATCCGGGTTCCCATGGATTTGAGGTGAAAGATTATCAAGAACCACTATTTCTTTTCCCAGCTCCAAAAGATGTAGCGCAAGATGAGAACCAATGAATCCAGCTCCTCCGGTAATTAATATTTTTTCCTTCATGGGTTGGATCGGTTATTTGATATTGTTTTGTTGGATCACCTTCAAAAATAAGAAAAGAAAATCTAATTGTAAGATTTCTTCGGTATTACAAATGCTCCCAATACCAATCTACAGCTTCTTTCAATCCATCCGCGAAACGGTGACTGGGTGAATATCCCAATAAACTTGCTGCTTTTTCGATACTCGCTTTGGAATGGGGAACGTCTCCCGCACGAACCGGACCGTACTTGATTTCCACATCGCCGATTTTTTCATCATATTTTGAAAGAAATTCTTTTAAAAGTTGAGCCACATCCTTGATGGTGGTTCTGTCGCCAACTGCCGTATTATACACTTGGTTGACCGCTTCGGGATTATCGGACAGCATCGCCAGTTCATTCATTTGGATGACATTGTCGATATAAGTGAAGTCGCGGGAATACTCTCCGTCTCCATTGATTACGGGACTTTCGTGGTTCATGAGCTGAATGACGAACTTGGGAATCACTGCTGCATACGCGCCATTCGGATTCTGTCTTCTCCCAAAAACATTGAAATAGCGCAGTCCGATACATTCCATTCCGTAGGTTTTGCTAAAAACATCGGCGTACAGTTCATTTACATACTTAGTGATAGCATAAGGCGAAAGTGGTTTTCCGATCACGTCCTCCACTTTCGGAAGCGTTTTGGAATCTCCGTAAGTGGAGGAACTTGCCGCATAAATAAATCTTTTCACTTTAGCGTCACGTACCGCCACCAACATATTCAGGAATCCACCCACATTTACGTCGTTGCTGGTAATGGGATCGTTGATCGAGCGCGGAACGGAGCCGAGCGCAGCTTGGTGCAGTACATAGTCCTGACCTTCACACGCTTTCCGGCAGGTTTCCAAATCGCGGATGTCGCCTTCGATCAAAATAAAATTGGGGTTTTCTAAAAGATGTTCGATATTGTTACGGAACCCCGTTGAAAAATTATCCAGACAGGTAATCTGATGTCCTTTCGAAATAAAATAATCGCATAAATTGGATCCGATAAATCCGGCACCGCCGGTAATAAGTATGTTCATTGAAGTTTGAAGTTTGAGGGTTTGAAGTTTCCCTAATTATTACTACCAAGAAATTTCGAGTTTCAAGTTTCAGGTTTCAGGTTTGAAGATTCAGAACTCGCAACTCGGAATTCGGAATTTCATATCACTCACCAACTCTTTTGATTGGACAATTGACTTCGTCAAACCACTTCGTTAGGTTTCGCGATTTGTCCCTACTCTCCAGTTCACCTACTCACCAACTCTCTTACACACCAACTCTCCCACTCTCCCACTCTCCGACACTTCGAACTTCCGACTTCGGACTCGTTCTAAAATTTTCTTTATCCCATCCCTAAAGCCTGCCTTGTCGGCAGACAGGGGAGGAAAATTTTCTCACATTCCATCATGCATCTCGGTCTTCCGACTTCGGACTTCGGACTCCCTACCATTTCCAGAATTTCATCCTTTCCAATAGTGGCGGTTTTTCGTCGTGGGTATAGGAATAATAGCCGTAACCATATTTTTTGCCGTATCTGGTATTTTCCGGTTTTACTCCATTTAAGACAAATGCCATGTTACGGATATTGTTGTCGGCTTTGAAACCTTCCGCAAAATCGATCATTTCTTTTTCGGTAAAGTCGGACTTAACGGCGTACAGCACCACATCCGCATTCTCGATTAAGTGCAGCGTGTCGCTTACGAGCATTACCGGTGCAGAGTCGAGAATGATGAATTCATATTTTGTTTTCAGATACCCGATCATGTCATCAAACTTCTGCATATCGAGCAGGTCATTTGGATTTGGAGCGATCTGGCCGCTGAAAAGAACATCAAGATTATCGTTCACCTTCGAATGGACGATCCACTTGTCGGGCACGGTCTCGTCTGAAATAAGAAAATCGGTCAGTCCAATATTTTTTCCTTCCACAAAACGGTGCAGCTGCGGATTACGGATGTCGGCACCGATAACAATAACTTTGTTTTTCCCAGCCAAAGTCAAGGCGATATTCATTGAAATCGTTGTTTTCCCTTCTCCTTTAACCGAGGAAGTCACCAATACCACTCCTCCGTTTGCTGTTGCCTTGGTTTTCAGCAGGAACTTCAGGTTGGATCCCAAAATTCTAAACGATTCCGCAAATACAGAGAAATCATTCGGTTTCACAATGGCGTAGTCCTCGTCATTTTCTGGAATTTCAGCGATGACTGAGGCATCCGGAATATGTGACAGGATCTGCTGCCGGGAATGAACTTTGGTATCGAGCATATTCCTTGTGTAGAAGAAAAGCAGCGGCAACAGGAAACCTGCCGCTAAAGATCCGTAGAGAATCTGGTCGTATTTGGGCTGAACAATCCCTGTAGTAAAGGCGGGATTAACCACTTTTGCCTTAGGTGCAGTCACAGCAAGCGTAATCGCATTTTCCTCTCTTTTTTGTAGAAGATAGAGGTAGAGCTGCTCTTTCAGAGTCTGTTGACGGTCGATGCTTCGGAATATTTTTTCCTGGGTGGGATATCGGCTGATGTTTCCTTTGGCCAAATTCAGTTGCGCGTTGGCCTGTCCGATTTTGAGCTGTAGGGTTTCCCTGGCTTCAATGAGATTTTTGCGTATGAGATTTTTCATTGCGGCAATCTGCTTATTGAATTCGATCACTGCCGGGTTTTCTCCCGTTGCCTGCTTCAGCACACGATTTCTGGTTAGAACCAAATTATTGTACTCGGAAATATTTGTTTCGAGCGCCGGACTTAAACCCAAACCTGTCGGCAGCAACTGCTCACCTGATGATGCGGAGAGTACGGCATTCACCAACTCCAGTTCCATCGAGTTAGTCAGGATCTGTTTGGTGTTTTCGTTAAGGTTTTCCAGACTTATACTCCCCTGCTGTTCCAGGTTTACAATACCGTTCTGCCTTTTGAAGTTTTCTTTTTGCCCTTCAATGCCTGAAAGGTCTTCCGTAATAATCGCAAGACGGTCGTTGATGAATTCCTGAGTACCTTCGGCTTCCTGATTCTTATCGTTGATCCCATCGAGGATATATTGCTTCGTTAACTCGTTAAGGATATCTTCTGATTTTTTTGGAACCGGCCCCACTGTGGAAAGCTCCATGAGCATTCCTTTTCCCTGTGGAAGATTTACAGTAATACTGTTTTCTAAACCGCGCGAAACCCTGTTGATATTCTTGAAAATCACTTTTAGTGGCGAGGTGAGCTTCATTCCCGGCTCAATATCAATCTGGATGGTACCAAAAGGTAATTTTGCCGGAACGCCAAAAGGGATTGTTAAACTGGACGACCCTTTTTCGTCTATGAGTTTATATGAATTCTTTCCGACACTATGAAGAAAATAAGTGGCTCCACTAAAGCTGTTGGGACTATACAATTTGATGATTTTACCAGTGAGTCCGTTGGCGTACATTTCAACCTCCTTAATTTTTCCCACCGCAAAAAAGCTTACATCGAGATTAAGGTTTTTTGCCACTTTTCCCAGAATCGGTTTTGAAACAATGACCACTGTTTCTCCCTCCAGCTCACTGTTTCCACTAACGCCCATCCCCAAATTCTTCATATCGTTAAGGGCTGAAGCGGAGGCGGTATTCTTGCTTTGCTGAACCATCAAATTGGTTTTGCTGAAATACTGTGGCTCCACATACCGGAGATAGATTTTTGCGGCAGTATAAAAAACCGCCATACTGAGCAGGAACCAAGGCCACTTGCGGAGGTATTTCAGAATAACTCTCTTGATGTTAACAGGTTTTGGTTTATGAGCCGGAAGCGAACTTTCGAGTAGTTCCATCAAAAATTATTTGCGAGTTAAACTGAAAATTAATGTTACGAGACCCAATGCGATTCCTCCGAGTTGGATAATCAGGTTTCGGTTGGGGTTGGTGGTGTTTGCGGCAATCTGCTTATTTCTGTCGGCCTCCACGTAAAGGATATCGTTTTGCTGAAGATAGTAATAAGGAGAATTGACAATAGACGCCTCGGAGAGATCGAGGGAAACCACTTTATCTTTCTGTTCCTGCTCCGAGTATCTGATCAGCTTAATGTTGGTTCGGTTGGCAGAATCATTTAAATCTCCCGCTAAAGCAATTGCCTGGAAAATATTGATTTTTTCGGTGGGACTCGTCTTTTGACCAGGATTTTTCACGTCGCCCAAAATGCTGATATTGAAATTAGTCAGCGTGATGGTCACCAGTGGATCGGTCAGGTATCTTTTCAAACGATTTTCGAGATCTGCTTTCAACTGCTGCTTCGTCATTCCCTTACAGAATACCTGTCCCAAAACTGGCATCGTGATGGTGCCATCGGAATTCACAATGTATTCAGTACCTGATGATGCCTGGTTGATATTTCCCCCTGCACCGGAAGAGGGATCGGAAGTTCTGGGCATTGTACGAACATTGAAGGGGCGGACCGCAATCTCGTCAAAAGCCGAAACTAAGATCTGGAGCACATCACCCTCCTGTATATGAAGCCCTGAATATTTTGCCTGTGAAACTTCTTTCTCGAAGTTGTCATTCGACATATAGACGAAATTTTCCTTAGGTTTACAGGAAGAGAGTAAGCATAAGAAAATTATAATAAATACCTTAAAGTATTCTTTCATTTTTTATTAAATAAGATTACAAATGTATCAAAATATTACACTTTGAAATCTTTGTTGATTGAATCTGATTAGAAAGTTCTTCTCTCAAACAGATCCTGCAAATAATAGTTAATACCGATTCCTAAGAATCTGTTATAGGTATTGTTTCGGTCATTATTCGGATATACCTTACTAAATCCCCTATCAAAACGAATGAACGCCTCGATCTCGTCATCGATTCTAAGGCCGGCACCTAAGGATACTCCGTACCCAAAACTGTTTACCTTGTCGTCCAAATTATATTTATAGTGGGTACGATCATATTCTGGGTCAACTTTTCTGTTTTCTCTCACCAGTAACTGGATCTGAGGACCCGCAAAAACAAAGAAATCTTTTTTATATCCCTTACTATTAAAAAAATATTTCACATATACGGTTCCTGTAATATAGTCGTGATGAAATTTTTGCAGTCCGTACACATCTTTTTTAACCTCCGCATTTTCACCCTGCATACTGTATTCTACATGCGGTTCAAGATAAAGCCATGCAGAATCAAAGATATCGTTATCCACTAATGGAAACTGAAAGAACATCCCTAAGTTTCCACCAAACTTCCCTATCGAACGGTCATGAACTCCGACAATAGATCCCTTATGGAAATTTGCGGTAACTCCATACTTAAAATCCTGTGCATTACCCATCACCATGAGAAAAATTGTTAACAATAATATGGGTTTCTTCATATCCAGTTATTAATAGTTATTATTTTAGTGTAATATTTCATGCAAATTAATTAAATTTATTTCAAATAACTGTAATTTTTTTTCATTCGCAAGAATTATTTAACAATACATTCTGCATCACGTCATATTCGAATCCCCTACCTAACAGATAACGTATCGTTTTTGCCCTTTTTTGATACTCCTTCAATCCGCGGATTCTCGTAACATAATCTTCATAGATCTTCACGATGGTCTTTTGGTACTCCCCTTCATCGATTTCATCCATACATTTTGAAGTCAACTTGTCAGAAATTCCTTTCATACGCAAATGGTTCCTGATCTTGTTTCTGCCCCACTGCTTAATCTTGAATTTTCCACGGATATAACTTCTGGTAAACCGCTCCTCGTTGAGATAGTTCTCCTTCATCAAATAAAGCAGGATTTCCTCTCTAGCTTCGGGAATAACGCGGAACTCAAGCAATTTCTGTTCCACTTCCTGATGGCAGCGATCCTGGTAAACACAGTAGTTTGCCATTTTCTGCTTGATTTCTGCAAAGGTGTAGGATTTTTTTTCTGGGAGCATTCTTGATTCGAAAAAGAAAAGTTGCCAAAAGAGTTGGGACGCGATTATCGCGCCCCATTCTTTTAGTATTGAAACAGCGGCCGCGAATCCATCAATTCGTTTACTTTCTTGCGAACTCCGGTGATTACATTATCATCTTTAATATTCATTACCACATCATTGATGAGTCCCGCAATAGTTGACATATCTTCTTCTTTCAGTCCGCGAGTTGTAATGGCGGCGGTTCCCAAACGGATTCCCGAAGTGGTAAACGCTGTTTTATCGTCAAAAGGGACCATGTTTTTGTTGCAGGTAATATCGGCTTTTACCAATGCTTTTTCAGTTTCTTTTCCGTTGACATTTTTATTCCTTAAATCCACGAGCATCAAATGGTTGTCGGTTCCACCACTCACAATATTGAAACCATTATCGATCATTGCTTTTGCTAAAGCTCTTGCATTGGATATCACTTGTTTAGCGTAAGTTTCAAACTTTCCGTCAATCGCTTCACCGAAAGCAACGGCTTTTCCTGCAATCACATGTTCCAGCGGTCCACCCTGAATCCCAGGAAACACAGCACTGTCGATTACAGCGCTCATCATTTTGGTTTCGCCTTTTGGAGTTTTATGTCCGTATGGATTTTCATAATCTTTTCCGATCATGATGAGTCCGCCTCTTGGTCCGCGCAGTGTTTTGTGTGTCGTTGTAGTTACAACGTGGCAATGTTCAAACGGTGTGCTCAAAAGTCCTTTCGCCATCAAACCTGCGGGATGCGCAATATCTGCCCAAAGCGTCGCTCCCACTTCATCTGCCACTTCACGGAATTTCTTGAAATCCAAATCTCTGGAATAGGCAGAATAACCCGCAATAATCATTTTTGGTTTTACTTCAAGTGCTTTGTGGTGCATTGCTTCGTAATCAATCAGTCCGCTTTCACGATCAACTCCATAAAAATTAGCATTATACTGAATCCCCGAAAAATTCACCGCAGAACCATGGGTAAGGTGACCTCCCATTGAAAGATCAAGTCCTAGAATTGAATCCCCTGGTTTCAAAACTGACAGATAAACCGCGGCATTTGCCTGTGAACCGGAATGTGGCTGTACATTTGCGTACTCCACTCCGAAAAGTTGTTTTGCACGCTCAATTGCCAAAGTTTCCACTTCATCCACTACTTCGCAACCTCCGTAATATCTTCTTCCAGGGTAACCTTCCGCATATTTGTTGGTGAGGACGCTTCCCATCGCTTTCATCACATTTTCCGAAACAAAATTTTCTGAGGCGATAAGCTCGATTCCGTGAGTCTGTCTTTGTCTTTCCTGTTCGATCAGGTCAAAAATTGGATCCATATCAGTTTAAATAAAGGAATTGGTTTAAATGATTAAAGATGTAAATTTAAAGAAAAAAAATGGAGATTCAAGATTCAAGATTACTCACAATCTTATTTATTTTCTTATTTGAGTTCATGAATGCTATGCATTTCAAGTTTTAAGATTCGAGATTCGAGGTGAAAGATGCAAAACACAAGTTTCATGTTGCAAGGTGCAAGTTGCAGAGTGCAAGATGGAAGTTTGAAGTTTACTCACAATTTTTTAATTTCTTATTTGAGTTCGTGAATGCTACGCATTTCAGGTTTAAGTTTCAACTTTTTGGTATCCAGAATTTTCTCGTGTTGCTTTCATTTGCCGAAAGCTGAATGCCGAATGCCGACCGCTAATTGCTACACCGGTAAATTGGTAAATTGCTGATTAATTACCTTTGCAAAAAAATAACCGAATGAAAATTGGCGACCACGTTTCCGTAATTGATGAAGACTTGGAAGGAAAGATAACCTCAGTGAAGCAGGATACCGTTTATTTCAAAGATGACCACGGGTTTGTTCACGAATATCAAAAAGAGAAGCTGGTTCTGAAGAACGCCTCCATTTATGAAGAACTTGGAACCGTCAACAAAAAGGTGCAGACAAAATCCACATCACAGAAAAACCCAAAAATACACAAAGTCCTCGACCTTCATTTTGAGAAATTAGTCGAGAATCCAAAACAATACGACGCTACCGAACGGCTTTTCATCCAACGCGATCACCTCATCGAAACCATTGAATTTTGCAGAAAAAACAAAATCAGGAAACTTGAAATCATTCACGGAATCGGAGACGGCGTTTTACAAAAAATGGTGCACGATTACTTGGAAGGACAAACGAATTTGGAATTTGAAGACCACGAATTTTTCTATCACCAAACAGGAAAAGTGACGGTTTTCATTAAGTAGTAAATACTAATAGTTGTCTAAATTTTATTAAGAAAATATTATGTCGGAAATTCCTTTACCCCGATCCTAAAAGGAGCAAATTCACGTTTATTTTGAAAATGTAACGGATTCTAAATATTGATGACATTACTCGCTTTCTATCGTCGTTTCCTCATTTGCTTTAATGAAGGAAAAACTCACATTCCCGTATTTTCTGGTTTCGAGAATATTGGGGTGCGAAAGTTTCGTTCGGCTTTGATGCTCGAGGACGAAAATCCCGTTTGGCTTCAGAAATTTATTATTTAAAACCAAGCTGATCAGCTCGTTATATTTTTTTTCCTCAGTATCGAAAGGCGGATCCGCTACCAGCAAATCATAAGTTTTATGGTTTCGGTTTTTCTTTAAATAATCAAAAACATCGGCGCGCTGAACATTGACCTGAATCGCCATTTCGAGCTCTGCAGCGGTAGAATTAATGAACGCCGCGTGTTTCGGATTCATCTCCACGGAAGTCACATCGTTGCAACCACGGGAAGCAAACTCCAGCGAAATCGAGCCAATCCCCGCAAACAGATCAAGTACCGAAATGAACTCCGCTTCCATATCGTAGCGGTTTTCGATAATGCTGAACAACGCCTCTTTCGCAAAGTCGGTGGTCGGTCGAACCTCGAAATTTTTCGGTGCAGAAATTCTTTTTGATTTCCATTTTCCGCTAATAATTCTGTACATAATTCGTGGGTTCTGCGCTGTTTAACTGAGGATAAAGTTCTTATTGGGAATATTGTCGAAAACAATTTTCAGGTTCTTCACAAACTTCCGAAGTTCTGAAATAAAGGTCTCGTTTCTGGTCGTTTCTCCGTAGACAAAAAACTGGGTTTCCGCAGTTCCGAAACCGATTTTGCTTAAGGTAAACATAATGAAATACAGAAAATCCACCTCCGAACTCACGTCGAGATTGTTGTACAGAATGACTTTCTTTTTGTCGAGCGCAAAAAACTCACACTGGTGATGGTAAAGGTTGATATGGATTTCCTTCTGATTTTTTGTCGTGATGCTGCCCAGAAACTTTTCACCTGAAAAATTGAACGTCGTCTTTTTTTGCAAATCCTTGATTTTTCCATAGTTATCCTTGGGAAAAGTATAGTAAAACTGAACGCCGAACTTTTTATTCACAGCGAGCATCAGTTCTTCATTTTCTTTGTCCACATCAGCATTGAACCCAATCAGATCCATTCCTAAATCGTGGTGCGAAAATCCTTCAGCCATCATCGTGAAATGGTTCAGCGCAGAAATAACATTGATTTCGGAAAATTGTTTTTGGGAAAGAATTTCGTCAAGTTTCAGCGGAACATAATTCTCCGGAGTTTCCTCATTAACGAAAAACTCGTGTTCCTCAAGAACCTTCCTGTTTTTTGAAATCCTGTATTGTAGCCCGTCCTTGGTGAAAAGTAGCGAAAGTTTCTGCATAATATTCTGTGCGCACAAATTTAGCTAAAAAATAAGAATGTTTTCGGAGTTCGAGGTCGTCTTCATTTCTATTAATATTGGTGTGAAATATTAATTTGCCTCAATTTGACTTCGTGACTGCAATTTCTCGCAAAGCGCGCAAGGATTTTTTTACTAAAGACTTCATATTTGAAGAGCGCAAAGGCATTTCATTTAGCAAGGACACACTACGATTCCGATTTAATTACCCAAATATTGAATGTCTTATTGCTATCTTTGTGCAGCTAAAATAAGCGATAGCGCCGTTGTTTAGCTTATATCTGAGCAATAAAGATGAATATGGCTTTGTTTTGCTTTGCGAAAATTTTCCCCGCAATTCGCACAGAAAAACTTAACAAAATGACTGCATATTTGAAGTGCGTTAAGGCATTTCATTTAGCAAGGACACACAACGATTCCGATTTGATTACCCAAATATTTAATGTCTTATTGCTATCTTTGTGTAGCTAAAATAAGCGATAGCGCCGTTGTTTAGCTTATATCTGAGCAATAAAGATGAATATGGCTTTGTTTTGCTTTGCGAGAATTTTCCCCGCAATTCGCACAGAAAAACTTAACAAAATGACTGCATATTTGAAGTGTGTTAAAGCATTTCATTTAGCAAGGACATACGAAGAATCCGAATTAATTCATTAAAGGTCTTTTGTTGAATCAATTGGAACGGGCTTTAGCCCGTTTATCAGAAGTAAAGTATTCATTGGCTTTAGCCAAAACATAGAAAGCCCAATCAAATTGAAAAGAAGCTCCTTTACTTATTTGTAGATCGCCGTTAACAAAAAAATCTTAAAGCACCTTCAGCTCAAGATCAATAGATTTCCCGAAGAACTTCTTAGAGATTCTCTCAAAATTCTTGGTAATATCCGAAAGATAAAAATGGTAGGTTGGGTTCGGATTATTTTCATTGAGAAGGTGGTGTTTCTCCAAAATCATTTTCAGCTGATTGGCAACAATATTCGGCGAATCGATGACTCTCACGCGGTTTCCGTAATACTGTTTGATCTCGTCAATAAGGAGCGGATAATGTGTGCAACCAAGAATGAGTGTTTCGATATTTTTTAACTTATTGTTGCTCAGGTAATTGTAGATGATCGAGTGCGTGATCGGATGGTTCTTAAAACCTTCCTCTATTGCGGGAACCAAAAGCGGTGTTGCCAGTTCGTCCACCTTGATGAACTTGTTGTGCTTTCGGATGGATTTTTTGTAAAGTCCCGAATTCACGGTAGCTTTTGTGGCAATCACACCGACATTGTTGTGGATTTCGTAGGAAACTTTCTCTGCAACCGGATTGATCACGTCGATCACGGGAACTTTTTCTGCCACCAAATCCTGAACTTCTTTCAGCGCATTTGCTGTCGCCGAATTACAGGCGATCACGATGGCTTTGCAGTTTTTTTCTAAAAGGAATTCGGTGATTTTTTCGGAGTATCCCACAATCGCTTCCTTGGATTTTTCACCGTACGGTAAATGTTTGGTATCTCCAAAATAGATGAGGTTTTCATGTGGAAGCAGTCGCTTGATTTCTTTGGCCACGGTTAATCCGCCCACTCCGGAATCAAAAATCCCGATCGGCTGGTTCGGCGAAAGATGGCTGAAATCTGGTTTTCTGTTTTTCAAAGGAAAAATATTTGTACAAAAATAATGAAAATGAGCGGAAAACGATTTTTCACCTTATCGCAAATTATTATGCCAAATCCATTCTGCCAAAAGTGTAAAAATTCCGCTGTATCTTTTACCTGGAAAATTTCTCGCAAAGCTAAACCAAGATTATCTGACTCTTATTCCTCAAAATAAGATAAACCAAGGCGCTGTCGCTTATTAATGCTAAACAATGAACACCTAGTTTAGCACATTTTAATTGGAACTTCTCGGTCTTTGCTAAATGAAATGCCTTTGCGCTCATAAGATATGAAGTAATTTTGTCAAAGTTTTCCTTGCGCTCGTTGCGAGTAAAAACTCCTCCTAAAAAAGGTGAAGCATCAAACCATAAACAAATCCGATGCAATCCCGTCCGCAAGAAACCAATGTTTTTCAGGTATTTTCAAGTGGTTGTCTTCAAGGATCAGGAAACCTTCCTCCATTTTTGGAGTAATTTCTTTTTGGAAGTGCTCCCTAATTTCGTCACCAAAATTTTTATCAAAATCTGAAAGATCCACTCCCCAAATTGTCCTTAAACCAATCATCAGCATTTCGTTGAAGCGGTCTTTTTCAGACAGAATCTCTGTTTCTTTAGCTAAAATATTTTGACTTAATAACTTGATATACTGCTGGTTATTGGCAATATTCCAGCTCCTCTCATTTCGCCCGTTGTAGGAATGTGCGGATGGACCGATTCCTAAATATTCCCGATATTTCCAGTATGCAGAATTGTGTTTGGAATGAAAACCCGGTTTCCCAAAATTGGAAATCTCATAATGTTCGAAACCGTGATCTTTCAGAAAATCCGACATATAGTAGAACTCGCGGTTCTGTTCCGATTCTTTCGGCGCATTGATTTTTCCGTTTTTAATCCATTGATTTAATGCCGTTTTCGGCTCCACCGTTAAAGCGTATGAAGAAACATGCGGAACCTGGAGTTCAATGATTTTGTTTAAATTCTCCTTCCAGATTTCGAAATCGGAAGTGGGTGAACCATAAATCAGGTCGATGCTGATGTTTTCGAATCCGAAATCCTGCGCTCTCTTGATGGAGCTTTCCGCCTCAGATGAATTATGGGCGCGGTTCATCATCTTTAAATCCTCATCAAAAAAACTTTGGGTACCGATCGACAAACGGTTGACTGCGGAATCCGATAAATCCTTTAAATAATTTTTATCAAGATCATCGGGATTGGCTTCGAGGGTGATTTCAATTTCCCGGTCGAAGGTAAAATATTTCAGCACCTCGTCAATAATGGATTTTAGTTCATCCACTTTCAAGATTGATGGTGTTCCACCGCCGAAGTAAAGGGATTTTAAGTTTTTGTTTTGAAGCTCGCCATTTCTTAGAAAAATTTCTTTCTTTATGGCCGAAATCATTTCATCCTTAAAGTTTAAGGAAGTCGAGAAATGAAAATTGCAGTAGCTGCATTTCTGTTTGCAGAAGGGAATATGGAGGTAGAGCATGTAAATCTTGTTCTGTGAAAGCACTTAAAACGGGCATTCCATCGCACATCGCTTATCATCCATCACTTATAATTAATACCTGAAACCTCTCGTGTTGATAAAGTTCTCGATATTGTAGCCAACGCTCAGCATAAAGCTGCTTCCCGCGTATTGCTGAATATCTGACAATCCGAAATTATAACTGGCGCCGAAAGTAAATCTGCTCACCGTCGCCTTGATGATGGGAGAAATCCCTAAACTCTGATTACCGAATTTATTGTTTGCTGTTCTGAAACTTGCACCAGCAGAAAACGAATTCTCCTCACCCAAAACCGTCGCCATTAGGTTCAGATCGATCATTTTTGAGGAATTGGTATTGAAGTTCACCATCGCAGAAGGCGTTATAAAAAACTGCTCACCAATATAATAGTTATAACCGGCGTTGACCATAAATTTAGTTGGTTCCGGCTCAATACCGTTGATAATGGGAATATCATTGGTTAGCGCAATATCATTAATCGAAAAACCTGTGAAAAAATTACGGTAGGTTGCAGCAAGTCCCAAATTGGCATAAACCAAGAACAGATTGTTGTGATCACCCGTCAGTACAGGATCTCCCGGATCTTGCGGATTAAGCATACCATAATCGAAGCTCATATTATAGAAGCTCACATTAGTACCAAATGAAAACTGGCTCTTTCTTTCGCCATCATCATCAATTGGAATAAAGTAGGAAGCTCCGGCAGAAAATCCGTTCGACGAAACGGGCCCGTTCTGGTCTCTAAAAAAGTGTAATCCGGCTCCTACCCTGTCAAAAATATTGGCGTGAACACCGATGGACTGAACATTTGGCGACTGATCAAATTTCGAGAACTGCTTTTGGTAATTCAAATTCACTACGACATCGTTAGTTTTTCCATATAGCGCCGGATTGAAAAGGAAATCGCCCTCCATCAAATATTGTTGATAATAAGGTAATGTTTCCTGACCCTTCCACAATGCAGTACAAATTATTGTGAAAACCAACGCATATATTTTTCTCATAATTAGATTTGAGTGAATTTCCGGCAAATATAAAAACTTTTTAATACAAACTATTCCAAATATTTTCGCCATTTTTTTACGGCTTCGTCCATATCTTCAGGCATCGGGCTTTCAAAATACATTTCTTCCTTTGTGGTGGGGTGAATGAATCCCAGTGTGTGTGCATGCAAAGCGTGCCGCGGCAACACTTCGAAAACATTCTTCACAAACTGCTTGTATTTTGGCAGGTTGACTCCCTTCAGAATCTGGTTGCCTTCATATCTTTCATCATTAAACAAAGTATGACCAATATGTTTAAAGTGCGCACGGATTTGGTGCGTCCTCCCCGTTTCCAGTTTACATTCCACCCAGGTCATGTACTTAAACCGTTCAATGACTTTGTAGTGCGTCACCGCGTGTTTCCCCATACTTCCGTCTTCGAAAACCGCCATCTGCATTCTGTTTTTCAAATGTCTGCCGATATTTCCGCGGATGGTTCCGGAGTCTTCTGCTAAATTTCCCCAGACAAATGCCCAGTAAAGCCGCTTTGTTTTCCGGTCGAAAAACTGCTTCGCAAGATAGCTTAGTGCATATTCGTTCTTTGCAATCACCAAAAGTCCGGAGGTATCCTTATCAATCCGGTGGACCAAACCAACCCTGTCCAAATCAGACTTTTCTCCGTTTTTTTCAAAATGGAAAGCAAGCGCGTTGACCAAAGTTCCGTCCCAGTTTCCGTGACCGGGGTGAACCACCATTCCTGCGGGTTTATCGACCACAACCAAATCGTCATCTTCATAAACGATATTTAGCGGAATATCTTGTGGAATAACGACATTTTCCCGCGGAGGTCTCGTTAAAAGCACCGAAATTTCGTCTCCCGGTTTTACGCGGTAGTTTTGTTTGACGGTTTTTCCGTTGACCACCACATTTCCGGCTCTACATGTTTGCGAGATTTTATTGCGGGAAGAATTCTGCCTGAAGTTCTGAAGGAATTTATCAATTCTCAACGGTTCCTGACCACGGTCAACCTTGATACTGAAATGCTCATAAAGTCCTTCCGATTCCGCATCGCTGGATTCCTGGTTTAAAAACTCCTCTTCTGAAAATTCTTCGTATTCGTCAGTCATTATTTTTGAAAAATAAAGCTCCAACATTCTGCTGAAGCTTTATGATATTTTGGGTTGAAGTTTATTCAACGATTACTTTCTTGGCTTTTGGCTTTTCTTCAGGTTTCGGTGTTGATTTCGGTGCCGAAGTTGCCGGTTCTGTCTTTGGTTTAGTGTCTGCTTTAGGTTTAGTTTCTGCAGCTGGTTTCGGTTTTGTTTCCGCAGGTTTCGGGGTTTCTGCTGAAGGTTTCTGTTGCGGAGTTTCAGTCGGTGGCTCTTCCGTTCTTGGCTGAGTTACACGTGGTGACGGTTCTCTGTAAACGGGAACATCGTAGTTGATCCGTGGTGCGGTAGTGTCGATTTTGATTCTGTAAATCGAGTTCAGCTGAGAAATTTTTCCGCCCATTTCCGCCGGAGTTTTCTTGCTCGCCCAAATGTCGATCTGCATTCCCTGATCGCGAACGTCGCTCGATGCAGGATCTTGATAATAAACGATATCGGATTCGTCCTGCTTTCCGTCTTCGTGTTCAACCAAGCCAACTTCAAATAAGTTTTGTACGATAATCGCCTTTGCTTCCTGCACGGTTAAGCCGATGAGATTTGGAATGACAATATTTCTTTTCGGACCGGATCCGATGACTAAATCGATGGTGGAAAATCTGGGCAAAAGTGCGCCCGGTTTCAACGTAGAACCATTGTACAGCATTCGCAAAACTGCATCGCGCTGAATACTTGGCTCAAAAATCGTATCGCCCACTTTCAGCCCAACCTGTTCAAGTTGCCTGAAAGCCAACCCTTTATAACGATCCAAAACATCGGGTACCGAAACTTGTGCCCAAGTTCTAGGATTCACTTTCAAGATGACCGTTCTTCCGTCTTTCACTCGGGAACCCGGAGAAGGATACACCTGCAAAACCTGGAACGGACGGTATTTCGGGTCGTATTTGAAACTGTCCACTTCATATTCCAGACCGGAATCGTCCAAAATCTTGATGGCGTCGTGCACAGATTTGTTCATCACATTCGGTACCGGAATTTCTTTACCGTGATTGGTATGAAGCTCCAACCAGCGGAACGTAAGCCAAACCAAACCTGTGAAAACTGCAGCCGCCAATAGTAAATTCAACAGAACTTTCCAGTGGAAAAGTGATTTTAGCATAAAACGGAATCTTTAAAATATAAGTGCAAATATATAAAATAATCTTTTCGGTAATCAGAACGGAAGAATCAGTTTTTTATTGAAAAAGCCATGAAATCTGTATCTTTGCTTATTAAATTTATCCAATGGTTTTATCAATGACCGGCTTCGGAAGAAGCGAGGGAGTTTTTGAAGGAAAAAAAATCACGGTCGATATCAAGTCGCTCAACAGCAAGCAGTTTGACCTGAATATTAAAATTCCTTTAAGATATAAAGAAAAGGAATTCGACGTCAGAAAAATCCTGAACGACAAAATTCTGCGCGGAAAAGTGGACTGCTTCATCAATCTGGAAACCCTCAACGATTCCAACGACGTGAGCATCAACCACGATCTGGTGAAATCCTATATCGATGAATTAAAGAAAATCACGAGCGACGGCCCCGATTTCGAGTACCTGAAAATGGCGATCAGATTTCCCGACGCTATCTCGACAAGACCCGACGAACTCAACGAAAACGAGTGGATTTTCCTGACCGGATTACTGAACGAGGCACTTTCAAAATTCGACAGCTTCAGAAAAACAGAAGGTGAAATCCTGCACGATGAACTCGCGAAAAACATCCAAAACATTGAAAACAATCTAGCTTTGGTTGAGCCATTTGAATCAGTAAGAATGGACGGCGTGAAGGAACGCTACCGAAAAACCCTGAACGAATTCGATAATCTGGACGAAACGCGTTTCTATCAGGAAATGGCTTATTACACAGAAAAACTCGACATTTCCGAAGAAAAAGTCCGGCTCGCGCAACATTTGAAATACTATCTGGAAGTGATGAAAGACGAAGATTTCAACGGAAAAAAACTCGGTTTTATTTCGCAGGAAATTGGCCGCGAAATCAACACGCTCGGTTCGAAAGCCAACCACGCCGAAATCCAGAAATTAGTCGTAAAAATGAAAGACGACCTGGAAAAAATAAAGGAGCAAACGCTGAACGTTCTATAATCCCCCCTTTCCCCCAAAGGGGAGAAAAGGTCTACAAATTTGACGCAAAAAGTGTAAACGAGTCAAACTTCGATAAAAACTCTAAATTTTTGAACAAAAATGCAAACTGCAACACATACTGACCATCGCTCCCCCTTTGGGGGAAAGGGGGAAAAAGTCATCATCTTCTCCGCACCCAGCGGAAGCGGCAAAACCACTTTGGTAAAGCACTGCCTGGAAAATTTTCCCGAACTGGCATTTTCGATTTCGTGTACCACGAGAAATCCGCGCGGAACCGAAAAAGACGGGGTTGATTACCACTTCATCACTCCCGAAAAATTCCGCCAGAAGATTTGGGAGGAAGCGTTTGTGGAGTTCGAGGAAGTGTATGAAGACAAATATTACGGCACGCTGAAATCGGAGGTCGAAAGAATTTGGAGCGAAGGAAAAACCGTAATTTTTGATGTGGACGTGAAAGGCGGAATCTCGCTGAAAAAATATTTTGGCGAAAAGGCGCTTTCCATTTTCATTATGCCTCCATCGATCGAGGAACTGGAACGAAGATTGATATCAAGAGCAACGGACGACGCGGAAACCATTCAAACCAGAGTGGAAAAAGCGGCGCACGAAATGACGTTCCAAAACCAATTTGATAAAATCGTGGTGAACAATAATCTGGACGAAGCCAAATCCGAAATCAGTAAATTGGTGCAGGAATTTTTAAATGCTTAAATTTGAGGAACACGATTTATTTGTAAGTTTCAAACCACTTCAAACCACTTCAAACAATTTCAAACAAAGTTCAAACATATTATGAGCACAACAACATTAGATAAAGCCATCTCTAATCTTCCGGTGAGAGGATTCCTAAAAATCGACGACCTGATTATTCCTGACGGTGAAGAATTGGTAAAAGCAATCCTCGAATTAAAAAAAGAAAAAAACGCGGTAATCCTCGCGCATTATTACCAACCGCCTGCAATTCAGGATATTGCCGATTATCTTGGTGATTCCCTGCAATTGGCGAGAGCAGCGCGCGACACCGATGCGGATATGATCGCGTTCTGCGGTGTGCACTTTATGGCGGAAGCAGCGAAAATTTTGAACCCGACCAAGAAAGTGGTTCTTCCCGATACACAGGCAGGTTGCTCACTTGCAGACGGTTGCAGCGGCGAAGGTTTGCGTGCGATGCGCGAACAACATCCGGGAGCGCTGATCGCAACCTACATCAACTGTAATGCGGAAACCAAGGCGGAATCCGACATTATCGTGACGAGTTCCAACGCAGAAACCATCATTAAATCGATGCCGGAAGACAGACCGATTATTTTTGCTCCGGATAAAAACCTCGGAAGATACCTGATGAAAAAAACCGGTCGCGACATGATTTTGTGGGACGGAAGCTGCATTGTGCACGAAGCGTTTTCTATGGAAAGAATTGCAAAACAGCTCGCCGATAATCCCGATGCGAAACTTATCGCGCACCCTGAAAGTGAGACTCCGGTTCTGGATTTGGCGGAATTTGTGGGCTCCACTTCGGCACTCCTTAATTATGTGGAAAAAGACGACTGCCAGAAATTCATTGTGGCAACCGAGGAAGGAATCCTGCACGAAATGAGAAAACGCGCACCACAGAAAGAACTGATTCCCGCACTGGTTTTTGACGAATCGTGCAATTGCTCGGAATGTTTCTATATGAAGCGAAATACTTTAGAAAAGCTTTATCTGTGCATGAAGTATGAACTTCCGGAAATCACCATCGACGAGGAACTTCGCCTGAAAGCATTGGAGCCGATCGAAAAGATGATGGAGCTTTCGAAATCGATTAAATAATTTGGAAATTTGAAAATTTGAAAATTCACAAATTAGCTCATTCCTTTTAATATGACCAGCAAAATTTTTCTTGAAAATCTAAAAATTTACGGCTATCACGGTGTTCTTCCCGAAGAAAACATCATCGGCACTTACTTTATTCTGAATGTCGAAATCCACGCCGATTTGTGGAAAGCAGTCGGAACCGATGATCTGAACGACACCATTAATTATGCTGAAGTGAACGACATTATTCACGAAGAAATGAAAATCCCCTCGAAACTGATGGAGCACGTCGTAGGAAGGATTTCAAAGAAAATTAAGCTGGCGTTTCCGCAGATTACCTTTATTAAAGTAAGGATGACCAAAACCAATCCACCGATGCGCGGCGAAATGAGCGGAGTAAGCGTGGAAATTGAAAAAAGTTATTGAATTAAAGATTAACAACATATTGCCGAAGAATTAAACTTCGGCAATATTTTTTTCTAAAAAGAAAACCCATTTATTTTTCCCTAAATTTGTGCGGCAACAAAAAATTTCTGCCTACTTTTTTTCTTGGGCAAAATTAATCGCAGTATGAAATATTTTATTCTCTCGCTTTTATCGGCGGTACTTCTCAGCATTTCGTGGCCCACTTACGGCATCCCGTTTTTCATATTTTTCGCGCTCGTCCCGCTTCTGATGATGGAGCACGATATCACGAAATTCTCAAAAATCAAAAGAAAAGGTTGGGCGGTTTTCGGACTCTCCTATCTCGCTTTTGTCATTTGGAATATTGTGACGACGGGTTGGCTGTACGGTTCGAAAAATCCCGATGGAACCCATTCTCTGATGGCGGTGGTTTTTCCGGTTGTGGTGAATTCACTTTTGTATTCGCTGGTTTTTCAACTGTATCACTGGTACAAAAAAGCGCAGGGAACTTATTGGGGGCTCACTTTTTTTGTGGCGATCTGGATGTGTTTCGAAAAATTCCACATGAGTTGGGAACTGACTTGGCCATGGTTAAATCTTGGAAATGTCTTTTCTGATTATCCGAAGCTGATCCAGTGGTACGACACTTTAGGCGCAACCGGAGGAAGTTTCTGGATTTTGCTTATTAATGTTTACGTTTTCTATACCTTAAGAATTTGGGAAGCAGGAAGGAAACGCAAATCCCTGATTATCAACACGTCGATTGTTGCACTATTCATTTTTCTGCCAATTTTGATTTCACTTGTGAAGTACAATAACTTTAATGAAAAACCGAGCGGCTCTGTAAATGTACTTTTGTTGCAGCCGGAACTCGATCCCTATACCGAAAAATACGCAAAAGACAGTTTGACGATTCTGAACGACCTGCTTACTTTGGCGGAACAAAATTCAAAAGGACAGATCGATTACTACATCGGTCCTGAAACATCGCTTCCCGGTTTTGGATCGATTTCCGAAAAAGGTTTTGAGCAAAGTCTGCTTTTGAATACGGTTAAAAATTTCCTCACCAAACATCCGAAATCGGTTTTTGCAACGGGCATTTCTTCTCACCGATTTTATTCTGGTTCCGAAGAAAAACCGAACTCGGCGTATCAGGTTTCCGACGGAAGTTTTGTAGACAGTTACAATTCCGCAGTACAGATTATTCCCAACCAAAAAGTGGAAGTTTACCATAAAGGAAAACTCGTTCCCGGTGTGGAGATTTTCCCTTATATGAATGTTCTGAAACCGATTCTCGGCGACGCAATGCTGAATCTCGGCGGAACTGTGGCTTCACTCGGAATTGACGAGGACAGAAAAGTTTTCACCAATCCTTTCAACAAAGGAAAACTCGCTCCGATCATTTGTTATGAAAGTATTTATGGAGAATTCACGACGGAATATGTGAAAAAGGGCGCAAATTTCTTGGCAATTATGACCAATGATTCCTGGTGGGGAGTTACGCAGGGACACGAACAATTGATGTCTTATGCGCAACTGCGCGCGATTGAAACCCGTCGTGAAATCGCACGATCCGCAAACAGTGGAATCTCTGCACATATCAATGCGAGAGGCGATGTTTTGGCAGATACGCTTTACGGCGACAAAACCGCCCTTTTTGCAAAAGTCAACCTTTATGAAGGAATGACTTTCTACACCAGAGCCGGAGATTTGCTCTCCAGAATTTCAATTTTCGTGCTCGGATTTTTGGTGTTTTATACTTTGATTAAGCAGTTTCAGGCGAGGAAGAAAAGTCAATAGTCAATTCGACTTCGTCGGTGAATGGTGAATTTTTGTTCGTACCTATTTACTTGGCTCTTTTTACTTGGCTCTTTTTACTTGGCTCTTTCAAAAGTATAATGATTCAGCAGCATTCGGATTTCGTTGTATTCGAAATCTTTTGGTAACGCGTTTTTCCAGTCGGTGAGACTGTCGTGGGAATCGGCGTTTTGAAATTCCTTTTCGAAAATCTTGAGTTTTTCTTTTGGGAAAATTCTGGAAAGATCGAGCAAACCCTGACTTGCAAATTTCGAGAGGTGCCCGAAAATGGTTTCCGTAACCAAACCTCTTTCCTTTGCGATTTCGGGAATGGTTTTGCCTTCCTCAAACATTTGGAAAGTGAGAATATGTGAAGGAACTTTTGCAATCTTGGTTGATATTTTCACGTCGTTTTCTCCATCAAACAGCTTGGTTTCCAGCAGGTAAACTTTTTTCAGGTCATTCAGATAATCTTCCAAATCATCCAGAAAAACACGGAAATCCTCATTATATTGTTTCAGACCTTTCACGCCTTTAGTTTCGGCATAAAAATCCAACAACTGCTGGAAAATCTTTTCATTAACATTGTTAAAGAAAAAATTCACCGCCCCTTTTGACTTGGCCTCAATCTCGCTCCACTCCCCGTTTCCATGAACAAACTTCTGCGTTTTCTGAAGAATGATTTTTTCGAATTTATCATAAATGGAAATCAGGTTTTCGAGTTCGGGCTTGATTCCCTGATAAAGAAATTTCACCTTATCCTTATCGACGAATTTGCTGTATTTCGACGAGTTGTTCCACGAATCCAATGAATTTTTAAACCACCTGCAGTCGAGACGATTCAGGACTTTCTTGATGCTGTAATCATATTTTTCGGCATTCAGGATTTCGTCCATTCTGTCGTTTGCATGAGTATCATCCTGAAATTTTGAAACCCTTCTGTCGGCAAAAATAACGTCGGGTGTGATTTTGGATTTTAAGACAATTCCTTCCAAAGTTCTGCAACGCGAAAGTGCGACGTAAACCTGCCCGGAA
The DNA here is from genome assembly GCF_022811685.1 of Chryseobacterium suipulveris. Taxonomy (NCBI): domain Bacteria; kingdom Pseudomonadati; phylum Bacteroidota; class Flavobacteriia; order Flavobacteriales; family Weeksellaceae; genus Chryseobacterium; species Chryseobacterium suipulveris. The sequence continues at coordinate 487,795 of NZ_CP094532.1, read as the reverse complement.
GCAAAAGATTTTCCTGCATCGATGATGAGCCGGTCGAAAGTGAGTCCCTGACTTTTATGGATCGTAACCGCCCAAGCTAAACGGATCGGGTATTGTTTGAAACTTCCCAAAATATCTTCGGTGATGTTTTTCTCAGAATCGAGGGAATATCTTTTCTGTTCCCACACTTCTTTCTTTAAAGTGTAACTTTCATCGTCGCCATCGATGACTACGGTAATTCCTTTTTCGTCGAGGTCAACAATTTCCGCCAACTTTCCGTTGAAATATCTTCTTTCGCCACTAGCATCGTTTCGGATAAACATAATTTGCGAGCCGACTTTCAGTTCCAGCGTTTCATCGTTCGGATACTGGTTTTCATTAAAATCACCGACAATATCTGCTTTAAAGAAAAAGGATTTCCCGGGAAGTTCCGCCAATTTTTTCCGGTTGATTTCATCCGCCATTCGGTTGTGGGAAGTGAGGTAAACATAAGGTTCGTCGGTCGGTTCGAAATCAGGAATATACCTTTCATTCAAACTTTCAAAATCGATATCGCGAATTTCACCATCACGGATTTCATTGAGGATGTCGAGAAATTTTTCGTCTTTCTGGCGGTAAACGGTGGTCAGTTCAATCGTTATTAAAGGCAATTCCTTCAGCGCCAAACTTTCAAAAAAGAAAGGGGAATTATAATATTGGTTCAAAATATTCTCATCGCGAACCACCGGCGGAAGCTGATACAAATCTCCGATGAACAGCATCTGTACTCCCCCGAATTTCTGCTGATTTCTTCGCACGTGGCGAAGAGAAAAATCCATCATATCCAACACATCGGCTCTCAACATCGAAACCTCATCGATAATGATGATCTCGATTTCTCGCAGCAGTTTCAGTTTTTCTTTTCGGTATCTGAAGTGGTGCATTAAATCTGCAATATTCATCGCAAGATTTCCGTCAATCCTTTCTGTGGTGGGAGCAAAAGTTCGCAGTGGCAAACCAAACATCGAGTGAATCGTAACTCCACCTGCGTTGATCGCGGCAATCCCGGTTGGTGCGACCACGATGTGTTTCTTACGGGTTCTCTTCACAAAATCGTTCAGAAAAGTAGTTTTCCCGGTTCCGGCTTTTCCGGTGAGGAAAATACTTCTGTTGGTATGTTCGGCTAAATTGAAGAGAGATTCATTCATCCTTCAAAAATACTGAAAATGTTCGACGCAAACCATGTGGAAAACACCCAAAAATTGGTATTCCGTGGAAAAGGCAGTATTTTTGATGCACAATTCAAAACCCAAAAAATGAAGTATTTTCTTGTAATCGCCATTTCTGTTTTATCATTAAATTCCTGTAAATCAAAGAAAAATATTGATACCGAAACACTTCCGAAAGACATCGCGCTGAAACCCGACAACAATTATGTGCAGCAGGAGGACTACAAAAAGCTCTCGGTGATGATTCAGGAAATTGAGGCCGAGATTGCGAAAGAAACCTGCACCGATGCCTCAGAATGGCGGATTTCACCGATCGGGTCCAAACCTTGCGGCGGTCCGAGTTCCTACATCGCCTATCCGATAAAAATCGAAAACGAAATTCTCCCGAAAATCAAAAACGTTACGCAAATGCAGTCGGCCTTTAACCAGAAATACGGAATTATTTCGGATTGCGCGGTGGTTCCCGCTCCTTCCGGAATCCGTTGCGAAAATGGAAAAGCAGTTTTGATGGGAGGAAAGTCGGCGGTATCAGAAGTGCAGTGATTTAACCGACGCTTTGGTTGCTCTCCGTTTTGTGCAGGGAGTCTTTCAGAAGTTTTGCTGCGCTCCATTTTGCGTGACGGGACGGCTTGATGTAATGCCCCATCTTTTCAGCATAAACCTTGGTAAATTCAGCTCCGAAAAATACAAGCTGACACGAATAGTTGATCCACATCATCAGCAAAATAATCGTTCCCGCCGCACCGAAAACTGAAGTCGGCTTCGAAAATTCAAAATAAATTCCGAGCAGATATTTTCCGACATTGAAAAGAAAGGCGGTAAGCAACGCACCCATCCAAACCGAACGCCAGGAAATATCGACATCGGGAAGAATTTTAAACATCATTGCAAATAGAACCGTCACCACCACAAAGCTTACCACAAAATTGACGATTTGGGTGAAAATCAAAGTTTCGATACCGAAACGTCTTGTAATCCAGTCGCTTGCGATTCCTAAGAGTGAAGAAAGGACCAAACTTATCAATAACAAAAAAGCGATAATCAGGATCATTCCCAAAGAGTTGGCGCGGTCGAGGATATATTTCTGAAACGCTTTTTTCGGTGCCGCTTCCACATCCCACAAAGTGTTTAAGCTTTGCTGCATCTGAAAAAACAAGGTAGTCGCCCCGAAAACCAGCGATGCGATTCCGATGATTTTCATGAAGACATTTTCTCTGTCCCAAACCGCGCTCATCACCATATCCTGAACACTGTCACCGATTTCTTTTCCTGTAATCCCACTGATTTGGCGGGTGATTTCACCGCGAATTGCTTCGTCGCCAAAAAACATTCCCGCTACCCAAATAATGATAATCAAAAGTCCGGGAAGTGAAAAAATGGCGTTGTAGGCGATGCTCGCCGAATCTTTGGATGCGGAGGAATTATTCCACGAGGTGAAAGTCTCTTTCAGAAGTTGCCAAGTGAATTTCAGGTAGCGCATTTTTATTTAGGAATTTCAGATTCCGTTTTCGAAATCGGTTTTCAGTATGGAATATCTTAAAACATCGATGTGTTTCCCGTTTTTAAAATATTCCTCTTTTAGTTGCGCTTCCAAATTCATACCACAGTTCATCATAATTTTTCCCGAAGCAGGATTATGCGGAAAATGGGATGCGTACAGTTTATTTAGGTGAAGGTCGGTAAACCCGAAGCGGATGACTTCCTTCAATGCTTCGGTGACAAATCCACGATTCCAGAAATCTTTTCCCAACCAGTAACCGAGCTCTGCTTTCTTGTTTTTAAAGTCGATATGAATTCCGATGGCGCCGATTAGCGCGGGTTGCTCTTTCTGCCTGATTGCAAATGTGAAATTGGTTTGATCTTCAAAACCTTTATTCACCAAATTTTCCATGAAAAATTGCGCGTCTTCGATTTTGTACGGAAAGGGAATACTGAGCGTGTTTTCGGAAAATGCGGAATCGGTGTTCAACTGCTTGATTAAATCGTCGGTGTCGGATTGAACGGGACGGTTTAAGAGGAGCCGCTGTGTTTGGAGTTGGGGGAAGGTTTTCATTATACCGATTTAGACAATTAACTAATACGAAAAGCACTATAGAATGCTGGATATTCAGATTAAAAATAAATAAGTTTTGGCTAAAGCCAAATGAAATCACTTAAAACAAACGGGCTAAAGCCCGTTCCTATTGATGTTAGATACCATTATGTAAACGCCTAATTCTATCATTAAATTTGTAATATCACTCCTTCGGAGCGCAGATTATTTTGCGTGTAATTTGGAACACAGATTTCGCTCCTATTGAGTCAATAAATAGTTTTCCTGAAATCATTCTCGAAAAAACCTTCGGTTTTTGGACAAAGCTCGATTTGTCCTTACATGTACCAACTGGAATATTTCACGTAATTATTTGCAATTCTGTTCACTTCGCCTTCCAATAAATCGGCGGAAATGTCTTTGATTTTTCTTGCGGGAACTCCGCCCCAAACTTCGCCGGACTTGATGTGCGTTCCCTGAGTAACCACCGAACCTGCACCCACGATGGAGTTGCTTTCCACCAAACAGTCGTCCATCACGATCGCGCCCATTCCGATCAGCACATTGTCGTGGATCGTGCAGCCGTGAACAATCGCATTGTGACCGATCGAAACATTGTTACCCAACGTAAGCGGAAATTTCTCGTAGGTGCAGTGCAGCATGGCGTTGTCCTGAACGTTGACTTTATCGCCCATTCTGATATAATGCACATCGCCACGAATTACCGCATTGTACCAAATACTGCAGTTTTTGCCCATTACGACGTCGCCGATGATCGTTGCGGTTTCTGCCAAAAAAGTTCCTTCACCGATTTGTGGGGTTTTGCCTAAAAGCTCACGAATAATTGCCATTCTTTTGGTTTGATTTGGTTTGATAAATTTGAATTTGTTTGAATTTGTTACAAGTTTCAAGTTTCAGGTTTCAAGTCTCAGGTTTCAAGTTTCAAGTTTACTCACGAATTAATCTATTATTTTTATGGAGTTCGTGATTGCTTCGCAATTCAGATTTCGGATCAGTTTGTTGAAATTTCAATCTTTCAATACTTTGTCTTCGGACTTCAGACTTCCATCTCCCATCTTCCATCAAAATTTCAGTGATTGACAAAGTCTAAAATAAGGACTTCGCTATCCGATTTCTTATCCGTATTTTTGCATCTCAAATTTAATAAATAAAATGACAAAGATTATCATAGAGCCGACAGAGAATCCGAAAGTGATGAAGTTTGTGGCAGATTACAACCTGATTCCTGGATCTTTGGAGCTGGACAGAACTTCCGATCTTTCCGAAATTCCTTTAGCGCAGGAACTTCTGAAATATCCTTTCGTTGAGAGAATTTTCATTACCGCAAATTTTGTTGCTGTGGCGAAACAGGATTCCGTGGAATGGGAACACGTTGCTGAAATCTTAAAAACCGTTATCGAAGACGAGTTGCTCGCAAATCCACGGGTTTATCTTCAAAAAAGAAAAGAAATGTACCAGATTTATTCGGAAATGACGCCCAATCCGAATGTGATGAAATTCGTTTCCACGAAATTTTTACTCGAAGGTTTTCTGGAAGCAAAATCGAGGGAAGAAGCTGACGACATTCCTTTGGCAAAAGCAATTTTTGACGAGTTTGAATATGTGACACAGGTTTTTATTTCCGACAATTTCGTGGCAGTGACCAAAGACGACACTTACCAGTGGCACGAAATTATGGTTCCGGTGAGAGCTTTTATTTCCGACTATCTGCAGAATGGCGGAAGAGTTGCGAACATCGAGCCGCAAAAACACGAGACTCCCGTTGAGAAATTGATCAACCGCGAATACAACGAAAACGAACAAAAAATTTCCGATATCCTTAATGAATACGTTGCTCCCGCTGTAGAAGGCGATGGCGGAAAAATTTCATTAATGGAATACGACGAAGAAAATAAGGTGGCGAAAATGCTACTTCAAGGTGCGTGTTCAGGATGCCCAAGTTCTACCGCGACGTTGAAGGGCGGAATTGAAAATATCCTAAAACAATTCGTTCCCGATCTCGTGGAAAAAGTGGAAGCAGTGAACGAGTAGATTTTTGTTTCGAGTTTCAAGTTTCAAGTTCAAAACTGAATCGTCGGAATACGAGTTTAAAATTTTAAATATTAAAAGTCAATTTTTTTGAGTAAAGAATCGCAAATATCAAATCTACAGCCGAAAGATTCCCGAAAAGGAATATTGCTTGTAAACCTCGGTTCGCCAAAATCGACAAAGGTTGAAGATGTAAAAGAATATCTGGACGAATTCCTGATGGATGAACGCGTGATCGACTACCGCTGGTTTTTCCGAACGCTTTTGGTACGCGGAATTATTCTTAGAACACGCCCCGCAAAATCGGCGGAAGCTTACAAAACGGTATGGACCGACGAAGGTTCTCCGTTGATCGTCATTACCGAACAGATCCAGAGAAAACTTCAAAAATTAGTGGACGTTCCTGTCGAAATCGGGATGAGATACGCCGAACCAAGCATCAGGACAGGAATCCAAAAGCTGGTTGACCAGGGAGTTTCTGAAATTGTACTTTTCCCGCTTTATCCGCAATACGCGATGAGCACGACGGAAACGGTGGTCGAAAAAGCAGAGGAAGTGAGAAAGGAATTTTTCCCCGGTGTGAAAATCAATTATGTGCAGCCGTTTTACAACAGAGAAATCTACATCGACTGTTTGGCGGAAAGCATCCGAGAAAAACTGCCCGAGAATTTCGACGCACTGCAGTTCTCTTATCACGGCGTTCCTGAAAGACACCTCTATAAAACCGATCCAACAAAAACCTGTAATCTGAAAGATTGCTGCTCACGCGAAAATAATCCAAGTCACCGGTTTTGCTACCGACACCAATGTTTCAAAACGACTGAATTGGTTTTAGAAAAATTAAATTTACCCAAAGAAAAAGCTTTGGTTACGTTTCAATCACGACTGGGAAAAGACAAGTGGATCGAGCCATACACTGACGAAACTTTAGAAAATCTACCGAAAAAAGGAGTGAAGAATCTGGCAATCGTCTGTCCCGCATTTGTTTCCGACTGCCTGGAAACTTTAGAAGAAATTTCGGTTGAAGGAAAAGAGGAATTCCTTCACGCGGGTGGAGAAAACTTCCACTACATTCCCTGTCTGAACGATGAAGACCGATGGGTTGAAGTGGTGAAAACACTTTGCGAAGAAGAGTTGGGAGATTTCTATTTGGTCTGAAGCTTCTTCAATATTACCTAAAATCAAAACAGCGCCTCTTTTCAGAAGGCGCTGCTTCGTTTGCGTTCCGCTGTAGCCGGTTACCGCAGTTCCTGGAGCGTTCGTTTCGTGAATGAGTTGCTCTGTACCGAGAATTTCTCCTGATTTTGCATCTACGAAAACGTATTGTCTGCTCAAAGGTTCTTCCGCATAAATATCGAATTTATAAGCCAGTTTAAGGTCAGAAAGGTTTTCATCTGTCGGTTGCGAGTAATACACTTTTTCTCCTTTCGGCATATAGGTTGCCAAATCGCTGTTTGAGCTTGCTTTATGCATATTTTCTTCGTCTGCATTTTCCCATTTGTACACTTTAGCGCCCACAAAATTCAAGGCATTCTGAAATGCGATACTTTCAGAAAGAGCAATCTGTTTCGATTTTGCTGCAGCAGATAATTTTTGGCTGTCCACAATCCACTTTCCGGTTTCACCAACGATTTTGCCGTTCTTGGTTTGAACGTTCATCATTCCGCATTCCACAGGAAGTCCGTTAATCATCTGCAGAAAACGGTGGGCTTCATAACCCAACTGATCGGTTTCGGTTCCTAATTTCTGGCTTCAGCGTTGGAAAACTGTCTTGAACTTTCATTAAACAAAACTGGCAATCCCTGAAAATCGGGTGCATTTTTGTCAAATCTCAGGAACTCGGCGTGAAGTCCGTTTTTGCCTGTAATTAATTTGGAAGGCGCTTCCTGAGCGAAAACAAATGTTGCTGAAAGGAAAGCAGCAGCGAGGAGAAATTTGCGGTTCATTTTTATTGATTTTTAAAATTGCAGAATAAATGTATTGTTTATTTTCATTCACACCATACTTTAGTTGAGAAAAATTAAAAATAAATATTATTCAATACTTATCTTTTTCATCATGAACATCAATATTATATAAATTTCTTGTAATCATTAATGCTTTATGATAAAAAAAATATCAATAAATTACTAATAACCATTTGCTTTTCCTTATTTATATCTATTTAAATTAATCATAATTGAATATCAATATATTACGAAAAAGCCATTACTGATATGGAAAATCATTGATATCATTAAGAAAGAAAAATAAAAATGCCTGCTTAAAAACAGGCAATATTAAAGTTGTTATGTGTAAGAAGTTATCGAACTGGTGATCGGAATTCGCCGTAACCAATGAGCCCGTCGTAGTTTCTGCCGAAAGGTTGGTAATACAGAAATGCCTGATAAAGATTCTCAGTTTGCCAAAAATTCCCGTTGATCTCCCCGAAGTTCAAAGTGCCGTCAGGATTTTTTGTCGTTAAAATGTAATTGTAGAATCCCTGTTTCAGATAAATTTTGGCGATATACTTCTTTGCTTTTTCATCGTAAAACATTTGGTTCTCTGTTGAGGGGATAAAGTCATTAAAGCCGCCCAAAACATAAATTTCCTTATCGGTCTTTTCGGAGTCGAGGGCAAAATACACCCACGAATAATCTGCTTCGCGATCAGCATTTCGCTCGATTCCCAAATCGTTTCTTCGGAAATAGAAAGCTCCGTTCACATCTGGTTGATATTGGTAATTTAGCGGAAAAGCCCAAACTGGATGGAGATAGGTGTAATTCACGCCGTCCACATTTTCGTTTCCTGCGACCATATCGAAAGCGCCCATCAGATTCTTATTGTCGAAATAATAAAACTCGTTGTTTCCGGGGAAAACCAAATTCATCTGCTGGAACAAAAGTTTATTCCCTAAAGTTGAGCTTGGTCGAAGATTCTGTACAGACATATTCCAGTTGTTGTTTTGGATGACGTTCAGCGAAACAGAATTCACGTTCGAAGTCAGAACCCCGGAATTTCCAATCGCCTGTACTTCCACTCTCTGATTGATTTGCGGATTTCGCGCATCCGAAGTTCTGGTCACGTTCAACCCGAGATTCGCCCCATCTTCAACCACGGAGAATCTCTTGGTAAAAATCGGTTTGCTCGCAGAATCTTTATAGACGATCAGTTCGAAATTTCCCGAAATCTTTGGCTGCATCTTATCATTTGGGAAAGTCAGCGTATAATTCGTGTACTGCTGCAAAGTGTTGAACGAGTACTGAAACTGGTCGATGAGCCCATTTAAACTTCCGTTCGCATATTCGGTGAAAAAGAGTCCGTCATCATTCCAATTTCTGTCGAAATGCTTAATCGTATAGCGATAAATCGTGCTGGAATTGGAAAGGTCGTCGAAACGCAGAATCAAGCGCTCATTGAAACCAATCACGGGAGTTTCGTCGTTGGTTTGCGGATTAAACAGTTGGATTCCTCTGATGTCCTGACCAAAGCTGAACGAAACGCAAAAAAGCAAAATGAGATATAAGTTTTTCATCGGTACGAAGATAACGAAAAACGAGCTAAAAAATTTTGGTGAAGAGCCATAAATCATTTCCACAGAAAATGGGTTAACTTTGCGGCAAAAGAAGTTTATGATGCACCTCCAATCCTTTGCTTTCAACCCTTTTTCAGAAAACACCTATATCGCTTTAAACGATCATAAAGACTGCTTTATCATCGATCCAGGAAATTTCAACGAGCAGGAAACCGCCGCGCTCACGAATTTTATTTCCGCAAACGGGCTGAATGTAAAGAATATTCTTCTCACACACGCACACATCGACCACGTTCTCGGATTGCAAACCGTTTACGACCGCTACAAAGTTCCCGTTCTGATTCACGAAACCGAAAAGGAAATCCTCGACAGAAATCCAATGACGGCGAGACAATTTGGATTTTTCTTCAAACCGTTTGAAGGTGAAATTCAATTCTTAAAAGAAGGTGAAACTATAAATTTAGGTGAAGACCAATTCAAAGTTCTGCACGTTCCTGGACATTCACCCGGTCATATTGCGTTCCATAACGAAGCACAAAAAATCGTCGTTTCTGGTGACGTCCTTTTTGAGGGAAGCATCGGGAGAACCGACCTCTACAAAGGAAACCACGAGCAGCTGCTCGAAAGCATTAAAACTAAACTTTTCGTTTTAGACGGTGAAACCCAAGTTTTCTGCGGACACGGAAATCCTACGAAGATTGGTTTTGAGAGGGAATATAATCCGTTTTTTAGGTAAGAAAAAAGACTAAAGGAAAAAGACAGAAGAGAAAAGTTCTTGCAGCCGCTAATCATTGTTTCTCGTCGCGTTCCTACACCGCCTTCCATTTAATGTTGCAGCCCATACTTGGTCGCTGCAGTTCTTCCTGCGGTTCGCCTGCGAGAAGATTTTCAAAGGCAATGATTAAATCTTCACCCGTGATTTCCTTGCTGTTTCCGGGGCGGGAATCGTCCATTTGCCCACGGTATATCAAATCGAGTTTGTCATCGAAGAAATAGAAGTCGGGAGTGCATGCCGCGTCGTAAGCTTTTGCAACCGCCTGACTTTTGTCGTACAGATAAGGAAAATCAAACCGACGCTCCACCTGGAATTCGACCATTTTTTCTGGGGAATCCGCCGGATATTTTTCCACGTCGTTGGAATTGATCGCGATGAACTCGATTCCTTTTTCCTGATAGTCTTCATACAGCTCCGTGAGTTTGTCGATTACATGAATCACAAACGGACAGTGGTTGCACATAAAGATCACCAAAGTTCCTTTTTCGCCTTTCAACTCGTCGAGCGACTGGATTTCGTTGCTGTGCGAAGGATTGGGAAGTTCGAAGAAAGGTGCCTTTGTTCCGAGTTCAAGCATATTGGAGGGGGTGTTTGCCATAATTTTCAATTTACTAATTTACTAATTTACCAATGTAACAATTTACCAATCTACTGCAGAAAAAATTATTCTTATTAAATAAACATTGCTTCCTTGCTTCCTTGCTTCATTGCTTCATTGCTACATTGCTACATTGTTACATTGTTACATTATTTTCTTGAGCAAAGATAAGGATTCTTCCAGCGAATTTTCGAAATTTACCCAGTGGATGTTTTCCTCTTTTCGGTACCACGTGAGTTGCCGCTTTGCGAATCTGCGGGAGTTTTTCTTGATTTCCTCAATCGCGAAATCCAAAGTCCACGATCCGTCGAAGTATTTGAATAGCTCGGTGTAACCAACAGTTTGAAGCGGGACAAGATTTTTATAGTCGACCAAACTTCTCGCCTCATCGACCAATCCATCGGAAATCATCTGTTCGACACGCTGGTTGATTCTTTCGTAAATTGTTTCGCGCGGTGCTTCAATCCCAATTCGGACGACTTCGAAATTTCTTTTCATTACCTGATCGGCAATATTTTCGGTGTAGGTTTTTCTTGTTTGCCAAATAATGTCGATCGCCCTCAACAGGCGTCGCGGATTGTTGAGATCAACATTTCTGTAATATTCGGGATCGAGGTCGAGAAGCATTTGCTGGAGTTTTTCGATTCCTTCGGAGTCCCAAATTTCGGCGAGTCTTTTCTGATGGTTTTCGTCGGCTTCGGGTAAATCGTTGAGTCCCTCGATGACGGCTTTTTCGTACATCATACTTCCACCGACGAGAACTGCGACGTCGTGTTTTTGGAAAAGTTCGGCAAGTTTTTCCGCAGCATCTTTTTCGAATTGTCCGATAGAATAATAATCTTTCACGGAAAGGTTTCCGATGAAATGGTGAGTAACTTCGGCAAGTTCGGCGTCGCTCGGTGTGGCGGTTCCGATCTTCATCTCCCGGAAAAACTGGCGCGAATCGCAGGAAACGATTTCGGTCCCGAAATGTTTCGCGATTCCGATGGCGAGTTTCGTTTTGCCGATTCCAGTGGTTCCGATAACGGAGATTAAAGTTTTCATGGCGCTAATTTCCTGATTTTTTTTGAAAGAAGAAATGAATCGTCTTCTTAACCAGGTCATACGCATTTAAAAGACAAATCCATTACAACCACAAAAGTCACAAAAGCTCAATATCTAAAAAATGATAAAGTTGAAATATAACTTATTAATAGAACACAAAAGTTCAAAAAATCGAAGATTTTTTCTTTCGTTATCTCTTATAAACTTCATTTGAATTTCATTAAATATTAAAGTTGTTTAAAGTAAATGCAAAATCATTTTTTATTACCGCAAAAGATTGATGCAATAAGCTCTCCAAAAGAACAAAAAAGGTGAAATTCTTATACCATATGCTTTTATGGCCTTTTGAAGAACTTCGCAGTATTATTATCTTTTATCGCTTTTGCGGTTACAGTTACATTAAACAAGTTCATTGATTTAAACACTATTCTTTTGTGAATCTTTTGTGGGGAAAATTTTAATGTGACCTGCTTCTGAGCCCCGATCGCAGCGGAAATCCCGCAGCGCCGACGAAGGAGGAGCGAGGAATTGCAGCGAAGAGCGGGACCGGGTGTGGAAAATTGATCCCAGTTTCTTGCTCCAAAAAAAAACGCCCATTTTACTGAGCGGCTATGTTTATCCTACGATTTCGGCTTCTGCGATGTTGGGATCCGTTTTTTTGGATGCTTCCCACATTACGAATTTTTCGGCTTCGGAAGTGAGCATCGGGATGGCTAAAGCGAGGAGCGCCATGTCGTCGAGGACGCCGATTACAGGCAGCCAGTCGGGGATGATGTCGAGCGGCGATACCAAGTAAAGCAGCACCAAACCTGGAACGATCATGTTTTTGACTTCTGGTCTGTAGCCGTTTTTGTTGAGCACCGACTTCATCATCCTCACAATCACGGGGATTTTTTGGATGAATCCTTTGTGCTTGAACGCCTCTTTTGCCAGCTGAATTTTTGATATTCTCATTTCTGTTTTTTAGTTTTAGAACGCTACTAAATTCGCAAATTCTGTACCAAGATTTCGTAAACTTTAGTTAAAGTTATTTCGCCATCGCATCGATCATATCGTGTACCGATTTGGTGTTCCAGTCTTTCGATGCGTCCTCTTTCAGCAGGATTCTGCCGTTTTTGTCGAGCAGGAAAGTCGTGGGGAAAGCTTTAGGAAGCACATTCGCAGTTACCGGACTTTCCGCCATATAAACGGGGACGGTGTAATTATTTTCCTGAAGGAACTTCTTCACCGCTTCCTCTTTGTCCTGCATCGCGATCAGTACGAAATCTACCTTGTCTTTTTTGCTGTCGTGCAGCTTCTGGATTGTAGGCCATTCTTCGCGGCACGGAGCGCACCAAGTTCCCCAAAAGTTGAGCAGCACGAGTTTTTTGCCCTTAAAATCTTTCAGGTTTGCATCGGGAACGTTCATTCCTTTAAGCTGGATGTTGTAATCGGCATCGTTGAGCGTGATCGCTTCTTCCACCGTTGCAATGGGGAAAAACAAGGTATTGAGTTTGACGCGAACCGACGGAACGAGCCACACCACCAATAAAATCGCGGTTGCAACGAGATAGAAAAGATTTTTTTTGAGAAAGTTCATACCGTTTCTAATTTGGTAATTTGAAAATTTGGTAATTTGGAAATTGCCACTTCACAAATTTACAATAAATCTAAAATCTCTTCGATGGCGTCTTTGCCGCGGTTTTTCGCGTAGTACACCTGAAGGTCGTTGTAGAATTCCTCTCTTGGATAGGTTTCGGGATTTTCCTTGAATTTCTTGAGAAGTTCGGTGCCGAATTTCGGTCGGGGTCCCCAATTGGAAATCACGTTGTAGTCCTCATCCAATAAAAGTACGATCGGGATGGACTGCGTTCCGTTCACCAAAAACTGGTCGATCAGCGAGGTGTCGGAATCTCTTAAGAAAACGCGCACTTCATTTCCGCCCTGCTCGAAAAATTTGGAAACTGCAGGAACTGTCGCACTTGCATCGCCGCACCACGGTTCGGAAATGATCAAAACTTTGCCACCGAAATTTTTAGTTTTGAGTTTCTCCAGCTGAGCTTCATCCATCTTAAAAGTTTTCAGGGTGCGCTCCATTCTTTGGAGACCGAGTTCGTAATACTCCTGTTTTTCGTCGTTTTTGTTGGGATTGTTGGTTGCCCTTTCTTTTGCAATGTCCATATACCCGTCGACACTGAGGGCTTTCTGCCAATATTCTTTCATTTTATAAATTTTTTACAAATTTCGTCTTTATCGTTGTTAAGAATTGTAACTGAAATCACATTAGATTTTTCTGAGCTGGTTGATCAGGAATAAATCCGCGAGAACAAACGCCGCGAGATTTTCCACAATGGGAACAGCTCTCGGCAAAACGCACGGATCGTGTCTTCCTTTTCCTTCGAGGATGACGGGATTGCCGTCTTTGTCAAAACTTTCCTGCGGACGCAAAATCGTTGCCACAGGTTTGAACGCGACACGGAAATAGATGTCCATCCCGTTTGAAATTCCACCCTGGATCCCGCCCGAAAGATTGGTTTTGGTGCTGAAATCTTTGTTGAATAAATCGTTGTGCTCCTTTCCCGTCATCTTTGCGCCACAAAAACCGCTTCCGTATTCGAAACCTTTTGCCGCGTTAATGTTCATCATCGCTTTTGCCAGTTCTGCCTGAAGTTTCCCGAAAACAGGTTCGCCGATTCCTGCAGGAAGATTTTTGATGACGCAGGTAATGGTTCCGCCGATCGTGTTTCCTTCCTTCCGAATCTCTTTAATTTTAGAAATCATCTTCTCGGCAGTTTCCGAGTCGGGACAGCGAACTTCATTGGAATCGGTTTTAGAAAAATCTAAATCCTGATAAGGTTTCTCGCAGAAAATTTCGCCTACCGAAGAAACGTAAGCATTAATCTCCACATTTTCGGGAAGGAGTTGTTTTGCCAAACTTCCTGCAACGACCCAGTTCACGGTTTCGCGCGCAGAAGATCTTCCGCCGCCACGGTAATCGCGGAAACCGAATTTTTGGTCATAGGTAAAATCGGCATGACTTGGCCGAAAGGTATTTTCGAGGTGGCCGTAATCTTTGGATTTCTGGTTCTCGTTCTCAATAATAAAACCGATCGGAGTTCCTGTGGTTTTTCCTTCAAAAATTCCAGAAAGAAACTTCACAGTGTCGCTTTCTTTTCGTTGGGTAACGATTGAACTTTGACCAGGTTTTCTGCGGTCGAGCTGTTTCTGTACCTCATCGAAATCGACTTTCAAACCTGCGGGAAAATTGGTGATGATTCCGCCATACGCGATTCCGTGGCTTTCGCCGAAAGTGGAGAGTGTGAGAAAATTTCCTAAACTGAACATTTTACAAAGTTAGTGAAAAGCGGTCAACGATTTTGAATCGGGTCAAATACGTAAATATTTTAACCAGAAAAGGGACAAAAGTTTTTATTTTATAAATGAAAAAGATGAAATAGCACCTATTACACATTTGGGTAAAATCAGTCAAATCAATGATAGGACATTGATAATCAAATTCTTAATGTTAGAAAACGCAAAGAATTAAAGGTTTATACGCACAATCATAAGAATGCAAAGCTTGATCCGCTAAAGCGAATTGATGAAGCGGTCGCTTATTCAGCGGATTTATCCGCAATCTTTGCCTAACTCAATTTAGAGGATTTTAATACAAACCTTTGCGTTAAAAAAACTCTTAATGCACAACTCTGAAAGGACACAAAAGTTTAAAAATCTACGATTTTTTCTTTTACGATCTATCAAAAGTGTCCACAAATAACAATTAATCAAAGCTTTAAGCAAAATTCTTTTGTTCCTTTTGTGGTTTAAAAAAATATGTTGTCCTACTGCTTTCGACCTGATTCTAAATAATCATCCAGGATTTTTTGAAGTTGCTTTTTTTCGCCGTCGTTAATTTTTTTCCAGATGAAACCTTCACGTAAAGTTTTTCCTTTTAATTGTGGGAAAATTCCGGCATTCAAATCCTCCTGAACGAAACCTGGCGAAATGGCGGGAATCGGCGTCTGAAAACTGAAAATATATCCATCGACCCAATTGAATTTCAGATTTCCGATTTGATGAGTTTTGAATTGATCCCATTCATAATCAGAAGGTTGGTAAAGCTGAGCGAATTTAAATCCACCCATAAAACTTCCCGATTGAAAACTTGGCAGATGCGTTTTGAGAATATTTGGAAAAGACAAAAATCCCGCAAGAACAACCGACAAACCCACAAAGATAAGTTTCGCATACACCGATGAAATTTCTTTGTAAAATATCACAAAGAACACGACAAAAAACACATCGATGAAAAACCTGTATTGTGCGGAAAACAGAAGCACCAAAACACTTTTGACCAAAACAGAAACGAAAACAATCCAGACCAACCTTGATTTTTTGATCAGGGAATACACCAAAAATGCAACTAAAGTAAGGATGAAGAAAATGTTGATTTTCCCTTTAATTCCTTTTAGTAAAAACCAGTTTTTGATGTGGTCGAAATGAGTGAATTTATTGATTTCATCAATGGAATACTGTAGGTCGTAAGTTTTCATAATTGCCATTTCCGAAGAATTTTTCAAAAGATCCGCATTAGGTTTCCACGAAAAATCAAAATCGAAATACTGCACCGGGAAAACAGGAAACCCGAAAGTCCAGATGTTTTTGACAAAGAATAAAATCAGGATGAAAGTTCCTGGAACGATCACCTTGAAACCCGATTTCACGATGAAGACCAGATACAGAAAAACCAGCAAAGGAAGCCAGATCATCGTCGGTTTGATGGCGAAAACAAAAACGGAAAGCGCGAAAAGATGTCCAGTTCTATTATTGTTTTTGAAAAGTTCATCCAAAATAATTAATGAGAATACGATCACGGGCAAATCTGTGCTCGGCGACTGCGAAAACAAAAACAGAATGGGCAGGAAAACCAGATGAATCCACGATTTTTTTTCGAAAATGAAAACAAGGTAAACCAATAAGACAATCCCATTCATCCGGAGAAAAGGATCCGAAAAATGCGAGAAACCCGCCTGAAAAATATGCCAAACCGACATTTGCCCCAAAAGCAGATCGAGGTTGGAAATTCCCTTAACCAAACCTACCTCGGAAATCCATTTGACCGTCGGAACATAATACCCGAAATGATCAAGGATGAACGGATAAAATGAACCGAAGAATAAAACCGCTCCGCCAAAAAACCAGAGAGACAATTTCTGTCGCGAAAAGAAATCCCAAAATTGCAGGTAACCTTTGAACCAAAAAAATGAAGACAAGCCGATGACGATCGTTGCGACCTCAACATGCAAGCTTAATGGTGCAAAAAACGCAATGCCTGTAAAAACCAATGAAAGCGAGAAAATCCCGAAAATGATTTTCCACGAAAATTCTTTGGTCGCGATTTTAAAAACCCGACTGAAAACCTCTCCGATTCCCCATAAAATCGGCAGCAGAAAAATCGCAGAAAGTAAAAGATAAAACACCCGCTATTTAATAAACTTCACCGATTTTTTTAGTTCGTGGTTTACTTTCAGTTCACACAGGTAGTTTCCTCTCGGCAGTTTCAGGTGTTCTACATCAATCTTTTGGATGTATTTTCCGTAACCCTGTTTTTCTTTCAAAACCTTGTGAACTTTCTTGCCGCTCATGTCATAAATATTGATTTCAACCAGCGACTCCTCACGTAATTTGTAAGACACAAATGCTTCATTCACAACAGGATTCGGGAAAAATGAAATCTGGTGGTCATCGTGAGATTCAACAGTTTGCAGAATTTGGTCACTATTAATCGCAGCAGTTACAATGCGACTATTTCCGCCGACTTGGTCACCCCAAATTGCGTGTACTCTCCCATTTTTTACTGCGATATTGGTATAATCACCAAAGAAGATCTGATCATTAGGAGTAAATGTGATCTCGTTGATTTTCATATTGGTAAAGGTTTGTCCGCCGTCGGTTGACTTTGCTATATAAACATCGGTGCGGTTGTCGTTATAACTTCTGCGGTCATAGAAAACGAAATACAGGTTTCCGTTGGATTGGTCGATCGTCATCCAGGTCAAGAACTGGTGTTTTCCAGAATTGTCATTATTTACCTTAATCGGTGCCGACCAAGTATTTCCGCCATCGGTGGATTTGCTGAGGAAAATGTCGGTATTATCGGTGCCGTTTCTTTGGTCGCTCCAGTTGACGTAGATAGTGCCGCGGTTGGGTCCGTTGCTCACGTCGCACGCAGTAACCGGCAAACCGTTGCAACGGTCAACTCCAGGAATCATATAATCCCAACCTCCGGGAATGTCGGCAATTTTAATGTCGTTGGTCAACCAGGTATTTCCGCCGTCGAGCGATCGGTCGAAAACCAAACCTGCTGCTCCCGCCCAGGAAACATACATCTCGTTATTGGGACCGATTGCGGGAACGGCACCTTCAACGGTATTGTCTTCGTCGTTGCAATCGCCGTCAACTTCATTAATTTTTTTTGCGGTACTCCACGAAGCTCCGCCATCAGTCGATTTTGCAAAAAGGATAGACGTTTTGTGGTTCGGATTTGTACTTCCGTAGGAATCAAACTGAGTCCATATCATATACAGGTTGTTGTTGGTGTCGACAGCGAGCCATTGTTTGTCGTGCTGTTTTCCGTTCAGTCCCGCAAAACTTCCGTTGTTGTAAGTTACGCCGCCATCGGTGGATTTCTGCACCACGATTCTGTCGAGCCAGCTTCCTGAAGAAGGATTCGACAAATGTCCAAAAAAGAGATTTCCCGTATTGTCGAAAACCATCACCGGATCGCCCCAAACTCCATAAGTCGAAGTCAAAGTTCTCCTGGTCCAGTTTTGTCCGCCGTTTGTGGAGAAGTAATAATTGTTAATGTTTGCCGCAGCAACCACGATATTTGGATTTGTGGGATGAATGGCGATGGTTGGTTCTGTAGGTGTCCCACTGTGGATGACTACATTTTGTTGGGCATTAAGAAAAATTCCTGCACCCAATACGAACGGTAAAAATATTTTCATTTCAGTTCACAAAAAAAGATTGCTTAAAAGTAAGCAATCTTTCAATATGATGAGTGTTTGGTGTTATTATTTCGGCTGCACTCTACCGTCTTTTCTATCCTGTGCTCTACCAATTGCATAACCGGTTGCTCCACCTACGATTCCTCCGATTACGGCACCTGCACCACGGTTATTCTTGTTGATGATCGCACCTGCTGCTGCACCACCTACAGTACCGATAATTGTACCTTTGGCTGCTTTACTCATTCCCTGTTTCTGGGTTGTTCCCTGAGTAGTTCCTGCGGAAGTTCCCTGTGAACCGGTAGTTCCTGCGTAAGTTCCAGAGCTTGAAGCTCTTCTCGGTGTGTTGTTTACATAAACCGTTCTGGTTCTGGTAACAACTTTAGGTTTAGCGGCTGCAGCTGCTGCAGTAGCGGCTTTTGCTTTATTTACTTCGGCGATACTGTCGGCTTTCTTTTGGGTTTCGTAAGCCATTCTTTCTTTTTCGATCGCGAGTTTTTGTTTTTCTATTTCGAGCTGTCTTTGTTGGAATTCAACTTTTTGTTGTTCTAAAGATTTTTCAGCTACCGTGTTGTCCTTTTTACAGGCGGTCAGCATTAGAACTGACATCAAACCTGTTAATACTATATTTTTCATAACTTTAATTTTTTAAATAATAAATAGATTTTTTTGTCATCGTTGGTAGGAGTATGCCAAAAACAAAACCAACGCGGTGTTAAAGAAACGTTAAAAATTAGAAAATTGCTTAAAACGAAAAAGCAAGCTATTGAAAATCAATAACTTGCTAAAAAAAGAGGTACCTAGCGGATTCGAACCGCTGTAGATGGTGTTGCAGACCACTGCCTAACCACTCGGCCAAAGTACCATTTGGGTTTGCAAATATAAGAATTTTTCCAACTTCTGAAAAATTAGTTTTCGATTATAACTGAAATCCCTGAACCAGCATCTTTAATTGTGCCTCCGTGTCGATCACCGCAGTTATTGCCGATGGATTCACAATAATTTTCGACGGTTTTAGATTGAACACTTTTCCCTGCATTTTCAGCCCTTTATAATATTCTTTATTAAAGGTCTCCTCTATGCTCTTCCTTGACGAATCCTCCAATTCTGCGGTTGGGATTCCGTATTCGTCCTCGATTATCCTCACAATTTTTCCCTGGAAAAGCAAGGTCGCCGTTTTCTGCAGGATATTTTTGGTTTGCAGTTTAAACTTGGTTCCGCTCAGAACAATTTTCCTTTTCGTTTCATCATAAACGGGAATACCGGAAATAAAGGAAGTTCCCTCAACCGAACCCTCCGTTTTTGCTTCAATCATCACTTTTTCTCTATCGCCATATACTTTGATTCCCGTGATCTTTATTTTTGATTTTCCTTCACGAAAGTCGAATTCCTTGTCCAAAAACATCTTTTCCGCAATTCTTGTCGCTTCTGTGAAAGGAATATTGGCGGTGGTTTGCAACAGAAACTTCTGCGGCAGCGTCTGCACCGAATTGAAGTTGGCAATGGTTTTAATTAAAGGCGAATCCTGCGGTCTGCTTCCAGTAAAGGTCTCCGAATAAGTGTCGATTCCGATATTGGCCTCGATCTGATTTCCGTAGAATACCAATGGCGAAATATTGATGGCGATCGGTGTCACTTTCAGCCAGGTACTGTATTCCTCCGAAATGTGGAACGGTTGCGAAAACTGGTTCCATGCAGTCACTGCATACGGTTGAAAGTTGAGCTGCTTCGACATCATTTCGTCGATGGTTTTGCAGAAATCCTGCTGCTGTTTCTTTAAACTCGATTCTACAAGCGAAGTGATGGGAACTTTTATTCTGCCGTAATCCAGAACAGGTTTCGTCACCCATTTGAAGCCCATCGGCTGAGTTTTCGTGGCAATGGTCCAGTTATTATTAAAGGTGAGCTGCGAATTGAAGTACATCACCGTTTCAAAAGTCGTGTTCTGATAGCTGTAAACGCCAAAAGTTCCCACCCCTTTTTCTGCCCAGATTTTCAGCGGGACTTCGATCAGAAGATTTTGCTGAGTTCCGCCTACTAATCGGATCGGTCTTGTTTTCCAAACTTTTACCTTAAACTGGTCGTTATTGTTGTCGGAATAGGAATCGTCCTGAAAAATCAGTTGGGGAACCGACGCATTGATGATGTTTGAAATCTCTGACAACGGAATCTTTACGGGCATCGTAATCGAGGACTTAATCTTCGGAAAAACAATTTCCTCTGCCGAATTGGCAGGAGCATTCTGTTGGGCAAAGATTTTGTGCGAAAAAATCAGTAGGAGCAAAATTGGGAATATCCGCATTTTATTGTTTTGATTGAAACGCAAATATCAATAAAATTTCATTTTCTCTTTGTTAAATATTTAATTTTAATCGCAACGACGCAAGGAAACAATTTAAAAAATAGTTGTACTTCAAGTACGCAACAGCACGTTGTTTAGCAAGGACAGGTAATATCTTGATACAGAGCTATTGGTAGAATCGGAAATTTTCATTTACCCCAACCCTAAAGGGCGGAAAATTTCCTGCAAAAAAATTCCGAGTTTGTTACAACCGAAAAAACAGAACATGTATGAAACCATTCGAAATCTCCGTTTTGGATTTGGCGCCCGTAAAACAAAATAAGACCATTCACGACACCTTTCAGGACAGTCTCGATTTGGCGAGGTTTGTTGAGAAACTTGATTACAAAAGATTTTGGCTCGCCGAACACCACAATATGGCGTCGATCGCGAGTTCGGCAACTTCGGTGCTGATAGGTTTTATTGCCAATGGAACTTCCAAAATCCGTGTCGGTTCAGGCGGAGTGATGCTTCCCAATCACAGTTCGCTTGTAATTGCAGAACAGTTTGGAACGCTTGAAAGTCTGTTCCCGGAAAGAATCGATTTGGGAGTAGGAAGAGCACCAGGAACCGATGGACTCACCGCAAAAGCTCTTGGAAGAAATCCGATGATTATTAATGAGCAGTTCCCGCGACAGATCAGGGAATTGCAGCAATATTTCTCTTCGGAGAATTCCGAGGGTGCAGTTCGCGCAATTCCTGGTGAAGGTTGCGACATCCCGATTTATGTATTGGGTTCGAGTACCGATTCGGCGTGGCTTGCTGCGGAATTTGGTTTGCCGTATGCTTTTGCGGGACATTTCGCGCCAGAAATGATGAGTTTCGCATTCGAAATTTACCGCGACAACTACAAACCGAGCGAAAAATTTCCCGAACCTTATATCATCGCATGCGTCAACGGAATTGCCGCAGAAACCGATGACGAAGCAAAAAAATTGGCGACCACGCTTTATCAGGCGTTCATCAATATTATCAGAAACGACAGAAAACCTTATTCACCGCCAGTTGATGATATGGACGAAATCTGGAACCCGATGGAAAAAGCGGGAGTGCTCCAAAAGCTGCGGTACAGTTTTATTGGAAGCGAAGAAACCGTAAAAAGGCAAACGGAGAATTTCCAGAAAATGTTTAATGTGGATGAAATTATGATTACGTCGCATATCTACGACCACGAAGCGCGGCTGAAATCGTACGGGATTTTCAGGAACGTGGTGGATTCTTTGTCGTAATTTCTTACCTTATTTTTTTAAAGTTCAATTTCCAAAAGTTTCGGCTAAAGCCAATTGATTATTTCCCCTTCTAAACGGGCTAAAGCCCGTTCCTATTGAAACCGTCGCTATTGAAATCGTTGCTATTGATTTCGCTCCTTTGAATTATTGAATACCCTTTCTTAGAATGCCCAACCCCGCGTCCCGGCTTGAGCGGAAATCCTTTTTTTTTGAATGGGATTTCGGCGGCTGGAAAAAAAGATTGGGAGCGGAAGACGGATGAAGACGCCCAAATAAAAATTGCAGTTGGGGCTAATTGTGAGTATCTTTGCAGAAATCTTAAAAGTAAAAATGTCCGATATTAAACTCAATACGATTCCAGAAGCCATCGAAGACCTGAGAAATGGTAAAATCATCATCGTTGTTGATGACGAAAACCGCGAAAACGAGGGCGATTTTCTTTCTGCAGCGGAACTGACAACTCCCGAAATCATCAACTTTATGACCCTTCACGGAAGAGGTTTGATCTGTACGCCGCTTCCGGAAAAACGTTGCGACGAACTCGGACTCGACATTATGGTCACGAGAAGCAGCGACCCGAAAGAAACCGCGTTTACCGTTTCTGTGGATTTGCTGGGAGAAGGTGTTTCTACAGGAATTTCTGCAAGCGACAGAAGTAAGACGATTTTGGCTTTGATGGATGAAAAAACGAAGCCGACGGATTTTATGCGTCCAGGTCACATTTTTCCGCTTCGGGCGAAAAAGGGCGGTGTTCTAAAAAGAGCGGGCCACACCGAAGCTGCGATCGACCTCACCAAACTTGCTGGGCTGAAAGAAGGCGGCGTGATTTGCGAAATTATGAACGAGGACGGTTCAATGGCGCGTTTGCCTCAACTGCACGAACTCGCGCAGAAACACGGACTAAAGATCGTTTCTATTGAGGATTTGATTGAATACCAATTGCGAAAAGGCAACCTCATCGAAAGAATCGAAGAAAGAAAGGTGAAGACTTTTTATGGCGATTTCGATTTTTTTGCATTTAAGGAAACGAGTACGGAGCAGATGCATTTCGCCTTAACCAAAGGAAGTTGGGCGGAAGATGAGCCGGTTTTGGTTAGGGTACAGTCGTCGAATTCCTATTTCGACGCATTGAGCCGACTGATTACCGGCGAAAAACCTTTACTGGAAAAGGTGACCAATATGATTAACGACGAAGGAAAAGGCGCTTTGATTTTCATCAATAATGTGTCGAATTCCGAAAATACGATGCGTAAACTTCAGCAATTCTTAGATTTCCAGGATGGGCAGGAAAAACGCCCGACCTTGGCTTCCAACTTCAGGGATTACGGTATCGGGACGCAGATCCTGAAAAATCTCGGCATCAACAAATTCCGCGTCATCACCCAGAATGTTAACCAGAAACCGCTTGTCGGTGGATATGATGTAGAGGTTACGGAAATGGTACAGTTGTAAAGATTTTGGAGTTTCAAGTTTCAAGTTTCAGGTTTCAGGTTTTAAGTTCAATGTTGTTTATCTTCTAAAGCTCGTCTAGAAAAACAGTTTCACATCATAGAAAAATTTTCGATGATTACCTACAGTCACAGCGTTTTTAACAAAAAAAAAGGATGGCGATTGCCATCCTTCAACTATAATACAAAATCTGAACTTATTTCTTAATCATCAGTTTTTCGGTTACCACTTCTCCGTTATTAAGCTGTACACTTAAAACATAGTTACCGTTAATTAATTTTTCAACATTAATTTTTCCATTTACTGCAACATTTCCTTTAGAAACAATTCTACCGTTGATGTCGTGAATTGTGTAAACCGCAGCTTGAGATTTATTATTTGCGATTACGCTCACTTCATTTTTTGCAGGATTTGGATAGATTGCAATTGCTTTGGTTTTTACATCAGAAGTCGCCATACTGCCTTTCTTAATCGAGAAAAACGAAGAATTTACCGCAAAATAAATATTGTTATCAGCTTTTACCATTAATCTTGCTACCGCAATATCTTCGTTAGGCAACATGATTGATGCGGATCCATTGTTTGGAATACCTGTTGCGAGCACCTCAGTAAATGTTACACCTAAGTCTCTCGACAAATAAATGGTTACCGTTGAAGTATTTATCGGCGCAGCATTGGTTCCAGCAACATCCCAAGTTACTGTTGTTGGTGTTGTAGCATTATATTGTATGTTGCTTGTATGCGAGGTTACTTTGAATGGACCTGCATTCGCAACCGTAACAATCATTGACGCTCTTGCCGCCTGATTACCAGTTGCTTTATTATCATTTACCAATACCGTGAAATTTAAGGTTCGTGCTACACTTGGAGTAACTTCCCAAGTTGGCGTTAAATTTCCTGAAAGTATATTGCTCATTGCCGGGAAGTATCTTGACGGCGAATCTGTTGGTGTTAAAGATCTATAAACAGGACCTCCCGTTGCAGTTGAAACCGGCGGCTGTGTACTGGTTTGATTGTTCATCTGTTCCCAAGAATAGGTAATTGCATCTCCATCAGGATCTGAACCGATTCCTGTTAAAACGAAAGGTGTACTAAAAGGAATTGTATAATTGGCACCAGCATCTGCTGTTGGAACCTGGTTACCGTTAGGAGATTTTATCGAGCAGTCAGAAGGTCGGGTTATAACCGAATACATTTCAGTTACGCTGACATTGTGAAAGTAAGCGTCGCTATTGGTCTGCACATTCGCTGCACCGCAGATTCCTGCGTATGCCATAATTGTGCTTCCACTTCCTGGCTCATATGCAGTCGCATTATTTGCGTTTCCGGAGCAACTACCAGTACTTGCACGGAAAGTGTGGTTAGCTCCAAACTGATGACCAATCTCGTGAGCAACATAATCAATATCAAAAGGATCGTTGATCGGTGCCCCAGATCCGGTAACTCCTCTTGCTTTACTTGATGTACAAATAACACCTAATCCAGCCAATCCTCCACTGTTTGTTCCAACAACGTGTCCGATATCGTAATTGGCAGTGCCTATAACACTGTCGATATTGGTCTGGTTTTGATTAATCATCGTACTAGGATTACCATTTGAATATGGATCGGTCGTTGGGTCAGTATAAATAATGAGGTTATTATTTTTAACAAGTACCATCGTCGCCGAAATCGTTTTTTCATAAACGCCGTTTACCCTGGTCATCGTCGTCATAATTGCAGCTAAAGCTTTTGCAACGGTTCCACCATGGAAGGTGGTGTATTCACCGGTTGCAGCTACAGCAATACGGTATTTCCTAAATTGCCCGTCGGAAACAAGGGGAGCTTTAAGATCAGCTGGAGCCATTTCTGTTCCTTCAACATTACATTCGAATGAGCGCTGATTTACAGGCAGGTCATTTCTTTTGTAAAGAATAAATTTTGAATTGTCATCCGTATAACGGTCAAGATAGCTCACGTCCCAACCGTCAAAATACATCACGCTGATCCCATACTGCGGTGTAACGCTGAAACGGATTGAATTCTGCGGATTGTCTTTTTGCCAACCAACATAGGATCTCATCTCAGGATACATTGCCTGGAGTTCGTCTTGCATTACAGATGCTTCTTGAATGATATAGTCACGATACTTCCCATCCGTTGCAGGGAAAGTGATCAGATGACTTTTGTCTGCCGAAAAACGTTGTGGAACTTTAGCTAAATCATTCTTAATTCTGTCCATATCAACCTGATAGAGAGAGAAATTCTTAGGAACTGCAGTTCTTGAACTAACATTATCGATTGGCGTTGCTTTAGTTGCGGACCAATAATTCTGCCCGAAACCAAATACCCCTATCAACAAACATGATAAAGAGATAAATTTTGTTTTCATAAAATCTGTAACTTTTTATTGATAATTAACTTTGACATCTAAAATATTGTATTTACCAAGGAGCTTAACCAAAACATTCGGTGAAACGCGACTGCTTTTTGCAATATCGGGACTTTGAAATGGCTTTACATTAACATAAAGCGTTTTGCCTTTCAAGTACATTTCTTTTACAGTTACATCATTGGTGGACTTTACGGACGGTTTAAAAACCAAATAAGTTTCCTCTTTTGAAACTGTTGGAATCGGCGCCATTCTACCTCCACCTCCATTTTTTTGATGGATGACCGAATAAACCTGATCCATTTTTTGTTGTGTGTCAATTACTAAAAACCGTTTTGAAGTCAACGAATACGGATAGTGATTTACTTCCTCAAATTGAATTTTGACTTTTCCAGAATTATCATCAGAAGCAATTGCGGCAGTTCCCGAAGTGCAGTTAATAAAAAACATTAACGACAAAAGGTAAATTAAGTTCATCGGAGCATGATTTGGATGGTAAATATAAACTTTTTATGCAAAACCCGCAATAAATAAAAAGTAATTAACAAATATTACAATCCTTTGAAAACCAATACGACAATTCGTGCAATCATCACTAAATCATTACTTAAGCGAAAAAAAATCCGTTCAGTCAACAACCGAACGGATTTAATTATATTCGAGTTTCAGTCTTAATGACCAATCACCTCCTTCACTTTATTTGCAGCTTCCTCCAAAGTAATCGCCGAGTGAACAGGTAGACCGGAATTGTCGATCAACTGTTTTGCTTCAACAGCATTCGTTCCCTGAAGACGAACGATGAGCGGAACAGGTAGTGAACCCATCGCTTTGTAGGCGTCCACAACTCCCTGTGCAACTCTGTCGCAACGTACAATTCCACCGAAGATATTGATAAGGATTGCCTTCACGTTCGGATCTTTCAGAATGATTCCGAACGCTTTCTGCACTCTTTCAGCATCCGCAGTTCCACCCACGTCAAGGAAGTTTGCAGGATTACCGCCCGAAAGTTTAATAATGTCCATCGTCGCCATCGCCAAACCTGCTCCATTTACCATACATGCAACATCACCGTCGAGTTTCACGAAGTTCAGTCCGGCTTCACCAGCTTCCACATCAGTCGGATCTTCTTCTCTTGTATCTCTAAGTTCAGCCAAATCTTTGTGACGGAACAATGCGTTGTCGTCCAAAGTCACTTTCGCATCTACCGCAATGATTTTGTTGTCTGAGGTTTTCAGAACCGGATTGATCTCGAAAAGAGAAGCGTCGATCCCTACATAAGCATTATAAAGATTGGTAATGAATTTGGTGAAATCCTTGAACGAATCGCCGCTTAAACCCAAGTTGAATGCAATCTTTCTCGCCTGGAATCCCTGAAGTCCGACAGCTGGATCAATCACCTCGTTGTGGATCAAATGCGGAGTCACCTCGGCAACATGTTCGATATCCATCCCACCTTCGGTAGAATACACGATCATGTTTTTTCCTTTAGCTCTGTCCAAAAGGATCGAAACATAAAATTCCTTGGTTTCGGTTTCTCCCGGGTAATACACATCTTCAGCGATCAGTACGGAATTTACCTTTTTCCCTTCCGCAGAAGTTTGCGGCGTAACCAGCTGCATCCCGATAATGTTCTGTGCATTTTCTTTCAGCTTGTCCATATTCGGCGAGAATTTTACACCACCACCTTTTCCGCGACCACCTGCGTGAACCTGGGCTTTAACCACCCAACCTTCGTTCCCGGTCATTGCTTTCAATTTGTTGGCTGCATCCACTGCTTCATCCACGTTGTTTGCCACGAAACCACGCTGAATATTAACGCCATACTTTGCTAAAATCTCTTTAGACTGATACTCGTGAAGATTCATAATATTTTAGTTAGATTTAATTTTTTTAAGATTGACAAAGATAAGAAAAAAGCACCGAATCTGTTTTGAATAGAGCGTAAAACCTCATCTTATTTCTTCATAATTTTTTTGATCACGATTTCACCAGATTTTAGTTTAAGATGCAAAAAGTACAATCCTGATGAAATTTCGCCCGTATCAAAACCATGGTCAGCAAGATTTTTATTTTTGTCTATATTTCTGATCAACTTCCCGCTCGAATCAAATAATGCTGCACTTACCACATTTTCTACTGTTCCGTTAATCTTAAAAATTTGATCGAATGGATTAGGATAAACCGTCCATTCTTCTTTTTTCGTTGAATGAGTTCCTAGTTCTGCTAACTTAAAGCTATAAATATCTGAATAATGAGTTTGGTTGTTGTAGCGTGCTGAATAACGATAATAGTACGTTGTGTTCTCATCCAAACCATTAAGGTCTGCAGAAATCTCGTCTGTATCACCTACTGTGTAAGGACCTGGATTTATTGTTACGCTATTGTTGAGCGACGCTGAGCTGGTTCCGTAAACAACCTTGAGATTGGTAATACTGTTTCCGTCTGTATTAATGTAACCATTAACTTTAGCAGAGGACGGTGAATTGACTACTTCGTTTTTGCGAGCTATATCAATTGGGATTCCCATGATCTCAAGGAGTATTTTGCTGTATATCGTATTTCCCAGATGTTCCGCTTTTGCACGATAAAAAATTACGGGATACAATCCGAAATTGGAGGCATAAATTGAACGAATTGCGTTGGAAGTACCTGCTTCAACAAAGTTTGGAACTGATTCCAAAGTTTGTTCAAAATTCAATGTGCCATACTGAAAAACAATGTTGGAAACATCTGCATCTGCACTTACGAATCCTGTGAAAAAACTAGATCCTGAATTTGGGTTGATCCTTAATAAAGGTCCATTCAATGTCTTGAAGGTATATACATTACTCAAGAACTCATTGCCATTATGATTGAATTTTATTTTTACATAATACCTTGTATCCGCCTGAAGACCACTTAAAACATATGGGATTGATTGTGACGAGTTTCCATCTACAGAATTTGGAGTTACATTAATAACATTATTTAAGCTTGTTTGATCAGTACCGTAAATGAACTGAATATTCTGAATTCCATTGCTGTCATTGCTGGTGATATCTGCTTTCATGGTAACTTGATTCGTATGAATTTTCGGAAAAGAAAGAACCTGGGTAAACGAAGGAAGCGTAGTAAAATCCAACACATTACTGTACTGTGTAGTTCCTTGATGGACGGCTCTAACTCTAAAAAAATATTTGGTTGAAGGCATCAGATTATTAACAGTTGCTGATAGAAACGTATTTTGGTTTTGAAGGATGTTTCCAGGAGCTGAAACCGATTCAACTATGTTGCTGAAAGCATTATCTGTACTTACCTCAAAGACAACGTTATCGAACTTGCCGATGTTTGCACTTGCATATCCTGCCAACACCGCCTTCTCAGCAGTGACCAAACTCGCAGGGCGAGCAACAAGATGAAAAGGATTATAAGTTGTAATGTTTGTTCTAGCTAGTCTCCCATAACCCGAACCCGTGTAAAGTTGCTGGTCAAAAGCCGTAAAAACACTTGTGTCATATAACTTGCCGAATGAGTTCCATGTAATACCACCATTGTCGGTATACAGGTTATCGTTTATATTCCCCCCAGTAAGAAAACCAATATTTGCATCACTGAAGTTTACATAATAATAGTTATTTGGGACATTTACTTTTTCCCATTTTTCGCCACCGCTATTTGTACGCATGAAGCTGTTACTTGCTGATGCATAAATGGTATTTTCATTTATCACGTCAAATCCATTGATATATTCGGCTCCGGAGATGATATTCCAAATCATTCCACCGTCAACTGATTTGTACAGTTTGGAGTTCCCCATCGCGTAGCCAACTTGCTCGCTAACAAATTTTACATTATAGTATGCGGCATTAGACAACGTGGTCCATGTTAATCCGCCATCGGTTGTTTTCGTCAATCCGCTGTCGCTCCTAAAACCAACATTCTCGTTGATGAACTGCAACTTTCTCGCTCCACTATAACTATCTGGAACTATTGTCCAGCTAACGCCTCCATCCACAGTTTTTGCCAAATTAGTGGAACCAGAAGTACCAACAAGCGCATAACCAACAAGATCAGAAACAAACTGGAAGTCCATGATATATGGATAAAGTCCCTCCTCTACAGGAGATCCCAATTTTTGCCATGAAGCATAATCATTTGTTTTAAAAAAACTGGTTCCTGCGTTTATTACGGTGAAATTATTATTTTTTTGAATCTTATACACGGAATCATATGTAAACGTATACTTCTCCCAAGTATCGCCATTATTATCGGTCTTTAAAATAATTCCGTTATTTCCAACAGCAAAACCTTGAGTAGAACTTGTAAAGTAAACGCTGTTCAAGTCTTTTCCTGAGTCTATGAAATAGCTTTCAGGATAATTTACCCATGATGCGCCATTGTCTGTTGTTTTATAAATATTCCCATACTGACCAACGAGGAAACCGGTACTTTCATTAATAAAGAAAGCCGACTTCACTCGATAAGGAATATTGGCGACAACAGCGGACCAGGTTTGACCACCGTCAACTGTCTTAAGAAAATTTCTGTGATAGTCATGCAGGTAACCTTCGTTTTCATTCTTAAAGTAAAGAAGATTCAGGTCATTTGCTTTCTGATTGTCACCATAAGTCAGATTCCAAGTATTGCCGCCATCTGCTGTTCTGAAGATACTTCCTTTTGTGTAGACCACTCCCTTCGAAGAGCTGGTGAAAACAGTCTTTACCGCCCAAACATTGGGAATGTTGAAAGGAATTTTGTTCCATGATACTCCATCCGTTGAAACATATAGATTAGTACCTGAAGAGATGATTATTTTGTTGGAAAAAACATCTACGCTATTTAAATTTTCCGAAGCTCCGACGTTAATTACCGACCAGGTTTCGCCAGAATCTACGGATTTCAAGACATAGCCACTGTCGCCAACAATATATCCATTATTACCAAAGAACTTAATATCGTTTGCCGAAGAAACCTGCTGTTTCACTGACCAGCTTTGACCATAATCAGCTGTAATGATAAGTTGCTGGGAATCATTAATCGCGAACCCTCGATTATTATTAAAAACCAAAGATCTATATGAGCCGCTGCTGGGTTTAGGGTTTAGCACTTCCCAACTGTTTTGTGCAGACAATAGAATCACAAGAAACAGGAAGAAAAAAGATAGTTTTAATTTCATGTAATGAATTTTTGCATTGACTGCGAATTTAATATTTTTCAATCTATCCGTCCCTCAGTCTCTAATGATTTTTGTCAAAAAAAACATTAACAACCAGTAGTGCATTATCAATCGTAATATAAGCTACTAAATATCAGACTATTAATCTTTAGCCACGAATACACGAATTAGACATTATTATAATTTCATCAATGAAGCACCCCAAATGAATAACTTGAATACAAATCATTCATTTAATCGAGAAAATTATAAAAAAGAAGCATGGCTTTCATAAAAATTCGTGTATTCGTGGCAAATGTATAATGCACTACGGGTATTAACAATATTTTAAAAGTGCAAAGTACAGCACCGCTTTGTGGATTTCAAACATTAACAAAAAGAATCGTTCAAAAACATTCGGCTCCTACGGAGCCGCCTATTGTTGCGCTAATATTTCTACAAACTTTCCGCTTCTACGAAGCTGACCACGTTACGCAAACATCGATGCCTCAAACTTTACACCCCACATCTACAAACTTCCCGCTCCACCACTGAACCTCTGAACCACTGAACTTCTGAACCACTCAACCACTCCCAACTCAATTACTGCAAACTTTCATTAATAACTTCTTCCAACTTCCTTACAGATCTCCAGCAAATCTTCCGGCATCTTGCTGAAAGTTCCCTGCTCGTAATATTCGTCAGTGTGCGGAATATAAACGCTGTAACTTTTTCCGTAGGGAATCAACGGAATGAAGAACAGCTCGAAGTACCTTCTGTAAACCGTAATCATGGCATTGACCTCAAAACCATTTCGCCTGATTTTGCGGTTTTCTTTGCCGATGGGCTTTTTATTGAATCCGAAGATGAAGAACATAATTTCAACGATACAAGAGACAAGTAAAAATAATCAAAAATCCCAAAACCTATTAGATTTAGAATTTCATTTTTACAAAATAGAAAATCAGCATTACCCAGGAAATAATCATCAGCAAACCACCAATCGGCGTGATTGGCCCGAGAAACTTCAGGTTGACTCCCAAATAATCCTGAAACGCAAGGAAATAAATACTGAAAGAAAACAGCAGCGTTCCAAAGATCATCATCCAAGAAATCCAGTTTTCAGATTTCGTTTCGTATTTCAAAATCCAGCCGACAATCAAGAGGAAGAATGCTGCATACATTTGGTAACGCACTCCGGTCTCGAAACTTTCAAGCCGATCCGGCGATAGAATTTTTTTGAAGGCATGCGCACCGAACGCTCCCAAGATTACGGAAAGCAGCCCGTAAACTGCACCAATAATTAAAGTTAATGATTTCATGTTTTTTAGATGTCAGATTTCAGATTTCTTATCCTTTGCTATAATCAATAAAAATCCGTCCCAGCAAAGTGAGGATTCCCAAAATAATCAAAATATTCGCCATTTTCCTTGAGGAATTCCATCGAGGGTTCTTGCTGAATTTGATTGTCAAACCCAATGCGACAAAAATTAATGGCAATCCGTATTGTAAGTAGTGTAGCATAATTTTAGATTTTTCCGTATTTCTCAAAAAGTTGGAGTTTTTTTATTCTCGACCTGATTGCGCCTTCATTTCTTTCAAAAACACGACACATTTCCTTTACTTGCTTGCCTGCAACATAAAACATTTCAAGTTTCTCATCATCCGACTCCGTCCAAGGTAGATAAGCTTTACGACTTAAATCTCTTCCCTTTTCCAAGTAATTATTGATTAGCTCAGATGAAGGTTTGGTGATTTGTATATCAAACTTGTTGGCAACAGCTAAGAGCAAATCTAAGTTTTCTTCAGATCCTTCAGCAACAATCATTATCTTCATAATTAATTATTTTTTCTAATTCTCTCCAACTCCGCAATCACCTCGTGGTGGCTCACCGTTTTGTCCTTGAAGTAAGTTACAAAGTGCTGTTTTTCTTCCTCGGTGGCATTAAACTGATTGAGGATATTGAACAAATGCATCTTCATGTGTCCTTTCTGGATTCCGGTCGTTACGAGCGAGCGGAGTGCCGCAAAATTCTGCGCCAATCCTGAAACCGCCAAAATACTCATCAGCTCCTGTGCAGAAGGTTTTCCCAACAAAGCAAGAGAAAATTTCACCAAAGGATGCAGATTCGTCAAGCCACCAACAACTCCCACCGAAATTGGAAGATCGATCCAGAATCTGAAAACTCCGTCGTCGATCGTGCAGTGGGTTAAACTTCGGTATCTTCCGTCTTTCGCAGCATACGCGTGAGCACACGCTTCCGTTGCTCGGAAGTCGTTTCCAGTCGCGATTACCACCGCATCTACACCGTTCATAATTCCCTTGTTGTGGGTAGTTGCCCGGAAAGGTTCAATCTCTGCAATCGTTACCGCACGTTTGAACTTGGTCGCAAACTCTTCGTTGGAAATTCCGCTGTCGTCATTCAGGTCGTCGATTTTACAGGAAACTTCAGCTCTCACTATACAGTCAGGTGTGAAGTTCGAAAGAATGTTCATCACAATCTGCAACGAATCTTTTTCTTCTGCGGTAAAGGTTTCGTCTTTCGCAACCTCGTCTTTCAGCGTTTTCCCGAACTGTTCAAGACAGGAGTTGATGAAATTCGCTCCCATCGAATCCACGGTATCGAAACTCGCCTTGATCTGGTAATAATTCGGCATATCCGCGGTTTTGTCGATCAGTCGGATATTCAGGATTCCACCGCCGCGGTTGCGCATATTTTTGGTGATGTCTTCCGTGG
The DNA here is from genome assembly GCF_022811685.1 of Chryseobacterium suipulveris. Taxonomy (NCBI): domain Bacteria; kingdom Pseudomonadati; phylum Bacteroidota; class Flavobacteriia; order Flavobacteriales; family Weeksellaceae; genus Chryseobacterium; species Chryseobacterium suipulveris. The sequence continues at coordinate 454,345 of NZ_CP094532.1, read as the reverse complement.
CTTCAAACAGTTTCTGTTTCAGTTTAAAGTTGAAGAAATGTTGCAGCTTGTGCGATTCCACATTAAATATGAAATGAGTGTGACCTAATTTTTTGGTGTTGATAATCGTCGTTTTAAAACCGCCTTTATCGATCCAAAATTTTGCCGATTTTGAAGCGGCTGCAACCACTGAACTTTCCTCAACCGCCATTGGCAAAGCCAGTAACTTACCGTCAATCAGGAAGTTGGGTGCAATTCCATAGGGCATGTAAAAATTGGAAATGGTATTTTCAGAAAATTCCTCGTGGAGCTTCTGCAATTGCGCATCTTCGTTCCAATATTGTTTCAGTATTTTCTGGTATTCCTCTTTTCCGTGGAGATATTCATTAACAATCCAATCGATTTTTCCCTGTTTTGGCAGCTTGGAAAAACCTTCAACCGGTTTGTGGGTCATAATTCAAAAATTTCATGTAAAGATAAGATTTTCGGTTGGAAAGCGGAAGACGGAGGAACGAATAACAATAATTGCTAACTTTAGAAAATGAAATATATTTCCCTATTCCTGATGTTCTTTCTGCTTCTCAATTGCGAGCAAAAAGTCGTTTCCTCAACTCAAGTGGTTGGAGAAACTGATGCTGTTTATGAAAAGCCAGGTAAAGTTGAAATCAACCGGGAAAAGAATACGATTATCGAGCGATTTCAGCCACCACAAGGTTTTACCTGGATAACATCTGAGGAAAATTCGTACGGCAACTTCATTGAGCATTTTCCCCTGAAAAGCTATGGTTCCCCAATCGTGAAATTCAACAGCGAACCAGTTGCCAACCAAAACCTGCGCGAAGGAGTTTTCGATCTCGATGTTGGAACCAGAGATTTGCAGCAATGCGCGGATGCGGTGATTCGTATGAGATCAGAATTTCTGTTCAAAACCAGAAAATTCGATGAAATAAAATTTCACTTCACCAGCGGAGATTTACTTACGTGGAACGACTACAGGGAAGGAGTGCGGGCTTTCGTGAACGGCAATAAAGTAACCTTCAGGAAAGCCGAAACACGTGATGATTCATATGGCAATTTCATAAAATATCTGGAACTTGTTTACAATTATGCGGGTACAATTTCGCAGTTTCGCGAGACAAAACCTCTGAAAAGCAATTCTGATTTAAGAACGGGCGACCTCCTGATCACCGCAGGAAGTCCAGGTCATGTGGTTTTCATTGCAGGAACGTGCAAAAACGAAAAAGGAGAAAAACGTTATCTCTTGGCGGAAGGTTTTACTCCTGCACAGTCAATCTCAATAATGAGCAATCCGTTTGATCCAAAAATTTCGCCTTGGTACGAACTGGATGTCAACGCAGCTGAGATCAGAACTTCAAGATACCGGTTTCAACCTGTGAATTTCCGGAGATACTAACTTTCCTACTGAAAAGTTTGAAGTTTGAAGTCCGAAGTCGGAAGACAGATTGTAAAAAAAACAAAAAAACCGAAAGATTTCGGTAAAGATTTCTTAGCAGACAAAACTTTGTCATGCTGAGGTTCTCGAAGCATCAGTACAGACAAAAAAATCCAAAAAATTTTCTTTAGTCTAAAGTTATTTTGGAAAATAATCATTTTGACGCTTCGAGAACCTCAGCGTGACACATTCCTGCATTCGTACAAATCAAAATCCAGTTCCTCTTTTTTAGAATTGTATTTTTCCAGAAAGCTTGAGGTCCGAAGTCCGAAGTCGGAAGACAGATTGTAAAAAAATAAAAAACCGAAAACTTTCAGTGAAAACCTGTTAGAAGCCAGAACTTTGTCATGCTGAGGTTCTCGAAGCATCGGTACAGACAAAAAAAGTCCAAAAAAAAAAATTTTTCTTTAATCAAAAATTATTTTGGAAAATAATCAGTTTTGACGCTTCGAGAACCTCAGCGTGACAGATTATCGCAGTCTTAGAAATTAAGTATTAACTTTCCAGCTGCGTTCCCAAATACTCCCATTCCTGCAAAGCCAGATCCAGCTCCTCTTTTTTGGAATTATACTGTTCCAAAATTTCAGCCGACGGATTTTCTTTGGCAAAGGAACTTTCAAAATTTTCAATCTCCAGTTCTAAAGCAGAAATCTTTTCCTCGACTTTTTTGATCTTGTTTTGAAGGTTTTTTTGTTCTTTGGTTTGAAAAGAGTTTGATCCCGAATTGCTCGGGACAGGGTTGGATTGATGTGGTTTGACATCGTTTGATGGAACGTCTTCCTTTTGAACAACGGGTTCGTTTCGCATTTCCGACAGTTTCGACTTTTCGGCCGAAATTTCACGGATCGATTCTTTTTGCCTGAACTCAAGGTATTCATCAATGTTTCCGAGAAACTCCTTCATCCTTCCGTCGCGGAATTCAAAGATTTTGTCGGAAAGTCCTTGCAAAAATTCACGGTCGTGAGAAATCACAATCAACGTTCCTTCGAATTTTTGTAGCGCCAATTTGATAATTTCCTTGGACTGAATATCGAGGTGGTTTGTCGGTTCGTCCATAATCAGGGTGTTGAACGGACGTAAAAGTAATTTACACAAAGCCAGTCGGTTTCGCTCACCCCCGGAAAGAACGCGGGTTTTCTTCGTCACGTCATCGCCCTGAAAAAGAAAGCTTCCCAACAAATCGCGAACTCGCGGTCGGGTTTCTTCGGTTGCGGCGTCTTCGGCTTCCTCCAAAACAGTTTTGTTCGGCGAAAGAACTTCTTCCTGATTTTGCGCAAAATACCCAATATTCACATTGTGACCGAGATTCCATTCTCCTGAATAATCTTTGATTTCACCGGCGAGGATTTTTGCCAAAGTCGTTTTGCCCTGTCCGTTTTGCCCGAGAAGCGCGATTCTGCTTCCTCGTTCCACAAAGAAATCCACTTTGTCGAAAACCTGTTTCTTGCCATATGCTTTCCCTAAATTCTTCGCCTCGAAAATAACTTTACCGGGAACAACCGACTGCACAAAACGGATGTTGAATTTGGAAACATCGTCATTATCAATCTCGATGCGCTCGATTTTTTCTAATTTTTTAATCAAAGACTGCGCAAAAGATGCCTTCGTTGCAGAAGCACGGAACCGGTTGATATTGTCTTCCATCTGCTTGATTTCCGCGTCCTGGTTTTTCTTTGCTTGGGTGAGTTTTTCCTTTCGCTCCTTACTCAGCTCAAGGTATTTGGAATAGTTGGCTTTATAGTCGTCAATCTTTTTATTGTTAATATCGAAAGTCCGGTTGCAAACGGAAGTCATAAACTGTTTGTCGTGGCTCACCAAAACGATGGAACCGGGATATTCCTTCAGAAAACTTTCGAGCCAAATGATGGACTCCATATCGAGGTGGTTCGTCGGTTCGTCGAGGAGCATCAAGTCGTTTTTCTGAAGGAGGAGTTTTGCCAACTCGATTCTCATTCTCCAACCTCCGGAAAACTCATCAGTAATTTTGTGGAAATCATCGGCTTTAAAACCTAATCCTAAAAGCACTTTTTCCACATCACCTTCCAAATTGTATGCGTCGTGGTGCATCAACAAATCATTTAATTCCGTCATTCGATGGATCAATTTTTCGTAGGCGTCGCTTTCGTAATCGGTTCTTGTCGCCAACTGATGATTCACGTCATCGAGTTCCGCCTTCATCGCGTTGATCTGTTCGAATGCCTGCAAAGTCTCATTCCATACCGTTCTTCCTTTCACGAAATCCAAATCCTGCTTCAGGAAACCGATGGTGATATTTCCTTCAGGAACGATAAAACCTTCGAAGAAATTAATTTCCCCGGAAAGCATTTTCAGCAGCGTAGATTTCCCTGCTCCATTTTTCCCGACCAAACCGATCTTATCATCTTTCTTAATGGTAAAATTGACGTTCTGAAAAAGATAATTTCCCGAGTGGTGCAGACCTAAACCCTGAACTGAAATCATGAGCAATAAAGTATTTGTAATGAGTAATTTTCGACGTGCAAAAATAGGGAAACTTATTGAATTCCGAATTTGTAAAATGAACCGGTAGAAATAAAAAAAAACCTACCGAAAAACTTCGGTAGATTCTAAAAACACAAATGATGAAAAAAATTTATTCTTGGCCATTGTTGAACAATTGACCACTGCAAATATTGAAATAATTTTTGAATTCCGCAAACACGTTTTCGATAAAAATTTAATCTATACCGCTTTTTCTCACTTTGAGTAAATAAAAATCCACCAATCTGCTGAGATTGATGGATTTATAAAAACACAAATGATGAAAAAAATGTTCTCCGCCGTAAAACATTGAACACTACAACGATTAGAAAAAGAATGTTTTTTATCTTACTATTCCCAATAATATTTATTTATCATTGTAATATGCAAAATAAATATGAGGAAAAAACGCGGTCAATACTGTGTTTATCACAATTCGGAAATTTTTAACTCATTTAATATCATCAGTGCAAAACATTTTACATGAAAAGAAACTAACTAATTCTTGAATGATTCCAGTAAGTTAAGCTAAGTTTTTTGGGCTCTTAAGATATCATAATTCAATCAACGGATTCCAAAAGATATTCCTAAAATTCTGAATTCTATTGTCCTTCACTTCCACTCCTTCTTTTGCCAGTTTGCCGACAAAATCACGGAGACAGCTCGCTGTGATATGTCCGCACGAATTGCATACACGGTGCGCAGGAAAATCGTCGCCGTAATTACGCAGGACATTTCCAACGTGGCGCGAATGATTCGGATAACCAACCGCCTTCGCAATCGCTCCATAACTCGTTACCCTTCCTTCCGGGATGAGCCGAATGATTTGGTAAACCTGTTTTTTGAAAAGTTCGTCCATATTTCAAAGGTAGGATTTTTTGGTGTAAGTAGGAAGGAGCGAGCGGAGCGAGCGCCGAAAAGTGATTTTGTAGCGCACAGCTTTGCAAAGAAGTACGGGAATGAGTTTCTAGCCCCGATCGCAGTTGAAATCCTTTTTTGTTTTTTTTCTTAATTAAATGCGCCTCTTGGCGCATTCCTACAATCGCAAAAAAACAAAAAAGATTGCAACCCTGCCTGTCGTCAGACAGGGAAAAGCGGGACTGCATGTGCAAGAAAACTCCCACCTCGTTGCTCCAAAAAAAATCGCCCCCAAATTCTGGAGACAATTTGTATTTCGTATTTCGTAATTCGTACTTTTTAAGAGTTTTCAAGAATGTACTGGAACATCAGCGGCGCGCAAATGGTGGCGTCGCTTTCCACGATGTATTTCGGGGTGTTGATGTCGAGTTTTCCCCAAGTAATTTTTTCGTTGGGTACCGCGCCGGAATAGGATCCGAACGACGTGGTGGAATCTGAAATCTGGCAGAAGTACGACCAGAACGGGATGTCGGTCATTTCTAAATCCTGGTAAAGCATCGGTACGACGCAGATTGGGAAATCTCCCGCGATTCCGCCACCGATTTGGAAGAATCCGACTCCTTTTCCTGCTGAGTTTTTCGGGTACCAATCGGCAAGGAAGGTCATGTATTCAATTCCAGATTTCATCGTCGAAGGTTTCAAATCGCCTTTGATACAGTAGCTCGCGAAGATATTCCCCATTGTGGAATCTTCCCATCCTGGAACCACGATCGGAAGGTTTTTCTCGGCGGCAGCAAGCATCCAAGAGTTCTCTTTCGGGATTTCATAATACTGCTCCAAAACGCCTGACAAAAGCATTTTGTACATATATTCGTGCGGAAAATATCGTTCTCCTTTTTCTTCGGCATCTTTCCAGATTTCGTAGATGTGCTTCTGTAACCGTCGGAACGCCTCTTCTTCGGGAATGCAGGTGTCTGTAACTCGGTTCAGCCCTTTTTCGAGCAACGCCCATTCTTCCTGCGGAGTGAGGTCACGATAGTTGGGAACTCTCACGTAGTGCGAATGCGCCACCAAATTCATCAAATCTTCCTCCAGGTTTGCTCCGGTGCAGGAAATGATCTGCACTTTGTCCTGACGAATCATTTCTGCCAAGATTTTGCCCAGTTCCGCGGTTGACATCGCGCCCGCCAAAGAAATCAGCATTTTTCCGCCGTCTTTCAAATGGGCGACATATCCTTTGGAAGCATCTACCAAAGCCGCAGCGTTGAAGTGCAGGTAATATTTTTCGATAAATTCAGTAATCGGCTTGTTCATTTTTTAAAGGTTTTTTTTGATTTCACAAAGATAGGGATTTGGGTTGGAAGCAGAAACCCGGCGTTGAGTTCCCAAAAACAAAGCCGTCTCTTGTTCGGAAACGGCTTTTGTGATAACGTGAAAACCATTTACGCTGGCTGAATCCACGGTTCTACCTTGAGAATCTCGATTTTTCTTTCTCCGTCTTTGAAAGGCCACTTGATAATGTCACCTGCTTTGTAACCTACCGCTGCAAGTGCAATATCTGAGAGGATAGAGTATTTGTTCTTTTTCGGTTTTGCTTTGGTCGAAGCCACAAAGATGTACTCATTCTCATGATCGTTCGTGTGGTCTTTGATGGTAACTTTCCTGTCAACAGTCACCACGTCTTCGGGTAAATCCCTGCGCAAAACCTGTTGTGCGCCCTTAAGTTCGGTTTGTAGGCGTTTTTCTTCCTCGATACTTACCTTTCTTCTTCTGAGATGCTCTTTAATGGCATCATAAATTCCGGTTGTTAAGATTATGTTCTCTGACATTTTTGTAATATTTAAATTAAGATTAATTAGGTTTTTCTAAATAAACCTGAATTTGATTACCCCGACCCTAAAAGGAGCAAATTCAGCTTTATTTAGAGGGAAACTGTCCGTTCGTCGCGACGAATAGTGCAAAAAGAAAATTTCCGTTACTATTTTATTTTGAAATATTTCACTCTAAATTAAATGATATTTCGCAAAATGACCCGCAAAACGAATTTAGCAAAGTCCTGTAATGCTAATTTCGGAAGCGAAAAAATAAAATGAATGTATAAGTACCCTGTCGCGGACCGGACAGGGTTTAGCTGACGAATTCCTTGGAGTTCCTAAGGAAAGCGTCGCGGTGCAGATAACGCAGTGATGACAGAATCTGGTCAAGACGTGAGTTATGAAATAGGAAATTGATCATCCGGATGTTTTCAATTTCTTCAAAGATAATCATTAACTTTCTAAAAAACAAATAGTTAAAGATCAGGACGGAATCTCCTGTTGTCTTTCTTTGCCGAAAGTTTCTTTTTGGTGTCCAACCTTTTTTCGATTTGTGCTTTCGATGGTTTTGTTGATTTCCGGGGTTTTGGTTTGATTAAGGATTTGTTGACCAGTTCCGTAATTCTTTCAACCGCAATTTTTCGGTTTTGCAGTTGGGTCCTACTGTCGGAAACAGTGATCTGAAGAATCCCGTCCAAATTTATCCGGTTTTTGAGTTTTTGGGAAATGAGTTCTTTCTCCTCCTCGCTGAAAAATTCACTCGCCGAAACTTTCCACATTACGGTTACCGAAGTTTCTACCTTGTTCACGTTTTGTCCACCCGCGCCGCTGCTGCGCGAGGTTTTGAAAGTGAGCTCTGTAGAAAAGTCTTTCATTTGGGTTAAGGTTTTCGGAATTCCCCTCCTTTGGGGGGGGTGTCTTCGACGAAGGAGAAGACAGGGGTGGTTAAAATCTCTTCTTCAATTCCATCCGGTCGATTTTTCCGTTGGGTTTTCTCGGAATGGTTTCTACAAAGATAATCTCTTTCGGCTGATGGTTTTTGGTTGGATAAGAAATTTCTGATAAATCCTGCAGCAACTTTTCATTCTGAATTCCCTCAATAATCAGCACCAATTTTTTGCCAAGTAAATCATTTGTAACCCCGATGAAAACAGCTTCATTTGCAATTTTCTTTTTCACCAAGCTTTCCAGTTCTTCGGGACAAATTTTTAATCCAGCCGAATTAATTACATTGTCTGTTCTTCCTAAAAATTTGAATTGCTGTCTATCAAACTTATCAGATTCTAAATTTCGAAGTTCAACTAAATCGTTAGTTTTGAGAACTTCTGCATTGAGTTTCGGCGCAAAAATTGTCAGACAACCACGTTCGTCTTTGGAAACTTCAATTCCATCCAAAACAGAAAAGTAATTTTCATCAGTAGGAAATAGTTCTTTCAACGCAATGTGAGAGAGTGTCTCACTCATTCCATACGTTTCGAAAACTGTAGTTTGAGCGTTAGAAGAAGTGAGCGCTTGATTGAGTTTTTTTTTGAGCGTTTCTGAAACCTGCGCTCCGCCGATAATCAGTTTACCGATATTTTTTGTTTTGGCTAAAGAATTCTCGACCTGTAACGGAGACATCGCGCAGAAATCAAACCATTGTTCAATATTTTCGAGTGGTTTTGAAGTAGGATTGACAATGGTCAGTTTTAACTTTCTCTCAATGGATCGAACCAACATCATTTTTCCGGAAATATATTCTACGGGAAGGCAAAGAAAAGCCGAATCGCCTTTTTTCAGTCCAAGAAAATTGCAGGTCATCTTTGCGGAATTCAGCATTCGCACTTTTTCAACTTCAAGAATTTTTGGAACTCCTGTGGAACCCGAAGTTTGTACTAAAACGGTTTCAGAATCGGAAAACCATTCTTCTAAAAAAGAAACGACTTTCCGCTCAAATTCGGTTTGGGGTGAAAGTGATAGTAAATTGATATTTTGTGAAAAATCGATTTGCATGGATGAAGTTTGAGTGACAATTAATGAAAAGCAAATTTTGCGTGCGTATTTTATCGCAAAGATGCAAAGAGAATTTAATGAAAATGCTAACTATGACGAGCGCAAAGCAATTTCATTTAGCAAAGGTAGAATACAAGGTTTCAAGAATCCTTAATTTAGGCGACTAACTAAACACAATAAGAAATATTGCAAAAAAGCTAGATCAAAATTAAACCTGAATTTGATTACCCCAAAATCCATAGAGGGAGGAAAATTTTCTCGCCATCTAAGCTCCGAATTATCACCTATCACTTATCATTCTCCACCACTCCAACTCACCCACTCTCCAACTCTCCAACTTCTTGTCTCTTCACTCTTTTGCCTTGGCTCTTGGCTCTTTTTCCTTGGCTCTTGGCTCTTTTTCCTTGGCTCTTCCCTACATCCTATCCACCGTTCCGATTCCCAATAACGAAAGTCCTTTCTTGATGGTTTTCCCTGTAAGTTCTGAAAGTTGCAGACGGAACTGTTTTGCGTTATCGTCGTCCTGATTGAGGATCGGGTTGTTCTGGTAAAACGAGTTGTAGGATTTCACCAAATCGTAAACATAATTCGCAACCAACGCAGGAGAAAGCGTTTCCGCTGCTTTAGCAATCACTTCCTTGAAATTGGAAAGATTGGCGACCAGTTCCTTCTCGGATTCATTCATTTCATAATCTGAAACTTTTTGTTCATGATAATTGGCTTTGTTGAGCAACGACTGGATCCTTGCGTAAGTGTACTGGATAAAAGGTCCCGTATTTCCGTTGAAGTCGATGCTTTCTTTGGGATTAAAGAGCATTTTCTTTTTAGGATCCACTTTCAGCATAAAATATTTCAGTGCACCGATTCCGACGGTTTCGTAAGATTTCTCCTTTTCTTCGGGTGAAAGATTTTCAAGTTTGCCAAGTTCTTCCGCTTTTTCTTTTGCGGTTTCGTACATTTCCTGCATCAGATCATCGGCGTCAACAACGGTTCCTTCGCGGGATTTCATTTTTCCTTCCGGTAGTTCAACCATTCCGTAAGAAAGGTGGTACAGGTTTTCTGCCCAGTTGTAACCCAATTTTTTGAGGATTTTAAAGAGGACGTCAAAATGATAATCCTGCTCATTTCCCACCGTGTAAATCAATTTCTGGATGTTGTTTTCCTTGAAACGTTGCACGGCGGTTCCCAAATCCTGGGTCATATAGACCGAGGTTCCGTCGGAACGAAGCAGAAGTTTGTGGTCGAGTCCTTCGTCGGTGAGATCGCACCAAACAGAACCGTCGTCTTTTCTGTATAAAACCCCTTTATTTAAACCCTCCTGAATCAAATCTTTGCCTAAAATATAGGTATTGCTTTCGTACTGAACCTGGTCGAAATCTACGCCGAGTCGTTGATAGGTCTCATTAAAACCATCATATACCCACGAATTCATTTCGTTCCACAGAGACCGAACTTTCTCGTCGCCCTTTTCCCAATCGATGAGCATTTTCTGGGCTTCTTGAATAATCGGTGCGTTCTTTTTGGCTTCATCTTCCGACTGTCCTTTTTCGGTCAATTCCTTGATTTGTGCTTTGTAATTTTTGTCGAATTCTACATAATAATTCCCGACCAACTTATCGCCTTTGGTTTGGGTTGACTGCGGCGTTGCGCCATTTCCGAATTTTTCCCATGCAAGCATTGATTTGCAGATATGGATTCCGCGGTCGTTGATGATTTGGGTTTTGATGACTTCATAACCATCCGCTTTTAAGATTTGCGAAACGGAGTACCCCAGAAGATTGTTTCTGATGTGTCCCAAGTGCAGCGGCTTATTGGTGTTTGGCGAAGAATATTCCACCATTACCATTTTGTTTTTGTCTTCAACTTTGTCGAAATTTTCTTTAATGGAATTGAAGTTATCAAGAAAGAATTCGTTCTTCACTTTAAAATTCAGAAAACCTTTTACCACGTGGTAGCTCTGAACAAAATCTGTCCTTGTAGAGAGCGCGTTTCCCAAATCTGTTGCAATCTGGTCTGGACTTTTTTTCAAAATTTTAACCAAAGGAAAAGTGACGATAGTAAAATCTCCTTCGTACTCAGTCTTGTTTTGCTGGACTTCGAGTGTCACCGGTTTGGGATTGTTCTGATCTTCTAACTGATAGTTGGTCTGGACGATTTCAGCCAGTTTATGTTGAATAAGGTCTTTGATATTCATTGGAAAAAATTGAGTTACAAATATACGGAAATAAAAAAACCACTCCGAAGAGTGGTTTGAGGTATATACTAAATTTGATTAGTTTTTGTCCCAGAACAGTTTGGTTGTAAGTTTGTCTCCACCAATTGCCGCGGATCCCGCCTCATAATTAGTTGGATTTGTTGATTGTTCTGTAACTGGATATTTCAAACGAACAGGAATTTTTCCTTCAGACTCAGCAACTGCAGCAACAGCTGGACTCATTACAGGATAGTCAAGACGTCTCCAGAAATTGAAACTGTTCAGCGGTTGGTCATACATTGCTACCCAAGCTTGCTCACCGATTGACTTTTTCCAATTGGTAGCATCATAAGGATGCGTTGCAAGATAAGCAGTCGCTTCAGCAGCAGTTTTACCCCATTGCAAGAAGGAAGCAGTAACCGCGTTTGCATAGTTGGTTGCTGGATCCCCTCCAATTCCCCATCTTGCAGAAGCTTCAGCTAAGTAGAAAGCAACTTCTGTATAGTTCAACAGGATTCCTGGTGTAGAAACTGCGTAAGCAAATGCACCTGCTCTCGAGAATGAGTTGAAAGAAGATCTCGCTCCAATCGTACCTCCACGATAGTAGAAACTATATCCCAAATTATTATCAGGAATAACAGAACCTTCTTTATAACCACTAAGCGTGAATGAATTTCCAGAGATGCTCGTGATTGTTCCCACCAATGTATTTGGCATTACAAAAACCTGATCACCAACTTGCGGTGCAACTGGTGCTGCTGGATCAGCTGGATCAAATGTGATTGTACTTCCAGTAACTCCTGTAACAACACCTGCTAAGTAATGCACATTCTTTTGGAAATAAACATCTCTTCTAACATCATTACCAGCATTCATATAATCAACCAAAGTTTTCCCAGCTACATAGTCATTTCTATTACTTGCAACCAAGTTGGCGTAAAGCTGGCTATAGTTAGGAGAAGCGGCATAAGGCATCAAAGCATCATCTGCTTTTGACGCAAAAACTCCACCGGCAATTGCTTGTTGAGCAGTAGCTTGAGCAAGTGCAGGATCAGAATCTGCAATACCGATCGCTAATTTCAAAAGTAAAGAGTTTGCAAACTTTTTCCACTTTGTAACATCACCGTTGTAGAATTTTTCACCAGATGAAAAACTCTTCCCACTTGTCAAGCTTGCGATATCTTGCTTCGTTCTCGAAATAAGACTTGCGTAAATGTCCTTACCTGAATCATATTTTGGTAGTGGGTGCGCATCGATGTCACCTGCTTCAGAATAAGGAACGTCCCCATTTGCATCCACTAATAACTGGTAGCTATAAACTTGCAGCAAATCCAAAATAGCTAACTGATTAGCTTTTGTGGCAGGCCAAGTAGCAGCTTCACTAGCTGTAGGCGCATATTGGTTAACCAATTTTTTCGCTTCAGATAAGTTCTTAAGTGATCTGATATACAAGTAAGTCCACACATTGTTTGAAACATTACGCGTTGAAAAGTCATAATTACTTTCATCGATGTAAGTTGTTTCCTGCCAGTACTGCATTGTCAGTCTGAAGTTGTTGATGTTAACGTTCGGAGTTGTAACATAGTCTGCCAACTGCTTTTCCGCATAAGTTAACAATGTAGCGGGAGTTGCAGTATAGTAGCTGTTCGGGTCAGTGTTGATCTCCGACATTGATTCTCTTCCGCAAGACTGCAGTAAAGTAACCAATAATATTGATGCTAATATTTTTTTCATTTTTTTTAATTAAAAGTTAAGTCTAACATTGAAAGAAACTGTTCTTGTTGTTGGAAGAACACTGGTTTGATAACCTTGTACGTTACCAGCACTTAATCCTGATTCAGGATCTGCATAAGGAATGTGCTTCTTGATGATCCAAAGGTTGTTTCCGATCAAGCTGAATGAAGCTCCCTGAATAAATGTAGATGTTAAGAATTTCTTAGGAAGTGAGTAAGTAATCGCTGCTTCTCTTAACTTAATATACGAAGCGTCATATACAAACTGCGACGCAGGATATGCTTGATAACCAAACGCATTGAATGATTCTGCATCAATTCTTTTTGTATTCGGAACATAGTTAGGGTTTGCAGCAGTACCGGTATTTACAACACCTGGCAAAATTAACCCACCACCATCAGCTAAAGAGTTTCTAACAGGGTTTCCTAAATCATTGATGAAAACTGTTTCAGGATAAAGACCGGTTGCCAAACCATAGTACTGGTCAAGAGAGAAGATTGAACCTCCCTGCTTAACGTCAACTTGGAATGACAATGCCAAATTTTTGTAAGAAAGGCGGTTAATAACACTACCAAACCAATCTGCCTGCATATTACCAATCACAGAATTGGTATTTGAAGTAAGATATTTTCCAGTTGCAGCAGAGATGATCTTATTACCATTTGAGTCATAAACAAAATCAGATCCTTTGATGGTACCATAATCGTCGTTCAAAGAAGCGTTAATAGTTACACCACCCTGGAACGATCCCAAAGTAATATTCTCCACACCTGAAGCTAGTTCTGTAACTTTAGAACGTGGGTTAGACCAGTTCAGGTCGAGCCCCCAAGTAAAGTCGCTTGTTTTCACCGGTACCAAATTCAGGGCAACTTCCATACCTTGAGATCTCATGTTACCAACATTCTGGAATTTCGCTGCCACACCTGAAGAAAGTGTTACAGGAAGCGCAAGAAGCTGATCGGAAGTATCACTTCTAAACCATCCAAAATCTAATCCCAGACGGTTTTTGAAGAATTGCAAATTGATACCCGCTTCCAAAGACTTAGTTTTCTCTGGTTTCAAGTTAGGGTTCTTCGCAGTTGTATTATAAAAGAAAGTTGGTGTGCCGAAAGTTGTTCCTACGTTATATTGGTTCATAATTTGGTTTGGATCCGTGTCATTACCAACTACAGCATAGGATGCTCTAATTTTACCAAAGTTCAATGCTGAGTCTTTCAAGAAGTCCCAGTTAGAAATCACCATACTTGCAGAAACAGATGGATACCAGTATACTCTATTCTCAGCAGGCAAAGCAGTTGAAACGTCTCTTCTGATTGAACCCTCCAAGAAGTAAGTATCGAAGAATCCTAATGATGCCTGACCAAAAATACCATAGATATTTTTCTGAGTATCTCTTATAATCGGTGCGTTCGGAGCTGAAGCACTATTCGTAACTGAATATACTCCTGGAATAACTAATCCCCCCTGTGTACTTTGTGAATTCGAATAGAACTTTTGTATGTTAACGTTGGTTCCAACTAATGCAGTCAAGTTAATGTTTTCAGTAACATCATCTTTATAGGTTGCAATGAAGTCGAAGTTTTCTTCATTTCTCTTTTGATTCACAACGGCGTATCCTGAAGGGTGGTTTCCGGTACCAGGTCCGATTGACATTGCATCAGGTAGTGAGCCAACAGCTCTTCTCTCGTCAATCATATAGTTAAAGCCGTCATGAGATACTCTACCCAATAAGTTGATCTTGCTCGTAACATCATAGCTTACACTGAAGTTTCCTGCAAATCTCTGTCTTGAGTCGGTAACGTAGTTTTCGTACAGACGGAAATAAGGGTTATCCCAATAAAGCGGCGCAGTATTTTCAGGATCCATCATATTCCATGAATTATTTTTTCTGTCCATGAAATAAAGATCCCTTTGGTCATACATGTCCACGTTTGTAGCCCACCACTGACGGAAGTTACCCATCATACCATGGTAACCGGTTGGGTTTTTACCAACAGTACCCTGAGTTACGTAAGTTGCATACAAATTTGCAGTCAAGTTATCAGCAATCTTGTAAGAAGCATTACCGGTAAACGCGTTCTTATCTAACCGTGAGTTTGGTAAGATATCGTTTCCTTGTGAGTTTTGATAAGACAAACGGAAAGATGCAACATCATTCCCTTTCGAAACCGAAATAGAGTTATTGAAATTAAACGCTTTTTCAAATAAATATGAAGGATCATGCGCTGCTTTTACCCAGGGAGTCGCTTTGCCAAAATCTTTTGATCCAGGGATAAAAGCTGTATACTGCCATACCATAAGATTTGGATCATAAGCCGCCCCGTAAGAAGCATCTTCATAAAGTGGAGACATAGGTTGCCCATTATACTCTTCAAAGAAATCATTAGGAGCATAGCCATATCCGGTACCATAACCTTGACCGTACTTATCTTGATAAGTTGGGAAGGTTTCTTTATTGATTGCCGAATAAGAAATTGATGAAGAAAGATCAATATCTAACTTCTGTGATCTTTTCCCTTTCTTAGTCGTAATGATAATCGCACCATTCGCAGCACGTGAACCATAAAGGGCGGTTGCAGCCGCACCTTTCAGTACGTTTACTTCTGCAATGTCTTCAGGGTTGATGTCGGAAATTGTGTTTCCGGTATCGATCGCCAATCCAGAAGTATTGATACTTGTGTAGGAGTTAATTAGCGGCGCTCCATCTACAACAAACAGTACAGAGTTGTTTCCAGTCATAGAACGGTAACCTCTTAAGGTAACGTCTACCGAACCACCAATGTTACCACTGCTCTTGATGTTCAAACCAGCTACTTTACCCGAAAGGTTACTTGTAAAGTTATTGGTAGGAGATTTTACAATATCTTCAGCTTTAACGCTCTGAGTAGCGTAACCTAAAGATTTTCTTTCTCTTTTAATACCAAGAGCCGTCACTACAACGCCCTCGATATCCTGTGTTCTCGCAGTGTCCACCTTCTGTGCATTTACCAAAGCAAATGAGGAAGTTAAAACGACAGCCAGAACGCTTGTTGTTAGTTTCTTCATATCAAATTAAATTTTTTCAATAGACAAATGTGCAAAACTTTCCTTAAACGACAAAATTTTTTGTTAAAAAATTCTTAATAAATTTGTAATATGACATTCGTCATAATTTCAAACGCCTATTTAATTTGTTTATTGTGGATTTAATAAAAAAATGGTCAAATCTTTCTATTGAAGCAGGTTGCGACGAAGTCGGCCGAGGTTGCCTGTGTGGTCCGGTTGTCGCCGCAGCGGTAATCCTCGATGAAAATTTTAACCAAAATTTGGTTAATGATTCCAAAAAGTTAACTTTTAAACAAAGAACCGATCTTGACGACTATATAAAAAGCAACGTTAAAGAATTCGCCGTCGCCGAGATTTCACCCGCGCTGATTGACCAGCACAACATCCTCAACGCGAGCATCCACGCAATGCATCTCGCACTCGACCAATTGAAGAACCCACCTGAATTCATCGTAGTGGATGGAAACAAATTTCATCCCTACAACTATATTCCCCATCAATGCGTCGTTAAAGGTGATTCAAAAGTGCTCTCCATCGCCTGCGCTTCAATCCTCGCCAAAAATTATCGCGACCAACTGATGATCCAGCTCCACGACGAATTCCCAGAATATGGGTGGAACAGGAATATGGGTTATGCCACCAAACAGCACTGTGAAGCACTGAACAAGTACGGACCCACGATACATCACAGAAAATCGTTCCGGCTTATCTATGAGTGATGGGTGATAGGTGATGAGTGATAATAAAAAACGGAAGTCAGTCGCTTCCGTTTTTTTATACTATATATTAAGGTGTGTTATTTTTTCTTCTTTTGTTGCTGCTGTTGCTGCAAACGCTGTTGTTCCTGCGCCTGTTCCATCATCTCGCGCATTCTCTTTTGGAATTTTCCTTCCGGTTTTGGCTCTTTCTGTTTGTTGGCCTGAATTTGCGCGTGGATTTTTTTCTCGTCAAGAATTAAATAGTTAATGACTAAGATAATAATCACGTTAATCGCATTCGAAACAAAGTAGTACCACGAAAGTCCCGATGCGGAAGTATTAAGGAAAAACAGGAACGTAATCGGGAAGATGTACATCAGAACCTTCATATTCGGCATTCCCGGCTGCGTCGGCTGCTGAATATTTCCGGCAGTCATCATTGTATAGATCAAAATCGCAACAGTACACGCAATCGCAAAAATACTGAGGTGATCCTGCAGAAAAGGAATGTGGAAAGGCAGCTTGATCACATCATCATAAGCGGTAAGGTCTTTTGCAAACCAGAAACTTTTGCCCCTCAAATCAATCATATTCGGGAAGAAGCGGAACAGCGCGTAGAAAATCGGAATCTGAATCAACCCCGGCAAACAGCCCGCCATCTGGTTCACGCCCGCTTTTCGGTAAACCGCCATCACTTCCTGTTGCTTCTTCATCGGATCGGCGTCTTTGAATTTATTATTGACCTCATCAATTTCCGGACGGATTACCCTCATCATCGCACTGAGTTTGTGCTGCTTGAACATTACCGGCGAAAGAATGATCTTCACAAAAATCGTCATCAGGAAAATCACCCAACCTGCAGCAATTCCCCAACTGGAAATCAGGTTGTACATCGGGATGAAAAACCATCTGTTCAACGTACCGATAAACGACCAACCAAGCGGAAGGAGTTCGTCAAAATTTTTGCCTTCATACGATTTCAAAAGCTTCAGATCAAGCGGCATAAAATACCATTTGAAATCCTGATTGAGCTCGTTTCCTGCCAAATCGATCTGCCCGTTGAAATTGAATTTCTTCAAAAACTCACCTTCCTCGATCATTTCCTGGTGACCGCGAGAATTTTTGAAACCATATTGCGGCTCGATTACTGCAGAGAAAAACTGCTGCTTCACACCCAACCAGTTCAAGGTTTCCTTCGGCTCCTCCATTGTGGTTCTGCCGTCGTAATCAAAACTTTTGTAGTTGTTGAAAGCATAGTTGAATTCGGTGTGGGTTTGCTCCTGCGAACGCCCTTTTTCAACGCCGCGCACATTGTAATCCCACACAAAATCAGTTTTGGAATCGGAAACCAATTGCGAAAGTCCCTGCGTTTTTACATTAAAGTCAACGGTATATTTATCGAGAAGTGTATAAATAAACTGAATGATTGCTCCGTTTGCATTTGCCTGCATCGTCACAGAATTACCGTTTTGAGTAGGGCTAAAAACCAAATCCTTAGTATTGAAGATTTTCCCGGTTTTGTCTTTAAACTGAAATCCGTACGAAGAATTATTTTTATCGAACAGCAGGAGCGGCTTTACGTTTCTGTCGGCAGCTTTGTCATACGCTTTGAACTCGTTGAGCTGCACGGTAGAAATTTGCCCGCCAAGTGTGGAAATATTCAAGGTAAGTTCCTTATTTTTCAGTTCAACCTGCTGAATCGAAGTTGTTTTCACACTGTCGTTCAGATTGGTAACCATCGCCGGTTTCACTGGATTGCTTTGGGCAGTTTGCGTCGCCTGCACTTTATTTTCTGCATCTTTCAGCTGCTGTTCTTTTGCCTGCTTGTTCTGGAAATAAAACATTCCACCCATTAATATTAAGGTGAAAAGCACGAAGCTTAGAAGCTGGTTTTTATCAAGACCGTTGTTTTGCTGCATTACTACGATTTGGGGTTTGAAGTTTGAGGTTTAAAGCTCGAGTATTTTCAAACTTTGGACCTCTCTTATTTTGGGTGACAAAAATACTCATTTTTTTAAAATAGGTCTGCATTTTGGCATCAAATAAAAATGCCCGCTGAAAAACGGGCATCAGAATTATTCACAAATCTTACCTGTATATAAATCCCAAATCGGAAAACACATTTCGTAGTCGCTCCAAAGCAGGTCGCCATATGCTAATCTAAATTTTTTGAAATTGCTTTCAACAAGATATTTCTTAGTCATCGGGTTTTTAGATTCTTCGAGAAATGACTTGAAATCCACAACCTTCATCGAATCATCAGAAAACTGCAGCTCTATCATAAAGTTTCCTTTGTATTCTGCTTTGGTTATTGCAATTACTTTTGTCATATTTTTTTAGTGATTTTTTCAGATTTTATTTCTTTATTATATACAAAGAAATCTATCCATTTTCTAACAATATCGTCACGATAATACTCGACAAGCTTTTTCAGCTTCTTGAGATTTTTTTTTCGTCGAGAGGAGTCTTTTCCTTTAACCTCTTTAATTCTCACTTCAACAAACTTGCCGTCTTCAAAAATAATCTCCGCTTTGCTTTCTTTCTCCTGAAATTTGCAATGAAAGTGAATAGGTTCGTGCTCATTCGAGTAAAACAAAATAATAAGACCAAAATATTTCGTAAAGCTTGGGCATTTTATTTGTAAAAATACAAAATTTATTTCTTTGTCGCCGCCTTAATCAGCGCCTTGAATAAAGGATGCGGCGTTGCCACCGTACTTTTGTATTCGGGATGGTACTGCACACCGATGTAGAACGGGTGATTGCTCAACTCGATCGTTTCCACCAAACCTGTTTCGGGGTTAAATCCTGTTGGAACTAAGCCCTTTTTTTCAAACTCATCTTTGAATTCCGAGTTGAACTCGTAACGGTGTCGGTGTCTTTCCGAAATTGTTTTTGCTCCGTAAATTTCTGAAAGTTTCGAACCCGCTTTCAACGAACATTTCCACGCGCCAAGTCGCATTGTCCCGCCTTTTTCTACCACATTCTTCTGTTCCTCCATCAATGAAATTACAGGTTCAGGAGTCGAAGTGTCGAATTCCATCGAGTTGGCTTTAGCCATTCCTAAAACGTTTCTTGCAAACTCGATCGTCATCACCTGCATTCCCAAACAAATACCGAGAAGCGGGATGTTGTTTTCCCTCGCATATTTTGCCGAAAGAATCTTTCCTTCAATTCCGCGGTCGCCAAAACCTGGAGCGATCAGCATTCCGTCAATTCCCTTGAAAAGGTTTTCTACATTATCTTTAGTAATGTCACCGCTGTAAACCCATCGAATCTTCACTTCAGTCTCCAAATCTGCACCGGCGTGAATAAACGCTTCCGCGATGGATTTGTACGAATCCTGCAGCGAAACATATTTCCCGACCAAAGCAATCTCCACCTTCTTTTTGGGGTTTTGATATTTCTTCAGGAAGTTTTTCCAGTCTTTCAAATCGGCTTCCTTGTCAGATTTCAGGCCAAGTTCCTTTAACACCACATCATCAAAATCCTGCTTTTGCAGGTAGAGCGGAACTTCGTAAATGGTATCCAAATCTTTGCATTCAATTACATTTTCCAAAGGAACGTTGCAGAACTGCGCCAATTTCGCACGCTGCTCTTTAGGGATTTTATACTCGGTTCGGCAAACCAAAACATCCGCCTGAATTCCGCTTTCCATTAATTGACGAACAGAGTGCTGCGAAGGTTTGGTCTTCAGTTCCCCGCTTGAAGACAGGTAAGGAAGCAGCGTCAAATGAATCACCATCGAGTTGTTCTCGCCCAGTTCCCATTTCAGCTGGCGAACCGATTCGATATACGGAAGCGACTCGATATCGCCCACTGTTCCGCCAATTTCGGTAATGATGATGTCGTAATCTTTCTTGGCTAAAATCTTTATCCGCCGCTTAATCTCATTAGTAATATGTGGGATGACCTGAACCGTTTTCCCGAGGAAGTCGCCCTTTCTCTCTTTTTCGATGACGGTTTGGTAAATTTTCCCGGTCGTCACATTATTATTCTGCGAAGTCTGCGAATCAAGAAAACGCTCATAATGGCCCAAATCCAAATCAGTTTCAGCACCGTCTTCGGTTACATAACATTCGCCGTGTTCGTATGGATTTAAAGTTCCGGGATCGATATTGATATAGGGGTCGAGCTTTTGGATGGTGACCTTGAAACCTCTTGATTTTAACAGCAAACCAAGCGATGCCGACACAATTCCTTTACCCAAAGATGAAGTAACACCTCCCGTGACGAAGATGTATTTGGTGTTCTTTTTACTCATTAGATTAGGTTTGCGCAAAGTTAGCTTAAAAACTTTTATGGGGCAATCTGTATTTGGTGGAAATAATAAAATTTAAACAAATGTTTACCACTCTTTCTGGGTGATTTATTTCATAACTTAAACATGAGATTTGTCATTGAAATTCAGGGGGAATCGCTTTAACTTTACATCAGAAAATTTGTCCAAGAGACAGAAAGAAAAATATTGAATTTAACTTTAAAACAATTATAAAATGAAAAATTCACTGAAACTTGTTCTTGCCTTCTTTGCAATCTCCATGTTCGGATTTGTAAACGCACAAAACATCACCGGAAAATCTACCAAAGTAGCTGTTGACGGAACTTCACCAATGCACGACTGGACGATGACCTCGTCTTCTGCAACATTTAGCGGAACTGTGAGCGGAAACGCAATTACCAACGTAAGATTCACAATGCCTGCAAAAAACTTGGTAAGTACAAAAGGTAAAATGATGGATAACAAAGCTTACGCTGCTTTGAAAGCTGACAAAAACCCAACGATTACTTTCACCGCTGCGTCACTACCTGTTGGAAAAGGCAACTTGACCGGAAAATTGAGCATCGCAGGTGTAACAAAAGATGTAACCTTACCTGTAAATGTTGTGAAAAACGGAAACTCCTATAATATCACCGGAACAGAAGACATGAAACTTTCTGACTTCGGAATGGAAAGACCTGGATTCATGGGGGTAAGAACTGGTGACGCCCTAAAAATCACTGTAAACATTGTGGCTAACTAAACACGGATCAATCATATTTTATGGAACAGCTGCCTTTTTTTAGGCGGCTGTTTTTTTTTGGATTATCATTCGTAAATTGCAAACCGAAACAGGAAAGTTTGAGGTTTGAAGTTTGAGGTTTGAAGAATTAACGTGAAACCTGAAACTCGGAACTTGGAACTTAAATCATTCATTCAATCTTGGCAAAACTAAAAACAGCATATTTCTGTCAGAACTGCGGAACGCAATATCCGCAATGGCTTGGTCAATGCAAAAACTGCGGACAGTGGAATACTTTGGTGGAAGAAATCGTAGAAAAATCTCCGTCGAAAAGTTTTTCGGATAAAGGCAAGCAGCACATCATCAACATTATCGAAGTTGAAACCAATGAGGAACCGCGGATTAAAACCCCTTCCGAAGAACTGAACCGCGTTCTCGGTGGTGGAATTGTTTTGGGCTCTGTTACCTTGATTGGCGGTGAACCTGGAATCGGCAAATCCACGCTTCTTCTTCAGTTAGCATTAAAAATGAAGAAGAAAATCCTGTATGTTTCCGGTGAAGAAAGCGCGTCGCAAATCAAGATGAGAGCCGACCGGTTAACGGAATTGCAAAACCCAAACTGCTTCCTCTTTACCGAAACTTCTGTTGAGAAAATCCTTCACGAAACCAAAAAACTGAAACCCGATTTCATCATTATCGACTCCATTCAGACTTTACAAAGCCAGCTGATAGAAAGCTCACCCGGAACCGTTTCGCAAATCCGTGAATGCTCCAACGAAATTATCAAGTTCGCGAAAGAAACAAACACTCCGGTTTTTCTTGTCGGTCACATCACTAAAGATGGACAAATCGCAGGTCCAAAAGTTTTAGAACACATGGTAGATGTCGTACTCAACTTCGATGGCGACCGAAATCACCTTTTCCGATTGTTGCGCGCCAACAAAAACCGTTTCGGCTCTACTGCAGAAATCGGGATTTACGAGATGATTTCGCAGGGTTTGAAGGAAATCAAGAATCCATCCGAAATCCTCATTACCAAGAAATCCGAGGAACTCTCCGGGAATTCAGTCGCCGTAACCCTCGAAGGAAACCGACCGATGCTGATTGAAATTCAGGCATTGGTTTCCACCGCGGTTTATGGAACGCCACAAAGAAGCTGTACCGGTTTCGACTCCAAACGGCTGAATATGCTTCTCGCCGTTTTAGAAAAAAGAGCAGGATTTCAATTGGGTGCAAAAGACGTTTTCCTGAACATTACCGGCGGAATCAAAACCGATGATCCCGCACTGGATTTGGCGGTGGTCGCATCAATTCTTTCCTCAAATGAAGACATTGCCATTTCTGAACATTTCTGTTTTGCCGGCGAAATTGGTTTGAGTGGTGAAATTCGTCCGGTTCCTCAAATCGAACAGCGAATCTCTGAAGCCGAAAAGTTGGGCTACGAAAAGATCTTTATTTCCAACCTCAACAAAATCCCTAAGAGAAAATTCGGCATCACTATCGTTGAAGTGAGCAAAATTGAAGATTTTCACGAATTTCTGTTTTAATTTAAATTAAGAAATTTTCATATTCGTTTTTGCATTATATTTGTATATCCAAAAAGTATATACCAAATTAATATGAAAACTATTTCGCTAAAGATCGATGACGATATTTTCAGGGAAACTGAAGACATCCTCAAAACCAAGAAAAAGCCCAGAAACCGCTACATCAACGAAGCGATCGATTTCTATAATAAAGCTCAACAGAGAGAAATGCTGCGAGCTCAGCTGAAAAAAGAATCGCTATTGGTACGTGAAGAATCAATGAAGGTTTTAAAAGAATTTGAAGCACTGGAAGATGAAATACCGGAATGAAATTTGGCTCGCCGATTTGGAGCCACAATTCGGTACAGAAGCAGGAAAAGTTCGCCCGGTTGTAATCATTCAAACCGACGACCTGAACGAGATTGCACATCCATCAACGATTATTTGTCCCATCACAACGAATTTGCAAAACTCCCAGATTCTGCGATTGCGGCTTTCTGCAGATATTAATGGATTGAGCGCAGAATCAGATGTTCTAGTCGACCAAATCCGTGCAATAGACAATGACCGTTTCATCAAAAGAATTGGAATGTTAAACGAAATACAAGCAACAAAACTTAAGAGAAACCTGAAAATCGTCCTCGATTTGTAATCAATGAATTTCCTCGCCCACTCCTACCTCACTTTTACCGACGAGCAAATAGTCGGACAGTTTCTCGAAGACTTTATCCGAAACAGCGAGCGCTTTTCGTTTCCGGAAAAAATTCAAGAAGGAATTACCCTCCACCGCGAAATCGATACGTTTACCGATTCACATCCTGCAATTTCGGAGGCGAAGAAAGTGTTCAGTCCGCTTGTCCGTCTGTATTCAGGAGCGTTCGTCGATGTAAGTTTTGATTATTTCCTCGCCAATTCAATCCCAGAAAAACAACTTTTCGATCATTCCCAAAAAGTGTACAATACTTTCAGAAAATACCGGGAACTCCTTCCCATCAATCTCATTCTGATGCTGGAAAAAATGGAAAAAGACAACTGGCTCTACAATTACCGTGAAGATTGGGGAATTAAATTTTCAATCCAAAACGTCCTCAACAAAGCCAAATATCTGGAGAAAGACCTACCCGTTTTCGAAACTTTCCTCAGTAACAAACCCGAGCTGAAAATACAGTTCGACCGGTTCTTCCCCGAACTGCAGCAGCATATTTTTGCGATCAACGAAAATTTTATTAAATAGAAGAAAATTTTAAGCAGTCTTAATTCATATATTCCTCATTCTCATTCCATTGGGATTCGTCGAAGGAGTGGCTGTCTTCTGCAAGGAGCTCTGCTTCCCGTTCTAATGACTGCTTCATCGTGAAAGTTACGTTGTCCTGAAGCTGCTCTTTTGCGAGTTTTCGTACCATCGCTTTGTCAATGAGCATAAATCTTCGTCCCAATCTTCGTGCTGCGTATGAACGCATTCCCGTAGTTTTCAGCACATCTACTGCCATTTCAACAGCGGTTCCCAAAGTTTCGCGGTAAATATTATCAACGCCATTGTTGAGGAAATCATAAGCATCGAGACGGTTTTTGGCTCTTACAAAAATCTTCAGCTGCGGATAATTCTTTCGGGCGTAGGTCAGAATAAACTTATTGCTTTCGGCGTTATCAAGGCACAGAATGAGAATGTCTGCAGTTTCTGCTCCAGCTGAACGAAGAACTCTAGGTTTGGTCGCATCACCATAATACACCTTGAAGCCGTGTGAACGAAGCAGATTCACCCGCTCCGGATCGTTGTCTAAAACCGTGGCACGAATTCCATTCACTCTCAAAAGTCGGCCAACAGTGCTTCCGAAATGCCCGAAACCGATGATGATTATTTTTTGCTGCACAATCGGTCCCAGTTTATTTTCTTCTTTTTTGGTAAAAGTCGTCCTTGGCTCGATCAGCTTTTCATTAAGAATTAAAAGCAAAGGAGTTATACACATAGTAATTGCAGTGACCGCCATCAGTTGCGCCGTCAATTGTGGACTTAGCAAGTAGAGTTTTGTGGAATAATTCACCAGTACAAAGGCAAATTCACCCACTTGTGAAAGCGCGAATGCCACGAGAAGATTTTGGTTCGTCTTTAACCCGAAAAACTTCCCGATGCCGTACAAAACCAAAAACTTTACAATGAGTACGACCACGACAACCGTGAATATAAACATCGGATCCTGCATGATCACATGAAAATTAATGGTTGATCCCACGCTCACAAAGAAAAGCGCGAGAAGCAGTCCCTTGAACGGCTCAATCTGATTTTCCAATTCGTGTCGAAATTCACTGTTCGCCAACATTAAGCCAGCGATAAACGCTCCTAGTGCCGCACTTAAACCCGCAGAATACATCAGTTCGGAAACTCCGATAACGAGGAAAAGTGAAGATGCAGTCAATAGCTCGTTCATCCCCGATCTGGAAACAAACCTTAAAAATGGAACAAAGACATATCTTCCCATGAAAATCAAAAGTGCAATTCCCAAAATAATGGAGAACGGTTGCAACCAATCCGGAAGATACTGCAGGAGGATCTGGTTTTCATCTTCGTCGGATTTTTTTGCAATGATGGGAAGCAGAGCCAGAATCGGAATCACCGAAATATCCTGAAAAAGCAGAATCGAAAATGAAGCTTCACCCGCGTCGGTTCGGAAAATATTCTTCTCCTTCAGGGTTTGCAAAACAATCGCCGTGGATGATAGCGAGAAACACAATGCCGCGACAATCGCCTGATCGGGACGCCATTTTGCAAAATAGAAAATGACAAACAAAATAAGTGCGGTAATCACAACCTGGCTCAAACCCATCCCGAAAATCTTTTTACGGATGACCCAGAATTTTCTTGGCTCAATTTCTAAACCGACCAGAAAAAGCAACATGATCACTCCGAATTCCGCAGTATGCATAATGTCTGCAGCTTCTCTTCCGGTTAATTTTAAGCCGAAAGGACCGATGATGATTCCGCCCAGAATGAATCCAATCACAGAACTCAGACCAAGCCGACGAACCAGCGGAACCATCACGATCGCCGCTCCTAAAAATACGAGTGCAGTATATGCGAGTGAGTTTTCCGCCATCATATTTCCAGTTTTTTCTTAATTTCTTGGCAGATTTTTTCCAGTTGTTCCTGATCCAAATCATCCGCATCATGAACCGCGATAATTTCCTGGACCTCGATATTGTAAACTTTTAGAGAAAGCGTCAGCTGCTGCATGAGATTATCGATTGTGGTTTCATAAAGTCCTTCTGTAGAATAATTTTCTTCTTTGCCACCGATGGTTACAATGATTACCGCATCTTTGTTGCTTAAAGGATGATCGTCCTCAGAAAACCAATTCATATCGAAAACCTCATCCATCCAAAGTTTTAGAAGCGGCGGAACACCAAACCAAATCAATGGAAAGTGAAAAATCAGGCGGTCATAATTTGGCAGCCGTTTTCTTTCCCGAAAAGTGGCGATATGGAAATCAGGATATTCCTCGTAAAGATCCCTAAACTCAAAACTGCCCGATTCCTCATAAACCTTGATTAATTCAACGTTGGTCGTAGAATATTCGAAATAGGGATGGGCGAAAAGAACCAGTGATTTTTTCAAAGTGGGTAACTTTCTATAAAATTAATGAAAAAATCAGAGGTATTTTATCGTTAAGGTAAATATTTTTTTAATTTTGAGATATGAAGGCAGTACAGGTGGTTTCCCACGAACAGCGGAAAGAATTTTTGGATTTTCCTATTCGGATTTTCAGCGATGACAAAAATTACATCCGACCATTAGATAAAGATATTGAGGAGGTTTTCGACAAAAAGAAGAATAAGTTTTTCCGTTCCGGCGAATGTGAGCGGTTTCTTTTTTTGAATGAGAATAATGAAACAGTGGGCAAAGTCGCCATCTTCATCAACAAAAAATACCGACAGGAACAGCCAACCGGAGGAATCGGTTTTTTCGACTGTATCAATGACCAGCGAACCGCAAACTTCATCTTTGATTTCGCTAAAAACCATCTCGCCGAAAAAGGAATGGAGGCGATGGACGGACCGATCAATTTCGGTGAACGCGACAAATTCTGGGGACTACTCATCGAAGGATTCAGCGAGCCACTTTACGGGATGAATTACCACCCTCCTTATTATAAAAATCTTTTCGAAAATTATGGTTTCGAGATTTACTTTAACCAATTGTGTTTTGGCAGGAAAGTGCACGATTCGGTTGCCGAAAATTTCATGGAGATGCACGCAAGGATTTCCAAAAACAAAAATATTTCCTCAAAAAGACTGAAAGTTAAAGACCTTGGAAAATTCGCCAAAGATTTTACCGAAGTTTACAATAAAGCGTGGGCAAGTCACGGAGAAGGAAAACAGCTCACCGAAACACAGACACTGAAACTTTTCAATTCTTTGAAGCCGATCATCAACGAACATATTTCCTGGTTCATCTACGAAAACGAAAAACCGATCGCGATGTGGATGAACATTCCCGACCTGAACCAATGGTTCAAACATCTCGACGGAAAATTCGGGATTTGGCAGAAACTGAAATTTTTGCTGGTGAAAAAATTTACCAAGAACAGGAAAATGATTGGACTGGTTTTCGGGATCGTTCCCGAATGGCAAAGAAAGGGAATCGACGGCTATATGATTTGGGAAGGCACAAAACATTTCCGCAAAACCACCGATTTCGAGGATTACGAAATGCAGTGGATCGGAGATTTCAATCCGAAAATGATGAAGATCGCAGAAAACCTTGAAACTGAAGTTACCAGAAAATTAGCGACGTACCGCTATCTGTTCGACCGCACGAAAACTTTTGAGCGGCATAGAATTCTGTAGGATTAACGAAACTTTATTCCGTGGGAATAATATCTGTGTAGCCAAAAAATTTGTTTTGAATTCAAGGCACGCCGTAGGTGTGCAATCTCTTTAATCCAAAGCTTCAGAAAACTTCACATCCCGAATATTCAGGTAATAGGTAACGTTTCCTTTCCAATGGTTTTCTTCCGCAGTGAAAGCAATGTCGAATGTTTTCTCACGGAAATCGTCTGCATATTTCCCTAACTTGAAACCGACACACTCGATATTTCTCCCCGTAGATTCCTGCTTAATATAGAATTTCAGGTGACTTCCGTCTTTTCCCATTGTCTTCACGTATCCGGAAACTTTTTGGTTTTTCAGTACCAGAATCGGTTTCATATTATGCGGACCGAACGGCGCCAATTTTCTGTGGAAGTTGAAAAAATCCTTGTTCAGCTCGTCGATCTCTACATCAGAATCGATGGTGACACTCGGTTCTTTCTGGTGTTCCTGAATTTTTTCGGCAACTACTTTTTCAAATTTTTCCTTGAAGAGATCAAATTTATCTTTCGCCATTGAGAGTCCTGCTGCAGCGGGATGTCCACCGAATTTCAGAAAAAGGTCGGAACAGTTTTCCAGCGCGTCGTGCACATCAAAATCGGAAACGGATCTTGCTGAAGCAACCATTTCGCCATTGTTCCCGTCGGTGAAAACCAAGGTCGGTTTGTAATAAGTTTCTGTCAGTCGTGAAGCTACAATTCCAATCACACCTTTGTTCCATTCAGGGTCGTAAACTACGGTGGTAAAATTGGTGACTTGCCCGGTTTTTTCTACTTGTAAAAGAGCTTCGGTTGTACTGCTCATGTCCATTTCGCGGCGGGAATCGTTCAGATTGACGATGTCGTTTACGATTTGGTGTGCGTGCTTCAGGTTGTCGGAAACCATTAATTCCACTGCGGCTTTCCCGTGAGAAATTCTTCCCGCGGCGTTGATTTTCGGTGCAATTTCAAAAACGATGTTGGAAATATCGAAAGTTGCGAGTTTGTCTTCCGGAATCAAAAGCCGCAATCCGAGGTTTCGGGTTTTTCTTAAAACTTTCAGTCCCTGTTTTGCAAGAACGCGGTTTTCGCCAGTCATTGAAACAATATCTGCAGCAATCGAAATCGCCAGAAGATCAGTAAGTTCGAACAATTCTGCTTCTGGAATCTTGTAGATGGTGTTTAGACCTTGGCAAAGTTTGAAGCCGACTCCGCAACCTGAGAGTTCTTTGAACGGATACCTGCAGTCTTTTCTTTTCGGATCGAGAACAGCGACTGCGTCGGGAATTTCGTCGCCCGGTAAATGGTGGTCACAAATGATAAAGTCGATTCCTTTTTCTTTTGCGTACTGGATTTTGTCTAATGCCTTGATCCCACAATCCAAAGCAATAATTAATGAGAAGTCGTTTTCTTTCGCAAAGTCGATTCCTTCGGTCGAGATTCCGTAACCTTCGGAATTTCTGTCGGGAATGTAGAAATCGAGGTATTTTTTTTCGACGATTTTGCTGAGGTAGAGGTACATTAAGGCAACCGCGGTGGTTCCGTCCACATCGTAATCGCCATAAACCAATATTTTTTCACCATTTTCAATGGCGGTCGCAATTCTGTCAACGGCGATTTGCATGTCCTTCATTAAGAAAGGATTATGGATATCGTTGAGGTTGGGCTTGAAGAATTCGCGTGCTTTCTGGTAATTGTCGATGCCGCGAAGAACTAGGATTTTGGATTCAAAAGTTCCAAAACCGAGCGACGAACTTAGTCCGTCCACGATATCTTCATCAGGTTCGGGTTTGTAGATCCACTTTTGATTCATAGTTTACAAAAATACTCAAAATAGTTGGAAATTCTGCAGGGGGAAATCACCTTTTCGATAAATATGGAAGTTTATTTTGAAGAAAATCCTTAACAACGCAGCTCCTTGGTAAGAAGCGATTTCTGTTGTTTTAGCCCGGATTGAACGGCATGTTTGAGCTCTTTTTTCTTTTTCTTTGGCAATGGAAAAGCTTGGGGGAAAAGAAAAAAAGCGAGTAGTGAAAGCCGGTCCCCGATTGAAAGGATGCGGAATCGGGTTGATCCAAAAAAAGCCGCCCAATTTCTTGAGCGACCATTTCTTAATTCGTACTTCGTACTTCGTATTTATGAATACATTTGCTGTTGCAGTTCTTTCACTTTTTTGTCCTGAAGGTATTCGTCGTAAGTCATTTCGCGGTCGATGATTCCTTTCGGGGTGAGTTCGATGATTCGGTTACACACTGTTTCGAGCATTTCGTGGTCGTGTGAGGAAAGGAGGATGGTTCCCTTGAAACTCACGAGCGAGTTGTTGAGCGTGGTGATGCTTTCGAGGTCGAGGTGGTTGGTTGGCTCGTCCATCAAAAGGATGTTGGCTTTCTGGAGCATCATTCGGGAGAACATGCAGCGCATTTTTTCTCCTCCTGAAAGTACAGTGCAGGATTTTAGGGCTTCGTCTCCGGAGAAGAGCATTCTGCCGAGGAATCCGCGCATAAATTCTTCGTGGCGTTCTTCGTCGTTTTTAGTGAATTGTCGCAACCAATCGACGAGGTTGATATTTTCTTTGAAAAAGTCGGAGTTGTCGAGCGGCATGTAAGATTGCGTCGTGGTAACTCCCCAATTGTACGTTCCTTTATCCTGTGTTGAGTTTCCTGCAAGGATTTCGAAAAATTCAGTAACCGCCAAAGAGTTTTTGGAGAGTACCGCAACTTTATCGCCTTTTTTGAGGTTGAGGTCGATGTTGGAGAAAAGGAGTTCGCCATCCTTGGTTTTCTCGAGTCCCTTGATCTCCAGAATCTGATCCCCTGCTTCTCTTTCGGTATCGAAAATAATGGCGGGATATCTTCTGGAGGTCGGTTTGATGTCTTCGATATTGAGTTTGTCGATCATCTTCTTACGTGCGGTTGCCTGTTTTGCTTTAGCCACGTTGGAAGAGAAACGCGCGATAAATTCCTGGAGTTCCTTTTTCTTTTCCTCGGCTTTTTTGTTCTGCTGTTGACGCTGTCTTGTCGCTAACTGCGAAGCTTGGTACCAGAAGGAATAATTTCCTGTATAAAGGTTGAGTTTCGAATAGTCGAGGTCGCCGATGTGCGTGCAAACCGCATCGAGGAAGTGACGGTCGTGAGAAACAACAATCACGGTATTTTCATAGTCTGCCAGAAAATCTTCGAGCCAGGAAATGGTGTCGATATCGAGGTCGTTCGTAGGTTCGTCGAGGATGAGTACGTCGGGATTTCCGAACAGCGCCTGTGCAAGAAGAACTTTTACCTTGTCCTTATTTTCAAGCTCGCCCATCATTTGGTAATGCATATCTTCTTTGATCCCAACATTGGAGAGCATCGTCATCGCGTCGGATTCGGAATTCCAGCCACCCATTTCGTCGTAGATTACGCCGAGTTCGCCTGCTTTGATTCCATCGGCATCAGAGAAATCCTCTTTTGCGTAGAGAGCGTCCATTTCTTCCTTAATGTCGAAAAGTTTTTTGTTACCTCTTAAAACGGTTTCCAGAACGGTGTAGTTATCGTAAGCAAAGTGATCCTGCTCGAGAACCGACATTCTTTTACCGGGTTCTAAGGAGACGTTTCCAGAAGTTGCTTCGTGTTTTCCGGTTAATATTTTGAGGAAAGTGGATTTTCCAGCGCCATTCGCGCCGATAATTCCGTAGCAGTTTCCTTTGGTAAACATGATGTTTACTTCATCGAAAAGTACTCTTTTTCCGAACTGTAAAGATAAATTAGATACTGTTAACATATAGTTTTGTAAATTTGCGGCAAAAATACGAAAAGAAAACGGGTTTTTAAGTAGAGATGTATCGGTGAAAATTTGATTATTTTCATCAAAAAATCAAAAATTTGAGAATCGTGAAATGTTAAAATTTAAAAAAATTAACATAAAAAAAATTGATGTTTTTTTTGGGAAAAATGAAGATCGAAAAATCTATAAATATTCAAAATAAAAGAGCCCGGTTCGAATATGAAATATTGGAGGAAATCGAGGCAGGCATGGTTCTTACAGGGACTGAGATCAAATCTTTGAGGTCTTCCAAAGCGAGCATCACGGAGTCTTTTTGCCAGTTCATCGACGGTGAATTATACATCATCAATATGATGATTGACGAGTATAAATTGGGAACTTTTTATAACCATAAAACAAAAAGGGAACGGAAATTGCTTTTACACAAAAAGGAGCTGTTGAAGTTTGAAAAAAAACTGAAGGATGTTGGCAATACTATTATACCTTTAAAACTATACATTAACCAAAAAGGAAAAGCCAAGCTTCTAATTTCTCTTGCTCGCGGTAAGAAACTCTTTGATAAAAGGGAGAGTATTAAAGAGAGAGAAAATAAAAGGAATCTCGACCGACTATTAAAGAAAAGTTAAAAAAACTCGGAAAATCTTTGTTTATAAAGAAAAATTATATTTATTTTGCATTATCAATTATTTAATCATTTAATTCTATGAAAAATCTAAAATTAGGAATTTCAGCATTGGCACTTACAGTTGCCTCTACTGTTTTCGCTCAGACGACCAACAATCCGTGGTTAATCGGAGTTGGTGCACACGGAGTAAATCACGTTGCCGTTGGTGCAGGTGGTGCAGGAAAAGTTCTTGGAAGTGCATTTGGTGGCGAAGATGCTAACCGTTTGTACCATATGAACTATTTCACGATTATGCCTCCTTTGTCAAAATTGACAGTTGCAAGAAGCTTGAACAAATACTTAGTTCTAGACTGGCAAACCACCGTTGGTAACATCGACAACAAGAGAATCAACATGGGAAAAGAATTTTTCCTTCAGACTGGTTTAGGTCTTCAATTCAAATTCAACAGTCTTTGGAACGAAGAATCTTGGTTTGATCCATATTTAAGAATCGGAGCAAACTATTTGAGACATGATTATTCAGGGGTGAATTTCCCAGTGACAGATATGTATCATAATCATGTATATCCTGGTTTCTCTGAAAACAAACCATTTACTCAACGAAGAAAAGACCACTTCACAGTTGCTGGTGGTTTAGGATCTAACTTCTGGTTGACTAAAAACTTTGGTTTAGGAATCCAAGGTGATTATGTAGCTACACCTATCGACAAATCCGATATCGCTAACTTCTGGCAAGCTTCTGCTTCCCTATTGTTCAGATTCGGAAATACTGACAGAGATAAAGACGGAATCCCAGATAAGGAAGACAGATGTCCAGATACTCCAGGTTTAGCTGAGTTCCAAGGATGTCCTGATACTGATGGTGACGGAATCCCAGATATCGATGATCAATGTCCAGATGTAGCAGGACCAAAAGAAAACAATGGTTGTCCTTGGCCAGATACTGACGGTGACGGTGTAGTTGATAAAGACGATGCTTGTCCTACAGTAGCAGGTCCAGCTGAAAACAACGGTTGTCCTTGGCCAGATACTGATGGTGACGGAATCCTTGATAAAGACGATGCTTGTCCTACAGTTCCAGGTCTTCCACAGTACAACGGTTGTCCAAAACCTAAATCTGTAACAGCTTCTGAAGTTGAAGGTGAATTGAAAAACATCTATTTCGATTTCAACAAAGCTACAATCACTCCGCAATCTAGCGCAAGATTGGATGCTGCTGCTACAATCATCAAAACTGACGGTGGTAACTACCTACTTGAAGGTCAAACTGACAAAAAAGGTTCTGAAGCATATAACTTAGACCTTTCAAGAAGAAGAGCGCAAGCTGTAGTTAACGCATTAGACGCAAGAGGAGTTGATCCAGGTGCATTGAAATCAATCGGTGTTGGTGAAGCGAAAGCTGTAGTTCCTGAAACTGCAACAGACGCTGAAAGACAACAAGACAGAAAAGTTGTTGTAAGAGCAATCGAAGATGCTACTGAATGGGGTACATACAAAAAACATGATGTAGTAGTTCCAGTGAAAAAAGCTCCAGCTAAGAAAAAAGCTCCAGCTAAAAAAAGAAAATAATTAAAAAAGTTTTCTAAATAATAAACACCCTCGAGTTTTGGGGGTGTTTTTTTGTGAACTAATTCGTATTTTTGCAATCACAATTTTAAGAAAATATGGGACGCGCATTCGAATACAGAAAAGCTTCAAAAATGGCTCGTTGGGACAAAATGGCCAAAACATTTTCAAAAATAGGGAAGGATATTGCGCTCGCTGTAAAAGCTGGCGGACCTGATCCAGACTCTAATCCTGCACTCAGAAGATGCATACAAAATGCCAAGGGTGCAAACATGCCAAAAGATAATGTAGAAAGAGCGATAAAAAAAGCAAGCGGTGCAGACGCTGAAAATTACGAGGAAATCACTTATGAAGGATACGGACAGGGAGGTGTTGCTTTTTTTGTGGAATGTACCACAAACAACCCAACTAGGACAGTGGCAAACGTAAGAGCAATTTTCAACAAGTTTGACGGTAATCTTGGGAAAAATGGGGAACTCGCCTTTATCTTTGATCGCAAAGGAATTTTTTCAATTGAAAAATCCGTGATTAAAATGGATTGGGAAGAGTTTGAAATGGAAATGATCGACGGTGGCGCTGAAGATATAGAAAGCGATGACGAAGAAGTGTTGGTGACCACAGCATTTGAAGACTTCGGACATCTTTCACATAAGCTTGACGAACTCAGAATAGAGGCGAAAAGTGGCGAACTGCAGCGGATTCCCAACAATACGAAAGAAGTGACGGACGAACAGTTCAAAGCAAATATGAAAATGCTCGAACGTTTTGAGGAAGATGACGACGTGCAGAATGTTTACCACAACATGGAAATCACCGATGAACAGATGGAATCTTTATAAATAAACTAACCGGGTAGCAAACCCGGTTTTTTTTATGTTAAGAGAATGTCATCAACGTCGCTCAGGCGTTGCATTACTGAACGTGCATAGGAACAGTGAGGGTAGATTTTCCAACTGTTTTCGCGAGCAAACTTAATCGCTTCTTCGACGAGGAATTTCCCCATTCCCCTCCCCTCAAATTTTGGGTGAACCAGAACAAATGAAATAATTAATTTTTGAAGTTCGGGGAAAATAGTGTAAGTAAGTCTTCCTACTTCTTCGGTTTCATTATTAAGGGAAATAAAGCCACCATTTCCAGATTTATTATTTTCAAATTTCATCTTAATTTTTTATTTTTTTAAAATTACAAAATAAAAATAAAAATTCTGAAAGTATTCCGAAGCTGTTTCACTATTTTTACATTATTGAACAATATTGACGATGAAAATTAAACTCAACCGCATTAACGACGATTTCCTTTTTGAATGCACCAATTCTGCAGGAAACAAAATTCTTTTAGATAACACCTCACAACCAAACGCGAAAGGGGTTTCGCCGATGGAAAGTGTATTGATGGCAGTTGCCGGCTGTAGCGGGATTGATGTAGTCTCTATCCTGAAAAAACAAAGACAACATATCACCTCCTTTTCTGCAGAAGTCGAAGGAGAAAGAGTACAGGTAGATGACGCAAAACCTTTCAAGAAAATCCAAGTGAAATTTTTTCTGGAAGGTGAAATAGATCCTAAAAAAGCCCGGAAAGCTGCTGAACTTTCATTTGAGAAATACTGCTCAGTTTCCAAAACTTTTGAACCCAATGTAACTGTAGAATACAGTGTTTATGTAAACAACGAAAAAGTTGATTAACAAGTGAAAGTGATCGATTCTACTACTGAATCACTGGACCACTTTTCCACTGAACCACTGCATCGCAAATCTACCTCCATCTCGGCTGTATCAACTTCGCGACGGTTGCAGTCCATCCACACTGGTGCGAAGCGCCGATTCCTTTTCCGGTATCACCGTTGAAATATTCGTAAAACATGATATAGTCCTTGAAGAATTCGTCGTGATTCATCATTTCGTTTCCTCCGTTGAAAGCTCGGTTTCCGTTCTCATCTTTAATAAAAATTGAGCGCAACCTTTTGCTGAGGTCTTCTGCTACAAAATCAAGATTTCTCATTTCGCCACTTCCCGTCGGGTATTCTACCTGCAAGCTTTCACCGTAGTAGAAATGATATCGTTGCAAACTTTCGACAATCAGGAAATTAATCGGAAACCAGATCGGACCTCGCCAATTGCTGTTGCCTCCAAACATTCGGCTGTCGCTTTCTGCGGGCATATATTTCACAACATATTCATGCTCGTCGGTTGAAAATTTGAACGGGGTTTCTTCATAAATCTTAGACATCGAGCGAATTCCGTACTCCGACAGGAATTCATTCGGATCTGCCATTCTCTTCAAAACTCTTTTGAGACGGGTTTTTCGAAGGATGCTCATCAAATGTTTTCCGCCTTTTCCTTCCACCTCCCAATGCGAAACGAGATTCGCAAGTTCCGGCCGATTTTTCAAAACCCACTCCATTCTAGCGGTAAAGTTCGGGAGTCTATCCAATGTGTCTCGCTCGATGATTTCCACCGCAAACATGGGGATTAAACCAACGATACTTCTCAGTTTCAGTGAAATAGATTCGCCATTGTTCAGTTGCAGTACATCATAAAAAAAACCATCCTCTTCATTCCACAGTCCGTCAATTCCTTCACCCAGATTTTCCATTGCTTCCGCGATGTACAGATAATGCTCAAAAAACTTGATCGCCATATCTTCGTAAACCGGATTATGGAGCGCCAATTCCATTGCGATCCGCATCATATTCAGCGCAAACATCGCCATCCAGCTTGTTCCGTCGGCTTGCTCCAAATGGTCGCCGTTCTTGAACTGCATATTTCGGTCGAAAGCGCCGATGTTATCAAGACCGAGGAATCCGCCGCCGAAAACATTGTTCCCTTTTTTGTCCTTTCGGTTCACCCACCACGTGAAGTTGAGCAGCAACTTTTGGAATACACTTTCCAGAAAAGGAATGTCGGCTTTTCCGTTTACTTTTTCATCAATCTTGAAAACCCGGAATGTTGACCACGCATGAACGGGCGGATTCACGTCGCTGAAATCCCACTCATACGCAGGAAGCTGTCCGTTCGGATGCAGGTACCATTCTTTGGTCAGCAATTTCAGCTGATGTTTAGCGAAACCGCCATCAATCAGTGCAAAAGGAACGCAGTGAAACGCCAAATCCCAAGTCGCAAACCAAGGGTATTCCCATTTATCGGGCATGGAAATGACGTCTTTATTCTGCATATGTTCCCATTCCGTATTTCTAACATAATGGTCGAAATCTCTTGTTACTTCCTGTTTGGGATCACCTTTCAACCATTTCGAGACGGTATAATGATAGAACTGCTTATTCCACAGAAGTCCTGCGAATGCTTGTCTTTGAATATTTTTTTCTTCCTCGTTTTCAATGTCACATTGAAGCTCCGCATAGAAATCATCTGCTTCTTTCTTTCTTAAACTAAAAACTTCGTCGAAATCAAAAAAGGCATTTTCCATTTCATGCGGACTAAGCCGGAAATCAAAGGTTTTGCTTTCGCCAGCTTGAATTTCAGTGTCGATAAAGAAGCTAGCTTTGGTGCCTGTTTTTTCAGGGTTAATGGTATTTTTATCCCCATTAATTAGGAAGTTATTAATGCCGTCTTTGAAAAATTTGAAATCTGTTTCGGTATTGGCAATAATTTCAGGGTTGCTCTCATTGTCACAAAAAAGAGCTTCAGTATTGGGATCTCTTGAGTACAGTTTTCTTAAAGGAATCGAGCCGTGTTCAATATCAATCATTCCCTTCACCGAAGACTTTAGTTTTGGAATATAAGTTCCATATCCCCATTTCCAGTTATTGCGGAACCAAACCGTCGGAAGAATTACCAATGGCGCTTTACTGCCACTTCTGTTACAGCAAGTAACTCTGATCAGAATATCGTCGTGATTGATTTTGGCATACTCAATGAAAATATCGAAGTATTCATTTTTGTCAAAAATCCCTGTTTCAGCGATTTCATATTCAGGTTCTGTTTTGGACCGTCTTTCGTTTTCAGTAATCAATTCATCGTAAGGAAACTCGTCGATCGGATATTTATAAACCATCTTCATATAGGAATGAGACGGCGTGTTGTCGAGATAATAAT
This sequence comes from Chryseobacterium suipulveris, assembly GCF_022811685.1. Taxonomy (NCBI): domain Bacteria; kingdom Pseudomonadati; phylum Bacteroidota; class Flavobacteriia; order Flavobacteriales; family Weeksellaceae; genus Chryseobacterium; species Chryseobacterium suipulveris. The sequence continues at coordinate 416,705 of NZ_CP094532.1, read as the reverse complement.
AAATTTCTTTCAGATCCTCCCCATGATTTCCCTGATAATTGCTTAATCCGAAAAACCGCTCCTTGATCATTTTGTCCTTTCGGTTCCAAAATGAGAACGCAAAACATAGCCGCTGTTTGCTGTCACAGATTCCTGCAATTCCGTCTTCACTCCAGCGGTAAGCTCTGCTGATCGCGTCGTCATAAGTGGTGTAACCCCACGCGTTTCCGTTCGGACTGTAATCTTCGCACCGTTCCCCATTGTCTATTGCTTACATAAGGTCCCCAATTTTTCCAGTCGGGGTTTTGTAACCGCTCTTTTTCTGCATTCATAATGCGAATTTATATTTTTTTTGGTTAATTATTTTTAAACGGGAAATGAATAATATTTAACACCAAGAAAATCAATAAATTACTAATTTTAAGTCATATTAAAATAAAATGAAAACCAGCAGCATCCACATTATTAACCATCCAACACTTCGCGGATATTCCGGATATTCGCGTGAACTTGACGGGATCCAGTCGGAAGGTAAAACGATTGAGGAACTTTTCGACAAAATTCGTCTTCTTATTGAGGTGTGAGTAAAAAGCTTAAAAGAAATCGGCAAAGATAAAGAAGCGGCCAACCTGAAAAACAAGGAAATTATCTTTTCTGAGGATTAAATTTTTTACAAAAGATCTTGTAAAAATTTGCAGTTCGCAAAATTTGCCCTACTTTTGCGTCAGATTTGTTCATTTACATATTGAAAATGTTATCAAGAAAGGTGGAGGGAATAGACCCTGTGAAACCTTGGCAACCTCCCGCGAAAGCGGAAAGGTGCTAAATTCTACTCAGTTTTTTTGAGGGAGATAACACGGACTTCATTACTTTCTTAGGTAGCATTTTCAATTTTTAACCAAGTTTTTAGAAATTGAAAAATTCGCTGCAACATATCACTTTACAGAATTTTAGAACCGTATCGGGAAATACTCTCGATATTTCTTTGAGTTACGAATTATTCGGAAAACCTCTGCACACCGCACCTGTCGTGTTGGTGAATCACGCATTGACTGGAAACTCCACCGCTGCTGGAGAAAGTGGTTGGTGGAAAACTTTGGTAGGTGAAGGCAAAACGATTGATACCAATCATTACACCGTGATTTGTTTTAACGTTCCTGGAAATGGATACGACGGTTTCTCCATTGATCATTATGCGGATTTTAGAACTGTTGATATTGCTAAAATTTTTCTTTTGGGATTAAAATCTCTTCAAATTTCTAAACTTTTTGCCATCATCGGCGGTTCTGTTGGCGGAGCAATCGGTTGGGAAATGCTGGCTCTTGAAAATCATCTTGCAAAAAAATTCATTCCGGTTGCCTGCGATTACAAAACTTCGGATTGGCTTCATTCACAGTGTTTAGTCCAGAAGTTTCTGCTGGAATCTGAAACTCAACCATTGGAGAAAGCTCGGATTCATGCGATGTTATGTTATCGTACTCCGCAATCATTGAATTTAAGATTTAAAGGGGAAAAACTTCAAAATCCCGAAATTCTAAAATCTCACGACTGGCTCAATTATCACGCAAAATCTTTAAACGAAAGATTTAGTTTAAAGGCATATCGCCTCATGAATCACCTGCTGATGACGATCAATGCAGATGAATCAAAATTAAAGAAGATTTCTGCAGAAATACACTTGGTAGCAGTTAATTCCGACCTGTTTTTTCCCGCTTTTGAAATTCAAAAAACTAATGATTTGCTGAAAGAAACCAACAATATTCATTATCGGGAAATCAAGTCCATCCACGGTCACGACGCTTTTTTGATGGAATATGACCAACTGAATACAATCTTAAAACCACTATTCTGCGAAATTGCAGCAATTGCTAAATAGAATCTATATATGAAAGGAAGAAATGAAATAAAACTGATTAAGAACAGATCGATCATTCGGTTCGAAGGAAAGAATTTTCTCGGAGAAGTGGGAATTGACGGACGGATTTTCAAGGCGCTAACTTATGCAAGAATCAGTGTCGGTGTGATTTCGCAACAGGCGATTGAAAACGGGATCTCGGTTTTGGTCAATGAAAAAGATGCTGAAAAAGCCGTAAACTGCCTTATTGAAGAGTTTTCCGAAGAAAGAAAATCGGGGAAAGTAAAGATGATTTACAGCATCAACAATGTTTCGGTCATCGGATTTGTAACCAATGACTACACGAAAATTGCGCAGGAGCTGGGACGAAACAATATCTTTCCACTGATTCTGAACCAGGTCGCATCAGAAAACCGGGTGAATATTGTGGTAAGTTCCAGTCAGGACGAGAAAGCGAAAAACATCATCGAAACTGAAATTTTTGGGAAACCAAAAACCGTACATCTCGCCATCATCGGTCACGGAAATATAGGCGGAACTTTGATCAACCAGGTTTTGGAAAGTTCGGAAGAAATCAGGCGGAGAAAGAAACTCGACTTGAAAATTGTAGCCATCGCCAATTCTAAAAAAATGGCTCTGAACCGCGAAGGAATCGGAAATGATTGGAATAACGAAGTGTCGGTAACAGAAAGAAATTCGGATGTGGATGAACTCATTCGCTTTTCGAAAGAAAATCAGTTGGAAAATCTGATCGCTGTGGACAACACGGGTTCAAAGGATTTTGTGAGGAACTACCACAAACTCGCAGAAAACGGCTTCGACCTGGTTTCGTCCAATAAAATTTTCAACACTTTGCCGATTGATGAATACCGAACGTTCAGAACGACACTTTCTAGAAACAATAAGAAATACCTTTACGAAACCAATGTTGGTGCAGGTTTGCCATTGATTGATACGATTAAATTACTTCATCTTTCAGGCGAAAATATTACGAGAATTAAAGGCGTTTTTTCCGGTTCACTGAGTTATATTTTTAATAATTTTTCGGTTCGTGACGATAAATTTTCAACCATTATTGGCGAGGCAATGGAGAAAGGTTTTATAGAACCCGATCCTCGCGAAGACCTTTCAGGAAATGATGTAGCAAGAAAACTTCTGATTTTGGCGCGCGAGCTTGACCTGATTAACGAGTTTTCAGACATCAACATTCAGAATCTTATTCCTGAAAATCTTCTTGATATTTCAAAAGAAGAATTCATCTCAAGAATTCCTGAACTCGATGAAGAATATCAGAAAATAAAAGATAATCAGGAGCCTGACCACGTTTTGCGTTACGTAGGCGATTTACACGGCGATCTTCATCAGGAAAAAGGCGAACTCGACGTGAAACTGATTTCGGTTCCTGCAAGTTCAGCACTCGGACAACTCAAAGGTTCAGACTCCATTTTTGAAATCTACACTGAAAGTTACGGTGAAAACCCAATAGTAATTATGGGCGCAGGCGCAGGCGCAAAAGTTACGGCGCGGGGCGTTTTTGGGGACATTTTAAGAATTTCAGAAAATAAATAAAACAGGAAAGTTCAGGTAACAAGGCTATTAAAAAGTAAAATGAAAGGATTAATTATTTTTTAAAGAAAAGAGCAGTTTGACCTTGTTGCCGGTCTTCCTTAAAAAACCCAATATTATGGAAAATTTTGAAACATTAGCAATACGCTCTCAAGCAGAAAGAAGTCAGTATGGCGAACATTCCGTTCCGATTTTTCTCACTTCAAGCTTTGTTTTTGATGAAGCCGAGGATATGCGTGCAAGTTTCGCGGAGGAGAAGGAGAAAAATCTTTACAGCCGTTACAGCAATCCGAACACCAACGAATTTATTGATAAAATCACCAAAATGGAAGGTGCGGAAGCAGGTTACGCTTTTGCTACTGGAATGGCAGCAGTGTATTCCACTTTTGCAGCCCTGCTGAATTCGGGCGATCACATCTTGAGCTGTCAGTCGGTTTTCGGGGCGACACACACACTTTTCACGAAATATCTTCCAAAATGGAATATCGAAACGACTTATTTTAAAGCCGATGATTCTGCAAATGTTGAAAATTACATCAAACCAAACACAAAAATCCTTTATCTCGAAACGCCAACCAATCCCGCGATTGAAGTTTTGGATTTGGAATATTTCGGACAGATTGCGAAAAAACATAACCTGATTTTTATTGTAGACAACTGTTTTGCAACGCCTTATCTTCAGCAGCCGATTAAATATGGAGCTGATTTGGTTGTACATTCCGCTACAAAACTTATTGACGGTCAAGGTCGTGTTTTAGGAGGAGTTTGTGTAGGTAGAAAAGATTTGATTCAGGAAATTTATTCTTTTTCGAGATTAACGGGACCTTCATTATCGCCCTTCAATGCTTGGGTTTTAAGCAAAAGCTTGGAAACATTGGCGGTAAGAGTAGAAAAACACTGCGAAAACGCACTGAAAGTCGCTGAGTTTCTCGAAAATCATCCAAATGTAGAGTTCGTGAAATATCCTTTCCTGAAATCACATCCAAGTTACGAAATTGCCAAAAAACAGATGAAATTAGGCGGAAATATCGTTACTTTTGAAGTAAAAGGCGGAATTGAAGGCGGCAGAAATTTCCTCAACAAAATCAAGATGTGTTCGCTTTCAGCCAACCTTGGCGATACGCGTACCATTGTTACACATCCCGCTTCCACCACGCATTCCAAACTTTCGGATGCAGAAAGAAACGAGGTTGGGATTTCCGCAGGTTTGGTGAGATGTTCGGTCGGTTTAGAAAATGTGGAAGACATTATCGCCGATTTGAAACAGGCGTTGGATTAATATTTGGGCGTGCCCTGTTTTTCCCGCGCTTTTTCCCTTCGCTGAAAACAGGTCGGTCTACGGCAAGTCGCTTTTTTCGGGCGGCGAAGCCGCCGCCCGAAAAAGAGCTCCAACAATTGCCTTCGCCCTCACGCAAAGGCGCGTCATAAATTGAAAATCAAGCAAAAAAAGGGTAAAATTGCAAAAAAAAGACAGTTTAAGGGTTTGATGTTGTTTGAAAAGTTCAAAGAGTGCAACAACAACAATGTCAAACGAAATCAAACAATTTCAAATCTTTCAAACAAAAAAAATATGATGAAAAATTCAGAACAACTATACAAAGCCCTCAACGAACGCATTCTCGTGCTCGACGGAGCGATGGGAACCATGCTTCAGCGTTATAAATTTACGGAGGAAGATTACCGTGGCGAGCGTTTTAAAGATTGGGAACATCCTGTAAAAGGAAACAACGATTTGCTTTCGCTTACGCAACCACAGGCAATAGAGGAAGTTCACAGAAAATATCTGGAAGCAGGAGCAGACATTATCGAAACCAATACATTTTCGGGAACTACCATTGCAATGGCAGATTACCATATGGAAGATTTGGTTTACGAACTGAATTTTGAATCTGCAAAAATTGCAAGAAAAGTCTGTGACGAATTTACCGCTCAAAATCCTGAAAAACCAAGATTTGTAGCAGGATCAATCGGGCCAACCAACAAAACAGCGAGTTTAAGTCCTGATGTCAATGATCCCGGGTTTCGTGCTATTACTTTTGATGAATTAAGAATTGCCTACAAACAGCAGTGCGAAGCACTTCTCGACGGTGGTGCAGATATTCTTTTGGTAGAAACCATTTTCGACACTTTGAATGCAAAAGCCGCACTTTTCGCCATTGATCAAATTCAGGAAGAAAGAAATATTCAAATTCCTATTATGGTTTCGGGAACTATTACCGATGCATCGGGACGAACTTTGAGCGGACAAACCGCAGAAGCATTCCTGATTTCCGTTTCGCATCTCAATCTGTTGAGTGTCGGTTTCAATTGTGCTTTAGGAGCAAAACAACTGACGCCATATTTGGAAACCCTTTCCAATAATTCAGAATTTTACGTGTCTGCCTATCCGAATGCAGGATTACCGAACGCTTTCGGTCATTACGATGAAACGCCGGAGCAAATGGCAGAACAGATTAAAGAATACGCAGAAAAATGTTTGATTAATGTTGTTGGCGGCTGCTGCGGAACAACACCGCCACATATTAAAGCCATTGCAGATTTGGTGAAAAACTATCAGCCAAGGAAGATTGTTTAATCTAACAATGTATCAATCTAACAATGTATCAATCGCATTGATTGTTATATTGGTACATTTTCAAATTGTTACATTAATATTATGAAATACTTAAAACTCTCCGGTCTCGAACCGCTAATTATAACCCCGGAATCCAACTTCATCAATGTTGGTGAGCGAACCAATGTTGCAGGTTCCAAAAAATTTCTTCGTTTGATTAAAGAAGAAAAATTTGCAGAGGCATTGGATATTGCGCGACACCAGGTTGAAGGCGGAGCACAGATTCTCGATGTCAATTTTGATGATGGATTGTTGGATGGAAAATACTGTATGGTAAAATTCCTGAATTTAATCGCCTCAGAACCTGATATTGCGAGAATTCCGATTATGATTGATTCTTCAAAATGGGAAATTTTGGAAGCAGGACTGCAGGTGGTTCAAGGGAAATGTGTGGTGAATTCGATCAGTTTGAAAGAAGGAGAGGAAGAATTTATTCATCACGCGACAACTATTAAAAGATACGGTGCCGCTGCGATTGTGATGGCGTTTGATGAGGTAGGACAAGCCGATAACCTGGAACGGAGAATCGAAATTGCGAAGCGTTCATACGATATTTTGGTGAACAAAGTTGGTTTTCCGCCGGAAGATATTATTTTCGATTTAAATATTTTCCCTGTCGCAACAGGAATGGAAGAACACCGCAGAAATGCCCTCGATTTCATTGAAGGTACAAAATGGGTTCGCGAAAACCTGCCGCATGTTTCGGTTTCGGGAGGTGTTTCCAATGTGTCGTTTTCGTTCCGCGGGAATGATTCGGTGCGTGAGGCGATGCATTCCGTATTCCTTTACCACGCCATAAAAGCGGGAATGAATATGGGAATTGTAAATCCTGCAATGCTGGAAGTTTATGACGAAATTCCGAAAGATTTGTTGGAATTGGTGGAAGATGTGATGCTCGACAAAAGAGATGATGCCACTGAAAGACTTTTAGATTATTCCGAAAAACATAAATCATCTAAAAAAGAAATCGTCGAAGATTTGGAGTGGCGCAGAAACCCGCTTCAGGACAGAATTACACACGCTTTGGTCAAAGGTATCGACCGTTTTATTATTGAAGATGTGGAAGAAGCGAGACAACTCACGCCAAGACCTTTAGATGTTATAGAAATCAATCTGATGACAGGAATGGGCGTTGTCGGCGACCTTTTCGGGAGTGGGAAAATGTTTCTTCCGCAAGTAGTAAAATCTGCAAGGGTAATGAAAAAAGCCGTGGCTTACCTTCAGCCATTTATCGAAGCGGAAAAAGACACTTCAAAACCTGCCAACGGCAAAGTGTTGATGGCAACGGTAAAAGGGGATGTTCATGATATTGGGAAAAATATTGTGGCCGTAGTTTTGGGCTGCAACAATTATGAAATTGTGGATTTGGGAGTGATGGTTCCTGCGGAAAAAATTATTCAGACTGCGATTGATGAAAAAGTGGATGTCATTGGTTTGAGCGGTTTGATTACGCCAAGTTTGGATGAAATGGTTCATGTTGCTGATGAACTTCAAAGAAAAAATCTGAATTTTCCATTGTTGATTGGCGGTGCAACCACTTCTAAAGCACATACTGCTGTAAAAATTGATCCGAAATATAACAACGCCGTGGTTCATGTGAACGACGCTTCACGTGCAGTTGGTGTGGTAAGTTCATTGTTGAGCAACAGAAACGGTGAGTATGTTTCTGAACTGAAAACAGAATACGCCGATTTCCGGGAGAAATTTTTGTCAAGACAGGTTGAAAAAGAATATCTGCCAATGGCGGAAGTGCGTGAACAGAAATTTAAAATCGATTGGGAAAACGAAGAAATTGCTGTTCCGAAGAAATTAGGAATTTATGTGATTGAAGATCAGGACTTAAACGAATTGATTCCGTTTATGGATTGGTCACCATTTTTCAGAAGTTGGGAACTTCACGGGAAATTTCCGAATATTTTGGAAGATGAAATTGTAGGTGAACATGCAAAAGAACTTTACAACGACGCAAAAAAAATGCTCAAAGAAATCATCGATAATAAATTGCTGACCGGAAAGGCCATTTTCGGAATTTTCCCTGCGAACACAGTGAACGACGATGATATTGAAGTGTATGATAATAATAGAAATGTGATTGGAACTTTCCACACACTTCGCCAGCAGTTGAAGCGTTCAGCAGGAAAAGAATATCTGGCTTTAGCGGATTTTGTGGCTCCAAAAAATTCAGGAAAGCAGGATTATGTCGGATGTTTTGCCGTGACGACAGGTTTCGGAACGGATGAACTGGTTCAGAAATACAAAGACGATCACGACGATTATAATGCGATTATCGCTAAAGCGCTTTCAGATAGATTGGCTGAAGCATATGCCGAATATCTGCACCATAAAGTGAGAACAGAATTTTGGGGTTACGCCGAAGATGAAAATCTGGACAATGAAGAATTAATCGCTGAAAAATATTTAGGAATTCGTCCAGCTCCCGGTTATCCGGCATGTCCAGACCATTTGGAAAAAGAAACCATTTGGAAACTGATGGATGTAAAAGAAAAAATTGGTTTGGAACTTACTCCGGGATTGGCAATGTTTCCAACTGCAGCAGTTTCCGGATATTATTTTGCAAATCCAAAATCGAAGTATTTCGGTGTTGGAAAAATTACTGAAGAACAGGTTGAAGACTATGCAAAACGTAAAAATGTAGATTTAGAGTTTGCGAGAAAATGGCTTCGACCAAACTTAGTAGAAAATTAACCACAAAGGCACTAAGAATTTCACAAAGACGCAAAATATTTTGCACATTGTGCAAAAACCTTTTGACTTTGTGTTAAAAAATAGAAAATGAAAATAACCGAACACATAAAAAACGCCAACGGCAAAACGCTTTTTTCACTTGAAGTAATTCCACCACAAAAAGGGGTGGGGATTGAGGATTTATACAAAAATATCGATCCTTTGATGGAATTTAAACCGCCTTTTATTGATGTGACTACGTCGCGTGAAGAATACGTTTATATCGAAAAAGGCAACGGCTTGATGGAGCGAAAAATTACAAGAATGCGTCCCGGAACTTTGGGAATTTGCGCCTCGATTCAGCATAAATACAATGTAGATACAGTTCCGCATGTTTTGTGTGGCGGCTTTACGAAGGAGGAAACCGAATATCTTTTGGTGGATTGTCTTTACCTCGGAATTGATAATGTGATGGCGCTTCGCGGTGATGCAATGAAGGGCCAGAATCAGTTTGTTCCGACAGAAGGCGGTCACCGCTATGCGATTGATTTGGTGGAGCATATCAACGATATTGGTCACGGAAAATATTTGACGGACGAGGACAGGTGCGATGAAAACAACAAATTCTGTATCGGTGTTGCAGGTTATCCTGAGAAGCATATCGAAGCACCGTCGATGAAATATGATTTGGAGCGGCTGAAGCAAAAAGTAGAAGCCGGTGCAGATTATGTGGTGACGCAAATGTTTTTTGACAATAAAAAATACTTTGATTTTGTGAAAGAAGCACGAGCAATGGGAATTGATGTGCCGATTATTCCAGGAATTAAGCCGATTGCGACGAAAGGTCATCTTTCGATGCTGCCGAAAACTTTCAAGATTGATTTACCTGAAGATTTGATTTCTGAAATTACCAAAGCAAAAGACAATACCGCCGTGAAACAAATCGGTGTGGAATGGGCAATCAGCCAGTGCAGAGAATTATTGGATTTCGGAGTTCCGGTGCTGCACTTTTATTCGATGGGGAAAAGCAATAATATTAAGAAAGTGGCGCAAGAGCTTTTCTAAAAAAATGTCCGGCGAATTTGCCGGACATTTCTTATTGGGTGTTCAGAAACTGAACTAATCTAATAAGGTCTAATTCTTGGTTGACTTTGAGTTTTTGCTTTTTGACAAAACTTTCAACTTCGTTCTTGTTATCTCCAAAAATTTTATAGAATTCATTTTGTTTCCTAGGGATTTTGACTAAATTTTCACCAGTTTGAATAAAATATTCAGCCGGTAGATTTTCAAATCTCGCCGGAGTTGCCTGGGTAAAGGAATTCAGTGCAGGCACCGCATCTCGGAACTCGGTTTTCAGTTTTTTCAGCAATCTGTTTTTCCCATCGGCGAGCAGCAGATAGTATCCATTAGCTTCCACTCCATGGTTCAAATACACAAAGTTTTCTCTGGAGGCAATAAAGCTAATTTTAGAGTAGGCGCTTGTTTTCGGCAGCTCATAAATTGTCCCATCATTAATCATTTCAATAGAGTCGGTAAACATGTTGTACCTTGCAGGGATTGGATTTGTAGCGCTTTCAACCTTTGCTGCAAGAAAATTCTTGTTGAAGAAAGGGTTTCCTTCGATCTCGTCATAAGGAATAGGACCAAATTTTGCAGATTTCACACTATTCATAAACCGGTTAAAGCGTGCCGCCTCTGAAACAATACTTGTAGTAACTTGCGAACTGATGAAAATTGTGGAAAGTATAAAGGCCAGAGTTGAAATTTTTGCGTACATTTTTTTCATTTAGTTATTGTAAATATAAGGGATTATTACGAAAATTTTTGCTTAGAAATTTTTAATTTCAGTAGTTGTTTGATGATAATTTGATGTAAAGTTAAAAAAACGCTTAAGCAATTTTCCCAATGCCAAATTACAAAATATTGGCTATTTTTGTATAAATTCAATAATTACTTTATGCAAGCTACAGATACCGTTCTGATGATCGAGCCGATTGCTTTCGGATACAACGCCCAAACTGCAGAAAACAACTATTTCCAGGTCGAACAAAAAGATTCCGACACGCAGCAGAAAGCTCTTGAGGAATTCAACAGCTTTGTGGAAAAACTGAGAGCAAAAGAAGTGAATGTGATCACCGTGAAAGATACGCTCGAACCACACTCACCCGACTCTATTTTCCCAAACAACTGGGTGAGTTTCCACAGCGACGGAAAAGTAGTGCTGTACCCAATGTTTGCGCCAAATCGACGAGTTGAGCGTCGCAAGGACATTCTCGAGACCATTAAAAATCAAGGTTTTAAAATTGACAAAGTCGATGATCTTTCCCATTTCGAAAATGAAGATCGATTTTTAGAAGGTACTGGAAGTATGATTTTCGACCACGACTACAAGATTGCTTACGGTTCTGTTTCGCTCCGACTCGACGAGGACCTGTTCAGAAAATTCTGTGCTGAATTTGGATTCACACCCGTAGTTTTCCATTCTTTCCAAAATGTCGGCGATCAGCGTTTGCCGATTTACCACACGAATGTGATGATGTGTATCGCGGATCAATTTGCAATCATCTGCCTCGACTGTATCGACGACGAGCTGGAGCGCGAAAAAGTTCAGGAAGTCATCAAATCCACCGACAAGGAACTGATCGAAATTTCCGAAGACCAGATGCAGCAGTTTGCCGGAAATATGCTACAGGTAAGGAATTCCGAAGGAAAAACTTTTTTAGTAATGAGCGAGACCGCCTTTAAATCTTTAACCAAGGAACAGATTTCAGGGATCGAAAAGTATTCTGAAATCATCTATTCCGACCTCCATACCATTGAAACCAACGGTGGAGGAAGCGCAAGATGCATGTTGGCGGAGGTTTTCTTGCCAAAATCATAAATGCTCATTTTCCGCAGAAAATAAAAAAAGTCGAAAATTTTCGACTTTTTTGTTTTTAAGGATTGTACTTTTCTAAGAATTTCTTTGTCTTATCCAGCATCCAAGAAGTAATTGGCTCGCTCATCCAACCTACGTGATCGCCGTTATAGGTATATATTTCGTGGGGTACATTTTCTTGCGTGAGTTTTGCTTCGAGCAAATTTTTTTGGGAAAGTGGAACAGTAGTATCGCCTGTTCCATAAAAGCCGAGTGTCGGAACCGAGGCATTGGTAATCCAGGTTAAAGGACTTGCATAAGTAAGCATGTTCATTCCCGATGGTACCGATGCAGGATTGACGAACCCCGAGAAATATCCCGCAAGCGGATTGGTAGAAAATGCACTGTCATTAAAATCAGAAGGTCCCACCATATTCACCACCGCTTTTACTTCCGGATTGTTTTTCGTGTACGCATAAAACATCGACAGATGTGCACCCGCACTGCTTCCGCAAAGGACAAATTCCGGCTTCACCTGGTATTCCTGCGATTTTGCCTTGATCTGATTGATGACGTGCTGAATATCGTTAATGTGATTTGGCAATGCATAATTAGAAGTTCCCGGTTGAGCCAAAACGTAGTTCATGGTTACAATCGCATATTTCGGGAAATAGGTCTGCTTCATTTTGGGAAGTCCTCCATAGATTTCAGATTTATCACCCGCAATCCAACCACCTCCGTGAATGTAGATGAGCACTTTTGTTTTGTCTGCACTTCTTCCGGCGGGTAGAAAAATGTCGTATTTCTGCTGCGTATTACTTCCGTAGGAAATATTCATTTCATCTTTGGCAGCAAGGTTTTGCGGTTCGTCAGTTGGATTTCCGGTGGTGGAACCTGAACAGGAAATTATCAAATAACCGAAAATTACAAACAGAAAATTTTTCATAAAAAATAGATTTTGGACTGAAATGGAGGTTGCAAATTTTATGCAAAAAAAATCTGCGTTCAGAATTCTAAACGCAGATTTCTTTTAAAATAATACAGGAAGTATGAATGTAATTTATTTAAAGAAAAAACGCCCATAACAAAGAAATATGATGATGACAACATAGAAAACCAAACCACCAATTCTCCACTTTTTTGAAATACGTTCTGGCGTTTGATAGATCTTTTCATGCGACTTTTCGGAAAAAAGAACCCGCAATTTATCCCAATCCCAAATCAGTAAAGTTAAGTTTGCCAACCACATCAGTACGGTGATCACAGGAGTATAATTAAAATCCATACTCAACGTAATCATCATAATATTTGAAATAATCGCGAAAAATAGCAATGCACCAATGGTCGCAAATCTTTGGGTAATCAATAAAAATGCAGCAAGTAACTGACAGAATCCTAAGAAATTCCAGTAAATTCCTGTTTGATAAAGTCCTTCACCAATGGGATTATCTGTGGAAATACTTGTGAACCGATCTTCAAAAATTTTTGTTAAGCCCGAAGGAACAAAGGAAAACCTATCACAAATCTAACACCTAAAATGTAATAGTTTGCCCAAATGTTCTTTCTAAGCTTTGAAATTGCTGTTTCCATATTGATCTCGTCCTCGATTTTGTGTCTTTATTTGCAGAATTAATGAGGAAGTGTTTTTAGTTTCCAGTTCTGTTTTTAATTTCGCTTGCCGCACCTTCGATCGATCTCGCTTTTTTGATTTTCTGATTTCCAAAATTGTAAGTCACGGTAAAAAATGCTTTTCGCGAATCCTGATACTGATCGATGATATTGAATTTTCCGGTCGGCTGCACATCGTGGATGTAAATTTTGTTGGTCTTCAGAATATCCTTTAAATCGAGAGAAAAAGTCCAGTCGTTCCAGATTTTTTTCACATTGATGTCCAACTGTTGAAGTGGTTTTAATGTTCCCAAATCAATTCTGTTTTTGCCGAGGTAGAAATAATTCACGCCCAAAAACCAATCTTTTTTTGCCGAGAGCCGAACAGTATTTTGAAGCTGGACAAACGGCGTCACCAAACTTCCATCCACCACGAACGGATCAAAAACTTCGTGCGTAATCGGATCCTGATCGATGCTGCCTTTGTAAGAATTAATCTGCAAACCAACCACATAATTCACATTCCAGATCTGTTTGAAAAAGGATTTGTTCATTCCCAAATTCGCGGCAAAATTATTCTTAGTTCCGTAATTTGTTCGGATATAACGCAATTCATTAACGCCATTTACCGTTCTCTGGAGCGGAACCTGCGTTGTTGCATCTTTCGTGTAAGAATTAGAAATTTGCAGGAAATAAGCACTTTTAAACATATACATCAACTCCTGATTGAAAACCGAAGACGCCTTCATAAAAGGATTATTTTGTACATAATTCACCTTCGTCAAATAAATTCTTTCAGGATTAATTTCCCAGAAACTCGGTCTCTTCATGCGACTTGTGAAGGAATACGAAATGGAATTGGTTGGATTGATATTATAGTTGACGCTGAACGTCGGCAAAAAATTCTGATGTTTTCTTGCGACTTCAATTGTGCTCCCTAAAATTTGTCCGTAACTGTCGGTAAATTCCATTCTTGCGCCCAACTTTGCCGAAATTTTTTCACCAAAATTCTTGTCAAAATTCAGATATAGTCCTGAAATCTTTTCGTCGTACACAAAATGGTTGCTTTGCTGAAGATCCTTCACATAATTCCCCGTGTTCAAATCCAGATTTTCGAGATAAGTGTCGTTGTCGGTTTTTGTCTTGTTGAAATTTCCGCCTGCTCCCAAAGTGAAACTCTTAAAAGCTTTGGTAAAGTCAACAGTTCCAGAAAAATTATCAATATGCTGCGGAATGAGTTGGTTGAATTTTCCTTCCAAGCCGATAATCTGATTCTGTGAGTTGGTGGTACTCGTCATGCTTTGGTTTTTTTCGGTTTGTCCGAATTTCAGGTAAGCCGCATTCACATTGATTTTGCTGCCTTTATCGTCCAGTTTCAGTTCATAATTCAAATTGAAATTATTGTTGAGGTCATCCGACGTCATAAAATTTTGGGTGCGGTTGTAATGCGTTTGCCAATTATTCGAATTGTCCAGAAATTTAATGGTATTGAAAAGATTCGTTTCGGTATCGAAATTCTCGCTGTACCAAGTGTTGTAGGAAAATCCGAGCGTTTGTTTTTCGGATAAATCGTAATCAATATTCAGGTAACCGCCAATGTCGAAAGTTCCGTTTTTTACGTATCCCACGGAATTGTTCGTGCTTCTCGCATCGCCGTTCATCATATCGTATTCCTGAATTCGGATTTGGTTTCTTGAACTTAGATTAGAACTTATCGCCCATTTATTTTTTCTGAAATTTAGACTTGCCGAGCTCGACTGACTGTTGAACTTTCCCTGATAATTGCTCGCTCTGAAATTTCCGTTTGCACCGTCGGTTAATTTTTTCTTTAAAACGATATTGATAATTCCGTCCGAACTTTCAACGTTGAATTCACTTCCAGGCAAAGTAATCACCTCAATTTTCTGGATATTTTCAGCAGGTGTATTTTTCAGCAAAGCTTCGATGGCATCGGCATTCATCTGGGTTTTCTTTCCATTAATGAAAATAACCGCGTTGGATTTTCCTGCAATTTTCAAGGTTTTATCGTCGGTGGAAGAAACGAGCGGAGTTTCTTTCAAAAGGTTGAACGCTGTATTTCCTTTCGCAACTGGCGATGCGGATACATCGAAAACGAGGCGGTCGGATTTTTTCTGAATGACCTTTTTAGTAACGGTTACATTTTCAATGTTTTGAACCTTTGCTGAATCTGTTTGTGAAAAAGCAACAATTCCTGTCAGCAGAGAAAGCGAGATGAGTAATTTTTTCATGAGTTTGATTTTTAAAAAAGAAAAAGAAGAAAGCTGGTTATTGTTTTTTCGGTGATCAGTTTTTTGGTTATTGGTTTTGCTTTCTTCTTTTCTTCCGGTTCTAATTTTTTTTGAATTTTAATAATGAGTAGTTTTATAATACTTTCCGTTACAAAGATATATTTTTATTTTAGTATCATGCAATACAAAGTAGTAAAGAAAATTAAAATTCAAATTTAATCAGCTGATTATCAATAATAAAAATTTATTTTGAAAATTAAAGGTCTATCCGAAAGACAACAAAAGGATGCAAAATATTACATCTCAATAGAATTTTTTTATAAAAAAGAAGTTATTCCCTGTCAAATCTCGCCAACTTTTTCTCTACCCAGATTGTGGCAAATGGAAAGAAAGCAGCAATTAATGCAAATACAAAATCTTCGTCATCCCACTTAAAGATTTTTCTTGCAGGTAAAACAAGAATTAGATATAGGGTAAAAAACAGTCCGTGAAGGTTTCCCATTATGATGATGTAGATCGTGGGCAAAAGCCCTTCCCTATCGTACCTGATCCAAATCATCGCCGAGAAAAGCAGGCACCACGAAATCGCTTCCAGCGTGCAGACTTTCTTAAACCAGTCGGTAATTTTTTCTTCAGAATATTTATTAATCAACTTATCTACAAATTCCATAATCTATCATTAATCACTATCAGTTATCAGTTATCACCTATCACATATCGCTCATCACCCATCACCTATAAAAAGAACTTCCGTCCAAATACTCAAAAACTTCCGGCGGCAACATCGGTCGCACATTTTTTCCCTCTTTGATCATTGCCCGAATTTCCGTGGCTGAAAGTTCGATAACCGGTGCCTTTACCAAATGGATATTCTCGTTTTGCAGGTATTCGTGATCCTTTTTCTCACCCTCAAAAACCCGGGGATAAACAATGATTTGGTGGTTCTTAATTAAGGTTTCAGAATTTTTCCATTTCGAAAGTCCGTCCAGATTGTCTTCTCCCATAATTAGCGAAAACGAAACATCGGGATATTTCTCGTGGAGGTAAGTCAGCGTGTCGATCGTGTAACTGGGTTTTGGCAAAGAAAACTCCACATTTGAAGCCCTCATTTTGGGATAATTCTTCACGGCGAGCTGCACCATGTCGAGACGGTTGTGGTCTTTCAGCAAAGATTTCTTGTCCTTAAACGGATTTTGCGGACTCACCACAAACCAAAGCTCTTCCATATCGGAATTTTCGAGGATATAGTTCGCCAAAATCAAATGTCCGATGTGGATCGGGTTAAAGGAACCGAAAAACAGACCTACTTTTTTCATAAACATTAAAACTACGGAAAATCGACAGATTTTTTATAATTTGCCAAAGATAAAAATAATCATCCGCAAGATAATAAACTTCGTAGAATTCAGTTCAAATTGAGAACATCTCCCTTTGAAAATCCTTACCCACATATTCCTCATTTTTTTCTGTGTCTTTTTCCACGCACAGCAAAAAGAATTCTGGATGGTGGATGTACAGACCAACAAAAAGGTTTTGGTTAAAGATTCCGCCAACGCTGTGAAATTCCTGGATTCGCTTTCGCAAAATAATTTTTACCTCACCGAGCTAAAGGACGTCATCAAAAACGGAAACTCCACCGAAATTATCTATGATAAGGGAAAGAACTTCAATGAAGCAAATGTGAAAATCTCACAGGAAATCGAGCAAAACCTGAAACTGAAAAAAGAATTCTTCACCAAAAATCTGGATTCACTAAAGAAACAGATCAGCGAAAAATACCGAAACCAGGGTTATTCCTTCAACCGGGTAAAATCAAGATTCGCGGGAATGAAAAACGGGGTTCCACAAGTGGAGTTATCCATAATTCCAGGAGCAGTCAGGAAAATTGACGGCTTCGTTCTCCGCGGTTATGAAAATGTGCCGAAAAGATTCATCAAAAACCTTGAAAAAGATTTTAAGGGAAAAATCTACGACGACCGAAACCTGTTACAAATCAACCAATCGTTGCAGAGCCATCCGTTCATCATCCTCGAGAGACCGCCACAAACGCTCTTCACGAAAGATTCCACCCAGATTTTTCTCTTTACCCTGAAACGGAAATCCAATTCCTTCGACGGTGTTTTAGGTTTCGGAAACGACAAAACCGACAAATTCACCTTCAACGGAAGCATCAATTTGAACTTCCGAAATATGTTCAACAGCTTTGAGAGCATCAATATCTTCTGGCAGCGAAATCCCGACCGCGGACAAACCTTCGACCTGAAAACCGATATTCCCTACCTTTTCGGCTCCAATATCGGGACCAATATCAACGCCAATATCTATCGGCAGGACTCCACTTTCGCCAATGTAAAACTCATTCCCGCACTTTACCTGCATCTCAATAACCGTCAGAAACTCGGACTCAGAGGGACTTTCGAAACTTCCACCGTCATGGATTCGCTCTACGTCGCGGGAAAAGATTACGAAAAAAAAGGGATCGGCGTGTGGTACGATTTTACGGAGCCGTCGGAAATCGAGCTTTTCATGCACCGCACAAAGATTCGCGCAGAAGTAGATGTGCTCTCGACCAACTATACCAAACAGGATCTGAAAGTTTCGCAGAGCAATTTCTATTTCTATGGCGAAAGGAACTTCAATATCAAGGGCAACAACTGGCTCAATCTTCGGGGCGAAACCGCGATGATCAACTCCAAAAACGAGTTTGCAGCCAACGAGCTGCTGCGTTTCGGCGGCTGGAATTCCCTGCGCGGCTTCAACGAAAATTCGCTCTACGCCGACCTGTACTATTTCGGTACCGCAGAATACCGCTACGTAATCGGCAATCAGGCGTTCTTCGACATCTTTGGTCAGTACGGCCAGCTCAACAACAAAACGCTTTCCCTAAAACCAAAATTCTACAGTTTCGGCACGGGTTTCAACTTTTTTCTTCCGATCGGGTTAATGAGTTTCCAGATTTCAAACGGCAGCGAATTCGGCAATCCCATCAAGTTCAGCGACACCAAAATCCACTGGGGAATCCTCACAAAGTTCTGATTTTTTTGGAGCAACAAGGGCTGGCTTTCTTTCACAGGTGTTCCCACTGTCCGCTATTACTCCTCGCGCAGCCGCAAATTCCCCCGCTTGCTGTGGGGTAGCCGCTTCCATCGGGGCTAGGTTTGAAGGGAGGATTTTCTTTTGAAATTTCGAAGGTTTGGAAAAGTAAATCGCTAAAAACGACATGCTTTTCGGAACAAGAGAAATTTGAACAGGAATTTGTTCAAAAATTTAGAGATTTTGGAAAGTGGTTTCAGATGGTAAGCAGTTTATTGTTTTTTACACAAATTGTCATTCATAGTGGAATCTAAAGATTCTTAATCTTCACACCTTTTTTCATCAGTAGTTTTTTATTTCATCCGATTTTTGATAGGGCGCTGGAATTGCGATGATCTCATAATCATCATTAATATAAGATACCAATTTTTTACACTGTAGTCAATGTGCTTAACTGCTAATTGAGGTTTTCGAATTTGGTCTCCTTAAATGATCTTTTTAGTATTTCTGAATTATTGAGAGACTCGTCGATAATTAAACGGTAGCCTTCAATTAAATATACTTTTGTATAATTCACACCATATAATAATTTCGGATTAACAAAAGCGATATCTAAACCAAATGCGTCTTCTGTATTTCCACTTGTGTTAGCGCTAATTGTTAAAATATTTTCTTCCCTAATAATTTCTCTTTCAGAATTTCTATATTCAATATAAGTCTGCACAATCGTATGAAATAATTCACTCCTTTTCTGTCTCT